>CAWDPP010000049.1:0-958651 GCA_963804235.1 uncultured Alphaproteobacteria bacterium
ATTCGCGCCAGAAGCGCTCGGCGCCGGGATGAAGCGGAAGATAGAGGGGACCGTCCTTGCTGTCCTTGCACAGTCGGTCGAGCGGCATCGGGCCTGCGCCCCGCCGTCCCACGGTATCCGGTCCTTGCGCGCGTCGAGTCCGGCGCAGAAGTTATAGATCATCTCGTCCGGCGCGCTCGCGAGGCAGAACACGGGCCAGCCGCTGAAATCCACCGTCCAGACGTCCGTCCGCAGGCCCGGATATTCTCGGTCGGTGATCGCCGCGCGCATCAGGCCGTCCGCCTCGAGCGCCTTGAGCTGGGGTTCGTCGATCGCCAGGAAGCGCATGCCGAGCTCGATTGCCGCGCCGCGAAGCGGGGAAGCGCCTCGTCCCAGACCGCGTCGAGCTCGCCGCGCTCCACGGCGCCGAGCCGATCGGGTCCGTTGGGCATCCCCTCGGTATGGACGACCTTGCCGCCCCAGCTCACGATATCGTCGAACGACATGCCGTAGGCGCCGAGCACATGATTGCAGATCATGTGGACCGAGTGGTCCCGCTGTCCGCGCAAGCGAGACCTGCAGCGGATAGCGCGTCCGTTTGAGATCGCCCAAGGTCTTGAGCCCGGTCGACGCCGTCACCGCGAAGCCCAGCTGATCGAATTGCGGGATCACCATGATCGAGCGGAGCGGAATGGGCGTCTTGTAGGGCCGCGCCCGCGCAACGCCATGCCGAGCACCCCGCCGGGGTTGCAGATCGCGATATCCGCTTCGCCGCTCGCGACCGCGTCCACCGATCCGGGGCGTCGCTCGCGAAGAAGCGCGTCCGCCATTTGCTGTCGCCCTGCGGCCGCATCAGGATCATCACCTGCTTGTCGCGCCACTCGTTCGCGGCGACCAGCTCCGAGACGGTCTCGAGCATGAGCCGCGAGCGCATGATCGAGGGCGTGGTGATCGGATTTTGAATGGTCAGCATGACGCCAGGTCCTTCTGGGAGCCGCGTGGCGCCCGCCGCTAGTGGCCGCGTCCGGAACGTCGGGCGTCGCGGGCACGTAAGCCTCGGTATAGAGCTTCGACATGTCGGGCGGCGTGCTCAGAAGCCCCAATTCGACGAATGAGCGCTGGAGCGTCGCAAGAGATTCCGCGTCGAATTTGCAATCCCTCGTGAACATGCCGATCACGATGTCGTACTCCTTCGCCATCACGCTCTCGGAAAAGCCGGTGATGCCGCTCTCGATTTTCACGGTCTCGGCCTTGTGCGTACGCATGAAGGCGGTGGTCTCGAGCCAGCCCGCAAGGAACGCGCGTAGCGCGTCGGGGTTGGTCGCGATAAGGCGGTTCGACGCAAAGAGAGTGCCGGAAGCGATTCTGGCCTCGAAGACCGAGACCGGGATGAGCACGCGCCCGATCTTCTTTTCCGCCATGGCCAGGAACGTCGTCGTCCCGCCGATATACGCATCGATCAGATGCTCTCGAAACGCCGCTGCGGAGGCGCCTGTGTCGCTGCCGATCGGCACCCGCGTAATCGCATCGGATCCCCAGCCCTCCTTGCGCTCGAGCTCCCTTGCCAGCCAATCGGTCAGCGAGCCCGCGGTCGAGATGCCGATCTTCTTGCCCTTCAGTTCCTCCTTCGACGTGATCGGCGAGTCCCACGGAACGCCGATGCTGAACCAAGGAATGGTCGAGGCGTTCTCGCACACCGCCAGCATCGGCACGCCCTTGGCGACGAGCGCCATCTCGGTTCCAGCGCCGTCCGCGATATCGATGCTGCCGGCGACCATGGCTTGGACCATCTTGCCGCCGCCGGTAAACTCCACGATCTGAAGGTCGATGCCATGCTTCTTGAAGAAGCCGAGCCGTTCGCCGACATTGACGGCGATGACGGTGTCGGCGGTCGCGGACGCCTTGCCGACGACGAGCGCCGTTTCGGCCCAGGCCGGGCATGACATCATCGTGACTCCGAGCGCGACGGCGAATGCGGATCGGATCACGCGGAGCGGTATTCTCGTATCGATGGCATCGTCTCCGCTTCTATGGTTGGGCGTCTCGACGCAGCGCGGAAGGCGCCCGACCCGTTGCGAATCAGGCCTCGCCAACAGATGAATGCGCGCGGACGCCTACCGATCATCGACCGCCTTCTCGGTCGACCACGGCTCACGCATGCTCTTCTGTTGCCGTGCGTAGCATGCTGTGGATGGAACGGCTGCGCGGCTCTTCACTGCAGGCAGTCACATTAGGCTGGATACTAATAAATCATTTTGGTTCGTTCGGTCTCTTCAACATCCGATTCACCGGACCGGACAGCGGGCATCCACACACTCGCTCAAACGTGTAGCGTGGCAGACGTCAACGTCGACAACGTGCGCATCTGAAGCCCAAGTGGCTTGTATCGCAGGAGGAATGTGCCGTTTACCTGGTTGAAAGCTCTGAGTTCGAATCTCATCGTGTATATTTCTTTTATATAATATCAACCCTCCAAGCCATATCGATTTGCTATTCCGAACGACTGTAGGATTTGTGCCATTCGCCCCACGAGAAGCTGCGGGAGCAATGGCGATGGATCTCACTGTCTGGTTACCTGCCCTCTTCGCGCTTGGTCTCGTCAGCATGTTGGCATGCCTGGTGTTCGCCGAAGCCTGCGCGCGGATCTGAAGGAGGTGCGCCGATGATCTACGCGACCGCCGTGGTCACCGCTCTGCTCTTCGTCTATCTCGGCATCGCGCTCGTCCGGCCGGAGTGGTTTTGACGTACCGCTCGGGCGCGACCTTCCGCCAGACCTGAGCACAACCTAGGAAAAGCCCCATGTGGACGCTGACCATTCTGCTGCTCGCGGTCACGATTTTGTTGTCGATTCCGTTGAGCCGCTATTTCGCTTGGATCATGGATGGACGCTACAAGGCGCCGCGTTTGCTCGCGTGGTTCGAGGGACGGCTGAACACCGGACCGCAGGATTGGAAGCAGTATGTCGTTGCCATGCTGGTGTTCACGGCGGCGCTCTTCACCTACGGCTTCGTCGTGCTTTGTCTGCAGCCGATCGCGCCGCTTAATCCGCTCGGCCGCGGCATTCTGGCTCCGTCAGCGATCTTCAATACCGTCATCTCGTTCATGACGAACACCAACATCCAGCATTACTCGGGTGATCAGCATCTTTCAAATTTCAGCCAGATCTGCTCTTCCTGATCATCGGCGTATTCCTCGCCGGCCAGATGGTCGGCCGCAGTCCCGAATATCTCGGCCGCAAGGTTGGCGGGCGCGAGATGAAGCTGGCGGTGATCGCGCTTCTCGTGCATCCGCTCCTTGTCCTCGGGCCCAGCGGCCTCTTCGCCGCCACATCCTGGGGCGTCAACGCCGAAAGCAATCCGGGTTCGCACGGCTTGTCGCAGATCGTCTACCAGTACTCATCCGCCTCGGCGAACAACGGATCAGCCTTCGACGGACTCGGCGTAACGTATGGTCTGAACAACAACACAAACCCGGCGCCTGAGGCCGTGCCGTTGGACATCGGGACTGGCCTGGTCATGCTTTTCTCACGCTACCTGCCGATCATCGCTCCAATAGCGATGGCGTTCTATCTCGGCCGCAAGAAGATCGCCCCGGCCTCGCTTGGGACAATGCGCGACGACACTGTGACATTCGCATTCATTTGGGCCGCTTGTCGTTCCAGTGCCGATTATCCGGTCAACCCGGAGCGGGTCAACGCGACGATCAAGTGTCGGAGGATGGCTACGCCCGCGAAGCCCACTTCAACGGCATGGGACTGCTTTCGGCGAACAGCGCTTCCGTGAGCGGCCGGAGTCGCTCTTTCGATCAAACGTGCCACAAGGTGCTCGCCGCACGAGCAGGCCAGGAAGAGCCGGTTGCATAGTCTCGGCGTGACGTTCGACACGACGGAGATGCAGCCATTGCCGCCAAGCTCCAGAAAATCGAGCGCTGTCCCGTCGTCGCCGCTCCAAAGACGAAACTGCTCTCCGAGCGTGCGCCGCAAGGTGCCAAGACGAGAAAGATCGCCGGTCGCGTCCTTGAGCCCAATGACCCGGGGCAGCTCTGCCAGTTGACAGATGGTCTCCAGCCCGAGCGGGCAACCCGTTCGAGATGGCACGTCGTAGAGAAGAATGGGGAGGTCGGTGGCGTCATGGACCGCGCGGAAATGCCGAAAGACGCCTTCCTGCGACGGCATGTTGTAGTAGGGCGTTACGACGAGCAGCCCATCCGCTCCGGCGAGTGCCGCCTGCCGCGCCAGCTCCGTAGCGTGCGTGGTCGAGTTCGAGCCCGCGCCGGCAATCACGGACACGTGCCCGTGCGCCGCTTCGACGGCGAGCCTGAGGAGCCGGCGCTGCTCTTCGACTGTGAGCGTCGGCGCTTCGCCAGTCGTGCCGTTGACGACAAGGGCCGAAACTCCTTCGCCGATCTGCCAGTCGCAGAATGACGTGAACGCGTCTTCGTCGATCTCTCCGCCTTTGAAGGGCGTGGGCAGCGCGCTCGCGTAGCCGCAGAGCGTCGCGAGGTTGGTCGCTTCCATGGTTTTCCTCAGGCGGCGTGAGCCATTCGGGCGCTATACTTGCGTGCACACCACAGATCCCCGATACCGCCGTGGCTCGGGAGCCGCTCGATGGCGGTGAATCCGCCTTGCATGAGCGCCTGCCGTAGGTGCCGCGAATTTCCGCGGCTGGACGGGAAGCTCGTGTGTATGACCACTACGCCGTGGCGGCGCAGCGCACAGCCGAGATGTCGCAGGACCAGCATGAGATCCGCCTCGCTTCGGACGGATGGGACGATCAAAATATCGGATTTGCCTTCCGGCGAATGCGGCCCGCACTTAGCGGATTGGCAACTGACATTGGAGAAGCCTTGCCGGATGAGTGTAATCAGCAGCTCGAGCTGTTCCGATCCCGCAATGACGATGTGGTCGGAGGGATGAGCGCCTGACGCTGCAATAAGCTCGTCGGTGATGAGATTTGAGATTGGGGTTCGTCGATCGCCACATTCAGGACCAACTATCACGTTTCCGCCTCAGGCCCGCAGGCCATATCGTTGTTGAGGACGGACAACACTTACGCATTACCGCATAGCAATTCGATGGAGCACGACGAGCCTAAAAATATAGATGCCATATAAAAATCATGGCGCGCATGAGGCTGAGCTTGCCGGGCATGCGTTGCTCGCGCCTTTCGAGGAAAGCCTCGCACCGCCGCCGGGCCGTTTTAAGCAGCTTTTCGCAAAGGACATCAATCGGTCCGGCCGCGAGCGCTACTCGATCCCGTGAACTCGGCCCGTATCGATCCGACGAAAGTGACGTGATTGCTCGAGCCGCGCGGTTAGATAGACAGAAGCAGCGAGTATCGTCTCGATCGAGCGGCATGCCGGGCCCTCCCCCGCGCTTCGGCCAAGGGCACGCGCGGGCTCGGGATTGCAGAATTGGCAGAACCTCGACGCCGAATGCTGCGTCTTCGATCTCAGGATGGCGTCTTTAAATAATCTGCCGCTGGCGTCAGGATTTGCGAAATGCAAGAACCGGTCGCCAACTTCCCGCCCTACCGGGTGCCACTGCCGAGTCCCTCAGTGTTCGACAGCCTCGACGCGGAGGCGAGGGCATCTCTTGAGGGAGAGCTTATCTGGCTCAGCCTGCCCGGCGGACGCGTTTTATTCTATCAGGACGACGGGGCCACCGGTCTCTACATGGTCTTGACGGGATGCCTCGGCCTCGTCGTCGAGGCGGTGAGCCACGACGAGCCGGCAGTCCTGGTCCAGGCGGGGGAAATCGTTGGCGAATACGCGCTTCTGCTCAACCGGCCGCAAGCTTCGACATGCGTCGCCATCCGCGATACCTCGCTCGTCTGGCTCAGCAAGCAGGGTTTCGACGCGCTCGTGCGCAAGCATCCGGAAGCCCTGCTGCCGTTCACGGCGCAGCTCATCGAACTGTTCGGCCGCGCCTTGTCGTTCCGCCGGCGCGTCTTCACCGTCCCGAAGACGCTCGCGCTCATCCCGCTTCACGAGGGGGCACCGGTCACGGAGCTCGCCGCGGCGCTGGTCGCGGCGGTCGGCGGCGCCGGTCAAAAGGCGACCGCGGTCGGCAGCGAAGTCGCGAAGCTGCGCGCGGATGTCTTCCAGGCCTTCGAAACCGAGCACGATCTCCTCATCTATTGCGGCGACACGGTCGATTTCGGAGTGGACCAAGACCTGCATCCGCCAGGCCGATCGCGTCCAATTGGTGGCGAATACGAAGGAGTCGCCGTTCTGCCACGAGAATCTGCTCGAAGCAATAAAGACCCTGCCGTGGCGCCAGGCGGAACTCGTGCTGATTTAAGAGGACGCCACGCGCTCGCCCGCGCCGGCGGAGCCGTGGCTCCGCCAATACCCCTCGACCTTCCACTGCCACATCAGGATGCGAAGCGGCGCCGACATCGCCCGCCTCGCGCGCTACGTCACAGGCCGCGCGTTGGCGCTCGTGTTCTCGGGCGGCGGCGCGCGCGGCTTCGCGCATATCGGCGTCTTGAAGGCGCTGCGCGAGGCGCGCATTCCGATCGACCTCGTCGGCGGCACTAGCATGGGAGCCATCATCGCGGCCGGCGCGGCGCTCGAATGGGACGATCGGGAAATGTACGAACGCATGCATGACGGTTTCGTCAGATCCAATCCGCTCGGCGACTATGCGATCCCGTTCGTCGCGCTGACGCGGGGGCGCAAGGTCGAGCGCAGATTGCGCCGGCATTTTGCCGACGCCCGCGTCGAGGACATGTGGCGTCCCTATTTCGCCGTCGCCTCGAATTTGACGACCGGCGAGGTCGCCGTCTTGCGCCAAGGCGCGCTGTGGCGCGCGCTCCGCGCGAGCATCGCTATTCCCGGCGTCCTGCCGCCGGCCATCGAGCATGGCGAGGTGCTGGCCGATGGTGGCGTCATGAACAACCTGCCGTGCGATGTCATGGACGCGATGCGCCGCGGCCCGGTGATTGGCGTCGACGTGGCGCGCGATCAAAGCCTCGCCGCCAGCGAGACCAGAAGCCTATTCAATCGCCTGTTCGTGCCGTCGGATTATCACGGACCTGGAATTGTCAGCCTGTTGCTGCGCGCCGCGACGGTGGGCGGCACGATCCAGACGCGGAGCAGCCGGGACCACGCCGACCTGGTGCTCGCGCCGGCGATGCAAAGCATCAAGATCCGCGACTGGAAATCATTCGACCACGCGATCGAGGAAGGCTACCGCGGCACAATGGAGCGGATAGGTGAGATCGCCGAGATCGTCGCCAACGTCGGGGGAAAGAACTAGGTCGCAATGTCGATATGGATGTCGAGCTTCTCTTGTAGAGCATCTGCGTGACTAGCCTCTTTGGCCAGCATGTCCGCTTCGGAGACGTCGGCCCGCCCGGCTGAAGGACTGCGATGGGCGCGAAGTGCGCTCCATTTAGACGCGCGAGGCGATCGTGCGCTCGTCACCCTCGGTCAGCACACCAGCCTGTTAGTATCGGCCGGCGCGGTAGCACGCAGCAACAGATCAGCGCTTCGGCATGGAGAGCAGAACAAGAGTCCTTGCCGTTGCGGCAGGTGTCGGTTGCCCACCGGGAGAACGTCCATGGTATGGTCGGGACCGGGAGAAGACCGGGACTGGCTATCGGACAAAGGACGAAACGATGCGCGCGATTGGACTATTCACTCACGGCGGTCCTGAAGTTCTCAAGGTCGTCGAATTGCCCGAAGTTCACGCCGGCCCGGGGCAGGTGCGGATCCGCGTCCATGCAGCGACGGTCAACCCGACCGACGTCGGGGTCCGCAACGGCACACGCGCCGAACAGCAGAAGGCTGATCCGCCGCCCTACGTGCCAGGAATGGAGGCGGCGGGGATCGTCGATGAGGTTGGAAGCGGCGTTCCTGACAGACTCAAGGTTGGCGACGCCGTCATGGCGATCGTGGTGCCGAAAGGCAGCCATGGCGCGTATCGCGAGCAAATTGTGCTCGATGCCCGATCGGTCGTGCGCGCCCCTACCGGAAAGACCCATCCTGAGGCCTGCAGCTTGCCGATGAACGGGCTGACGGCGCGCCAGTCGCTCGACCTGCTCAAGCTGTCTCCGGGTCAGGTCATCGCAGTGACCGGCGCGGCGGGCGCTTATGGCGGCTACGTCGTCCAGCTCGCCAAAGCCGAGGGGCTGACGGTCATCGCCGATGCTTCCGAGCAAGACGAAAAGCTGGTTGCGTCGCTCGGCGCCGATATCGTCGTCCGAAGGGGCGATGATGTCGCGTCGCGGATTCGCAGACACTTCCCTCAAGGAGTCGATGGGCTCGCGGACGGAGCGGTGCTCAAAGAGCTTGTCATTCCCGCCGTTCGTGACGGCGGCTCCTTCACATCCGTCCGCGGATTCCAGGGCATCCCGCAGCGGGATATCCACTTCACGGCAACCATGGTGCGCTCCTACGCGCAGGAGTTCGAGAAGCTCGATCGGCTCCGGCAACTGGTCGAGGCCGGCAAAATCACGCTTCGCGTGGCAGAGGTCTATCCGCCGGAAAGGGCGGCCGACGCCCATCGTCGGCTGGAGGCCGGTGGTACGAGAGGACGGCTGGTCGTCCAATTCTAATCCGGGAGGACGAGCCTGAGAACCGGAGCTCGTACGCGAACGGCCCGCTCGGAGGCGCTGATCGAGCCGGTCGAATGACCGGAATGGGCGCGATGTCGACCTGGCCACACCTGGCCGGAAGCCGCCGGTCTGCTCTCGGACGGGCAGCCTGGCAAAGCGGACGCCGACCCCTTTTGGCTGCCGGGGAAGCTATCGACCCAATGCAGATTATCAAAGTCTTGCCAAGATAGCTGCAATTCAGCGCTCGTTCGATGCTTGGAAGGGGCAGCAGTGTAAAATCGCTTCCAAGCCTGACCCCGGCGGAAACGGGACCAAGCCCTTGGGTATCTGGATTAATATTTCTCAGGCGGGGTCAGAGTTCGGAGCGTATCCGCAGCCACGAGTTCACGCTTGTCCCGTGGCGCCAGGTGCTCGATCGCAACCTCGGGAAGCCGGTTGAAGGAGTCGTCCGCAGCAACACGATCTCTTGGAACCTCGACCGAAGGCGCGACGGACCGCCTCTATAGAAAATCCTGCGCGGGACTGAAGGGTCTTTTTCAGTTGTGAGCTGCGGCGCGTCCCCGGCGACAAGACCCGGCTAACGCGCTTGCCTTGCGCGACCGGACAGAACTCTTTCGCCAACCACTTGGCGCTCCGCGACGGCAACGTCGCCCATAGCTGACGGCCCCTTCCCGGCAGCACCGTTCACCACCGAGCGGGCGAGCCAATTGCGGAACAGCGCGATCTTCGTCGTGTCGGCGGTCTCTTCCGGCGCGACGATGTAGTAGCCGGCATCCGCTGGAAGCACGACGTCGAACGGAATGACGAGACGGCGGGCGGCGATATCGGCATCGACGAGGCTCCGGCTGCTGAGCGCGACGCCGAGCCCATCGGTCGCCGCCTGCAGCGCCATGAAGCTCTGATCGAAACTCAGGCCCCGCCGCAGCGCGAGCGCGACCGGAAGGCCCGCCGCGGTGAGCCAGAGCTGCCAGTCCTCGCGCCCCACGCTCGTGTGGAGCAGAGTGTGATGGACGAGGTCTTCCGGCCGACGCAGCGGTTTCGGACCCTTCATCAAGGCCGGGCTGCACACGGGAAAGATGTCCTCGGCCATCAGCCACTGCGTCCGGAGGCCGGGCCAGTTGCCGCGACCGTAGCGCACCGCCATGTCCACCTCCTCGCGCTGGAAGTCGACGAGATGCGGGGAGGTCGTGATTCGGATTTCGATGCCGGGATGCGCGTCCTGAAAGCTCGCAACCCGCGTCACCAGCGCGGTCGGCGCCGTAACGGGCGATGAGCTTCGGCAGGTCGAGAGCTTGGTCTCGCCCTGGCAGTCGGACAGTTGGTGACAAGACCGTGGCCGCTGCCGTCGCGCGGCCGGCCGTTATGGGCGGACGGGCATCACAGTTTCCGACCCTGACGATTTTCAACCCGCTTATGCCGTATTTTTGCCGTATCTATGGATTGACGGGCGCGGGCAGACACCTGAATAGCTGATTTTACTGGCGTCCCCGACGGGATTCGAACCCGTGTTACCGCCGTGAAAGGGCGATGTCCTAGGCCTCTAGACGACGGGGACGTGGGCGCGGGTCTAACCGCCGCGCCGGCGCAAATCAAGCGCCGGAAACCCTCGCCCGCTCGTGCGCGGCGAGGGCGGCATCGGCAAGCGCATCCTGCGCAAGGTGCTCTACCGCTATGTGGCCCATCCTCATGTTCCAGGCGTGGAAAGAGCGCTGGATGGCGTAGTCAGAGCGCGGGCGCGGCGTCGTCGAGCAGAAGCTGCACGTCCTCGCGCCCCTGCCAGCGGTCGGCGCGCAGATGGCCCGCGACATGGAACGCGGCCCGGCCGCTTTGCAGCAATGCCGGCGCAAGCGGCCCATCGACGGCGCGGAACGCGATCGCCTTCAGCCGGCCCGCGCCCGCGCCGTCGGCGAGGATGAGGCGCAGATGCGCGCCTCCCACCACGTCGGCGCGCAGCACGCGCATGTGCGGCAGCACGAAGCGCGGCTCGGGATTGCCGGTGCCGAACGGGCCGATGCGCTCGATCAGCGCAGCGAAATCGGTCGTCGCCGCCGCCGCCGTCAATGCGCCGTCGATCGCAAGCTCCGGCACGGGCGCCTCATCGCCCAGGGCTTCGCGCGCACGCGCCTCGAGGAAATTCCTGAGATCGATGAGGCGCGCGGATTCGACCGTGAAGCCCGCCGCCATCGCGTGTCCGCCGCCATTCACGAGAAGCCCCGCCTGGCGCGCGGCGATGATGGCGGGGCCGAGCGCGAGGCCACGCACCGAGCGGCCCGAGCCGCGGCCAATGCCGCCGTCGAGCGCCACGACGCAGGCCGGCCGGTTGTAGCGGTCCTTGAGCCGGCTCGCGACGATGCCGACGACGCCCGGGTGCCAGGCTTCGCCCGCGGCGAACAATAGCGCCGCCTTGGGCCCGCTCTCGACCTGCTGGATCGCCTGCGCCAGCACCTGCGCTTCGATCTCGCGGCGCTCGGCGTTCAAGGCATCGAGACGCTCGGCCAGAGCGCGCGCCTCGACCGCGTCGTCGCAAGCGAGGAGGCGCGCGCCCAAATCCGACGCGCCGACCCGACCGCCGGCATTGACGCGCGGGCCAAGCACGAAGCCCGCGTGATAGGCGCCCAACGGCTCCGACACGCGCGCCACGTCGGCGAGCGCGGCGATGCCGGGATTGCCGCGCTGCCGCATCACCTTCAGGCCTTGCGCCACGAGCGCGCGGTTCACGCCCGTCAGCGGCACCACGTCGGCGACGGTGCCGAGCGCCACGAGATCGAGCCACGCCATGAGGTCGGGCTCGGCGCGGCTCTGGTACCAGCCGATGCGGCGCAGCGCGCGATTGACGCCGACGACGAGCAGGAAGGCGACACCGACGGCGGCGAGCGCGCCGTGCGGGCTCGTCTCGTCGAGCCGGTTCGGATTGATGACGGCGCGCGCCTTCGGCAAGGTCGGGCTCGCCGACATGATGATCGACGACGATGACGTCGAGCCCCGCCGCTTCGGCCGCCGCGAGCGGGGCAAATGCGGTGATGCCGCAATCGACCGTGACGACGACGCTCTGCGCCTTGGTCCTTGAGGGCGATGAGCGCCGCCGCGTTCGGCCCATAGCCCTCGCGCTGCCGGTCCGGGACATAGACGATGACGCGCGCGCCGGCCGCCTCGAAGAAGCGGCGGAGCAGCGCCGCCGATGTCGCGCCATCGACATCGTAGTCGCCGAACACGGCGATCGTCTCGCGCCGCTCGAGCGCTTCGACAAGGCGCGCCACGGCCTTGTCCATGTCGAGGAAGTGCGAGGGATCGGGCAGCTCGTCCTTGAGGCGCGGCTCGAGGAAGCGCTCGGCCGTGTCGGGACCTACGCCGCGGCGCGCCAGAAGACGGCCGACAAGCTCGGGACAGGCAATGCGCTGCGCGATCGCGAGCCCCGCGCGCTCGTCGCCCGCGCGCTCGCGCCACAAGCGCCCCGTGAGCGAGCGCTCGACCCCCAGCACCGGCGTCTCTGTCACGGGTACGGGTTCTTGCGGAAATTGAAGGCGATCGAGATGCGCGGCCGCTTGCCGCGATGCGGCATCACCATGTGCGGCACGTAGCTCGGAAAGAGCACCATCAGGCCCGGCTGCGGCCTGATGAAGATGCCGGGCGGCAGGATGCCGTGAAAGAAGCTCGCCGTGCGCTGCGCGTTGGGATCGGTGACCTCGAGCGACGTGCCGAATTCGGCCTCGCGCGGCGGATCGCCGTCATCGACATAGTAGGTGCCCGACCAGGTCGACATGCCATGGAGATGCATGCGGTTGAAGTCGCCCGCGCGATTGACGTTGGCCCAGGCCTCGATCGCCCAGCCGAACGGCGGCACGTTGCGGCCCGCGAGCGTGCGCTGCGTCGCTTCGTTGACGAACGCGATCGTGCGCTCGATCAGCGTCTGGCCGGCCTCGCCGCAGAATTGCAACTGCCCCGCCTCCGAGTGCCAGCCGCCGACATTGCTCTTGCTCTCGGTCTTGTTCGGATGTGCATGCTCGTAGCCGAGGATCTTCTCGCGCAGCTCTTTGTTGAGCTTGTCGCTGTCCGGCCACTGATACGACATGAAGGGGCTCGCGAAGAGCTCGACGAAATGCGCGCTCTCGAACCCGGCCACGATCAGCGATCCATGCCGGCGAAGACGGTCTTGCGCTGGAAATTGTGCTGCGCCTCGATGATGCGCACGGTGCCGCTTTTGGAGCGCATCACCATCGAGTAGGTGACGGCGCCGCCGGCGAAGCGCCGCACGCCTTGCAGCATCGTGCCGTTGGTGACGCCCGTCGCCGCGAACATCACCTCGCCATGCGCCAAATCGTAGAGCGAATATTTGCGCTCGAAGTCGGAGATGCCGAAGCGCCGCGCGCGCCCCCTCTCGTCGTCGTTGCGGAAGAGGAGCCGTCCCTGCATGAAGCCGCCGATGCAGTTGAGGGCGGCCGCCGCCAGCACGCCTTCGGGCGCGCCGCCCGAGCCAATGTAGATGTCGACGCCGCTGTCGGGGCGCGCGGTCGCGATCACGCCCGAGACATCGCCGTCGGAGATCAGCATGATGCGCGACCCGGCCTCGCGCACGCGCGCGATGAGCTCGGAATGGCGCGGGCGGTCGAGAATGCAGACGACGAGATCGGACAGCTCGGCCTTCTTCGCCTTGGCGAGATTGACGAGATTGGTCTTCGGCGTCTCGTCGAGATCGACGACCTCGCCCCATCCGCTGCCGATCGCGATCTTGTCCATATAGACGTCGGGCGCATTCAGGAACCCGCCGGCTTCCGCCATCGCGATCACCGAAAGCGCGTTCGAGCCGCCCTTCGCGGTGATGGTAGTGCCTTCCAGCGGATCGAGCGCGATGTCGATGCGCGGCCCCTGCCCGCTGCCGACCTTCTCGCCGATGAAGAGCATCGGCGCCTCGTCGCGCTCGCCCTCGCCGATGACGACCGTGCCGTCGATCGCGAGGCTGTTCAGCGCCTGGCGCATCGCATCGACCGCGGCCTGATCGGCCGCCTTCTCGTCGCCGCGCCCCATCAGGCGCGAAGCCGACAGCGCCGCGGCTTCCGTGACGCGCACCGCTTCGAGCGCGAGATTGCGGTCCATCGCTGCTGGTAGAGCCATGTTCGCCTCCTAGAAATTCTCCACCCTGATCATGCGCGGCGGCTCTGTCACGGTGCCAAGGCGCGCGATTCGCTCGAGCGCCCGGCGCATCGCCGCCTCTTCCGTTTCGTGCGTCGTCAGCACCACCGGCACCGGCTCGCCGGGCGCGCGGCCGCGCTGGATCATCTGCTCCATCGATACGAGCTCGTCGCGCAGCGCCGCCGTCACGTCGGCGATGACGCCCGGCCGGTCGAGCACCATGAGCCGCACGTAATAGGCGCCGCGATGGCGCTCGATCGGTGCGGCAGGAAGACGGCGGAGCTGCGAGGCGGGTCCGGCGAAGCTCGTCAGCGCGCGGCCCACTGCCACGTCGAGCAGATCGGCGATCACCGCCGACGCCGTCGGCTCGGCGCCGGCGCCGCGGCCTTCGAGCATGATGCGGCCGACGAAATCGCCCTCGACCACGACGGCGTTGTAGACGCCGTCGACCAGCGCGATGGGCGCGCTCCTCGGCACCATCGCCGCGTGGACGCGCTGCTCGAGCCCGTGCGCGGTCGGGCGCGCCAGGCCCAAGAGCTTGATGCGGTAGCCCAGATCCTCGGCAAAGGCGATGTCGAGCGCCGAGACGTGGCGGATGCCCTCGACATGGACCGAGGCGAAATCGACCTCGGTGCCGAACGCGACCGCGGCGAGCAGCGCGAGTTTGTGCGCCGAATCGATGCCGTCGATATCGAAGCTCGGATCGGCCTCGGCATAGCCGAGGCGCTGCGCCTCGGCGAGCACGTCGGCAAAGTCGCGGCCCGTCGCGCGCATCGTCGTCAGCACGTAGTTGCAGGTGCCGTTGAGGATGCCATGGATCGATTGCACATTGTTGGCGGACAGGCCTTCGCGCAACGCCTTCAGAATCGGGATGCCGCCCGCCACCGCGGCCTCGAAGGCGAGCGCCGCCCCCTTCTCTTCCGCGAGCTTCGCAAGCGCCGCGCCATGGTGCGCGATGAGCGCCTTGTTGGCCGTGACGACGTGCTTGCCGTTGGCGAGCGCGGCCGTGACGAGAGCGCGCGCCGGACCGTCGCTGCCGCCGATCAGCTCGATCACGACATCGACATCCGCGGCCGAGGCGAGCGCCGCGGCGTTGCTTTCCCACCGCACGCCCGCGAGATCGACGCCGCGGTCGCGCCCGCTGTCGCGTGCGGCGACCGCGGTCAGCACGAGCGGGCGGCCGGCGCGGCGCTCGAGCAGCGCCGCGTTCTGGCGCAACAGGCGCACCGTGCCCGCGCCGACGGTGCCGAGTCCGGCAATGGCGATCTTGAGTGGCGGCGTCACGTCAGAGGAGCCCGTCCCTTTCCCGGAGCGGCGGCTTCGTTCTAGCCCAGGGTAAAGCCGCGTGCGACTGTTTTAGCGCTCGAAGTAAATGTCGGCGATCGACGCGTCCCCGGCGCGACCGGGCGCCGCCTCGATCGCAATCTGCTTCGACGGCACGCCCTCGCTGCTCAGGATTTGCGCGACCGCCTTCGCCCGATTCAGCGCGAGCGTGAAGCCCTCGAGGCGTTGTTGCGCGCTCTCCTCGCCGCGCGCGGACGCCGCATGCCCCACGACTCGGAACGCGCCGCCCTGGTCATGCTGCATCGCAGCGATCTCGCTCAGGCGATCGCGTTCCTCTGTCGTGAGCGCGGCAGAGCCGTCGGCAAAGGCGATGGCCGCGACGTTGAGCGACGACGCGGCAGCGGGGCGTCGCTTGCCGGAAAAAGCCTGCGCCGCGGAACCAGGCGCGGCAGCGGCCGGCGCAGCCCGCGACGGGGCGATCGAGGCAACGACCGGCGCCGGCGGCGGCGGCGGCATCGCGGGCGGCGGCGGCGGCGCTTGCGGCGCTTCGCCCACCGGCACGTTCGGGATCGTCGGGCTCTGGAGCGACGACTCGGCGCTTGCCGTCTGCTCTTCCGGTTGCGCCGTCTCTTTCGTCGGAGCTTCCGCCCTTCGGGGCGGGCGCGGCACAGGAGCGGCAGGCGCTGCGGCGGCAGCCGGCGCGGCAGGAGCTGGCGGCTGCGAGGAAGCGACGGAAGGCGCGGGTGCGGGCGTCGTGGGCGCAGATGCCGTGGCCGCAGGAGTCGCGGGCGCCGGTGGTGCGGCCGGCGCCGCGAGCGGAGCGGATGCGACCGGAGATGCGGGTACCGGCGCGGGTGCAGCCGGAGCGGCAGATGCGGCGCTCGACGGCGCCGGCGGCGCTGCTGGCGCTGCCGCCTGAGGTGCGGCTGCGACCGTCGCGGGCGGCGCGGGCGGCGGCGGCGCGACCAGCGAGGGGGCCGGCGCGCCGGCGCGCAACTGCTCGTCGCTGTACTGCGCGTTGGTGCGGTCGGCGATCAGCCCTTTTCGCAATCTTTCGCGGTCGATCGTGCTGGTCGCCGAGTCGGGCGCATTGGGCACATCGCCCAGATTGGGGTAGGGCGCGTTGCCGCCGGCGGCGAGATTCTGTGCGTTGCTCTGATCCTGGTCGAGCGCGTCATTCTTGGAGGCGCCCGAAATATCGCGATACCACGAGACCGGATTGATCGCGTTCGGAACGGAGGAACAGCCGCCGAGCAGCATCGCGACGATTGCAACTGCGAAGGAACGCGCCGGCGCTCCTGTCGACCGCGGTCGAATAACCATCATGCCCTACTTACTCCGCGCGCCGGATTTGACCATATTATGGCGAGCGGCGCGGCCGCCCGTGTTCGACCCGCCAGGACGGGAGCATGAAAGAACCTCACCCCCACGAAATCAAGGTCCCGGACCCCGTCGCTTGGTCGCGCAATATGGCCGAACTCGCCGAACGCAGCCAGCGCATCGTGCAGGAATTCCTGTCGCGCCAGGCGGATGGGACGGGCGCCATCGACCCGCTCAACATCGCCGGCGCCTTCTTCGAGATGACGCAGCGCCTGATGAGCGACCCGATGAGCCTGGTCCAGGCGCAGCTCTCGTTGTGGCAGGACTATCTGCGCCTGTGGCAGACCGCGACGCACCGGTTCCTGACCGGCGGCCCGGCCGATCCCGTGGCGCAGCCGGCGCCCGGCGACCGGCGCTTTAGCGATGCGGCGTGGAGCGAGAACGCGATCTTCGACTACATCAAGCAGAGCTATCTCCTGACGGCGCGCTGGATGCAGGCGATCGTGCAGCATGTCGAGGGACTCGACCCCAGGACCGCGCGCAAGGTCGATTTCTACACGCGGCAATTCGTCGACGCGATGGCGCCTTCGAATTTCGTGCTGACCAATCCCGAGGTGCTGCGCACCACGATCGAAAGCGGCGGCGAGAACCTGGTGAACGGTCTGAAGCATATGCTGGAGGATCTCGAGCGCGGCAAGGGCCGCCTCATGATCAAGATGACCGACATGGAGGCGTTCGAGGTCGGCCGCAACATCGCCGTGACGCCGGGCAAGGTGATCTTCCAGAACGACCTGCACCAGCTCATCCAATACGATCCCACGACCACCGAAGTGAAGCGGCGGCCGCTCCTCATCATGCCGCCGTGGATCAACAAGTACTACATCCTCGATCTGCGCCCGCAGAACTCGTTCGTGCGCTGGGCCGTCAGCCAAGGCCATAGCGTGTTCGTCGTGTCGTGGGTCAATCCCGACGAGCATTTGGCGCAAAAGCGCTTCGACGACTACATGACCGAGGGCCCGCTCGCCGCGCTCGACGCGATGAAGCTCGCGACCGGCGAGAGCGAGGCGAATGTGATCGGCTATTGCCTCGGCGGCACGCTCTTGTCGGCGACGCTCGCCTACATGGCGGCAAAGGGCGACAAGCGCTTTGCCAGCGCCACGTATTTCGCTTCGATGGTCGATTTCAAGGAGGCGGGCGAGCTCTCCGTCTTCATCGACGAGGAGCAGCTCGCATCGCTCGAGGAGCGCATGCGCCAGCACGGCTATCTCGAGGGCTCCGACATGGCGACGACCTTCAACATGCTGCGCGCCAACGACCTGATCTGGTCCTTCGTCGTCAACAACTATCTGCTCGGCAAGGAGCCGTTTCCGTTCGACCTGCTCTATTGGAACAGCGATTCGACGCGCATGCCGGCGACCATGCACAGCTTCTATCTCCGCACCATGTACCAGGAGAACAAGCTGGTCGAGCCGGGCGGCATCACGCTCAACGGCGTGCCGATCGACGTGCGCAAGATCAGGACGCCGAGCTTCATCCTGTCGGCGCGCGAGGACCACATCGCGCCGTGGAAGTCGACATATGCGGCGACGCAGCTCTACAAGGGCCCGGTCAAATTCGTGCTCGCCGCCTCGGGCCACATCGCGGGCGTCGTCAATCCGCCCGAGCAGCGCAAATACGGCCACTTCGACAACGCGAAGCTGCCGAAGAAGCCGGAAGACTGGCTCGCCAGCGCCACCTTCCACGAGGGCTCATGGTGGCCGACCTGGGAGAAATGGGTGGCGCGGCACAGCGGCGGAACCGTCCCGGCGCGCAAGCCCGGCGACGGCAAGCTCAAGCCGATCGAGGACGCGCCGGGCTCCTACGTCAAGGTGAAGTCCGAGTAGCGCGGCGCCGCCCTTCAATTCCTCGCGGCCACGGCGCGGACTTCCTCGTAGAAATCGTGCACGGCGGGCTGCGATTTCGTGACTTCTTCGCCGACCGGCGTCAGCAGCGTCTTCATCTGCGCAAGGTCCTCGGCCGGCAGCGGGTGAACCTCGCCGCCCATGTCGATCCATTGCTGCTGCAGCTTTGCCAGGAGGGCGAGCGCATCGGCCTGGGCCGCAGGCTCGAGCGCATGCCCGGTCTCGAGCACGAGCTTTTGCAGATCGGGCGGCAGCCCGTCGAGCCAGCGCTTGCTGACCATGGCGATCGAGATGAGCTGGGTATCGTTCGTGACCGTCACGACGTGGACGAGCGTGTTCATCTTGAACGGCACGAACACCGCGAAGCCGCTGATCGTGCCGTCGATCGTGCCCTGGTCGAGCGCCGGCATCACCTCGCTCAGCGCCATCGCGATGCCGGAGGCGCCGAGCGCCGACATCTTCGCGCGCTCGAGCTCGCTGCCGTTGATGCGCAGCTTCTTGCCCTTGAAGTCGGCAAGACGAAGGATCGGCTTCCGTGCCGCGTAGTGCGACGCTCCGACCGCCAGCATCGCCATGCCGACGAGCGCTTTCGGTTCGGCGAGCGCAAGGATCTTCGGCTCGAGCGCAGGGTCGTGGATCGCCTTGGCGGCTTGCGCCTCGCTCCGGAACAGCATCGGCGCGGCGAACACGCTGTAGCGCGCGTCGATGCCGGTGAAGAAATCGACCGGCGACATGAAGGCCTGGATCGAGCCGAGCTGCACGCCCTGGATCTCGACCGGGATGGCGCCAAGCTGGCTCGCCGGATAGATCTGCACCTCGATCCGCCCGTTCGACGCCTTTTCCAGCGCATCCTTGTAGGCGAGCAGATAGTGGTGCTGCGCGTCGTTCACCGTCGGTATGCCGAATTTCATGACGTAGTCGGCGGCGGGCGCCGGCGCCGCGAAGGCGGTAACGGCAAGTGCCACGGCGATCGCCGCAAGACGCGCTGCGTTTCGCATGTCCCCCTCCCTGCGGCCGCGTTTGAATTTGGCGCAGCCGTTATGCGGCAACGCTAGCAGAGGTCGCGCGCCTACGAAAGCCCGGCGGTCTCCGGCAATCCGAGCATGAGGTTGAGGTTCTGCACCGCGGCGCCGGCTGCGCCCTTGCCGAGATTGTCGAGGAGCGCCACAAGCCGCGCCTGCCCTTCCTCCTCGCTGGCGAATACGTAGAGCCGCATGCGGTTGGTGCCGTTGAGACGCTCGGGATCGAGCGTCGCAAGCGCGGCCGTCTCCTCGAGCGAGGCGACCTCGACGAAGGTCTCGCCTTCATAGGCGGCGGCGAGCGCGGCGTGCACATCCCTGACGTGCGGCTTCGCCGGCAGCGCATCGAGATGCAGCGGCACCTCGACGATCATGCCTTGCGCATAGCGCCCGACCGAAGGGGCGAAGAGCGGCCGCCGGGCAAGCCCGGCATGGCGCTGCATCTCCGCCACGTGCTTGTGCGCGAGCGTGAGCGCATAGATGCGGTAGGGCACGGTCGTGTAGTTGGGCGCGTTCGTGTTCTCGAACTCGGCGATCATGGAGCGGCCGCCGCCGCTATAGCCCGAGACGGCGTTGACCGTGACCGGCCAATCCCGCGGCACGAGCCCGGCCTCGACGAGCGGCCGCACCAGCGCGATGAACCCGGTCGGATAGCAGCCGGGGTTGGCGACGCGGCGCGAGCCGGCAATGGCGGCGCGCTGCGCCTTCGCCATTTCCGGAAAGCCGTAGGTCCAGCCGGGCGCGGTGCGATGCGCGGTCGAGGCATCGATGACGCGCACGGCATTGCTCTCGATGAGGCCGACCGCCTCGCGCGCCGCCTCGTCGGGCAGACACAGGATCACGAGGTCGGCGCCGTTCAGCAGGTCGCGCCGCGCCGTCACATCCTTGCGGCGGGCCGGCTCGATCGAGACGAGCGCGATGTCGCGCCGCGCCGGCGAGGCGCTCGTGGATCTGGAGGCCCGCGGTGCCGGCCTCGCCGTCGATGAAGACTGTTGGCGCCATCGCGACCTTCTACGCCGAAGAAGGGCGCGAGTTTAGCGCTTCGAGAACTGGAAGCTGCGTCGCGCCTTGGCGCGGCCGTATTTCTTGCGCTCGACCACGCGGCTGTCGCGCGTCAGGAACCCTTGCGACTTCAGCGTCGGGCGCAGATCGGGCTCGTAGAAGGTGAGCGCGCGGCTGATGCCGTGCCGCACCGCGCCCGCTTGGCCGGAAAGTCCGCCGCCCACGACCGTGCACACGACATCGTACTGGCCGAGCCGGTTCGCCACGACGAACGGCTGGTTCAGCAGCATGCGCAGCACCGGCCGCGCGAAATATATGGGACTGTCGCGGCCATTGACCGTGATCTGCCCGGTGCCGGGCTTGATCCATACGCGCGCCACCGCGTTCTTGCGCTTGCCGGTGGCATAAGCGCGGCCTTGCGGATCGAGCTTCGGCTTCACGGGTTCCGCCGGCTGCGCGTGCGGCGCTAGCGGCGCTAGCGGCGCTTCCGGCTGTTGGCGCGCCTGCTGCGCCGATTGCATCGCGTCGCGCAGGCCGCCGAGCTGGGTAGTCGCCATGGCTCAGGCCCTCGTGTTCTTGCGGTTCATCGCGGCAACGTCGAGACGCTGCGGCTGCTGCGCCTCGTGCGGATGCTCGGGCCCGGCATAGACCTTGAGATGACCCATGATGCGCCGCCCCAAGGGCCCGCGCGGCAGCATGCGCTCGACCGCTTTCTCCAGCACGCGCTCGGGATGCTTGCCATCGAGGATCGCGCCCTTCGAGCGCCCTTTGATCCCGCCGGGATAGCCCGTGTACCAGTAGAAAATGCTGTCGCGCCGCTTGTTGCCGGTGAGCTGCACCTTCTCGGCATTGACGACGACGACATGGTCGCCGCAATCCATGTGCGGCGTATAGCTCGGCTTGTGCTTGCCCCTGAGCCGCAGGGCGATGATCGAGGCGAGGCGCCCGAGCACCAGCCCGTTGGCGTCGATCAGCAGCCACTGCTTGTCGAGCTCGCCCGCCTTGAGCGAATGGGTCTTCATCGCCGATCCTCGTGATGACGGCGCAGTATGACACGCGATGTCGCACCGTCAAGCGCCAAAGGCCGCGGAATGACGGCGCTTTTCGCTATGTGGTAACATTATACCTCACGGCGTCGTCTTTCCCGTTGAAAGCGGCCCCGTGCGGTGCTTTGCAGAGCCGAGGCTGTGAAGGGATGAGAGCGATGACGGCTGGGAACGAGCCCGTGCTGCTCCGGAACGATGAGGCCGGCGTGGCCTTCCTCACGCTCAACCGGCCGCAACAGCGCAACGCCCTTTCCGGCGCGCTGCTCGCGGCACTGCAAGACGCGATCGACGCGATCGCGCGCGACGGCTCGGTCAGGGTCGTGGTGATCGCAGGCGCAGGACCAGGCTTCTGCGCCGGCCATGATCTGAAAGAGATGCGCGCCAATCCCGGCCGCAAGAATTACGAGGCGCTGTTCGAGCAGTGCTCGCGCGTGATGATGAGCATCGTGCGCCTGCCGAAGCCGGTCATCGCCCGCGTCCACGGCATCGCCGCCGCGGCCGGGTGCCAGCTCGTCGCGACCTGCGACCTCGCGGTCGCGGCGGACGACGCGCGCTTTGCCGTCAACGGCATCAATGTCGGCCTGTTCTGCTCGACGCCGATGGTGGCGCTGTCGCGCGCGGTGGGGCGGAAGGCGGCGCTGGAAATGTTGCTCACCGGCGATCTCGTTGCGGCCGAGCACGCGCGCGCGATCGGCCTCGTCAACCGCGTCGTGCCGCCGGAAAAGCTCGACGACGAGGTGCGCGCGCTCGCGCGCCACATCGCCGGCAAGCTCAACATCGCCGTCGCGATCGGCAAGGAGGCGTTCTACCGCCAGGCCGAGTTGGGGCTCGACGAGGCCTATGCCTATACCGGCGAGGTGATGACAAGGAACATGCTCGCGCGCGAGACCGAGGAAGGGATCGACGCCTTCATCGACAAGCGCCCGCCGCCATGGCAGCGCCCGCAGTGAACCACGACGCCTATCCCGACGCCTATCTGCGCGCGATCCTCAAGAGCGTGCGCACGATCGCGATGGTGGGCGCGTCGCCGCAATGGACCCGGCCGTCCTATTTCGCCATGAAGTATCTTCAGGCCAAGGGCTATCGCGTCATCCCGGTCAATCCGCGCGCCAAGGGCGAGACGATTTTGGGCGAGCTTTGCCGCGGCGATCTGTCCGAGGTGACGGAGCCCATCGACATGGTCGATATCTTCCGCCGCTCGGAAGAGGTCGGGCCGATCGTCGATGCGGCGATCAAGATCGGCGCCAAGGTGATCTGGATGCAGTTGGGCGTGCGCAACGACGAGGCCGCGCGGCGCGCGGAAGCGGCCGGGCTCAAGGTCGTGATGAACCGCTGTCCCAAGATCGAATACTCGCGCCTTTCGGGCGAGCTCGGCTGGAGCGGCGTCAACACCGGCATCATTTCCGCAAAGCGCAGGGCGCTCTGAATGGCCGAGGACAAGCGCCCCGGCTTCGCCACCCTCGCCGTCCACGCCGGCGCCTCGCCCGATCCCGCGACCGGCGCGCGCGCGACGCCGATCTATCAGACCACGGCCTACGTCTTCGACGACGTCGAGCAGGCCGCCTCGCTCTTCAATCTGCAGACCTACGGCTACATCTATTCGCGCCTCACCAACCCGACCGTGTCGGTGCTCGAGGAGCGGATGGCGAGCCTCGAAGGCGGGCGCGGCGCCATCGCCGTGGCATCGGGCCACGCGGCGCAGCTTCTCGCGTTCTTCGCCTTCATGGAGCCGGGCGACCATTTCGTCGCATCGAGCAAGCTCTATGGCGGCTCGATCACGCAGTTCGGCAAGAGCTTCCGGAAATTCGGCTGGGAGGTCACCTTCGTCGACCCCGACGATCCCGAGAATTTCCGCCGCGCCTTGACGCCGCGCTCGAAGGCCGTGTTCGTCGAGAGCCTCGCCAATCCCGGCGGCGTCATCGTCGACATGGAGCCGGTCGCCAGGATCGCGCACGAGGCGGGCACGCTCCTCATCGTCGACAACACGCTCGCGACCCCTTATCTGTGCCGGCCGTTCGAATGGGGCGCCGATCTCATCGTCCATTCGACCACGAAATTCCTCAGCGGACACGGCAACGCCATGGGCGGCGTCGTCATCGACAGCGGCACGGTCGATTGGGCGAAGAGCGGCAAGTTCAAGGGGCTGACCGAGCCCGAGCCCGCCTATCACGGCCTGCGCTTTTACGAAAACTTCGGCGACCTGGCCTTTACCGTGCACGGCCACGCCGTGGGCTTGCGCGACTTGGGCGCGACCTTGGCGCCGATGAACGCCTTCCTCACCATCACCGGGATCGAGACCCTGCCGCTGCGCATGGAGCGGCACTGCGCCAACGCGCTCGGCGTCGCGCAATGGCTCGAGCGGCACGAGGCGGTGGCGTGGGTGTCCTATGCCGGGCTCGCCTCGAGCCCTTATCGCGCGCTGCAGCAGAAATACATGCCGAAGGGCGCGGGCGCGGTCTTCACCTTCGGATTGAAGGGCGGATTCGCCGCGGGCGTGAAGCTCGTCGAGGGCGTCGAGCTGTTCTCGCACCTCGCCAATATCGGCGACACGCGCTCGCTCATCATCCATCCCGCCTCGACGACGCACCGCCAGCTCAGCGAGGCGCAGCAGATCGCCGCCGGCGCCGGGCCCGACGTGGTGCGGCTTTCGGTCGGCATCGAAAGCATCGAGGACCTGATCGCCGACCTCGAGCGGGGGCTCGCCGCTTCGGCCTAGCCTGCGCCCGTCTCGCGCGCGACCCAGGCGAGGAATTCGGGATTGCCGTCCGTCACTTCGAGCGCCTCGATGCAGGGGCACTCGTAGGAATGGAGTTCCTTCACCCGCGCGATGAGGTCAGGCAGGCGCGTCGCGCGTGGTCTTGAGGATGAGCGCCGCCTCGGTCCCATCCTCGAGCGCCCCCTGCCACCAATAGATCGAGCGCACTGGCGCCAGCACGTTGGCGCAGGCGGCAAGCCGGTCGGCGACGACGGCGCGGCCGATCCGCTCCGCCTCGTCCGAGCCCGATGCCGTGACATAGACGAACATCACCGTCATGGAGTTGGCTTCGTTGCGAATCGGCGGCGCCACGTCAAGCTGGCAGAGCGTTGCCCGCCGGCGTTAAGATAACGCTCGTTCGGGTGGTTGGGGGAACGATGAGCGACGCGCCCGAGGTCAGGAAACTGCCCACCGCGACGCAGCGCGCGTGGCTCAAGCGCGGGCTCGACGAGCCGGGCGGCAAGCTCCCGCTGTTCGACGGCGATGGGCAGCAGGTCGATCCGCGCACGATCCGCGCCTGCATCGACCAGGGCTGGGCCGAGCCGTGGTATTACAATCCGCTCAAGCCCGACTGGCTCATCTGCAAGCTCACCGAGCGCGGCCGCACGCTCGCGGGGCGTCCGAAGCGCGTGCCGCCGCCGAAGCGCGAGCGGCAGCTCCCGAGCAACGTCACGCCGATTCGCTGACGCGCGAACCATTCGTCAGATGAAATGATGGCGGCGTCAGACCGGCCGCGCCGCACCGCCCTTCTCCGGCACCGGTCGCGCTCTGCGCGGCCGGTGCGAGAACGCCGCGCGCGGCCACTGCCACGCCCGCAGGGCCGGATTGCGAGCGAACAGGAGCTTGATCGACTGCGCCAGGCCAGGGTTGCGGGTTGCGATGAAGCGAAGGCCCGGAAGCCGTCCGCCGCAGATGTGGACGGTCCGGCCGCCGAGCGCGGCGAGCGCTTCGCGCGCCACTGCGTCAGGAGACGAGGCGTAGGAAGGAGGCGGCGGCAATGACGCGCGTGCGAAGAATTCCGTCCTCGTGAAGCTTGGGCAGACGGTCACGACGTCGATCGGCATATCGCGTAGCTCGGCCGCCAGACTTTCGCCGAAATGCAGCAGAAACGCCTTGCCCGCGGCATAGGTCGCCATCGTCGGGCCGGGCTGGAAGGACGCCGTGCTCGAGACAATGATGAGCCCGGCGCGCCGGCCCGTACGGTCGGCCTCGGAACACATGCGCGGCAACAGCGCGTGCACGATTTGCAGATGCGCGAGGACGTTGACGACGACTTGTTCTTCGATGTCGGCGAAAGCGGTCGCTGCGAATGCGCCAAACCGGCCGAGCCCGGCATTGCAGATGACGAGGTCGACTTCGGCGCCGAGCGCACACTCGATCACCTTCTGCCGGCCGGCGGAGGAAGCCAGGTCCGCGACGATGGTCTCGACCCTTCTGCCATCACGCCCAAGCCGGGAGCCGGTCGGCCGCAAGACGCTCGGCGCGGCGGCCGGTGAGCAGCAGCGATGTGTCGCTCGGAAGCAAGTCGGCGAACGCCGCGCCAATACCACTCGTAGCGCCAGTGATCAGCGCACAGCGATAGGTCATGGCGCCAAACCTCTCCTCGACGCTTGGGCACCCTGGTGTTGCGCCAGCAAATGCGAAATTCGCCAGTTGGTTCCATTCCCGGGCGAATAACCCGGACCGCTTACAGGGGAGGTGGGAGATTGCCCCTGGCGCGTGCCCGCGCGGCGCTCGATTGAGGGGTCACGCCTTCAAGGCGGCGTCGACGAACTCGTTCGTATAGAGCACGGACGGATCCTTGATGTCGACGACGTGCGCCGCCACGAGCGCCTTCACGCCGCCATCCCAGCGTTCGGGCAAATTCACGAGGATCTTGTCGCGGCCATCGGCCAGCAGGAGCTTCTTGATCGTGTTGTCGACGATCGCCACCGCCATGTCGAGATTGTTGGCCTCGGGAATGTCGAACATCTTCGCCGCACGCGTGATGAGCGAGGCCAAAGGCTGGGCCAGCATCTCGTCGATCGACGCCTTGCACGCCTTGAGGAAGCGCACCGCCACGTCGTGCCGTGCCGTCAGGATTTCGGGCATGGCGTAATAGGTCTGGCCCGGCAGCGGCAGGTACTTGCCCGGGTTCCAGACCTCGACCGGCTCGTTCATGCGGGCGAGCGCGGTCTCGACGTCTGTCGTCGAGATGAAGCAATCGACCCGGCCCTGTTTCAGGATCTCGATCGCGCCGGCGGTGCCGCCGGTCGGCTGCCGCTCGACATCCGAAGGCTTGAGCCCGGCCTGCGACAGCATCACGTCGAGATAGATCCCCGTCGGCGAGGCCAGGGTGATAAGGCCCACGGTTTTTCCTGCAAAATCCTTGGGTTCCAGGACAGGTTTCGACTTGAGACTGAAGACGCGGAACGGGCAGCCCTGGAACACGGTGGCGATGGCGATGGGCGCGCTTTGATGGGCGGCGACGGCGCGGATGATGTCGGCCGGCGCGCCGCGCCCGAACGTGCCCTGGCCCGAGGCGACGAGCTGAACCGTCTGCACGCCGGAATTGGCGCCGATCACCTTGGCGTCGAGTCCGAAATTGGCGAAGTGGCCGCCGGCCGCGGCATTCATCGTGTCGAAGAATGCGATGGCGAAGCCCAAGGGCAGAACGACGGTAATGGCGTCCGCCGCGCGCGCCGGCGACTACGATCGCGGGCGTTGCGACGAGTGCTGCGCTTGCCGCCATGGCGCCGTCGCGCAAAAACTGCCGCCGGGTCGTCGCCATCCGTCACCCCGCCATTTCGGTCGATGGTCGGGCAGGCGAGATTCGAACTCGCGACCCTCAGCACCCCATGCTGATGCGCTACCAGGCTGCGCTACTGCCCGACCGGTCGACTATAGGAACGGGGCGGGGGTCTGGCAACGTGGGCGCGCGGCGCTCAAGGGCGATCCTCGCGATGGACGACGCGGCTCAGCTGCCAGACTTCGAAGCCGCTGTAATGCGCCCGCTCGGCGAAAATGACGCGCGCCCTCACAATCGCGTCGACGTCGTCAGACGCTTCGTATTCCTCGCGCGCAAGAATATGCCCGCGACCGTCCAGCAGAAACATCCGGTAATGTGCCACCGCGGCCTCGCCGACGACGCATCGCTGTGCGGGCGTCTTGTGGATACACGCAACGGTGGCATGAAAGTTTCGCCCCGGCAACAAAGGTTGCTTCGGAATTGCCGCGAATGCGCGACGATTGCCTCAGCGCCGCTCCTTGGCGAGCGTGTCGCGCAGCGCCACAAGCTCCTTGCGGATGTCGAGCAGCGCCTGGCGCAATGAGTTCGGGCGATTTAACCGTGCGCGCGGCCGATGGCGGTTGCGCCGAGGGCCGTGCGTCCTGCTTCAGGGCGCCTTCGCGCAGCAGCTTCTGCACGCCCTTGATGGTGTAGCCCTGGTCGTAGAGGCATTGGCGAATGCGCCGCAACAGCGCCACATCGTCCGGGCGGTAGTAGCGCCGGCCGCCGGCGCGCTTCAGCGGCTTGATCTGCGGGAACTTCGATTCCCAGAAGCGCAGCACGTGCTGCGGCACCTCAAGGTCGCCGGCTACCTCGCTGATCGTACGAAAGGCCTCGGCGGATTTTGCGTGCCGCCGCGGGCCGTGCGAGCGCTGCTCGTCGAACAGGTCTGGCAATCTCATGCGGTCCCGCTGCGGCGCGGATGCTGCTTGCTGAGCGCGCCGTTGATCTGATCCTTGAGCACGTGCGATGCGCGGAACACGAGCACGCGCCGCGGATTGATCGGCACCTCGGTTCCGGTCTTGGGATTGCGGCCGATGCGCCGCCCCTTGCGGCGCACGGCGAAGCTGCCGAACGAGGAGATCTTGACCATCTCGCCGCGCGCGAGGGCATCGGAGATTTCGGCGAGCACGGTCTCGACCAGCGCGGCCGATTCGTTGCGCGACAGACCGACCTCCTGGTACACCGCCTCGCTCAATTGAGCGCGCGTCACGGTTTGCGCAGCCATCCCCGCCCTCCCGTTTTGTCGGAACCCTAATCCGGGCGCAGAAAATTTGCAATTACAGAGCGTTGGAAGGAGTTTCTTGAAACCGCCCGGGGGCTCTACCAGCGGACCAGCGCCGCACCCCAGGTGAGACCGCCGCCCATCGCCTCGAGCAGCACGAGCTGGCCCGGCCGAAGCCGCCCGTCCGAAGCCGCCTCGGCCAGCGCCAGCGGCACCGAGGCAGCCGATGTGTTGGCGTGCCGGTCGATGGTGACGACGACGCGGCCGGCATCGAGGCCGAGTTTTCTCGCCATCGCGTCGATGATGCGCCGATTCGCCTGATGCGGCACGAGCCAATCGAGCGAGGCGGGCGCGAGGCCGTTGGCGGCAAACGCCTCGTCGACCGCTTCGGCGAGCCGCTCGACCGCATGGCGGAAAATCTCCCGCCCCTCCATGCGCAGGAACCCCGAAGTGCCGGTGCTGGACGGGCCGCCATCGACATAGAGCAGCTCGTAGCCGCTGCCGTCGGCGTGCAGATGGGTCGAGAGGATGCCGCGCTCCTGGGTGCCGCCGCCGGACTCCTGCGCCTCGATCACGACCGCGCCCGCGCCGTCGCCGAACAGCACGCAGGTGCCGCGATCCTGTCCAGTCGAGGATGCGCGAGAATGTTTCGGCGCCGATCACGAGCGCGCGCTTGGCCTGGCCCAGGCGCAGGAAATTGTCGGCTGCGGCGAGCGCATAGATGAAGCCGGTGCAGACCGCCTGAACGTCGAACGCCGGAAGGCCGCGCCGCACGCCGAGGCGCGCCGCGACCTTGGCCGCGGTGGCGGGAAATGTGTGGTCGGGCGTCGCCGTCGCGAGCACGACGAGGTCGATCTCGGCCGCATCGCGCGCGGCCGCGACGAGCGCGCGTTCGGCAGCGCGCACGGCAAGGTCGGACGTCAGCTCGCCGGGCGCCGCGACATGGCGCTGGCGGATGCCGGTGCGCTGCACGATCCACTCGTCCGAGGTGTCGAGCCGCGCGGCGAGTTCGGCATTGCTGACGATGCGTTCCGGCAGGTAGCCGCCGCAGCCCAGCACGAGCGAGCGCAACGTCATGTCAGAGCGCCGCCGACTGAGGCTTGTCCTGCGCCGTGGCAACGTCGCTCAACTGTGCGAGGCCGTCGCGGATTTTCTCGAGGAAGCCGTTCACCTTCATGTCGACGGCGACGCCGATCGCGTTGGCGAATCCCAAGGCGTCGGCGCTGCCGTGGCTCTTGACGCAGATGCCGTCGAGCCCGAGGAAGACCGCGCCGTTGTAGCGCCGCGGATCGAGGCGCGAGCGCAGCTTGCGCAGCGCACGATGCGCCAGGAGATAGCCAACCCGCGCCGTGAGCGAGCTCTGGAATGAAGCGCGCAGGAAATCGGTAAAGAGCCGCGCCGTACCTTCGGCGGTCTTGAGTGCGATATTGCCGGTGAAGCCGTCGGTGACGATCACGTCGACCGCGCCCGCGGCGATGCCGTCGCCCTCGACGAAGCCCTGGAAGCGGATGGGAACGCCGGGCGCGCGCAGCCGCAGCGCCGCGCCGCGCACCGCGTCATTGCCCTTCGCCTCCTCCGAGCCGACATTGAGGAGCGCCACGGTCGGATGCTGGAGCCCGAGCACGGTGCGGGCGAACACGTCGCCCATCAGCGCAAACTGCACGAGATTCTCGGCGTCGCACTCGACATTGGCGCCGAGGTCCAAGAGCACGCTCTCGCCGCGCTGCGTCGGGAAGAAGGACGCCATCGCCGGCCGGTCGATGCCTGGCAGCATGCGCAGGCCGAACTTCGCCATCGCCATGAGCGCGCCCGTGTTGCCGGCCGAGACGACGCAATCGGCATCGCCCGATGCCACGGCATCGATCGCGAGCCGCATCGACGTGCGCCGCCCCGTCCGCAGCGCGACCGAGGGCCGGGCGTCGCCGGTGACGACCTCGTCCGTGTGCTGGATCGTGGCGCGGCCAGTGAGGCGCGGCAGTTTCTCGAGCGCCACCCGCAGGCGCTGCTCGGCGCCGTAAAGGATAAAGCGGGCGTGCGGAAAGCGCTGCAACGCGATGCTGGCGCCCCGCAGCACGGCCTCGGGGGCACGGTCGCCACCCATGGCATCGAGCGCGATGGTGATCTCGGCGCTCAAGGAGAAGTCCTTCCCCCTCGCCGCAGACTCAGGCCGATTCAGCGGCGCGCGCTACAACCTCGCGACCGTCGTAGTGACCGCACGCCGGACAGACATGATGCGGCCGCTTCATCTCGCCGCAATTCGAGCATTCGGCATAACTCGCGCGCGGCAAGGCATGATGCGAGCGGCGCATGTTGCGCCGCGATCTCGATGTTCGCTTCTTCGGAACCGCCATGCTCGAACTCGGGTGTGATTGGGCCGGATGTAAGTAGCGAAAATCGCGGGCCCTGGCAACCGCCGCGGCGCGCGAAATCGTTGCCCGGCCCGATGCTCCCACCCTACCATCGCGCGAACACCGGGGACAGGCATGGAATTCGGCATTTTCGACCATCTCGACCGCAACGACTTGCCGCTCGCCGAATACTACGAAGCGCGGCTCAAAGTCATCGAAGCGTATGACCGGGCTGGCTTCTACTCCTATCACGTCGCCGAGCATCACGCGACGCCGCTCGGCATGGCGCCTTCGCCCAGCGTCTTTCTCGCCGCCATCGCGCAGCGCACGAAGCGCCTGCGCTTCGGTCCGATGGTCTTCGCTCTCCCGCTCTATCACCCGCTGCGGCTCGTCGAAGAGATCTGCATGCTCGACCATATGAGCGGCGGGCGGCTCGATATCGGGTTCGGGCGCGGCTCCTCGCCGGTCGAGCTCGCCTATTTCGGTGCGAACCCCGACGAGGCGCAGGCCGTCTACAACGAGGCGCTGGCACTCGTGCGCGCCGGGCTCACGAGCCCGACGCTCGATTTCGAGGGCGAGCGCTTTCGCTTCAAGGGCGTGCCGATGGAGCTTCGGCCGCTGCAGCAGCCGCATCCGCCGATCTGGTACGGGCTCCACGCGCCCGAAAGCGCCGAGCGCGCGGCGCGCGCGCGCTTTCCCGTCGTCTGCCTCGATCCGCCCGAGCCCACGACCAAGGCCATCACCCGATTTCGCGAGGCGTGGCGCGAATGCCACGGCGCGGGCGAGCCATTGCCCAAGATCGGTCTCGGCCGCTTCATCGTTGTCGCGGAACGCGACGAGGAGGCGCTCGCCATCGCGCGGCGGGCCTATCCGCGCTGGCATGAAAGCTTCACGTTCCTGTTCCGACGTCACGGGCGCGAGCAGCAGCATCCGCGGCCCGCCGACTTCGACACGCTGCAACGCGTCGGGCAAGGCGTCGCCGGGTCGCCCGCGACGGTGCGCGACTTCCTGGCGCGACAGATGCGCGAGACGGGCGCCAATTACTGCGTCGGCCAGTTCGCGTTCGGCGACCTCACGCTCGCCGAGACACTGCGTTCGGTCGAACTGTTCCGGCGCGAGGTCATGCCGGCGCTCACGGATATGTGAGCGGGCCTAAAGCTCGATGACCACGCCTTCGCGGGCGATGATCGTGCCGGGCCGCGCGTGTTCCGCCTTCTGCGCTACCTTATCCATGAATTCGTCGTCATGGCCCGGGTCGTGGTGGAACACGGCGAGCTGCTTCACATTTGCCGTATCGGCGAGGCGGATCGCCTCCTGCCAGGTCGAGTGGCCCCAACCGACATAGCGCGGGAATTCCTCGTCCGTGTAGGTGCAGTCGTAGATCATGAGATCGACGTCGCGCACGAGGTTGATGATGTTCTTGTCGCGGTCGGGCGGCTTGTGCTCGGTGTCGGTGATGTAGGCGAGCGAGCGGTCGCGATAATCGATGCGATAGCCGGTCGCGCCGCCTGGATGATTCAAGGGCACGGTCCTGATCGTGAAGCCCGACTGCGTCGTGATGTCGTCGCCGCTGTGGAAGTCGTTGAAGATCAGTTCGGCCTTGAAGATGTCGAGCGCCACGGGGAACATCGGCGCCTGCATGATCTGGCGCAGCGCCTGCTCGATCCCCCAGCCCTTCTGCAGCCCGCCGAGCCACATGTGGAAGCGGTTGCCCGGCAGATAGAACGGCGCGAAGAAGGGAATGCCGCACACATGATCGATGTGCGTGTGCGTGAACAGCATGTCGGCTTCGATGGGCGCGCCGGTCGACAAGAGCGCGCCGCCGAGCGACCGGATGCCCGTGCCCGCATCGAGGATGAACAGCTTGTCGTCGCAGCGCACCTCGATGCACGACGTGTTACCGCCATAGCGGGCGGTACTGGGTCCCGGCACGGCGATGCTGCCCCGCACACCCCAAAACCGCACGGTCAGTGCCACCGGTTCCCACCCTCCGCCGGATCTGATCCCTGGGCCCCGCGGTCGAGCGCACCCCTGCCCCCTCTCGCCGCGAGTTGCGAAATTTGAACTAGCAGAACAATGCTGGGGCTTGAAGTCAATTGAATTTCACGGGGCCGAATCACTTGCCGGTGGACTTCGCCGCTGCGTCCGATGCAGAACAACCGCGCCGCATCAGCCGCGAACACGGTTAACGGCGGACCGGAGACAGTACGCATTATTGTGCCGGTCCCGGTGCCGGGCCGGTGCCGAGGCGCACGCCGGGAGTGATGAGTGCGCCGCCCTGCAACATGATGGGGCCGTGGATTTGTACCCCCTGCCCGCTCCCGGCGAGCTCGAGCACGCCGCCGCTGACCATGGTTCCCCCGGTCCAGCCGATGGCCGACTTGAGCACGAGCCGTCCGCGCGCCCGCCTTGACGAACCGTCCCGAGCCGTCGATCGCGCCCTGGAATTCCGAGTCGCTGTCCTGGTCGACGGTGAGGGTTTTGGCGCCGAGGGTGATGGTGCCGCCGTCGCCGGCGAGCGCGCCGATTTCGGCATCTTGCGGCCCGAGCTCGAGCCTGCCGGAGACGAGCGTGAGGCGTCCCTTGGGCGGCAGAATGCCGCCATCGCCAAGCGTCAACGTCGCCTCCGTCACGGTCGTGCCGCCGCGATAGTCGCACGGCCGCGCCAGCACGAGAGCGCCGCCACCAACGAGGGCGAGGCCGCGGTCGCCATCGGCCCCGCTGACGGCAGCGGCAAGGATCACGGTGCGGCCGGGCGCGATCTCGAACGAGAGTCCGCCTTTCGGCGCAAGGGAGATGGCGCCGCCGGTGATGGTGACGACGGGCGCGCCGGCGCGAAGTTCGAGCACGACGACCGACGCGAGCGGCGGCAAGGGCGCCGCCAGCTCTATTTTTGCAGCGGATTCGCTCGGAACCACCAGGTCGATGCGGTCGCCGGGTGCGCTTTTGCCAAGGCCGCGCGCAGGCTGCCGTCGCCGGCGTCGGCGCTGCTGGTGACGCGGAGCAGCGCCGCGCCCGCCGGTCCCGCGCCGGCGAGGATCAACGCCGCCGCGGCCGCCCCTGCCATCGCGATCGCCCGCATGAAGCCTCTCCCGGAAATGGCGCGCCCTGCTGGAATCGAACCAGCGACCTACCGCTTAGAAGGCGGTTGCTCTATCCGCTGAGCTAAGGGCGCGGGAGCGCGAGAAATGTCGATTTTATAAAGGCTTTCGCGCCACTTGTCCAAGCGCGTCAGCGCGGCCGCTCGTAGCGGAAATTCTCGGCGTAGCTCTTGGGCTTGAAGCGCGCGTCGTGCGGCTCGCTCACGGCATAGTCGAAGCCGTGCTTCGTGGCGAAGGCGATCGCCTCGTCGAGCGTGGCGAAGCGCAGATGCACTTCGTTGAGCGTGTCGTCGGCCGAGGCCCAGCCCATCAGCGGATCGGGCTCGCGCCGGCTCGCGGGCTCGTATTCGAGGACCCAGCGCAGCGTTTTCGCCGTGCCCGACTGCATCGCGGTCTTGGCCGGACGGTAGATGCGCACTTTCGGCATGGCTCCCCCTCGTCGTCCGGCTGGTCGGGGCGAGAGGATTCGAACCTCCGGCATCAAGCTCCCAAAGCTTGCGCTCTACCTGGCTGAGCTACGCCCCGATTCGCGCGGAAATTGCTACTCTATAACCCGGCCGCCGCCGCTCTATGACGCGAAAACTGGCGCTCTATATGCGGTCCCGCGCGCTCACGCAAGAAACGAACGCATGTCCGCAGCGCGATCAACCCGCCCTTTTCGCGCTCTTGACTGGAGTCGCTCGATCAGCGTATGTGAGCCGGGCTGAAACATCGGGCAATGCCAAGCGTTTGTTCAATAATTGCCGCTGGGGAGTGGCGCCATGATCACGATCGAAGTGAACGGAACCCAGCATCAAATCGACGTCGAACCGGACACGCCGCTGCTTGTGGGTGCTGCGCGACGTGATCGGGCTCACCGGCACGAAATTCGGCTGCGGCATCGCGCAATGCGGCGCCTGCACGGTCCATATCGACGGCCAGGCGATGCGCTCGTGCTCGGTGCCGATCAGCCTGCTCGACGGCACCAAGATCACGACGATCGAGGGCCTGTCGCCCGACAGCAGCCACGCGGTGCAGAAAGCCTGGCTCGCCGAGGACGTGCCGCAATGCGGCTATTGCCAGTCCGGCCAGATCATGGCGACGGCGGCGTTCCTCAAGGATTTCCCCAATCCGACCGACGCCGACATCGACGCCAACATCACCAACATTTGCCGCTGCGGCACCTACGAGCGGCTCCGCCGTGCGATCCATCGCGCTGCCGACATGATGAAGGCGTGAGGGAGGAAGCCATGGACGGAAACACACTCGCATCCGCGTCGTCGCTGTCGCGCCGCCACTTCATCGTCACCGCCGCGACCGCGGCCGGCGGCTTCGCCATCGGCATCGGGCTGCGCCGCGCCCGAGCGCGGTCACGGTCGCGGAGCATCCGTGGGACGACAACGCCGACAATCCGCACGACATCGACGCCTGGATCGCGATCGATCCCGACGATTCGGTGCTCATCCGCTATCAGCGCTCGGAGATGGGCCAGGGCAGCATGACGGCGCTGCCGATGATCGTCACCGAGGAGCTGCAGTGCGACTGGTCGAAGGTGCGGGTCGAATACGCCTCGCCCAATCGCAATCTGCGCGAGAACAAGGTCTATGGGGCGATGAACTCGAGCGGCAGCCGCTCTGTCCGCGGTTCGCAGGCGAAGATGCAGCAGGTCGGCGCCAGCGCGCGCGAGCGCCTCATCGCCGCCGCCGCCGCGCAATGGAACGTGGCGCCGGGCGACTGCACGGCCGCCAACAGCGTCGTGACGCACACCGCGTCGGGCCGCACGCTGCGCTATGGCGAGCTCGCGCCCGCCGCGGCCAAGATCAAGCTCGCCGCCGAGCCCGCGATCAAGACGCCCGACAAGTTCACCTTCATCGGCACGCCGATGCCGCGGGTCGACGTGCCGCACAAGATCAACGGCGCGGCCAAGTTCGGGATCGATACGCGCCTTCCCGACATGGTCTTCGCGGCGATCATCCAGTGCCCGGTGCCGGGCGGCAAGCTCAAGAGCGTCGATGACACGCCGCTCAAGGGCGCGCCGGGGATCATCGGCGTCGTGCGGCTGCCGGATGCGGTCGCCGTGGTCGCGACCGACACGTTCTGGCGCGCCAAGGAGGCGCTGGCGAAGCTCCATCCCGAATGGGATGTCGGCGCCGCCGGCACGACCGACAGCGCGCAGTTCGCGCGCGAATATCGCGCGGCGCTCGACGGGCCGGCGGCGATGGCGCGCAACGACGGCGATGTCGACAAGGCGTTGCCGGGAGCGGCCAAGACGCTCGAGGCGGTGTACGAGACGCCCTATCTCTCGCACTCGCCGATGGAGCCGATGAACGCGACGGTGCATCTGCAGCCCGACCGGCTCGATGTCTGGGTCGGTACGCAGGACGCCCTCGACGCGCTCGAGGCCGCGGCGACGTATTCCGGATTGAAGCCCGAGCAGGTCTTCATCCACAACTGCTTCGTCGGCGGCGGCTTCGGGCGCAGGGACGGGAACGACGAGGTGGCGCAGGCAATCGCGATCGCCAAGGAAGTGAACCGGCCGGTGAAGCTCGTCTGGACGCGCGAGGAAGACACGCGCCACGACAAGTTCCGCACGGCCGCCACCACGCGCTTCAAGGCCGGGCTCGGCGCCGACGGCATGCCGGTCGCCTGGTCGATCCGCACAGTCAGCGGCTCGATCGCGCACTGGGCCGGGCGGCCGCTCGCTCCGGGCGGCGTCGACAGCTCGTCGATCCAAGGGCTCGCCACCAACGGCTACAACATTCCCAACCAGCGCGTCGAATCCGTCATCAAGGACACGCACCTTCCGGTCTGGTACTGGCGCTCGCCCGGCAACAACCAGAACGTCTTCTCGCTCGAAAGCTTCGTCGATGAGCTCGCGACGGCGAGCGGACAGGATCCCTACCAGTTCCGGCGCAAGCTGCTCGAAGGGAAGCCCGACTGGCTCAAGGTGCTCGACACGGCCGCCGAGAAGGGCGATTGGGGCAAGCCGCTGCCCAAAGGCCGCGGCCGCGGCATCGCCATCTGCACCGACACCGACAGCCTGTGCGCCCAGGTCGCGGAGGTCTCGGTCTCGCCCAAGGGCGAGGTCAAGGTCCATCGCGTCACGGTCGCCGTCGATACGCGCTACATGGTCAACCCGCTCACCATCGCCGAGCAGATGGAGGGCGGCGTCATCTTCGGCCTCTCCGCCGCGCTCTTCGGCAAGATCACGGTCAAGAACGGCATCCCCGAGCAGGGCAATTTCGACACCTACCGCATGGTGCGGCTGGCCGAAGCGCCGAAGATCGACGTCCATCTCGTGCCGAGCGGCGGCAAGATCTGGGGCGGCGCCGGCGAAGCCAGCGTGCCGCCGATCGCCGCCGCGGTCGCGAACGCGATCTTCGCCGTGACCGGCAAGCGCATCCGCAGCCTGCCGATCATGGATCACGACCTGTCGAGCTCGGGCTCGGCATAGCCGCTTCCGCGACGATCGCACCAGATCATGCTGTCATTGCGAGGAGCGACAGCGACGAAGCAATCTCCGACCGTGCGAGATTGCTTCGCTGCGCTCGCAATGACAGTCAAAAAGAGAGCGCCATTGGGGAGCGGGACGTGACGAAATTCTACCGGACGATTGTCTGCGCGCTGCTCCTCGCCTTCGCGGGGAGCGAAGCCGCGCGCGCCGACGCGGCGGAAAACCCGATGAGCCGCGGCGAATACGTGGCGCGCGCCGGCGATTGCGTCGCGTGCCATTCGGTGCCCGGCGGTGCTGCGTTCGCGGGCGGCCTCAAGATGGGCAGCCCGGTCGGCAACATCTATTCGACCAACATCACGCCCGACAAGGACACCGGCATCGGCGACTACAGCCTCGCCGATTTCGAGCGCGCCGTGCGGCACGGCGTCGCCAAGGACGGCCACCATCTCTATCCCGCCATGCCGTATCCGTCCTATGCCAAGCTCACCGACGACGACGTGAGCGCGCTCTACGACTTCTTCATGAAGGAAGTGCCGCCGGTCCATCAGGCGAATGCGCCCAACGAGATTCCCTGGTATCTGAGCTATCGCTGGCCGCTCGCGCTGTGGAACCTCGTCTTCACGACGAGCGGCAGCTATCAAGCCAAGAGCGGCCACGACGCGCAGTGGAACCGCGGCGCCTATCTCGTGCAGAGCCTCGGCCATTGCGGCGCGTGCCATACGCCGCGCGGCTGGGCCTTTCAGGAGGAAGCGCTCGACGACGGCAGCGCGACTTTCCTGTCCGGCACGATGCTCGACGGCTGGTCGGCGGCGAATTTGCACGGCGACGTGCGCACCGGCCTCGGCCAATGGTCGGAAGCCGATCTCGCGCAGTTCCTCAAGACCGGCCACAACCGCGACGGCGCGGCCTTCGGCTCGATGATCGATGTCGTCAACAACAGCACGCCCTATCTCAGCGACGACGACGTGAACGCGATCGCCGCCTATCTCAAGTCGCTGCCGCCGACCGCGGCGCAGCCCGCCTACGCCTATGACGACGCGACCACGGCGGCGCTGCGCGGCGGCCATCCGCAGCAGCCGGGCGCCGTCATCTTCCTCGGCGTTTGCAGCTCGTGCCACGGCACCGACGGCAAAGGCGCCGCACCCTATCTGCCGCGCCTCGCCGGCAATCCGATCGTGCTCGACAACGATCCCTCCTCGCTCATCAATGTCGTGCTGAACAGCTCGACGCCGCTCGTCGTCAAAGGCGCGCCCGACGCCTATCGCATGCCGCAATTCCGCATCCAGCTCACCGACCAGCAGATCGCCGATGTCGTTGAGCTTCGTCCGCGCGGGCTGGGGCAACGCGGCGGCGCCGGTGAGCGCCGCGCAAGTCGCGCAACTGCGCGGCACGACCGACCCGACGAGCGACCGCGTCATCCTCCTCAAGATGCGATGAGGCGCGGAGGATTATCGCTGGCGCGAGGACGCGGCAGCGCGCAGCGTGCGCCGCGTGCCCTTGCCGGCACGGCGCGGCAGGCGCGGCAGATGCCGGAGAGGATCAGGTGATGATCGAGGATGGCGGCGCCGGTCTTGCGCTCGAGCGCCTGAAAATCGTCATGCCCGATGACGCACGGGATCGGCACGATGCCGTGGCAGCGCGTGCAATAGAGGTGGTCGTGATGCTCGCCCACGAGCTCGAAGCGGACGCGGCCGTCCTCGAGCAGGAGCTTCCTCACGATCCCGGCGGAGGCGAGCTTTTCCGATGCCCGAAAGACCGAGGAGAAATCGGTGGCGGCGCCGCGCCGCGCGAGGCCGACATGGAGCTCCTCGAGCGTCCAGGCGTGACGCTCGCCGTCGTGCAGGAGACTCAGCAGCGCGGCCGAGACGCGCGCCTTGCGGGCCATCGCCAGAATTTACGGGCGCCCCGCGTCATAACGCAAGCGCCTTGCAGAAAGGCTGGACCGCCCCGCCGCGTTGTGATAGACGAGGCTCGTTGAGGCTGCGCTGCGTCAGACCCGCTTCGCAGGAAATGTGCATGTTGCAACGGCAAGCATTGCGACGCTCCGGCGCACGGCTCGCGCTCTTGGCCGTGGCGGTGCTGCTCACCCTCTCCTTCGGCCACATGCACGCCGACGATTTCTTCCCGGTTGACGGCGCAGAACGCGCCGCACGCACCGGGCGCGCCCCTCCCCTCGCACCTGCCGCCGACGCACGACGACTGCGCCATCTGCGTCACCATGGGCATGACGGCAAGCTCGGCGCTGCCGGCGCCGATCGTCGTGCCCGTGCCGCTCGCCTACGAGCCCGTCGCCTTCGCGCCGCCCGCCCGCGCAACGCTCGTGGCGGCGCCGAAACCCTCCGTCCGTTCGCGCGGACCGCCCTCCGCCGCCTGACCGATCGTCGCGTTGCGCCGCTTCCCGCTCTGCGGGGAGCGGACTTTTCGGTTTCGGCAGAGGGGATCGTCATGCCATCGAAGATTCGTAGCCTGCGCCGCGGCGCCGCCGCCTGCCGCGCTTCTCATCGGACTTGCGCTCGCCGCGCACGCAGCACCGCCCGGCCGGCACGGTCGCAGGCGTGGCGCGCGATGCAAAGCAGCAGGCGGAAGCGGGCGTGACGCCTGCGCCTCGAAGCGAACGGCAAGGAGGTCGCACACACCACGAGCGCGGCCGACGGCAGCTACAGCTTCGCGGGCGTGGCGCCCGGCAGCTACAAGGTCGTGGCCGAGAAAGCGGGCGCCGGCACGGGCAGCGCCGACGTGACGCTCGCGGGTGACGCGGGCGCCAGCGCCGACGTGACGCTGCTCGCCGCGGCCGCGCAGCCGGAAGAGGAAGTCACCGTCACCGCCCAGCGCCTCGCCGCGGCGCAGCTCAGCATCGAGCCGCAGATCGGCGCCTCGACCTATACGCTGTCGAATGAGGCGATTCAGAACCTGCCGGGCGGCGAGAATCTGCCGCTCAACCAGGTGCTGCTGCAGGCGCCGGGCGTCAACCAGGACAACGCGGCCAACGGCTCGCTCCATATCCGCAACGAGCATCTCGAAGTGCAGTACCGCATCAACGGCATCGTGCTGCCCGAGGGCGTGAGCTTCTTCGGCCAGGGGCTCGATCCGCGCTTCGTCAATTCGATGACGCTCATCACCGGCACGCTGCCGGCGGAATACGGCCTGCGCGTCGCCGGCATCGTCGACATGCAGACGAAGAGCGGCCTGTTCCAGCCCGGCGGCGCGGTCGAGATGCGCGGCGGCAGCTACGGCACGATCAATCCGAGCTTCCAGTATGGCGGCTCGGCCGGCGGCTATAACTATTACGTCTCCGGCGACAATCTGCTGTCGAGTCACGGCATCGACGCGGTGACGCCGTCCTACAACCAGATCCACGACGACACGATCCAGACGCACGGCTTCGTCTATGTCGACAAGATCATCGATTCCGCGAGCAAGATCGCCTTCATCGGCGGCACGTTCCAGGGCCAGTTCCAAATCCCGAACAATCCCGGGCCAGACGCCCGATTTCGGGCCGACGAGCGCATTGGGGTCTCCCGCGAACATCGCCGGCGTGACGAATTATGATTTCGAGCACGCTCAGCGAGCATCAGGTCGAAGGGAGTTCGTTCGGCGCGATCTCCTATCTGCGCGCGGAGCAGGATTTCGATTTTCAGGTCTCGGCGTTCTCGAAATACGGCACGCTGCATTTTCACCCGGACGGGTTCGGCGACATCTTCTTCAACGGCATCGCGCAGGACGCGCTCAGGCAAAGCCTCGCCAACGGCGCGCAGGCCGACGGCAGCTACAATCTCGGCGCCGACCACACGCTGCGCGCGGGGCTTTATCTCCAGGGCGAGCGCGCGTCCGCCGACACCAACTCCTCGGTGCTGCCGATCACCGCCTGCACCGGCGCCGAGGCGGCCGGCGACTCGCGGCTGCCCGGTGACGGGCGTCCTCACCTATGGCGCGACGCCCGTGTCGATCGTGCAGGACCAGGCCAAGACCGGCTGGCTCTACAGCGCCTATCTCCAGGACGAATGGAAAGTGGCACCGAAGCTCACGGTCAATTACGGCGCGCGCTTCGACGTGGTGAACGAATACACCATGGACGAGCAGCTGAGCCCGCGCCTCAACACGGTGTGGAAGCCGATCGACGCGACCACCGTCCATGCCGGCTATGCCAATTACCTGACGCCGCCGCCGTTCGAGCTGGTGGCGACGCAATCGCTCGCCGCCACGCTCGGCACGAGCGCGAGCTGCGCCTCGCCCGGTCCCGGCCCCTCCAACACCGGCACCTGCCTCAACTCGCCGGTCAAGTCCGAGCGCTCGCACGTGTTCGACGTCGGCGTCGAGCAGGAGGTCCTGCCCGGCCTCAAGATCGGCATCGACGCGTTCTATAAATACGCGCGCAACCTCCTCGACGAAGGGCAATTCGGCGCGCCGGTGATCCTGACGCCGTTCAACTATCACGTCGGCTTCAACAAGGGCATCGAGATCTCGACGTCCGTACGATCACGGCAATTTCTCCTACTATGGCAATCTCCAGATCGGCGAAGAGAAGGCGGAAGGCGTGAGCTCGGCGCAATTCAATTTCGGCAGCATCCCGGCGAACGGCTGCCCGCTCTCCGATCTCGCCTATGCCGACACGCATCTCGTCAACACCGACCACAGCCAGCTTTCGACGGCCTCGGCCGGCATGTCGTACAATTGGTCGGGCACGAAGCTGAGCGCCGACCTGATCGCGGGCTCGGGCTTGCGGACGCAGAATCCCGGCGACTGCTTCAACGAGGGCACGGTGCCGTCCTATGCGCAGGTCAATCTCGGCGTGTCGCACAAGTTCGACTTGCCCTATGGCGGCCCGATCGAACTGAGCCTCGACCTCGTCAATCTCACCGACGAGGTCTATCTCATCCGCAGCGGATCGGGCGTCGGCGTGTTCGCGTCGGCCTATGGGCCGCGCCGCTCGCTCTTCGCCAGCGTGCGCAAGGAGTTCTGATGGCGGCCGCCGCGCGCGACACCTCGCCGGCCCGGCGTCGCCGGATTCGCGTTCGTCATCCTGTTCCACGCGGCGCTCATCTATGCGCTCGTCACGGGGCTCGCCTATCGCGCCGTCGAAGTGGCGCCGGTGCCGATCGCGGCCACGATCATCGACGCGACGAAGCCGCAGCCGCCGCAGCTTCCGCCGCCGCCGCCGGATTTCCAGCCGCCGCCGCCGCCCTTCGTGCCGCCGCCCGAAGTGCAGATCGCGAAGCCGCCGCCGCCGCTCGCGGCGCCGAGCACGGCCATCACCAGCGTGACGACGGTGCGGCCGCCGCCCGCGCCCGCGCCCGCGCCGCCGCACGAGGCGGTGACGGTGCTGCCGCATGTCGATGCGGCGGCGAGCCACGAGCCCGATTATCCGCCGGTGTCGCGCCGCCTCGGCGAACAGGGTACGGTCATCATCGAAGTGCTGGTCGATGCCGGCGGCCACGCGGTCGAGGCCAAGCTCGTGCAGTCGAGCGGCTTCGCGCGGCTCGACCAGGCGGCGCTCGACGGCGTCAAGACGAATTATCGCTTCGTGCCCGGCACGATCGACGGCAAGCCGCAGCCGATGCGATACACGTTCCGGTTCACCTGGAAATTGCAGTAGCGGGAGAAGGTCGGACGATATGTTGAACCTGGTTATGCGCATGACGGCGGCGCTCGCGATCGCGGCCGCGCTTTCGGGCCCGGCCGCGTTGGCGCAAGGCGACGCCAAGCTCGGCGCGCGCCGCCCGCGGCGAGCACGGCGACGCCCGCGCCCGCAGCTCCCGCCGCAAGCACCGAAGCCGCGCCCGCGCCCGCGCCGCACGCCGCCGCCACCCATCGCGGCGAGCGCCGGAGATGGTCGCCAATCCCTATGGGCTCGGCGCGCTCTGGGCCGCGGGCGATTTCGTCGCGCGCGGCACGCTCGGCATGCTGCTCATCATGTCGATCGGGAGCTGGTACGTCATCGTGACGAAGCTCATCGAGCAGTTCGTGCTGGCGCGGCAAGCGAGCGCCGCCGAGCGCGAGTTCTGGCGCGCGCCGGGCATCGCGCGAAGGCGCCGAGCGCCTCGGCGCGAAGAGCGCCTTCCGCACCATCGTCGAGCAGGGATTGGGCGCGGCCGGAGAGCGCGAGGGCGGATTGACCGAGCAGATCGATCCGCAAGCGTGGATCACGCTCTCGCTGCAGCATGCGGCCGATGCCGTGGCGAACCGGATGCAGCGCGGGCTCGCGTTCCTCGCGACGGTCGGCTCGACCGCGCCGTTCGTCGGCTTGTTCGGCACGGTGTGGGGGATCTATCACGCGCTCACCGCGATCGGCATCGCCGGGCCAGGCGAGCATCGACAAGGTCGCGGGGCCGGTCGGCGAGGCGCTCATCATGACGGCGATGGGGCTCGCCGTCGCGGTGCCGGCGGTGCTGGGCTACAACTGGCTCATCCGCCGCAACAAGGTGCTGCTCGACCGCGTGCGCAATTTCGCCGCCGATCTCGAGGCGCTGCTCGCGGGCAACGGCCGCGGCGCCGCGCGCGCGGTCAGGAGCGCATGACATGGCGATGAACCTCGGCCGCCCGGACGGCGACGACGACGCGCTCGTCGCCTCGATCAACACGACGCCGCTCGTCGACATCATGCTCGTGCTGCTCATCATCTTTCTCATCACCGTGCCGGTGGTGACGCACACGGTGCCGGTGGCGCTGCCGCACGAGGTGAACCAGCCGAACAAGACGCGGCCGGAAAACATCACGATCGCGGTCGACCGCGACGGCGATTTGTTCTGGAACGACGCGCGCCTGCGCGACAATGCCGCGCTGCTCGATCGTTTGAAGGGCCGCGCCAACGACGATCCGCAGCCCGAGGTGCAGATCCGCGCCGACAAGGACGCGCGCTACGAATTCGTCGGCCGCGTCGTCGTCGATTGCCAGCGCGCCGGCATATCGAAGGTCACATTCATCATCGAGCCCGACCGCGGCGCGGCGGCGGCGGCGGCGGGAGGGTGAGGCATGGCGATCGACCTGCGGAACCGTGACAACGATGACGTGTTGGTCGACATCAACACGACGCCGCTCATCGACGTGATGCTGGTGCTGCTCATCATGCTCATCATCACCATCCCGGTGCAGACGCACGCGGTGAAGCTCGACATGCCGCGCGACACCCCGCCGCCGGCGCTGGTCCAGCCGGAGGTGGTCGATCTCGCGATCGACTTCGACGGCACGATGACATGGAACGGCCTGCCGCTGCCCGACCGCGCCGCGCTCGAGCAATATCTGAGGGGCGCGGCGGCGAAAGACCCGCAGCCGGAAATCCACCTCGCGCCCAACCGGCTCGTCAAATACGCCGCGGTCGCCGAAGTGCTGGCCGAGGCGCAGCGCCTGGGCGTGGTCAAGATCGGCCTCGTCGGCGCCGAGCAGTTCATCGAATGAGGAGGCTCGCGCGCCTGGCGCTTGCCGCGGCGGTGGCGTGCGGCATCGGCATGGGCGCTGCACGCGCCGCCGACGAGCCGCCCGCGGCGCCCGCCGCGCGCGCCGAGGTCGGCAAGCCGGTGCAGGAGGCGCAGGCGCTGGTGCGGCAGAAGAAATATGCCGAAGCGCTCGAGCGCCTCAAGGCGGCCGACGCGGTGCCGGGCAAATCGCCTTACGAGACCTATGTCATCGAGGAGACGCGCGCCGCCGCGACCGTGGCGAACGGCGATTACGCGGCGGCCGTCAACGCGCTCGAAGCGGTCATCGCGACGCACATCCTGCCGCAAGCCGATAGCGCCAAGCGCCTCTTGACGATCGTCGAGATCGACTATCGCCTCAAGGATTATGCCAAGACCGTCGCGGCGGCCGAACGCTATTACAAGGAAGGCGGCAGCGAGCCCGTGCCGCGCCAGCTCATGGCGCAGTCCTATTATCTCGAAAACGATTACGCCGATGCCGCGAAGGTTTTGCGCGAGATCGCCGCGTCCGACATGCGCGCCGGGAAAAAGCCCGAGGAGAACACGCTCCTGACGCTCGCCAGCAGCGAGTTCAAGGCGAAGAACGAGGACGGCTATATCGACGTGCTGACGACGCTCGCCGGCGCATATCCGAAGCACGAATACTGGGTCAATCTCTATCGCGCGGTGCAGCAGAAGCCCGGCTTCGCGCCACGGCTCGCGCTCGATCTCGACCGCGTCGCGGTCGCGGCCGGCGCGTTCGACACCAGCGCGCAATATGTCGACGCGGCCGAGACGGCGATCGAGGCGGGCTTGCCGGGCGACGCCAAATCGTTCCTCGACAAGGGCCTCGCGGCGGGCATCCTCGGCAAGCCGGACGAGGCCGCGCGCGAGACGCGGCTGCGCGACATGGCGCAGCGCCAATCCGACGAGGACGCGAAGGCGCTCGCTTCGCAGGCGCAAGAGGCCGACGCGGCCAAGACCGGCCTGCCGCTCGAGAAACTCGGCGAGGCCTATCTGAGCTATCGCCGCTATCGGCGAGGCGGCCGCTTCGATCGAGAAGAGCCTCGCCAAGGGCGGGCTCGATCATCCCGACGATGCGCGGCTCCATCTCGGCATGGCCTATCTCGCCGCCGGCGACGGCGCCAAGGCGAACGCGGCATGGGGCGCGATCGCGGGCACGGACGGCGATGCCGAGCTCGCACGGATGTGGCGCGTCGCGGGCGGGAAGTTATGATGAGCCGCTAGGGCCGGACCCGAGGGGAAGCATCATGGCAAGACGGCGCATCGATCTGTGGGCGCGCGGCGCGGCGCTGCTGGCGGCGGCGGCGTTCGCCTGCGGCGGGGCGGCACCGGCGCGGGCGGACATGGAGCACGTGACGCTCGCGCTGCCGGCCGAGGGCATGAACTTTCTGGCCTATTACGTCGCCACCGACCTCGGCATCTTCGCGGCGCAGCAGATCGACGTGAAGGGCGTGGTCATCACCGGCGTCGCCTCGTTCAACGCCGTCGTGTCGGGCTCGGTCGAGTTCTCGTTCTCGTCGGGCTCGTCGCTGACGCGCGCCGCCGCGCACGGGCAGCGCATGCTGGCCCTGGCGCAGATGAACAATCGGCCGGTCTGGGACGTCGTGCTGCGGAAGGACCTGGCCGACGCGGCGCATTACGATCCCGAGGCGCCGCTGGCCGAGCGCGCGCGGCTCCTGAAGGACCGCACGCTCGGCATCGACGGCGTCAACGCGCTCGACCACGCCTATCTCAAGATCGTGGTGAAGGCAGGCGGCACCGATCCCGAAACGATCAAGTACGCGCCGATGGCCCCGCCCGACATGATCGCCGCGATGCAGCGCAAGGCGATCGACGGCTTCGTGCAAGGCCCGCCCTGGGCGCAGGCGGTCGAGGACGACGGCTCGGCCGTCGCGATCGCGGTCGGCCCCAACGGCGAGCCCGCCTCGCTCGTGCCGATCGCCTCGAGCCTGCTCATCGTGCGGCCGCAGACCTGCGTCGAGCACCGCTCGCTGTGCGAGAAGATGGGGCGCTCGATGGTGCTCGCCTCGAAAGCGGTGCACGAGCGGACCAAGGACGTGCTCGCCGCGCTCGAAAAACGCTTCGACAAGATCAAGGCGCCGGTGCTGGCGCGCTCGCTCGACGCGCTCGTCAGGGTCATGCCGCCGGTGCCGCGGGTCGATCCGGTGGCGCTCAGGAAGGCCGACGAGATCAACGTCGAATGCCGGCTTCATGAAGCCCGACGAGCTGCTCGACCTCCTACGACAACCTCGCCACCGACGAATACCTGAAATAGGCGGCGCTACAGCACCTCGAACACGTCGTAGACCGGCCCGTGCGGCAGGCGCACGCCGGTGCCGACGGCGACGGCGCGGTTGAGCCAGTCGTATTTCGGCGCCGAGGTCTCGAAGAACGGCGCGATGCGGAAATAATAGCTCGCGGGATCGACCTGCTCGCCGCGGTTGAGCCGCTCGAGCACCGCGGCGGGGCCATGGCGGTAGCCGGAATAGCGCATGCCGATGATGCCGCCGTCGGCGGTCTCGAGCGTCAGGCGCACGTCGAGCTGCATCGAGCCGTCGGGCCGGATCAGGATCCAGTCGGAGCCGCCTTCCTGCACAATGCCCTTGAGGCGCGGCCCCTCGAACTGGCCGCCGGTGACGACGGCGACGCGGCGCTCGCCCAAGGGCGTGCGGCCGAGATTGTGGATCGTGCCGACCGTCAGGGTGACGGTGAAGATGTGCGACGTGCGGATTTCGGGCATGGGGTCCTCCTATGATCCGGATGTGCCGAAGACGGCGTAATGGACGAGGTCGCCCTCCTTGATGCCGAGGCGCGCGACGGTGCCGCCGTTCAACTCGAGCACGGCCTTCACCGGCACCTTCGAGACGATGTTGGCTTCCGACATCGGCACCGCGCGCTCGTGCAGGTCGGCGACGTGGCCGTCGGCGGCGATGAACAGCATGTCGAGCGGAATGAGCGTGTTCTTCATCCAGAAGACCGCGACCTGCGGGTCGGGGAAGACGAACAGCATGCCGGCGTCGGGCGCGAGCGTGCGGCGGAACATGAGCCCCTGCTCCTGCTGCAGCGGCGTCAGCGCCAGCTCGATCGAGAAATGCTGCGCCCCCTGTTTCGTGTCGATCGTGAGGGTCGCAGTATCGAAATGCTGCAGCTGCGCGCGCGCGGCGAGTGCCACGAAGGCGAGGATTGCGGCGAGGAAGAACGTGCGGGCGAGCTTCATGGGCCTCAAGCGAAAAAGAGCGCCTCGACCACGATCAGCCACGGCACGAGGCACACCGCGGCGTAAAGGATATAGCGCGGAAAGCTCGGCATGCGCACGCCGTGGCTTTCGACGACGGCGCGGACCATGAGGTTGGGCGCGTTGCCGAGATATGTCAGGCCGCCGAAATAGCAGGCGCCGGCCGAGATCGCGGCCAAGGTCTTGGCGAGCGGCCCGGTAAGCCGCGCGGCATCGCCGCCGGCGAGGCCGAAGAACATGAGATATGTCGGCGCGTTGTCGAGCAGCGCCGAAAAAATGCCGGTGGCCCAGAAGAACAGGCCGGTGTCGGGCACGCCGCCGGCGAAGGCGCGCTCGTAAAGCGGCCGGATCGGACCCGAGGCGCCCGCCGCCATCATCGCCGTCAGCGGGAATGAGCGTCACGAAGATCGCCGCGAACAGCACGACGACCTCGACCAGCGGCGCCCAGGCGAAATCGTTGGCGCGGCGCACCGCAGGCGGCGTGAGGGCGATCGACGCGAGGCCGAGCAGCAGCAGCATCAGGTCGGAGACCGCATCGACCGAGTTCCACGGCACGCCGAGAAGCGTGAATTCGCTCGTCTTGCCCCACAGCACGCGCAGCAGGATCGCCACCACGGCCAGCGCCGAGCAGAAGCAGATTGATGCCGCCCTCGAGCCGGAGCTTCTCGATCTCGGCGAGCGTGCGCTCGTCGCGCACGCCGCGCCGCAGGTAATGCTCGAGCGCGTAGAACGTCGCCAGCAATCCCGCCGTGATCGTCAGCATTGGGCAGCGCCAGGTGCACGCTCGGCCAGAAGAACGGCACGCCCTTCAGGTAGCCGAGATAGAGCGGCGCGTTGCCGATCGGCGACAGCGCGCCGCCGATATTGGCGACGAGCAGGATGAAGAAGACATAGACATGCGCGGTGCGCTCGCGATGGCGGTTGGCGTGGATCATCGGCCGCAGCATGAGGAGCGAGGCGCCGGGCGTGCCGATGAGGCCGGCCAAGAGCGTGCCGATGCCGAGCAGCGCCGTGTTGACGGCGGGCGTGCCGCGCGGCGCGCCGGTGATGCGCAAGCCCCCGGCGATGATGTAGAGCGTGCCGAGCAGCAGCACGAAGGGGATGTATTCGTCGAGCGCCATGGCGCCGAGATCGAAGCCCGAAAGGCGCCAGCCGCGCGCGATCGCGTCCGGTACGGCGAACGCCAGCGCCCACGCGAACGCCACGGCGCCATAGCGGCGGATCCAGAAGGCGGGCGTCGCGCCGGGCAGGACGGCGATGCTCAGCACCAGCCCGGCAAACGGCAGCCCCCAGACGAGCGTGAACTTGTCCCCCATGCGGGCGAATATACCCGCTCCCCGAGGGGAGAGGTGCTCGATGGGCCGGTTCCTCTCCCTGCGGCGGGAGGTGAATTCTTGTCGCGCCACGCTTCGGGCGCTATGGACGGCGCAAGGACAAGAACGAGGAGGGCGGCCATGGACATGACCGGCGAGTACCGGCTCGCATCGGCGCGGGCAAAGGTCTGGGCCGCGCTCAACGATCCCGAGGTCTTGCGGCAGTCGATCCCGGGCTGCGAGGAAGTGCAGAAAATTTCCGACACCGAGCTCGCGGCCAAGGTCGTCGCCAAGGTCGGGCCGGTGTCGGCGCGCTTTGCCGGCAAGGTCACGCTCAGCGATCTCGATCCGCCCAACGGCTACAGGATCAGCGGCGAGGGCAGCGGCGGCGCGGCCGGCTTCGCCAAGGGCGGCGCCACCGTGCACCTGGCCGACGACGGCAGCGGCACGCTCCTCACCTACAAGGTCGAGGCGCAGGTCGGCGGCAAGCTCGCGCAGATCGGCTCGCGCCTCATCGACGCGACCGCGCGCAAGATGGCCGGCGATTTCTTCCAGCGCTTCGCCCAGGTGGTGGACGGCCCCGCGCCGGCGGCACCGGGCACAGCACCCGCCGCGCCCGCGGCGGCCGCCGCAGCGGCGCCGGGCGCGGCCGCTGCGGCAGCGCCCGCGCGCGCGCCCGACATGTCCACGACCAACGTACCGCGCGGGCGTTTGTCGCCCGTCATCTGGGTGGTCGGGCTCGCGGTCGTGGTCGCGATCGTGCTCTATTTCTTCTCCGGCCGGGGCGGCTGAGACGGGGCCCGCGCGGATCGCTTGACCGCGCCGCCCGAGCGCACGAAACTTGGGTAATCGAATTCCGACGGCGATCCCAAGGGGGATAGAGCCGACGATCGCAGGGAGATGAAAGCGATGCCATCCGTCACCATCACGGTCAACGGCAAGAAGCAGACGTGCGAACGTCGAGAACCGCACGCTCCTCGTGCAGTTCCTGCGCGAGAATCTCGGCCTCACCGGCACGCATGTCGGCTGCGACACGAGCCAGTGCGGCGCCTGCGTCGTCATGATCGACGGCTACTCGGCCAAGAGCTGCACCATGCTCGCGGTGCAGGTCGACGGCGCCGACGTCATGACGATCGAGGGGCTCGCCACGGACGGCAAGCTGCATCCGATGCAGGAAGCCTTCCGCGAGCATCACGGACTGCAATGCGGCTTCTGCACGCCCGGCATGGTCATGAGCGCGGTCGATTTCGCGCACAAGAACAAGAGCCCGAGCGAGCAGGACATCCGGCACTGGCTCGAGGGCAATTTGTGCCGCTGCACCGGCTACCACAACATCGTGAAGGCGATCAAAGCCGGCACGGAGGCGATGGCGCGAGGCGGAAAATGACCGCCCCGATCGGCGCACCGGTGCGCCGAACGGAAGATCGGCGCTTCCTCACCGGGCGCGGCACCTATACCGACGACATCAACCGGCCGGGGCAGCTCTACGCCGTGTTCGTGCGCAGCCCGCACGCGCATGCCGAGCTGCGCGGCATCGACACCGCGGCGGCCAAGCGCGCGCCCGGCGTCGTCGCAATCTATACCGCGGCCGACCTCACGGCCGCCGGGCTCGGCACGCTGCCGTGCGGCTGGGGCGTGAAGTTCAAGGACGGCACGCCGATGAACGAGCCGCCGCACCCGGTGCTGGCGCAAGGCCACGTGCGCCATGTCGGCGATCCGGTCGCGGTCGTCATCGCCGACACGCGCGAGCACGCCGCCGAGGCGGCCGAGACCGTCGACGTCGATTACCGCGTCGCTGCCCGCCGTCGATCGCGGTCGACGCCGCGGTCAAGAAGGGCGCGCCGCTCGTCCACGACGCCGCCGCCGGCAACCTCTGCTACGACTGGGAGATCGGCGACAAGGCCGCGACCGACGCCGCCTTCGCCAAGGCCGCGCACGTGACGAAGCTCGACCTCGTCAACAACCGGCTCGTGCCCAACGCGATGGAGCCGCGGGCCTATATCGGCGAGTACGAGCGCGGCACCGGCGAATACACGCTCTACACCACGTGCCAGAACCCGCACGCGATCCGGCTCTTGATGGGCGCCTTCGTGCTGCACGTGCCGGAGCACAAGCTGCGCGTCGTCGCGCCCGACGTGGGCGGCGGTTTCGGCTCGAAGATCTATCACTATGCCGAGGAGGCCGCGGTCACATGGGCCGCGGGCCAGCTTGGCCGGCCGGTCAAGTGGGTCGCCGAGCGCAGCGAGAGCTTCCTCTCCGACGCGCAGGGCCGCGATCACGTGACGCATGCCGAATTGGCGCTCGACAAGGACGGGAAATTCCTCGGGCTCAGGGTTTCGACGCTCGCCAATCTCGGCGGCTATCTTTCGACCTTCGCGGCGGCGGTGCCGACATATCTCTATGCGACGCTGCTCGCCGGCACCTATACGACGCCGGCGATCTATGCCGAGGTGAAGGGCGTCTTCACCCACACCGTGCCGGTCGATGCCTATCGCGGCGCGGGCCGGCCCGAGGCGAGCTATGTGCTCGAGCGCATCGTCGATCAGGCGGCGCGCGAGTTGAAGATCGACCGCACCGAATTGCGCCGGCGCAATTTCATCCCGCGCGACGGCTATCCGTACCAGACGCCGGTGGCGCTCGCCTATGACAGCGGCGACTATTTCACCACGCTCGACATGGCGCTGAAGACGATCGACTACGCCGGGTTCGAGCAGCGCCGCGCCGCGGCGCAGCGCCAGGGCAAGCTGCGCGGGCTTGGCGTCGCCACATATATCGAGGCGTGCGGCGTCGCACCCTCGGCGGTGGCGGGCGCCTTGGGCGCGCGCGCCGGGCTCTACGAGTTCGCGGCCGTGCGCGTCAATCCGACCGGCAGCGTCACCGTGCTGACCGGCTCGCACAGCCACGGCCAGGGCCACGAGACCACGTTCGCGCAGCTCGTGTCCGAGCGGCTCGGCATACCGGTCGAGAACATCGACGTGGTGCACGGCGACACCGCCCGGACGCCGTTCGGCATGGGCACCTATGGCTCGCGCTCGCTGCCGGTCGGCGGCTCGGCGCTGGTCAAGGCGCTCGACAAGGTCGAGGCCAAGGGCAAGAAGATCGCGGCGCATCTGCTCGAGGCGGCCGAGGCCGACATCGAGTTCAAGGACGGCAAGTTCACCGTCGCCGGCACCGACCGCTCCAAGGCGTTCGGCGAGATCGCGTTCGCGGCCTACGTGCCGCACAACTATCCGCTCGAGACGCTCGAGCCGGGCCTCGACGAGACCGCCTACTACGATCCCAAGAACTTCACCTTCCCGTCCGGGACCCATGTCTGCGAGGTCGAGATCGACAGCGACACCGGCACGGTGCGCATCGTCAATTTCGCCGCCGCCGACGATTTCGGCCGCATCGTCAATCCGATGATCGTCGAGGGGCAGGTTCATGGCGGGTTGGCGCAGGGGATCGGCCAGGCGCTCTTGGAGGAATGCCGCTATGACGGCCAGAGCGGCCAGCTTGCTGACCGGCTCGTTCATGGACTACTGCATGCCGCGCGCCGACAATCTGCCGAACTTCGATGTCGCGACGCACGGCACGCTCTGCACCCACAATCCGCTCGGCGTCAAGGGCTGCGGCGAGGCGGGCGCGATCGGCGCGCCGGGCGCCGTCATCAACGCCGTGATCGACGCGCTGGCGCCGCTGGGCGTCACCGATATCGTCCATGCCGGCGACGCCGGAAAAAGTTTGGCGGGCGATTTCCTCGCGCCGCGCGAAGGCCGCGTGACCACGAGATCCTAAGGGGAGCGAACCCATGTACAATTTCGAATATCAGCAGCCCAAGAGCGTCGCCGACGCGGCGAAGGCGATCGCCAGCAAGCCCGAGGCGAAGCTGATGGCGGGCGGGATGACCCTCATCCCGACCCTGAAGCAGCGCCTGGCGAAGCCGACGCGACGTCGTCGATCTCGGCAAGATCGCCGACCTGAAGGGCATCAAGAAGGACGGCAACGCGATCGTCATCGGCGCCATGACGCGCCACGCCGATGTCGCCGAACTCGGCCGAGGTGAAGAGCGCGATCCCGGCGCTTGGCCGACCTCGCCGGCCATATCGGCGATCCGGCGGTGCGCCATCGCGGCACGTGCGGCGGCTCGATCGCCAACAACGATCCGGCGGCCGACTATCCCGCGGCGGTGCTGGCGCTGAACGCGACGATCGTCACCAACAAGCGCAAGATCGCGGCCGACGATTTCTTCAAGGGCATGTTCGAGACCGCGCTCGCGCCGGACGAGATCATCACCGCGGTGAGCTTCCCGGTCCCGGAGAAGGCCGCCTACATGAAGTTCCCGAACCCGGCCTCGCGCTATGCCATCGTCGGCGTGTTCGTGGCCAAGACCGGCAGCGCCGTGCGCGTCGGCGTGACCGGCGCGGGCGCCGTCGCCTTCCGCCAGAAGGACATGGAAGCGGCGCTGACGAAATCCTTCGCCGCCGACGCGATCAAGGACGTGAAGCAGGCGCAGGACGGCCTCAACGCCGACATCCACGCGAGCGCCGAATACCGCGCGCATCTCGTCGGCGTGATGGGCCGCCGCGCGGTGATGAAGGCGAACGGCCAGCCGGTCTGAGCCGGCCGTTGCGGGCGGCGCGCGCAGGCTGCGCGCGCCCATTTTTCCTTGTAACAAGCGCTTTGCGCGCGCATTCTGCGCGTCCGGCGAAACTGCGGCTTCGTTCCAGAAGATATGGCGTTCGGGGGAACCGTTCGGCCGCGGCGTGCGGAGCGTGGCGTCGAGGCTGGCGCAAGCGAGGAGGCCAGCGACGCAGTGGCGTCGCGGCGCGAGCGGCGCGAAGAGTTTCGCCTGCTCGCGATCTGCACGATTTTCATGGCGCTCTACTATTCCGCGCTGGTCAGCGGCGGCTATACGCGGCTCCTCGCACCGGTCGATCTCGGCCTGTCTTTCAACAGCATGTTGGACCATCTGCTGCGCGGACGCTTCGACGTCGATGCGAACATCATCGGGTCGGAAGGGTTCGAAAGGAACGGCAGCACCTATGCGTATTTCGGAATTCTGCCGGCCCTCTTGCGGCTTGCCCTTCTCCCGTTCGGCAAGCTCCTCGTCATCGACCTCACGCGCGCGTCCTGCGCCCTGGCGGCGACGCTCAACGGCCTTTTCAACGTGCTGTGCCTCGTCCAACTGCAGCGGCACTCGGCCGCGCCGCGACGAGGGGCAATCTTCGGAGCCTTCCTCCTCAGCATCGTGTTCGGCGCGCCGCGCGTGGCTTTTCTCGACGCCAGCATCTATCAGGAAGTCGTGTTATGGGCGAGCGCGATCGCAGCCTTGTTCGTCTATTGCATCCTGCGCGGCCTGATCGTCGGGCGTCGCGGCTTCTCCGATCCGCTGCTTGGGCTGATGTCCGTCCTGTGCGGCTTGGCATTGCTGACGAAGGTTTCGACCGCCATCGCGCTTTATGGCTCGCTCGTCCTTCTTCTCTGCGCCCTTGCCTTCGCTGAATTCCGCTCGCGTCCGGATCAGGCGAGCCGCGCCTTCGCGCGCATCGCGCTGTCGCCCAGATACCTGCGTCCACTCGCCATTCTCGGAGGTTTTGCGGTCGTCTGCGGCATCGTCAACTACGGCCGCTTCGGCAACCCGCTGACGTTCCAGGACGTGCACGACCAACTCTTCCTCAACCACCTCTATCCCGATCGCGTGTCAGTGCTCGACACGTACGGGAATTTCAACATCACCCGCCTGCCTTACGGTCTCATGTATTATTTTTTTCCGATCTGGACGGTCGTCACCTCGAACGGGACGTTTCTGTTCGAGACGTTCGTGCGCCGGACGATGCATGGCATCGAGCCGCCGCCGAGCAGTTTCTTCATTTCCGATCCGCTCCTGATCTTTCTGGCCGGGGTTCTGCTCTTCCACTTCTGGCGCCGACGCGGCGAAGTGCGCGCCCGCTTCGATCCGGCGCAAGCCGGCGCCGGCCTCGCCGGCCTGTCGCTTTCGGGCCTTCTCATGCTCACCGCGATCTACATGACCTTCCGCTATCGGATGGAGTTCTACCCGTTCCTGCAGCTCTCGGCGTTCCTCGGCTACCACATCTTGTCGAGCGGCCCATCCGGCCGCACGCCACGGCCGGCGCTCTCGATCGGCACGTCGCTCGCGTCCGCATCCGGCATCGTTGCCGCTCACGTCCTGCTGCTATTGACGCTGATTTCCCCCCTCGGTCCGATCTCGCCGAGCCCCGAGCCGAACGAGACGAAATTCTCGGATAAAGGCTGGATCGACTTTTACGAGGGCGAGGCCGCCTACTTTTTCCCCAACCTGATGCAGCACCGGAAATAGAGCCGCGCGAGCATCGTCGCCTCCTCCCGCGCTGGCAAGGCATTGCCGCTGACCCCTTGGAGCAGGAAGCCCTGTCCGCTACAACGGGCCCCGTCCTTTTCCCGAGAGGCCCATGCCCCTTCCCGCCTCGGTCAGCGACACTCTCGACCTTCTGCGTCGCGGCAACTACGTCTCCGACCGCAGCCTCGCGACAGCGGTCTATCTGTCGCTGACGCTCGGGCGCCCGCTCTTCCTCGAGGGCGAGGCCGGGGTCGGCAAGACCGAGCTCGCCAAGGTCCTGTCGGAGACGCTCGGCCGGCGCCTCATCCGCCTGCAATGCTACGAAGGGCTCGACGTCGCCTCCGCCGTCTACGAGTGGAACTACCCGCGCCAGATGATCGAGATCCGGCTCGCCGAATCCGGCACCGAATCGCGCGACACGGTCGAGGAGGAGATTTTCACCGACCGCTTCCTCATCAAGCGCCCGCTCTTGCAGGCGCTCGAGCCCAGCATGTCCGGCCCGCCGGTCCTGCTGATCGACGAGCTCGACCGCACCGACGAGCCGTTCGAGGCCTATCTGCTCGAGGTGCTGTCCGACTTCCAGATCACGATTCCCAGAGACCGGCACGATCAAGGCCGAGCATCCGCCGATCGTGGTCATCACGTCGAACCGCACGCGCGAGATCCACGACGCGCTGAAGCGGCGCTGCTTCTATTACTGGATCGATTATCCGAACGCCGAGCGCGAGCTCGACATCCTGCGCATCAAGGCGCCGGGCGCCGCGGCGGCGCTCTCGCGCGAGGTCGTCGGCTTCGTGCAGAAGCTGCGCGAGCGCCAGGACCTGTTCAAGCTGCCGGGCGTCGCCGAGACGATCGACTGGGCGCACGCGCTGACGCAGCTCGACGTGCTGGCGCTGACGCCCGAGGCGATCAACGACACGCTCGGCGTGCTGCTGAAATATCAGGACGACATCGCCAAGATCCACGGCAGCGAAGCCGAGCGGCTGCTCGCCCAGGTCAAGGCCGAGCTCGCAGCTTCGTCCTGATGGAGGGCGTGCAGGCGCCGAGCCCGTCCGGCGGCGGCGGGCGCATCCTCGAAAACATCATGTATTTCGCGCGCACGCTGCGCGCCGCGGGCCTGCCGATCGGGCCCGGCAAGGTGCTTGTCCGCGGTCGAGGCGGTGCGCGCCGTCGGGCTCGAGAGCCGCGACGATTTCTACTGGACGCTGCACGCCGTGTTCGTCAACCGGCGCGACCAGCAGGATCTGTTCGACCAGGCGTTCCACATTTTCTGGCGCAACCCGAAACTGCTTGGAACGCATGCTCGGCATGATGCTGCCGGAAGTCGTGCTGCCCGATCCGCAGAAGGGCGAGGAGATGAGCCGGCGCCTCGCCGAGGCGCTGAAGAAGCCGGGCGACGGCCAAGGCCAAGGAGCAGGAGGACGAGGTCGAGCTCGACGCGGCGATGACCTTCTCCGAGCGCGAAGTGCTGCGCACCATGGATTTCGAGAAGATGTCGGGCGCCGAGATCAACGCCGCCAAGGCCGCGATCCGCCGCATGGTGCTGCCCTTGGCCGACCTGCCGACGCGGCGCTTCAAAGCCGACCCGCGCGGCAATCGCACCGACATGCGCGCGAGTTTTCGCGCCCAGCTTCGCTCCGGCGGCATGATCGCGCTCAGGCACAAGTCGCGCCAGCGCCGCCCGCCGCCGCTCGTCATCATCTGCGACATCTCCGGCTCGATGAGCCGCTACAGCCGGCTCTTCATCCACTTCATGCACGCGGTGACGAACGACCGCGACCGCGTTTATACCTTCCTGTTCGGCACGCGCCTCACCGCGATCACGCGCTTCCTGCGCTACAAGGACATCGACGTGGCGCTCGACAAGGTCACCGGCGCGGTCGAGGACTGGTCGGGCGGCACGCGCATCGGCGAGACATTGGGCGAGTTCAATCGCAAATGGTCGCGCCGCGTGCTGGGCCAGGGCGCCATCGTGCTGCTCATCACCGACGGGCTCGACCGCGACGCCGGCATCGGCATCGGCGTCGAGATGGACCGGCTGCACAAATCCTGCCGCCGGCTCATCTGGCTCAATCCCCTGTTGCGTTACGACGGGTTCGCGCCCAAATCATTGGGCATGAGGGCGATCCTGCCGCATGTCGACGAATTCAAGCCGATCCACAACCTCGAAAGCCTCGGGGAGCTGGTGGTGTCCTTGACGCGTCCGGGCCCGCGCCGCCTCGAAGCGGCGGCGGCCTGGCGAGAAACGGGTGCCTTGCGGGCTTCACGTGCCGACATTATGACTCCGAGGAAGCGACGGAGTGAGCGATGGACGACAATGAAGAGATCCTGCAAAAGGCGGCCGACTGGAAGGCGTCGGGCAAGGGCGTGGCGCTCGCCACGGTGGTGAGCACCTGGGGCTCCTCGCCGCGGCCGACGGGCTCGAAGCTCGTCGTCGACCAGGACAGCAATTTCCTGGGCTCGGTCTCGGGCGGCTGCGTCGAAGGCGCGGTCATCGGCGAGGCGCTTGAAATCGATCGAGGACGGCAAGCCGCGCCTCCTCGATTTCGGCGTCAGCAACGAGCAGGCGTGGGAAGTGGGCCTTGCCTGCGGCGGCAAGATCCAGGTCTTCGTCGAGCGCGTCGAATGAGGCTCGAACTTCTGAAGCGCGCGCTCGCCGCCAGCCGCGCGGGCAAGAGCGCCGCCCTCCTCACCGCGATCAAGAGCGGCAAGCAGGGCTTTTACGAGAACGGCGCCGCATCCGGCGACATCGCATGGGACGATGCGCTCGGCGAGGGCGTGAAGCGCGCGCTCGCCGAGGACAAGAACCAGTCGGTCGAGAGCGCGGACGGCCCGGTCTTCATCGAAGTGTTCAATCCGCGCCTGCGCTGCATCATCGTCGGCGCCGTGCACATCGCCCAGCCCTTGGCGCGCATGGCGGCAATCGACGGGTTCATCGTCACCGTGGTCGATCCGCGCACCGCGTTTGCCACCGACGAGCGCTTCCCCGGCATCGAGGTCTCGACCGAATGGCCGGACGAGGCGCTCGAAAAGCTGAAGCCCAACCGGCGCACCGCGGTCGTGACCCTGACGCACGATCCGAAGCTCGACGATCCGGCGCTTTCGGTCGCGCTCAAGTCGGACGCGTTCTATATCGGCGCGCTCGGCTCGAAGCGGACGCACGCGGCGCGCTTGCAGCGGCTCAAGGAGGCGGGCTTCGGCGACAACGAGATGAGCCGCATCCGCGGGCCCGTCGGGCTCGATATCGGCGCCATCTCGCCGTCCGAGATCGCGGTCTCGATCCTGGCGCAGATCGTGCTCGCGCTGCGCGGCGAACGGCGCGGCAAGGCAGAAGCGGCGTGAAGTTCGGCGAAACGCCGCTGGCCGAGGCCTTCGGCGCGATCCTCGCGCATACCTTGAAGGCCGGCGACCGCACATTGAAGAAGGGCCGCGTCATCAGCGCGGCCGACATCGAGGCGCTCAACCAATCCGGCATGACGAGCGTCGTGGCCGCGCGCCTCGAGGACGGCGACATCGGCGAGAACGACGCCGCCCAGCTGCTCGCGGCCGAGCTGGCGGGCGCGCATGTCGCGGCCGGAAAAGCCTTTACCGGCCGCGCCAATTTCTTCGCCGATGCGGCCGGCCTCTGCGTCGTCGACGAGGCGGCGGTCGAGCACTTCAACCGCATCGACGAGACGATCACGCTGGCGACGCTGCCGCGCGATGCGCTGGTCGCGCCCAAGGAAATGGTGGCGACGGTCAAGATCATCCCGTTCGCCGTGCGGGCGGACGCGCTCGAAGCCTGCCGCGCGCTCGCCAAGACGCCGATCTTCTACGTGGCGCCGTTCCGCGCGCACCGCGTCGCGCTGATCCAGACCGTGCTGCCGGGCTTGAAGCCGAGCATCCTCGACAAGACCGTCGCGGCGACGCGCGAGCGGATCGAGGCGCTGGGCTCGACCCTCGTCGCCGAGACGCGCGCCGAGCATCGCGAGGCGGCGCTCGTGCCGGAAGTGCAGAAGGCGCTCGACGCCGGCGCCGAGCTCATCCTCATCGCCGGCGCCTCGGCGATCCTCGACCGGCGCGACGTGATCCCGGCCGCGATCGCCGCCACCGGCGGCACGATCGAGCATTTCGGCATGCCGGTCGATCCCGGCAACCTGCTGCTCATCGGCCGGAAGGGCCCGGTCACGCTGCTGGGATTGCCGGGCTGCGCGCGCTCGCCCCGGGTCAACGGCTTCGACTGGGTGCTGCGGCGGATTGTCGCCGGTCTGCCGGTCGACGATGCCGCGCTGGCGCGCATGGGGGTCGGCGGGCTCTTGAGCGAGATCCCGACGCGGCCGCAGCCCCGCGCCAAGGACAGCGACGAAGCCGGCCGAGGCGCCCGAGGCGCCGCACGCGCCGCGGATCGCGGCGCTCGTCCTGGCCGCCGGCCGGTCGAGCCGCATGGGCACGATCAACAAGCTGCTCATCAATGTGGACGGCAAGCCCATGGTGCGCCATGCGGTCGATGCCGTGAGGGAGGCCGGGCTCGACCCCGTCATCGTCGTCACCGGCCACGAGCGCGAGCGCGTCGAGGCGGCGCTGCGCGATATTCCGGTCAAGTTCGTGCACAACCCGGCCTTTGCCGAGGGCCTGTCTTCCTCGCTGAAAGCGGGGCTCGCGGCGGTGCCGCAGAGCGCCGATGGCGTCCTCGTCGGGCTCGGCGACATGCCGCAGGTGGGCGCCGCCGACATCGAGCGCCTCGTCGTCGCCTTCAACCCGGTCGAGGGCCGGGCGATCATCGTCCCGGTGCGCAACGGCAAGCGCGGCAATCCGGTGCTGTGGGACAAGCGCTTCATCCCGGACATGCGCAACGTGGCGGGCGATGTCGGCGCCCGGCACCTGATCGGGACCTATCCCGAGGCGGTGGTCGAGGTGGAAATGCCGGGCGACGGCGTCCTCACCGACATCGACACGCCGCAGGCGCTGGCCCGGCTCGCCGGCACGGCGCGAGTCGAGGTCTGATCTTCGCAGACGCGGAATAAACTCGCTCAAATGACCGTTATGCGACCGGCGGCTGCGATGCCGCGAGGGGCAAAGGGTCCATGACGACACTGATCGGAACGGTCATTCTCGGCAGCACGCTGTTCGCCGTGCTCCTGGGGCAAGTCTCGGCGGGCGCGGACGCCGCCGGCGTCATAATCGGCGCGCTGGTCCTGATGTCGATGCGCGGCGCCTGAGTCAAGTCGAAGTTGAATAATCGGCGGTTTTCTTTGCCCGTTAGTTGAGATGCTTTGTTCGTCCTCGCGCAAGTAATAAACTTTTTAGAAACTTCTTCTGTCCCATTCTTTGGGCCTGTCGTCGTTCGGTCGAGACGAATATGGCCCGCATTCCGCAATTTATCGTCCCTGTCCTTGCCGCCCTTGCCCTCCTCGCCGCGCTTCCCGGCCCCGCCGCCGCCCAATCCTGGCTTGCGCCGGCCTTTCCCGGCCTCGTGCCGGCCGGTCCCGCGCACGCCAAGGGCGCGGTGATCTGGAGCCACGGCAGGTCGGTCGATTCCGAGGATTCCGAGGCGCCCACGCCCGCCTACATGGCGCTGCTGCGCGACGATGGCTGGGACACGTTCCGCTTCAACCGCATGCGCGACGGCGACACGCTGGCCAGGAGTTCGGCCGGCCTCGCCCAGATCGCGGCGCAGCTCAAAGCGCAGGGCTATCGCAAGGTGGCGCTGGCCGGGCAGTCGTTCGGCGGCTTCCTGGCGCTGATGGCGGCCGATGCGAGCGGCGAGGTCGATGACGTCATCGCCACCGCGCCCGCCGCCTATGGCAGCTTCTCCGACTATTACGGCAGCTGGCGCAGCAACGCGACCAAGCTCTATCCGCTCCTGCAGCAGGTCCAGAGCGCGCGCGTCATGGTGTTCTTCTTCCATGGCGACGACTTCGATCCGGGCGGCCGCGGCGAGCGCTCGCGCGCGATCCTGGCCGGGCGCCACATCGCCAACGTCGTCGTCGATCAGCCGCCGCAACTGACGAGCCATTGGGCCGCGACGACGCCGCTTTTCACCAAGCGCTTCGGCGGCTGCATCGAGGGCTTCCTCGACGCGCCGGCGCTCGCCGACGACGCGCGCTGCGACAACGACGCGCTGTGGGCGGGCTCGGCTGCGGAGCCGGCGGCGCTCCAGGGGGCGGCACGGCCCAACGGGAACTAGACCGGATAGCCCTTGGCCTTGGCGGCGAGCCCGCCATAAAGCTCGAGCATGCGGGCGCGCCAGGCATGGACCGGGTCGTCCGCGGCGAGCAGCCGGAAATCGCTGATGCAGCGCGCCCACTGGAACGCGCCGAACACGATGTAGTCGGCATAGAGCGGGCGAGGCACCGCCGAGGAATGGCTGCGCCTTGAGCGCGAGCCGAAGCGGCCGGAGCGTGTCCTTGAGCGCCGGCAGCCGCGCGTCGCGATCGGCGACGGCTTCTTCGAGCGTCATGTGCAGGCGCTCCTCGCGCGACTTGCGGAAATAGTCCCGGTCCTTCGCATCGGCGTGGCGCCAGATGTCGAGCACGACGAGGCGCAAGAGCTCCAGTTGCAGCACGATGTCGGCCCAGCCCTGATAGAAGCGCGTCAAGTCGCTGCCCGCTTCGCCGCCGAACAGCGACGGCCGGTCGGGATAATTCGCTTCGAGATACTGCGCGATGTCCCAGGATTTGCCGATCCAGCGCTCGCCATCGACCAGCACCGGCACGCGGCCGGCAGCGCCCGCGCGCGCGATCACGTCCTTCTCGGTGAAGCGCCAGGGAATGGTCTCGACCTCGAGCCCCTTGTGCGCCAGCGCCATCTTGATGCGCCAGCAATACGGGCTGAAGCGGCGGTCGGGCTCGGCGCCCGCGAGGTCATAGAGTTTCAGCATCGCTCACCAATAGCGCCCGGTGCCGCCGATCACCACGGCGATGAGGCCCAAGACGAGGTTGAACAGCACGATGTGGCGGATCTGGTTGAGCTGGGGTGCGGCGCGCGCGAAGTCGCCGGCATCGACCGCCGTGCGAAAGCGCTTCCACGGCGCGAAATAGAGATGGAAGAACGCCAGGATCATGACGATGCCGATGACCTGCATCGCGTTGACGTAGCGCGGCGCCTCAGCAAAGCCGCCCATGTCCGGCACCATGACGCCATAGGCGCTCACCAAGAGCGCCACGATCGAGGCCCACACCCACGGGAAGAAATTCGCCAGCACGCGGCGGAAGAGCGGCAGCCGCACCGCGGGATCGAGCGCGGCCGCGGCCGGGCGCAGCATCACATGCGCGAAGAACATGCCGCCGACCCAGATGACGGCGGCGAGAATGTGAAAGAGCAGCGCAATCGTCATGAGTCCCCCTCCCCGCCTAACCGGGCGGCGATCGCATCGCGCAGCTCGGGCGGCAGATCGTCGAGCGCGGCCGACAACGCCTTGATGCGCCGGCGCAGCGCATAGAGCTGATCGAGCAGATGCAGCACCACCGGCATCGCCGTGTCGTCGATGGCGAGATCGCGCTTCAATTCGACGATGAGGCGGACGCGCGCGACATCGACCTCCTCGAACACATAGACGCCTTGCGCTCGGGCCGGCAGCACCCAGGCCTCGCCGATCCAGCGCTCGAGCTCGCGCACCTCGACCTCGTACATGCGGCAGACCACGTCGATCTCGGTCATGGCGTCCCCGATCCCGTTCCCATGCAACGGCGCGGGTCGTATTCGTGCTTCGGCGCCCACTCGCGCAGGAACTTCGCCAGCTCCTCGTCGGCGGCGGCGCCCTCGGGCAGCACGATCTTGAGCGTGACGTATTCGTCGCCCTGCGTGCCGTCGGCGCGCTTCACGCCCTTGCCGCGCAGGCGCAGCACGCGGCCGGTATTGGAATTGGCCGGCACCGTCATGGTCACGGGGCCTGAGGGCGTCGGCACGGAGATGCGGCCGCCGAGCACGGCCTCGGCGAAGCGTCACCGGCAGCTCGACATGGATGTCGTCCTGGTCGCGCCGGAAGAGCGGGTGCGGCGCGACGCGGATCTCGATCAAGGCATCGCCCGCGGGGCCGCCGCCGAAGCCGGCCCCGCCCTGGCCCTTCAAGCGCAGCACCTGGCCGTCGGTGACGCCCGGCGGCACGGTCACGTCGAGCGTGCGCTCGGGCAGATCGAGCCGCTTCCTGGCGCCGTTGACGGCGTCGAGAAAATCGACCGTGAGCACGAAGCGGTGATCGGGCCCGCGCAGCCTTATGCCCGCCCCGCCGGCGCCCGGCCGCCGCCCGCCGCCGCGGCGCGCGCGCCCGAACTGGCCGAACAATTCCTCGAGGTCGTCGATGTCGATATCAGGCTGGCCCTGGTATTTCGCGCCCCCCGCCCCTTCGGCGAAGCCATGCCAGCTATGCGCCTGCGGCGGGCGCTCGGTGCCGCTTTCGTCGATCTCGCCGCGGTCGAAGCGGGCGCGCTTGTCCTTGTCGGACAGGATGTCGTAGGCCGAGGAAATCTCCTTGAAACGCGCCTCGGCCTCCTTGTTGCCGGGATTCAGATCAGGGTGGTAGCGCTTGGCCAGCTTGCGGTAGGCGGTGCGGATCTCGTCCTCGGAAGCCGCCGGCTTGACGCCCAGCAATTCATAGGGATTTCGCGCCATCGCCGGACCATATAGACTGCGGCAAAACCTGCGCAAGGAGCATTGCCATGGGCGAAATCCTGGGGATCGGAACGACGCATCATCCCTCGCTGACGGGCACCGACGAGAATTTCGCCCAGACGTGGCAGACCATCATCAACGCGCCGCGCATCGATCCGAAATGGAAGGACCGGCGCAACTGGCCGGCCGGCATGCTCGACGAGGTCGGCAACGACATGGGGCTCTCGGCCGGCAAGCGCTATCGCGAGCGCTGCTGGAAGAGCTTCCGGAAGCAGCGCGAGGTCATCGACGCGTTCAAGCCCGACTTCATCGTCATCATCGCCGACGACCAGTACGAGAATTTCAAGGAGACCATCATCCCGCCGTTCTGCGTCTATGGGCTCGACGACGATTTCGTGCAGGAGCCGTGGAACCACGGCTTCGCCGCGACGCGGCCCAACTACTGGGGCGACGCGAAGGACTGGAAGATGAAGATCCACGGCCATCGCGAGGGCGCGAAGTACCTCACGACCGGGCTTCTGAACCGCGGCGTCTCGATGCCGTACGCCTACAAGCTGCTGCACTCGGAGATTCTGGCGCACGGCTTCAACTACACGGTGCTCTATCTCGATTGCGACCGCACCGGATGGCAGCACCCGGTCGTGCCGTTCCACGTCAACTGCTATGGCAGCGCCGTCATCAAGGCCGGCGGCGCGTTTGCGCATCTGTTCAAGGAGCCGGTCGAAGACGGGCTGCCCGACCCGCCGGGCCCCAATCCCGCGCTCTGCTACGAGGTCGGCTACAAGATGGCCGAGACGCTCGCCGAAAGCCCCTACCGCACCGTCATCATGGCGTCGTCGAGCTGGTCGCACTGCTTCCTCTCGACCAACACGGGCTATGTGCTGCCCGACTTCGACAGCGACCGCTTGATGTTCGACGCGCTCAAGAAGGGCGACTACGACACCTGGAAGGGCCGCAAGATCGAGGATGTCGAGGCGGCCGGCCATCACGAGCTGCTGAACTGGCACGTGCTGGCGGGCGCGATGGCGGCGCTCGACCGCAAGCCCGAGGTGCTCGACTATTTCGAGACCTTCATCTTCCAGTCGGACAAGTGCTTCGCGGTGTTTCCTCCGAATTAGGGCGAGGAATAAGCTTCGAAGTCCGATTGAGGATAGGGCTCTAACATATTGTTTTTACGTTGAGAAGGGCGCACCGCTTCGTGCGCCCTTTTCGCTGCGCGCGCTACGCCGGCAGCCCCGCGATCCGCGCGCTGTCCTGCCACAGGCGCAGCGCGGCCGCGTCGTCCTGCGCGGCGGCTGACGGCTCGTCCGGGCGGCACTTGCCGAAATAGAGGCCGCTGACGCCGTCGAGCTCGGGCGAGGTGGCGCAATAGACCGGCGTCTCCGCGCCCTCCTCGACCGAAATCGCCATGACGCGCTTGGCGAATCCCACTCCGGCGCGGAAGAGGCCGCCGGTGTTGTCGCCGAAGCGGGTCGCGACGAAGCCCGGATGGAGGCAGTTCGCGGTGATGCCCGAACCCTGGAGCCGGCGCGCCAGCTCGCGCGTGAACAGGATGTTGCAGAGCTTCGAGTTGCGGTAAGCGAGCCAGCCGTCGAAGCGCCGCCGCATCTGCAGATCGTCGAAATCGAGCCGTGCGCCGCGATGGGCGCCCGAGGCGACGTTGACGACGCGCATCGGCGAGGACGCGCGCAGCTTCGCCTCGAGGAGCCGCGTCAGCACGTAGTAGTTCATGTGGTTCAAGGCGAAGGTGCGCTCGAGCCCGTCGGCGGTCTCGTCGCGCCGGTTGAAGATGGCGCCGGCGTTGTTGAGCAGACACGTCGATGCGCGGAAGTGCCCCCAAGGCGGCGGCGACGCGGCGCTGCTCGGCGAGGAGCGCGAGGTCGGCGAGGATCATCGTCACGCGCGCGCCCGGACGAAGTGACGCGAGGCGCGCGTTGGCGGCAGCCGCGCGCACCGGGTCGCGCCCGATGATGACGAGATCGGCGCCCATGCCCGCGAACTTTTCCGCGGCGGCGAGGCCGATGCCGGACGTGCCGCCGGTGACGACGCAGAGCTTGCCGGCAAGATCCGCCATGTCAGCCCGCTCCGGCCGGCGCGGGCGAGGCCTGGATTTCGGCGATGATGCGCCAGGCCTCCGCGTTCGCCGTGGCGAGCGGCTTGCCGTCGAGGATGCGCGGATCGTACGGCGAGCCGTCGAGGAACGACGCCAGCCCGCCCGCCTCCGTCACGATCAGCATGCCGGCCGCGTGATCCCACGGCAGCGAGCGCGAGTGGAACGAGAAATGCGACTCTCCCGCGGCGAGCTCCATGTATTCGAGGCCGCTGCAGCCGCGGTTCTGCATCGGGCCGACGCGGCCGCTGTCGTCGAGCGCCTTCGACATGCGCACGCCGCCCTCTGTCCGGCCATAGGCCGAGCCGGCGATATTTTTCCCGCGCGCCTCGGCCGCAACCGCGAGGCGGCGCCCGTCGCTCCACGCGCCGGCGCCGCGCCGCGCCATCACCATCGCATCGCTCGGCGGATGGTAGATCCAGCCGGCCTCGACCACGCCGCCGACGACATAGGCCACGATCACGGCAAAGCGCGGCACGTTCTTGGCGAAATTGCTGGTGCCGTCGATCGGATCGATCACCCACACGGGCGCCGCGCCCGAAAGAAGCTCGAGCCGCGCCGGATCCTCGGCCACGCCTTCCTCGCCCAATCGCCGCGCTGCCCGGCGCCGCATCCGTCAATGCCGCGAGGAGCCGGCGCTCGGCCGCGACATCGGCCACGGTGACGAGATCGCCCGGCTTCTTCTCGCGGATGTCGGAGGCTGCGAGCGCGCAAAAGCGCGGCATGATCTCGACCGCGGCGGTTTCGCGGATGATGCGGGCGATGCGGTCGAGATCCGGCATGCGCATTCCTAGCACCTTTCGGCGAGGAACGGCGTCACGGCGGCCAAGAATGCGTCGGGCGCCTCGGCCTGGAGCCAATGGCCGGCGCCGGCACTGTCACGAGGCGGAAGCCGGGGAACAGCCCGGCGAAGGCGGCGAGCCCTTCGTCGTCGACATAATCGGACGCGCCGCCACGCACGACGAGCGTCGGCCCGCGATAGGTGCGGCCGGCGGGAAACTCGGGAAAGCCGGCGATCTTCGCCATGTCGTCGCGCAGCACCTCGAGATTGAGGCGCCAGCGCAAGCCCGCCATCGGATGCCACCAGATTCTGCAGCAGGAAATTCCGCACCGCCGCATCCTCGATGCTGCGGCTTCAATGCGGCATCGGCCTCGGCCCGGCGCTTGATGCGCGACAGATCGAGGCTCGCCATCGCCTCGATATACGGATCGAGCACCGTCGCGCGCGCGACGGGCGCGATATCGACGACGACGAGCCGCGCGACGCGCTCCGGCGCGCTGAGCGCCAGGACCATCGCCGCCTTGCCGCCCATGCTGTGGCCGATGATGGGCGCGGCCGCGATCTTCTGCGCCGCCATGAAGGCGGCGACATCGTCCGCCATCGCCGCGTAATCCATCGGCCGCGCCCAGGGCGACGCGCCGTGGTTGCGCAGGTCGGGCACGAGCACGCGGAACTCGGCGCCGAGTTCGCCGGGCGATCGTCGCCCAGTTCTGCGCCGAGCCGAACAATCCGTGCAATATGACGACGGGCGGCCCCGCGCCCCATTCGGCATGGGCGAGCGCGACCGCCATGGCGGATCAGCCGGCGATGGCCGCGATGGTCGCGAGAATCACCGAAACCGCGGCAATGAACAGCAGGATGCGCGTCGTCGCCGTCATCAGGTCGCGGCCGAGCACGGATGACAAAAGCGTGTCGCTGCGCTCGTAGAGCGGAGCCGCCGCAGCGGCGGCGGCCGGAGCGGCGGAAGCTGGCGTTGGTTCGTCGGGCATCTTCGTCCCTCGCGGCGCGTCCTCGCGGACGTTAGAATGACGGCATGAAGATTAACACGGCAATTTCGTCAAGCAGTTGCGACGTGGCGGTGGTCGGCGCCGGCGCCGCCGGCGTCGGCGCGGCGCGGCGCCTCGTCGAGGCGGGGCTCGAGGTCGTCGTGCTGGAAGCGCGCGAGCGCCTCGGCGGGCGGGCCTATTCGGCGCCCACCGCGCTCGGCCGCGCCGTGGATGTCGGCTGCGAATGGCTGCACAGCGCCGGGCGCAACCCGTGGACGGAGATCGCGCGCGAGCTCCATTTCGCCATCGACGAGACGCTGCCCAACTGGACGTCGCGCGTGCGTGGCATTTCGGCGAGGAGGCGCAGAACGACTGGTACGCGGCGCGCGAGGCGTTCGACGAACGCTGCGAGCGCGCAGCCGAGGGACCGGCCGATCGCGCCGAGGCGGAACTGCTCGAGCCGGGCAACCGCTGGAACGGCCTCATCGGCGCGATCAGCACCTGGGCCAACGGCAGCGAGCTCGAGCGCGTCTCGGTCAAGGATCACGCGCGCTACGAGAACGACCAGTTGAACTGGCGCGTGCTCGAAGGCTACGGCACGCTCATTTCCGCCTATGGCGCGGCGCTGCCGGTGAGCTATGGCACGGTGGTCGAGCGCATCGACCATCGCGGCCGCACCATCACGCTGGCGACGAACCGCGGCGACGTGAGCGCGCGCGCGGTCATCATCACGATCCCGACGAACCTCTTGGCGCGCGAGGCGATCCGCTTCGTGCCGGCATTGCCCGACAAGATCGCGGCGGCGGCGGGCCTGCCGCTCGGCATCGCCAACAAGCTCTTTCTCGCGCTCGAGGGAGACGTGGCCGATCTGCCGCGCGACCGGCATCTGATCGGCAAGGTCGATCGCGTGCGCACGGGCGGCTACCACATCCGCATCCATGGCTGGCCGGTGATCGAGGGCTATTTCGGCGGCAGCCTGGCGCGCGACCTCGAGGCGGACGGCGGCAAGGCGATGGTGGATTTCGCGCTCGACGAGCTCGTGGGCCTCCTCGGCAGCGACTTCCGGCGCAGGCTCAAGCCCTTGGCGCAATCCGCGTGGGTCGCGGACGAATTCGCCAACGGCTCCTATTCCTGCGCGCTGCCGGGCCATGCGGACGACCGGCTCACGCTGATGGCGCCGGTCGACGAGCGGATCCACTTCGCCGGCGAGGCGTGCTCCATCAATTTCTTCGGCACCGCGCATGGCGCCTATATCAGCGCCGTCGCCGCCGCCGAGCAGACGATCGCGGCGCTCGCGCCGCAGCGCGAAACCGTGCGGAGGGGATGATGGCGACGTACGTTCTGGTGCACGGCGCGTGGAGCGGCGGCTATACGTGGCAAGGCATCGCCAAGACCCTGCGCCGCGCCGGACACGAGGTCTATGCGCCGACGCTCACCGGGCTCGGCGAACGCTCGCATCTCCTGCGCGCCGGCATCGATCTCGACACGCACATCGCCGACGTCCGCAACCTCATCCGCTACGAGGAGCTCGGCGACATCGTGCTGGTCGGCCATTCCTATGCCGGCGCGGTCGTGACCGGCGTCGCCGACGCGGCGCCGGAGAAGATCGCGACGCTCGTCTATCTCGATGCGTTCGTGCCTGAGAACGGCCAGTCGATCGCCGATCTCCAGCCGCCCGGGCGCGAGCGGCCGGCCGAGGGGATCGCGGTGCCGCCGCTGCCGCTCTCGCGCGTTCGGCGTCGAGCCCGGAAAAAGGCGCGCCCTACGCCGAACGGCCGCCGGCCGCATCCCGCCGCCTGCTTCACGCAGAAGATCAAGCTTTCGGGCGGCATCGAGCGCGTGAAGAACCGCGTCTACATCTATCTCAACGAGCCGCAGCCGACCACCTTCACGCAATTCTACGAGAAATTCCGCGACGCGCCCGGCTGGCGCACCTACACCATGCCGTGCACGCACCTGGTGCAACTCGACATGCCCGACGAATTGGCGCAGCTCCTGATGTCGTTCGTCTAGGAAACGCGGGCGTCGATGCATCTTCCGCGGGTCCGCACCTTGCGCATTGTCCTGGCTGTGCTTGCGTCGGCATTGGCGGCGCTCCTTGCCCCGGCCAATGCTCAGACCCCCTCGCCGTTCGCCTACTGGCAGAACGCGGCCGGCGTGGTGCTGACGCCGCTGGGCGGTCCGGTGCCGGAGTGGAGCGCAACGCTCGGCATGGGCGTCGCGGTGCTGCCGCGCTACGAGGGCGACGACCACGCCCGCTTCGTGCCGTCGCCCGCCTTCGACCTTCGCTATCGCGACATCGCGTTCCTTTCCGACGGCGACGGTCTCGGCGTCAATCTGCTGCGCGGCGACACGTACCGCGCCGGCATCGCGCTCGGCTACGACACCGGACGCAACCCGCACATCACCGAGCGCACGCAAGGCCTCGGCAACGTCAACGCGGCGCCCGAGCCGCGCCTCTTCGCCGAGGCGGCCTATCTGCCGTTCGTCTTCACCGCCGACCTGCGCCACGCGATCGGCGGCCACGACGGCTTGATCGGCGATGTCGGCGCCTATATGCCGGTGGTCGGCAACGATCAGCTCGTCGTGTTCGTGGGGCCGAGCCTGACCTTCGCCAACGGCCGCTACATGGAAGCCTATTTCGGCGTCGACGAGACGCAGGCGCTGGGCTCGGCGGAGCACCTGCCGTTCTATACGGCCAACGGCGGCATGAAGAGCGCGACGCTCGGCGTCACCGCGATCTATCACTTCACCGACCACTGGTTCCTCGATTGCGATGCCGCCTACGAGCGGCTCGTCGGCTCGGCCGCGGCGAGCCCGATCGTCACGGCGAAGGACCAGTTGGCGCTCTCGGCGATCCTCGGCTACCAGTTCTGAGTGCCGCTTAGGGCGAGATTTCCTCGAGCACGCGGCCCTTGGTTTCGATGCCGAAGAGCGCCACGACGACCGCCGCGACGAGCGGCACGACGCCCAGCATCAGAAACACGCTCGAGACGCCATAGCCCGCCAGCACCACGCCGACCAGCGTCGGCCCGAGCGTGCCGGCGATGTTGCGCACGGTGGCGCCGCCGCCGCAGCCCAAGGCGCGCATGCGCGTCGGATAAAGCTCCGGCGTATAGACATAGAGGCTGACCGAGCAGGTGCTGAGACAGAGGACGGCGGCGGTCGCCAGCACCATGACGAGGATCGCGCTCTGCGTGCCGGTGGCGGCAAGCGCGATGAGGATGATGCCGCCCAACGCCATCGCCCCCGTGAACCAGGCGCGCCGTCCGGTGCGGTCGAGCAGCAGCGCCACGACGATGGCCGAGCCGATGCTGAAGAAATGGCCGACGAAGGCCAGTTGCAGCGATTGCTGCACGGTCAGGTGAAACTGCGTGCGGTAGAGCGTCGGCAGCCAGGTGTTGAGCGACTGCGTGGCGAAGAAATTGCAGAACCACAGCGTCCACACCACGAACGTGCGCCGGAGATAGGGGCCGGCGAACAATTCGCGGAGACGCGTGCGCTGCGCCTGCATTGGCGGCAGGTGGCTCACGTCGGGCGCGGCAAGGGCATGGCCGAGCTTGGCGACGGCCTCGCCCTCCATGCGCGCGACGATCGCCTCGGCCTCGCGCACGCGGCCCTTGCCGGCAAGCCAGCGCGGCAATTCCGGCACCAGCCGGCGCATCACCGCGGCGATCGCCGCGGGCAGCGCGCCGATGACGAAGATCGATTGCCAGCCGAGCGAGGGAATGAGGAACACGCCCACCGTCGCGGCGCCGAGATAGCCCACCGCGAACGATGCTTCGTACATGAGGAAGAAGCGGCCGCGATTGGGCGCGCGCGCGATCTCGTTGATATAGACGGACGCGACCGGCACCTCGCCGCCAAGGCCGCAGCCCTGCACGAAACGCGCGATCAGGAGCGACGGCAGGCTGAAGGCGAAGGCGCAGCCGAGGCTCGCGAGGCCGAACAGGCCGGCGGAGTACGACACCGAGCGCAGCCGGCCGAATTTCTCGGCGACCCACGGGAAGAACAGCGCGCCCAGAATCTGCCCGACATAAGCCGCGGAGATGAGCATGCCGGTCTGCTGCGGCGTCAGGTGCCACAGGACGGCGATCACCGGCAGCACGAAGGCGATGGCGAGCGCGTCGAAGCCGTCGAAAAATGTGGCGAAGCCGACGACGATGCGCGCCTTCACGTGCGTCGCCGTGGTCGGCAGGCGCTCCATCCGTGCCGACAGCTCGCGCTGAGCCGTTGCCCGCGCCGAGCCCTCCGGTACGATCGCATCGCGCGGCGCCGTGCCCGCGGCCGCCGTTAATTGCGCCATTCGCCCTGCTCCCTGCCGTTGCGCGGGAGCCTATCCTCGTTCGTGCCGCGAGACAATCGAGCGGGCGGCGGGAACGTCTCGGTTCGACTTTCGGCGATGCGGCAGAACCAGGTCTCGCTGCGCCCGCGCGGAGCCGCTCAGCCCTTCTGCGGCAGCATGCGATCGGCCGCAGCAAAGTAGCGGCGCGCCTCGGCAAGAAGCTGATTGTCGGTCACACGGGCCATGGTCTCGATGCCGCTGATGCGATCAAAAGTGCCGGGTTCGTGCTTGTGCAGATACTTCACGAACTCGGTCTTCGCCGACGATGGTCCGGCGATCAGTATTTCTTGTGCCGCCGCGGCCGCCGCGGCGACGTCGCGATAGAATTCCGGCTCGTTCCTCACATGCGTTCCCGATGCGCTTCCCGCTTTGCTGTGAAGATGCTTCGGCGAATGAGTGGCATGAACGACCGTTTCGTCCGCCTGGTCGATATTGAAATGAATGACATGAGCGTCGTGGTGGTCGATCCAGATCACGGCGTGATAATGCGCGGCCAATGTTGCCTCCTGTCTGGCGCGCCCGAGGAGCGGGCGGGCTCGGAGCGGGTGCGCGTTCCGAGCCCGCGGCTCAATTCGCCGCGAGCAGGTGAATGCTGAAATACCGCGCCGGGTCGGTCCAGACGCGCCACGAGCGGTAGCCCGCGCGCGCGGCAAGCGTGCGGAACTCGTCGATCGCGTATTTGCAGCTATCCTCGATGTGGATGCGCTCGCCCTGCGCAAAGCGCACGGCGCCGCCGGCCACGGTCACGATCTGATCGGCGAGGCTCTGGATATAGATCTCGATGCGGCCGAGCTCGCGGTTGTAGGCGGCATCGTGGCGAAAGCGCGCGAGGTCGAAATCGGCGCCGAGCTCGCGGTTCATGCGCTCGAGCAGATTGAGGCTGAAGGCGGCGGTGATGCCTTGCGCGTCGTTGTAGGCGGCTTCGAGCACCGCTTCGTCCTTCTTCAGATCGACGCCGACCAGCATCGCGCCGTCCGATCCCACGATGTGGCGCGCGCCGCGCAGGAACTCGATCGCCTCGAGCGGCGTGAAATTGCCGATCGTGGAGCCGGGGAAAAATCCCAGGCGCCGGCCCTGCGCCGCCGGCAGCTCGATGTCGAGGGGCCGCGTGTAGTCGGCGCACACGGCGATCGTCTCGAGGCCGGGGAAATCGGCCGCGAGCGCTTCCGACGCGGCGCGCAGCAGCTCGCGCGAGATGTCGATCGCAACGTACGCGGCCGGCGCCTCGAGCGCGTGGAGGAGCGAGCGCACCTTGCGGCTGGCGCCGCTGCCGAACTCGACAAGCTGGCTGCGCGGACCCATGAGCGCCGCGATCTCGCCGGCGGAGTTCTCCAAGATCGCCGTCTCGGTGCGCGTCAGATAATATTCCGGCAGCTCGCAGATCGCTTCGAACAGCGCCGAGCCGCGCGCGTCGTAAAGAAAGCGGCACGGGATCGATTTGCGCCGCCGCTCGAGCCCGGCGCGCACGGCGTCGCGAAAGCTTTCCTCGCCCGGCGCCAGGTCACGAAAACCGGCAAGCGCTCGGCCCTGGCTCATAGATCCTCCGCCAATCTGATCCCGGAAAACGCCCAGCGCGCGCCGGACGGAAAGAAATTGCGATATGTCAAACGCAGGTGGCCGGCAGGCGTGGCGGCGCAGCCGCCGCGCAGCACCATCTGGTTCGCCATGAACTTGCCGTTGTATTCGCCAACCGCGCCCTTTGGCCGGGCGGAAGCCCGGGTATCCGACATAAGGACTCTGCGTCCATTCCCAGGCATCGCCGATCATCTGCGCGAGCCCCGCAGCGGCCGCCGCGCGCGGATGATAGAGCCCTTCATCCATGAGGTTGCCTGCGAGCGGCACGCGCGCATCCTCGGCCGCGACTTCCCATTCGGCCTCGCCCGGCAGGCGCTTCCCGGCCCAGCGCGCATAGGCATCAGCTTCGTAATGGCTGACATGGACCACTGGTTCCGCGGGATCGAGCGCGCGCGGCCCGGACAGGGTGAAAATGCGGGCGCCGCTTGCGTCGCCGTCCCAGTAGAGCGGCGCCTCCCAGCCGTCGCGCAGCACCGTGGCCCAGCCGTCGGAGAGCCAGAACTCGGGCCGGCGATAGCCGCCGTCGGCGATGAATTCCTGGTACTCGCCGCACGAGACGAGGCGCGAGGCGAGCCGGAAGGGCGCCACGAAGATCTTGTGCCGCGGCCCCTCGTTGTCGAAGGCGAAGCCCAAGCCGTCATGGCCGATCTCGCGCAGGCCGCCGGCGAACTCGAGAAATTCGAGCGGCGGCGAATTGCGCCCTTCGCGCGCGCGCGCGGGCGCATAAGCCGGGCGCAACGGATTCATCGACAGCGCGTGCTTCACATCCATCAGGATCAATTCCTGATGCTGCTGCTCGTGGTTGATGCCGAGCTCGACGAGCGCGAGCGCCTCGTCCGGCGCGGCGCCGGAGCGCAGCAGGCGCGCCACCGCGTCATCGACCTCGGCGCGATAGCGCGCGATCTCGCCGATGCTCGGGCGCGACAGCAGGCCGCGCTCGGGCCGCGGATGGCGGGGACCGACCGCTTCGTAGTAGGAGTTGAACAGGTAGCCATATTCCGGATGCGCGGCGCGATAGCCCGGGTCGTACGGCAAAAGGACGAAGGTCTCGAAGAACCACGTGGTGTGCGCGCGGTGCCATTTGGTCGGGCTCGCGTCGGGCATGGACTGGAGCGTCTGGTCCTCGGGCGAGAGCGGCGCCGCGAGCTGCTCGGTCAGCGCCCGCGTCGCGCGATAGCGCTCGGCGAGCGTCCGCGGCGCTGGCTGCGGTTCGGCCGGGCGGGAGGTCAGACTCATCTTGTGGCGCTCGGACGCACGGCTGCGAACAACGACCTTCCTCCCAAAGTTGCCCGACTCGGCCACGGCAAGAGGTTAACGCCCGCCCGTCCACGGGGAAAGACGCTTGCAACGGCGCCGCCGCGGCCCGACATATGAGGCGCCGGGTCGGCCAAGAAGACCCGGGCGGGAGCGAAAAATGCTTGGCATTCGTACCCTTGCCGCACTCGTGATCGCGGCGCTCATTGCGCTCACCCCGTCGCTCGGCGACGCGCGCGCCGGCGGCAGCTACAGCCTCGGCGGCGGCGGCAGCTTCTCGAGCCAGGGCAGCCTCGGCTCGCGCACCTACAACATGAACCGCAGCATGACGCCGCAGGGCGGCGGGCAAGCCTACGGCACCCCCTATGGCGGCTACAGCACCGCGCACCCGTTCTGGACCGGGCTCGCCGGCGGCCTGTTCGGCAGCTTCCTCGGCCGGATGCTGTTCCCGGGCTGGGGCATGGGCTATGGCGGCGGCGGCTTCTTCAGCATCTTCGGCTGGATCTTCCTGCTGTGGGGGGGCTGGGCGCTCTACCGCATGTTCACGCGCGGCGGCTCCGCCATGGGCCGCGGCAACGGCGCCATGCTCTACAGCGGCGCGGCGCCGCTCATGGGCGCGATGGGCGCTGGCTGCGGCGCCGCCGCCGCGCTATGCGCCGGTCGCGATCGCCGGGCAGGACTACCAGGCGTTCGAGACCGTCTTGAAAGCGGTGCAGGCGGCTTGGAGCGCGGCGAACCTTGCCGAGCTGCGCCGCCACGTCACGCCCGAGATGCTGTCCTACTTCGCCGAGGAGCTCGCCGAGAACGAAAGCCAGGGCGTGCGCAACCATGTCGAGCAGGTCGAACTCGTGCGCGGCGATCTGCGCGAGGCGTGGGACGAAGGGCGCTTGCAATACGCGACCTGCGCCATGCGCTGGCGCGCCATCGACTACACCGTGCGGGCGAACGCGCGGCCGGGCGATCCGGGCGCGGTCGTGTCGGGCGATCCGTCGCGTCCGAGCGAGGCGGCCGAGAGCTGGACCTTCGTGCGCAGCCCCGGCGGCACATGGCTGCTGTCGGCGATCCAGCAGGTGTGAGCCGCGCGCGCCCCGTGCATCCCGGGAATAAACCGATCGCGCCGGCCGTTGCGTATAAGAGGGGCAATCCTCCGGCCAAAGGCGCCGTGTCATGTATGTTCTCGCATCGTCGGTCGTCGTCGCCTGCCTCGTGCTGTCCGCCGACTATGGCTGGGCGAGCTATCGCGACTGGCACGTGCGCCGGATCGCGGTCAAGCACGGCCGCACCCTCACCCAGAAATTCACGCTGCCGCGTTAGCGGATCCGGCGCGCCGTGAGCGAGGCGCGCCTCAAGACGAAGCTCGCGGTGCAGGCCGCGGTGCGGCTGTGCACGCTCCGCGCCATCCCGGTCGCCGTGACGCGGCGCGGCGATGACGATGCCGGAACGATCCTCGTCAAGCTCAACCAGCTCGATCGCGGCTGCACGGTGCTGACCGAGACGCGGGCGCCCGACGGGGCGCGCGCCTGGATGAAGGGCACCGGCGCCGAGCCGGTCAGCGAAGAGGCGGCCGATGCCTACATCGCGCGCCAAGTGAAGCGCGATCCCGATCTCTGGGTCGTCGAGATCGAGGATCGCGGCGGACGCTCGGCGTTCGACGGAAAAATTCTCTAGCTCTGCTGCTGCTCGCCGGCCAAGGCGCGCGCGAGCTGGCTCAGCGCTTCCTGATAGCGCTCGTTGGTGATCCCGGTGAAGTTGCGCGCGATCTCCAGCACCATGCGCTCCCTCGGGTTGATCGGCTTCGGCTCCTCTTCGCCCACGCCCTCGTAGAAATAACTGATCGGCACGCTGAGGACGTTCGAGATCTGGAACAGCCGTCCAGCCGAAACGCGGTTCACGCCGCGCTCGTATTTGTGCGCCTGCTGGTACGTCACGCCGATCAGCTCGGCGAGCTGCTGCTGCGTGAGGCCCAAGAGAATGCGCCGCTCGCGAATGCGCGCGCCAACGTGGCGGTCGATCATGGCGGTGGATTTTCCGCGCTTCGGTTTCGACATAGCCACCCCTCCAAGGGGGTTAAACCGCGTGTACTCACCTCACAAACAGCGCGTTCCCCGCTTCATTCCGCCGTGTCCAATCAATGCAACGGCGAGAAGAACGCAGGGCAGCAGTGCCGAGGACGCGGCCGCGTGCGGCAACGACGATCGAAATCAAAATCGCGAGCGGCGCGGAGCCGAGAGTCAGGACTTGCCCGGCAGCGACAGAAGCTGGTTCGGGTAGATGAGATTCGGATCGGCGATCTCGGAGCGGTTGGCGCGATAGATCTCGACATAGCGCAGACCGTCGCCATAGGAGCGGCGCGCCAGGTGCCACAAATTGTTGCCCGGCACGACCGCGAGATAATCGCCGCCGCCGAGCTCGCCGGGCGATGCGCGGCGCAGGTCGAGCGCCGTCTCCTCGCGCTTGCCGTCGGCGCCGCGGCTGACGAGGCGCAAGTGATAGAGTCCGATCGGCACGCCCGCTTCGAGCGCGAGCGACCAGCCGCCGTCGGCGGCAGGCTTGACCGTGCCGACCGCTTGTTTGCCGATGAAAATTTCGACGCTGGCGCCGGGATCGGCGCGGCCGCTCAGAATGGTTTTGCCGGACGCGTCGTATTCCACCATGTCGAGCGCGACGTGGCGCGGCGCGCGCGCGCCAAGAGCGCCCATCGAACGCGCCGCACCTCCCTCCCCTTGCGGCAGCGCCACCGCGACCGGCGGTTGCGCCGCGCCCTCGGGCACGATGACGGCGAGCGTCGTCGCCGATTTTTGCGGCGTGGCCGCGCCTGGCGTCTGCGCCGAGAGGCTCAGCTCCTGCGCGCCGGGCGACAACGGCCGCGCGGTCATGATCACCCATTCGCCGTTCGCATCGGCCGTGGCGTTGCCGATGGGCGTCCCATGCTCGAGCACCGTCACTTTGGCGCCGGGCGCCGCGCGGCCGGCGATGACGGCGTCGCCGTCGGGGCCGACGTGGAACGCATCGAAGCTTGGGAGGACGGGACCGGGCTGCGCCGCGGCCTGCGTCTGCGTCGGCGTCGGCGCCGCCGCGGGCGGCGCTGCGACCCTGTTGGCCGGGTGCACGTACCACACGCCGCCTGCGATCACGATGAGGAGCCCAATGATCGCAAGGGTGACAAAGGGGCCGCTGTAATTCTCTTTCATGGCGCCCTCGGATTTTCGCCGGAAAGCGAACGGAGTCGCGGCCCGGGTGTTACCGCGAACCGGGGCCCTGGCGCAACCCGCGGCACTGTCCCCTTGGAAGCGCCGCCCGGAGAGCGCATCTTTGTCGCCGAGGGCAAGGGAAGAAAGTTGAGACTTAAGGATTGGTTAGCATGGCATCGGTGAAGCGCGTTTGCGTCTATTGCGGCTCCTCCGGCCGGGTCGATGAAGTCTATCGCGCCGCGGCGACCCGGCTCGGCGTCATCCTGGCGAAGGCGGGAATCGACCTCGTCTATGGCGGCGGGCGCATCGGCCTCATGGGACTTTTGGCGGACGCGGCGCTCGCCTCGGGCGGGCATGTGACCGGCATCATCCCCGCCCATCTGCACGACAAGGAAGTGGGCCATAACGGCCTCAACGAGCTCGTCGTCGTCGCCAGCATGCACGAGAGGAAGCGCCGCATGTTCGAGCTCGCCGATGCATTCGTCGTGCTGCCGGGCGGACTCGGCACGCTCGACGAGACGCTCGAGATCATCACCTGGAAGCAGCTCAGCCTGCACGACAAGCCCGTCGTGCTGGTCGATGTCGCGGGCTACTGGATGCCGCTCATCGAGCTCTTCGACCATATCGTGGCGAGCGGCTTCGCGCCGCGCAGCAGCCTCGGCCTCTTTCGCGTCGTGGCGCGCGTCGAGGATTTGCTGGGCGCGCTCGCGGCGGCGCCGCAGCCGCAGCTCGAGCCCGAGCCGAAGCTCGTCTGAACGCCGGGCGATTCGCGGGCCGGAGCGCTTGCACCCTCCTCCTTAAGTGCTATGGTCGCGCCCCGGCGCGGTCCCTGCCGCACAAAGGATTCGACTCGAACATGATGAAAATCAAGGTGGCGACCCCCGTCGTCGAACTGGACGGCGACGAGATGACGCGCATCATCTGGCAATTCATCAAGGACAAGCTGATCCTGCCCTATCTCGATATCGAGCTCGTCTATTTCGACCTCGGCATCGAGAAGCGCGACGCGACCGACGACCAGGTGACGATCGACGCCGCCAACGCGATCAAGAAATATGGCGTCGGCGTCAAATGCGCCACCATCACGCCCGACGAGGCGCGCGTCAAAGAATTCAATCTGAAGAAGATGTACCGCTCGCCCAACGGCACGATCCGCAACATCCTCGGCGGCACCATCTTCCGCGAGCCGATCGTGATGAAGAACGTGCCGCGGCTCGTGCCGGGCTGGACCGCGCCGATCGTGATCGGCCGCCACGCCTATGGCGACCAGTACCGCGCGACCGACATCAAGATTCCCGGGTCCCGGCAAGCTGACCATGACATTCGCGCCCGCGGGCGGCGGCAAGCCCGATTACCTACGAGGTGTTCGACTTCCCCGAGCCGGGCATCGCGATGAGCATGTACAATCTCGACGAATCGATCGAGGGCTTCGCGCGCGCCTGCTTCAATTACGGGCTGCAGCGGGGATTCCCGGTCTATCTCTCGACCAAGAACACCATCCTCAAAGTCTATGACGGGCGCTTCAAGGACATCTTCCAGAGCGTCTTCGACAAGGAATTCGCGGCGACGTTCAAGGCGAAGAACCTGACCTACGAGCATCGCCTGATCGACGACATGGTGGCCGCGGCGCTGAAGTGGAACGGCAATTTCGTGTGGGCGTGCAAGAACTATGACGGCGACGTGCAGTCCGACGTGGTGGCGCAGGGCTATGGCTCATTGGGCCTCATGACCTCGGTGCTGATGACGCCCGACGGCAAGACGATCGAGGCGGAAGCCGCGCACGGCACGGTGACGCGGCACTATCGCCTGCACCAGCAGGGCAAGCCGACCTCGACCAACCCGATCGCCTCGATCTTCGCCTGGACGCGCGGGCTCAAGTATCGCGGCGAGTTCGACAACACGCCCGACGTGACGCACTTCGCCGCGACGCTCGAGAAAGTGTGCATCGATTCGGTTCAGGCGGGCCACATGACGAAGGATCTGGCGATCCTCATCAGCCCGGATCAGCCGTGGCAGACCACGACCGATTTCCTCGACACGCTCGACCACGGCTTGAAGAAGGCCGTCGGCTGAGGACTCAGCGTCCGTAGCGCGTGCCGGCGGGACACGACGCGCCCGCGCCCGCCACCAGCACATATTCGTCGCCCGCTTCGCACACCTCGCTCGCCTTGAAGGCGTCGCCGAAGGTCGCGGCGATGGCGCGCAGCGCCGCGAGCCCGGTGCCGCGCAGAGCAACGCACGGATAGTCCTGCGCGAGCGCGGCGGGCGCGGCCGCGCCTTGCCAATTCTCGAGCCCGCCCGTGCCCCACGAGTACGAGTAGTAATCGTTCGGCGCCGCGCGCGCCGCGAGCAGCGGCGCATAGCGGTCCTCGCTGTAGAAATGATTGTAGTACCAGGCGAGCGCGGGGCCCGAGGCAAGGTCGCGATAGACATGCGCGCAGCGCGGGAAATCGCGCGCGAGATCGATTTTTTGCGCACCCTCGCTGTTGCGCGCGAGCTCCAGGCCCTGGCGCACGACCGCGAGCCGCCTGCGCCGCGCCGACGACGAGGAGAAGGATCGCGAAATCGCGCGCGAAACTTCGCCAGTGCCGATTCAGCATCTGCAGCTCGCTCGCGACGCGCCACAAGAATGCGGCGGCGGGCGCGCTCATCTCGTAGGCCGGAAGCGCGTAATGCGCATCGGGTGCTTGGCCACGAACAGGATCAGCACCAGCTGCATGGCGAGCGTCGTGAAGAGAAGGCGCTCGCCCGCGCTCGCGGGCGATGTGTCCGGCACGGCGCTCGCGCCGGCGAAGGACAAGCGTCGCCGCGCCCAGGAGCCACACGATGAAGAAGATCGGGCGGGCGAAGAACAGCTTCTCGAAGGCGGCCGGATAGCGCGCGAAATCTATGACGGTCGGCGCGCCCGAGCCGTAGGCGCCGCTGCCGACCGTGACGTGCGCGTAGAGATCCAGCATGTGCGGCAGATTCGGCAAGGCCGGCGCGAAGAAGACGAGGAACGACAATGCCGATACGACGACGAACGCCGCGCGCCGCCCCCAGCTCCTCGGCAGCACGATCGCCACCATGGCAAAGGGCGCGAACGTGACCTTGCAGACGATGCCGAAGCCCGCGGCGGCGCCGAGCGCGACAATGGACGCGCGGCGCGGCGCCAGCGCTTCCTCCACCATCGCGGCGGCCAGCAGCATCGTGGCGCCGAGCAGGAGCGGCTCGGGCTTCACGTCGATGCCGTGGCGGAGCGCGAGCATGGTGGCGAAGGGCGCGCCCTGGGCCGCGAGCGCCGGCACGAGCGAGCCGAAGCGCCGCCACACGGTCCAGCCGAGCACCAGCATCGCCGCCGCGTCGAGCGCGAACATGATGTCGCTCGCATAGCGGAGCACGGTCTCGGGGCGCGCGAAGGCGGCATCCGCTCCGCCCGTGAACCAGATCACCAGCGCCACGATGCACGAGACCGGCGTTCCCGGATGGTCGGAAAAGCTCGGCGCCAGGCCGCGCACGAGATCGATGCCGTCGATCAGATAGGCGTAGGACGGATCCTGGTTCCACCACAGCCAGTACGGCACGCCGACATCGCGCAGCACGAACGCGGACGCGAGGAACAGGAGCGGCAGGACGACAAGCGCCGATCGCCGCAAGCGGCCGGCCGGCTGGCGTCGCGGATGAGTTTCGTTCGGTGCGAATGGCCGTGCGTCCTTCGACTTCGCGGTCGTTCGTGACACTCACGACGCTCCGCTCAGGATGAGGACGGGTCTTGTACCGCCTCCGGCTCATCCTGAGCGAAGCGCGAAGCGCGCAGTCGAAGGACGCACAACGCTTCCATAGCGACCGATCAAGCGTCAGGCGGCGGCGCCGCGCGCGCGCTCCGCAACCGCGTGCTCGATGGCGGCGAGCGCGGCGGCGGCGTTGCCGGCATCGGGCCCGCCCGCCTGCGCCATGTCGGGCCGGCCGCCGCCGCCCTTGCCGCCCAATGCATCGGCGCCGACGCGCACGAGATCGACGGCGTTGAAGCGCGGCACGAGATCGGGCGTGACGGCGACGACGAGCGAGGCCTTGCCCTCGGCGCTCGCCACGATCGCGACGACGCCCGAGCCGATCTCGCGCTTGAGATCATCGGCGAGGGCTTTCAATTCCTTGGCCGGCACGTTGTCGAGCGCGCGCCCGGCGAACTTGATGCCGCCCAGATCCTTGGTGCGCTGCGTCGCGCCGCGCCGCCGCCGCCCGTCGCCGCAAGGCGCCGCGCCTCGCTCAGCTCGCGCTCGAGTTTGCGGCGCTCTTCGAGCAGCGCCAGCACGCGCCCCGGCAACTCCGCCGGCGCGGCCCTCACCGCCTGCGCCGCCTGGTGCAGCAAATCTTCCTCGCCGGCGACGTAAGTCTCGGCGGCGGCGCCCGTCACCGCCTCGATGCGGCGCACGCCCGAGGCGACGGCGCTTTCCGACACGATCTTGAAGAGGCCGATATCGCCGGTGCGGCGCACATGCGTGCCGCCGCACAGCTCGACCGAGAAGGGATGTCTTGCGTCGTCCTCGATCACGTCGCCCATCGAGACGACGCGCACTTCCTCGCCGTATTTCTCGCCGAAGAGCGCCAACGCGCCCTCGGCGACGGCGAGATCGGGCGTCATGAGGCGCGTCCTGACCTCGGCGTTCTCGCGGATGCGCGCGTTGACCTCGGCCTCGATGGCGCGGATGTCCTCGTCGGTCAGCGCGCGCGGCTGTGAGAAATCGAAGCGCAAGCGGTCGGGTGCCACGAGCGAGCCTTTTTGCGTGACGTGCGCGCCGAGGCGGCGGCGCAGCGCCTGGTGCAGGAGGTGCGTCACCGAATGGTTGGCGCGCAGCTCGGTGCGGCGGCCCTCGTCGATGCGCAGCTCGACGCTGTCGCCGACGCGCAACGTGCCGTGCGTCACCGCGCCGATATGGACGACGAGATCGCCCGCGTGCTTCTGGGTGTCGCGCACGGCGAAGTTCGCGCCGTGTGCGTTGAAGATCGCGCCGGTGTCGCCGACCTGGCCGCCCGACTCGCCGTAGAACGGCGTCTGGTTGAGGATGAGCTGCGCGTCTTCGCCGGCGCTTGCCTCCGTGCACCTCTTTGCCGCCGCTGACGATCGCCAGGACCTTGCCCTCGGCGACGTGGGTTTCGTAGCCGAGGAACTCGGTCGCGCCGACTTTTTCGCGCAGCTCGAACCACAGCGCGTCGGTCGCGGCCTCGCCCGAGCCGACCCAGCTTTTGCGCGCCTCCGCGCGCTGCCGCTCCATCGCGGCATCGAACCCGGCCGTCTCGACCTTGCGGCCGCGCCCGCGCAGCACGTCCTCGGTGAGGTCCAAGGGGAAGCCGAACGTGTCGTAGAGCCGGAACGCGACCTCGCCCGGGAAAGGCTGCGCCCGATGCCGAGCCGCGCCTCTTCCTCGTCGACGCAGGCGCAGGCCGCGCCCGAGCATGTCCTTGAAGCTCATTTCTTCGAGCTTCAGCGTCTCGGTGACGAGCGGCTCGGCGCGCACGAGCTCGGGAAATGCCGCGCCCATCTGCCGCACCAGCGCCGGCACGAGGCGCCACAGCAGCGGCTCCTTCGAGCCCAGGATGTGCGCGTGCCGCATGGCGCGGCGCATGATCCGGCGCAGCACGTAGCCGCGTCCTTCCTTCGACGGCAGCACGCCGTCGGCGATGAGGAACGAGGTCGCGCGCAAATGATCGGCGATGACGCGGTGCGAGACCGCGTGCGGCCCGTCGGCGGCGACGCCCGACGCCTCGGCCGAGGCGAGGACGAGGGCGCGCAGCACGTCGGTGTCGTAATTGTCGTGCTTGCCCTGCAGCACGGCGGCGATGCGCTCCAATCCCATGCCGGTGTCGATCGACGGGCGCGGCAGATCGGTGCGCGCGCCGTCGGCGCGCTGCTCGAACTGCATGAAGACGAGGTTCCAGATCTCGGTGAAGCGGTCGCCATCGGCATCGGCGCTGCCGGGCGGCCCGCCGGGAATGCCCTCGCCGTGGTCCCAGAAAATCTCCGAGCACGGGCCGCACGGGCCGGTATCGCCCATCGCCCAGAAATTGTCCGAGGTCGGGATGCGGATGATGCGCGCGTCGGGGAGCCCCGCGATCTTGGCCCACAGTTTCGCCGCGTCCTCGTCCGAGGAATGGACGGTGATCCAGAGCCGGTCCTTGGCGAGGGCGAACTCCTTCGTCACGAGGTTCCAGGCGAGCTCGATCGCGACATCCTTGAAATAATCGCCGAACGAGAAATTGCCGAGCATCTCGAAGAAAGTGTGGTGCCGCGCGGTGTAGCCGACATTCTCGAGATCGTTGTGCTTGCCGCCGGCGCGCACGCATTTCTGCGACGTGGTGGCGCGGCTGTAGGGGCGCTTCTCGAGGCCGGTGAAGACGTTCTTGAACTGCACCATGCCGGCGTTGGTGAAGAGCAGCGTCGGGTCGTTGCGCGGCACGAGCGGCGAGGACGGCAAAACCTCGTGGCCGTGCCTGGCGAAATAGGCGAGGAACGCGGCGCGGATGTCGTTCGACAGCATGGCGCTTATGTGGTCCTTGACCCCACGCCGGAGAAGGCGCGAGCGCGATTTAGCCCGCCCTCTGCGCCCCTGTAAAGCGAGCGCGCGGGACCCCTCAATGCGCGAAATGCGGCCACATGAAGCGCCAGGCCAGGATCCCGGCGCCGATCAGGATGATGGCCGCGAGATAGAGGCCCCAGGGCTGGCGCCGCTCGGCATAGGGATCGGTCAGCGAGCGCTCGGCCCGCTCGGGCAGCTGCGCGAGGCCGGTGAGCGTGCGGCCGAACGGCAGGTTGATGCGGAGGCGCGCATTGACGGCCCAGCCCGAGGCATCGAGCAGCGGCCCCAGATTGCGGCTCTGCAGCTTCATCGCGGCGATGAGGCACGAGGGCCCCGACACGGCGAGCACGAGCCCGACGATGGCGAGCGGGATCTGCCACCAGGTGAGCTGCAGGAAGCCGGTGACGAGCGAGGCGACGGCGGTGCCGATCGCGCCGATCGCGAGCCCGACCGCGGCGAAGATGCCGGCAAAGCGCGCGGCGTCGAACGGTTGCTGCTGCGGCGGTTGCTGCGGCGGCGGCGCCGGTCCGACGCCCAAGGCGCTCTCGGCGCGGGTCAGGGTCTGCGTCATGCCGGATTGCGAGACGGCGCTGCGCGCGGCTGCGAATTTCTGCACCTGCTCGGCGATCATTCGCGCGAATTGCCGGTACGGCAGCCAGAACGATTGGCGCAGGCTGATCGGATGCTCGACGATCTTGACGATGGTCGCGTCCCAATCATTGCCCTTCCGGTCGTAGAACACGCCGTTGCGGCCGACGAGAAGATTGTCGCTGTCGCCGGCGGTGAAGGCGGCGGCGATCGTCATCGTCTCGCTGCCGCCGTGGCGCACGCAGCGGCAATAGGCCAGATATATTCGCGAAAGCTGCGCCAGGATGGCGTGCTTGGCCTCGTCCTCGACCCTGATGCAGAGCTCGCAGCTGCGCCCGTCGAGATAGAGCGTGCCGGCCTGGAACGAGGCCTTGCCGGCGCGCGTGTAGAAATCCTTGAACGACACGAAATTGTTGAGGAGCGCCATGAGATCGCGTTTCAAACGCACCAGCTTCTCGACCTGGCTGATCGCGTTCATCTGCGGCTCGAGCGCCTTGTCGCGCGCGATGAGGGCATCGATGCGCGGCTTCAAGGCGGGATCGAGCAGCGCCTTCAGCGCGCGCGAGGCCCAAGCGCTCGAGCGCGGTTTCGGGTTTGCGCGCGAGCCACGCCGCGTAGGGCTGAAAGCGCGCCTTGAGGGACGCCCAATCGGCCTCCGAAAGCTCCGCGCGCGCGCCAAAGAGCGGCCGCACGATCTCGTCGCGCAGCCGCGCGACCGGGCCTTCCCAGGCCGGGTTGAGCCCGTCCGCGAGCGGCAGCGCGCGGTCGGGCTCGATGCGCGCCAAGGGCAAGGCCGCGAGCGCGGCCGCGTCGGGCGCCAGAACCTCGCCCGAAAGCGCCTCGTAGGCAGCGAGCGGCGGATTGAGCGCCGCACCCGCGGCGGGATCGAACGCGGCGAGCCGCACGCGCGTGAAATAATCGTCGATCTTGGCGGCGAGCGAGGCGAGAAGCGCGGCGGCGCCTTCGGTCTTGTCGCCGAGCGGCAGCAGCGTGGCGTCGCCGCCCTCGGCCTCGTCGCGCCAGGCGACGAACGCCGCCGCTTCGGCGAAGAAGCGATCGACCAGCGGCTGCGACACGCCGGGCTGGCGCGAGCGGTCGGTCTCGGAGCCGAGACACTCCATGATGTCGGCGAGCGCGCTCTTGGTCGCCTCGTCCTCGGCCGCGGCGAGCGTGATGATGCCGTCGCCGTTGAACGGCGTGCCGTCATAGATGTGCTCGATGTCGAGCGCGTCCTGGAGCGAGATTTCCGCCGCGCCCGATTTGCCGAGCCGGTGCAGGATCGCCTCGGCCGAGGCGCGGATTTGCGCGCCCAGATCGTTCGCCTCGTCGATCGCCTCGAGCGCAAGCGTGTCGCCGCCGCGCGCGAGCACCGCCGGATCCTTGAGGAGAGCGGTGGTCCAGGCGACCGCGTCAATCATTTCCGGCGCGCGGATGCGGCCGTCCTTGTCGGCATCGATCAGATCGAGCGTGCGCGCGTCGAACTCGATGCCGCGCGTCGGGCACGCGAGCGCCACCCACAATTTCTGGTCGAGCGCGCCGATCGCGGCGGCATCGGCCCCGCTGTCGATGCGCACCTGGTCGACGCCGCCGGCGCGGAAGAAGCGCCAGACATGGCCCTGTTGCCGCTTCGCCTCCGCCACCCTCGACCTCCCCTTTCTTGCAGTATCTCCGGTTGAGCGGGGCCGAGGCAAGTCCTTGACTGTGTCAACTATCGTGGCAGGATCGGCCCATGGCCCCGCTCGCGCGCGACATCGCCGATGTGCGCCGCTTCAACCGCTTCTACACGCGCCGGATCGGCGTGCTGCAGCGGCGGCACCTCGACAGCCCCTTCTCGCTGACCGAGGCGCGCGTGCTCTATGAGCTGGCGCACCGGAAGAAGCCCACGGCGGCCGAGCTCGGCACGGCGCTCGAGCTCGATGCCGGGTATCTGAGCCGCATGCTCGGCGCGTTCGAGCGCAAGGGATTGATCGCGCGCACGCCGTCGTCCGCGGACGGGCGGCAGCGCCCGATCGGGCTGACCGCCGCCGGGCGGCGCGCCTTTCTGCCGCTCGAACATCGCTCGCAGGCGGCCGTGGGCGCGATGCTGCGGCCGCTCGGCCCGGCCCGGCGGCGCACGCTGGCCGCGGCGATGGCGCGGATCGAGACGCTTCTCGGCGACGGCGGGGCGGCGCAGCCGCCGCTATCGATCCGGCCGCACCGGCCGGGCGATATCGGCTGGGTGATCGCGGCGCATGCGCAAATCTATGCCGAGGAATATGGCTGGGACGCGAGCTTCGAGGGGTTCGTCGCCGCGGTGATGGCGGATTTCGTGAAGCGCTACGACGAGCGGCGCGAGCGCTGCTGGATCGCCGAACTGGGCGGGGAGCCGGTCGGCTCGATCGCGCTCATGCGGCAATCGGCGCGGACGGCGAAGCTGCGCGTCTTCGTCGTGACGAAGGATGCGCGCGGCCACGGCGTCGGCCGCGCGCTCGTCGCGGAATGCCTGCGCTTTGCGCGGCAAGCGGGCTATCGCAAGGTCGTGCTGTGGACCCAGAAAGGGCTCGACGCGGCGCGGCACCTCTACGAGGAGGCGGGTTTTGCGCTCGCGCGCGAGGAGCCGCACCGGAGCTGGGGCAAGGACCATATCGGCCAGTATTGGGAGCTGACGCTGTAGCACGCGCCCAAAAGAATGGCCGGGCAAGAACCCGGCCACTCTCGAGGGAAACGGCTCCTCTATTCCTCGGCCGCCTCGCCGCCGCTGGCGACCATCATGGCGTCGGCGACGAGACCGGCGTTGGAGCGGATGGCGCGCTCGATCGCGTCGGCCGTCGCTTGATTGTCCTTCAAGATAGGTCTTGGCGTTCTCGCGCCCCTGGCCGATGCGCTGGCCGTCATAGGAGAACCACGAGCCCGATTTCTCGACGACGCCGGCCTGGATGCCGAGATCGATAAGCTCGCCGCGCTTCGACACGCCCTCGCCATACATGATGTCGAACTCGACCACCTTGAACGGCGGCGCCATCTTGTTCTTCACCACCTTGACGCGGGTCTGGTTGCCGATCACCTGCTCGCGCTCCTTGATCGCGCCGATGCGGCGGATGTCGAGCCGCACCGAGGCATAGAATTTGAGCGCGTTGCCGCCGGTCGTGGTCTCGGGATTGCCGAACATGACGCCGATCTTCATGCGGATCTGGTTGATGAAGATGACGATGGTGCGCGACTTCGAGATCGAGCCGGTGAGCTTGCGCAGCGCCTGGCTCATGAGGCGGGCGTGCAGGCCCATGTGGTTGTCGCCCATCTCGCCCTCGAGCTCGGCGCGCGGCACCAGCGCCGCCACCGAATCGATCACCAGAACGTCGACCGCGCCCGAGCGCACCAGCGTGTCGCAAATCTCGAGCGCCTGCTCGCCGGCATCGGGCTGCGAGATCAGGAGCTCGTCGACATTGACGCCGAGCTTTTTCGCATAGGCCGGGTCGAGCGCGTGCTCGGCGTCGATGAAGGCGCAGGTGCCGCCGGCGCGCTGCGCCTCGGCGACGGCGTGGAGCGCGAGCGTGGTCTTGCCCGAGCTTTCCGGCCCGTAGATCTCGACGACGCGGCCGCGCGGCAGGCCGCCGATGCCGAGCGCGATGTCGAGGCCCAGGGAGCCGGTCGAGATCACCTCGCTCTCGGTCGCGGCCTCGCGCGAGCCCAATTTCATGATCGAGCCCTTGCCGAAGGACCGTTCGATCTGGCCCAGAGCGGCGTCCAAGGCCTTCTGCTTGTCCACGGTTTCCTTGTCCAAAAGCCGCAGCGCGGTGACCGACATGGCGCGAAGCCCTCCTTATTCCACAGGGTCAAAGGGGTTGCAATGCGGCCAATGTACCCGGTTTGTTCCTAACGCGCAAGTTTTTGTTTTGTTCTACCCCAAAAATTTTGCGCGAGGGCCACCCCCTCACCCGCCTCCCTTCTGTCGGCACCCTCTCCCGCGCGCGGGAGAGGGTTTTTTGGGGGCGCCGGTCAGGCGTCCGGCCGGGCGCCGGCGTCGCAGATGCCGTGCCAGTAGAGCTGCCAGACCCTGAGGTTGATCTCGAGGCAGTGGATCACCTCGTCCGCCATGCCGAGCGCCTCGGCATGCTCGGCGCAGGCGTGCCAGGCGAGGTTCGAGTGGTCGATGTCGGCGACCGCAGTGGACCTCGAAGAATTCGAGCTGGCCGCCTTTCAGGCCGAACAATTTTTCCCAGCGCTTGCCCTGGACGTGGGAATTGCCGTGCTCGCGCGCGAGGCCGTTGCCGTAGCCCGGCACGTTGGCGCGCTCGGCGCACGAATTGCCGACGACGCCCAGGAGCCAGTGCTTCTGCGACATGAGCCCGTCCCACGCGGCCCAGGCGATCTCGGTCGAGGGCAACGGTTTCGCGGCGCGGATCTCGTCGGCATTCATGCCGATGCTGACGCCCAGATCCTCGATGATCTGCCAGTGCGGCTTGCCGCCGGCGAACTCGTTGTCGGCGATCACTTCCTGGCTGCACGCCTTCAGCACCTTGAGGCGCGTCTCGAAATCGGGGCAGTTGGTGGCGACGCGCAGCTTCAGGACCGAGTTGCGCTGGCGCGTGTTGAGGCGGTGCTGGCGCACGAAGGTGCGCGCGCGGCCCGGCGTCAGCTCCTCCTGCTGGTAGCGGTTCGACTTGCAGTAGGCGTCGACCACCTCGTCCATGCGCTGCATGACGGATTTGGCGCTCATGCCGCTCTCCTTCCCCACAAGCGTCTTCGATGCAATGGCGGCGCCTTCGGCGAGCGCCGCGAGCTTCGCCCAGCCGATCTCGGCATGGACGCGGCCGCCCATGCCGCAATCGGCGCCGGCGATGACGTTCTCGCGGCCGGCGAAGGCGGCATATTCGGTGAGGCGCCGCGCCACCAGCTCGGGATGCTCGACGATGTTGGTGGCATGGCTGATGACGCCCGGCATGAGCATGCGGCCGGGCGCGAGCTTCTGCTCCTTCCACACGGCGATCTCGTGCTCGTGCCGCACGTTCGCGGCCTCGAACGAGATCGTCTGCGCATTGACCTTGAGCGCCAGGTCGATGATGTGCTTCAGCGGAATGTCGTTGACGTGCGCGCCGTGCCAGCTGCCCCAGCAGAAGTGATAGCGCACCTGCTCGGGCGCGATGCCCTTCAGCGCGTGGTTCAGCGCCTCGATGCGGATGGCGATGTATTTGCGATAATCCGCCATGCTCGGCTCGGGCTTCAGCATGTCCCACGATGTCGCGATGCCGGGATCGTCGAGCTGGAGGATGTAGCCCGCGTCGGCGATGGCGCGGTACTTGTCGCTCATCGCATCGGCCAGCGCATAGACGAATTCCTCGTCGGTCTTGTAGTACTCGTTGTAGATGAAATGATCGAGCCAGCCGGGCGCCAGCGCCGGCACGAACGCCTCGTCGATCGTGACCCCGGACTGCGCGATCGCCGCCTTGAAGCAATCGAGCTGGCGCTTCGTCGCGTCGATGCCCTTGGACTTCACCGGCCCGCTCACGACGATGCGCTCGCTTCGCCGGCGGGATCGGCCGCTCGCCCGGGATGCAGGCGATCGTGCCGACCCGGTCCATGTCGGCATAGAGCGTCGTGAACACGTCGCGCTCGCGCGTCGATTCGCGCATCGCCGCCACTTCGCCCGGCTTCAGCGCGCGCGCCGAAAGGCCGGACATCTGCTGGCCGTACCATTTGAGGGCGAGGGTCGACCAGAATTCGCCGTCGCCGAGCGTGTCGATGCCGATCTCGGCCTGGCGCTTCACGACGCCGGCCACGACCGGCACGACCTTCTCCGCCACCTCGCCATCGCTCGCGTCACCGAGCGCGAGCCGGCGCGAGAATTCCTCGAACCCGGCCGGCGTCGGCAGCCTGCCGCAATGCGAGACGCGGATTTTCTGGGTACTGTGCTTCATCGGATCCTCCGCCGCGCATGGTGGAGCGGCCGGGGACGCCGCGCAATATGCCGGCCTTACATCGTGCTGGCCTCGGTCTCGGGCATTTCCTCGATGCGCACGCGCGCGAGACCGTCCTTCTTCATGCCGAGATCGCGCGCCGCGCGCGGCGACAGGTCGATGATGCGGCCGGGGTGATAAGGGCCGCGGTCGTTGATGCGCACGATCACGCTGCGGCCGTTCTCGAGGTTCGTCACGCGCGCGAAACTGTTGAGCGGGAGCAGGCGATGCGCGGCAGTGAGACCGTTCACGTCGAAGCGCTCGCCGTCGGCGGTGCGCTTCCAGGCAAAGCCCGGCCCATACCAGGAGGCGATGCCGACCTCGATAAAGCGCGAGGGAATTTCGGCGGGCGCAGGTGGTGGTGGCGGCGCCGGCGGCGGCGCTGACTGGCAGGCAGCGAGCATCGCCGCCACGATAAGCGCCGCAAATCCCCGCCGCATGAAACCTCCCCGGCCCCTGCCCCGCATCAGCGCAACGCTTGCGGGTATCGCCCGGTTCCGCCTGCATCATTTTTCGGGCGGCGGCCTATACTGAGCGGCGGAGGCACGTCCGCCATGACCGAAGCCACGTCTCTCTTCTCGGCCCTGCGCCAGTCCGCCGATCCCGATGCGGCTGCCGCCATCGAGCGCGCGGTGGCCGAGGCGCCCGAGCACGAGTTGTGCCGCATCAACGCGCTCGCCTTTGCGGCCAAGCACGGGCTCGACGAGGAGCGCGCCATCGCCGACCTTTCTGCACGCGGCGCGGCTCGGCATTTTCGAGCTGTCGTGGAACGTGCTCTGTCCCGGCTGCGGCGGCGTGCTCGAAACGGGCTCGACGCTGCGCACGGTCGATCACGACGCCTACAACTGCGCGCTGTGCGCGCGCGCCTACGAGCCGACGCTCGACGAGATGGTCGAGGTGACGTTCACCGTCGCGCCGCGCGTCCGCCGCATCGCCGCGCACAATCCCGACGACCTGCCGGCGCCTGAATATTTCCGGCAGATTTTTTGGGGCTCGGGCATCGACTTGCCGGAAGAGCTCGACAAGGTGTTCGAGGAGATCACGCTCGAATCGATCGAGCTGCCGGCCGGCGAGCGCGCGGTGCTGTCGCTCCAGCTTCCGGCCGAGTTCCTCATCGTGTTCGACCCGGTGACGCACGCGACGCAGTTCCTCGACGTCAAGGGCGAGCCGACGCGCGAGCGCCAGAGCGCTGTCGATGGTGTTCAACGAGGTGCACACGCCCAACGAGACCGTTACGATGCGCCCGGGACCGTTGCGCATCTCGCTCGAGAACCGCCTGCAACGGCGCGTCTTGCCGGGCGTGTGGGTCGCGGAGCCATACGCTGCACGATCTGCTGGCGCGGCGCCGCCCGTTCCTCACGGCCAAGCGCCTCCTCACCAACCAGACGTTCCGCGACATCTACCGCACCGAGACGCTCGACATCACGCAGCGGCTCAAGATCACGAGCCTCACCTTCCTGTTCACCGATCTGCGCGGCTCGACCGAGCTTTACGAGCGGGTCGGCGATCTCGTCGCCTACGATCTCGTGCAGGCGCATTTCCGCATCCTGCTCGAGATCGTCGCGTCGCAAGCGGGCGCGGTGGTGAAGACGATCGGCGACGCGGTGATGGCGACGTTCCCGACGCCCGACCGCGCCGTCGCCGCGGCCTTGCGCATGCGCGATGCGATGCACGAGCTTGCCGCCGCGCACAATGTCGACGATCTGCTCCTGAAGATCGGCATCCACGAAGGCCCGTGCCTGGCCGTCGTCTTGAACGACCGCCAGGATTATTTCGGCCAGACCGTCAACATCGCCGCGCGCGTCCAGGGCCTCGCCGCCTCGCGCGCGATCCTCGCCACCGGCCCCGTCATCGAGAACAAGGAGACGGCGCGCTGCTCGGCACGAGCGGCCTCAAACCGGCGGCGCAGCAGGCGGCGCTGCGGGGCATCGCCGACCAGATGACCGTCTACGAGATCCCCTAAGCCATTGCGCCGGGCGGCGGCGGAGGCAAGACTCGCTGATCCGCACGGGAGAGATCGATGACGAAGCTCGCGCTCCCCTTCAACCTCGACGGCTGGATCGAGGAGAACCTGCCGAAGTCGCTGGGCGCCATCGGCAACAAGGAGGTGTTCAAGGGCTCGGACTTCATCTTCCAGATCATCAAGGGCCCGAACGCGCGCAACGATTTCCACATCGATCCGTTCGACGAGATCTTCTACCAGTTGAAAGGCCATATCTTCGTGCACGTGATCGAAGCGGGCGCGCGAGCGCCGCATCCGCATCGAGGAAGGCGAGGTCTTCATCCTGCCGAAGGAGGTCTATCACTCGCCGCGCCGCCCGCCCGGCACGATCGGCCTCGTGGTGGAGCGCCCGCGCGCCAAGGACGAGCTCGACGGCATCGCCTGGTTCTGCCCGTCCTGCAGCACGCGCCTGCACGAGGTGCGCTTCTGGTGCGACGACATCGAGCGCGGCCTCAAGGACGAGATCTCCGCCTTCAACGCCAACCTCGCGCTGCGCACGTGCAAGAGCTGCGGCGCGGTCTTGCCCGATCCCACCACGGTCGATCCGTGGGCCTAACTCGCAACAGGAGAAGACGATGAACGCCGACGCGAAAAAGACCGCGCTTCGCATGATCCCCTATGGCATCTACGTCCTCACCGCCGACGACGGCAAGGGCGGGGTCGCCGCCGCCACCGTCAACTGGGTGACGCAATCGGCCTTCAACCCGCCGCTCGTCGTGGTCGGCGTCAAGACCGACAGCGGCGCCTACAAGATCGTGCGCGACGCCAAGAACTTCGCCCTCAACATGCTCGGCAAGGACGGCAAGGGCATGGCCTTCGCCTTCTTCAAGCCGGCCGAGCTGAAGGACGGCAAGATCTCGGGCCAGGCGTTCACCAAGGGCGCGAACGGCGCGCCGATCCTGGCCGCCGCGGTTGCCGCGGTCGAATGCCGGGTGAAGCACATCGTCGAGGAAGGCGACCACCACGTCGTCGTCGCCGAAGTGACCGAGGCGCATGTGCAGAAGCCGCCTTCCGGCCGCCCCGACGCCGCGATCCTCGAGATGAAGGATCTGGGCGACAACGTGTTCTACGGCGGCTGAGCCACCGTCCGCGCGAGGAACAGCAGCACGAGCAGCGGCGCGGCGAAGCCGAACGGCGATACGATCGGCGGGCCGTAAAGCGGCACGAGCCACAGCGCGAGCGCAAGCGGCAGGTCGAAGGGCCGGAGGCCGCGCTCGAGCGTGCGCGCGAAGAAAATCGCGGCGGCGATGGCGACGAGCAGCATGTCGTAGGGCGCGACATGCGGCGCCGCGAGCACGCTGGCCGCGAGCAGCACCGCGAGATTCCTGGGCGCGCGCGCGACGGCGAAGGCGGCGACGAGGATCGCCACGCCCTGCGCCGCGACCGCGGCCAATGGCTTCGCACCGAGCAGGATCGCATCGGTATAGACGCTTTCGCCCCAGAGGAGGCTCAGCGCGGTCCAGCCGCGATGCAGCTCGTTGGCGGGATCGAGCATCGACGCCGAGCCACGCCTGCCACGGCGCGAGGCCGAAGGCGGCGACGCTCGCGCCGACGAGGGCGGATGCGGCGATGACGCAGGCGGCGAGCGCGCGCCACTCCCGCGCCGCCACGAGCGCCACCGGCACCATGAGGAAGAGCTGCGGCTTGATGGTGAGCACGCCGAGAAGCGCGCCGCCCAAGGCAGGGCGCGTGGCGAGGAGGCGAAAACCGCCGACCAGGAGCGCCGCCGCCAGAAAGGCGTTCTGGCCGGCGATCGCGGCAATGGCGCTGGCCGGCGCGAGCGCCAGCGCGCCACCCAGGATTAGGCGCCGCTCGCCCCGTTCGCCCGCGAGCAAGAGCGACGGCCGCGAGCGCGAAGGTGACGATGACGAAGAGACCATAAGCGGCGGGAAACGGCAAAAGCCCGAACGGCAACAGCAGCAGCAGGAAATGCGGCGGATAGATCCACGGGTGGAGCGGCAAGGGCCCGGTGAGCCAGTGCGCGAAGTCGCGGTTGAGCACGGCGGTGAAGCGCGCGCCATCGAAGAGGAGCGCGAGATCGCCGGAAAGCGCCGCGCGCGCCGCCTGCCAGAACACCATGAAATCGAGGCCGGGCGCGTTGCTGCGCGGGCCGATCAGGCCGTCGTGCGAGAAGCTCAGCGCGAACAGCGCCCAGCCATAAATCCCGGCCAGCCCGCACACGATGGCGGCCACAAGGAGCGGCGCGCGCGCCTTGGGAGGGACGATTGTTTCTGCCGGGCCGGACACGATATGGTGATTATCGCGCGGCGCTCGGCGGGAAAGGAAGGAAACCCATGGACGAGGTCTTGCTCGAGCGGATCGAGGACGGCGTCCTGACCCTGACCATGAACCGGCCCGACCGGCTCAACGCCTTGAGCTGGGAGATGTGCGACCGGCTCGTGCGCGCGCTCGAGCGCGCGGCGGCAGACCGCGCGGTGGGCGCGATCTTGCTGACCGGCGCGGGCCGCGCCTTTTGCGCCGGCGGCGACGTCAAGTCGATGGCCGAGGGCCGGCGACGCGCCCGAGACCTACGAGGAGCGGACCGCCGATTTGCGCCGCCGCATGGAAGCCTCGCGCCTGCTGCACGAGATCGCGAAGCCGACCGTCGCCATGATCCGCGGCCCCGCCGCGGGGGCCGGTCTGTCGCTGGCGCTCGCGTGCGACCTGCGCATCGCCGGCGAGGACGCGCGGCTTACCACCGCCTTCGCCAAAGTCGGGCTCTCGGGCGATTTCGGCGGGCATTATTTCCTGACCCGCCTCGTCGGCACGGCGAAGGCGCGCGAGCTTTATTTCCTGTCGCCGGTCATCGACGCCAAGACGGCGCTGGCGCTCGGCCTCGTCCACAAGGTCGTCAGCGATGCCGCGCTCGAGGACGAGGCGAAGATCGCTCGCGCGCGCCCTCGCCAAGGGGCCGCGCGTGGCGCTCTCCTATATGAAGCAGAACCTGAACCTGGCCGAGGGCGCGAGCCTCACGGCGGTGATGGACGCCGAGGCGATGCGCCACTACGCGCTGCACCGGACCGACGACCATCGCGAAGGGGCATTGGCCTTCGTCGAGAAACGCGCGCCCCGCTTCCAGGGGCGCTAGGAGGCATGACATGAGCGCCACAATCACGATCGAGCGGGTCGACCATATCGGCATCCGCGTGCGCGACCTCGACCGCGCGGTCGCGTTCTACAAGGTGCTGGGCTTCGAATTCCTGCACCGCGCGGAGGGCGACGCCGTCGCCATCATCAAGAACCGCGAGGGCGTCGAGATCAATCTGATCTTCAACGCCAATGCCGGCGACCCGGCGAAGAACGTGCTGATGGATGTGGGCGAGAAATATCCGGGCTACACGCACGTGGCGCTGCGCGTCGCGTCGATCCCGGACACGATCGCCGCGCTCAAGGCGAACGACATCCGCATCACGCAGGGGCCGGTCAAGTTCGGCGCGGATGGCGGCGTCTCGCTGTTCGTGCGCGATCCCGACCGCAACGTCATCGAGCTCAGGGGCCGCGACCAGGGCGAGATCGAGGGCCTGACGCGCTATGAGAACGTGAACTAGCAAGCATCTTTCGGGGGGAAAGAACTTTGCGGCGGCGCGAATTCGTGACGATGCTGGCTGGCTTGGTTGCCGCGTGCGCCAATCCCGCTCCGCCCGAGGCGCGGAATTTCGTGGTCTACTTCCAGACCGGAGACGCCACGATGACGCCGGACGCGCGGCAGATCATCGCCAACGCCGCCGCCGCGGCGCGAAACCGGCCGGACAAGCTCGTCGTCGAGGGCCATGCCGATGGCGGCGCCACGACGGATGCGGAGCTCGCCGACCGCCGTGCACTCGCGGTCATGCGCGCGCTGACGGACGCCGGGGTCGATGCCGCCCGCATCGTCAAGCAGCAAGGCGCGCCGCCGCCGGGCGAGGCCGGCGTCGCCGCTCACCAGGTCATCATTCGCTTCGTGCCGTCTACCTGAGCGAGGCGTTGAGCTTCGCGAGCACGGTGGAGCCGGGGCAGAGCTCCTTCTCGCCGAGCGTGTTCGAGCGCGGCATCGACCGTGTTCAGGTGGTCGTGCAGATCGTGCGGCTCGGGATCGACATAGAGAAGCCCGGTGACGACCTCGCCTGCCGCCTCGCGCTCCTGCAGATACGTCAGCGCCGAAGTGCGGTCGTGCGGATCGAAATCGACCGAGAGCTTGCGCAAGCGCAGGGTCGAGCCGTCATGCTGCTTGACGACCTCGACCGTGCCGGGCGCGTAGTCGGCGGTGATCGCCTCGCGTTCGGTAATGAAGTCGAGCCGGTTCACCATCTCGTTGTGCTCGCGCACGTAATCGAAGCTCTTGGTCGAGCCCTCGTGGTTGTTGAAGGCGACGCACGGGCTGATGCAGTCGATGAAGGCCGCGCCCTTGTGCAGGAGCGCCGCCCTGATCAGCGGCACGAGCTGCTCCTTGTCGCCGGAAAAGCTGCGCGCGACGTAAGTCGCGCCGAGGAGCAGGGCCATGCTCACCATGTCGATGGGCGCGTCGGAATTCTCGACGCCGCGCTTGCTCGTCGAGCCGCGGTCGGAGGTCGCCGAGAACTGGCCCTTGGTGAGGCCATAGACGCCGTTGTTCTCGACGATATAGACCATGTTGACGCCGCGCCGGATCGAATGCGCGAACTGGCCGAGGCCGATCGACGCGCTGTCGCCGTCGCCCGAGACGCCGAGATAGATCAGCTCGCGGTTGGCGAGGTTGGCGCCGGTCAGCACCGACGGCATGCGGCCGTGCACGCTGTTGAAGCCGTGCGCGGGCCCGAGGAAATAGTCGGGCGTCTTCGACGAGCAGCCGATGCCGGAAAGCTTGGCGATGCGGTGCGGCGGCAGGTCGAGCTCGAAGCAGGCCTGCACGATCGCGGCGCTGATCGAATCGTGGCCGCAGCCGGCGCACAGCGTCGAGACCGAGCCCTCATAGTCGCGCCGCGTCAGGCCGATGCCGTTGGTCGGCAGCGAGGGATGATGGAGCTTGGGCTTTTGAAGATAGGTCATCGCGCGACCTCTCTGAGCGGCGCCACCTTGAGCGCGGCGAGGCGCTCGGAAATCGCGCCGTTGATGAAGCGCGCCGTGATCGGCGTGCCGTCGTAGTGCAGCACCGGCACGACGCGCGCCGGATCGATGCCGCATTCGTTGATGAGCAGCGTGCGCAGCTGCGCGTCGCGGTTCTGCTCGACCAGGAACACCTGCTCGTGGCGGCGGACGAAGTCGACGACCTCGTCGGCGAACGGGAAGGCCGCTGATGCGCAGCGCGTCGAGATGGATGCCGTTGCGCTTCGAGCGCGTCCAGCGCCTCGTGCATCGAGGCCGTGGTCGAGCCGAAATAGATGACGCCGTATTTCGTCTTCTGCTTGGCGACGCGTCACACCGGCCCCGGGACGAGCTTCTTCGCGGTCTCGAACTTGCGCAGCAGCCGCTCCATGTTGTCGACATAGACCGCGCCCAGCTCGCTGTATTTGGCATAGCGGTCGCGCGAGGTGCCGCGGGTGAAGAACGCTCCGCGCGTCGGGTGCGTGCCGGGATACGTGCGATACGGAATGCCGTCGCCGTCGACGTCGAGATAGCGGCCGAAATCCTTGCCGGCCTCGAGCTCGTCGTGCGTCATGACCTTGCCGCGGTCGAAGTTGTGCTTGTCGTCCCAGGCGAAGGGGCGGCACGAGCCATTCGTTCATGCCGATGTCGAGATCGAGCATGACGAAGATCGGCGTCTGCAGGCGGTCGGCGAGGTCGAACGCCTGCGCGCCCATCTCGAAGCATTCGCCCGGGTCTTCGGGGAAGAGCAGCGGATGCTTGGTGTCGCCGTGGGAGGCATAGGCGCACGAGATGATGTCGGACTGCTGCGTCCGCGTCGGCATGCCGGTCGAGGGCCCGCCGCGCTGCACGTCGAACAGCACGGCCGGGATCTCGGCGAAATACGCCAGGCCCAGAAACTCGGTCATCAGCGAGACGCCGGGCCCGGCGGTGCAGGTGAAGGCGCGCGCGCCGTTCCAGGCGGCGCCGATGACGATGCCGATCGAGGCGAGCTCGTCCTCGGCCTGGACGATCGCATAGCGCGCCTTGCCGGTATCGGGATCGGTGCGATAGCGCCGGCAATAGCGCATGAAGGCTTCGGCGAGCGAGGTGGACGGCGTGATCGGATACCACGCCGCAACCGTCGCGCCGCCATAGACGGCGCCCAAGGCCGCCGCGCTGTTGCCGTCGATGAAGATGCGGTCGCCGACCTTGTCGGCGCGCTTCACCTTGAGGCCGATCTGCGGCAGATGCGACTTCGCGTAATCGTGGCCCATGTGCAGCGCCTGGATGTTGGGCGCCATGAGCTTGTCCTTGCCCTTGTACTGCTCGCCGATCAGGGTCTCGATCGCGGCCAACTCGATGTCGAGCAGCGCGGCCAGCGCGCCGACATAGATGATGTTCTTGAACAGCTGGCGCTGGCGCGGATCGGTATAGGTGCGGTTGCAGATCTCGGTGAGCGGCATGCCGACGATGTTGATGTCGTCGCGGAATTTCGACGGCGGCATCGGCTTGGTCGAATCGTAGAAGAGATAGCCGCCGGGATCGATCGAGGCGATATCCTGCGCCCAGGTCTGCGGGTTCATCGCGACCATGAGATCGACGCCGCCGCGGCGCCCGATATAGCCCTCGCCCGAGACGCGCACCTCGTACCAGGTCGGCAGGCCCTGAATGTTCGACGGGAAGATGTTGCGCGTCGCCACGGGCACGCCCATGCGCAGGAAGGACTTCGCGAACAGCGTGTTGGCGCTCGCCGAGCCCGACCCGTTGACGTTGGCGAATTTGACGACGAAGTCGTTGATGCTTGCTATCGGCTGAGGCATTGCGATCCGGCCAGTGTCATATCCAGTAGGAATTTCTGCATGTCCCATGCGCCCGTCGGGCAGCGTTCGGCGCACAGCCCGCAATGGAGGCACACGTCCTCGTCCTTGGCCATGACGCGGCCGGTCTTGAGCTCGGCCGAGACATAGAGGTCCTGCGTCTTGTTCTGCGCCGGCGCCATGAGCCGCCCGCGCAGCTCGTCCTCCTCGCCATTGGCCGTGAAGGTGATGCAGTCCATCGGGCAGATGTCGACGCAGGCATCGCATTCGATGCACAGGTCGCGCGAGAACACGGTCTCGACGTCGCAATTGAGGCAGCGCTCGGCCTCGAGAAAGCCGAGCTTCTGGTCGAAGCCCAGCTCGACTTCGATGCGCACGTCCTTCAACGCCACTTCCTTGTCGCGCAGCGGCACGCGATAGCGGATGTCGTTCGAGATGTCGTTGTCATAGCTCCATTCGTGGATGCCCATCTTCTGGCTGATGAGCGCCACGTCAGGCGGCGGGCGTTTGTTCACGTCCTCGCCGTTCAAGAGCATGTGGATCGAGATGGCGGCGTTCTGCCCGTGCGCCACCGCCCAGATGATGTTCTTCGGCCCGAACGCCGCGTCGCCGCCGAAGAACACGTTGGGGATGGTGCTCTGCATCGTATTCGGATCGACCTTGGGCATGTTCCAGCGGTCGAATTCGATGCCGATGCCGCGCTCGATCCAGGGGAAGGAGTTCTCCTGGCCGACCGCGACGAGCACGTCGTCGCATTCGATATGCTCATCGGGCTCGCCCGTGCGAACGAGGGAACGCCGGCCCTTGTCGTCGTACTTGGCCGCGACCTTCTCGAACAGCACGCCGGTCAGCTTGCCGTTATCGTGCGTGAACTCCTTGGGCACGAGCATGTTGAGGATCGGGATGCCTTCGTGCATCGCGTCCTCTTTTTCCCAGGGCGACGCCTTCATCTCCTCGAAGCCGCTGCGCACGATGACCTTCACGTCCTCGCCGCCCAGGCGCCGCGAGGTGCGGCAGCAATCCATCGCCGTGTTGCCGCCGCCCAGCACGATGACGCGCTTGCCGATCTTGTCGACATGGCCGAACGACACGCTCGAGAGCCAGTCGATGCCGATATGGATGTTGGCTGCCGCTTCCTGGCGGCCGGGAATTTCCAATTCGCGCCCGCGCGGCGCGCCCGAGCCGACGAAGATCGCGTCGTACCCTTGCGCGAGCAGCGCCTTGAGGCTGTCGATGCGCTCGCCCAGATGCAGCTCGATCCCCATGTCGGTGATGTAGCCGCATTCCTCGTCGGTCACGGATTCCGGCAGGCGGAAGCGCGGGATCTGCGTCCGCATCATGCCGCCGGTCTTGCCGTCGCCGTCGAACATGACGAGGTGGTAGCCCAAGGGCGCCAGGTCGCGCGCCACGGTGAGCGAGGCCGGACCGGCGCCGATCAATGCGATGCGCTTGCCGTTCTTCTCGGTCGGGATGCGCGGCAGGCGATGCGGATGTCGTCCTTGTTGTCGGCGGCGACGCGCTTCAGGCGGCAGATCGCGACCGCCTCCTTCTCGACGCGGACGCGGCGGCAGGCGGGCTCGCACGGGCGGTCGCAGGTCCGTCCCAGGATGCCGGGAAAGACGTTCGACACCCAGTTCACCATGTAGGCGTCGGTGTAGCGTCCGGCGGCGATCAGGCGGATGTATTCGGGCACCGGCGTGTGGGCCGGGCACGCCCACTGGCAATCGACGACCTTGTGAAAATAGTCGGGATGAGAGATATCCGTCGGCTTCAACGCTTCCACTCCTCGGCTCTTGTCGTCATTCGCCTTGTCTCCGCGCTGATAGCGCCGTGGCGGCGGTGCGGAAGCCGCCTCGCGCGGCTTCGTACGGAATGATGACGGCCGGCTAGGATCACAGACTCTGCCCCATCACCCCCGAAATCGCAATACTTGCAGATGCCTCCATCGATTCAATCATCCGAGAATGACGCAAAGCCGGACCCCGGCAAGCGCGGCCAGCGCATGGCTGCCGGGCGGCGCGGATGATCCTGACCAAGATCCCGCCGCACCTGTTACCGCGGGTGCTCGCCGCCTTTGCCGGCGCGCTCGACGATCTTTATACGCAGCGCGTGTTCCGCCGCATCGCCGTCCCGGGATGCTGGCAGCGCGCGCAGGGGCCGGATGCTGCACTGCACCACCAGGCCGCCATCGCTCTTGCCCATAAATTCGGCATGGCGCGCCGGCCGGGACCGCCGCTCTGCGGCTTCAGCTGGGACGGGCGCGCGCTCCGCGCCGGCACCGAGGCCTACGTGCTGCTGCACGAAATCGCCCATTTCCAGCTCGCGCCGCCGGCCCGGCGGCGGCGAATCGACTTCGGCCTCGGCCCCGGCCCCGAGACGGGCGACCGCGCCGGCGCCGAGCGCCAGAAAGCGGCCGACGGGCTCGCGCGCGAGCGCGAGGAGGCGATGGCCTCGCTGCTCGGGATTTTATGGGAGGTCGAGCTCGGGCAGCCGGGGCTCGCCTCGTTCCTCGATCAGAACTGGCTCGAGGGCACAGGCGCCGCGCGGCATTTTACGGAAATTCTCGCTTTTCTCCGCGCCGGCGGATTCGTGACCTCCGCCGGCCGTCCGACGCGGCGCTTGCGGCGCGCGCCGGGTTAACGCAGCGACGACAGCTTGCTCGTGTGATGGATGTGCACGGCGAGGCAGCGCTGGAACAGCGTCGGCTCCTTCCGCGCGAACAGGCGCGCGAGCCGCAGGCGCGGCAGACGCCAGCCCGAGGGCTGCGGCCGGCGCATCGGCGTCCCGCCACGCCGCCGGCACCAGCGAACGCTCCGATGCGAGAACCAATTTGCTGCCGCGCATGGACTTGCCTCCCGGGACAAGATGTTTGGTGCGCCGGCTGGCACGGATTGAAGACCGGCACACCGCGAAAGACGAACACCTGCCGAACGGGCGAGTTCCACCCATGCGCTTGTTCATCACCTGCAATGCGCGCAGCGGGCGGCGACTCTTCGGGAGCGATCAGGCGGCGGTGCGACGGTGGCGCGGCGCCACGACCTCGCGCGGCATACCGGTCGCCGCAAGCCAGAACAACGGCGCAACTGGGCGCGGCCGCATCATCCGTAGGCGCACGCGGCGCTCGAGCGCGGCGAACTCGACGCGGCGCTTGATGCCGGTCCAGATCGCGATGCGCAAAAAGAAGAACAGACGCGACGATCGAGGCCCCATAAAGGACGAGATAGACCTCCGTCATGTCCGCCTCCCGATTAGCGACTGCCGTGCCGCGTTCATTGCGGCGGCATCTATCGCTCATCCAGCGAACAGTACGAAAATCGCCCCTGTTCCGGACCACTCAAAATTTTGCCTGCGCGAAGCCGGGATTGTTCTCGCGCAGCTTTTGCAGCGCCAGGCGAGACAGGAATCGCACGAGCCGGTCCCGCTCGGGTCCGGGCGCGTCGAACCGGCCGCGCCGGATGTCGGCGGCGAGCGCGGCGAGATCGGCGACGCCGAGTGCGCGCAGCTCGGCCGCGAGCGCCTCGTACGGGGCGGATCCCGCTGCGCGCTCGCGCGCGGCGATGGCGGCAACGCGCGCGGCCAGCGCCTCGTCCCCGGCCCCGTCGGCGGCGGCGAGCGCCAGCAGAGTTTCGATGTCAGGCCGATCGCGCATGATCCTCCATGAGGCGCAGCATCTCGAATTCGCATTCGGCCGCGCGCCGCCCGGTCAAGGCGAGATCGAGGTTGCGCTCGCCGCCGCGCAGGAAGCGGTCGCGCTGCAAAAGCGCGATGACGAGCCATTTGAGCGCCGCCATCACCTCCCAATAGTGCAGCCGCGCGGAATCGACCGCGCGGCCCGAAGCCCCCTCGTAGCCGGCGACGAAAGCCGCGCGCGTGGCGATGCCGCCCGCCTCTCGCCGGTCCTGACCGAAGCGCCAGAACCGCGCGCAGAACCAGGCGAGGTCGGAATCGGGATCGCCCCAATGCGCGAACTCCCAGTCGAGGATGGCGACAAGCTTGCCTTCCGCCACGAGGTAGTTGCCGGTGCGGAAATCGCCGTGGCACAACACCGGCGGCAGCGCTTTCGGTGCACGCTGGGCGAGCCAGCGCAGCGCCCATTCGGCGACGGGCCGCGCCTCGCCGATCTTGTCGAGGAGGACGCGGTATTGCGCGAGCGCCGGGGCCGAGCTCAGAAAAGCGAGCGGCGCGCGCGGCAGATCGAGGCGATGCAGCGCCGCAAGCTCGTGCCCGAGCCGCCGGGCGAGCGCGTCGTTCGCCGGCGCAGCGGCGAGACCCGCGGGATCGGCGCTGCCGGGCAAGAATTCGGTGAGGTGGAAGGGCGAGCCGGCGATCGCCGCATCGTCCGAGAAGGCGACCGGCGATGGCACCAGGATTTTCGCCTCGGCGAGCACGCGCAGCAGCGCGAATTCCTCGGCAAGATCGAGGCCGAAGCCGAGCTTCGTCAGCCCGTCCGCGCGTAGAACGAAGCTGCGCGGCGCGTCGTCCACCACGGCATCGACGCGCCAGTGCCGCCTGACCGCGCCGCCGCGCAGCGGCTCGACCGTGCGGATTGCGACGCGCGCGGCGTTGCTTGCGCCGGCAATGATCGCGGCGAGCCCAGGGAAATTCACACCGCGCCCACCGCGTGCCCGCCATCGACCGGAAGCACCGCGCCGCTGATATAGGCCCCGGCATCGGAACAGAGCAGCAGCAGCGCGCCGTCGAGGTCGGGTGGCGCGCCGCCGCGGCCCAAGGGAATGCGGCGCACCAGCGCTTTCCCCACCTCGCTTTGCAGGAAGGCGCGGTTGAGATCGGTCTCGAAATATCCGGGCGCGATGGCGTTGACGGTGATGCCGTAGCGGCCCAGCTCCATCGCGAGCGTGTGCGTCAGATGGACGAGCCCGGCCTTCGCCGCGGCATAGGCGGGCACGTTGCGGATGGTCCTGAGCGCCAGGAGCGAGGCGATGTTGACGATGCGGCCGGGCCGGCGCGCGCCGATCCAAAGCGATGCCATCTCGCGCGACATGAGCCACGCGCCCTTGAGGTTCGTGTCGAGCGTACGGTCCCAGTCGCTCTCGTCATGCTCGAGGAGCGGCTTCGAGATGGCGATCCCGGCATTGTTGACGAGGATGTCGATGGGGCCGAGCCGCGCTTCCGCCTCGGCGACGGCGCGGCGCACCGAGGCATAGTCGCTCACGTCGCACGGAATGGATACTGCGCCGCCGCCCGCGGCAGTTATCTCCGCCTCGACGGCCTTAAGCTCCGCTTCGCGCCGCGCGAGCAGCGCCACCGCTGCGCCCGCGCGCGCGAGCACGCCGGCGAAATGCCGGCCCAAGCCGGACGAGGCGCCGGTCACGATCGCGCTGCGGGAGACGAGCGAGAAATCCGCCATCGTCTAGTCCTCGAGCGCGCCCGCGCGCTCGCGCAGCACGAATTTCTGGATCTTACCGGTCGAGGTTTTCGGGAGCTCGCCGAACACGACGCTTCTGGGCGCCTTGAAGTGAGCCAGGTTATCGCGGCAGAAGGCGATGATGTCGGCGGCGGTGGCATTGGCGCCGGGCTTAACCGTCACGAAGGCGCATGGGCTCTCGCCCCACTGCGGATCGGGCCGCGCCACCACGGCGGCCTCCATCACGGCGGGGTGCTTGTAGAGAACCTCCTCGACCTCGAGCGAGGATATGTTCTCGCCGCCCGAGATGATGATGTCCTTCGAGCGGTCCTTGATCTCGACATAGAAGTCCTCGTGCATGACGCCGAGATCGCCGGTGTGGAACCAGCCGCCGGCGAAGGCCTCGTCGGTCGCCGCAGGATTTTTGAGATAGCCCTTCATCAGCGTGTTGGAGCGCAGCATCAGCTCGCCGATGGTAGCGCCGTCGGCCGGCACGTCGAGCATCGTCGCGGGATCGGCGACGCGCACGCCGGCAAGCGTCGGATAGGAGACGCCCTGGCGCGCCATCTTGGCGGCGCGCGCCTCGAGCGGCATTCCGTCCCATGCGTCCTGCGCGACGCACAAGGTCGCCGGCCCGTAGGATTCGGTGAGGCCGTAAAGATGCGTCACGCGGAAGCCCATGCGCTCCATGTTGGCGATGACGGTCGAAGGCGGCGCGGCGCCGCCGGTGGCGATCTCGACCTTGTGCGCGAAGCGCCGCTTCACCTCGTCCGGCGCATGGACCAGCATGTTGAGCACGACCGGCGCGCCGCACATATGCGTCACGCCATGGCGCTCGATCGCCGGGAAAATATCCCTGGGATCGACGCGGCGCAGGCACACATGCGTGCCGGCGACGGCCGTCACTGCCCAGGGATAGGTCCAGCCGTTGCAGTGGAACATCGGCAGGGTCCAGAGATAGACCGTGCGCGGCGAAAGCCCGAACGCCAAGACGTTGCCGAGCGCGTTCAGGAACGCGCCGCGATGATGATAGACGACGCCCTTGGGGTTGCCGGTCGTGCCGGACGTGTAGTTGAGCGAGATCGCCTGCCATTCGTCCTGCGGCGTCTGCCACGGCTCCGCTTCGTCGCCGGTGGCGAGGAAAGCCTCGTAATCCATCTCGCCCAGAAGCGCGCCGCCCTCATAAAGCGGATCGTCGATGTCGATCACGGTTGCGGGCCGGCGCTCCTTCAGCGCTTCGGCGATCACGGGCGAGTACTCGCGATCGGCAATCAGAACCTTGCTCTCGGCGTGCCCAAGAATGAAGGCGATGGTGCGCGCATCGAGCCGGTAGTTGAGCGCGTTCAGCACCGCGCCCGCCATGGCGACGCCGAAATGCGCCTCGAGCAGCGCCGGCACGTTGGGCGCCATGACGGAAACGGTGTCGCCCGATCCCACGCCGCGCCGCCGCAGCGCCGACGCCAGACGGCAGCAGCGCGCGAAAAATTCGCGGTAGGTAAAGCGGCGCTCGCCATGCACGACCGCGATCTTGTCGGGATGCACCGAAGCCGCGCGCGCGAGGAAGGAAAGCGGCGTCAACGGCACGAAATTGGCCGGCGCGCGGTCAAGGTGCGGGGCGTCGTAGATCGACATGGCGGCGATGATATCTCGCCGCCGCGTCACGCGCTCAGTGCTAAGCTTTCGCCATGCATATCGACGTCGTGCTCGACGTGATCTGTCCCTGGTGCTTCATCGGCAAGCGCCGGCTCGAGCACGCCTTGGCGCTCCGCCCCGACATCGCGGCGGAGATTTCCTGGCGGCCGTTCCAGCTCAATCCCGACATGCCGCCGGACGGCATGCCGCGCCAGGATTATCTCTCATCCAAGTTCGGCGGATCGCAGCACGCGCACCGGATCTATCAGTCGGCGGGCGAGGCCGGATCCTCGGTCGGGATTCCGTTCGCGTTCGAGCGCGTCCAGCACACGCCCAACACGCAGGACGCGCACCGCCTCGTGCGCCGCGCCGAACGCAGGGGCCGGGCCGACGCGCTGGTCGAGGCGATGTTCAAGGCCTATTTCATCGACGGCGTCGATCTGGGCGATCCGGCGCGCCTCCTCGAGCTCGCCGTGCGCGCCGGGCTCGAGCGCGCCGAGACGCGGCGCTTTCTCGCCGGCGAGGACGGGCTTGCCGACATGCTCGCCGAGGACCGCGCCGCGCGCCGCATCGGCATCAACGCCGTGCCGTGCTTCATCTTCGAAGAGCGCTACGCGATCTCGGGCGCGCAGGAGCCCGATATCGAGCTGCCCGTGATCGATCCGTGCTGAACGGCGGCGAGAGCGCCCCGTGCACGGCAAGCTCGACGCCAGGATGCCGGCCTTGAACTGCGCAAGGAGCCCGGCGAGCCGCAGCGCGCCATCGTCGACATGCAGAACGATGCTGGACGGCGGCGTCGCCCAGCCGGAACGCGGTCGCCGGAAGCAGATCGACATCCGTTCTGATGGGCACGATCCCGCAGGTGCGGCGGGCTGGCCGATGCTCGCAAGGCGGAACGGCCGGTGTCTCTATCGCGCATGTGCCAAAGGGCCGCCGAATTCCTCCGCGCAGTTCTCCTGATGGCGGCACGCGTGCGGAGCGCTCGCCGGAAACCGGACCTTCTCAGCGAAGGTACGTGAGGCGCGCAGTTGCACATCGACGAACGAAACCGCGGGAGGGCGAGCATCTCGTCGTGACGAAGGGATATCGGCGGCTTACCGAACACGCCGCTGACGCGATCCTGCGGACGCATGGGGGTCACGCCGCGTGCGTCGTTCGGGCGTCACCACTTGCGTCTGCGTTTCCACCACCGTGCGCGACGGCGTGAACACGATCGACTACCGGAGCTGATCCGGGTGAAGTCCGACGCCGTCGCCGAAGCGCAGCCGCGACACCCATGAGGCCGAGCTCAAGACCATGCAACGCGTCAGGCGCACGACGTCAAGACCCGCACGGACGAGGTGGAGGCGAAGGTGGCGGCGCTCTAGCCGGACGCTGCCCCTCATCCGCCCGACGCCGAGCGCCTTCCCTCCTGCGCCGGCGCCGCGGCGATGGCGGCGAGGCGGTTGAGGATCGCGCTCACGCCCTTCAGGCGCTCGCCCGGCGTCTCCCAGTTGCGCGCGATGACGAGGCGGTGATCGGGACGCAGCTTCGCCGTGCCGGAATGCTCCTGGATGAAACGGACGAGCCCGGCCGGATTGGCGAAGCGGTCGCCGTGGAAGGCCACGACCGCGCCCTTGGGGCCGGCCTCGACCTTGCTGACGCCGGCATCGCGGCACAGCCGCTTGATGGCGATGATCTCCAGAAGGTTCTCGACCTCCTCCGGCAGCTTGCCGAAGCGGTCCACGAGCTCGGCGGCGAAGCCGTCGATCTCGCGCCGGTCGAGCAGCGAGGCGATGCGGCGATAGAGGCCAAGGCGCACGTTGAGGTCGGGCACGTATTCCTCGGGGATGAGGACGGGCGTGCCGATGGTGATCTGCGGCGTCCATTCCTCGGGCGCTTCCTCCATGCGCGCGCCGGCGCGCGCCGCCGCCACCGCCTCTTCGAGCAGGTGCTGGTAAAGCTCGACGCCGACCTCGCGGATGTGGCCCGACTGCTCCTCGCCCAGGAGGTTGCCCGGCGCCGCGGATGTCGAGATCGTGGCTCGCGAGCGTGAAGCCGGCGCCGAGCTGATCCAGGGTCTGCATCACTTCGAGCCGGCGCTTCGCCGTCTCGGTCAGGAGCTTGCCGGCGGGCAGCGTGAGATAGGCATAGGCGCGCACCTTGGCGCGGCCGATGCGGCCGCGGAGCTGATAGAGCTGCGCCAGGCCGAACATGTCGGCGCGATGCACGATGAGCGTGTTGGCGCTCGGGATGTCGAGGCCCGATTCGATGATGTTGGTCGAAAGCAGCACGTCCGCCGCATGATCGTCGAAGGCCGACATGACGCGTTCGAGCTCGGTCGGCGCCATCTTGCCGTGCGCGACCGCGACCTTGATCTCGGGCACCAGCTCGGCAAGCTGCTTCTGCACCTCGTCGAGATCGGCGATGCGGGGCACGACGTAGAAACATTGCCCGCCGCGATGCGCCTCGCGCAGGATCGCCTCGCGCACCACGACGGGATCGTACGGCAGGACGAAGGTGCGCACGGCGAGCCGATCGACCGGCGGGGTCGCGATCACGCTCATCTCGCGCACGCCCGACAGCGCCTGCTGCAACGTGCGCGGGATCGGCGTCGCGGTCAGCGTCAGGACGTGGACGTTGGCCTTCAATTGCTTCAGGCGCTCCTTCTGCGCCACGCCGAAATGCTGTTCCTCGTCAACCACGAGAAGGCCGAGATTGCGGAAGGTGATGGACTTCGCCAGCAGCGCGTGCGTGCCGATGATGATGTCGATGCGGCCTTCGGCGAGCTCGCGCTTCACCTCAGCCGCATGCTTGCCAGCGACGAGGCGCGAGAGCTGTTCGATGCGCACCGGCATGCCGGAGAAGCGCTCGGCGAAGGTGCGATGGTGCTGGCGCGCGAGCAAGGTCGTCGGCACGACGACCGCGACCTGCATCCCGGCCATGACCGAGATGAAGGCGGCGCGCAGCGCCACCTCGGTCTTGCCGAAGCCCACGTCGCCGCAGATGAGCCGGTCCATCGGCCGGCCGGAGCCGAGATCGCCGAGCGTATCGCCGATGGCGCGCTCCTGGTCGTCGGTCTCGGGATAGGGGAAGCGCGCGGCGAATTCCTCGTAGAGCCCCTCGGGCGGCGCCAGCGTCTCGCCCTGGCGCAGCTGGCGCTCGGCCGCGACCTGGATCAGCTCGCCGGCGATGTCGCGGATGCGCTTCTTGACGCGCGCCTTGCGCGATTGCCAGGCGAGCGAGCCGAGCCGGTCGAGCGGAACGTCGAGCGCCTCCGAGCCATAGCGCGTCAGAACCTCGATGTTCTCGACCGGCACGAACAGCTTGTCGTCGCCGGCATAGAGGACGCGCAGGCAATCGTGCGGCGCGCCGGCGACATCGAGCGTGACGAGCCCGTCATAGCGGCCGATGCCGTGCTCGGAATGGACGACGAGGTCGCCCTGCGTCAATGACGCGACCTCGGCGACGAAGTCCTGGTAGTTGGCGCGGCGCCGCGCCGGCCGCGCGAGCCGGTCGCCGAGAATGTCCTGCTCGGTGACGAGCGCCATGTCGGCGAAGCGGTAGCCGTGCTCGATCCCGAGCACGGCGAGCGCCGTCTGGCCCAGAGGAATATCCGCGAACTCCGGCCAGCCGGCGATCACGGTCGGGTTGCTGACGCCATGGTCGCGCAGCAGGGTCTTCAAGCGCTCGGCCGAGCCAGTGCTGTAAGCGGCGATGAGGGTGCGGCGGCCGTGGTCGCGCTCGTCGAGGATGTGGTCGCGCACCGCGTCGAACAGGTTGACGCTTTGGCTCGCCCGCGCCTCGGCGAAGTCGCGCCCGGGCTTCGCGCCGGCATCGACCGAGGGCGGCCTGCCCTCGCCCGCGAACGGCGTGAAGGCGCCGACAGGACGCTGCTTCAGCGCCGCCTGCCACGCCGCGTCGTCGAGAAAAAGCTGCTTCGGCTCGACCGGGCGATAAGGCGGCGACTGAGCGCGCGCGGCCCGGCTCACGTCGCGCCGTGCCGCGTAGAAATCGTCGATCTGCTCGAGCCGGTCGCGCCGTACCTCCTCGGCTTCGTGGTCGAGCGTCACCGCCGCCTCGGGCAGATAGTCGAACAGCGTCTCGAGGCTCTCGTAATAGAGCGGCAGCCAATGCTCCATGCCGATATAGCGCCGCCCCGCGCTCACCGCCTCGTACAGCGGATCGTCGTCGGCGACCGTGCCGAACTGGTCGCGATAGCGCAAACGGAAGCGGCGGATCGCGTCCTCGTCGAGCAGGACCTCGCTCATCGGCCTGAGCACGATCGCCGCTGTCGTGCCGGTGGTGCGCTGCGTCAGCGGGTCGAAGGTGCGCATTCCCTCGATCTCCTCGCCGAAGAAATCGAGCCGGACCGGCGTGCGCGCGCCCGAGGGAAAGAGATCGGCGATGCCGCCGCGGATCGCGAATTCGCCCGCCTCGCGCACCGTGTCGGTGCGCTGATAGCCGTTGCGCTCGAGGAAGGAGGCGAGCCGGTCGTGCGGCAGCCGCCCGCCCACGCCGATCTGCAGCACGCGGTCGGCGAAGAGCTTCCGCGGCGGCACGCGCTGCACGATGGCGTTGACGGTGGTCAGCACGACCGCGCCCTTGCCCTCGCCGCCGGCCAGCCGCGTCAGCGCGTCGACGCGACGGCTTACGATCTCGGAATTGGGCGAGACGCGGTCATAAGGGAGACAATCCCAGGCCGGAAGCGACAGGACCGGCAGATCGGGATGGAAGAAGGCGAGCGCCGCGCGCGTCCGCGCCATGCGCCCGTCGTCGCGGCAGACATGCAGCAATGACGGCACCGTGCCGCGCGCCAAAAGCCCGCCCATGAGATAGGCGTCGTGCCCTTCCGGCGCGGCGAAGATGGTGAGGCGTTCGCCCGCGTGCGCCGCGGCGAAGAAGGTATCGAGCGCGCTCATCCCGGAAGCGGCCCCACGCGGAATTCCTGGAGCTTGCGCAAGAGCGCGCTGTCATGGGCCGGCGGCGGCGCCATGCTGCCGCCGATCCAGGCGACGAGATCGTCGTCGCGCTCTTCGAGGAGCGCCTCGAAGAGATCGAGCTCGCCCGGCGACATCGACGGCAGATGCCGCTCGGCGAAGGGACCGAGCAGCAGGTCGGCCTCGCGCGTGCCGCGATGCCAGCTCCGGAACAGAAGCCGCTTCAGCCTGATGTCGGGCGGTTCGTTCATCCAGGGGCAATCTTGGCGCAGGGCGCGGCGCGATCAAGAGGCAGATGTCTTCCGGCGGAAGATTGCTTCGGCTCGCGCTCGCAATGACAGGCGGCGGAAGCTGGTCTAGATTGATCGGACATCGAAGGGAGGCAGGCATGGCGAAGAAGCCGCGCATCATCGCGATCGAAGAGCACTACGTGGACGCGGAGGTGCGGGAGCACTTCGAGGCCGCCGACCAGAGGAAGCAGCCCGGCGTGACCGAGCGGCTCGAGGATCTGAGCAATCTCCGCATCAAGGAGATGGACGAGTGCGGCATCGATTTCCAGGTGCTGTCGCTCACCGCGCCCTCGACCCAGAGATTCGAGCCCGAGACCTCGGTGCGCCTCGCGCGCGCCGCGAACGACCGGCTGAGCGAGGCGGTGAAGCGCCATCCGACGCGCTTTGCCGCCTTTGCCGCGATCCCGACGCCCGACCCCAAGGCCGCCGCCGACGAGCTCGAGCGCACCGTCACGAAATACGGCTTCAAGGGCGCCATGGTGCACGGCCTGACCAACGGCGCCTTCCTCGACGAAAAGCGCTTCTGGCCGATCTTCGAGCGCGCGGCGGCATTGGACGTGCCGCTCTACATGCATCCGGCCAACCCGAGCCCCATCGTGATCGATGCCTATTACAAGGAATACGCCAACGATTTCCCCATGCTCCTGCGCGCCGGCTGGGGCTTCACGGTCGAGACCGCGACGCAAGGCATCCGCCTCGTGCTGTCGGGCGTGTTCGAGAAATATCCCAAGCTCAAGATCATCCTCGGCCATCTCGGCGAGGGCTTGCCGTTCCTCTTGTGGCGCATCGATTCGGCGTTCTCGCGCCCGGGCAACAAGTCGATCAAATTTCGCGAGCTGTTCTGCGAGCATTTCTGGATCACGACGAGCGGGTTCTTCTCGAACCCGGCGCTCTTGTGCTGCGTCCAGGAGCTGGGCGTCGACCGCATCATCTTCTCGGTCGATTACCCTTACGTCATGAACAAGCCGGCGGTGGACTGGATCCCGCACATCCCGCTGTGCGAGGAAGACAAGGAAAAGTTCCTGCACGGCAATGTCGAGAAGCTGTTGAAGCTCTGAGCGCCATTGTCATTGCGAGCGCAGCGACGCAATCTCCCGCCGTCCCGGGGATTGCTTCGTCGCTGCGCTCCTCGCAATGACAGTGGAGGCTAGGGCGTGCGCCCGGAAATCCTCTTCCCGCTCTTTGCGCCGGTCACGAGCCTGCCGGGCGTGGGGCCGCGCTTTGCCAAGCTGTTCGAGCGATTGACGGGCCCCGCCGTGGTCGATCTGCTGTGGCATTTGCCGAGCGACATCATCGACCGGCGCTTCACGCCCAAGGTGGCGGACGCGCCCGCCGGCGTCATCGCCACCATCACCGTCACCGTCGATGCGCACGAGCCGCCGCGCTCGAAGCGCCAGCCCTATCGCGTGCGCTGCCGCGACGAGACCGGGTTCCTGCATCTCGTGTTCTTTCACGCGAAGGGCGACTATCTCGCGCGCCTCCTGCCGGTCGGCGCAACGCGCGTGGTGAGCGGCAAGGTCGAGTATTTCAACAACCAGGTGCAGATCACCCATCCCGACCACATCGCCGCGCCCGAGGACGCGGCCAAGCTGAAGCCGATCGAGCCGGTCTATCCGCTGACCGCGGGCCTGAGCCTGCGCATCGTGCAGAAGGCGGTGGACGCGGCGCTCGCGCGCGCGCCGCAAGTGCCGGACTGGCTCGATCCCGAGTTCGCCGCGCGGCGGCGCTGGCCCTCTTGGCACGACGCGGTGCGCGCGGCGCACGCGCCGCAACGGGCCGAGGACCTTCTGCCCAACACGCCGCCGCGCGAACGCCTCGCCTTCGACGAGCTGCTTTCGAACCAGCTTGCGTTGGCGCTCGTGCGCCAGCACCAGAAAAAGCTGCCGGGCCGCGCGCTCGGCGCAACGGGCGCCTTGCGCAAGAAGCTCATCGCGTCCCTCCCCTTCGCGCTGACGCAGGGCCAGCGCGACGCCATCGCCGAGATCACCGCCGACATGGCGGAGCCCGCGCGCATGCTGCGCCTCCTGCAAGGCGATGTCGGCAGCGGCAAGACGGTGGTGGCGCTCGCGGCGATGATGGATGCGGTCGAGGCGGGTGCGCAGGCGGCGCTGATGGCGCCCACCGAGATCCTCGCGCGCCAGCATTTCGCCACCTTGACCGAGCTCGCGGCGCAAAGCGGCGTCGAGATCGCGCTTCTGACCGGGCGCGAGAAGGGCCGCGCGCGCGAGCAAATTCTCGCGCGCCTCGCGGACGGCACGGTCGGCATCCTCGTCGGCACGCACGCGCTCGTCGAGGAGGACGTCGTGTTCAAGGACCTGGCGCTCGCCGTCATCGACGAGCAGCACCGCTTCGGCGTCGAGCAGCGCGTGGCGCTCGCTGCGAAAGGGCGCGCGGTGGACATACTGGTGATGACGGCGACGCCCATTCCGCGCACGCTGATGCTCACCTCCTACGGCGATCTCGACGCCTCGCGCTTGACCGAGAAGCCGGCGGGACGGCGCCCGGTGACGACGCGCACGCTGCCCGCGACGCGCCTCGACGAGGTGGTGGAGGGCGTGCGGCGCGCGCTCGAGGGCGGCGCGAAGGTCTTTTGGATCTGTCCGCTCGTCGAGGAATCGGAGCAAGTCGATCTCCAAGCCGCGGTCGAGCGCTACGCCCAGCTGCAAAAGATTTTCGGCGCCCGCGCCGGGCTCGTGCATGGCCGCATGAAGGGCGCCGAGCGCGACAAGGCGATGGCGGCGTTCGCCGAGGGCGCCGTCGATCTCCTGGTCGCGACCACGGTGGTCGAGGTCGGCGTCGACGTGCCGGCCGCGACGGTGATGGTGATCGAGCATGCCGAGCGTTTCGGCCTCGCGCAGCTTCACCAACTGCGCGGGCGCATCGGGCGCGGCGACAAGCCGTCGACCTGCCTCCTCGTCTATGCGCCGCCGCTCAGCGCGACGGCGCGGCAGCGCCTCTCGATCCTGCGCGAGACCGAGGACGGGTTCCGCATCGCGGAGGAGGATCTGCGACTCCGGGGCGCCGGCGAAATGCTCGGCACGCGGCAGAGCGGCCTGCCGCAGATGCGATTGGCCGATCTTGCGGCCCATGCCGAGCTGCTCGAGGCGGCGCGCGACGACGCGCGACTCATTCTCGCGCGCGACCCCGAGCTCGAGTCGAAGCGCGGCCAGGCGCTGCGCGTGCTGCTCTATCTCTTCGCCCGCGACCTTGCCGTCAAATACTTGCGCTCGGGATAATGTTAACCACGCGCTTGCGCTTGTCTTGCCGGGCGGGCCAAGGGTGGCATATGTTCGCACGTGACTTGGTGCTGTGACTGAAAGGAGCCCGCCTCAATGACCGGCGCAACGGCGTTGCGGTTATCCGTCGTCACGATCATCGCAGCGTCGCTCTCGAGCTGCGCCAACCCGCATTCCCCCTGGTACGATCCGCCGCCCGGCCTCACCAGCGCGACCGGCGCCACGGTCAACATGAGTCAAAATCCCGAGACGCCGAGCGGCCCCGACGGCGATACGCGCGTCGTCACCGTCGATGGCCAGCCGGTAAGCGCGCTCGATTTCGACAAGATCGTGCTGCCGCCCGGCGACCATACGCTGGGGCTGGAGTACAACGGCGCTCGCCGCGGAGGCGACCGTGCCGGTCAAGGCGACGCTGCACGCGGGCGAGATTTATGAGGCCAAGGGGCAGAAGGACGGGCCGTGCGATGCCAATGTGTGGCTGCAGGATCTGAGCACCGACCAGGTGGTGGACAAAAAGCTTGGCACGCATTTGACCGCCAAGCCCGCCATCAACGGAGCGCCGGTGTTCGCCGTCGCCTGCAACTGAGCGGGCGGCGCGCTAGCTCCTCGGCGCCGCCGCTTCGACCTCGGGCCGCTCGCCCGTCTCGGCCGCAACCGGCGGGCGCGCGGGCGGCGCCACGATGCCGCCGGAGAGGACGAACTTCACCCCCTCCTCGACCGACATCGGCAGGGTCAGGAGATCGCGCCGCCGCACGAACATGAGATAGCCCGAGGTCGGGTTGGGCGTCGTCGGCACGTAGATCGCGACCGTATCGGGGCCGACATGGTCGCGGATGTCGCCCTCGGGCTGTACCGTCACGAAGGCGATCGTCCACATGCCCGGGCGCGGCCATTCGGCGAGCACGACCTCGCGAAACGTGTTGCTCTGCTTCGCCAGCACGGTCTCGAAGATCTGCTTCGCCGCGCCATAGATGCTGCGTACCACGGGCATCCGCGCCATGATGCGCTCGCTCAGACGCAGGAAGATGCGCCCGACATAGCCGGCGGTGAGCGCGCCGAGGATCGTCAATCCGACCACGGCGACGACGAGGCCGAGCCCCGGGATCGGCACATAGGTCGCCGGGTTGTATTGCCGGGGCAAGAGCCCGCCCACCGTGTCGTCGATGAAATGGATGAAGGCCCAGACGAGGTAGAGCGTCAGCGCGAGCGGCCCGGTGACGAGGATGCCGGCAATGAACCAGGCGCGCAGGCGCTCCATCACCGTGCGGCGCTCGCGGCGCGGCGGACCAAGGGATGAGGGCGGAGGAGTTTGCATGCGGTATGATGGCGTGACGGGGCGGCGCGCGCGCTGGCGAAGATGTGATCCCGCGGTGAATGCGCTTCGCCTAGCCTTGCCGTTTGCGGGAGACGCGCCCCGCACTCTAACCGCCCGGGAGAGAAGCCGCCAGTGACGATCGCCGCGCCACGCCTTCTGTCGCTCGCGACATCCGTCCCGCCTTATGTCTTGGGCCAGACGGAGGTGGCCGAGCGCGCCCGGCACATGTTCAGCGGCGTGGCGAAGGGCGAGCTCGACCGGCTCATGCCGGTCTTCGCCAATGCCGGGATCGAGCGGCGCTATTCGTGCGTGCCGATCGAATGGTACGAGAATCCGCATGGTTGGGTCGACCGCAACGCGCTCTATCTCGAGCATGCGGCGCGATTGCTCGAGGACGCGGCGCGCCGCGCGCTCGACGAGGCGCGGCTCGAGCCCGGCGACGTCGATGCCGCGGTCTGCGTCTCGACCACCGGGATCGCGACGCCGAGCCTCGATGCCGTGCTGGCCGGGCGCCTCGGCCTCAGGGCCGACGTGCGGCGGCTGCCGGTGTTCGGGCTCGGCTGCGCCGGCGGCGTCAACGGCCTGGCGCGCGCCGCCGAGCTTGCCCGCGCCGCGCCGGGCGCGCGCATCCTCTTCCTCGTCGTCGAGCTGTGCGCGCTGTCGTTCCGCAAGCACGACGTGTCGAAGAGCAATCTCGTCGCGACCGCGCTCTTCGGCGACGGCGCCGTCGCGGCCGTGATCTCGACCACGGGGCGCGGGCCCGCGCTCGGCGCGGCCGGCGAGCATCGCTGGCCCAACTCGCTCGACATCATGGGCTGGGACGTGGCCGAGGACGGGTTGAAGGCGATCTTCTCGCGCGACATCCCCGCGCTCGTCGAGCGCGACCTCGGCGCGGTCGTGCGCGATTTCCTGCGGCGCGAGGGGCTCGAGCTCCGCGACATCCGCCATTTCGTGTGCCATCCGGGCGGCGCCAAGGTGGTGACGGCGCTCGAGACGGCGTTCGAGCTGCAAACGGGCGCGCTCGACAGCGCACGCGGCGTGCTGCGCGACTATGGCAACATGTCGGCGCCGACGGTGCTGTTCGTGCTCGACCGCGTGCTGCGGGCGGGCGCCGAAGGCCGCATGCTGCTGACGGCATTGGGGCCCGGCTTCACCGCCGGCATGCTGCTCCTCGACGTGCCGGGATGAGCCCGGTCGCAGTCGCGGTGGCGCTGGTGGCGGCGGAGCGGCTCGGCGAGCTCGCGCTTTCGCGCCGCAATGCCGAGGCGCTTTTGCGCCGCGGCGCCATGGAGCACGGGCGATCGCATTATCCCCTTATCGTGATGCTGCACGTGGCATGGCTCGGCGCGCTACTCTGGGTCGTGCCGGCGGATGCGTGGCCCAACTGGTGGCTTGCCGGGATCTATGTCGCGCTGCAGGTCGTGCGCGCCTGGGCGATCCTCAGCCTCGGACCCTATTGGACGACGCGCGTCATCACGCTGCCGGGCGCGCCGCTCGTCACGAGCGGCCCCTATCGCTTCCTGCGCCATCCGATCTACGCCGTCGTCGTCGGCGAGATCGCGCTCCTGCCGCTGGCCTTCGGCGCGTGGCGGCTGGCGCTCGTGGCGAGCGCGGTCAATGCCGCGATGCTCGCCTGGCGCATCGGCAGCGAGGAGCGCGCCCTGGCGCCGCGCCGGGGCGTCTCTACTTCTCCCTGAAGGCGCGGTGGAAGCTGTCGAAGATCGGCGACAGCGCGTAGAGCGCGACCGTGCTCGTGCCGGTGCGGATCATCGCCTCGGCCGGCATGCCGGGCACGAGCTTGACACGTCGGCTCCGGTCCTTGAGCTGATGCGGGTCGAGCGCGAGCTTCACCGCGAAATAGGTTTTGTGCGCCTCCTTGTCCTCGAGCTCGTCGGCCGAGACATAGGTCACGGTCGCGTCGAGCGGGTCCGTGCGCCGCGTGCGGTAGGGCAGAAGCTTCACCTCCGCCGGGAGCCCCTCGCGCAGCCGGTCGATATCGACGGGCCGCACCTTCGCCTCGACGACGAGACGGTCGTCCTTCGGCACGAGGTCGAGCAGCGCCTCGCCGGGATTGACCACGCCGCCCGCCGTGTGGATGCGCAGATTGGTGACGGTGCCGTCCTCGGGCGCCTTGACCTCGATGCGGGCCAAGACCGCGGCGGCGGCCGCGGTCGTCTGCTCGAGCTCGTGCAGCTTCTGCTGCGTGTCGCGCAGATCGTCGGCCGCGCGCTTCTGGTCGTCGTTCTTGAGGCTGAGGATGTTGACCTCGCCCTCGGCGATCGTCTCCTTGGCGCGCGCGATCTGCGCCAGGAGGTCGCCTTGCTTGCCCTGCGCGTCGGCCAGCTCGCGTTGCAGCTCGAGGAGGCGCGCCTTGCGCTCGAGCCCCTGCTGGACGAGCGAGCTCACGCTGGCGATTTCCTCGCTGAGAAGCTGGCCGCGATGGGTGTCGGCGGCGCTTTCCGCCTGGAAGCCGGCGATCTCCGCTTGCGACTGGCTCATGCGCTCGTGGATCGCGTCGATCTTGGAAGTTTCGAGGAGCTTCCACGACGCGAAGATTTTCTGCTGTCCCGCGATCGCCTGCGCCACCGCCGGCTCGCCCTGGTGCGCGAGGAGCGTGGTCGGGAAAGACGATCGCATCGGCCTCGTCGCGCTCGGCGATGAGGCGCGCCTCGGCCGCGCGCGCGTCCCGGAGCTCGCCCTGCGCCGTCTGGCGTAGGCGGTGCGCGCCTTGGTGTCGTCGAGGCGGACGAGCGTCTGGCCCGCCATCACGGCGTCGCCGTCCTTCACCAGGATGTCCTTGACGATGCCGCCCTCGAGATGCTGCACGGTCTTGCGGTGCGAATCCGAGACGACGGTGCCGGACGCCACCACCGCGCTTTCGCAGCGGCGCGAGCGCGGCCCAGACGCCGACGCCGAGAACGAACACGCCGACGAGCGCGCCGCCGGCAAGGATGAGCCAGCGGCAGCGCGCAAGGGGCGTCGGCGGAACCGGCGGCAGGTTGCCTTCGTAAGTGATGAGGCTCATGTCGCTCTCCTCTCCCGCCCTCAGGCCGACTGTTTCTGCAGCGGCACCGCGTGGCGGTGCGGCGGATTGAGCTTGGCGATCACGTCGGCGCGATTGCCGTACACATCGACCATGCCGTGACGCAGCACGAGGAGCTTGTCGGCAAGGCCGAGGATGCTCGGCCGGTGCGCGACGATGACGACCGTCGCGCCGTGCCGCTTCAGCTCGATGAGGGCCGCGTGCAGCGCCTCGTCGCCTTCCTGGTCGAGGCTCGCGTTGGGCTCGTCGAGCACGACGAGGCGCGGCCGGCCGAACACGGCGCGCGCCAAGGCGATGCGCTGGCGCAAGCCGCCCGAAAGCTTGAGCGCCGCCATCGCCGATCTCGCTGTCGTAGCCGGCCGGCAGGCTCATGATCGCGCCGTGCAAGCCGACGAGCTGCGCCGCCTCGATCACCTGATCGGGCGCGGCGGCGCTCAAGCGCGCGATGTTGTCGCGCACCGTGCCGGCGAAGAGCTCGATGTCCTGCGGCAGGTAGCCGATATGGCCGGAGCCGCCCGAGGCATGCCAGACGGCGATGTCGGCATTGTCGAGCCGCACCTTGCCGGCGGTCGGGCGCCAGGTTCCGGCGATGAGCCGCGCGAGCGTCGATTTGCCGGCGGCCGAGGGGCCGACGACGCCGAGCACCTCGCCCGGCAGGAGGTCGAACGACACGCCGCGCAGCGTCGGCTCGTCCGCGCCCGGCGGGACGTAGCTGACGCGATCGACCTGCAAGCATGCCCTCGGGCGTCGGCAATTCCATGCCCTTCTTGGCCCAGCTCGTGTCGGCGAGGAGATCGACCAGGCGGCGATAGGCGAGCCGCGCGCCGACCAGCGACTTCCACGTGCCGATCGCGTTCTCGACCGGCGAGAGCGCGCGCGCGAGCAGGAAGGAGGCCGCGAACATCGCGCCGGGGCTCGTCTGCTCCTTGATGACGAGCCAGGCGCCGACGCCGAGGATCACGATCTGCAGCATGAGGCGGAGGAAGCGCGAGGCGCCGAGGATGAGCGAGCCGCGCGAGCCGGCGTCGCGCACCGCGGCACGGGTCTCGGCCATTTCGCCCCGCCACAGCTTCACGACGCCGTCGGCCATGCCCATGGCGCGGATCACCTCGGCGTTGCGCAGCGCCGCTTCGGCGCGCTGGCGCGTCCTGAGCGTCGCGGCGTTGGCGATGCGCAACGGGTTGGCGCGTCGCGAATTCGTTGAGGAGCGGCAAGGCCGAGCAGCACGATGCCGCCGCCAAGACCGACCGCGCCCAAGAGCGGATGCAGGATGAAGAGCGCGATGACGAAGATCGGCGCCCACGGCGCATCGAGCAGCGGCAGCACCGCCGGGCCGGTGAAGAAGCCGCGCAGCGCCTGAAGATCGCCGAAGCGCCAGCGCCGCGCGCGACGGCATCGCTCTTGAACGCCAAGCCGAGCGCGCCGCCGAACACGGTCGGGCCGAGCCGTTCGTCGAGCCATTCGCCGATCCGCACCAGCACCTGGCCGCGGATCGCGTCGAGCAGGCACAGCACGCCCACCGCGAACGCCGTGATGAGCGTCAGCATGACGAGCGTGTCGCCGCTGCGGCTCGACAGGACCTTGTCGAACAGCTGCATCATGTAGAGCGGCGAGGCGAGCGCCAGAAGATTGGTCGCAAGGCTGAAGGCGGCGACGATCGCGAGCGCCGACCGGCAGGCCCGCAAGGCCGCGTTCACCGGGTTGGGCGGTCTGTACTTCATGGATTCTCCTCGGTGCTGGTTCGACCGGTCGCCCGAGGATCGCGGGCGTCGTCGTTAACGGAGCTTCACGAAGATTGACAAAGCAGCCTTCGATTGTTTCGCTGCGGCCCGTCACGTTCGATTAACCAATTGCCCCTAGTGTCGGCCGGTCATGGCCGCGCCGAGCAATCCCTATCCGGCCCTGTCGCGGGCCGTCGACCCGGCGATCGTGCGCAACGTCCGCCAGGCGAGCCTTGCGACCTCGAGCGATTTCGGCCTGCTGATGGCGCAGGCGCAGCAGGAAAGCGGCTTCAACCCCGACGCCAAGGCCGCGAGCGGCAGCGCCGCCGGCCTGTTCCAGTTCATCGATTCGACCTGGCTCGACATGGTGCAGCGATTCGGCGCGAAGTACGGCATCGGCGAGCTGGCGCAGCAGATCGGCAGCGACGCCGCCGGCAAGCCCGCCGTGTCCGATCCCGCGGTCAAGCAGCGCATCCTGGCGCTCAGGAACGATCCGGCGCTCGCCTCCTCGCTCGCCGGCGAGTACGCGCAACCTCAACAAGGACGAGCTCGAGCACGCGCTCGGCCGCCCGGCCAGCGCGCGCCGATCTCTACATGGCGCATTTCCTCGGCGCCGGCGGCGCCACCTCGTTCCTGAAGGCGCTCGCGACCAAGGGCGGCAGCCAGCGCCGCCCAATCTCCTGCCCGATGCGGCCGCAGAGCAATCCCGGGATTTTCTACGACAGCGACGGCCGCGCGCGCAGCGTCAGCGCCATCTACCACATGCTCGGCGGGCGCATCGAAGAGGCGGCGAAGGGTTTTGCCGCAAGCGAAGCGGGCGTCCCAGCCGGCGCGGGCACTGCGAGGGCGGCGACGCGATCGCGGCCGCGTTCATGCAAGGCGGCGGAGGCCTCGTCCGTGCGCCTCGATTTTGCCGGGCTCGGCCTCACGCCGCCGGTCGCCTCGATGCTCGACGCGCTGACGCTCGCGGCGCTGAAGCTTATCGGCGGCACGACACAGCCGGCGCAACCCGCGCAGCGCCGCCGCGAAGCTGACTCAGATCTGCTGCAGGGCGTCGTCGGGCAGCGTGCGGTGCGCGCGCTGGCCGCGGCCGATCGGCCAGCGCCGGCTCGTCGGCCGGCTTCAGATCCATGAGCTGGCGCAGCATGTCGCGGCCGCGCGAGAGGCGCGAGCGCACCGTGCCGACCGGCACGCTCAGCACGTTCGCCACTTCCTCGTAGCGCATGCCCTCGAGGCCGACGAGCAGCAGCACCTGGCGCTGCTCCTCGGGCAGGCGGTCGAGCGCGCGCTCGAGATCGCGCAGCCGAAGCGCCGCGCCCTGCGTCGAAGGCGCGGACAGGACCGGCGCCATGTCGTCCAAGGGCACGCAGACGCCCTCGCGCACCGCGCGGCGCACATCGTTCACATGCTGGTTATGCAGGATGGTGAAGAGCCACGCGCGCAAATCGGTGCCGGGCTGCCACAGATGCGCTTTGGCCAGCGCGCGCGCGAGACAGCTCTGCACCAGATCGTCGGCGCGCGCAGGCATCGCGCGTGAGCGCGCGGGCATAGCGCCTGAGGCGCGGGATCTCGTGTTCGAGCAAGTGCCGGAATTCGGTCATCGGGCGCGTTCCTCGTCGTTGTTCGACCCAGGAGGTCACGCCAAATGATTATCGGTTCAATGTAATCCCATGATGTATCCGGCATATCTTTGTGCAAAGAAGTGTAACGGCGCGGCCGCGCGAGAACCGCACGCGCAAGTGCGAACAGCGCGAGTTTCGCGGTATGCACTGCCCGCCGACGTTGCAAGACGACGGATTTTCGGCGATTTGCGTGTGTGCAAAAGAGGGCACCGGATCACGGCCGCAGCCTGTGCGTGCATTGCGATCGCTGCCGACCGCCGCACTCCGTCACAGAATTGCCCTGTTTGGCACCTCGCCCGTCCGGGCGAGGGCGCCTAACGCGCGGGCGCGGATTTGCGGCTGGGGACGGCCGACTCGGCGCGCTTCGCCTCGCCCTCGAGCTGCTGCGCCAGGCCTTCGAGCATCGGCTGCGCGAACGGCACCGACGCCACGCGCGAAAGCCCGCGGCAGCGCTCGGCGCGGGCGCGAAGCGACTCGGCTGTTTCGGCGTCGGCGCGAAATTCTTGTGCCATGGCGAATGTTCTGCGGTTGCCTTTGCCTTTATTACGCCGGGCGCCGCGCGCCGGATCAGCCCGGCCGGATTTGACCGGCCCGGAGGCCGGCCCTAAGTTCCGCGCTCCCCGCGAGAGCCCGTAGCTCAGCCGGTAGAGCACTTGACTTTTAATCAAGGGGTCGCGGGTTCGAATCCCGCCGGGCTCACCAGGGTTTTGCGCCGTTTCACCGCCGCAGCGGACGGGACATTCCATGGCTCAGCGCATCGACGTCCACCATCACCTGGTCGCGCCGAAATTCGTGCCCTCCATGCGCGAGTGGGGCGTGCTCACGCCGCACCTCGCCTCGATCATGAACGAGAACGACGCGATCGCCGACATGGACAAGGCCGGCGTCACGCTCGCCGTCAACTCGGCGACGATCCCGGGCCAGATCAAGGGCGAGGCGCTCATCGCCTTTTGCCGCGAGAACAACGACTACATGGCGCGGCTCGCGGCCGACTATCCCGGCCGCTTCGGCCTGTTCGCGGCCTTGCCGCTGCCGGACATCGACGCGACGCTGCAGGAGATCGCGCGCGCCTTCGATACGCTCAAGGCCGACGGCGTCCACATGCTGACGAGCTACGGCGACAACTGGCTCGGCGACAAGGTGTTGGCCCCGGTGTTCGACGAGCTCAACCGGCGCAAGGCCGTGATCTACACCCATCCGCATGCGCCGGTCTGCTGCGCCAACGCGCTGGCCGAGCTCGACATCCGCGACTCGGTGATCGAGTTCGGCACCGATACGACGCGCGCGCTGACCAACCTCCTGTTCAGCGGCACGGCCGCGCGCTGTCCGCAGCTTCGCGTCATCTGGTCGCATGGCGGCGGCACCATGCCGTTCCTGGTCGAGCGCTTCATCCGCATGGAGAAGATGCCGCGCTTTGCGCCCCTGATGCCGCGGGGCTTCATCGCCGAAGCCGCGAAATTCTATTACGACACGGCGCAGATCCTGCACGCCTCGCCCTTGGGCGCGCTGAAACAGATCATGCCGCTCTCGAGCATCTGCTACGGCACCGACTATCCGTGGCGCGGTTCGGCGGAATGCGTCGCGGGCCTGCAGAAAAGCGGCATCTTCAGCGCGAGCGAGCTCGCCGCGATCGACGCGCAACGCCGCGCCGCTGCTGCCGCGCTTCGCCTAGCTGTCCTTCGGCAGCACGTGCGCCCACTTGGCGCGGATGCGCTGGTCGAGCGCCGCGCTCGAGCGCGCGACGAGCGGGAAGTCGTCGCGCCGGCGGAACGGCTTGCACGCGTCGATGACGACGCGCGCGTTGCGCGGATCGGCGGGATCGTACGCCATCGGGTCGAGCACGGTGCTCCAGCAGCCGCGCAGCACCTCCATCCCCTCGCGCGGCTCGAAGCGCGTGCACATGGCCCAGATCACCTCGTTCATGTCGGCGGGGTTGATGTCGTCGTCGACCACCACGACCCAGCGGTTGGCGTAGGCGCCGGCATGGCATTGCGACGCGATGAGCCCGGCCTGCTTCGAATGCCCGCCATACATCTGCTTGATCGCGACGGTGAGCCACATGCGGCTGCCGCCCGCCTCGTGCGACCACACGCCCTTCACCTCGGGCACGCCCGCGGCCTCGAGCTGATGCCAGACCGCGCCGGCGCGATACGTGCCGCGATAATAGGTGTCGTCGTTGGGCGGCACCGCCGGCACCGCGCCGAGCAGGATCGGGTCGTTCCTGTGCATGAATGACGAGACGCGGATCGCGGGCTCGCGCTTCTTGCCGCCGGCGTAATAGCCGGTCCATTCGCCGAGCGGCCCTTCATCGACCATGTCGCCGGGCGCGACGGTGCCCTCGAACGCGATCTCGGCCTCGGCCGGGATCGGCAGTCCGGTGCGCGGGCCGGCGATCACGCGCACGGCCTCGCCGATCAGCCCGCCGGCGGCGTCGTATTCGTTCTTGCCATACGGAATCTCGAGCCCGGCCACCATGAAGAGCGCGGGATGCATGCCGACGACGACGGCGATGGGGCACGGCTCCCCGCGCTCGTGATAGCGGCGCATGATGAGGTTGCCGTGCTTGCCCTTCGAGGTCATCACCGAGGCGAGCTTCGACCCGTGCACCTGGATGCGATAGGCGCCGTAATTGATCCAGCCGGAGTCCGGGTCCTTCATGATGACCATGCAGCCGGTGCCGATGTAATGGCCGCCATCGTGCTCGTGCCAGCGCGGCGCCGGAATTTTCAGGAGATCGACGTCGTCATCGAAGCTGACATTCTCGAGCACCGCGCCGGTGTTGACGGCGACCGGCGGGATCGTCTTCGCCGCCTTCATGTAGTCGCGCCAGAAGCGCACCAGCTCGATCTCGCTCGTGCCCGCCGGCAGGCCGAGCGTCAGCGCGATCCGCTTGGCCGAGGTCAGGATGTTCGCCACCACGCGATAGCCCTTGGGATAGCCGGGGATGTCGTCGAACAGCACCGCCTTGTTGCCGGATTTGCGCTGATAGAGATCGACGATGCCGCCGATCTCGCTCTCGCGCTCGGCGCCGCTCACGAGCTGCAATTCGCCCGCCGCCTCGAGCTCGGCCAGCCACGTCCTCAGATCCCGCTGTGCCAATGAAGAGCCTCCTCCGCCGCCGTGCCGCACGCTAGTCCTTCCGCCGGCTCTTGGCGATGAGCGCCACGAGATCGGGCGGCCGCAGCGGCAGCCCGGTAATCCGCACGCCGAACGGCGTGAGCGCGTCCTCGACCGCCGACAGCACCACGGCCGCGGCGGGCGTCGTGCCGACCTCGCCCGCGCCCTTGGCGCCGAGCGGATTCATGGGCGACGGCGATTCCTTGTAGAAGGTCTGGAACATCGGCAGCTCGGTCGCGCTCGGCAGCAGATATTCGCCGAAGCTCATGGTGACGGGCTGCGCGCTCTCGTCGTAGCCCATGAATTCGTAGAGCGCGTTGCCGATGCCGTGCGCGATCCCGCCATGGGCCTGGCCGTCGACGATCATCGGATTGATGAGGCGGCCCGAATCCTGGATCGCGAAATAGCGCAGGATGCGCACGCCGCCGGTCTCGGCATCGACCTCGACTTCGGCGACGTGGCAGCCATTGGCGTAAGCGAGCGCATCGGTCATGAAGCTGGTGTCGTCGTCGAGGCCGGGCGAGAGACCCGGCGGGAAGGAATAGCCCGGCGCGCCCTTCAGGATGCCGGCGAGCTCGCCGAAGCCGATGGCGCGCTGGCGCACGCCGACGACGCGCACGCTGCCGCCCGCGAGCTCCAGATCTTCCTCGGCGGCTTCGAGGAGATGGCTTGCGAGCTTCTTCGCCTTGGCCGCGACCGCGCGCGAGGCAAGCAGCACGGACGAGCCCGCCGTGACGAGCTGGCGGCTCGCGAAGCCGCCGAGGCCCAACGGCGCGACACCCGTGTCGCCGGAAATGACGGTGACATCGCGCGCGTCGAGCCCGAGTTGCTCGGCGCAGATCTGCTGCAGCGAGGTCGCGAGCCCCTGCCCCATCATTGCCGCGCCGGTATGGATCGTGACGCGGCCCGACGGCGCGATGCGGACGGCGCCGGTCTCGAACGGGCCGCGCCCCGTGCCCTTCACCGTGTGCGCGAGGCCCGCGCCGATATAGCGGCCTTGGGCCAGCGCCTCCTTCTGGCGGCGCGGAAAATCGTCCCAGCCCGCGGCGGCGAGGATTTCCGCCTGGCAGGCGGCGTAGTCGCCGCTGTCGTAGCGAATGGGCGCGCCCGAGCGCGCCTTCAGCGGCAGCTCGTACGGCATCTTGTCGGCCGGGATGAGATTGCGCCGCCGCACCTCGGCGCGGTCGAGCCCCATCTCGCGCGCGACCAGGTCCATCATCCGCTCCATCGCGAAGCACGATTGCGGATGGCCGGCGCCGCGCACCGAGGAGGCCGGCGCCTTGTTGGTGTGCGCGATCACGACCTCGAGGGCGTAGGCCGGCACGACATAGGGGCCGGTGACCGAGGTCGCGGAATTGTAGGGCAGGTTCACGTCCTTCAGCGCATAGGCGCCCTGGTCGTGCAGCATCGTGCCGCGGATGCCGCGGATGCGCGCCGCCGCATCGACCGCGATCTCGAGCGACCAGATACTGGTCGCGCTCCTGGATCGCGCCGAGGAAATGCTCGCGCCGGTCCTCGACCCAGACGAGCGAGCGGCCGAGCAGCTTCGATGCCGCGACGACGGCGACATCCTCGGGATAGACGCAGTATTTGGGCCCGAAGCCGCCGCCGACATCGGGCGTGCGCACGCGCAGCGTCGTCTCGTCGAGATCGAGCAGCAAGGCCAAGGCGTGGAAGAGATCGTTCGGCATCTGGGTCGAGGCCCAGACGACGAGCGCGTCCTCCGCCGACCCGGTTCTCGACCGCGACGCCGCGCCCTTCGAGCGGATGGCCGGAGCCGCGATGCTGCCACAGCTCCTGGCGGAAGATGTGCGCCGCGCCCTTGAAGGCCGCGTCAGTGTCGCCATAGCCGACGCGAAAGCTCGCCAGCACGTTCGGCATCTCGTTGCGCACTTTCGCCGCGCCCGGCGCCGCGGCCTGCCTTGCATCCGCATGCGCGGCGAGCGGCTCGTACTCGACCGCGACGAGCGAGGCCGCGTCCTCGGCGACATAGCGGCTCTCGGCCACGACGATCGCCACCGGCTCGCCGACGAAGGCAACCTCCTCGCCCGCGAGGATGAAGGGCGTGCTGCCCTCGGGCTGGCGCGTCGCGCGCGCGCTGCGCGGCAGGCGAAGCTCGGTCAGCACCGCGCGAAGGTCCTCGAGCGTCAGCACCGCCGCTCACGCCGGGAACGGCGCGCGCCGCGGCGGCGTCGATGCCGCGGATCAAGGCATGCGCGCTGGGGCTCCGCACGAAGGCGCATGGAGCGCGCCCGGCAGCGCGATGTCGTCGAGATAGCGGCCGCCGCCGGTCAGGAGCCGCGGATCCTCGGCGCGCAAGACGCGCGATCCTATGAGTGGTGCCATTCCCTCTCGTTCCCGCGCGAACGAGTATGGAGTTTGGCCGCGAGGCCTGCCACGGCAAAGTTCGCCGGCGCTCGCGCACCGGCCGCCGCTCTTGCCTCGCATGTCGGCGCAGATATACTTCGCTGCGACGAAACGCGGGGGCTTGGACGATGATTCCCTTCGAGCTTGCCGAGCCGCGCAGCCTCAGCGAATCGATCGCTCTGCTCGATCGCGACGATCCGGCGATCCGCCCCATCGCCGGCGGCACGGCGCTCATGCTGATGATGAAGGCCGGGTTCTTCAGGCCGATCCGGCTCGTCAGCCTGCGCAAGATCGAGGCGCGCTATCGGGCCATCGCGGCCGAGCGGCGACGGCACGCTCCGCATCGGCGCGATGGCGACGCTCGCCGATCTCGAACATTCGCCCGAGATGCGGCGCCACGCGCCGGTCGTCGCGCGCATGATGCGCGAGGTGGCGAACGTGCGCGTGCGCAATGTCGCGACGGTCGGCGGCAATCTCGCTCATGCCGATCCGCATCTCGATCTGCCGCCGGTGTGGGTGGCGCTCGGCGCGCGCATCGTCATTGCCGGCGCGCGGCGGCGAGCGCACGATTCCGGTCGAGGAGCTGTTCGCCGGCTATTACGAGACGACGCTGCGTCACGACGAGCTCATCGCCGAGCTGATCGTGCCGCCGCAGGCCGGCGCGCCGCGCGGCCTATCTCAAATGCATGGCGCGCTCGGCGCACGATTGGCCGTCGGTCGGCGTCGCCGCATCGTTCGCGCTGAAAGACGGAGTGGTCGCCGAGCCGCGCCTCGTGATCTGCGGCGCGACCGCGACGCCGACGCGCCTTGCCGCCGCCGAAGCGGTGCTGGCCGGCGCGCGCATCGACGACGCGGTGCTGAAGCGCGCCGGCGAAGCGGCGGTCGCGGAAGCCGAGATCGAGGGCGACCAGCACGGCTCCGCGCCCTACAAGCGGCAGCTGCTGCGCGTCTATCTCGCGCGCACGGTGAAGGCGGCGGCCGCGGAGCCGGCGTGATGGACGAGACGCCGATGCCGGCGGGCCAGGTCGGACGCTCGCTGCCGCGGCTCGAAGCGCGCGCCAAGGTCACGGGCCGCGCCGAATACACACATAACCTTCAGCTTCCCGGCATGCTGCACGGCAAGATCTTCCGCAGCGCCATCCCGCACGGACGGATCAAGCGCATCGACGTGAGCGCCGCGGCTGCGCTCGAAGGCGTGCACCGCGTCGTCACCATCGACGACGTGAAGACCGTCATCCCCAATCCCTATTACGGGCCGGCCTTTCACGACCAGCCGATCCTCGCCGACGGCAAGGTGCGCTTCGCCGGCGAGCCGGTCGCGGTGGTGCTGGCGGAAGACCCGCACGTCGCCGAGCATGCGGCGGGCCTCATCGTCGCCGAGTACGAGGAATTGCCCGCCGTCTTCGACGAGCGCGAGGCCGCGCACACGAACGCGATCGTGCACGAGGTGCTGAAGCCGGCGGCGACGTTCCCCGACCTGAAGCATCTCCAAGGCCGCCAAGGCACCAACATCGCGCTCGACTATCACCTGCGCCACGGCGATCCCGACAATGGCTTCGCCGCCGCCGACCATGTGTTCGAGCACACATTCCGCACGCAGCAGGTGATGCACACGCCGCTCGAGCCGTTCGTCGCCGCGGCCGATGCCGGGCGACCGGCGCATCACGCTGCACAGCGCGACGCAGAATCCGTCCTTCGTGCGCATCGAGATCGCGCGCCTCCTCGGCTGGCCCGAGAACCGCGTGCGCGTCAAGGTGCCGTATCTCGGCGGCGGCTTCGGCGGCAAGCTCTACATCAAGCTCGAGGCGCTGGTGACGGCGCTGGCGCTGCTGGCGCGCCGGCCGGTCAAGATCGCGCTCACCATGGAGGAGCAGTTCTTCATGGTGACGCGCCATCCCGCGACCATCGATCTGAAGAGCGCGCGTCACCAAGGCGGGGCGCGTCACGGCGCGGCGCTGCGAGATCTGGTGGAACGGCGGCGCCTATGCCGATATCGGGCCGCGCGTGACGCAGAAGGCCGGCTTCACCTCGGCCGGCCCCTACGACATCGAGCATGTCGCGATCGACTCCTACGCCGCCTACACCAACCGCCCGCCGGCCGGCGCGCTCCGCGGCTTCGGCGTGCCGCAAACCTGCTGGGCGTACGAGCGCCACACCGATCTGATCGCGCGCGCGCTCGGCATCGACCCGATCGAGTTCCGCCGCCGCAACATCCTGCGCAACGGCCGCCCGCAGGCGAGCGGCACGATCGTGCGCGATGCCGCGCTCGAGCCGGTGCTCGATCGCCTCGCCGAGCGCATGGCCTGGGACCGGCCGTTCGAGCGCGGCAGCGGCCGCCTGCGGCGCGGGCGCGGCGTCGCGATCGGCTTCAAGGGCATCACCTCGCCGACCACGTCGGTCGCCATCTGCAACCTCTATGGCGACGGCAGCTGCGGCCTCTATATCGGTACCGTCGATATGGGCCAGGGCTCGGACACGGTGATGGCGCAGATCGCCGGCGAGGTGCTCAACATCGCGGCCGAAACGGTCAGCGTCATTCACCCCGATACCGACGTCACGCCTTACGACATGGGCACGCTCGGCATGCGCTCGACCTTCCACATGGGGAACGCGGTGCGGCTTGCCGCGGAGGACGCGAAGAGCAAGATCGCCGCGCTCGCCGCCGAGCTCGGCATTCCGCCCGGCAGCAACCTGCCGATCGCCGAGCTGTTCCGCCGCAAATACGGCATGCAGGCCGGCAACATCGTCGGCGTCGGCAGCTTCATTCCGAACTACGTGGCGCCCGATCACGGCACCGGGCAGTCGCCGCTGGTGACGCCGTTCTGGGGCGTGTGCGGCAGCGGCGCCGAGGTCGAGGTCGATACCGAGACCGGGCAATTCCGCGTGACGCGCCTCGTCAACATCGCCGATGTCGGCAGGCCGCTCAATCCCGCGATCGTGCGCACGCAGCTCTCGGGCGCGGCCATCATGCAGCTCGGCTTCACCGTGTCGGAGACGATGCTGTTCCGCGACGGCCAGCTCACCAACGGCTCGCTCGCCGACTACAAGATCCCGAACATGCTCGACGTGCCGCGCGACTTCGTCAACGAGACGGTCGAGGCGGCGCAGCACGACGGCCCGTTCGGCGCCAAGGGCGCGGGCGAGAGCACGACGCTCACGGTCTCGCCGGCGATCGGCAACGCGATCGCGGACGCGGTCGGGATCGACATGAGCGAGCTGCCGCTGACGCCGGAGTCGATTTATCGCGCGCTCCGCGCCGCCGCGGGCGAGCCCTTGCCGGACGCCTGATGTGAGCGCAAGCCGCACCATCCGCTTCACCTTGAACGGCGCGCCCGCCACGGCCGAGGTGGCGCCCCATCACAATCTGGTCGAGGTGCTGCGCGGGCAGTTCAATCTCTTCGGCGCGCGCGAGAGCTGCGGCCAGGGACTTGTGCGGCTGCTGCACCGTCATCGTCGACGGACGCGCGGTGTCGAGCTGCCTCTATCTCGCCAGTTTCGCCGATGGCGCCGCGATCGAGACGGTCGAGGGGCTCGGCTCGGGCGACCAGCTCGACCCGGTGCAGGAAGCCTTCATCGAGGCCGGCGCCTTCCAATGCGGCTTCTGCACGCCCGGCTTCGTGCTGATGGCGAAGCAACTGCTCGAGCGCAATCCCGATCCGGACGACGAGGAGATCAGGCATTACCTTGCCGGCAATCTGTGCCGCTGCTCGGCCTACCCGGAGATCATCGCGGCGGTGAAGCTCGCCGCGCGCCGGACGCAGATCGGGCTGAGGCCGGCATCGGGAGAGAAGAGCGTGGCGAACAAGGATTTGAGGACCTGGCTCGATGCCGTCGCCGCGGCGGGCGAGCTCACGACCGTCACGGGCGCCGAGCCCACCGAGGAGATCGGCGGCATCGTCGATCTGTTTCAGCGCCGCATGGGCAATCCCGCCGTCATGTTCGACGAGGTGCCGGGCTTCGCCAAGGGCTTTCGCGTCCTCGCCAACATCCTGACGTCGGTGCCGCGCATCAACATCGCGCTCGGGCTGCCGCCGCAGGCGTCGGAGATGGAGCTCGTGCAGTGGTGGCGCAAATACATGAGCGAGGCGCCGTCGCGGAAGCCCGTTTCGGTCAATGGCGGACCGGTGCTGGAGAACGTGCGCGCCGGCGCCGCGGTCGACATCACCAGGATTCCGACGCCGAAATGGCACGAGCACGATGGCGGGCCCTATATCGGCACGGGCTGCATGGTGGTGATGAAGGACCCGGACTCGGGCTGGATCAATTGCGGCACATACCGCATCCAGTCGCACGGGCCGGCGCTCGCCTCGATCATGATGTCGCCGGGCAAGCACGGCCTCATCATCATGGAGAAATATCACGCGCGCGGCGCGCCCTGCCCGGTCGCCGTGGTGGTCGGCATGCATCCGGCGCTGCTGATGATCGGCGGGCTCGAAATTCCCTATGGCAAGGACGAATACGACGCGATCGGCGGCCTCCTGGGCGAGCCGGTCGAGCTCATGACCATGCCGAAGACGGGCCTGCCGATCCCGGCCAATGCCGAGATCGCGTTCGAGGGCTTCATTCATCCCGGCGACAAGGTCGAGGAAGGGCCGCTCGGCGAATGGACGGGATATTACGCCGGCGGCAAGCGCCCGCAGCCCGCGATCCGCATCGAGACGCTGATGCATCGCAACGACCCGGTGCTGCTCGGCGCCATCCCGGCCGTGCCGCCCAACGACAACACCTTCTATCTCGGCACATATCGCTGCGGCGCGGTGTGGAGCCAGCTCGAGGCGGCGGGCGTGCCCGGCATCAAGGGCGTGTGGGCGCACGAGGCCGGCGGCAGCCGCATGTGGCTCACCGTGTCGATCCAGCAGCTCTATGGCGGCCATGCCAAGCAGGCCGGCCTCATCGCCTCGCAATGCCATGCCGGCGCCTATACGAACCGCTGGGTCGTGGTGGTGGACGACGACATCGATCCCGACCAACATCAACGACGTGATCTGGGCCATGTGCACGCGCTTCGATCCGCGCGAGGGGATGGAGGTGCTGCGCGGCGGCTGGAGCTCGCATCTCGACCCGATGTGCTACGACCCCGACACCGACCGGCGCAACGCGCGCGTCGTCATCGACGCGTGCAAGCCGTGGTCGCGCCGCGACACTTTCCCGATGATCGCCCGCTCGAGCCGCGCTCTCGACGAGCGCATCCGCGCCAAGTGGTCGCGCATCCTGCCGCAGGACGGCCCGGGCTGACGGCCCGCATCGGCGCGAGCGCGCGGATCGATCGCACCCGCCCCTAGTTCCGCCGCGGCTCGCGGCCAAGCGCGTAGAACTCGTCGTTGGGGCGCAGATCCATCGCGTTCGCGAGCCGGTTCGACAGGGCGAAGAAGGACGCGATCGCGGCGATGTCCCAGGAATCCTCCGGCGAGAAACCATGCGCGGCGAGAGCCTCGTAGTCGCGCTCGCCCAGCTCGTGCGCGGCAAGCGCCACCTTGAGCGCGAAATCGAGCATGGCGCGCTGACGCGGCGTGATGTCGGCCTTGCGGTAGTTGGCCGCGACCTGGTCGGCGAGAAGTGGGTTCTTCGCGCGGATGCGCAGGATCGCGCCGTGCGCGATGATGCAGTACTGGCAGGAATTGGCGCTCGACGTCGCCACCACGATCATCTCGCGCTCGTCCTTGCCGAGCCCGCCCGGCTTGTCCATGAGCGCGTCGTGATAGGCGAAGAAGGCGCGGAACTCGTCGGGCCGGTGCGCCAGCGCGAGAAAGACGTTGGGGACGAAGCCCGATTTCTCCTGCACCGCCTCGATGCGCTGGCGGATATCGGCGGGCAGGTCATCGAGGCGCGGAACGGGGAACCGGCTGATCGGATGAGGCATGGGCGCACTCCCGCGAAGACGCGCCCCATCATGCCACCGATCGCGGCTCCGCGAGAGGGGTCAGGACGGCCTCAGGCGCGCGGCGCGCGCAGGCGCGCGCGCAGCTCGCGCAGCAGGAAGTTGCGGTAGCCGAGCTCGAAATTCTCCTTCGCGAGCTCCTCGTTCGTCTGCCGCTGGCGCGCGACGATGCGGCACAGAAAGATGCCGACCGCGAGGAAAACCACGAGATGGGTCGAGTCGCCGAACGTCGGCAGCGCGAAGCCCGGCGGCGGCACGAAGTAATACCAGAGCACGACCGCGCTTCCGATCAGGGCGGCGGTGCCGGCGATGAACCCGAACATGAGGCACGCCAGCACGATGCACGGCACGAAGCCCTGAAACTCCGCGTCGATGCCGACCGACTGCATGAGGAGCGCGCCGAGCGTGCCGAGCGCCACGAACAGGCCGGCGCCGGCAAGGCGATATGTCACACCGGACAAAGGGAACTCCTTGGGCATGTCCGCTCTTCCCTTAGTGGCCGCTCCTAGGCTAACGCGTATGGTGGAGCGTTACAATATCACCAGTCAACCAACCGCCGCCTCGCCTCGCACGAACGTGAGCGAGTGCGCCGGCGTGCGCTTCTTGTCGGCGCGCTCGAGCGCGAAGCCGTGGCGGGCGAACACCAGCTCGATATTGCGCCGGTCGAACCATTGCAGATGCTCGGGCGGCGCCACGTCGATCCAGGCGGCAAGATCGTGCGGCACGGACGGGTGGCCGCTGTCGGGGGTCGCGATATAGACGCGCGATCCGGGCCGCGTGATGGCTTCGAGCGTGCGCATGAACTCCTCGACGCCCGGCAGGTGCTCCAGGAGATCGGTCGATAGCACGAAATCGAAGGTCAATCCGCGCTTCCTAAAATCCGCGAGGCTCTCGCAATAGAAGCGGCACGCCGGGAAATGCGCGCGTGCAAAGGCGATGCCGCCTTCGTTGATGTCGAGGCCGCTCGCCTCGGCGCCGAGCCGCGCCAGCGCGCGCACCATGAAGCCGCCGCCGCAGCCGATGTCGAGCACCGTGCGATGGCGCGCCTGGCGCAGGAAGCGGAAGCTCTTGACGAAGGCGCGCCGCGCGCGCGAGCCGGCCTTGGGATACCACGCGGCCGAGGCGGCGCGGTAATTGTCGTTGTAGTAGCGCCGGATCTCGTCCTCGCCGGGATAGGGCTCGACGAACAGGAAGCCGCAGGCGGCGCAGCGGAAAATGTCGTAGCCGTTCTTCGCCAGCGCGAAGCGCGCCGCGTGCGTCCGGCACAGGGGGCACGGCACCGGATTCGGCGAATCCACCATCGCGCGGATTTATAGGAAACCGCGCCGCAGGATGCCATCGCGACGCCGTCCCGCGGCAGGGACGCCGTCCCGCGGCAGGTCTGCAATGCCATCCCTGCAACACACGGTCGCCGCACCGCACCCTATGCTGGCGCCGTCTCATCTCGGGGAAGTCTCCGTCTTGAACGAAGCACCAGCCGCCGCGGCGCCGCACCGGGCCCGCGGCCATTCGTTCGGCGCGCTGCGCCACAAGGGATACCGCGCCTATTTCATCGGCAACGCGCTCGCCATGCTGGCCGACAGCGTCGAGCACGTCATCAGCTACTGGGTGATCTTCCAGAAATTCCATTCGCCGGCATTGGCCGGCTTCGCCGTCATCTCGCACTGGGTGCCCTATCTCCTGTTCGGCGTGTGGTCGGGCGCATTGGCCGACCGCTACGACCCGCGCCGCATCATCCAGCTCGGCATGGTCCTGTTCATGAGCTGCTCGGCCATGTGGGGCGTGCTGTTCCTGACCGGGTGGCTCAGGATGTGGCACGCGGTCGCCATCCTCGTCGTGCACGGCATCGCGAGCCTGTTCTGGGGACCGGCGAGCCAGGTGCTGATCCACGACATCGTCGATGTCGAGTACCTGCCGAGCGCCGTGCGCCTCGCCGCCACCTCGCGCTATCTCGGGCTGCTCGGCGGGCCGGCGGTGGGCGCCTTCTTCCTGCTCGCGTTCGGCCCCGGCCCCGGCATCTTCGTCAACATCCTCATCTATCTGCCGCTCACGCTGTGGCTCGTCAGCGCGCCCTACGGTCCGCGCTTCCGCAAGGTGCCGATCGTGACCGCGCGCATCCGCGGCCTGGCCGATCTCGTCTCGACCCTTGCCACGGTCGCGCACATCCGCGTCATCGCCGCGATGACGCTGCTGACCGGCGCCTACGCGCTCCTCGTCGGCAACGCCTACCAGGCGCAGATGCCGGAATTCGCGCGCGATTTCGGGCATGGCGATCCCGGGCTGCTGTACAGCATGCTGCTCAGCGCCGACGCGTCGGGCGCCTTTCTCGCCGGCATCGTGCTCGAAGGCACCGGCCGGCTCCAGCCGCGCACCAGGACCGTCTTCGTGCTCGCGCTCCTGTGGAGCCTCGTGATCGCCGCCTTCGCGGTCGTGCCGACCTATCCGCTGGCGCTCGCGCTCCTGTTCGCGGCGGGCTTCCTCGAACTGTCGTTCAACTCGATGTCGCAGGCGCTGGTGCAGCTGCACGCGCCGGCCGCGGTGCGCGGCCGCGTCATCGGCTTTTATGGCATGAGCGCCATCGGGCTGCGCGCTTTCAGCGGCGCGACCGTCGGCGTCGGCGGCTCGTTCCTCGGCATCCACGCCTCGCTCGCCGGTTCCGCGCTCGTGCTGTTCGCCGTCGTGGCACTTCTCATGACGACGATGGCGCGCGCGCCCGCCTCGGCCACCGGCTAGCGCTGCGGCACGAACTCCTCGGTATAGGTCGTGGCGAGGTCCGGCACGGGATCGAGCAGCTTCAGATCGGCGAACGAGCGCTTCAGTGTCGCCAGCGATTGCGCGTCGAACCGGCAATCGTCGGTGAACATCGGGATCGACTGGTCGTATTCGCGCGCCTGAACCTCGTCGTCGAACCCGGTCATCTTGCGCGCGACGCGGACCGTCTCGGCCTTGTTGGCGCGCATGAAGGCGACCGACTCGAGCCAGCCGGCGATGAGCCGGCGCACCGCGTCGGGTTTCTCGGCGATGAGCTTCTTCGACGCGAAGACCGTGTCGGAGCTCATATTGCCGAGATAGTCCGAGACCGGAATGAGGAAGCGGCCCACCTTGTTCTCCTCGAGCTGGAAGGCGGTGGCGCTGCCGCCGATGTCGGCGTCGATCATGTGCGTGCGCAATCCCGCCACCACGGCCGCCGTGTCGCCGCCGAGCGTGACGAGCGTTATGCCGTCGTCGCCCCAGCCGTAATGGCGCGCGAGCTCCAATCCCATCCAGTAGGTCATCGAATTGGGGCTCGAGACGCCGATCTTCTTGCCCTTCAGATCCTCGGGCTTCCGCACCGGCGAATCGTACGGCACGACGATGCCGATGAAGAGCGGCGGTCCCGCGGCATTGCAGACGGCGAGCTCGGGCGAGCCCTTGGCGACCATGGCGAGCTCGGCGCCGGAGCCGGCGCCGACATCGATGCTGCCGGCGGCGATCGCCTGATGCAGCTTGGCGCCGCCGCCGAAATCGAAGATTTCGAGCGTGATGCCGTGCTTCTGGTAGATGCCTTCTTCCATGCCGACCACGAACGGCAGCATGGCGAAGGCGGTGGCCGAGGCTTTGCCGGCGCGCAGCGTGTCCATGGCGCGGCTGCCCGGCGCCGCGAGCGCGACCAAAGCCAGAGCAAGAGCAAGTCGGCGCATGGCGTGTTCCTCCCCGCCCCGAGCTTGGCCCGACCGCCCCGATATTTCCACAAGGACGCGCGCGCCGCAGGCGGAACCAGGGACCCGCGTTCCGTGTTGCCTGACCGACCCGATCCTCGCGGAGCCTGCGCCGATGCGAACTGTCCTTCTCGTTCTTGCCGGTCTCGGCGCGCTCGCCGCGTGCAGCCCGGCCGAGCAAAACCGGGTGAGCGCCACGCCGCCGCTGCCGCCGACCGTGTCCTACCGCGTTCCCGGCACGGACATCACGCAGGCGAACGCGAGCGCCGCGGCCTATTGCCAGCGCTATGGCACCGGGCCCGAATATCGCGGCTTGCAGACGACGCCCACGGGCAATGTCGCGACCTATAGCTGCGACGGGCCGGCCGTCGCGCAAAGCGGCAGCACGGCCGCGCCGCCGCCGCCGGGCGGATGCGCCGACGCGATGCACGAGAACCTGCCGGGCGGCACCGACTATCATGGCCCGCCCGTCGCGGGCTGCCCGCCGACGCCCTGAGGCGCTGCCCCCGAGTTCGGCGCTTTTGCGGCGGGGCTCTGCGCCGCCATGCTAGGATCGATGCCGTCGCTCATCGGGAGGGGCGGTGGCGCAATCCCGTTCGTTGGTGCCGCTCGCGTCGGTCGCGTTCGTCTTTGGCCTTTACGGCTGGGCCGTGTTCGCTTTCGCGTTCCGGCATGATGGCGTCATCGGCCCGGTCTACAATTTCCCCGGCACCGACTTCATGGTCTATTACGGCGCGGCGCGCGCCGCGCTCGAGGGCCATCTCGCGCTGCTCTTCGACGGCGACCGCTTCACGCAATACCTCAACCTGCGCTTCCACCCGCTCTTGCGCGGCGAGCTGCCGTTTCATCCGTGGGTCTATCCGCCCTATTTCCTGCTGCTGCTGCTGCCGTTCGCGCTCGTCCCGTTCGGGCTCGCCTGCTTCTTCTTTCTCGCGCTGAGTTTCGTGGCGCTCGTGGCGGCGCTCGCCACGCTCTATCGCGGCGGCCGGCTCGTCATCGCGGCGGCGGCGCTTCTGCTGGCGCCGGCGGCGTCGATCACGGCGGTGACGGGGCAGAACGCCTTCCTGACCGCGGCGCTGCTCCTCGGCGGCGCATCGCTTGCGGCGACGCGGCCCTTCGTCGCCGGCATGTTGCTCGGCGCGCTGACCTACAAGCCGCAATTCTTTCTCATGGTGCCGGTGGCGCTCGTCGCTGCGCGCAACTGGCGCGCGCTCGCGGCGACAGGCGCCACCGCGCTCGCCCTGACGCTGGCGAGCCTTTGGGCTTTCGGGATCGCGCCGTGGCAGGCGTTCGCGCACGACGTCCTGGCGCCGGGCGCGCAGTTCCGCGCCGAGTGGCGGCAATGGAGCGTGCTGTTCGGCGACGATGTCTTTGCGTCGGCGGTGCTGCTCGGCGCGTCGGACGCGGTCGCGAAGGCGGCGCAAGCCGTGGCGGCGCTCGTCGCTGCCGGCGCCGTGTTCTGGGCGTGGCGCGGCGCGCTCAGGCGCGAATTGCGGCTCGCCGTGCTGCTTGCGGCATCCTGTCTCGCGGCGCCGCATCTGCAGGGCTACGACATGGTGCTGCTCGCCGCCGCGGCGGCGCTCTTCCTCATCGCCGCGCTCGACACCGGATTGCAGAACGGCGATGCCGCGCTGGCGCTCGCGCTCTTTCTCCTGCCGCTCTTCAATCCGCCGCGCACGACGCCCGCCGGATTCGCGACGCCGATCGTCGAGCTGCTCGTGCTCGCCGTCATCCTGATGCGCGCCCGGACGCCGCTTCGCCGCGCTCGCCGGCGCGGCGCAGGACCGCGCATGAGGCGCAACTGGGGGCCGCTCGCCGTCATCCTCGGCGGCGTCGGCGGCATCCTGGGCTGGCTCGGCACGACGAGCGTCGTGGTCAACCGGCTTGGGCCGGTGCTTTATCAGGACTGGATCGTGTTCTATTCCGCCGGCACGGCGATCCGCGAGCGCATGCCCGACCTCGTCTACGACGGCGCGCGCCTCACCCGGTTCGAGGCAACTCTGCTCGGGCCCTGGTTCACCGGGCCCGTCACGCTCCACCCGTTCCTCTATCCGCCGCCCTTCCTGCTGCTGCTCGCGCCCTTGAGCCTGTTGCCGTTTGCGGTCTCCTATGTCGGCTTCGGCGTGGCGAGCGCGCTCGCCGCCGTCGCGGCCGTGGCGCGGCGCGAGCGCGGCGGCTTCGATTGGTGGCGCGGGATCATGGTGCTCGCCTTCATCCCCGCGTGCACCAACGCGCTCACCGGCCAGAACGGCGCGCTGAGCACGGCGCTGACGGTCGGCGGGTTGCGCCTGCTCGAGCGGCGGCCGCTCTGGGCCGGCGCGGTGCTCGGGCTGATGAGCTACAAGCCGCAGCTCTTTCTGCTCGTGCCGGTGGCGCTGGTCGCGGCGCGCGCGTGGCGGGCGCTCGGCGCGTGCGTCGCCTCGGCCGCCGCGCTCGCGCTCTTGAGCGCGCTCATGTTCGGGCCGCAGACGTGGCTCCTTTGGCTCGAGGCGGGCGTCGAGGCGCGCGACCCTTCCTATGCCGAGTGGTTCCGCGAGACGTTCCTGGGCGGCTTTGGGTTCTACGTCGTGGCCGCGCGCTTCGGCGCCCCGGATCTTTGGGCGAAAGCGATTCAGGCCGCCGCGATCCTGATCGGCGCCGGCGCGACATGGCGGGCCTATGCGCGGCCGGGACGCGCCGAGGCGAAGCTCGCGGTGCTGCTCGTTGCCATGATGGTCGCGGCGCCGCATCTCGAAGCTTACGACATGATGCTGCTGTCGGCGGCGGCCGTGCTCATGTTCACGCTCGCCGAGGGACGGATCGGCTTCGCCGGGTTCGCGCTCTTCGCCGCCATCTGGATCTTGCCGCTGCTGCGGCCGTCGATGACGGCCGCCGGCTGTCTCGTGCCGGTGGTGCTGTTCGGCAGTCTTTTCGCGGCGCTGCGCTTGCTCGCGCCGCCGCCGCACGCCGCCGCGCCTTAGAGTCGGATCGGTTCACATGGAAGCGCGAAGCTTCCATCTAAACCGATCGCACTCTAGGCGCAGCAGAGGTGACAGAGCACGCCGTCGCTCGTGCCGTTGCCCATCCCGAGCGGCAGCAGGAACAGGCGATAGCGCGCGCTCGCGCCCTCGAGCGGGAAGGTCTGCACCTCCTCGAGCTTGGCCGCGCGCTTTGCCGCCTGGCGCGCGCGCGTCAGGATCCAGTCGGTCACCATCGGCGTGTACTCGATCGCGCCGTCGGTGTCGCCGAGGCGCGAAATGCGCGGCATCGCCGTGTCGCGATCGAACATGACGATGAGGCTGTCGGGCCAGGCGTTGCCGACGAGGCTGCGGTCGACCTCGGCGATCGGCGGCAGCGCGCGTCCGCGGCGCAGCCGTTCCCAATAGACGACGATCTCTTCCGCGCGCGGCGGCGGTTCCTTGGCGGATGCGGAGGCGGATTGTGCCGGCCGCGGCGGCGGCGGCGCGGCCAGCGCCACCGTCGGCGCGGCGATGCGGCCGGTGATGTCGCCGTCCTTGGCGCTCTGCGCCGCCGCGCCCTTCGCCGGGCGCAGCGCAAAGCCCGCGAGCGAGGCCGAGGGACGCGCGGTCGCGGTCATGGCGCTTGCGGCGGCGACACGTGCGCTTCGCCGGGGCGGCGGAGTCTCGAGACAGGGGCACGGCTCGGCGAGCGCGTTGGCGACGATCCGCTCGAGATAATGATCGAGCGCCGCCAGCATGACCGCTTGCGCGCTCTTGTGCATGTGCGCCGAGGCGAGCCGCAGGCGGCGATGGCGCGGCTCGTCGAGACGGAGCGCGACGCGCACGCGGTTGTCGTCGGCGCGGCCGCGGCGCAGCTTGCTCCGCGGCGCGCAGCTCGGCTGGGCCGCGCCCTTGACGACGAGCAGCGTGTCGCGGAGCGAGGCGGAGTCCGTAGGGCTCATGCGACACCTTGCGTCGGCAGCATGGGCCGCGCCATCTCGGGCGGCAGCATCGTGCGGTAGTCGTTGGAGAGGCGCCGGCCGATATATTCCCAGAGCTGCTCGATCTCGCTGGCCGAGCGCTCGTCGCCGGTCACTTCCATGACGGTGCGGCCGTCGATCATGCTCGCGGCGAAGCCGGTGCGGTGATGGATGACGACGGGCGCGAGCGTGCCGTGCTGCGACAGCGCCATCGCCGCCTCGGCCGTGATGCGCGCGCGCGGCGTCGCGCCGTTCAGCACGAACACCAAAGGCTTGCCGAGGCGCTGCGCGATCTCGACGGTGGCGCCGGCGGCGCGCAGATCGTGCGGCGAGGGCCGCGCCGGGATGAGCACGAGATCGACGAGGCGGATGACCTCGACGATGGTCGCTTCGATCGCGGGCGGCGTATCGACGATCAGGAGCTTGATGCCGAGACCGCGCATGCGCTCGATGTCGGCGCCGAGCCGCGCCGTGCCGGTGCGCGCGAACAGCGGCGTCTCGGCCTGGCGCGCGTTCCACCATTCCGACAGGCTGCCCTGCGGATCGGTGTCGACGAGCGCCACCGGCCCGGCCTGCGCCTTGTCGGCGGCGACGGCGAGATGGCCCGCGAGGGTGGTCTTGCCGGACCCGCCCTTCTGCGATGCGACGGCGATAATGTTCATTGAAATGACTCCGCATCACCCCTCGGCCGATTTCTATACTCGAAACTCGCTTCGCGCCTATGAATATCGGATTGCATTTTGTGCAAAATGCCGACAGTGGTTGCGCGCCATAACGCCTTGGAATCACCTTATTCATCCGGGGATGGCGCCCTGTGCGCCGCCATAGCATTTAGCGAGTGAGCGGCCCGCCCAAGGCCGGCCCCAACAAGGAAAGGAGCTCTCGCCATGCGTACGCTCGCGCGGGCACTCTGTGCCGCCTCGATCCTCGTCCCCGTGCTCGGCACAAGCGCCGCGCTGGCGCAGCCGCACCGCTGGGACGGCGACATCCACCACTTCCAGGGCCGCGACTTCGAGCGCTGGCGCGGCGGCGCCTGGTTCCACGGCCCGCACGGAGGACGCGACGGCTGGTGGTGGGTGGTGGGACCGGATTTCTACTTCTATCCGGCGCCGGTCTATCCCTATCCCGACCCCTATACCCCGCCTGTGGTGGCGGTCGCCCCGCCGGTTGCGCCGGCCCCGGCACCCGCGGCGCAGACCTGGTACTACTGCGCCAACCCGCAAGGCTATTACCCCTACGTACCGCAATGCGCGGTGCCATGGCAGGCAGTGCCGGCCCAGTGAGCCGAAGTAACGAAAAAAAGCGCGATTAACTATATTTGTCCCGCCTTTAACAATATTTAGCGATTGCGGGATAAGCGCGGTTTTTCTATCATCGAGCAGTAAAACCGTGGGGAACGGCTCGATGATACGGTCTTCGGCCGAGAGATTCGCCCGCCCCGGCTGGGAGCGCCTCGATGGCACGGGGGCGCCCTCCGGCGTGATGGGCCGGCGGCGCTGGCGCATCCTCCAGGCGGCGCAGCCGCTGGGCGCCGTCGCCGAGCCGGTGCCGCGCTGGATCAAGACCCCGGAACAGTTCGCCGATTGGCTCGCCGCGCGGCTCGATGCGCGCTCGCTCAAGGCCTATTTCCTCGATCTCGAAGAGATCGCGCGCCATGCCTGCGATCTCGAGCTGCTGCGCTTTGCCAGAACCTATCTTGGCCGCACGCCCAGGTGGCGCCGGGGATAGCCCCGCCTGCGACTTGGAGGAAAGGGGGCAGGCGGGGCCGACCCAGGGGTCTTCTGCCCGCCAAGGGGGTCGAGCGGGCTAACGGGCGGTAGAACCGCCGCTTCGAATTAGGCGGCAACGAACGCGCCGGGCCAAGTTAAATCGCTTTCATAATAGCGCGCCGAGTCTCAGCCTTTTGCGGCGCGCGCGGGCTTGCCGCCGCGCAGCGCGGCAAAGCGCCGCGCCAGATGCGCGGCGACGCGCGACGAGACGAACGGCGTCACGTCGCCGCCCAACTGCCCGATCTCCTTGACGAAGCGCGAGGAGATGAACTGGAACCGGTCCGACGCCATCAGGAACACGGTCTCGACATTCGAGTTGAGGCGGTTGTTCATGCCGGCCATCTGGAACTCGTATTCGAAGTCGGACACGGCGCGCAGGCCGCGGATGATGACGGTGGCGTTGACGTCGGCGACGAAATGCATGAGCAGACTGTCGAACGGCGCGCACCTCGATGCGCTGCCTGGTCGCGTCGTCGGTCAGGTTGGCGACCTCCTCGCGCACGATCTCGACGCGCTCATCGGTCGGGAAGAGCGGACCCTTGGCGTCGTTGCGCGCGACGGCGATCACCAGGCGGTCGACGATCTTGGTGGCGCGCAGGATGATGTCGGTATGGCCGTTGGTGATCGGGTCGAAGGTGCCCGGATAGACCCCGACGTGCGAGATGGTCATGCCTCTGTTCCTTCGGAAGTTCCATCGACGACGCTCTCGCCCGCCTCGGGGAAGCGCGCCGCCGACACCACGCGTTCGCCATCGTCGACCTTGATGACGACGACGCCGCCGGTGCGCCGGCGTCGAATGCTGATGCCGTCGACCGGCACGCGGATCACCACGCCGCCATTGGTCACGAGCATGATCTGATCGCTCTCGGCGACCGGGAAACAGACGGCGACGATAGGGCCGCTGCTCGCGCTAGCGGCATGTTGATCTGCCCCTGCCCGCCCCGTCCCTTGACGCGGATAGTCGTACGCCGACGTGCGCCGGCCGAAACCCTTCTCGGTGATGGTCAGCACGAACTCCTCGCGCGCGGCAAGCTCGGCATATTGCTCTTCGGTGATCGGGCAACGACCGTGCTGGCCGCTTCGTCGCCATTGTCGTCGATCTCGCCGTCGTTCGCCTCGTCGAGTCTCGTCGGAATCGTTCTCGCTGCCGTTGCGGCGGCGCTCGCTCGCACAGACGCAGGTAGGCATTCAGCAATTCGGGCGGCGCTGTCTTCGTGGCGAAGCGACCGATAGCGACACGACCGCGTCGCCCTCGCTCGATGAGCCGGATGCCGCGCACGCCGACCGAGGTTCGACTGGAGAAGACGCCGCAGCTGTCCTCGATCCGGAAAGCGGATGCAGCGCCCGTTGCGGGTCGCCAGCAGAATGTCGTCTTTGTCGGTGCAGATGGCGGCGGCGATGAGCCGGTCGTCGGCATCCTCGCCCTCGAACTTCATGGCGATCTTGCCGGTGGCATGGATGCTCGTGAAATCCGAGAGCGCATTGCGCCGCACGTTGCCCTTTGCCGTGGCGAACACGACGAAGCGCCCGCCGAGCTCGGTCTCGTCCTCGGCCAAGGGCATGACGGTGGTGATCGTCTCGCCGGGCGCGAGATTGGACAGCAGGTTCACCATCGCCTTGCCGCGCGAGTGCGGCGTGCCGATCGGCAGACGGTGCACCTTGAGCCGGTAGACGCGGCCCGACGAGGTGAAGAACAGGACGGGCGCGTGCGTCGAGGCGACGAACACCTGGCTCACCACGTCTTCGCTCGCGCATCGCGACGCCGGTGCGGCCGCGCCCGCCGCGGCGCTGCGCGCGATATGTGGAGAGCGGCACGCGCTTGATGTAGCCCGCGTGCGTCACGGTGACGACCATGTCCTCGCGCTGGATCAGCGCCTCGATGTCGGCCTCGAATTCGAGGTCCTCGATCACGGTCTTGCGCGGCGTGGCGAATTGCGCCTTCACCTCGGCGCAGCTCGCCGCGCACCACGTCGAGGAGTTTCGGGCGCGAGCGCAGGATCTCGAGATGGCGGCCGATCTCGGCCGCGACCTCGCCGAGCTCTTCGGCGATCTTGTCGCGCTCGAGGCCGGTCAAGCGCTGCAGGCGCAGCTCGAGGATCGCCTTCGCCTGCTCTTCCGAGAGGCGATAGACGGCGATGCCTTCGCCGGCGCGCTCCTCGACGAGCGCGATGAGGGCGGCCACGGCTTCGGCCGGCCACGCGCGCTCCATCAACTGCGCGCGCGCGGTGGCGGGATCGGGCGCGGCGCGGATGAGCGCGATCACCGGATCGATGTTGGCGACGGCGATGGCGAGGCCGACCAGCGTGTGCGCGCGCTCGCGCGCCTTGTTGAGAAGGAAGACGGTGCGGCGCGTCACCACCTCCTCGCGGAAGGCGAGGAAGGCGGCGAGCACGTCCTTCAAGGTCAGAAGCACGGGCCGGCCGCCATTCAAGGCGAGCATGTTGACGCCGAAGCTCGTCTGCAGCGGCGTGTGGCGGTAGAGCTGGTTCAGCACGATTTCGGCCATGGCGTCGCGCTTCAGCTCGACGACGACGCGCACGCCGTCGCGGTCGCTCTCGTCGCGCAGGTCGGAGATGCCTTCGACCAGCTTCTCGCGCACCACCTCGGCGATGCGCTCGACCATGCGCGCCTTGTTGACCTGGTACGGCACCTCGGTGATGACGATGGCCTCGCGGTCGCGCGCCATCTCTTCGATGCTCGGCGGTGCCGCGCACCATGATCGAGCCGCGCCCCAGGCGATAGGCCGCGTGAATGCCGGTGCGGCCCAGGATCACGCCGCCGGTGGGGAAATCCGGGCCCGGCACGAATTCCATCAACTCTTCGATCGAAAGACCGGGGTTGTCGATCAGCGCCATCGCGGCGTCGATCACTTCGCCGAGATTGTGCGTCGGGATGTAGGTCGCCATGCCGACGGCGATGCCCTGCGCGCCGTTGACGAGGAGATTGGGGAAGCGCGCCGGCAGCACGATCGGCTCGCGCCGGCTGCCGTCGTAGTTGGGCTGGTAATCGACGGTTTCCTTGTCGTAGTCCTCGAGCAGCGCATCGGCGGCATGCGAGAGGCGCGCCTCGGTGTAGCGCATCGCCGCGGCGGGATCGCCGTCCATCGAGCCGTAATTGCCCTGGCCCGTCGACCAAGGGCACGCGCATGGCGAAGTCCTGCGCCATGCGCACCATCGCGTCATAGATCGCGGCATCGCCGTGCGGATGGTAGTTGCCCATCACTTCGCCGACGATGCGCGCCGACTTGCGGAAGGCGCGGTTCCAGTCGTAGCCCGCATCCTTCATGGCATAGAGGATGCGGCGGTGCACCGGCTTCAAGCCGTCGCGCACATCGGGCAGCGCGCGCGAAACGATCACGCTCATCGCGTAATCGAGGTAGGAGCGTTTCATCTCCTCTTCGATCGCGACGGGCGTTATGTCCAAGGGCGGCGGTGCGGCGGGCGGGTCGGCCAAGGCGGGTCCAAAGCAAGAGAAACGCCGGCCAAAACGCCTGCGTCGAGATGACTAAAACTCTAGCCGATTGCGGCCTTTTTCACAAGCCGCGCGCGGTTGTCACGATTCGCAGAGGAAGACCTTTAATCAATACTTTAAGCGGCGTTTCTGAACGACTTTCTCAAGCCGCGCGCGGGCGCCGCGCCGGGCCATCGGCCAGCCCCCTCTTCGGCACCGCACAAAAGGCCGCTCATTGGCTTCGTTCGACCGATTTGCCGGCACGGCCAAATTGGTTTCGTTCGGTGATTTTGCCCGGCCGGAATTGGGTTCGTTCTGGAGAATCGCCCCGCGCCAAAATTGGCTTCGTTCGGTAATTTTCGCGCCAAGCGCCTCGTCAGAACGGAATCTCGTCGTCGAGATCGGAGCTGGGCGGGCGCGAGCCGCGCGACGGGCCGCCGCCACCGCCCGAGCCACCGCTGCCCGAGCCGCCGCCGCCCGAGGACGGGCCGTCATCAGGCTCGAACCCCGAGCCCTCGCCGCCCTCGCCGCCGCCGCCGCCGCCGCTGCGGCCATCGAGCATGGTCAGCTCGCCGCGGAAATTCTGCAGCACCACTTCGGTCGTGTAGCGCTCCTGGCCGGAATTGTCGGTCCATTTGCGCGTCTGCAACGCGCCCTCGATGTAGAGCTTCGAGCCCTTCTTCACGTATTTCTCGATCACGTCGACGAGGCGCTCGTTGAAGATGACGACGCGATGCCATTCGGTGCGCTCCTTGCGCTCGCCGGTCGTGCGGTCGCGCCAGTTCTCCGACGTCGCGAGCGAGAAATTGGCGATGCGCTGGCCGCTCGAGGTCGAGCGGATCTCCGGATCGCGGCCGAGATTGCCGACGAGGATCACCTTGTTGACGCTACCGGCCATGGTCCCTGGTCCTTCCTTCTGGCGGTGATTTTCCGCGGTGATTTTCCGGCCATCCTAATGCGCAAACCACCGCGCCACAGTCTAGAACGTAGCAGGAACGATCGCAATCGTTGCCGCACCGCACCGGATCGGTATGCTCAAAAAATAATTTTGGAGGAAACGATGGCAGCGTCGGTCGAGCAAAGAACGCTACGCAAGGTTTACTGGCGCCTGCTCCCGCTCGCGCTGGTGAGCTATTTCATGTGCTACCTCGACCGCATCAATGTCGGTTTCGCCGCGCTCACCATGAACAAGGATATCGGGCTCGACGCCGCGACCTACGGTATGGCGGCCGGCGTGTTCTTCTGGGGCTACTTCCTGTTCGAAGTGCCGAGCAACATGATCCTCGAGAAGGTCGGCGCGCGCATTTGGATCGCGCGCATCATGGTGACGCTGGGGCATCCTGTCGGGCGCCACCGCTTTCGTCACCGGCCCGTGGAGCTTCCTCACGGTGCGCTTTCTCCTCGGTCTCGCCGAAGCGGGGCTCTTTCCCGGCATCGTGCTGTTCTTCACCTATTGGTTCCCCGACCATCACCGCGCGCGCATCATGGCGTGGTTCACGATGGCGCTGCCGGTCGCCGTGGCCGCCGGCGCGCCGATGTCGACGGGCCTCATGCAGCTGAACGGCACGTTCGGGATCGCCGGCTGGAAATGGATGTACATCGCCGAAGCGGTGCCGACCGTTCTGCTCGGCATCCTGGTGCTGGCGTTCCTCACCGACCGGCCGGCCAAGGCGAGATGGCTCGATAACGAGGAGCGCGCCTGGCTCGCCGGCGTGATGGCGGGCGAGGCCCGCGTCATCCAGGCCAAGCACAAGATCGGCGTGTGGCGCTCGTTCTGGGATCCGAAGGTGCTGCTGCTGACGCTCAACTATCTCGGCATCGTCACCGCGAGTCTCGGACTCCTGCTGTTCCTGCCGCAGATGGTGAAGCAATTGGGCTTCACCACCATGCAGGTCGGCTGGGTGACGATGATCCCCTATACCTGCGGCGCGATCAGCATGGGGCTGTGGGGCTGGATCTCGGACCGGATGCAGGAGCGGCGCTGGAACCTGTTCTGGGCGTGCGCGGTGGCGGCGGCGGGCCTCGTCATCTCGGGCCATGACGATCGGCACCTACTGGGCGCTCGTCGGCATGTCGATCTCGGCGATCGGGCTGTACGGCACCAAGGGCCCGTTCTGGGTCGATGCCGCCGATGATCCTCACCGGCGCCGCGGCCGCCACCGGCATCGCCTGGATCAACTCGATCGGCAATCTCGGCGGCTTCATCGGGCCGTCGCTGGTCGGCTGGGCGAAGCAACTGACCGGGCAGCTTCGCCGGCGGACTCTACGTGCTCGCGGCGTTCGCGCTGATGTCGGCGGTGGTATCGGCCTTCTGGCTCAATATCCCGCGCCATACCGCGGCCGAACCGGCGCCGCAGCCGGCGGAGTAGCGGCGCGCCGCTCGCCTCAGGCCTGCAGGCTTCGTGCCGACCACGTCGAACGTGCGCACCGGGCGGCTCAGGCCCTTGAACGAAAGCTCGCCGATCTCGCGCGCCTCGGCGATCTCTTCGACCGCGACCATGACGCGCGGCTCGACCAGGATCTGGCCGCCCTTCGCCTCGCCGCAGAGCCGCGCCGCGAGGTTCGTCACGGTGCCGATCGCGCCATAGTCCCAGCGGCCCTCGAAGCCGATCGCGCCGATCGTGGCGTAGCCTTGCGCGATGCCGATGCCGAGCGCGAGATCGAAGCCGAGCTTGCGCCAGGCGGCGGACAGATCGCTGACGCGCTCGCGCATCGCAAGCGCCATGCGCACGGCGCGCTCGGCCGGGTTCGGCACGCGCACCGGATCGTTGAAGAAGATCATCATGCCGTCGCCGGTGAAGCGTTCGAGCGTCCCGTCGTGCGCCAGGATGAGCTCGCCCATGGCCGCGTGATAATCGCGCAGGATGGCCATCACCTCCTCGGGCTCGGCCTGCTCGGCAAACGCGGTGAAGCCGCGCAGATCGAGAAATGCCACGGTGATCTCGCGCCGGTGCGTCGCGAGCGGATCGTCGGCGCCGCCCGTCACGATCATCTCGGCCAAGGCCGGCGAGAAGAAGCGCTTCAAGCGCCCGAGCCGGTCGAGCTGCGCCACCTGTTCCTCGACGCGCCGCTCGAGCGTGCGGTTCCACTCGGCCAGCTCCCGCGCGTGGCGCACCTCCTGGTCGCGCAGGCGCTTCTTCTCGAGGCACGCGCCGATGCGCGCGTTGAGCAGCACCGGGTTGAACGGCTTCGGCAGATAATCCTCGGCGCCCAGCTCGATGCAGCGGATGACGCTGTCGAGCTCGTCGAGCGCCGAGATCATCAGCACCGGGATCGCGCGCAGCGCTTCGTCCGCCTTGATGCTTTTGAGCGTCTCGTAGCCGTCCATGACCGGCATCATCACGTCGAGCAGCACGAGGTCGATCGGGCGTTCGCGCAAAATCTCGAGCGCGCGGCTGCCGTTATCGGCGCTCGCCAGCGCGTAGCCCTCGCGCGCGAGCCGGCGCGACAGCACCTCGCGATTGCCCTCGTTGTCGTCGACGACGAGGATCGTGCCGCGCGCGGCGGGCGCTGCGGCCTTCGCCGCCGGCGCGGGCGCCGCTTCGTCCTGGCGCATATCGGCCAGAATCAGCGCGGCGAGGCGCCGCGCGGCGAGCCAGATGCGCTCGACCGCATCGGCATCGGCGGTCGAGTTCAGCCCGCCGGCACACGCCTTCAACGCATCGCACACGGCCATGACGACGGCGCAGCGGGCCCCCGAGCTCCGCCTCCATGCGCGCGCGGTCGATCGCGCCGTCCGCCGCGGTGCGGCCGAGATAGGCGTTGAGCAGGCCCAGAAACCGCCGCCCCTCCTCGAGCACGGAGCGCAGCTCGGCGACGGGCGCCGTGGCGCCCGCATCGCCCGCTTCCTCGAGCAGCATCTCGCTGAAGCCGATGATGTGGTTCAAGGGCGTGCGCAGCTCGTGGCGCAGGTGCGAGAGGTCGTCGCCCGTCGTGCTCATGCCGTGCCGATTGAACCGCCCCACCCCGAGCAACGTCAAGCACGGCGCTTGTTGCGCGCGCGCGGAGTGCCATAATGAGCGCGATGGCGTACTTCTCGATTCGCGGGCGCCTCATCTTCATCGCCGTCGTGCTTTTGGCGATCCTGACGGTGTCGTCCACAATCCTGACGCGCGAGCTCATGCGCGATTTGCAATCGCTCGCCGACGAGGCGCAGCTCGTCCAGGTGGTGCAGAACGCGAACGAGGCGAGCAAGCATTTCGGCGACCTCAAATACTGGCTCACGGACTATGCCCGCACGCTCCTCGCCGCCTCGCAGCGGCAGGCCGACGCGGCCAAGGCGCAGCTCGAAATCGAGCTGAAGGCGGTGGCGCCGGTCGACGCCGCCGACGTCGCCGCGATCCGAGCGCGAGGTCGACGCCATGACGGCGCTCGCGCAAAGGGCGTCCGACGCCTATTCGAGCGACGACAGCGCCGGCCGGCAACGAGCTCATGGCGCAGGCGCAGGCGCACATCCTGAACGTCGATCGACGCCGATCGAGCAGATCGTCGAGCGGCTCGAACAGCAGGCGCTGATGCGGCGCGACGCATCGATGCATGCGGCACGCCACGCGGCCAACCTCGCGATCACCGGCGGCGCCATCGGACTGGCACTGGCGTTGATTTTGACGGCGACCATCTTGCGCTCGATCACCGGCCCCTTGCGCCGGCTCGAGGCCAGCATGACCGCCATCACGCATGGCCGGCTCGACGCGCCGATCCCGCCCGCCGGGCGCGACGAGATCGGCGCGATGACGAACGCGCTCACCATGCTGCGCGAGAGCCTGCGCGAGCGCCAACGGCTCGAAGCCGAGCGCCAGCGCGCCGAGGCCGAGGCGAAGCGCGCCCAGACGCAGCTGCGCGAGGCGATCGACGCCATCTCCGAAGGCTTCGCGCTCTACGACGCCGACGACCGGCTCGTCATCTGCAACGGCCGCTATCGCGAGATTTTCGGCTTGTTCGGGCTCGAGGCGGCGCCGGGCGTGACGTTCGAGGCGCTCGTGCGCGGCGTGGCTGAACGGCTGCCCGGCGACATCAACCGGGAAGCGTGGCTCGCCGAACGGCTCGAACGCCACCGCCATCCGTCCGGCGCTTACGAGAACCGCGCCGGCGACGGCCGCTGGGTCACCATCAGCGAGCGGCCGACCGCGGAGGGCGGCGTCGTCGGCGTGCTGACCGACATCACCGAGCTGAAGCAGCGCGAGCGCCAGCTCGGCGAACTGGTCGACCGGCTCGCCGAGGCGCGCGACGAGGCGATGCAGGCGACGCTCGCCAAGAGCCGCTTCCTCGCCACCATGAGCCACGAGCTGCGCACGCCCTTGAACGCCGTCATCGGCATCACCGAGATGCTGATCGAGGAGGCGGAGGAATTGGGCGAAAGCGCCAGCCTCGAGCCTCTGGGCCGCATCAGCCGCGCCGGCAAGCACCTGCTCGAGCTCATCAACGACGTGCTCGATCTGTCGAAGATCGAGGCCGGCAAGCTCGAGCTGAATTTCGAGGAGGTCGATCTCGAGGCGTTCGTCGCCGACATCCGCGGCGCGGCCGAGCCGCTGGCCGCACGCAACGGCAATCGCCTCGTGGTCGAGGGCGCGGGCGCGCTCGGCACCATGCGCTGCGATCCGACGCGGGTGCGGCAGATCATGCTCAACCTGCTCAGCAACGCCTGCAAGTTCACGGACAAGGGCACCGTCTCCCTGGCGCTCGCGCGGCGCGTTGATGAGGGGCGCGACTGGCTCCATTTCAGCGTCGCCGACACGGGCATCGGCATGACGCCGGAGCAGCTCGCAAAGCTGTTCCAGGAATTCACCCAGGCCGACAGCTCGACGACGCGCAAATATGGCGGCACCGGCCTCGGCCTCGCCATCACCGACCGGCTGTGCCGCATGCTGGGCGGCGCGGTCGCGGTCGAAAGCACGCCCGGCGTCGGCACGAAATTCGCCGTGCGCCTGCCGGCCCAGACGGACGCGCCGGCGCTGGGCGAACCCGCGGCGCCGGCCGCGCCACCCGCGCGCGAGCGCGCCCCGGCGCGGCCCGCGCGCACCAACCGCGTGCTCGTGATCGACGACGACCAGACCGTGCGCGACCTGATGCGGCGGGTCCTGAGCCGCGAGGGGTTCGACGTCGTCACCGCGGCCGACGGCGCCGAGGGCCTCGCGCTGGCGCGCGAGCTCAGGCCCTCGGTCATCACCCTCGACGTGCTGATGCACGAGCTGGACGGCTGGAGCGTGCTCGAGGCGATCCGGAACGATGCGCAGCTGTCCGATACCCCGGTCATCATGCTGAGCATTCTCGACGAGAAGCAGAAGGGCATCGCGCTCGGCGCTTCGGCCTATCTGACGAAGCCGGTCGATCGCGCCCGCCTTGCCGCGGCGCTCGCGCCGTTCAAGGCGAAGGGTGCGACGCCGCGCGCACTCGTCGTCGAGGACGAGGAGACGACGCGCGAGCTGATGCGCCGGATGCTGCTCGGCGAAGGCTGGACGGTCGTCTACCGCCGGCAACGGCCGCGAGGCGCTCGAGCGCCTGGAGGGCGAGCGCCCGAACCTCATCCTGCTCGATCTGCTGATGCCGGAGATGGACGGGTTCGAGTTTTTGGCCCGGTTGCGCGAACGGCCGGAACTTTCCGCGATCCCGGTCGTCATCGTCACCGCGGCCGATCTTTCCGCCGAGGACCGCCGCCGGCTCCAGGGCGGCGTCGAGCACGTGCTGCAGAAGGCCGCCTACGGCCCGGACGCGCTCCTGGCCGAGATTCGCAACCTCATCGGGCGCTACGCCGCCGCCGCCGAACGCGTGACGGGTGCATGAGATGACCAAGATTCTCTATATCGAGGACAACGAGGACAATCTCTACATGCTGTCGAACCGCCTGAAGCGGCGCGGCTACGAGGTGATCTCGGCGTCCGACGGCGAGAGCGGCATCGTGCTGGCGCAGAGCGAGCGGCCGGCGCTCATCCTGATGGATCTGAGCCTGCCGGTGATGGATGGCTGGGAGGCGACGCGCCGCCTCAAGGCGGAAAACGGCACCAAATCCATCCCGGTGATCGCGCTCTCGGCCCATTCGATGGCGGGCGACCGCGAGAAGGCGCTCGCCGCGGGCTGCGACGAGTACGACACCAAGCCGGTCGAGCTGCCGCGCCTCCTCGAGAAGATCGCCGCCCTCCTCGCCCGCTAGACGCCCAAAGCTTATCCACAGGCGGCGGCCGCGCTGGCGACACGGCGGGAAATCGCTATATTCCTGTCCATGCAGTACATCCGCGTGCGCGGCGCGCGCGAGCACAATCTCAAGAACATCGACGTCGACATGCCGCGCGACAGCCTCGTGGTGCTGACGGGGCTGTCGGGCTCGGGCAAGTCGTCGCTTGCCTTCGACACGATCTATGCCGAGGGCCAGCGCCGCTATGTCGAGAGTCTGTCGGCCTATGCGCGCCAGTTCCTCGAGCTGATGCAGAAGCCCGACGTCGATCTGATCGAGGGCCTGTCGCCCGCCATCTCGATCGAGCAGAAGACCACGTCGCGCAATCCGCGCTCGACCGTCGGCACCGTCACCGAGATCCACGATTACCTGCGCCTGCTCTATGCCCGGATCGGCGTGCCCTATTCGCCGGCGACGGGCCTGCCGATCGAAAGCCAGACCGTGTCGCAGATGGTCGATCGCGTCATGGCGATGAAGGAAGGGACGCGCCTTCTGCTGCTCGCGCCGATCGTGCGCGGGCGCAAGGGCGAGTACCGCAAGGACCTGGCCGATCTGCAGAAGCGCGGGTTCCAGCGCGTCAAGATCGACGGCAAGACCTACGAGATCGACGCCGCACCCGCGCTCGACAAGAAGCTGAAGCACGACATCGAGGTCGTGGTCGACCGCATCGTCGTGCGCGAGGGGCTGGGCAACCGGGTCGCCGAATCGCTCGAGACGGCGCTCGGGCTCGCCGACGGCATCGCCATCGCCGAGCCCGCCGATGGCGGCGAGCGCACCATCTTCTCGGCGAAATTCGCCTGCCCCGTCTCGGGCTTCACCATCCCCGAGATCGAGCCGCGCCTGTTCTCGTTCAACAACCCGCACGGCGCGTGTCCCGCGTGCGACGGGCTCGGCACCAAGCCGTTCTTCGATCCCGAGCTCGTGGTGCCGGACGCGCGGCTTTCGATGCGCGAGGGCGCGATCGGCCCGTGGGCCAATTCGAGCTCGCAATGGTACGCGCAAACGCTCGACAGCCTCGCCAAGCACTACAAGATCAGCACCAACACGCCGTGGAAGGATCTGAAGGAGAGCGTCCGCAAGGCGATCCTCTACGGCTCGGGCGGCGAGCCCGTCGTCGATGCGCTATGACGACGGCGTCAAGGCTTACACGACGACGCGGCCGTACGAGGGCGTCATCCCCAACATGGAGCGGCGCTGGCGCGAGACCGACAGCGCCTGGCTCAAGGAGGAATTGGGCCGCTACCAGAACGAGGCGCCGTGCGAGACCTGCCACGGCCGGCGCCTCAAGCCCGAAGCCTTGGCCGTCAAGATCGACAAGCTCGACATCAGCCAGGTGTCGGATTTCTCGATCCTCGACGCGTGCGACTGGTTTGGTGCGCTGGAGAAGAAGCTCACGCAGAAACAGCGCGACATCGCCCAGCGCATCCTGAAGGAGATCAACGAGCGCCTGGGATTCCTGCGCAATGTCGGGCTCGAGTACCTGACCCTCTCGCGCGCGTCGGGCACGCTCTCGGGCGGCGAGAGCCAGCGCATCAGGCTCGCCTCGCAGATCGGCTCGGGCCTGACCGGCGTGCTCTATGTCCTGGACGAGCCGTCGATCGGCCTCCATCAGCGCGACAACGACCGGCTGCTCGCGACCTTGAAGCGGCTGCGCGACCTCGGCAACACGGTGATCGTGGTCGAGCATGACGAGGAGGCGATCCGCAGCGCCGATTATGTCGTCGATATGGGACTGGCCGCCGGCATTCACGGCGGCCGGGTCGTCGCGCACGGCACGCCCGACGACATCATGCGCTCGGCCGAGAGCATCACCGGCCAGTACCTGACCGGCCGGCGCAGCATCGAGGTGCCGCGCACCAGGCGCACCGGGCGGCTCGGCCAGCGCTCAAGGTCGTGGGCGCGCGCGCCAACAATCTGCAGAAGATCGACGTCGCGTTCCCGATCGGCACCTTCACCACCGTCACCGGCGTCTCGGGCGGCGGCAAGTCGACGCTCGTCATCGACACGCTCTACAAGGCCTTGGCGCGCCGCCTCATGGGCGCGCACGAGCATCCGGGATCGCACGACCGCATCGAGGGCGCCGAGCACCTCGACAAGATCGTCGATATCGACCAGTCGCCGATCGGGCGCACGCCGCGCTCCAACCCCGCCACATATACCGGCGCCTTCACGCCGATGCGCGAGTGGTTCGCGGGATTGCCCGAGTCGAAGGCGCGCGGCTATGGGCCGGGGCGCTTCTCGTTCAACGTCAAGGGCGGGCGCTGCGAGGCGTGCCAGGGCGACGGCGTCATCAAGATCGAGATGCACTTCCTGCCCGACGTCTATGTCCAGTGCGACGTGTGCAAGGGCAAGCGCTACAACCGCGAGACGCTCGAAGTCACGTTCAAGGGCAAGAGCATCGCCGAAGTGCTCGACATGACGGTCGAGGAAGGCGCCGAATTCTTCCGCGCCGTGCCCGCGATCCGCGACAAGCTCGTGACGTTGGAGCGCGTGGGACTCGGCTATATCCATGTCGGCCAGCCCGCGACCACGCTCTCGGGCGGCGAGGCGCAGCGCGTGAAGCTCGCGAAGGAGTTGTCGCGCCGCGCCACCGGCCGCACGCTCTACATCCTCGACGAGCCGACCACCGGCCTCCATTTCGAGGACGTGAAGAAGCTCCTCGAAGTGCTGCACGCGCTCGTCGATCAGGGCAACACGGTGATCGTGATCGAGCACAATCTCGAAGTGATCAAGACCGCCGACTGGATCGTCGATCTCGGCCCCGAGGGCGGCGACGGCGGCGGGCGCGTCGTCGCAACCGGCACGCCCGAGCAGATCGCCGCGACGAAGGCGAGCTACACGGGGCAGTATCTGCGGGCCTATCTCGACCGCATGGGCGGCGAGCGCAAGAAGAAGCGGGCCTAGGCGCGGCTCACGCGGCGGCGATCAGCGCGTCGGCCAATTCCTGCGGCCGGTCCACCATGACGTCGTGGCCGCACGCGATCGAGGTGACGCGCCAGGCCGGATCGCGGCCGTACTTCTCGGCGAATTGTCCGAACGGCGACGCCTGATAGCCCGTGGCGAGGATGAAGGTGCGCCGCGCCACGCGCTCGCGCGCGCCGGAAAGGTGGACGCGCTGCTCCACCGTGCCGATCGGGTGCTTGACGCACATGGCGTTGACCCAGGCCACATCCGCCGGATTGACGTTGAAGGATTCGGCGGGCCGCGCCGTGACCTTGTAGCCCTCGCCGTTCTGCCGTGCGTCGGCGCGCATGTTCTCCGCCATTTCCGGCCTGACGAGATCGAGCAGCGCCTGCCCGTTCTGCGGCACGAACGCGTCGAGATATACCAGCGAGCGAATGCGGTCGGCCGCTTTCTCCGACGACGCCCGAGATCACCATGCCGCCGTAGGAATGGCCGCACAGCACGACATCCGTTCAACTCCTCCCAGCGCAGCACGCCGACGATGTCGTTGATGTGCGTGTCGAGATTGATCGAGCGGTCCATGAGATGCGAGCGCTCGCCGAGGCCGGTGAGCGTCGGCGTGTAGACCTCGTGGCCCGTGCTCGCGGAGAAGCCGCGCCACGCGCTTACAGCACCAGCCGCCGTGCCACGCGCCGTGAACGAGGACGAATGTCGCCATGTCTGGCCTCCCTTGCTTTTCGCGCCTTGGAGCCTAGCCTAGTTCCGTGGCTGACGCGCGCCAACCCATTCACATCGTCGGCGGCGGGCTCGCCGGCAGCGAAGCCGCATGGCAGGCGGCGCGCGCGGGGGTGCCGGTCGTGCTGCACGAGATGCGGCCCCAGCGCGCGACCGAGGCGCATGTCACGGGCCGGCTCGCCGAGCTCGTCTGCTCCAATTCCTTCCGCTCCGACGATGCCGACGGCAACGCGGTCGGGTCTCCTGCACGAGGAGATGCGGCGAGCGGGCTCGCTCGTGCTCGCCGCGGCCGATGCGCACCGCGTTCCCGCCGGCGCGGCGCTCGCGGTCGATCGCGACGGTTTCGCGGCCGAGGTCGAGGCGCGGCTTCTGTCATTGCCGCTCGTCACGCTGGTGCGCGAGGAAGTGGCGTTCCCGCCCGATGAGTGGGCGAGCGTCATCGTCGCGACCGGGCCGCTCACCGCGCCGGGTCTCGCGCGCGCGCTCGCGCGGCGTGACCGGCGAGGACGCGCTCGCCTTCTTCGATGCGATCGCGCCCATCGTCCATGCCGAGACGATCGACATGGATCGCGCCTGGCGCCAGTCGCGCTACGGCAAGGGCGATGGTGCCGACTACATCAATTGCCCCTTGGACAAGGAGCAATACCACGCGTTCGTGACGGCGTTGCGCGGCGGCGAATGCGCGCCGTTGCACGATTGGGAAAAGGACACGCCCTATTTCGAAGCCTGCCTGCCGATCGAGGTGATGGCGGCGCGCGGGGCGGACACGCTGCGCTGGGGGCCGATGAAGCCCATCGGCCTGACCGATCCGCGCACCGGCCGCGGCGCCTTCGCGGTGGTGCAGCTGCGCCAGGACAACGCGCTCGGCACGCTCTACAACATCGTCGGCTTCCAGACGAAGTTGAAGCACGGCGACCAGATACGCATCTTCCGCACCATCCCCGGCCTCGAGCGCGCCGAGTTCGCGCGCCTGGGCGGCATGCACCGCAACACGTTCCTCAACAGCCCGCGGCTGCTCGATGCGACGCCTGCGCCTCAGGCGATGCCGCGCCTACGCTTTGCCGGGCAGATCACCGGCGTCGAGGGCTATGTCGAAAGCGCGGCGATCGGCCTTCTGGCCGGACGCTTCGCGGCGGCCGAGCGGAGCGGCGCGTCCTTCGCGCCGCCGCCGCCCGAGACTTCGCTGGGCGCGCTTCTGGCGCACATCACAGGCGGCGCCGACAGCGGCACGTTCCAGCCGATGAACATCAATTTCGGACTTTTCCCGCCGCTGCCCGCTTCCTCGCTCACGCGCGCCAACCGCGCCGAGAAGAAGCCGCTCTTCATCGCCCGCGCCCGCGCGCGGCTCGGCTGGTGGCTCGGCGAGGCGGCAGCCGCAGAATAAATCTGGAAAGGGCAAGAACATGCGTACGTTCATTTTCTCCGCGTTGACGATGCTCCTCGGTGCGCTCGCCGCGCAGGCACAGGCGCAAAACGCGCCACCGGCCCAGCCTGTCGCCGGCGTCGTCGCTGCCATCGACGGCCAGACCCTGACGGTCAAATCCGCGGACGGCAAAACCGTCACGGTGAAGTTGGCGGACAACGCCGTCGTCGCCAAGAACAAGAAGGTCGATTTTTCCGCCATCAAGTCCGGCGACTTCATCGCCTCGGCGGCGGTCGAGCAGGACGACGGCAAAATTCACGCGCAAGAGCTGCGCATCTTTCCCGAGGCGTTGCGCGGCGTCGGCGAAGGGCACCGGCCGATGGCGCAGCCGAAACAGACCATGACCAACGCGACCGTCGCGGAGATCACCGGCACCTCGAGCGGGCGGCGTTCTGCACACCAAATATCCCGGCGGCACGACCGACATCGTGGTCGATCCGACAACGCCGATCACCGAGATCACGGCGGTCGATCGCAGCGAGCTGAAGCCGGGCGTTTCGATATCGGCGCGCGCCGTTCCGGCGGCCGACGGCACGCTCACCGCGCGGATCGTGACGGTTCAGTAGAAGCGACCGCTCAGGCCGCGGGTGCCACCGAAAGCCGGCCGACGACCTTGTGCTTTTCGATGAGGCGGGCGACCAGGCCCGAGGCTTTCGCCTCCTCGACGAAGGCGCTGAGGTAAGCGGCGGCGGCCGTGTTTTTCTTGGCCGTGCCGATCGCCTGCTGCACCGAGGTGAACTTGCCGTCGAGGATGCGCGTGCCCGGCAGCTTCTCGACCTCCGTCAGAAGCCCGGGCCGCAATCCGGCCAGCGCCTCGAGCTTCTCGCGCGCGAAGCGCTCGACCGCGGCCGGGCCGGTGTCGGTGCGCACCAGCTCGGCATGCTTGATGTTGCGGTCGAGCCAGAGCCCATAGGCGCTGCGGCCCGTCACCGCGATGCGCACGCCCTTGGCGTCGACATCGGCGATCGTCTTCAAGGGCGAGCCCGCCTGCACCAGATATGTCGCCTCGATCTCGCAATAGGCGGCGGTGAAGGCGATCTGCTCGGCGCGCTGCGGCTCGGCGCCGATCAGGCCCACGTCCCACACGCCCTTTCCGGCCGCGTCCGCGAGCTCGCCCGGCGATTTGAACGGCACGTACTTCACCGGCACGCCGAGGCGGTTCGCGATCTCGCGCGCCATGTCGGGCGAGACGCCGTCGGGATCGCCGGCGGCACTCTTCCCGGTCACGAGCAGGAAATTCGACATGTTGATGCCCGCGCGCAGAACGCCCGTCGGCGCAAGCTCGGCCTTGATGTCCGGTGTCATTAAGCCCCCATCCCCGCGAATTTCGCCGCAGTCTAGCGCAATCCTCGCGCGCTCGCTCGGAGATTGACAGAACCGCGAGGCGCGCAAAAGATCGCGGCATCATGCCCGACCCGATCCACTCGACCCTCACGATCCGCGGCTCCTCCGTGCCGATGAAGCGCGCCGGCGCGGGGCCCAAGATTCTCATGCTGCATGGCAGCGGCGGCTCGCCGCGCTTCCTCCCGGCGATGCGGGCGCTGTCGGAGAAATTCGACGTGATCATCCCGCAGGCGCCGGGCTTCGGCGGCGGCGAGGCGCCGCCCTGGCTCGAGCGCGTGTCGGACCTCGCCAATTTCTATCTCGAGCTCATCGACGAGCTCGATCTGCGCGAAATCCATCTCCTCGGCCTGTCGCTTGGCGGGTGGGTCGCGGCCGATCTCGCCGTGCGCAATTCGAGCCGGCTTCTGTCGCTGACGCTGATGGATGCGCCCGGCATCGAGGTGCCGGGCGTGACGCGGCTCGATCCGTTCCTGCTCGACGCCGAAGCGGCGGTGCGCGCCAATTATTTCGACAAGAAACTTGCCGACGATGCGGTCGCGCGCGCGTTCGACCCCGCGAACGAGGATGTGCGCCTGTCGAACCAGCGCACCGTGGCGAAGCTCGCCTGGCAGCCGCGCTATCACGATCCGCACATGCAGCGCTGGCTCCATCGCATCCGCATCCCGACCCTGATCGTGTGGGGCGCGGACGACCGGCTCTTTCCGCCCACCTACGGCGCGGCATGGCAGAAGGCGATCGCCGGCTCGCGCCTCGCCGTGCTGCCGCGCTGCGGCCATCTGCCGATCCAGGAGAAGCCGGAGGAGTTCGCGAAGCTCGTCGGCGAATTCTGCGCCGAAGCCGGCCGCTAGAAGCGGCCGCGCGCCGCGGCGAGGCCGAGGGCGAGCGCCAAGCCGCCGTCCGGCCGCTGCAACGACGGCGCGAACGGATCGTGCCCGGCGCGGGCGAGCCGCCGCAGCACGCGCTGAGGCGACCACCGCCGGCAGAAGCGCCGACAGGGCGCGGCGCGGCAGATTTTTGCGTTCCTCGCGCGCGGCCGCGAGATGAGCCTGCGCGCGCCGCGAAATCTCGGCCACGATTTCGGCGAGCGCGGGGGGAGATTTCCGGGCGAAGATCGTGCGCTCGGGATCGAGCCCCAGCGCCGCGAGACGATCGGCAGGAAGATAGAGGCGGCGCGCGCTGCCGTGAAACGGCACGGCGCGCAGCACTCCCGCCAGCGCATAGGCGGTGCCGAGCGCGCGGCCCGCCCGTTCGGCCGCATCATCGCGCACGGAAAAACATTCGAGCGCGAGCAGCACGAGCGGCGCGCAGGTCGCCTCGGCGTAGGCTTCGAGCGCGGCGAGATCGGCCGGCGGCGCGTCGCAAAAGTCCGCCTCGCGCGCGTCGATGAGCCGCTCGAAATATGCCCGCGAAAGGCCGCGGTCGCGAATCGCCGCCGCCAACGGCTCCGCCGCCTCGTGGCGGCGCACCGGGCCGCCCTCGTAGATCGCGGCAATGGTTTCACGCCACCATTGCAGCCGCATCTGCCCGAGGATCGGCTCGCGCGCCACCTCGCGCACGCGCGCGATCTCGTAGTTGAAGGCGTAAAGCGCCAGCAGCAAGTCGCGCATGGCGGCGGGCGCGAACAGCGCGGTCAGATAGCGGTCGCGGTCGCGCTCCCGCACCAGCCGCATGAGCGGCATGAGCGGCGCGACCGCCGTCGTCCGCACGCATGCGATTGCCGCCGAATTCACCCTGTGGTTATGATAAAGCGATCGACCCAGGTCGTAACAAGGGAAAGAGGGCAACATGAAGAACCCATTGGATTCGGTCGGGCAGACGGTCGTGCTGGGCTTCGTGCTCACGCTCGTCGTCATCGGCCTCATCCATCTCATCGCCTGAGAAGGAGAAGCGCCATGGAATTCGTCAGCGCCGAATGGTGGAACCTCTGCTTCAGGTGGCTCCACGTGCTGAGCGGCATCATGTGGATCGGCCACCTCTATTACTTCAATTTCACGCAGACGCCGACCATGCCCAAGATCCCGGCCGAATTGCGGCCCGCGATCCCGCGCTTCATCATGCCGGAAGCCTTGTGGTGGTTCCGCTGGGGCGCGATGTCGACGATCGTGTTCGGCCTTCTGCTCGCGATCATGAACGGCTATCTGGGCGAGGCCATCATCATCGGCATCGGCCAGCACAGCGCGCATGTCACCGCGATCGGCATCGGCATGTGGCTCGGCACCATCATGTGGGCCAACGTGTGGTTCATCATCTGGCCGAATCAGCAGATGCTGATCGGATTGAAGCCGATCAACGAACCGGATCGGCCGCGGATCGCGCGCGTCGCGGGGCTTGCCTCGCGCGTCAACACGCTCTTGTCGATCCCGATGGTCTATTGCATGACGTCGATCCACTTCTACTGAGCGTTTCGCATTTTGTCGCACGGTGGAACCGGGGCCGCGAGGCCCCGTTTCCATCTGTGTGACCGCCCTTCCAGGGCGGCCATCGCATACTCGCAGCAGGAAGAGGATCCGATGGCGTTTGAACTTCCGCCTTTGCCCTTTGCGAAAAACGCGCTCGAGCCGCACATGTCGGAACGGACGCTCGAGTTCCATCACGGCAAGCATCACAAGGCCTATGTCGATACCGCGAACGAGCTGATCCACGGCACGCCGTTCGAGCAGCGATCGCTCGACGAGGTGATCCGCGCGACCGCGAAGGATGAATCGAAGAGCAAAATCTTCAACAACGCGGCGCAGATCTGGAATCACAATTTCTTCTGGCGCTGCCTCGCGCCCAGGGGCGGCGGCAAGCCCGGCGGCGAATTGGCGCAGGCGATCGACAAATCGTTCGGCGGCTACGACAAATTCCGCGCCGAATTCAAGGAAGCGTGCGTCTCGCAGTTCGGCAGCGGCTGGGGCTGGCTCGTGCGCGAGAAGGACCGGCTCAAGATCATCCAGACGGCGGACGCGGTCAATCCGCTGGCACTCGGCTCGCAGGCGCTCCTCACCTGCGACGTGTGGGAGCACGCCTACTATCTCGATTACCAGAATCGGCGGCCCGATTTCGTCGAGTCGTTCCTCGATCACCTGGTGAACTGGGAGCACGTCGCGGCGCAGCTCAAAGGCCGCGCCGAAGCCGCCTAGGCTGCTGCCGGCAGGAGGGCCGCCGCGACACGGCGGTCCTCCGCCATCAGCACGTTGTAGGTGCGGCAGGCGGCGCCGGTGTCCATCGCATCGACGACGATGCCCGCTGCCTTGAGGCGCGCGCGCAACGGCTTCGGCACGAGCAGCATGCGCGCGCCGCAGCCGAGCAGGAGTATCTCGACATCGCCGCCGCGCGCGAGCACGGGCGCGAGGCTCTCCTCGTTCACCTCACCCATCGTGCGCGCGGCAAAGGCAAGCGTCCGGTCGGGAAAGACGAGGATCGCGCCCTCGTGCATGACGCCGCGCACCCGGAAGCTGCGCGCGCCATAGCTGTCGATCACCTGGCGGTCGGCCGATACGACCGGCGTCACGTCCATTACGAAACCTTTTCCTTCTCCGCGCCGGCATCGGCGGCGGCGCTGCGCGCCGGGCCCGACCGCTTCGGCCGGATGTAATAGAGCAGAGGTGCGGCGATGAAGAGCGACGAGTACGTGCCCACGACCACGCCCCACAGCATCGCGATCGAGAACCCGCGCAGCACCTCGCCGCCGAAGACGAGGAGCGACAGCACGGCCAGCGCCACGGTCGAGACGGTGAGGATGGTGCGCGACAGCGTCTCGTTGAGGCTGCGGTTGATGAGCTCGCGGAAATCCATGGTGCGGTGCTTGCGCATCGTCTCGCGCACGCGGTCGTAGATCACCACCGTGTCGTTGATCGAATAGCCGGCGATGGTGAGGATCGCGGCGAGCGTCGTCAGGTTGAACTCGATCTGCAGCAGCGAGAAGAGTCCGACCGTGGTGATCGTGTCGTGCAATGTCGAGAGCATCGCGCCGACGCCGAACTGCCACTCGAAGCGGAACCACACGTAAGCGGCGATGGCGACGAGCGCCAGGATGGTGGCGGTGACGCCGGCGCGGATGAGCTCGCCGCCGACCGTCGGCCCCACCACTTCGGTGCGCCGGTATTCGACGGATGTGCCGAGCGTGCCCTTGACCTTGGCGACGGCCGCTTCCTGCGCCTCGTTGCCGCCGGGCTGGCGCTGCAGGCGGATCAGCACCTCTTGCGGCCCGCCGAAGCCCTGGAGCTGGACCGTGCCGAGGCCGAGGCCGTCGAGCGTCGTGCGCATCGAGCCGAGATCCGCCGGCCCTTGCGTGTGCACCTCGAGGATGGTGCCGCCGACGAAATCGATGCCGTAATTCAGGCCCTGCGTGAGGAAGAGGCCGATCGAGCCGAGCGTGAGGATGCCCGACAGGATGAATCCCACCCAATGCAGCGCCATGAAGTCGATGCTGGGGATGCGCTTGATGATGATGAGCGGGCGGAGCATGGCGCGGCGGCCCTCAGATCGGCACGAGCTTGGGCTTGGTGCGGCGCAGCCAGGTCACGATCTGCAGCCGCGTCACCAGGATCGCCGAGAACAGCGAGGTGAGGACGCCGATGCTCAAGGTGACGGCGAAGCCCTTGATCGGCCCTTCGCCGAGCCAGAACATCAGCGCGCCCGCGACGAGCGTCGTCACGTGGCTGTCGAGAATGGTGCCGAAGGCGCGCTCGAACCCGGCCTGGAGCGAGGAGATGATCGAGCGGCCGCTGCGCACCTCCTCGCGGATGCGCTCGTAGATGAGCACGTTGGCGTCGACCGCCATGCCCATGGTGAGCGCGATCCCGGCGATGCCGGGGAGCGTCAAGGTCGCGCCCAGAAGCGTCAGGCTCGCCAGCATGATGCACAGGTTGAAGAACAAGGCCACGTCGGCGAAGAGGCCGAAGAGGCCGTAGAACACCACCATGAACACGACGACGAGGGCGATGCCGACGATGCTCGCCAAGGCGCCGGCGTGGATCGAATCGGCGCCGAGGTCGGGCCCGACCGTGCGCTCCTCGAGAATGGTGAGCGGCGCCGGCAAGGCGCCGGCGCGCAGGAGCAGCGCCAAATCGTTGGCGCTCTGCACGGTGAAGCTGCCCTCGATGATGCCGGCGCCGCCGAGGATCGGCTCGCGGATGACCGGCGCCGAGATCACCTTGTTGTCGAGCACGATGGCGAAGGGCTTGCCGACATTCTCGCGCGTCGCGTCGCCAAACCGGCGCGCGCCGAGCGAGTCGAACTTGAAGCTCACGACCGGCGCATTCTGGTTGAAGGACGGCTGGGCATCGGTCAGCGTGTCGCCGCTCACCATCACGCGGCGGCGCACGACATAGTTTTGCGGCGCGCCGGCGCGGCTTTCCTGCGACGGCAACACCTCGTCGCCCGCCGGCACGCGGCCCTTCTGCGCGTCCTCGGCCGAGGCCGTGGTATCGACGAGCTGGAACGTCATTTTCGCGGTCTTGCCGATCAGGGATTTGACGCGCTCGGGATCGTCGATGCCGGGCAGCTCGACGAGGATGCGGTCGTTGCCGACGCGCTGGATCGTCGCCTCCTTGGTGCCGGTCTCGTCGACGCGGCGGCGCACGATCTCGATCGACTGCTCGACCGCCGCGGTTTGCCGCTGTTGCAGCTCGAGGTCGGTCGGCTTGATCGAAACCGCGCCGCCGGCGCCGGTCGTCACCTGGAGATTGGGGTCGATCTTCTGCACCAGCGGGGTCAGGTCGTTGGCGTTGCCGGCGTCGCGCAGGGTGAACACGACCTGGTCGTTGTCGACGGCAAGCCCGGTATATCCGATCTTGGCGGCGATCAGATCGGTGCGCAGCTCGTCGACGAGATTGTTGAGCTGGTCCTTCTCGGCCGCCGCCATGTCGACTTCATAAAGGAGATAGGAGCCGCCGCGCAGGTCGAGGCCGAGGCTCACCTGCTTCTTCGGCAGGAACGAGGGCCAGGACGCCACGGTTTGCGGCGAGAACAGATTGGGAATCGAGAGCAGAATGCCGATGAAGCATACGACGAAAATGATCGTCCTCTGCCACGGTGGGATATAAAGCATCGCTCACGCCCTGCCGCGCCGGAGCTCCCGCATCACATCCCCAACAGGCCCTTGAGCTTTTCCTTGAGGCCGCCTACGCCGGCCGCGGCGGGCTCGGGGATTTTCTTGTCGCCCTCGTCCTCCTTCGCATCCTTCTTGGCGGCGACCGGCTGAGGTTTCGACAGGATCGTCGTGATCGTGTTGCGCAAGACGCGGACGCGCACGCCCTCGGCGATCTCGACCTGAACCTCGTCGGCATCGACCTTGGCGATGGAGCCGACGATGCCGCCCGCGGTGACGACCTTGTCGCCGCGCCGCAGCGCGTCGAGCATCGACTTCATCTGCTTCTGCTTCTGCTGCTGCGGCCGGATCATGAAGAAGTAGAAGACGACGAAAATGAGCGCCATCGGCAGGACGAACGTGGTCAACGTGTCCGTGCGAACCGCCGCAAGCGCCTGCGCGTAGGCCGGCGATATGAACATCGCTCGCACCTCTATTCGATTTCCCCATTGGTAGGGGAGTTAGGGGCAAAAAGCAAACCACGGGACCGGGCCGCGGAGCGCGCCTTGCGGTTGCGCGGCACGCAGTTGTCGCCTAGAACCGTCGCCCCCATGTCGCCGCGCCCGCCCTCCCTTCTCGCGCGCATCGCCGGCGCGCTCGAGCGATTGGCGCCGCCCGCCGCGCCGAAGAACGATCTTGCCGCTTCCGACGCCTTCGTCTGGCACGCCGAGCGCGAATGGCTCGAGCCGGTGACGCGAGTAAGCCGCGTCGAGCTCGACCTGCTGCAAGGGATCGACCGGGTGCGCGACATCCTGCTCGACAACACGCGCCGCTTCGCCGACGGGCTCCCGGCCAACAACGTGCTGCTGTGGGGCGCGCGCGGCATGGGCAAGAGCTCGCTCGTCAAGGCGGCGCACGCGGCGGTCAACGAAGGGCGAACGGCGCCGCTCGTCCTGGTCGAGATCCACCGCGAGGACATCACGAGCCTGCCGCGCCTCCTTTCGCTCCTGCGCCTCGCGCCGCGGCGCGTCGTGCTCTTCTGCGACGATCTCTCGTTCGATCAGGAGGACACGAGCTACAAGTCGCTGAAGGCGGTGCTCGAGGGCGGCATCGAGGGGCGGCCCGACAATGTCGTGTTCTATGCCACGTCGAACCGCCGCCATCTCCTGCCGCGCGACATGAGCGAGAACGAGCGCTCGACCGCGCTGCACCCGGCCGAGACGGCCGAGGAGAGAGTCTCTCTGTCCGACCGGTTCGGCCTGTGGCTCGGCTTTCACGCCTGCGATCAGGATACGTACCAGGCGATGGTGCAGGCCTATGCGCGGCGCTACGGCCTCGCGCATGCGCCCGAGCAGATGCGGCGCGAGGCGGCCGAATGGGCGATCACGCGCGGCGCGCGCTCGGGCCGCGTCGCCTGGCAATACATCCAGGATCTGGCCGGCAGGCTCGGCAAGAAACTTCCGTGACCATCGCCCGCGCGATGGCTGACCCACGAAAGAAGCATGCCCCGCGCGCCCGAAAATCGTAAGGATGGCACGGCGGGATTTCGCCGCGGCGCGGTTGTTCTCCCGATATTGCCACTGGCGCCCGGGCGCGGCCGCGCCGATATCAAGCCCGCACAAGAAAAGGGGAAGCATGAAAGAGCCCGAAGACATGACGATCGCGGACATGCGCGCCGAGCTTCGCGCCATGGGCGTGACCGAGCGGCTGTCGCTGCTCATCCTGCGCGAGATGGGCGAGGCCGAGCGCCGCATCGAGCAGGCCCAGAAGGGCGGCAAGAAGGGCAAGTATGATCCGTTGCGGGCTCAGCTCCATGTCCTGAAGGCGCATGGCATGACCAATCCGGACCTGTCGCTCAATCGGAAGGGCACGTTGTTCATCCAGCTCACGACGCGCGAGCAGGAGATGGGACCATCCGCCCAATCGGCGTGACGGCGCCTCTCGGCCCTCGCTTGCGCGGGGGCGACGCAGAAGTTTTTCAATCCCCAGCGATTACGCTAGTCGAGGACGACGCGAACGCCTTCCTTGATGCCGGTGACGAGCGCCATGGCGTCATCGCCATGGGCGCCGTAATCGAACACATGGCCCGCCAGCACGGCGTGCACCTTGCTGCCGTCGCGCGACAGCGGCAGGCTCACGCGCTTCGTCGCGATCGGGTCGCTCTGTCCGTGGCGCAGGACGAACAGGTTCTCGGTGTAGAGCGGCCGGCACGTCGCCGCCATTTCCTCGTAGATGCCGACGACGTAATCGCGATAGCCCGCCGTCGCCGGCAGGATGTCGCCGACATACTCGCCCACCGGCTCGCGCTTGGCGTGACGCCAGAAGACGCGGCCGACACGCTGGTAGCGGAAGCGGACGCGGCTGCCCTCGTACACCACCTCGAGCAGCATGGCGTTGGGCTGCACCGCCTTCGGCAATTCGGCGAGGTCGATCTCGCCCGGCGCCGGGACGGCGCGCGCGCCCTTCTTGCTCCGCCAGTAATGGTAGAGCAGCCACAAGCGCGGATCGCCGATCGTTGCGACGCCGTCCATCGTTTCTCCCAGCGGCGCCTGCACGCCGCCAGCCGTCATGATCATGTCGGTGGGTTAAGGAAAACTTGACCGGCGCGCCGCCACGGCCAGATGTGATCGCGCGTCAGCCTTTTGCCGAGGCGCCCTCTTGCGGCAGGTAGCCGACCGGATCGACCGGCCGCGCGCCCTGGCGGATCTCGAAATGCAGTTGCGGCTGCGACACGGCGCCGGTGGCGCCGACCCGGCCGATCGCCTGGCCGCGCGCCACCTTGTCGAAGCGCTTCACCGTCACGCTCGCGAGATGGGCATAGGCGGTGATGACGCCGCCGGCATGCTTGATCAGCACCAGATTGCCATAGCCCTTGAGCTCGTTGCCGGCATAGGCGACCTCGCCCGCCGCGGCCGCGACCACGGGCGTGCCTTCGGGCGCGGCGATGTTGAGGCCGTCATTGTGGCTGCCGTCGGCGCTCGTGCCATAGCCCGACAGAACGGGCCCGCGCACCGGCCACAGGAATCCGCTGCCTGCAACCGGCGCGGGCATGGGCGGCAGCGACACCGTCTGCTCGAGCTTCGCGGGCGGCGGCGGCGCGGCGGCAACGGATGGAGCCGGCGACGACGCGGGCGGCGCAGCGCCGGACGGCGGCGATCCGGCGGCGACTTGCGGCGCGGCCGCGGGCGAAGGGGCATCGGGCGGCGGTGCCAGCGGCGCTGCGAGCGGCGGCACGCGCTCGTCGGTTTCCGGCGGCGCGGGTGCCGCCGCCGACGGTGCCGCCGGCGGAGACAGCGGCGCCGCAAGCGGCGCGGCCGTCACGGCTTGCGGCGCCGCCGACGCCACGGTCTGCTGCGGCGATGCTGCCGCGGTCTCGACCGATGACGGCAGGATCAAGGTCTCGCCGGTGCGGATGACATACGGCGGCGGCAGGTGATTGGTCGCCGCGAGCGAGCTCACGTCGACGCCATAGAGCCGCGCCACGCTCTCGAGCGTGTCGCCGCCGCGCACGAGGTGCGTCTTCACCTGCGGCAATGCCAGCGACGTGCCCGCGACGAGGCGATAGGGCGGGCTCAGATTGTTCGCGTCGATGATGGCGCGCGTCGGCACGCCATATTTCCGCGACACGCCATAGAGCGTGTCGCCGCTCGCGACCGCGATGCGGTCGGGGTGCGGCCCGATCGGCTCCGACAGCGTCGGCGGCCCGGTGTGAGTGTGCAGCTCGTAGGGCGCCGGCGGCTCGGTGCGATCGCAGGAAGCGAGCAGCACAAGCGCCAGCAGCGCAGCAAAACGGCGGCCCGACATGACCGGCGCAGTCTAAGCCAAGCGGACCGGGGAATTCAGTCAATTCGTGCGAGCGGCGGCGGCGGCGCGTTATCGGCTCGCCTGGCCCGCGACCGTGTCGGAAATAAGGCGGATCGGCTCGGTGCCGCAATCGGCCGGCAGATGCCAGTCGTCGCCTTGCGCCGCGGCGGGCATGCCCTCCCAGCGCGGATTGAGCATCGCCTGGAACACGCGCACGCCGACGGGCCAGCTTGTCTTGATGAAGGCGACCGCCGCGACGATGTCGCTGTCGCTGACCTTGCCGTCGAACGCCGGCATGGTCGAGACGAAGCCGGGCGGCGCGATGTCGGCGAGGCCGAACTTGGTGAGGTGGAACAGCATGTCGTCGCTGTGCATCCAGGTGTGGCCGGTCTCGTCGTGCGGCGGCGCGCGCAGGACGCCGCCGGGACCGGCCTCCTTCCAATCGGGCGCGCCCTCGAGATGCGCGCCGTGGCAGGAGGCGCAGTTGGCGGCATAGACCGCCGCCCCGTGCGCCACCAGCGTGGCGTCGCCGGCATCGGCGAAATGGCCGCGCGCGTCGAGCCGGGCGAGCGCCATCCCGCCGACGACCGCGGCGGCGCCGAGCACGAGAAAGAGCGGAAGCGGAGTCTGCATCGGCCCTATTTCATGTTCATGCCGGGCATGTCCTTCATGTCGCCCATGTGCCCATATCGCCCATGGCGCCCGCCTTCTCGACTTTTACCTCGGTTTCGACCCGGCCGGCCTTGGCGAAATCGAGCACGAGCGGAAAATGGTCGCCCTCCTTCAAGGGCTGCTTCAGCTCCATCAGCATCAGGTGATAGCCGCCCGGCTTCAAGGTCAAGGACGCGCCCGGCTTCAGATCGAGGCCCGCGACCGGCCGCATCTTCATGCACGCCGTTGTCGTTGATCGTCGTGTGAAGCTGCGCCACGCCGGCGGCCGGCGTGCTGACCGAGAGGAGCCGGTCGGGCGCCGTCCCGCTATTGGTGACGGTGACATAGGCAGCGCCGGTCTTGGCGCCGGGCGGCGTCGCGCGCGCCCAGGCATTCGTCACGCTAATGGGTGATTGCTGCGCCAGCGCCGGGACCGCAAACGCGACCGCGAACGCGGCGGCGAGGATCGACTTGCGCATCATGGGAAAATCCTTTCTCACGAGGTGCCGATGAGTTTCTTGAGACGCTCGGCCATTTCGTTGGCCGTCGTCTCGTGGGTGAATGTCGCGACGAAGCGCACGTCGCCGGGCCGCATCACGTAGATGACGGAACTGTGGTCCATCAGGTAGCCGTCGGGCGCATCCTTGTCGGCGACCTTGGCGTAATAGACGCGGTACTCGCGCGCGGCGGCGGCGATGGCGTCGGCCGATCCGGTCAAGCCGACGATGCGCGGGTCGAACGCCTTGACGTATTCGCCCATCACCTTGGGCGTGTCGCGCGCCGGATCGACGGTGATGAAGATGGGCTGCACTTGCGCCGCCGCGGGCCCGAGCTGTTGCAGTGCGCCCGCGATCTCGTTGAGCGCCGTCGGACACGCATCGGGACAGAGCGTGTAGCCGAAATAAATGAGCTGCCACTTGCCGCGATAGGTCTGGTCGGTGACCGTGCTGCCGTCGCTCGCCTGAAGCGCGAAGGGGCCGCCGATCTTGACCGAAGGCAGCTCCGGCGCGCCGCCGCCGAAATAGGCGCCGCTGAAATAGACGAGCCCGCCGGCAAGGATGAGAAATGCCAGAATGCCGATCAGCAGGTTTCTCGACTTGGGCATGCCTTGAAGACTCCGTGATGGGGCCGCGTGTTTCGCCGAATCGCCGTGGCCGGCGCGGCGGAAGCGGCGCGGGCGGCGGCGGATAGAGATTTCAGGCGAGAGCGGGCGGTGCGCGCGGCTGCGCGGCGCCGTGGAGCACGGGCGACGGCGGCGCAGCGGCCGGCCGGAGCGGCGGCGGCGCATCCGGCGACAGGGCGGCGAGGGTCGCGCTGCCCGGATCGGGCGGAAGAACGGCGCTCGATGCCGCCGCGAGTCCGAGGCAGATCGGGCAGAGCGCGCCCTGGCCGGGCGAAGCGGGCAGCGGCGCGTGACCGCCGGCGCCGCTCGCGCCGACGTGGCACAGCGGCGCGCCCAGAAGCGGCGCCGCGAGCCCCAATCCGATCGGATCGTGCGCGAGCGGCAATCCCAGTTGCAGAACGAGCGCGAAGATTGCGAGGAGCGCGCCGAGCCGCCGCGCCGGCTCGCGCCGGCGGCGGCGGAGCGCGCCGCACCTCACTGTCCCGCTCCGCTGACTTGCGGCAACGGCGTGTCGGGCGCGGCGATGTGCTGGTCGCGCAGGCACTCGCGGCGGAACGCCTCGCGCTTCACGTTCGCTTCGGGCGTGTAGTCAGGATATTTCTTGAAGGCGTCCTGGCTGCATTTGTTGGACTTCTTCCACTGCGCTTCCGGGCCCCGCGCGCCGAGATCGGCCGCACGCACGGCACAGGGAAGTGCCGCCACCCAGACGCCCAACAGCAAAGCCGCAAACGGAACCTTGCCCATAGCCGGAGTTTAGCGCGATCGCCGGCGCGGTGGAAACCCTTACGCCTCGCGCCGCCAGGTGATGATGACGCGCACGCGCCGGCCGGCGAGATTGGGGTGCGGCTGCGGCGGGCCTTCGAGATGGAGGCGGTCATCCTCGAAGCGCATGATGCGCACCTGCTCGGTGCCGACCCAGGCCTCGTTCCATGCCGCCTCGACCTTGGTGACGATGCGGTCATCCTCGACGCGGTAGCGCCCGGTATAGGCGATCATCGAGCGCAGCGCCGCGGCGCGCTCGGCGTCGTTTTCCGGCACCGGGCGGGATTGCGCGGTGACGACGGCGATCCAGCGTCCCTCCCGCGTCGCGATCTGCGCGCCGCGCGGATGGAGGCCCAAGGGATGGCCGCGCTCGCCGGTCGCCTCGTCCTCGTAGACTCGCGCTCTCGAGCGCCCAGGTGCCGACGATCCGTTCGCGGAGCTCGCTCATCGCCTCGTCTCCCGTTTCGACGCGCGCGGCAGGCCCTCGACCAGCGGCACGAAGCGCACCGGCCCGAGATTTTCGATGTCGAAGCCGTCGCCCTTGCGCGCGACGCGCAGCAGTTGCTGCTCCTCGCGCTCGCGCCCCACCGGCGCCACCAGGATGCCGTTCTCGGCGAGGCTCTCCAAAAGATTGCCCGGCACGTCGGGCGCGGCCGCGGTGACCATGATGCGGTCGAACGGCGACTGCTCGGGCCAGCCCTTGGTGCCGTCGCCGTAGAGCGTCGTGATGTTGTGGAGGCGCAGCGCCTTGAAGCGCTGCTCGGCCGCGCGCAACAGGCTGCGGTGGCGCTCGACGGTGAAGACGCGGCGGCACAGCCGCGCCAGCACCGCCGCCTGGTAGCCCGAGCCGGTGCCGATCTCCAAAACCTTGTCGCGCTCGCGCACGTCGAGCGCTTGCGTCATCAAGCCGACGACGAGCGGCTGGCTGATCGTCTGGCTCTCGCCGATCGGCAGCGCCACGTTGGCATAAGCCTGCTCGCGGAGCGCCGGCGGCACGAACTGCTCGCGCGGCGTGCTTCTCGATCGCGGCGAGGACGCGCGGATCGTTCACGCCCTCGCCGCGCAACTCCATGACGAGGCGCGCGACCTGCTCGCTCCGCGCCGTCACGGAAACGCCTTCCTGAGGCGCTGCAGCGCCACCTTGTTGGTGAGGTCGAGCGAGACCGGCGTCAGCGTCACCTTGCCTTCGGCGATGGCCGCGAGATCGGTGCCCGGGCCGTTTCCGGCGCCCTTGCCCGCCGCCGCCTCGGACATCGGCCCGATCCAATAATAGGGCCGCCCGCGCGGATCGATGCGCGCTTCGAGATTGTCGCCGATCTTGCGCTTGCCCTGGGAGGTGGCGGCGATGCCGGTGACCTTGTCGGGCGGCACGTTGGGGAAATTGACGTTGACGAGCGTCTGCCGCGGCCACGGCAGCGCGGCGAGCCGCTCGATCACTTCCGCCGCATAGCGCTCGGCGGTGGCCCAATGGACCGGCTGGTCGTCCACCACGTGCTGGCTCATGGCGATCGCCGGCACGCCCAGGAGCGTCGCCTCCATCGCCGCCGCGACCGTGCCCGAATATGTCACGTCCTCGCCGAGATTGCCGCCTTCATTGACGCCCGACAGCAAGCAGCGTCGGCCGCTTGTCCTTGAGGATGACATTGACGGCGAGCAGCACGCAATCGGTCGGCGTGCCGTCGACGGCGAAGCGGCGCGGCCCGAGTTTGCGCACGCGCAACGGGCGGTAGAGCGTGAGCGAGTGGGAGGCGCCGCTCTGCTCCTGCTCGGGCGCCACGACCCACACGTCGCGCGCGAGCGCGCGCGCCACCTTGGTCAGGAGCTTGAGGCCGGGCGACTCGATGCCGTCGTCGTTGGCGATGAGGATGCGGGCGTTGGCGAGATCGATCGGCCGGTCAACCATCGCCGCCGATCGTCTCGAGCCCGCCCATATAGGGCCGGAGCGCCGCGGGCACGCCGATCGTGCCGTTGGCGCCCTGGCAATTTTCGAGGAGCGCGATGAGCGTGCGGCCGACCGCGAGCGCCGAGCCGTTCAGCGTGTGGACGAAGCGCGTGCCCTTGCCGTCCTTCGGCCGGAAGCGCGCCTTCATGCGCCGCGCCTGATACTCGCCGCAGTTGGAGCAGCTCGAAATCTCGCGATAGGCGTTCTGGCCCGGCAGCCACACCTCGATGTCGTAGGTTTTCTGCGCCGCCGCGCCCATGTCGCCGGCGCACAGCAGCATGACGCGATAGGGGAGACCGAGCCGCTTCAGCACTTCCTCGGCGCAAGCGGTCATGCGCTCGTGCTCGTCGGCCGAGCGATCGGGATGCGCGATCGAGACGAGCTCGACCTTCGTGAACTGGTGCTGGCGGATCATGCCGCGCGTGTCCTTGCCGGCGGCGCCCGCCTCGGAGCGGAAGCACGGCGTCGCCGCGGTGAAGCGCAGCGGCAGCTGCGCCTCGTCGAGAATTGTGTCGGCGGCGAGATTGGTGAGCGGCACTTCCGCGGTCGGGATGAGCCAGAGCCCGGTCGTGGTGCGGAAGAGATCGTCGGCGAATTTCGGAAGCTGCCCCGTGCCGAACGCGGTCTCGTCGCGCACGAGCAGCGGCGGCGCCACTTCGGTATAGCCGAACTCGCGCGTGTGCAGGTCGAGCATGAAGGCGGCGAGCGCGCGCTCGAGCCGCGCGAGGTCGCGCGACAGCACGACGAAGCGCGCGCCCGAAAGCTTGCCGGCGCGGGCGAAATCCATCATGCCGAGGCCTTCGCCGAGCGCGACGTGATCTTTCGCCGGAAACGCGAACGCCGGCGGATCGCCGTGCTGGCGGATGAGCTTGTTCGCGCTTTCGTCGGCGCCGTCCGGCACGTCGTCGGCGGGCACGTTGGGCAAGGGCGCCAGCACTTCGTCGATCAGCGCGCGCAGCCGCGCCGCTTCCGCTTCGAGGCGCGCCTCCTCGTCCTTGCTCTCGGCCACCTGGCGCAGGATGGGAGCGGCGTCGAGCCCCTTGGCCTTGGCCGCGCCGATTTCCTTCGAGAGCCGGTTGCGCTCGGCCTGCACTTGCTCCGATCGCGTCTGGACGGCGCGCCATTCGCTGTCGCGCTGAAGAATTTCGGCGGCAAAGGGCTTCATGCCGCGCCGCGCGAGGGCGTGATCGAGTGCTTGCGGATTATCGCGAATCCAGCGCAGGTCGAGCATGGGTCGCTGCTTATATCGACGCCAACGGGCGCCGTCCATCGCGCCCCATCACGCCGTCACGGGACGCCGGATCGGCAAGCTCTCGGACAGACGGCAGCCGGGATAGTACGCCGCCTTGAATGCGGGCCGGGCCTGCATGCGCTCGTACCATGCGAGCGAGCGCGGATACTTCGCAGGCCAATCGGCGCCGAGGCCGAGATCCGCCATGCGGTCGATCGACGGGAGCAAGACGATGTCGGCGATGCTGTAGTCGCGGCCCATCAGCCACGGCCCCTTGGCAAGCGCCGCCTCGACGCGCTTCAGCGTGTTGTCGAGCTCCTCGAGCGCGGCCGCCACGTCGTCGCGACCGAATCCCTCGGGGCCCATGCGGCGGTAGAAATGCTTGCGCAAAGGACGGACGTCGGCCTCGTGCGCGCGGAATTGCGCCTCGTCCAGCCCGGCAAAACGCGCCGGCGCGAATGCCTGGTGAAAGGACGGCACGCGGATCGCCGCGGTGGGCACTTCCTCGAGATAGCGCAGCCACGCGCGCATGCGCGCGCGTTCGGCCGGATCGCGCGGAGACAGCGGCGGGTCGGGAAAGGCCTCGTCGAGATACTCGCAGATCACACTCGAATCGATGATCACCTGGCCGTCATGGACCAGCGTCGGAACGACGCCGTTGGGATTGATGGCGAGATAGTCCGGGCTCAGATGCTCGCGCGCCGCGAGATTGAGGCGCCGGTCCTGCCATTCCAGCCCTTTCTCGGCAAGACAGATGCGGACCTTCTGGCTGCATGTCGATTGCGATGCATGATAGAGCTCGAGCATGCTCCCCCCTTATCAGGTGCCGTCGCCGGCCGCCGCGTCCGCCGCTTCGCGCTCGGCGCGCTTCTTCTCGACCAGCTTGCAGCAATAGATCGAAATCTCGAACAGCACCATGAGCGGCAGCGCGAGCGAGACCTGGCTGAACACGTCGGGCGGCGTCAGCACCGCCGCGACGACGAAGACGGCGACGATGGCATAGCGCCGCTTCTCGGCGAGCCAGGTCGAGGTGACGAGCCCGACCCGCGCCATCAAGGTCAGCAGCACCGGAAGCTGGAACGCGACGCCGAAGGCGAGCATCAGACGCATGACGAGCGTCAGGTACTCGCTGATCTTGGGCAGGAGCTCGATCGGCAGCGTGCCGGGGCCGCCCGGCGTCTGAAAGCTCAGGAAGAAACGCCAGGCGACCGGGAAGATGACGTAATAGACGAGCGCGCCGCCCATGATGAACAGCACCGGCGTGGCGAGAAGATAGGGCAGGAACGCCTTGCGCTCGTCACGATAGAGGCCGGGCGCCACGAACAGCCAGATCTGCATCGCGATGATGGGAAACGCGAGACAGAACGCCGTCCAGAACGCGACACGCAGATCGGTGAAGAAGGCTTCGGTCAGATCGGTGTAGATGAGGTGATGCTCGCCGCCGGTGCCCATCGCGTTGTAGAGCGGCTGCGCCAGGAAATTGTAGATGGGCTTCGCCAAGATACCACGACGGCCCGAACATCACGAGAAACGCCAGGAACGAATAGATGAGGCGCTTGCGCAGCTCGATCAGATGATCGAGCAGCGGCATCTTGCCGGATTCGAGATCGTCCTCGCTGCGCGCCAAGCGCTTATCTCCCGCCGCCTTCGACCGGCGCGGGCGGGGCCGGATCGCTCTGCGCGCCGCCCTCGGCGGGCGCGGGCGCGGGCGCCGCGGCCGCCGCCGCTTCGGCGGCCGGCTTCGGCAGCTCCGCCAGCGGCTTCGCCGCCAGCGGATCGCTCAGCGTACCGCGCAACTCGCCTTCGGGATCGATGTGGCGCTCGATCTCATCCTTGATGTTGAAGCGGGTCGCCTGCTCCACCGTCTGACGCACGTCGTCGAGCTCCGCCTCGCGCACCATCGTCTCGAGGCTGCCCTGGAACTCGCGCGCCACGGCACGCGCCTTGCGCATCCACATTCCCGCCGTGCGCATGACGCGCGGCAGGTCCTTGGGGCCGATCACGACGAGCGCCACCACGGCGATGAGCGCGAGCTCCGACCAGGCGAAATCGAACATCGCTATTCATATAGGGCGCGGCCCGCGCCTACGTCCAGCCAGGGCGACTATTCCGCCGCCTCGGGCGGCTCTTCCTCGTCCGCTTCCTCGGGCTCGCGCGCGAGCTCGGGCGCCGTGTCGGTGAGCGAGGTCGCGGTACGCGGGCCGATCAGTCCGGCCGCGCGCAGCTCGTCCATGCCGGGCAGGTCGCCGCGGCCGCCCAATCCGAAGTGCGATGAGGAAATCGTCGGTCGTGACCCACGTCACCGGCCGCCCGACCGTTTCCTTGCGGCCCTTGGGCATGATCCAGCCGGCCTCCATCAGCGTGTCGAGCGTGCCCTTGCTGATGATGACGCCGCGAATGTCCTCGATCTCGGCGCGCGTCACCGGCTGATGATAGGCCACGATGGCGAGCGTCTCGACCGCGGCGCGCGACAGCTTGCGTCCGACCTTGCGCTCGAGCTTGAGGCGCGAGCCCAAATCGGGCGCGGTGCGGAAGGTCCAGCCGTTGGCGACGCGCACGAGATTGACGCCGCGCGCGTCGTAGTGCGCCTCGAGCGCGGCGATGAGGGCGGCAACATCGGTGCCGTCCGGCAGGCGTTCGGCGATGCTCTCTTCGTCGAGCGGCGCCGCGGAGGCGAACAGCAGCGCCTCGACGAGACGCAGATGGTCGGGATTGGGATCGTCGGTTTCGGGGCTCATGGGGCCTCGGGGGGACTGCGAAGATAGATCGGGCCGAAGGCGGAATCCTGGCGCAATTGCAGCTTGCCGGCGCGCGCGAGCTCGAGGCTCGCGGCGAAGGTCGAGGCGATCGCCGAGCGCCACACCAGGCCCTTGCCCGGCGCCGGCGGCAGAAAGCTCATCAAGCTGCGCCAGTCGGGGATGCGGCCGAGCATGCGCGCAAGCCGCCCCAACGCCTCGTCCATCGAATGGAGCTCGGGCGGCCTGATATGGAGAACTGCGGTTTCCTTGCGCTGGCGTCCTTCGCCATAGGCCTTGAGCAGGTCGAACAGCGAGGCTTCCCAGATCGGCACGATGACGCGCGGCAATCCTTCGGGCGTGCCGCGCTGGAACACGTCGCGCCCCAGGAGCGGCCGCGCCATAAGGCGCGCGCCCGCTTCCTGCATCGCCTCGAGCCGGCGCAGTTGCTCGGCCAGGGCCGCCGCCATCTCAGCGCCCGTAGGCTCGTCCGGGCCCGGCGGCTGCGGCAGCAGGAGGCGCGACTTCAGATAAGCGAGCCATGCCGCCATCACGAGATAGTCGGCCGCGATCTCGAGCCGGAGGCGGCGCGCCGCGGCGATGTAGGCGAGGTACTGATCGGCCAGCTTCAGGATCGAAATGCGCGTCAGATCGACCTTCTGCTCGCGCGCCAGCGTGAGCAGCATGTCGATCGGCCCCTCGAACCCGTCGAGATCGACGACGAGGTCGGCCGAGTCCTCGACCGGCCGCGGATCCTCGAACGACTCGGCCTCAGTCATAGCGCACGCCCGACACCCATTGCATCGCGGTCATGAGCCAGCTTAACGGGCGATCCATCACGTAGGCTATCAAATCCAGACGATGGCCCGACGCCGACGCGACCACCGGCACCAGCACGATGAGCGTCACCAGGATCAAGATGCCGTAACGCTCGAGCCGCGCCAGCGGCACGGCGAGCGCCTCGGGCAAGAGCCCGACGGCGACGCGGCCGCCGTCGAGCGGCGGCAGCGGCAGCATGTTGAAGACGGCGAGGATGAGGTTGACGAGGATGGAGACATAGAGATTGGCGGCGATCCATGCGAGCGCCGTGCCTTCCACCGGCAGCAACGCGAGAAGCCGCACGAGCGCCGCGGAAACGACCGCGAGAGCGAGATTCGCCGCGGGTCCGGCGGCCGCGACCAGCACCATGTCGCGGCGCGGGCGGCGCAGGCGCGCGAACGCCACCGGCACCGGCTTGGCATAGCCGAACATGAAGCGCCCGCCCGAAACCAGCAGCAGCACCGCCGGCAGCAGGATGGTGCCGTAGAGGTCGATGTGGCGCAGCGGGTTTATGGTGACGCGGCCCTGTTTCCAGGCGCTGTCGTCGCCGCAGCGATAGGCCACGAAGCCGTGCGCCGCCTCGTGCAGCGTGATCGCGATAATGACCGGCAGCGCCGTCACCGAGAGGCGCAAGAGCAGGCCCGACAGGTCCACCCTACCCCTCCCCGCCCATCAGCGCGGCGAATCGCAGCTCGCCGTGGCGGCGATCGAACGGCGCGAGGTGCGCCTGGCGCATCGCCTCGCCGGCGGCGAGGCGGCGCTTGCCCGCTTCCGTCAGCGGCGCGGCCGAGGCGGCGACTTCGGTCATCTCGTCCATCCGGCCGTTGCAGTGCAGGACCGCATCGCACCCGGCCGCGAGCGCGCGCCGCGCGCGGTCGCCGATCGTGCCGGCGAGCGCCTGCATCGACAGATCGTCCGACACCAGAAACCCATCGAAGCCGATGCTAGCGCGAATCGTGCCGGCGATCAGCCGCGCTGAAACCGTCGCCGCCGCGTCGGGATCGAGCGCCGCATAGACGACATGCGCCGTCATCGCCCACGGCATCGCGGCCAGGGCGCGGAACGGCGCGAAATCGTGCGCCTCGAGCTCGGCCAGCGGGCGCGTCGACCCGCGGCAGCGCCTTGTGGCTGTCGACCGTGGCGCGGCCATGGCCGGGAATGTGCTTGATGACCGGCAGCACGCCGCCGGCAAGCAGCCCCTCGCACACCGCGCGGCCCAAGGCGATTGCGGCATCGGGGCGCTCGCCATAGGCGCGGTCGCCGATGATCGGATCGGCATTGCCCGCGGGCAGATCGAGCACCGGCATGCAATCGACGGTTATGCCGAGCGCGGCGAGATCGCCGGCGATGAGCCGGGCGCCGAGCCGCGCCGCTTCCGCGCCCAAGGGAGCGATGGCGCGCGCGGAGGGATATTTGCGCCAGTGCGGCGGCCCGAGCCGCGCCACGCGCCCGCCCTCCTGGTCGATCAGGACCGGCGCGCTGTCGCGTCCGACCGTGCCGCGCAGTTCGGCGACGAGCCCACGCACCTGGTCCGGCGACGCGCAGTTGCGCGCGAAGAGGATGAAGCCGGTCGGATCGGCGTCGCGAAAGAACGCGCGCTCGTCTGCCGCGAGTGCCGTGCCGGAGCAGCCGAAGATCGCGGCGAGCGGCTCACGGCCGGACAAGGATGCACCCGACCTTGCGCGCTTTGAGCTCGGTGCAGATGCGCTGCGCCGCCGCCTCGTCGGCGACCGGGCCGGCCTCGATGCGGTAGAAGACGCCGTGCGCGCCGAGATCGGTGCGCACGCTCGTCATGGCGAGCTTGCCCAGGAGATCGGCCTGGGCGCGCTTCAGCCGGTTCCATTCCGGCGCGACCGCGTCGGGCGAGCCCATCGAGCCCAGTTGCAAGCGCCAGCCGCCCGCGGTCGCGGGCGCGGATGCCAGGGCGCGGCCGCCGGCGGACGGCGGCCGGCGGCTGTGCGACGGCAGGCGCGGCAGTGGGCGGGCGCCGGCGCCACGGCCGTTGCAACGGCCGGCGCGGCAAGCGTCGCCTCGGGCATCGCCGCGGCGGCCGGTGCGGCCGGCAGCGGCGCGGCAACGGATGCGACGGCCGGCGCGGCCGGCAGATCGGTCACGGCGGGTTCGCTTGGCGCCGGGCGCGGCAGCGGCGTTTCCGGCGGCGGCAGAAGCTGCTCGACCTTGGGCTCGGGCGCGTTGATGCCGTTCAGCACGTTTATGTTCTGGTCCGGCACGCGCAGGCCGCCGGGATCGGTGGGCGGCACCTTGAGCGGCCGCGTGTCGGCGTGGATCACCGGGATCGCGCCGCCCGGCGCGGGCGTATGGAGCGTGCGCCAACCCGCCCACGACCCCGCGACGGCCAACGCCACGACAAGAAGGCCGACGGCGGTGCGGATGCCCGGACCCTGGCGCCTCACCGAGCGCAAATCCTCGGGCTCGAGATCCACTCGATACGACATCACCGCATCTCCTCGACAGGTGCTACGCCGAACACGGAAAGACCGGACGCGACCACGAACTTGACGCCCTGGACGAGCGCCATGCGCGCGCGCGTCAGATCGCGCGCCTCGCTCGCTATGAAGCGCAGCGCGGGCTCGTTCATGCCGCGCGTCCACAGGCCATGAAACGCGGCCGCAAGATCGTGCAGATAAAACGCGATGCGATGCGGCTCGTGCATCTCGGCCGCGCCCTCGACGACGCGCGGCCAGTTGGCGAGATGGCGCACGAGCGCGATCTCGTCGCGATCGGCGAGCAGCGCGTGCGGCGCGTTGGCGAGCGCCTCGGGCGCAAGCTCGTGCTCCGCGAACAGCTCGCGCGCGTTCCGCAGCACGGAGGAAGCGCGCGCGTGCGCGTACTGCACGTAGAAGACCGGATTGTCCTTCGACTGCTCGACCACCTTGGCGAAATCGAAATCCAAGGTCTGGTCGTTGCGCCGCGTCAGCATGACGAAGCGGAACACGTCCTTGCCGACCTCGTCCACTACGTCGCGCAAGGTCACGAACTGCCCCGAGCGCTTCGACATGCGCACCGGCTCGCCGCGATCGAACAGATTGACGAGCTGGCAGAGTTTCACGTCGAGGGCGCCGCGCCCGCCCGTCAACGCTTGCACCGCCGCCTGCATGCGCTTCACATAGCCGCCGTGATCGGCGCCCCACACGTCGATCATGTCGTCGAAGCCGCGCCGGTGCTTGTCGAGGTGATAGGCCATGTCGGCGGCGAAATAGGTCCAGCTTCCGTCCGACTTCTTCACCGGCCGGTCGACATCGTCGCCAAAGCGCGTGGCGCGGAAGAGCGTCAAGGGCACCGGCTCCCAATCGTCCGGCAGATGGCCTTTGGGCGGCTCGAGCGTGCCGACATAGACGAGGTCCTGCTGTGCCAGCGTTTGCGAGCGCGTCCTCGATCGCGCCCGCGGCGACGAGCGCGCGCTCGGACGTGAACACGTCCTGGCGCACGCCGAGCCCGGCGAGATCGTCGCGGATCAATCGCATCATGTCGGCGACCGCGAACTCGCGTAGCGCGGGGAGCCATAGCGATTCGTCCGCGCCGAGCCATGTCCGGCCGTCGCGCGCGACGAGCTTTTGCGCCGTGTCCTTGAGATAATCGCCGGGGTAAAGCCCGGCCGGGATCGCGCCGACCTCCTCGCCCGACGCCTCGCGGTAGCGCAGATGGAGCGAGCGCGCGAGCGCATCGACCTGGGCGCCCGCGTCGTTGATGTAATATTCGCGGCATACCGCAAAGCCCGCCTTGGCGAGGAGCGCAGCGAGCGCATCGCCCACCACGGCGACGCGGCCGTGCCCGACATGAAGCGGCCCGGTCGGATTGACCGAGACATATTCGACATTGATCTTGCGGCCCACACCCATCGTCGAATCGCCATAGGCAGTGCCCGCGCGCAGAATCTCGGCAAGCCGCGCGTGCCAGAACGAATCCGCGAGCCGCAGGTTGAGGAAGCCCGGTCCCGCGACTTCGGCCGACGCAACATCGGACAGGCGCTCGAGCCGCGCCTTCAGCAATTCGGCGAACGCCCGCGGCGCCATCTTCGCGCTCTTCGCCAGCACCATCGCCGCGTTGGTCGCAAGATCGCCGTGCGCCGGATCGCGCGGCGGCTCGACCGCGATACGCTCGATCTCGAGCCCCTGCGGCAACTGGCCCTCGCGCATCAGCTCCGCGACCGCGGCCCGCACCAGCCCTTGGAAATGCGCAAAGAGATTCATCACGTCGTCGCGTAGCGGTCGAACAGACGGAAATGCTCGTCGAGCGCGAAGCGGTCGGTCATGCCGGCGATGTAGTCGGAGACGACGCGCGCGGTCTCGACCGAGCCCGCGCCTTGCGTCTGCGCGCGCCATTCGGTCGGAAGACAAAGCGGGTCGGCGCAGAATGCCTGGAACAGTTCGCCGACGATGCGTCGTGCCTTGGCGGCCATGCGGCTCACGCGGAAATGGCGATACATGCGCTCCATCAGGAACGCCCGGAGCGCGCGATCGTTGGCGCGCATCTCGTCGGAAAATGCCACGACGGGCCGGCCCAATGCGCGGATGTCGTCGGGCCGCTCGATCTTCGCGGCGGCCAGGCGGCGCCGCGTCTCGGCGATGCAGTCGTTCACCATGCGGTCGATGAGGCGGCGGATCGCCTCGTGGATGAGGCGGCTCTCCTCGAGGCCGGGGTGGCGCGCGGCGACGTCGGCGAAGACCGGCCCGACGAGCGGCAGGCCGGCGAGATCGGCAACGGCGAAGAGGCCGGCGCGCAAGCCGTCGTCGATGTCGTGATTGTTGTAGGCGATGTCGTCGGAGAGCGCCGCCACCTGCGCCTCGGCGCCGGGCCAGGTCGTGATCTCGAGATCGTGCCGGCGCACGTAGTCGGCGATGGTGCGCGGCAAGTGCGCGGGATCGAGCGGCCCGTTGTGCTTCACCGTGCCTTCGAGCGTCTCCCAGGTAAGGTTGAGGCCGTCGAACCCGGCATAGCGGCGCTCGAGCCGCGTCAGCACGCTGAGCGTCTGGTCGTTGTGCGAGAAGCCGCCGAACGGGCGCATCGCCGCATCGAGCGCATCCTCGCCGGCATGGCCGAACGGCGTGTGGCCGAGATCGTGCGCGAGCGCCAGCGCCTCGGCCAGATCCTCGTCGAGCGCCAGCGCGCGGGCGATGCTGCGCGCGATCTGCGCCACTTCGAGGCTGTGCGTGAGGCGCGTCCGGTAGTGGTCGCCCTCGTGCGAGACGAACACCTGCGTCTTGTATTGCAGGCGCCGGAACGCGGTCGAATGGATGATGCGGTCGCGGTCGCGCTGGAAGCAGGTGCGGGTCGCGCTCTCGGCCTCGGCATAAAGCCGGCCGCGGCTCGTTTCGGGGCGGCATGCGTAAGAGGCAGGCATCGCGCGCAAACCTAGACCCTCGCGGCGAGCCGAGGCAAATGCGGGCGTCCCCTTTTTTGCGACTCGGGGTGCCGGCGCCGGTTTGACATTCGCCGCCAAAGACCTAGATAAAGGGGTGCCCAACCCTGGGGAGAGCGCTATGGCGGAGGGACACGGCGTCCCGCCCGACCGGCAAGTGAGCCTGACCGAGCGCGCGGCGCGCCGAATCGCCGAGCTCAAGGTCATGGAGAACACGCCTGCCGCGTTCCTGCGGCTCGCGGTGTCGGGCGGCGGCTGCTCGGGCTTCCAATACGGCTTCAGCTTCGACGACGAGCGGCGCGACGACGATGTCGTGTTCCAGCGCGCGGACGTGCAGGTGGTGATCGACGAGGTCTCGCTCGAGCTCGTGAAGGGCGCCGAGATCGATTTCGTCGAGGACCTGATGGGCGCCTATTTCCAGGTCAAGAATCCCAACGCCGCCACCTCGTGCGGCTGCGGCAATTCGTTCTCGGTCGGCTGAAGCCACCCCAAGCCCCGCTCTAAGGCGGGATCGGCGCCCCGCGTACGATCGTCACTCCCTGCGACGTTCGTTTCCACGGTCGGTGGCATGTAGGCCGGAGCCGGAGGGGCAGCCTGCGGCGGCGGCGGCGCGGCCGGCGTCTGCAGCACGATCACCTGGGGCGACGCCTGACCCGGTGCGAAGCAGCAAAATCCGTTCGCGAAGCGGTGCGGGAACCGGTTGAAGCGCTGGAACGGGATCGGCGGGAAGAACAGGTGCCCCTTGATTGGGAATGCCGCGCGGCGATGAAATGCCGAGTATGACCTGGCCCTGGCCCTGGCCGGCGACGGCGCCCGGCATTTGCAACGCAAGCGTCGCCACCACGGCGGCAACGAGGGTTTTCCGCATACTCCAACCCCGATTTGTGCGAAAAACGCTCGCCGCCGCGGATCGTTCAGGTAAATCGGCGCACTCGAACCGCTCGACACTCCGGCGACATTGTCGAGGAGAAGCACGGACGTGAAGATCGCCACGTGGAACGTCAATTCGGCCAAGGCGCGGCTTGCCAACATCCTCGCCTGGCTCGACGAGGCGAAGCCCGACGTCGTGTGCCTGCAGGAGATCAAGTGCCTCGATGCCGAGTTTCCGGCGCTCGAGATGAAGGGCCGCGGCTACCACATCGAGACCTTGGGCCAGCGCAGCTACAACGGCGTGGCGCTGCTGTCGCGCGCGCCGATGCGCGAGGTGATGCGCGGGCTGCCCGGCGACGAGAGCGATCAGCAGGCGCGCTATCTCGAAGCGACGATCGCGGACGTGCGCGTCGCCTCGATCTATCTGCCGAACGGCAACCCGGTCGGCACCGACAAATACGAATACAAGCTCGCCTGGATGCGGCGCCTCGGCGCGCGCGTGCGCCAGCTGCTCGACAGCGAGATGCCGTGCGTCCTGGCCGGCGACTACAACGTCGCGCCGAGCGACGACGACGTGTACGACCCGCTCGCCGTCGCCAAGGACGCCGTGGTGCAACCTTCGGCGCGGGCGCAGTTCCGCGTGCTGCTCAATCTCGGCCTCGTCGACGCCTATCGCGTGTTCCATCCCGAGCCGCACAAATTCACGTACTGGGATCATTACGGCCGCAAGTGGCTGACCGACGAAGGGCTCAGGATCGATCACCTGCTGCTGTCGCCGCAGGCGGCGGACCGGCTTCAGGCCTGCGACATCGACCGCGCGCCGCGCGGGCGCGACAACCCGTCCGATCACACGCCGATCTGGTGCGAGCTGACCGACCGTTAGAACTTGAGGCCGTAGCGCAAGCGCAGATTGTCGAGCTCGTTGCGCTCGCTGAACGGATCGGGCGACGTTTCGTGATCGAGCGACAGGGTCAGGCTGTGCCGGTCGCCGAGCTGGTAGCCGAGCTCGAACTCCTGGTGGAGCCCGACGGTCGGTCCGAGATAGCGGCGGTACATTTCTTCGGGCCCCGGCCGCGTCACGCTGCCGGCGATGCTGAGATTGCTGTAGAAGCCGTTGCTGGCGAACAGGTTCCACGACAAGCCGGCATAGGAGCGGCTGGTCCCGGTGGTCGAATCCTGCTCCAGGCCGAAGCGCGAGCGCGGCGAGAACAGGAAGCTGATGACGCCGCGGTCGGGCGAATCGAGCGAAATCTGCAAATCCTCCGCGCCGCGCGGCGGCCCGAGCGGTTCGAGCAGGAGGTTGGGGAAATCGAGGCGGAACTCCGGCAGCGGCGCGTTGCCGGGCACGAGCACGCCCGATCCGCCGGCGTCGGCCGGCGCCGCCGCGAGCAGCAGCGCGGCGAGAAGCGCGGCCCCCAGCGCCGCCGGGGGCGCAGGACGGCGGCGCAGGAAACGTGCGGCCACGGCCGCGTCCAAGGCGCCCACCATGTCCTGCGACGGCTCGACGAAGCGGCAGGCGAGCAGGCCCCCGCCCTTGTCGCGCCGCACCGCCTCGGCCGTGATCGCGAACGCGCCATCACGGTCGGCGACCCTGAGCTCGCCCGTGAACCGCCCGCCGATTGCGACCGCGGGCGCCGATTCGAGCAGCAGGCCGCCCAGCGACCAGTTGCGCGCCCGGTATTGGGTGTCGCCAAGCGTCACCGCCACGGGCGGCAAGGCGTAGCGCCGGTCGCGCCGCATTTCCTTATGTGTCAGCGAGATGCTGGTCGTTCTTAGCATGCGCACACAACACGGATGGCGAGAATATTTGAAATCGCAGGCGTTAAGGCACGGTAAATACCCGCAATTTTCGCCAGATTACACCTTTCGCGCCGCGCCCGGCAACTTGGACCGGAGGATCGCGCGCGCCGGTTGGGTCCCCGGCGGATAGGCATGAGTACACCCGTCCGGGTCGGTCACCGCAAAGCCCGTGCCGTCCGCCCGGACATAGCACGGGCCCGCCGGCACCTTGCCGAACCCGCCCGGCACGTCGAGCACATAGGTCGGCTGGCATAGGCCCGAGACCCGGCCGCGCAAGGCCCGCATCAGCGCCTGCCCCTCGGCGAGCCCGGTGCGGAAATGCCCGGTCCCCGGCGCCAAGTCGAGATGATGGAGGTAGTAAGGCTTGATCCGCATCTCGACGAGGCGGCGGTAGAGCGCCTCGAGCGTCGCGGCATCGTCGTTCACCCCTTTCAGCAGCACCGACTGCGCCAGAACCGGGATGCCGGCGCGCACGAGGCGCGACACGGCGGCCCGCGCCCCGTCCGTCAGTTCGCGCGGATGGTTGGCGTGGATCACGACATGAACGGCCTTTTCGGCCGCGAGCGCGCGGACGAGCGCCGCGCTGACGCGCCCCGGCGCCACCACCGGCACGCGCGTGTGGAAGCGGATCGAGCCCAGATGCGGGATCGCGTCGAGCGCCGCCACGAGCGCGCCGATGCGGCGCGGCGACAGCACGAACGGGTCGCCGCCCGTGACGATCACCTCCCAGATCGCGGAATCTTGGCGGATGTAGTCGAGCGCGGCCTCGAGCTCGGCGGCGGTGAGCGTGCCCGATTTCTTGCCGACATCCTCGCGCCGGAAGCAGAAGCGGCAATAGACCGGGCAAGTGAGCGTCGGCTTCAACAGCACGCGGTCGGGATAGCGGTGCACGATGCCTTTCAGCGGCGAAAGACGCCGGTCGCCGATCGGATCCTCGCTCTCGCCCGGCGCGGCGTCGAGCTCCGCCTCCTGCGGCAGGAACTGGCGCGCGATCGGATCGAGGCGCGGATCGCCCTCGATCAGCGCCGCCATCTCGCGGCGTGATGGCGAAGGGATAGGGATTTTCGGCCATGGCGGCGGGATAGCCGCGGTCCTTCGCGCTGTCCATGACAATGTCATCGATGTTTGCCGCCGTTACGGAGCACGGCGTCAAGCGAAGGACTGGTCAGTGCTGCCGGAGCAGGAATTCTTGGCGCGCGAGCGCGTGCGAGCGCGCCAGCCTCTCGCGCTCGGTCAGGATATGGCCCGGCCGCGGCGGGCCAAGCAGGTCGCGTGTCGGAGACGCGGCGTCCATGGTCCCGCGCGCAAGCAGGCGATCGAAACCCGCCCCGTCCAGCTCCCAGCTCCGCGGCGGTCCGCTGTCGAGATGAATGAAATGCGAGCGCGGATACCAGCCGACGCCGCCCCGCTTCATGATGTGAGCCGCCCGCTCCGCGCCGCCAAGATCGCGGTCGAAGGTGACGTCGATCGCCCGGCCGAAGAGATGTTGGCTCTGCTCGGCGACCCCGAACATGGTGGCCTTGAGCCGCTCGTTGGTCGCGCGCGTCCGGTAGGCCGAAAGCACGGTCGCGCGGCTCTGATTGGTCGCAGCCATCACGTCGGCGAGAAAATCCAGCATGCCGACATCGACCGGTCCGTTTTTGTCGACATGGAAATCGCGCAGGAAGACGGCAAGGTCGGCGACCGCGCTGGGCAGTAGTCCGGTCTCGTCGCGATAGGGGCCGTTGAAGGTCTCGCCGGTATGCGCGTTCTTGAGCGTGAGACGACGCCCGCCGGTCGGAAGCGCAAAGGCGTTGCGGCGCAGAAGAATGCAGGCCCCGGTCGCGAGCAGGAGGTCGCGCCGACGCAGGATGGCACGGTTCCTATAGGCGCCGCTTTGATCTCTTTCCGTTCCGATCCCGAACGTGCTGGCCATCTCTTCAAAGTGGGCCGCGCCTATCCCGCACACAAGGCGCCGAAGTACCCCTTTGGCCCAGATCATTCATCGCGGTGAGGAACGCCGCGTCATCGCCGGAACCTCCGCGCGCCCTTCCGCCGGCCGCGCGCGCATGCCAGCATGAGCCGCGATGCGGCGCGTCAAATTCCTCGACCTCGACGACGGCAGCGCGGGCGACGATCCGCTCGCGCGGCGGCGCCGCAGCCTCATCGTCTCCGCTGCCGCCGCCGTTCTGCTCGGCCTTCTGTCGCTCGGCACCGGCGTTGCCTTGCTCGTCGCGGGCGTTGCGCGAAGTCTCGCCTATGCCTTCATCTGCGTATCGTTCGTGCGCTTCCTCGCCGTTCCGCTTGGCTGGTATGGCTATGAGGCCGCGGCCTTCCTCAGCAACATCCTCGCCGGATCGGTTCTCTATGTCGCCGCATCGCTGCAATTCGGCCCCAATGCCGGGATCGACATCTGGGCGCCGGCGCTCGTCGCCTTGCCGCCGCTCGTCGCCGAGCGGCAGCACCGCGCGCTCAGGATCTTCATCGTCGCGCTGACGCTTGCCGTCGTGTTCGGGACATCGGCGCTGATGCGGATCGTGCCGCCCGAGACGATCCTGCCGCCCGCGCAGCTGCTCCTCATCCGGCGCTTCAACCTCGGCGGCGCGGTCCTTTTCTCCGCGGTGATCCTGCTGATCTACCGCCGCCTCCTCGACAGCGCCGAGCTGCGCGTGGCGGCGGCGCAGAAGGTGTCGGACCGGCTCCTCGGCAACATCCTGCCCGCCGCGATCGCAAGCCGCCTGAAGCGCGACGAATATCCGATCGCCGATCAGTTCCAGGAGATTTCCGTCCTGTTCGCCGACATCGTCAACTTCACCGAGTACGCGGCGGCGCGCCCGCCCGAGAGCGTGGTCGAGCTTTTGAACCGCGTGTTCTTCGCCTTCGACGACATGGTCGAGCGGCGCGGGCTCGAGAAGATCAAGACCATCGGCGATGCCTACATGGTGGCGGGCGGCGTGCCCGACGCGCGCGCCGACCATGCCGAGGCGGTCGCCGATCTCGCCTTCGAGATGCTCGATTTCGCGGCCACGGCCGGCGTCGCGCTCAGGATCGGGATTTATTCCGGCCGCGTCGTCGCCGGCGTCATCGGCAAGCACAAATTCAGCTACGACATCTGGGGCGACACGGTGAATACCGCGGCGCGGCTGCAGACCTCGAGCGAGCCGGGCCGCATCCAGATCTCGGCCGAGACCGCGCGCCGGCTCGGACCCGATTGGCGCCTCGAGCCGCGCGGCACGATCGAGCTGAAAGGCTTGGGCGAGGTCGCCACATATTTCCTGCTCGGGCGCGCGGCCGCGCCGCCGCGCGATAGCGCCGCTCAGATATCGGCGTAGCAGAACGTCTCGGCGCGCGCGCCGGGATGGGTGACGGCGCCTTTTTCGGCATCGCCCACCGTCCGCGCGTAGCGCCAGAGCGCGCCCGACTGGTACTCGTTCGCACGCGGCTGCCATGCCTTCTTGCGCTGAGCGAGCTCGGCGTCGCTCAGCTCGACGTTGAGCGTGCCCGCTGCCGCGTCGATCGCGATGATGTCGCCGTCGCGCAGCAGGCCGATCGGCCCGCCGACAGCGGCCTCCGGCCCGACATGGCCGACGCAGAAGCCGCGCGTGCCGCCCGAGAAGCGCCCGTCGGTGATGAGCGCCACCTTGTCGCCCGCGCCCTGGCCCGACAGCGCCGCCGTCGTCGACAGCATCTCGCGCATGCCGGGCCCGCCGCGCGGGCCTTCGTAGCGGATCACCAGCACGTCGCCCTCTTGCCACTTCCGCGCCTCGACGAAGGCGAAGCAATCCTCCTCGCGGTCGAAGCAGCGCGCCGTGCCGCGGAATTGCCGGCTCTGATCGCGCATGCCCGCGACCTTGCAGATCGAGCCTTGCGGCGCGAGGTTGCCGGTCAGCACGACTTCGCCGGCATGCGGCAGGATCGGCTTCGTGGTCGGGCGGATCACGTCCTGGTTCTACCGGCACGACGATGTTGCGGAGATTCTCCGCGATCGTCTTGCCGCTCACGGTAATACAATCGCCGTGCAGGAAGCCGCCGTCGAGCAGCGCCTTCATCAGCACCGGCACGCCGCCCACCTCGTGCAAATCCTTCATCACGTACTTACCGCCCGGCTTGAAGTCGCCGATATAGGGCGTGCGCTGGTAGATGCGGCCGATCGCGTGGATGTCGAAATCGATGCCGGCCTCGTTGGCGATCGCCGGCAAATGCAACGCGGCGTTGGTCGAGCCGCCCGAGGCCGCGACCACCGTCGCCGCATTCTCGAGCGCCTCGAGCGTGACGATGTCGCGCGGGCGGAGGCCGAGGCGGATGAGGTTCATCACCGCCTGGCCCGAGGCCTCGGCATACTGGTCGCGCGAATCGAGCGGCGCGGGCGTGCCGGCCGAGCCCGGCAGCGCGAGCCCGATCGCCTCCGAGACGCACGCCATCGTGTTGGCCGTGTATTGCCCCGCGCATGAGCCCGCCGAGGGGCAGGCATTGCATTCGAGCTCGTGCAGATCGGCATCGCTCATCGTGCCGGCGCTGTGCGCGCCGACGCCTTCGAACACGTCGACGATGGTGACGTCGCGGCCCTTGAAGCGGCCGGGCAGGATCGAGCCGCCATACATGAAGACCGACGGCACGTTCAAACGCAGCATCGCCATCATCAGGCCGGGCAGCGATTTGTCGCAGCCAGCCAATCCCACGAGCGCGTCGTAGGAATGGCCGCGCATGGTGAGCTCGACGGAATCGGCGATCACCTCGCGCGAGACGAGCGACGACTTCATGCCGGCATGGCCCATGGCGATGCCGTCGGTCACGGTGATGGTGGTGAACTCGCGCGGCGTGCCGCCCGTGGCCGCGACGCCGCGTTTTGCCGCCTGCGCCTGGCGCGACAGCGAGATGTTGCACGGCGCGGCCTCGTTCCACGTGGTGGCGACGCCGACGATCGGCTGGCGCAGCTGCTCCTCGGTGACGCCCATGGCGTAGAACATCGAGCGGTGCGGCGCGCGCTCGGGCCCCACGGTGATGTGGCGGCTCGGCAACTTCGCCTTGTCGAATCTCGGATTGCGCGCATCGTCAGGCATCGCAACTCTCCCGTCGCTAGTGCCGGCGACCTTACCGGGACGAAGCGCGGCTTGCCACCCCCTCGCCACCCTCTATGCTCGCGCACATGTCGCGTGGAGCACTCTTGGCGCTCGCTTCGGCGGCGCTGTTCGGCGCGAGCACGCCGTTCGCGAAGGCGCTCGTCGGCGAGGTCGCGCCGTGGCTGCTCGCGGGCCTTCTTTATCTCGGCTCGGGCGCGGGCCTCCTCGTCGCGTCGTTCGCGCTCAAGGGCCGCGAGGCGCCCTTGCAGGCGCGCCGACCTGCCGTGGCTGGCCGCGATCGTGCTCGCGGGCGGCGTCATCGGCCCGGTGCTGTTGATGTTCGGGCTTGCGGCGACGCCGGCCTCGTCGGCCTCGCTGCTGCTCAATCTCGAAGGCGTGCTGACGCTCGCGATCGCGTGGCTCGTGTTCCGCGAGAATGTCGATCTGCGCATCGGCGCGGGCGCGGCGGCGATCCTGCTTGGCGCCGCCCTCCTGTCATGGAACGGGCCGGCGCAACAATTCGGCTGGGGCACGATCGCGATCGCGGGTGCATGCCTCGCCTGGGCGATCGACAATAATCTCACGCGCAAGCTTGCGAGCGCCGACCCGCTGCAGGTGGCGATGGTGAAGGGCCTCGCCGCGGGCAGCGTCAATGTCGGCCTCGCGCTCGCCATCGGCGCGCACTGGCCCGGCCCCGCCGCGGTCGCGGCGGCGGGAGTGATCGGCTTCATGGGCTATGGCGTGAGCCTCGCCCTCTTCGTACTGGCGCTGCGCCATCTCGGCACGGCGCGCACGGCGGCTTATTTCTCGCTCGCGCCCTTCGTCGGCGCGGCGCTCGCCATCGCCTTCTTCGCCGAGCCGGTGACGCCCGTCTTCATCGCCGCCGCCGGGCTGATGGCGGTCGGGCTCTATCTCCATCTCGCCGAGCGCCACGCGCACGAGCACGCGCACGACACGCTCGTGCACGAACATCGCCACGCGCACGACGCGCACCACCATCACGCGCACGCGGCGGGCGATCCGGCGGGCGAGCCGCACAGCCATGCTCATGCGCATGGCGACCTCGTGCACAGCCACGCGCACTTTCCCGACATCCACCACCGGCATTCGCACTGAGCGCGGCGCATGCTAGCGTGCCGGGCGCAACGCAGGGTCATGGGGTAATGGCGCACGCTTCCGACGACGACCGTCCGACCGAGCCTGGCAGCGCCGAGCCGCCGGCTGCGCCACCGACGCCGAGCGGTGCGCCGGAGGGCGGCAGCGCGCCCGGGCACGGAGCGAAAGAGGGCGAGGCGCCGCAACGGCGCCGCCGCAGGCGACGCCGGCGGAGCGGCCCGCGTCCGCCGGGCGCAGGCGGTTCCACCCTACCCGTCAGCGCCGGCGAGCCCCGGCCCGAAGGTGCCGCGCCGCCGGAAGGCGCACCACATTCCGCAGCGCCGGACGGCGCGCCGCAGGAAACGCGGCCGCCCGCCGCGCAACCCGCGCGCGGACCGCGCCGCCCGCGCTGGCGCCCGCGCCGTGCCCAAGGGGCCGCGCCCGCCGGGCGCAGCACCGGGCGGCGAAGGCCAGGCCGCTGCCGCGGGCGACGCCGCACCGCACGAAGGCGCGCCGCAAGAGGGCGAAACTCCACGCGCGCCGATCGGACGCGGCCGGCGCGAGCGCGATTTCCGTGCCGAGCGTCGCGCCGCCCCGCAACCGGCCGAGCCTGCGCCGCGCGAGGGCGAGCGCGAGCGCGGACCGCGTGGACCGCGCGGCAACGGGCCCGCGCCGCGAGCGCGATCGCGACCGCAAGGGGCCGCCGCGCCGGCATGGCAAGGGGCCGCCCGGCGGCGGCGGCCGCGGCCGCGACGAACGGCCGCACAAGCCCGAGCCCAAGCTCTACACGACCGAGGCGGTGGTGGACCGCGGCTTCGAGGACGTGCCGAACCCGGACAACGAAAGCGAGACGCTGCGCGTCCACTGGACGATCGTGAAGCGCACCGTGGCCGACCAGCGCACCACCAAGCCGGTGTCGATGCTCTACATCCTGAAGCGCGGCGAGAGCGAAGCCGAGTTCGCCAATCTCGCCCTCGCGCGCGCGGCGGTGAACAAGACCATCGTCCATCCCGAGAAGCTGACGCTGTCGAAGGAACAGCACGCCCTCGCCCGCACCAAGAAGTGACGGCGGGATTCAATCTCCCGGGTAGCGGATCTCCAGAATCTCGATCGCCTCCGGCCCGTGCGGGGTCTTGAGCTCGACGGTATCGCCCTCGCGCGCCTTCAAGAGCGCGCGGGCGATCGGCGAGATCCAGCTCACCTGGCCTTTCTCGAGATCGGCCTCGTCGATGCCGACGATGGTGACGAGACGCGCGCCGGACATGGCGCGGTAGGACACCGTGGCGCCGAAGAAAACCTGCTCGCGGTTGCGCTGCTGCGCCGGATCGACCACGTGCGCCGCCTCGAGCCGCTTGGTCAGGAAGCGGATGCGCCGGTCGATCTCGCGCAGGCGCTGCTTGCCGTAGATGTAGTCGCCGTTCTCCGAGCGGTCGCCGTTGCCGGCCGCCCACGACACGGTCTCGACCACTTTCGGCCGCTCCACCCGCGCGAGATGTTCGAGCTCGTCGCGCAGGCGGCGGAAGCCGTCGGGCGTCATGTAGTTCTTGACGCCTTCGGGAAGATCGGGCGCGTCGTCGGGCGCGAGATCGTCATCGCCCTCGCCGTCGCCTTCGCGCGTGAAGGCCTTGCTCATGCCGCGCCGCCCTCGCGCGCGAGCACGGTCGCGACATCGTCCTTGCGCCCGTGCCCCTGCCTCGATGCGCGCCTTGGCCTTGGCGAGATAGTGGTCGCGCCGCCCTTGGCCTTGCAGGCGGAACATGCGGTCGGCCATGTGCGCCACCCGTTCCGCCGAGACTTCGATGTCGCCCGACTTGGTCGTGAGCTTCGGCATCTTTTTCTCCACTCGCTGCGCCGAGGGCCGCACCATAGCGAGCGCCTGGCGGCGGCGCGAGGTTTGCCCGCGCGCGCCGCGCCCGAGTTGCGTGCCGCCGCGCGCCAATACCTATCCAGGCCTATCCCGGCGCACTCGGGCACGGGCCCTTTTCGGCGCATGTTATTGATATGCATGCATAATACGTTCATATGGGCACATTTTCCCGCCTCGCCGGCCCGTCGCAAGATCGCCCTTCCGGCTCTTCCAATCACTTTTGGCGCTCAGTTTGCCCCGATTTCCGAGGCTTGCCCTGCCGCGTCCCGCGCGCGCGACCTTCCGTACGTATACATATCACACATACGTACTTTCGTCAACGAAATTGTCCGCGACACGGTCATCGCGAGCGCGCAGCTAGGAATTGCTTCGCTGCGCGCGCAATGACAGCCCTTCATCGCGCTTCATTGTCATTGCGCGGAAGGTACGCGACGAAGCGATTCCCGTCCGACGGGTGGCTTGCGCTGGCGGTTCCGCTTTCGGGCGGCGATGCTATTCGGAGACGCAATCGGCGGGAGCGCGGGTCATTCGGACGGCGCGATCTGGGAAAGCTTGGTCACCCAGAATGAGCCCGCGCGGGCCTTCTCGTAGCCGTAGTCGTAGAGCCGTTCCATCGCCTTCTTCTCAAATCCGGTGCCGCCGCTGTCGGGAAAGTCCGTGCCGACGAAAGTGAGATGGAAAGCGAAGTTTTCGCGGCTCGCGACGTCATAGGTCTGGGCGAGCACCGCCTTGGTTCCGACCCGGTCCATGGTGGCGAAGGAATGTGCCGCGATCGCCTCGACCCGGTTCTGCACGATCTCGAAACTCGGGTCGATGCGGCCGTTCACGATGATATACATTTGCGGTCGCACACCGCCCAAGGCGATCGTCTTGCCGCTGAACAAGATCGCGTCCGGCAGGGTGTAGACCGGCGCGCTGATGGTGCCGTCGACGTGCATCTCCTGGAAGTGCCGGCCGTTCGCCTCGACATCGATGAGCTGCGGCGCGAACACGATCGGGATGCTCGCGGAGGCGGCGAGAACGTCGCGGAACAGCTTGAATGCCTCAGGCCCTCCGCTCGCGGCGATGGCGCCCATGTCCCAGATGACGCCGCGCTGCGCGTCGAGATTGGTCGTGACGACCAGCAGGCGGCGCCCTTTGCTATCCTCACGCGCGATGGCCGTGAGGAGATCGTCGTCGAGATAGCGCTCGACCAGGTCGCGCAGCCGCTCCGGAGCGAACAGACTGGAGCCGAAGATCGCGCCGAGGGAATTCGGCCGTCCGAGCAAGCGTTCCGCCTCGCCGCTGGTGTACATCTGCCGCAGCGCCTCGTCGCGGCTGGCCCCGAGAAAGGCGAAGGGCGCGATCAGCGCGCCCGTCGAAACGCCCGAGACCATGGTGAATTCCGGGCGGGTGCCGGATTGCGACCAGCCATTCAGAATGCCGGCGCCGTAGGCCCCGCTGCCGCCGCCGCCGGACAGTGCGAGATAGGTGAAGGGTTGCCCCTTCTGGACGACGGCGCGGCGCGAGTCCTGGAAGGCGCTGCCCGGCGCGTCAGCCCAGTAGCGAACGCTGCTCGCACCGATCGAAATCGCCGCCATCTGGTCGGCCGCGGTGAAGGGAATACGCGGCTCGATCGCGCACGCGCCAAGCACGGCCGCGTAGAGCGCGAGCACGAGAACGGCGCGTCCCGGCCTCATCGAGCCGCATTTCTCATATGCGGTCCCGCGCGGCCAGTCGACGATCCGCCGGCCGCCGAGGAAGGTCCGCATGATCACCCATGCAATGCAACCATGCCGCGCAATGACCGGCGAAAGTAGCTTCGGAATCTACTCAAACGGTCGCTCAGGGGGCGCTCACGCTCGGAGGCGCATCACCCTTTCCGCGTGACCGTCGCCCGTACCGCTTCGACCGGGGAGGTGATCGGCGGGATATTCAGAACCGCGATGTACTTGGCGCTCGGTGCTGCCTTCGATCGGCGCAGACCAGGCATAGGCATGGGTGGCGGTCGGGTGGCCCATCAATACAAATGTGTGCACGATCCCCTCCCAGGTGGATGTGCCGTCGAACGACTCGGAAATCCGCACGGATCGGACAAGACGGGCGCCACCCTCATGATGCAGTCGCTCGACCGCCAGTCTTAATTCCGGCAATTTCCACGACGACCATGGCAACCCGCCTATCGCCCAAGTCTGTCGGTGCGCTTGCGACAGCGGCCGACCGGGTCCGATTGTAGAATCGTCGGAGGGGATTGTCGGTAATGTAGATTACCGATGCGGCCGGGCGCGCTTCTCACCCGTAGGTCTTGGGCAGGTGAAAAGCGATGCGCGCCCGGACCAACTGATAGCATTCGCACGTCGCCGCGACGAGGCCGCGCCGATCGAGGATCGTGACCTACCGCCGGCCGCGCTCGATCAAGCCGGCGACGTTCCAACTCCTTGGCGACGTTCGTGACGGTTGGCCTCTGGACACCCAGCATTTCGCCGAGCAGGCTCTGCGTGATCTGCAGCGCGTCATCATCGCTCCGGTCACGCATCATCAGCAGCCAACGCCCGAGCCGCTGCTTGAGGCTGTGCGTGCCGTTGCACGCGACCGACACCAGAACCTGCTCGAGGAACGCTTGCAGGTAGGCGTAGCATGAGAGTTCGGAAGGACGGCTCCCCAGCCATGGCCCGCGTGAACGCCGCGCGCGACATCCTTGTTGCGCTGCCCGGGATCTGGACGAGAAGCCGGACGGACGAAGTCTTGGCACCGAGGACGGCTTGCACGGCCGTGCAACCCTCCCGCCCGATCGTCGCCATCTCGATGATGCTGCCGTCCGCATAGACCGCCACCACCGAGACAACGCCGCTGTCGGGGAAATAGACATGATCGAGCGGACTGTCGGCGTCCATCAGGACCTGCCCGCGCCGGCAAGGAACTTGTTCGAGCTCCGGCATGAGCCGCTTGAGAACGGAGGACGGCAGGGCAAGCAACAGGCGATTGCGGGGCCAAGCTGATCGAGCGCTCATACGCGTTCCGGTTCGCCCAAGTTGCGAAGCGGACAGTGCCGCCGCCTCGCATCTGCCGATAGCGTCGGAAACTACTCACGCGCGCCCCTTGAAGATGGAGCGCATGGCCTATCTGCTCTGGACGGAGTACGGCAGATCGGTTGAGGAAAGGACCTAAACGCCGATGCGCTCGAGCGCGGCGGCGACGCGGGCAAGCGCGGCCCGCGCAGTGGCCTCGCGCTCGCGCTGCTCCTCGATCGCTTCGGGCTTGGCGCGCGCGACGAATTGCGGATTGGCGAGTTTCTGCTCGCTCTTGGCGATCTCGCCGCGCAAGCCCTCCGCCTCGCGCGAAAGCCGCGCGCGCTCCTTGTCGAAATCGATGGCGCCGGCGAGATCGAGCAGGATCGTCGCACCCTCGTGCACGACTTGCAGCGCGCCTTTTTGCGCGCGCGTGCGCGCGTCGGCGGGATCGAGCGAGGAAAGCCGCGCCAGGCGCAGGATCTGCGCCCGGTGCCGCGCGATCCAATTGCGGCCGTCGGCCGTGCTCTCGATCATGTGCGCCGTGAGCTCGGCCGCGGCCGGCACGTTCATCTCGGCGCGCGCGGTGCGGATCGCCGAGACGAGGCCCACCACCCATTCCATCTCGGCGGCGGCATCTTCATCCGCCAGCGCCGCATCGTAGGTGGGCCACGGGCGCAGCATCATCATGCCGCCCTCCTCGCCCGCGAGATGACGCCACAGCGCCTCGGTGATGAACGGCATGATCGGATGGAGGAGATGGCACAGCTCGCCCGTGACCCACGCCGTCATGGCGCGCGTCTCGGCCTGCGCCGCGTCGTCGCCTTCGGCGAGGATCGGCTTCGTGAATTCGAGATACCAGTCGCAGAAGGTGTGCCAGATGAAATGATAGAGCGCGTCGGCCGCGTCGTTGAACTTGTAGTCGGCCAAGCGCCGCATCGACGCGTGCGGCGCAGCGCGCGAGCGCAGCGCGAGATCCAGCGGTTGACGGTGAGCTTCGCCGCTGCGCGGCGCGAAGCCCGGCTGAAGCGCGCAGCCGTTCATCGCGGCATAGCGCGCGGCGTTCCACAGCTTCGTGCCGAAATTGCGATAGCCCTCGATGCGGCTTTCGGCGAGCTTGATGTCGCGCCCTTGCGCCGCGAGCGCGGCCAGCGTGAAGCGCAGCGCGTCGCAGCCGATAGCGCGCGATCACGTCGAGCGGATCGACGATGTTGCCCTTCGACTTCGACATTTTCTGGCCGCGCTCGTCGCGCACCAGCGCGTGGATGTAGACGGTGCGGAACGGCACGTCGCCCATGAACTTCGTGCCCATCATCATCATGCGCGCGACCCAGAAGAAGATGATGTCGAAGCCGGTGACGAGGACGTCGGTCGGGTAGTAGCGCGCGAGCTCCTTGGTGCGCTCGGGCCAGCCCAAGGTCGAGAACGGCCACAGCGCCGAGGAGAACCAGGTGTCGAGCACGTCCTGGTCGCGCTCGAGCGCCACCTCGCGGCCGTAATGCGCGGCCGCCGCCGCCTTCGCCTCGTCCTCCGTCTCCTCGACGAAGACGCGGCCGTCGGGCGCGTACCAGGCCGGGATCTGATGGCCCCACCAGATCTGGCGCGAGATGCACCACGGCTGGATGTTGCGCATCCATTCGAAGAACGTGTTCTCCCATTGCCGCGGCACGAACACGGTGCGGCCGCGCTCGACCGCCTCGATCGCCGCCTTGGCGAGCGTCTTGGCGTCGCAATACCATTGGTCGGTGAGCCACGGCTCGATCACCGCGCCCGAGCGGTCGCCATAGGGCACGGTGAGCGTGTGGTCCTCGATCTTCTCGACGAGGCCTTGCGCTTCGAGATCGGCGACGATGCGTTTCCTCGCTTCGAACCGGTCGAGCCCGCGATAGGGCTCGGGCGCCATGTCGTTCAAGCGCGCGTCGCGGTCGAACACATTGACGAGCGGCAGATCGTGGCGGCGGCCCACCTCGAAATCGTTGAAGTCGTGCGCCGGCGTGATCTTGACGGCGCCGCTGCCGGTCTCGGGATCGGCGTACGGGTCGGCGACGATCGGGATGGCGCGCCCGACCAGCGGCAGGATCGCGCGCTTGCCGACGAGCGCCTGGTAGCGCTCGTCGTCGGGATGGACGGCGACGCCGGTGTCGCCGAGCATGGTCTCGGGCCGCGTCGTCGCGACCACGACGAATTGCCCCGCGCTCCCTTCGACCGGGTATTTGAAATACCACAGCTTGCCCTTGGTCTCGCGGCTCTCGACCTCGAGGTCGGAGACGGCGGTGTGCAGCTTCGGGTCCCAGTTGACGAGCCGCTTGTCGCGATAGATGAGCCCTTCCTTGTGGAGCGCGACGAACACCTTGCGCACCGCGGCCGAAAGCCCGGCATCCATGGTGAAGCGCTCGCGGCTCCAATCGGGCGAGGCGCCCAGCGAGCGCAGCTGGCGCGTGATCGTGCCGCCGGATTCCTCCTTCCACGCCCAGACGCGCGCGATGAAATTCTCGCGCCCGAGTGTGCAAGCGGCTCGACTGCTCCTCGGCGAGCTGGCGCTCCACCACCATTTGCGTGGCGATGCCGGCATGGTCGGTGCCCGGCTGCCACAGCGCATCGCGGCCCTTCATGCGCTGATGCCGGATCAGGATGTCCTGCAGCGTGAAGGTGAGCGCGTGCCCCATGTGCAGGCTGCCCGTCACGTTGGGCGGCGGCATCATGATGCAGTAGGGACGGCGCGCGCTCTCCGGATGCGCGGCGAACGCGCCCGAGCGCTCCCAGGCGGGATAGATCTCCGCCTCGATCTCGGCGGGGCGAAAAGTCTTGTCGAGTTCTGGGCGCGCCAAGGAGATGCCCGCCTCAGCGGCTCTCGGCCTCGCGCACGAGCCGCGTGATCTCCTCGCGCACGAGCCGCTCGACGAGCGGCGGCAGATTGTCGTCGATCCAGGTTTTGAGCATCGGCCGGATCAGCTCGCGCACCATGTCCTCGAGCGTGCGGTTGACCTCGCCCAGCGGCAGCTCGGGGCCCTTGTCGCGCGGACGGCTGACAAGCTGCGACAAGGATGCGACCGATGCGGCGGCGCTGGCGGCCGAGATCAGCCGCTCCCGCTCGCTCGCCGCGGCATCGTCATGGTCATGCGACGGCTCGGGCTCGAGCTTCAGAAGATCGGGCTCGGCGCCGTTCGGCGCCGGCGCCTCGGCAGATATTCGCCACCGCTTGCTCCTCCTCCACCACTTCCGTCAATTCAAGCACGTCGTCGCTCGCCGCTTGCGGCGACTCGCCAGCCGCCGGCCGGCGCGGCGGCGGCGGTCGCGTCGGCCCCCGCCTCGGGCGTCTCGTCCTCGGCAATGATGCGGCGGATGGAGGCGAGAATCTCCTCCATCGACGGCTCGTGCGAACCCTTCTCGTCGGCCATGGCGTAACGCTCTCTCGGGCGCGAAGAGACTAGGCGATATGCCGCACAAACGCCAGCATCAGGGCCGCGCGCGTCAATTCTTGGCGCCGAATCCGATCCACTTGTTGCGCACCGAATCGTAATGCTCGCGCACGTCGTAGAGCTTGACCGGCAGCCCCAGGTTGACGGCCGAAAGCGTGCCGATCTGCTGCGCCAGGTTGTATTCCGCGACCGCCAGATCGTGCTGCGCGTCGACCAGCGACACCTGGTCGGAGAACAGCTCCTGCTGCTGGTTCAAGACGTCGAGGATGGTGCGCGCGCCGACCTGCTGCTCCTGGCGCACGCCCTCGAGCGCGACCTCGTCGGCGCCGATCGTCGATTGCAGCGAGAAGGCGGAGGCGCGCGCCGACTGGATCGTCTCCCACGCCTGCGTCGCTGCCTGCACCGCGGCGTTGCGCGCATCGTCGGTGAGGCCGATGCTCTGCGCCACCTTCTCCTCGGCCTGGCGCGTCTGCGAATAGATCTGGCCGCCCTCGTAGAGCGGCATGGTGACGCGGAACACGACCGAGCCGGTGGTCGTCTCGCGGCCGTTCGTGACCGTCTCCTGCGCGCGGTTGAGGTCCGTGACGAGATTGAGGCTCGGCAAAAGCTGCGCCCGCGTCGCCACCACGGTCGAGCGCGCCGCTTCCTCGGTGAAGATTGCGGCCTGCACGGTCGGGTTCTTGGTCGCGGCGAGCGTCAGCGTCTCGTCGCGCGTCAGCGGCAGCACGGGACGGAGTTCGGGCTGCGCGAGATTTTGCGGCGCGTGGCCGACGAAGCGCGCGAAATTCGCGCGGTCGTTCGCGAGCGTGCCTTCGGCCTGCTGGCGGCTGGCGCGCGCCGCGGCGAGGCGCGCCTCGGCCTGCGCCACGTCGGTGCGGGTCAAGGAGCCGACGCGGAACTGGTCCTGCGTCGCCTCGAGCTGACGCCGCAGGACCTGCTCGTTGTTGATGTTGAGATTGACCGTCGCCTGGTCGCGCAGCACGTCGAAATAGGACTGGACGGAGTTGAAGAAGATGGTGCCTTCGAGCGCCGCATAGCGCGCGCGCTCGGCCTCGACCGTCTGCTCGGCGGCGGCGGTTTTCGCCACCGTCCCGCCGCCCTGATAGATGGGCTGCGTGATGTTGACGTCGGCCGTCTTCGGCTGGTCCGTCAGGTGCGCGGGCGCGCTCGGCGGCGCCGGCGGCGTGTTCTCGAGCTGCTCCCATCCGGCCGAGCCCGTGAACTGCACGGTCGGGCGCCAGCCGGCCAAGGCTTGCGGCACGCCTTCATCCGTGGCGCTGATATTGGCGCGCTCGGCCAGGAGCTGCGGATTGGTGTTGTAGGCCGAGACGAGCGCCTCCTCGAGCGTTTCCGCGCGCGCGCCGATGGCGCCCGCGAAAAGCGCCGCGAGGGCCGTCGATGTGAAAAGCAGCGGACGCGGCATCTTCATTCCTAGAAGACGAAGGCCGGCGCCGGCGCGAAGCCGGGCAGGAAAGGCGTCCCGGCGTCGAACACCGCGCGTTGCGACAGCACGCCCGCAGCGCGCGTCATCAGCACGCCCTGCCCCATGGCGGCGGACGACTTGACGATCGTGACGAGCCGGCCGCGATCGGCGAGCTGGCGCGCGAGCGCATCGGGCACGGATGCCACGGCGCCCGCGATCACGATCACCTCATAAGGCGCGCCGGCGGGATAGCCTTCGGCGAGATGGCCTTCGAGCAGCGTGACGTTGCCGAGCTGGAGCTCTTGCAGCCGCGCGCGGGCGGTGGCGGCGAGGCCCGCATCGCTCTCGACCGCGACGACGCGCGCGGCCAGGCGCGCGATGAGCGCAGCCGCATAGCCGGTCGCGGCGCCGATCACCAACACGCCGTCCTCGGGCCCGATCGCCGCCAGCTGCATCAGCCGCGCCAGCACCATCGGCTCCATGAGGAAGCGCCCGCCGCCCAATGGAATATCCTCATCGACATAGGCGATGCCGTCGAGATGGTCCGGCACGAAGAGCTCGCGCGGAACCGCGAGGAAAGCATCGAGCACGGCCTCGTCCGTCACCTTGTTGGTGCGGAGCTGGCTCTCGACCATGTTGAGACGCGCGGCGCGGTAATCGAGCATCGGATCGCGAAAAGGACAAACGGCGCCGCGAGTTATATAGGCGCGCCGCGAACATGACAACGACATTGCGGGCCGTTCTGCGCCGCCCTATATGAGCCGCCACCCGGCCGGATGGCAGAGTGGCTATGCAGAGGACTGCAAATCCTCGTACAGCGGTTCGATTCCGCTTCCGGCCTCCATCCACAAAGCCGGCATGAATGGGACCTTGCGCTGCGGCCGCGACCGCCGATCCGCGCTGGTTCCGGCACGCTCAACGCCGCGCTCCGCGGATCAAGGCTTTCCCATCACGAGCTAGGGCCAAGACCCGATAGTACGACCATCTGCGAATTTTATCGTTCGCTCTGGCTGATTTGAATCGATCGTCCACCGCAACCCGCCCACAAGAATGCCGCCAGCGCCGGATCCTGGCGGCGGGGTGCCCCACAGCAAAGTCGGGAGACACGGTCATGGGTCAACGGATCGATCAGTTCTGCGAAGACCTTCGCCTCAAGCTGACGAACATCGACAGCGGCCTCCACGGCCTTAAAGCCAAGATCGACGCGAAAGCGGCACAGGTGGATCAAGAGGGCCAAGACCATCTCGAGGAAGTGCAGCGACGTATCGAGCAAAATCGCGCCAAGGTCACGGCCGCTCGAGCCGCAGTGCAGGGATGGGTGGAGGAGCGAAAAAACGCGACCGACGACAAGATCACCGAGTGGAAAACCAAACGCGAGATAGGCAAGTTGCAGCACCGCGCCGAGCAAGCGGAGCAGTATGCCGCCGCCGCGATCGATATCGCACTGGCGGATGTGGATGAAGCGGAAGAGGCCGCGATCGAAGCGTGGCTCGCGCGCCAGGATGCCGACGCCGCGTAGGCCAAGCAGGCATAAGCGGCTCCGGCGAGCCGCGCGGCTTAGCCTGAACGAGGCAGCAATGACAGACCACGACCCAAACGAGGCTCAACCGAAGCGCCCCGGAAGCGCCTTTGAAGGCGCCAAGCCTGGAGCGTTCGCGGCGAACGTGGCGGCGGACAATTCGTCTTCTGCCTTCGCGTCCTGGGGCGTCAACCCGGCGCAGAGCGCCGCGCTGGCGCGTAACTGGTGGGCGCTGCTGTTGCGCGGCGTTTTCACCTTCCTCTTCGGCATTATCGCGATTCTGTTGCCGGGGCCGACGCTCGCGGCGCTCGTGCTGCTGTTCGCCGTCTACATGCTGGTCGATGGCGTCTTCGCCATCGTCGCCGCCGTGCGCGCGGCGAGCCGGCATGAGCGATTTGGCTTGATGCTGTTCGAAGGTATCGCGGACCTGGCCGCCGCGGCGGTCGCTTTTCTCTGGCCCTTGACCACGCTTCTCGCATTTGTGCTGCTGCTGGCGGCGTGGGCCGTGGTGAGCGGCGCGCTCCTGTTGGCGGGCACCTTCAGGCTCAACGTCGCGCACGGCCGCTGGCTCATGGCTCTGGGCGGCATCGTGTCGATCGTGTGGGGCGTTCTGCTGATTTGGGCGCCCTTCGTCGGCGCGGTCGTGCTGACCTGGTGGCTGGGCGGCTACGCGCTGTTCTTCGGCGGCGTGTTGATCGTGCTGGCGTTCCGCCTGCGCCGCCACGCCCGCACGGCCCAACTCGTGAGTGCCGGTTAGCCACTATTCGCCAGCTTTCCACGCGCGGAGACACTATCGTCCGTGACGAACGGCCGCGATGGTGACGTTCCGCCCATGCAAGCGATGCCAGCCACGACGTTTGCCGTCATGCTGCGGACGAAGGGAAGCGCCGGCTACGTGACGGCGGGCCACGCCGCGCTCGCGGCGCAGCCGTCGCGCGGCGAAACCATCGAGCTCGCGCACGGCGGGCGCAGCGTGCGCGGCACGGTCGACGCGCTCTTCATTCCGCCCGGCTGCGAGGAGAATTGCGTCGGCACCTTGTTCGTGTCCGAGGCCTGACCCACCCCGTGGGCGGCGGCCCATCCACTTCGTTGCAAGGCGTCGTCCCACTCGGATAAACTCGGCCCAACAGAGGGAGGGCAACACCCATGACAAGGAAGACGCAGCATCCATCGCGCCGCAAGGTCGTGAAGCTTATCGGCGCCGGCGCGGCCGGCGCGCTCGCGGGCCCGGCGCTCTTCGCCCGGCCGGCGCGCGCCGCGGCCCGGCCGATCAAGATCGGCTTCATCAGCCCGCAGACCGGGCCGATCGCCGCCTTCGGCGAGGCCGACAACTGGGTCCTCGGCGAAGCGCGCAAGGTGCTCGACAAGGGCATCGTCGTGGCCGGCGAGACGCATCCGGTGGAAATCCTCTACCGCGACAGCCAGTCGACCTCGAACCGCGCCGGCGAGGTCGCGACGCAACTCATCAACAACGAGAACGTCGACATCATGCTCGCCTCCTCGACCGGCGACACGACCAACCCGGTCGCCGATCAGTGCGAGCTTGCCGGCGTGCCGTGCATCACCGCCGACGATCCGTGGGAGGACTGGTTCTTCAGCCGCAAGGGCGACCCGGCGAAGGGGTTCGAATGGACCTATCACTTCTTCTGGGGCTTCGGCATGGTCGCCAACCTGTTCGGCGACATGTGGCTGTCGCTCGAGACCAACAAGACCGTGGGCCTGATGCTGACCAACGATCCTGACGGCATCGCCGCCAACGATCCGCAGCACGGCATGGCCGCGGTGTTCCGGCCGAAGGGCCTCAACATCGTCGATCTCGGCCTCTATCCGCCCTTGAGCGAGGATTTCTCGGCGCAGATCACGAAGCTCAAGCAAGGCAACTGCGACATCGGCTGCGGCATCTTCAATCCGCCGCAATTCGCGATCTTCTGGACGCAATGCGCGCAGCAGGGCTACCGGCCCAAGATCATGACGCCGCCCAAGGCGCTGCTGTTCCCGTCGGCGGTCGAGGCCTTGGGCGATCGCGGCACCGGCACCACGACCGAGGTGTGGTGGTCGCAGCATCATCCCTTCAAGTCGGGCTTGACCGGCCAGACCGCGCAGCAATTCTGCGACGCCTTTACGGCCGCGACCGGCAAGCAGTGGACGCAGCCGATCGGCTTCAAGCACGCCACCGTCGAGGTCGCGATCGACGTCCTGAAACGGGCGCAGAAGCTCGAGCCCGGGGCGATCCGCGACGCGATCGCGGCGACCGACTACCAGTCGCTGGTCGGACCGATCACGTGGAAGGGCGGGCCGACCAACCCGGTCAAGAACGTGTGCACCACGCCGCTCGTCGGCGGGCAGTGGAAGCCGGGCAAGAAGTTCAAGTACGACCTCAACATCGTCTACAACAAGACCGCGCCGAACATTCCGCTCGACAGCCCGCTCGAGGTCATCAAGTACGCGTGAATGCCCGGACTGTTGCAGCTCGACGCCGTCTCGAAAACCTACGGCGCGCTCAAGGCAGCGGACAGCCTCACCCTCGCGGTCGAGGAGGGTGAGGCGCTCGCCGTCATCGGCCCCAACGGCGCCGGCAAGACGACGATGTTCAACATCATCACGGGCGATGTCGCGCCCGACAGCGGCCGCGTCGTCTTTGCCGGGGCCGACATCACGCGCGTGAGCCCGCATCGGCGCTCGCGCCTCGGCATCGGCCGCTCGTACCAGATCCCGCATCCGTTCGCGAACATGACGGTGTTCGAGAACGTGCTCGTGGGCGCCATCTTCGGCGCCGGATCGAGCGAGCGCGACAGCTACGCGCGCTGCGCCGAGGTGCTGGAGCATACGCGCCTCATCGACCGCGCCAACGCGCCGGCGCGGACGCTGACGCTGTTGCAGAGAAAGCGCCTCGAGCTCGCCCGCGCGTTGGCATTGCAGCCGAAGCTCCTGCTCCTCGACGAGATCGGCGGCGGCTTGACCGAGCACGAATGCCAGGACCTGGTCGAGACGATCCGCTCGATCCACGCGCGCGGCACGACCATCGTGTGGATCGAGCACATCGTCCACGCGCTCCTGTCGGTCGCGACGCGCCTCATCGTGATGAATTTCGGCGAGATCCTGGCCGAGGGCGAGCCGCGCGCGGTGATGGCGGACCAGCGCGTCCAGGAAGTCTATATGGGTCTGCCCGGCACATGAGCTTGCTCGGGACGAAGGGGCTGTGCGCCTTCTACGGCGATTTCCAGGCGCTGTTCGACCTCGAGCTCGCGGTCGAGGAGGGCGAGACGGTCGCCGTCATCGGCGCCAACGGCGCCGGCAAGACCACGCTCCTGCGCGCGATCGCGGGCGCGCTCCGTTGCTCCCGCGCGATGATCGAGTTCGACGGCGCTGCGATCGGCGGCCTCTCGGCGCACGAGATCGTCCGCCGCGGCATCGCCATGGTGCCGGAGGGAAGGAAGCTCTTCCCGAGCCTCACCGTCGAGGAGAATCTGCTGATCGGCGGCTATTGCGGCCGCGGCGGCGCGTGGACGCTCGCCCGCATCTACGAGCTCTTTCCCATGCTGGCCGAGCGCCGCGCCATGCCCGCGCACGCGCTCTCGGGCGGGCAGCAGCAGATGGCGGCGATCGGCCGCGCGCTCATGTCGAACCCGCGGCTCCTCCTGTGCGACGAGCTGTCGCTCGGCTTGGCGCCGCTCGTCATCCGCGACATCTACGCGCGGCTCGGCGCCATCAGCGGCGAAGGCACGACGCTCGTCATCGTCGAGCAGGACATCAACCGCGCGCTCGACGCGTCCGCGCGCTTCTATTGCTTGCAGGAGGGCCGGGTCGCGCTCACGGCGCCGTGCCGCGGCTTCGCCCGCGAAACCATCACGAAGGCCTATTTCGGGATCTGAGCGAACGCCCATGGACTGGCTCAACATCTTCATCCAGGGCGCGCTGTTGGGCGGGCTCTATGCCCTCTTCGCGATCGGGCTGTCGCTCTCCTTCGGCATCATGCGGCTCGTCAACATCGCGCACGGCGACCTGATCGTGCTGGCGGCCTATGTCGCGCTCGTCGTGATCGACGCGACCGGCCTCTATTCGATCGCGACGCTCGTCGTCGTCGTGCCGGTGATGTTCGCGCTCGGCTACGCGTTGCAGCGCTGGCTCCTCAATTTCACGCTCGCGGGCGGGCTCCTGCCGCCGCTCCTCGTCAGCTTCGGCATCTCCGTCATCATCGAGAACCTGCTGCTGCAGATTTTCGGCGCCAGCACCTACCGGCTCCAGGCGGGCGCGATCGAGACGCAGAGCTTCGAGCTCGGCGGGATCTATGTCGGGGCCTATCCGCTGCTGGTGTTCGCGACGGCGTTCGCGTCGATCGCGGCCTTGCAGCTTCTGTTCTATCGCACGTCGCTGGGCCGCGCCTTCCGCGCCACCTCGGACGATGCCGACACGGCCGAGCTGATGGGCATCGACAACCGCCATCTCTACGCCGTGGCGATGGCGATCGCGATGATCTTCACCGCGGTCGCGGGCGTGCTGATGGCGATCCGCGAGACGTTCGATCCCGCCGCGGGGCCGATCCGCCTCATCTTCGCCTTCGAGGCCGTCATCATCGGCGGACTCGGCAGCCTGTGGGGCACGCTCCTGGGCGGCATGGTGCTGGGCGTGGCGCAAGCGGTCGGCGGCGCGCTTTCGCCCACCTGGCAGATTCTCGCGGGGCACTTGGCGTTCCTCGTCGTGCTGCTGCTCCGGCCGAGCGGGTTCTTCCCGCACACGAGGGATTGATGGCATTGAAGGTCGAGCGTTCGACGCGGGAAAGCCGCTTCTTCGCCGCGTTCCTCGCGCTGGGCCTGGCGGCGCTCGCGGCGCTGCCGTACTACGCCGGGCCGGGCGCGATGCGGCTCGTCGCGGAGATGGCCTATTACCTCGCGCTGGCGCAGCTCTGGAACCTGCTCGCGGGCTATGCCGGGCTCGTCTCGGTCGGGCAGCAGGCGTTCGTCGGCATCGGCGGCTATTCGCTCTACTACCTCACGAGCGAGCTCGACGTGCATCCGCTCGTGGCGCTGGCGCTCGCGGCGCCGATCGCGGCGGCGATCTCGCTGCCGATGGCGTTCGCCGTGTTCCGTTTGCGCGGCGCCTATTTCGCCGTCGGCACCTGGGTCTTGGCGGAGATTTTCGCGCTCGCGGTGTCGCTGATGCAGATGCTCGGCGCGGGCTCGGGCATGAGCTTGACGCCGGCGATCGTGCGCCAGATCGCGCCCGACCGCGCCGGCCGCGAGCTCATCGTCTACTGGCTCGCGCTCGCCATCGCCGCGATCGTGGTCGCGGCAGCCTATCTCCTGTTGCGCTCGCGCCACGGCCTGGCGCTCACCGCGATCCGCGATTCCGAGCCCGCGTCGGAAAGCCTCGGCGTCGACACGTTCCGCACGAAGCTCATGGTCTATGTCGTGACCGCCGGCTGCACCGGCCTCGTCGGCGCCTTCATCTTCCTGCAGAAGCTGCGCATCTCGCCCGAGGCGGGCTTCAGCGTCAACGACTGGACCGTCGTCGTCATCTTCATGGTGGTGATCGGCGGCATCGGCACGCTCGAGGGGCCGTTCGTCGGCATGCTGGTCTATTTCGGCTTGCGCGAGGCGCTCGCCCAATACGGCACGTGGTACCTCATCCTGCTCGGCATGGCCGCGGTCGCGATCATGCTGCTGGCGCAGGACGGGCTCTGGGGCCTCGTCGCCCGGCGCTTCAACCTGCACCTCTTCCCGGTGCGCCGCCACCTCGCGCGCGAGCGTGATCCGACCAAATCGAAACAATGCGTCATTGCGAGGAGCGAAGCGACGAAGCAATGGCGGCAGGAGATCTCGGCTCACGCCGGGCGCGGCGCGATGGCGCGGCCCGTTCCCATGCTATTGCGGGTAGAGATGGATCGTGACTTTGAGCGGGACCTGGTCGGGATACTCGGCCGGCGGTACCGGAAAGGGCGTCGCCGCGACGATCATGCGGCGCGCTTCCTCGTCGAGCAGCGGCGAGCCGGACGAGGTGACGATGTCGAGCTCATCGATATGGCCGGCATGGTCGAGCAGCAGCTTGAACACCGTGATGCCCTCGAGATGGAGACCCTCGGGTCCCACCGGCGTGGTCGGCTTGCGGTTGCGCTCGATGCGCGACCAGAGCGCGTTGAGATAGGGATCGCCGGTCTCGTCCTTGTCGCCGAGGATGCGATCGAGCGGCGGCCCGACCGTGGGCGCGCGCAGCGCGAGCTTGGGTTTGGCCGTCTGGGCCGGCGGCGTCTCGAGCGGTTTCGGCTTCTCTTCGGGCGGCGGCTCGAGGCCGTTGGCGACGGGCGGCGTGACGGCGGGCTTGGCGGTTTCGCTCGGCGGCGCGGCGGGCGGCGGCGTCTCGGTTTCGGGCGTAGCCTCGGCGGCGCGCGGCGCGGCGGTGGTCGCTTGGTCCGGGCCCGATTGGCGCGCCGTGAGCTGCTTTTGCTGCGGCTGCGCCTCGGGCGCGGGCGCGGGCGGCGGCGCCGGCGGCGGCAACGTGACGAGCGTCACCTCGATCGCGGGCGGCTCGGGCGCTCCTTCCTCGCCCCAGCCGAACAGCAGCCAGAGGGCGATGGCGAGGTGCAGCAGCAGTGCCGCCGCAATCGCGATGCGCGCCGGACGATCCGGCCCTGCGGCCGGACCGTGGACCCGAAGGGAGAGATCGGCTTCGCTCACCGCGCAAGATTAGCGCATCTCCGGCACCCGCGCCCGTGCGCACGCCCCTAGCCTTCCGTCGCGCGCATGCGATGATGGATTTCCTCGAGCGCGGCGATGATCTTGAGCCAGCTCTCGGATGCCCGCGCGTCGCCGCGCTGGCGCACCTCGGCCAGCATCCGCCCGGCCTCCGCGAGCGCGTTCTCGCCCTTGAGCTCGAGCCAGATCGTGGCCGAGCGGCAGATGCCGTCATCGGGTTGCGCCATCGCCATCGCTCCGCAGCGCGCGAACCACCCGCCGCAACGGACCGGTGCCGGTGAAGATGCGGGACGCGCACAGGATGATCCGGCCGCGGCCCGCCGCGCAATCGGCGAAAACGCTCATCGCGGCGCGGCACGCGCGCGCGGCGCGCGAGTACGGCCGGCACGAAATCGCTGTTGACCCGGCGGACGGCGACTTATATTCACCAGCCCCTCTGATTTTCCCGGGTAGCTCAGCGGTAGAGCAGGCGGCTGTTAACCGCCGGGTCGGGGGTTCGAATCCCTCCCCGGGAGCCAAGAGTGCGCTGCGAGCTTCATAGGATGAGCGAAACCCCCGTCACCATCCCTCTGCTGCAGCAGATGAAACGCGACGGCCGAAAATCGGTCGGCGTGGTGGCGTGGGATTATCAGCTCGCGAAGATCGCCGACCGCGCCGGGGTCGATTTCGTCTCGGTCGGCGATTCCGTCGGCGTCAATCTGTGGGGCCACGCCAATCCGCTCGAGGTCACGCTCGAGGAGATGCTGGTCTGCTGCAAGGCCGTGCGGCGCGGCGTCGCGCGCGCGCTCGTGTCGTGCGACTTCCCGTTCGGGCCGTTGCAGCGCGGCATCGACAGCGCGCTCGATGCGGCGATCCGGCTCGTCAAGGAAGGCGGCGCCGATCTCGTCAAGCTCGACGCGGCGGCGGAATTTCCCGATGCGGTGCGCGCCATCGTGCGCGCCGGCATCCCGGTCTTCGCGCAGATGGGCCTCACGCCGCAGACGGCGCTGCGCTACGGCGTGCCGTACGGCGCGCAGAGCGCGCCCGGCGCCGTCGCGACCGCGGACCTGACGCAGAAGCTCGTGGCCGAGGCGCGGCTGCTCGAAGATGCGGGCGCGTCGCTCATCGACTTCACCAATTCCGGCCCCGTCGCGGGCCCGGCCGTGGTGCAGGCGGTCGCCATTCCGGTGATCGGCGGGTTCGGCGGCGGCCCGTGGCTCGACGGGCGCGTGCGGCTCGCGCACACCGCGATCGGCTATGGCGAGAAGTGGCTCGACGCCACGACCGAGACCTACGCCAACGTCGCGAAGGCGAGCCTCGGCGCGTTTCAGGCGCTCATCGCCGACACGCGCGCCGGGCGGCAGATCAAGGGCTGATTTCCCGGCGCAGGAGGCGTCCCACAATCGCGGTTTACTGCGAGAGCGCGAGACCTTTCAGGATGTAGAGAGCATCCGCTTCCGGTGCAAAATCGACGGCCCAAATTCGACCTTCGCCTTCGGGTGCTGGCGGCGCAAATCCATAAGCCGCTCCCGCTATCGCACCGTTGACGGCCCCACCCGCGGCGCCGAGCTTAATGTCCGCGCGCGTCGCCTCTCCTTCGGCCGGCGCTTGCGACGCCCCCATCACAGCGCCACCAACGGCTCCGCCGACCGCGCCAGAGGCGGCGCGCGCACCTTCCATGCGAGATTTGTCATAGACCTCGACATAGACACAATTCCCGCTCGCAACGTCGAAATACTTTACGGATTGGTCCGCAATTACGCCGCGCGAGGCGACCGAGACGACATGGCGACCAGCGGGAACGTCGGCTGTCAGAAACCCGCCATTCGTAAGTCCGCCGATGGGCCGCCCGTCGATCGCAACGTCAGCCCTGACAATGTGCGATGCTTGCACCACATAGAAGACCTTCTCCCGGAACACGTACACACGGGCATAACCAGCCGCGAGCATCCCTTGGGCGATTTGATCGAAGGGCGGTCCGCTCGCGTTTGTCACGCAACCTGCGACGAGCAATAGAAGTAAAGGTCCAAACCTGCCAACGACGCGCCGCATCGTTGGGTCCTGCGAACAGCCTTGCAGCATCCTCATGTCTGCCAGCGCTTGCCCCCACAAGAATCTAAACGGACGCGGATGGCTATTCCCAAGCGCGATTGTCGACGATGTTCTCGTAGGTCGCGCCCGGCACGACCATGTCCCATTTGACGGTCCAGTTATACGTGTCGTCGAAGCGCTCGCGCGTGTAGGGCGTGGGCGGCGCATGCAGCAGGCGCCAGGTCTGGAACTCGCGCGGCTCGAGCAAGCCGCCGGTCTCCTCGACGAAATAATGGACGTAAGGCGTCGGATCCTTTTCCAGAACTTTGACGGCGCGCGCCTGGGCGCGGAAGATCGCCGCCAAGGTCGGGCCGTCGAGATCGTCGCCCGCCGCCTCGCTCCGCGTCGAATGGGATTCGATGAGGATGCGCAGGCCCATCTTCTGCGCCACGCTGATCCACGGCTCCATCAGGCTCACCGCCGCGACCCGCCCCTCGCGCAGCGCCTCGATCCGCTTCGGCATGGTGCCGGCGTTGGTGGTCTTGATGTGCTCGGGCGTGAGGAACCCTTCCATCATCTTGAGCGTGGTGAAGTTGGAGCCGTTGTTGGGCGTGACCGCGATCGGCTTGTCCTTCAGCTGCTCGGGCTCGTAGATCGGGCTGTCGGGCGCGACGACGATGGCGAAGCTCGACATCGAGGCGCCCAGCGCCACGATCTTGCGCCGCCTGAGCCCTTCCTTCTCGGCCTCGACCGCGCGCTTCATGATGCCCCATTCGCACATGCGGTACTGGTCGATGCCGCCGTCGTTGTAGACGCTGTCGAGCGGGCGATCGAAGATCGAATCCCACTTCACCATGTGCGTGGTCGTCACCTGCGCCATGCCCGGCGTGGTGACGAACTCGATGTCGAGCCCCTCGTCGCGGAAAAAGCCTTGGTCGCGCGCCACCAGCACCGGCAGATCGTGCACGGCATTCATGATCGCGAGCTGGGGTTTCTGGGAATTGCGCTGCGCTCGCCATCTCTTCCTCCCGGATCGCCGCGAATGATCGGCTCGGTTCGCCCGCCTGTCAACGCGCGGGGCTATTTTCTTTCGATAAAATCGGTGATGACGGCGATCGTGGCGGCGGGCTGCTCTTCCATCAGCCAATGGCCGGAGTTGGGTACGACCGCCCCGGTCACGTCGCTCGCGACGAAGCGGATCTCGCCGGCCATGGCGGTGCTGAAGGATTTCTCGGCGCCGATCGCCAGCACCGGCATCGTCAGCTTGCCGTTCTTCGCGAGCAGGTCCTTGTTGTCGGCTGCGTCTTGCGCGAAGGCGCCGAACTGCTCGAACGCGTCGTGCATGGCGTGCGGCCGCGCATAGAGCGCCGCGTAGTGGTTGCGCGTCGCCTCGTCGATCGCCTTCGGGTTTGCCGAAAGCTCGTCCCAGAAGCGATCGAGATAGATGCGTTCGCGGCCGGCGACGAGACGCTCCTCGTCGGGCCCGCGGAAATTGAAATGCCAGAGGCGCGGATCGCGGATGATGGTGTCCCAGTCGCCGATGCCGGGCAACGGCGCATCCATCACGACCCACCGGGTCACGCGCGCGGGGAATTGGACCGCGAAGGTGTAGCCGACCATGTTGCCGATATCGTGCGTGACGAGATCGGCTTTCTCGATCTTCAGACGATCGAGCACGCCGGCGATGTCGACGCCCTGATTCTTTTTCGTGTAGCCGCCGTCGGGATGCGCCGAGAGGCCCATGCCGCGCAGATCGGGGACGACGACGGTGTGGTCCTTCATCAGCACGCGGGCAAGCGGCGCCCACATATCGCCGGTGTCGCCGAAGCCGTGCAGCATGACCACGGCGGGCCCGCGCCCTCCGACGCGCACATAAAGGCTCGTGCCGTTGGTCGGGATCAGTTGCGCGTGGAAAGCCCGCCGGGAACGGCTCGACGCGCGCCGCCGCCGCGCATGAAGCGCCGATGAGCAGCCCCAGCGCCAGAAGCAAGCGATACATGAAACGCTCTCCCCTCTCCTAGCAGCACTCGCAGCCGAGCATCGGCATCTCGGCGAGCGCGGGCCTGAGCCACGAAGGCGGCAAATCGTCCTCGACGATCTCGCGGATCGGCTTGAACACCTTGTAGTGATGGCGCTTGCCGCCGTCGATCCAGAACCCGACCACGGTCTCGACCGGCGGACAGCCCGGCACGGCGCAGGCAAGCTCCGACACCATGACCGCGGCATCGTCCGGCAGCGTGAAGCGCGCGCGCGTCCAGCGCTCGACGCGCGCGAGCGCCTCGGCCTGGTCCGCACCCTTGTTGACGACACCGAGCATGCGACAGCTAGAATGACCGCGCCGGAATTATAGCGGGAGGTCGTGGTGGCGGAACAAGTGCTGGCGGCCGTGCGCACCGGTCCGGGCAAGACCGAGCTGCGCGAATACCCGATGCCCGACATCCCGGCCGACGCCGCCTTGATGCGCATGGAGGTGGCCGGCATCTGCGGCACCGACGTGAAGCTCTATCAGCACCCGCCGACGCCCGCGCCGGTCATCATGGGGCACGAGAATATCGGCACGATCGCCAAGGCCGGCCGCGAATTCACGCAGCGCAAGGGCTTCAAGGAAGGCGATCTCGTCTTCGTCGAACACTATGTCGCATGCGGAAAATGCGAATGGTGCCACCTCGGCCAATACCGGCATTGCGAGAATACCGACTGGCGCGGCAATCCCGATGCGATCCGCTATGGCTACACCTCGGCCGAGAAGGCGCCGCATCTGTGGGGCGGCTTCGCGCATTATGTCTTCCTGCCGTGGAACTCGGTCGTGCATCGCGTGCCGAAGGGCGTCACGCCCGAGCTCGCCGGGCTCGTGACGCCAATGGCGAACGGCGTCGAGTGGTCATTGTTCGACGGCGGCGTCGGCTACAACTCGACCGTGCTGATCCAGGGCCCGGGGCAGCAGGGTCTGTCGCAGACGGTGATCTGCAAGCAGGCGGGCGCCAGCCTCATCATCGTCACCGGCACGGCCAAGGACGGCGCGCGCCTCGAAGTGGCGAAAGCGCTCGGCGCCGATCACGTGATCGATGTCGAGCGCGAGAACCCGTTGGAGCGCATCATGGCGATCACCGGCGGCAAGGGCGTCGATGTGGCGCTCGACTGCACCTCGGGCGCGGGCACGATCCCGATCCTGCTCGCCGTCGAAGCCTTGAAGCGCAAGGGCGGCACCATCGTCGTCCAGGGCGAGATGGCGGAATTCCCGAATTTCCCGCTCGCCAAGGTCACGGTGAAGTTCATCACCATCAAGAGCGCGCGCGGCCACAGCTACAAGGCGTGCGAGCTGGCGCTGGAGCAGCTTGCGTCCAAGCGCTTCCCGCTCGAGAAGGTGACGACGCACCGCTTCGGCCTAAAGGACGTGGACCTCGCCATCCGCTCGGTCGGCGGCAAGGGCGTCAAGGACGTGATCCACGCCTCGCTCCTGCCGTGGGAATGAGCGAGCGCATTCCCGTCACGGTGCTGACCGGCCATCTGGGCGCCGGCAAGACGACGCTTTTGAACCGCATCCTCACGGAGGATCACGGGCTGCGCTATGCCGTGATCGTCAACGAGTTCGGCGCGATCGGCATCGACAACGATCTGATCGTGCGCGGCGACGAGGAATTGTTCGAGCTCAACAATGGCTGCGTCTGCTGCACCGTGCGCGGCGATCTCGTGCGCATCGCGCACGGACTTCTGGCGCGGCCGGGCGGGTTCGACGCGATCGTGGTGGAGACGAGCGGCCTCGCCGATCCGGGGCCGGTCGCGCAGACTTTCTTCCTCGACCAGTTCCTCCTCGCGCGCACCGCGCTCGATTCCGTGACGACGGTGGTCGATGCGAAGCACATCCTCCTGCGCCTTGCCGACAGCGCGGAGGCCGCGGAGCAGATCGCCTTCGCCGACCAGATCGTGCTCAACAAGACCGAGCTCGTGGCAGGCGACGAGTTGCCGGCGATCGAAGCGCGCCTGCGCGCGATCAACGCGCTCGCCCCCATTCACCGCGCCGTGCGCGCCGACGTGGCGCTCGACAAGGTTTTGCGGCGCGGCGGCTTCGAGCTCGAGCGCATCGTGGCGCTCGAACCCGATTTCCTCGATCCCTCCGGCCACGCGCACGAGCATGGCGCCGGGATCCGCAGCGTGTCGCTCGCCGGCGCCGCGCCGTTCGACGGCGGCAAGGTGCGCGCCTTCCTTGCCGATCTCGTTGCCGCGCGCGGCCAGGACATCCTGCGCGGCAAGGGCATCCTCGACGTCGCCGGCGAGGCACGCCAGCTCGTCTTCCAATCGGTGCACATGCTGCAGGAATGCGAGTTCCAGCGCCCGTGGCGGACGGACGAGCGGCGCGCGAGCCGTCTCGTCCTCATCGGCCGCAATCTCGACGAAGCGGCGCTTCAGGCTGCGTTCGCGTCGTGCGTGGCGGGCGCGCTATCTCCCGGACGCTGAGCCGCCGGTTTGCTGCGGTTGGCGCGATGGGGGCCGCGGATCGTGCCCGTCAACTCGCGGTACTGCCCGGACGATGCCGCGGACCATCGCCCTCGGAAAACGCTCGCCCGCCGCGTTCGGCGTCAGAACGGGCGCGGCTGCTGCCAGGGCGCGCCTTGCGGGTTCGTCTGTGCCGCGGGGCTGTCGAAGGCGTTCGGCGTCTTCGGCGCGAACATGCCATAGACGAGCACGCCCAGCACCACGACCATCAGGACCGTCATCCAGGTCGGCAGGCTGCGTTGCTTCTTTTTCGGCACAAGGCCGCGTCTTGCTACGGTTCCCGTCACGTCACTCACACTCGACGTGCGGCGCGGTCGCCGAAGCGTCGGCGATAGGGCGCCGCGATGTCCAAAGCCTAGGCTAGAAATTATTAAAAAAACGCTTCAACCGAAGAGGCGTTTTAGGCGCGCCGAGACCCCGTGGCGCAACCTTTCGCGCCGCACAACGCCGGCGCTCGTCACCCAGTTGAGCTGCACCACCCGGCGCGCGCCGCTGGCCGGCTTGTGGCCGTGCCAGGAATGGGGCGTGACGCGGAACGCCAACAGCGTTCCGGCGCTGGGCGGGACCTCGGCGACCGTGCTTTCCATGTCGTCCGGCCGGCGCAGCAGGCGCAGCCGCCCGCCCGGCGCCTCCCACGCCTCGTTCATGTAGAGCAGCACGGTGATGAGCTTGGTCGCGCTGTCGGCATGGATGCTGCCGTCCGAGGGCCGGGCCTGGCCGCGCACGGTGATCATGGTCGGCCGGCCGGACAGATCGAGCGCGAATTTTTCGGCGAACGCGCGGCGCACCCGCTCGCCCTCGAGTTCGCGCATTAGCGCGGCAAAGGCCGGCCCGTAGCTCAGGTCTTCGAGCGGGAAGCTGCCGGGCTGGTCGATCTGCGGATAATCGGATGCTACCGCCGCGCGCCCTTCGGGACGCAGGAATCCGGGCACGATCAAATAAGGAAAAGGCTCCAAATTCAGGGAGGTATGCTCGAAAGCTGAGAGATCGATATAGCTCAACTCCTTGCTTTCCACCGCCGCCAGCGCCACAACCCGGTCCCCGCGCCTGATCCTTTAGAGCGCGGTCATGATACTCCGCGCCGCCTTGCCCTAGAAGCACCGCCGTAGCAAGGTTCACGGTCGGCGAGCTAGCGTCGCGTTAACCTCTCGTTGACCATAATCGTGGCGGAGTCGGTAACGCGGAGGCGAGCCAGGACGGTATGGAACGTTGGCAGGCGGCAGGACAGGCTTGGCGCGCCGGGGCGATGCTCGCGGCGCTGGGCGGAGCCGTTGGGCTTGCCGGCTGTCTGGCCACGACCCCAACCCCGCTGCCGCAAGTCGCGGCGCCGCCGGTGGAAGTGGCCCCGCCGCCGCCCGCGCCCGAGGCGGTGCTGCCGCCGCATCCCCTGCACAAGCCTGGGCCGCCGACGATCGCGTCGCTGCCGGCCGCGCCCTCCGAAACCGCGCCCGCCGCGCCCCCGTCCGCGAGCGAGACCGAGCCCGATTTCGCCCGCCTGACCGGGCTCGACCAGGACCAGACGCTCGCCATGCTCGGCCAGCCGCAGCAGCGCGCCGAGTCCCCGCCCGCCGTGCTGTGGCGCTATACGAGCAGCGCGTGCGAGCTCGACCTCTATTTCTATCTCGACCTGCAAAGCCGTGCGATGCGTGTGCTCCACTATGAACTCAGAGACAATGATGGAAGCGACCGAACTGGGGAAAAGTGCTACTCCGGGCTCGTCAGCGCCCGCCGCGCCGACTAGACCAGGCGCGCGGATCGTGCTCGTGGACGACGACGACTCGTTCCGCGAATCGCTCGGCCTCAATCTCATCGACGAAGGTTTTGCCGTGACGAGTTTCGGCGGCGGCACCGAGGCGCTCGCCTTTTTCGAGGGCGGGGGTGTGGCCGACGCGATCCTGCTCGACTGGCGCATGCCGGGGAAGAACGGCCTCGAGGTGCTGCGCGAGCTGCGCCAGAGGCGGAAACAACACGCCCGTCATTTTCCTCACCGTGCATGTCCGAGGACATCTACGAAGAGGCAGGCGCTTGCCGGCGGCGCGGTCGATTTCATCGACAAGTCGCGCAAGCCTGTCGATCATGGTGAAGCGCTTGAACCTTATCTGCGAAGGCATCCGCGCCGCGCCCGAGCCCGAGCGCCAGAACGGCGAGGTGATGCGGCTCGGCGCGCTCGAGCTGCGCTTCGACACCAACCGCGCCTCCTGGGGCGGGCGCGAGCTCGAATTCACCCTGACCGAATTCAAGATCGTGCAGCTCCTGGCGCTCCGCACCGGCGAAGATGTCGGCTACCGCGAGATCTACGATCTCGTGCACGGCAAGGACTTCGTCGCGGGCTATGGCGCCGAGGGCTACCGTGCCAATGTCCGCACCTTCATCAAGCGCATCCGCAAGAAATTCCGCGATGTCGATGGCGAGTTCGACCACATCCACAACTACGCCGGTTTCGGCTACCGCTGGACTCCCGGCGAGGACTGAGCCCGCATCGGCAGGAGGGCCGAGCCCGCGCCGGCGGCCGCGCTTCTACCGCTCGCTCGCCGCCAAGGTCGCGGTCCTGGCGCTCATCTTCCTCGCCGTGCCGGTCATCATCTACGACCGGTTCAGCACCGCCGACGAGGCGCAGAAAGCGCTGCTCCTGCGCAGCGTGCGCGAGCAGGGCCGCGTCATGTCCGCGGCGATGGTGCCGCTGCTGGCCCAGACCGAGCATCCCAATCTGCCGCAATTGGGCCAGGCGCTGGCGCGATTCGGCGACGACATCACCAACGTCAAGCTGCTGTTCTCGCCGGCCGACCGGCCGGGCTTCTACTACGTCGCCTCGTGGCCCGCCGTGCCGAGCACGCAGCTCGACACCGAGCGCGACGAGCTGGCGAGCGAAGGCGTGCTCGACCGGCTTGCCTCCACCTGCGAGGGCGATCTGCCGTTCGCGCTGCGCTATCAGGCGCCGGGCGGCAACGACGAGATCGTGACCTCGGTCACGCCGATCCGCGCGCCGACCGGGTGCTGGGCGGTCGTGACCTCGTTCGCGGCGGGCGCCATGCCGGGCGCGAATCTGGGCCGGCCCTATTGGGAAAGTCCCGAGGTGCGCATCGCCTTCGTCATCTATCTCGCGATGGTGCTGCTCACTTTCACCACCTTCTGGAGCATCCGCAGCGGCTTGAAGCGCTTTGCCGAGCGCGCCATCGCCATTCGCGAGCATCGCCCCGGCGGCTCGTTCGGCGCGCAGAACGACGTGCCGGAGCTCGCCGACGTGGCGCAGGAATTCGACCGCATGGTCGAGGTGCTGGACGCTTCGGCGCGCGACATCCGCCGCGCCGCCGAGGACAACGCGCACGCCTTCAAGACGCCGATCGCCGTCATCCGCCAGTCGCTCGAGCCGCTGAAGCGCGCGGTCGAGGCCGCCAATCAGCGCGGCGTGCGCGCGATCGGCTTGATCGAGACCTCGCTCGACCGGCTCGACGGGCTTGTCGCCTCGGCCCGCCATCTCGACGAGACCACGGCCGAGCTCATGGACATGCCGAAGAGCGACATCGACCTTTCGGCGCTCCTGGCGCGCATGCTGCAGGCGCAGGCGCCATTCCTCGCCGCGCGCCGCATCGACCTCAAAGGCCACATCCGGCCGGGCGTCATCGTCCTCGCCAACGAGGAGATGGTCGAGACCGTGATCGAGAATTTGTTCGACAACGCCCTCTCCTTCTCGTCCTCGGGCGCCAGCATCGGCGTCCGGCTCGAGCAGCAGGACGGCATTGCCGAGCTCATCGTCGCCGATGCCGGGCCGGGCGTGCCGGAGGAAAACATCGAGCGCATTTTCGACCGCTATTTCTCGCTGCGCGATCCGCCCGACGGCGCCGGCGAGAACGGCAGCCATTACGGCCTCGGCCTGTGGATCGCGCGGCGCTATGTCGAGGCATTGGGCGGCACGGTCACGGCGCAGAATCGGAGCCCGCACGGGCTTGCCGTGCGGATGCGGCTGCCGCTCGCGGAGGCGGCGCGTTTGACGCACGCTCCGGTGCCATAACATTGACGCTCGCCCGTGCGGGAACATTCGCTACTTTCGCGTCATCCACAGCAGCCATAGCGAGCCCGATCCCATGGACCTGGCAAAGCTACTGACCGTCCTGCAAGGCGCGCAGGAAGGCAGCGAATATCTCGACTACGCGATCCAGCGCGTGCTGTTCCGCATGACGAAGCCGGTGCCGCTCTACACGCGCTCGCTCGACGGCGCCATGATGCTCGTGCCGGAAGGCTGGACGATTCACCGGCTCGGCGAGCTCAGCAATTGCCGCGGCGGCACGAGCGGATGGGTCGCCGACATTTTCCGGCCGGCCGACGCGGTGATCGCATTTCCGTCGGAGGGCACGTCGGCGAGCGCCGCGCTCGCGCTCTGCACCGCCGCGGTGCGGACGCGCGTCGGCCTGCTCGTGGCCGCCGAAGAGCCGTTGCAGCGCAGCGCCGGCACCTGACACCCTCGTTCCCTTCGCGCGCCTTCCGATCTAGCGTGGCTCCGCCTTTCGGGGAGCCATGCGTGAGCGACGGCGTCGAGATTTTCGGCCGCGAGACGGCCTATCAGGGATTCTTCCGCATCGAGCGCTTCCGCCTGCGCCATCGCCTTCACGCCGGCGGCTGGACGACGCCGATGGAGCGCGAGATTTTCGAGCGCGGCCGCACCGTGGGGCTCCTGCTCTACGATCCGGCCGAGGACGCGGTCGTGCTGGTCGAGCAGTTTCGCCTCGCGCCGCATTTGGCCGGGCTGCCGGCGTGGCAGGTCGAGATCGTCGCCGGCATCGTCGGCAAGGACGACGGCTCGGCGGAAGACGTGGCCCGGCGCGAGGCGCGCGAGGAGGCCGGCGTCGAGCTCCTTGGCGCGCTCGAGCCGATCCACCGCTACATGCCGAGCCCCGGCGGCTCGACGGAAGTCGTCGACATGTTCTGCGCGCGCGTCGATGCGACGAAGGCCGGCGGCATCCATGGCCTGCCCGACGAGCACGAGGATACGAAGGTCCTGGTGCTCGCCTATCGCGCGGCGATGCGCCGGCTCAGATCGGGCGAGATCATCAACAGCCCGACCATGCTCGCGCTCTACTGGCTTGCCGCCAACCGTGCGCGCTTGCGGCGCGCGTGGGGGCGCGCCTAGCGCGCGCGGCGCCGCCGGAATCCCTGCGAGGCGGCGATCAGCTCGCGCGTGTGCGGATGGTGCGCCTCGCCCGCGCGCAAGGCGGCCCGTATCGAGCGTCTCGACGAAGCGTTCCGTCCTGCATCACGGCGATGCGCTCGACGAGCTCGGCCACCACGGCAAGATCGTGCGTGACGAGGAGATAGGCCAAGCCGCGCTCGCGCCGGAGCCGGCGCAGCAGCTCGATCAGCTCGGCCTGCGCCAGGACGTCGAGCGCCGAGGTCGGCTCGTCGAGCAGAAGGAGGCGCGGCTCGAGCATGAGCGCGCGCGCGATCGCGACGCGCTGGCGCTGGCCGCCGGAAAGCTGATGCGGATAGCGGAAGCGGAACTTCGCATCGAGCCCGACCGAGGCGAGCGCCGCCGCGACGCGCCCTGCGGGATCGTCGAGGCGGTGCACGAGCGCGGGCTCCGCGAGCGCGCGCGCCACGGTCTGGCGCGGATGGAGCGAGCCCGTACGGGTCCTGGAACACGAGCTGCACGATGCGCCCGCGCGCGCGGATATCGAGCGGCGCGAGCGGCGCGCCGTCGACCGTGAAAGCGCCGCGCGCCAAAGGCTCGAGCCCGGCCAGAGCGCGCAGCAGGGTCGATTTGCCCGAACCCGATTGCCCGACGATGCCGAGCGCGCCGCCCGCCGCGATCGCGAACGACACGCCGCGCACGACCTCGCGCCCGCCGAGCCGCACGGCGATGTCTTGCGCCTCGATCATGGCGCGAGCACCGGCCGCGCCGCGAGGAGGCGGCTCGTATAAGGGTGGCGCGAGGATGCCAACGCATCGGCGGCGCATGTCTCGACGATGCGGCCCGCCTCGATCACCGCGACGCGGTCGCAAAATCCCTCGACCAGGCGCAAATCGTGGCTGATGAAGAGCAAACCCATGCCGCGCCGTTCGACGAGCTCGTCGAGCAGATCCAGCACCTGCATCGCCGTACTCGAGTCGAGCGCCGAGGTCGGCTCGTCGGCGATCAGAAGATCGGGCTCGCCCGCGAGCATCATGGCGATCATGGCGCGCTGCCCCATGCCGCCCGAAAGCTCGTGCGGATAGAGCCGGTGGATGCGCCGCGGCTCGGCGAGGCGCACGGTCTCGATGAGCGCGAGCGCCGCCTCGCGCGCCTCGTTCCGGCCCATCGCGCGCAGGAGGCGCAGCGATTCCTCGATCTGCGCGCCCACCCGCATCACCGGGTTGAGCGAGAGGCGCGGGTCCTGCGCGATCCAGCCGATGCGCCGGCCGCGCAGCGCGCGCATGTCGGCGCGCGCGAGATCGATGCCGTCGAATGCGATGCGCCCGCGCAGCCACGCGCCCGCCGGCAGAAGCCGCAGGATGGCGCGCGCGATGAGCGTCTTGCCCGCGCCCGAGCCGCCGACGAGGGCGAGGCGCTCGCGCCCCATCGTGAAACTCACGCCGTGCAAGCGCTTCGGCGGCGCCGAAGCCGGCGTAAAGTTCCTCGATGGCGAGGAGATCCTTCATCGCTGCCGCGGGTCGAGCACGTCGCGCAAGCCTTCGCCCAGGAGGTTGAAGCCCAACGTCGCGAGCGCGATCGCGACGCCCGGCGCCGCCGCGACCCACCATTGGTCGAGCATGAAGCGCCGTCCGGCGGCGATCATCGCGCCCCACTCGGCCGTGGGCGGCGCCACGCCAAGGCCGAGGAAGCCCAACCCCGCCGCCGTCAGGATCACGCCCGCCATGTCGAGCGAGGCGCGCACGATGAGGGACGGCAGGCACAGCGGCGCGATGTGGCGCACGAGAATGCGCGCCGGCGATGCGCCGGCAAGGCGCGCCGCGGCGATGAAGTCGCGGCCGCGCAGCGACAGCGTCTCGGCGCGCGCGAGCCGCGCATAAGGCGGCCAGGCGGCAAACGCGATGGCGATGAGCGCGTGATCGAGGCCCGGCCCCATCGCCGCGACGAGCGCCAGCGCCAGGATGAGGCGCGGGAACGCGAGGAACACATCGGCCGTGCGCATCAGCACCGCATCGACGAGCCCGCCGCTCATGCCGGCGAGGCAGCCGATGACGAGCCCCGCCAGCGGCACGGTGAGGCCGATGACCGCCGCCACGGACAGCGTCACGCGGCTGCCGTAGAGGATGCGCGAGAGAATGTCGCGGCCAAGCTCGTCAGTGCCGAGAAGATGATGCGCGCCGGGCGGGGCGAGCCGCAGCGCCAGATCCTGCGCGTCGGGATCGGCCGGCGCCAAGAGGGGCGCGGCCAGCGCCATGACGGCGAGCAGCGTCACGATGGTGACGCCGGCGAGCGCCACCGGATTGCCGGCGAGCGCGCGCGCCAACTCGCGCCAGCGCTCTATTCTTGCGGCGAAATTCGAGGCAGGAGCCAGGTCCGCGGCGGCCGTCATCGGGTCCTCGGGTCGAGCCGGCGATAGACCCCCTCGACGAGCAGGTTGAGGGCGATGAAGACGAGCCCGACCACGACGGTGCCGCCCATCACCGCGTTCATGTCGAGGCTCAGGAGCGAGCCGGTGATGTAGCGCCCGAGCCCGGGCCAGGCGAACACCGTCTCGGTCAGCACCGAGCCTTCGAGCAGCTGGGCGTAGGCGATGGTGACGACGGTCGCGAGCGGCACCAGCACATTGCCGAGCGCGTGGCGCCACAGCACGCGCGTCTCGCTCAGTCCCTTGGCGCGCGCCACCGCTATATAATCCTGGCCGAGCTGCTCTAGCACGAGCGAGCGCGTCATGCGGCTGATATAGGCGAGCGAGTAATAGCCGAGCACGAGCGCCGGCAGCGCCAAGTGGCGCAACGCGCTCGCGACGACCGCCCAATTCCCCGCGAGCGCGCCGTCGACGAGCAGCAGCCCGGTGCGCGCCGGCACGAGATCGTCGAGCCACGGATCGATCCGGCCCGGCCCCGCCGCCCAGCCGAGATCGGCATAGAACAGCAAGAGCGCCATGAGGCCGAGCCAGAACACCGGCACCGAATAGCCGAACAGCGACACGACGCGCAGCACATGATCGGGCCAGCGGTTGTGGCGCGCGGCGGCGATGACGCCCATCGGCACGCCGAGCACGAGGCCGATCAAGGTCGCCGCCGTCGCGAGCTCGAGCGTCGCCGGAAAGAAGCGCGCGATGTCGGACGTGACGGGCTCGCGCGTCAGCGCCGATTGGCCGAGATCGCCCGTCGCCAGCATCGCGGCATAGCGGGCGAACTGCACCGCCACGGGCCGGTCGAGCCCCATCTCGGCGCGCACGCGGGCTATAGGTCTCGGCCGAAGCGCGGTCGCCGACCACCGCCAGAACCGGATCGACCGGCACCACCCGCGCGATCAGGAACGTGACCAGCAGCAGCCCGAACAGCGTCAGCGCCGCCTTCGCCGCGAGCGAGAGGAGACCGGAAAAGTGTCTCATCACGGAAAAACCATCACCCCCCACCCCACCCTCCCCCTCAAGGGGCGAGGGAAAACAGATCAATCCTTCTCGATCGCGCGATAGAGCGTGTGATCGGCGCCGGAACCGAGGATCAAGCCGTGCACCGACTTGCGATGGACCGCGAACGCCACCTCCTGGAACATGAGGACGAAGGGTGCGACCTTCTGGTCGTCGCGCTCGAGCGCGCGATAGAGCGCGGCGCGGCGCGCGACATCGCCTTCGCGCTCGGCCGCCTCGACGCGCGCGGCCAAGGCGGGATCGGCCCACGAATTGCGCCACGCCAGCGTGCGCAGCGCGGCATGGTCGCTCATGTCGTCGTCGGTGATGAAGGCCTGCGCGTTGCTGTGCGGGTCGGGATAGTCGGAGCCCCATTCGAAGAGATAAATCTCGTGCCGGCGCGCGCGGTATTTCGTGAGCGCCGCCTTCTCGTCGCCGGGCAGGATCGTCACGCGCACGTTCGCTTGCGCAAAGCTCGCCTGCAACGCCTGGGCGATGTCGAGCCAGGGCGAGGCCGCCGTCACGTCGAGGCTCACGTCGAAGCCGTTTGCGAGACCGGCCTTGGCGAGCAGCGCCTTGGCGCGCGCCGGATCGTAGGCGAACGGAAGCTCGTCATCGGCGCCCAGGATGCCGTCCGGCACGAAGCTCTGGTGGACGACGCGGGTGCCGCCCAGAAGCCCCTGCGCGATGCCCTGGTAATCGACCAGATATTTCAGCGCCTCGATCACCTCGGGCCGGCGCAGATAGGGATTGCGCTGGTTCAAGGCGAAATAGGTCAGCATCGATTGCAGCGCGCGGTCGAACACGACATCCTTGTCGCGCGCCACGGCCGCCAACTGGTCCTTGTCGAGATTGCGCGCGTAATCGGCATCGCCGCGCTCGAGCAGCAGGCGCTGCGTCGCCGGCTCGGGCACGTCGAGCACGATGACCTCGCGGTTCTTGGCCGTGCCGCTCCACGATTGCGGCACCGCGTCGAGCACGTAGCGCTCGCCGGGGCGCCACTCGCGCAGGCGATAGGGGCCCGATCCGGCCGAATGGAATTGCAGCCAGCGATGGCCGAGATCGCCGTTCTGCTGATGCGCCAGCGCGTCGGCCTTGTCGACGACCGAGGCGATCGAGGAGGTCAGGATGTAATAGAGCAGGCTCGGCGCGACCTTGACCGTGGTCTCGATGACGAGCGTATTGCCCTCGGCGCGGATCAGCTCGGCGACATTGTCCTTGGAAAATCCGAACTGGCGCAGCACGAAGGCGGGCGACAGATCGAGCAGCACGGTGCGCTGCAACGAGAACGCGGCGTCCTCGGCCGTGACCGGACGGCCCGAGGCAAAGCGCGCGTCGTCGCGCAGGACGAAGCGATAGGTCTTGCCGTCGGCATCGACGCTCCAGCGCTGGGCGAGAACGCCGGACGATGTTCTCGGGATGCGCCGGATCGTAGTCGAGCAGATGGTCGTAGCAGTTGGCGATCGCCTCGAGATCGGAGAATTCGTAAGCCTCGGCCGGATCGAGCGATACGAAATCGTCGATCTCCTTCGCCATCACCACCGTGTCGCGCGGAATTTGCGCGCGCGCCGGCGCCACGGCGAAAAGCACGAGAAGAACAACCAAGAGCTGGAACGGCACTGTCGCGTCCTTCGACTTCGCCCCTTCGTCAAGCTCAGGGGCTACGCTCAGGATGAGGATTTTTCTTTAGGCCATCAACCACGTTCCTCATCCTGAGCGGAGCGTCTTCTCCCGAGCGTGGCGAAGGGAGAGGAGGCGCAGTCGAAGGACGCACGCTCTCTTGATCCAGAAGCACGCTTCCCTATAGTCCGGCGCATGGAGATTCGCTCCGGGCTTCATCGAAACCATCGGCCATACGCCGCTGATCCGGCTGCGCCGCGCCTCGGAAGAGACCGGCTGCACCATCCTGGGCAAGGCCGAGTTCCTGAATCCCGGCGGCTCGGTGAAGGACCGCGCCGCGCTGTTCATCGTCAAGGACGCGGAGGAGCGCGGCCTGTTGCGCCCGGGCGGCGTCATCGTCGAGGGCACCGCCGGCAACACCGGGATCGGGCTGGCGCTCGTCGGCAACGCGCTCGGCTACCGCAGCGTCATCGTCATGCCCGAGACGCAGAGCCAGGAAAAGCAGGACATGCTGCGCCTGTGCGGCGCCGATCTCCGGCTCGTGCCCGCGGTGCCTTACGCCAATCCGATGAACTACGTGCGCTATTCCGAGACGCTGGCGAAGGAGGTGGCGGCGCAAGGAGCCGAACGGCGCGATCTGGGCGAACCAGTTCGACAATCTGGCGAACCGGCGCGCGCATTACGAAACGACCGGGCCGGAGATCTGGGACGACACCGGCGGCAAGGTCGATGGCTTCGTCGCCTCGGTCGGCACCGGCGGCACGCTTGCCGGCGTCGCCATGGCGCTGAAGGAGCGCCGCTCCTCGGTGCAGATCTATCTCGCCGACCCGATGGGCTCGGCCATCTACAGCCACTACGCGCACGGGACATTGAAATCCTCGGGCAATTCGATCACCGAAGGGATCGGCCAGGGCCGCATCACCAAGAACCTCGAAGGCGCGCCGATCGACGGCTGGTTCCAGGTGACGGACGAGGAGATGCTGCCGGTGCTGTTCGACCTCGTGCTCGAGGAAGGGCTCGTCCTCGGCGGCTCGACCGGCATCAACATCCTGGGCGCGATCAAGGCGGCGAAGGAATTGGGACCGGGCCACACCATCGTCACCATCCTCGCCGATTACGGCACGCGCTATCAATCGAAGCTGTTCAATCCGGACTTCCTGCGCGAGAAGAAGCTGCCGGTGCCGCACTGGCTCGACCGCTGAAGGAGGGACGATGCCGTACGCCCATCCCGAATCGCTCGTTGCGACCGATTGGCTCGCGCAGCATATCGGCGACGACGATGTTGCGCTCCTCGACGCCTCGTTCAAGCTGCCCGGCATAACGCCCACCGCCGCCGAGGATTACGCCAAGGCGCACATCCCGGGCGCGGTGTTCTTCGATATCGACGCCGTGGCGGACCATGCCAACACGTTTGCCGCACATGCTGCCCGCGCCGGCCGAGTTCGCGCGCATGGTGGGCAAGCTCGGCATCGGCGATGGCAGCAAGGTCGTGATCTACGACACGGCCGGCACGGCGGCGACGCGCGTCTGGTGGATGCTGCGCATCATGGGCCACGAGCGACGTGGCGGTGCTCGACGGCGGCTTGCGCAAGTGGCGCGCCGAGGGCCGCCCGCTCACGAGCGAAGTGCCGCAGCCCAAGGAGCGGCGCTTCACGCCGCGCTTCGAGCGCGCGCTGGTGCGCGACAAGGGCGAGATGCTGGCGAACGTCAGGAGCCGGCGCGAGCAGGTGGTGGATGCGCGCGCGGCCGCGCGCTTTGCCGGAGCGGCGCCCGAGCCGCGCCCGGGCCTGCGCGCCGGCCACATCCCGGGCGCCGTCAACCTGCCGTACGAGCAGCTGACCGAGGCGAAGACCGGCACGTTCCTGCCGGCCGACGATCTGGCCGCGCGGCTCAAGGCGGCCGGGCTCGCGCCCGAGCAGGCGATCACGGCAAGCTGCGGCTCCGGCGTCAGCGCCTGCGTCGTCGCGTTCGCGCTCCACCTCGTCGGCTGGAAGCCGGCCGCGATCTATGACGGGTCGTGGTCGGAATGGGGCCTGCCCGGCGACACGCCGGTCGCAACCGGAGCGGCTTCGGGTTAGAGGCTCGTTGCGTCCGTTTGGTACGTGCGTCCTTCGACTGCGCCCGATCGCTCCGCTCTCGGGCTACGCTCAGGATGAGGGGCTTGGGTGAAGCTTAAAGAAAAGTCCTCATCCTGAACGGAGCGTGCGCAGCACGCGCAGTCGAAGGACGCACCGCACAGGCGCGGCACGCCCGCGCCCGCACCTCAAGCGGGCGATGCCGTGCGGTCGGGCTTCAAATCGACGAGCGGCGTCCCGTCGAGGCAGTCGAGCCCGCGCACTTGCACTGTCGTGCCGTCGATCGCCACCAGCTCGACGATCGCCGAGGCGATCGGGTTCGGCCGCACCGGCGAGCGCAAGGCGAAGGTGCCGGCGATCTGCCCGGTGCGGAACGGCTTCTGCAGCACGAGATCGCGGCGCGCGCGGTCCATCCAGTAGAGCACCTGGATGCGGCGATGCTGTGCGAGGCCGGTCAAGGCGGCGCGCCAGCGCTCGTCGACGACGATCGAACAGACCGGCCCGTCGGCGCTGCCGCGCTTGGGACACTCGGCGCGCGATTGCCACGGCGTGCGGATCGTGCCGATGAAGTAGAGGCCGGCGTCGTGCGCCGGCGGCAGCGCCACGGCGACCTCGCCCGGACGCAGGCCGCTTTCGTCGGCGGATCGTTCGTCGGTCATGCGGCCGAGAGTGAGGGGCAAGGTCGATCCTGTCCAGCCGCAAACGCCGGCCCCGTCACGGGTGATTGCTGGGGATCGGATAAGGCTGCGTGACGAGCGGCCGGCAATTGCCGAGCGCGCCGCAAAACGGGTTCGTTTCGTAATCGTAGGGCGCGTAGTTGGCCGGCAGCGAGCCGGTTTCGGTCGGCGCCGTCTGCGCGCATCCGGCCAGCACACACGCGGCCACGGCCGGAGCGAGGAGCGCCGCGATCTTGCCTCTTCATCCTCATGTGCCCTCCCGAGCTCGAGCTCGCCTTCCCTAAGTGGGGCCGCGCCGCGCGCGGCGGAAGAGTCCGTGGCGCACCGCCGCACCCTCGCGGCCGGAACTCGGCGCAGGTCCGCGCCGTTCCCCATTCGAAACCCGAACGTTTCGGGCGGAGGAGGGCATGGGGATGGTACGTGGGGCAAGGCACACGATTGCGCGCGCGGCACTGACGTTCGCGGTTCTCGCCGGCGCGGCGGCGGCGCTCGGCACGCTCAGCGCGTGCAACACGGCGGCCGGCTTCGGCAAGGACATGAGCGCCGCCGGCCAGGCGGTCGCCGGTACGGCCGACCGGGTGAAGGGCAGCAGCCAATAAAACCTGGGGTTAGTGGCTGAGCACCCGGCTCAGGAACAGCCGGGCGCGCTCGCTTTCGGGGGCGGCGAAGAATTTCTGCGGGGGAGCTTGCTCGACGATCTCGCCGGCGTCCATGAACACCATCGCGTCCGCGACGGTGCGCGCGAAGCCCATCTCGTGCGTGACGCAGATCATGGTCATGCCGTCCTTCGCCAGCTCGACCATCACGTCGAGCACTTCCTTGATCATCTCGGGGTCGAGCGCCGAGGTCGGCTCGTCGAACAGCATGACTTGCGGGCGCATGGCGAGCGCGCGGGCGATGGCGACGCGCTGCTGCTGCCCGCCCGACAGCTCGCCCGGATATTTCTGCGCCTGCTCGGGAATGCGCACGCGCTCGAGGAAGTGCATGGCGAGGTCCTGCGCCTCGGCGCGCTTCATGTGGCGCACCCAGATGGGCGCGAGCACGAGGTTCTCGAGCACGGTCAGGTGCGGGAACAGGTTGAACTGCTGGAACACCATGCCGACCTCGCGGCGGATCGCGGCGATCTGGCGCGCGTCGCCGGTGAGCTCGATGCCCTCGACGACGATTTGCCCCTCCTCGTGCGTCTCGAGCCGGTTGATGCAGCGGATCATGGTCGATTTGCCCGAGCCCGAGGGCCCGCACACGACGACGCGCTCGCCGCGCTTGACCGTGAGGCTCACGTCCTTCAGCGCATGGTAGTCGCCGTACCATTTATGGACGTGGCGCAGTTCGATCATGGCTGTCGCGTCGTTCATCGGCGCCCGCGCCTGAATTTCGCCTCGAGCGAGCCGCTATAGCGCGACATGAAGAAGCAGAACACGAAATAAATCGCGCCGATGAAGCCATAGGCCTCGACATAGAAGCCGCGCCAGTTCGGATCGGTGATCGCGTTCGACGCGGTCGAGATGAGATCGAACAGGCCGATGATGGTGACGAGCGTCGTGTCCTTGAACCCGGCGATGAAGATGTTGACGAGCGCCGGGATCGAGATCTGCAAGGCCTGCGGCAGGATGATGAGCCGCATCTTGCGCCAGTACGTAAGGCCGAGCGCATCGGCCGCCTCGTATTGGCCCTTCTGCATCGCCTGCAAGCCGCCGCGCACCACTTCGGCGAGATATGCGGCATAGAACAGCACGAACCCCACCTGCGCCCTGAGCAGCTTGTCGATGGTCGTGCCGCCGGGCAGGAAGAGCGGCAGCATGACCGACGCCATGAACAGCACGGTGATGAGCGGCACGCCGCGGATGAGCTCGATATAGGCCACCGACAGCGCGCGCACCGCCGGCATCTGCGAGCGCCGGCCGAGCGCCAGCAGGATCGCCAGCGGAAATGCCGCCGCCAATCCGACGATGGCGAGAATGAGGGTGAGCGGCAGGCCGCTCCACAGATCGGTCGGCACGTAAGCGAGGCCGAACACGCCGCCCAGCATCAGCACGAAATTGACGCCGAGGCCCACGAGCCAGATCGGCGCGAGCCAGCGTCCCCACAGGCGCCGGTCGCAACTGAGAAGCAGCAGCGCCGCGAACACGAAGATGACGATGAGCGGCCGCCACTGCGCCTCATAGGGATAGCGGCCGAACAGGATGAAGCGGCCCCACACGCCGAGGAACGCCCAGCACGCGCCGGCGCCATCGCTCGCGGCGACGCAGGCGCGGCCGTCGGGCGCGTACCACACCGCACGGACGAGCGCCCAGTCGACGAACGCCCACAGCCCGCGCGCGATGAGATATGCGGCAACGAGCGTCACGAGCGAGCTCGCGACGCCGCCGAACAGGTTCACCTCGGCCCACGCGAGCGCCGCCCGCATGTCAGCTCCCCATGAGCGCGATGCGCCGGTTGTACCAGTTCATGGCGAGCGAGGTGGCGAGGCTGATCGTCAGATAGATCGCCATCATCAGCGCGATCGCCTCGATCGCCTGGCCGGTCTGGTTCAAGGTCGTGTTGGTGATCGACATGAGCTCGGGATAGCCGATCGCGATGGCGAGCGAGGTGTTCTTGGTGAGCGCCAGATATTCCGACAGCATCGGCGGCACGATGATGCGCAGCGCCTGCGGCATGACGACGAGGCGCAGCGTCTGCGCCGACGACAGCCCGAGGGCGTGCGCCGCCTCGGTCTGGCCGTGCCGCACGCCCTCGATGCCGCCGCGCACGATCTCGGCGATGAAGGCCGCGGTATAGACGGCGAGGCCCAAAAGCAGCGCCGCGAACTCGGGCGAGAGCGTGATGCCGCCGATGAAATTGAAGCCGGCGAGGTGCGGCACGTCCCAATGCGGCGGCGACAGGCTCGGCAGCGGCAGGGCGATGCCGCGCACCGAGACGAACACGCCCGGCAGCGGATGCCACGCCTGGCGCGGCGGCGGCGCGCTCACCCGCAGCACGTCCCACCACAAGATGAGCTGCAGCAGGAGCGGCACGTTCCGCAGCGCCTCGACATAGACGAGCGCGAGTTTCCGCAAGAGCCAGTTGCGCGCGAGCCGTGCTATGCCGATCGCGGTGCCGAGCACGGTCGCCAGCACGATGCCGAACGCCGCCACCAGCAGCGTGTTGAGCAATCCGACCTCGAGCGCCCGGCCATAGCTGTCGGACGGCGAATAGCGGATGAGGCTTTCGCCGATCTCGAACGAGGCCTCGCGGTCGAGATAGGAATATCCGGTCGCGATCCCCGCCCGCGCCATGTTGGCGAGCGCGTTGTGCACGAGATAGGCGCCGAGCGCGAGCACGGCGGCGATCACCAGCGCCTGCAGCACGAGCGCGCCGAGCCGCGGCTTCAATGGGCGCATGGGCTAGTAACTGGAGGCTTGGGTGCCGGACGCACCCCCCACCCTCGCCCTCCCCCTCAAGGGGGAAGGGAGAAGAAAGCCAAACAACGGCACTAGCGCACCGGCATCCCGTACAAGATGCCGCCGTTGTTCCACAGCGCGTTGATGCCGCGCGCGAGCTTCAGGGGCAAATCCTTGCCGACGTTGCGTTCGAAGGATTCGCCGTAATTCCCGACCTCTTTGACGATGTTGTAGAGCCACTTCTCGTCGACGTGCAGCGCCTTGCCCATGCCGGGCGTGACGCCGAGCATGCGTTTGATTTCGGGATCGTCGCTTTGCAGCATCTGATCGACGTTTTTCGAGGTGAGGCCCTTTTCCTCGGCGTCGATCATGGCGAACACCGACCATTTGACGATGTTGAACCATTCGTCGTCGCCCTGGCGCACCGCCGGCGCCAAGGGCTCCTTCGAGATCACCTCGGGCAGGATGATGTAGTCGTCCGGATTGGGCGCCTTCGAGGCGCGCGTCGCGGCCAGGCCGGAGCGGTCGCTCGTATAGGAATCGCACCGGCCGGAGAAGAACGCGTTCTCGACCTCGTCGAGCTTTTCGATGACGAGCGGCTTCACGGTCATGTGGTTCGAGCGGAAATAGTCGGCGAGGTTGAGCTCGGTCGTGGTGCCGGGCTGGACGCACACGGTCGCGCCGTCGAGTTGCTTGGCGCTGGTCACGGCGGATTTCTTCGCCACCAGGAAGCCCTGGCCGTCGTAGTAATCGACCGGCGCGAATTCGAGGCCGAGATCGGCCTCGCGCAGCAAGGTCCAGGTCGTGTTGCGGGTCAGGATATCGACCTCGCCCGTTTGCAGCAGCGTGAAGCGCTGGTCGGCCGTCGCCGGCACGAACTTGGTCTTTTCCGAATCGCCGAACACGGCCGCCGCCACGGCGCGGCATATATCGACGTCGAGGCCGGTGTAATGGCCCTGCTGGTCGGCCTTGGAAAATCCCGCTAGCCCGGTGTTGACGGCGCAGGTGACGTAGCCCTTGCCCTTCACCGCATCGAGCGTCGGGCCGGCCAGCGCCGGCGCCGGCGCCCCCGCCGCGGCGATGCCGAGCCCCGCCGCCACCGCCGCCAAACCCCAATATCGCATCATGTGCCGCTCCCCTCGCGCAGGTTATTCGCCATCATAGCTTTTCACGCGGGCGTTTTTCGATAAGGTTGCGTGGCATCGACCCCCACCTTGGCCCGAGGCCCCGCTTCATGCGCAGCAAGTCCCGCAAGACCGACACGCTTCTGGCCCATGCCGGGCGCGCGCCGGAGCAGAATTTCGGCATCGTCAACCCGCCGGTCTATCACGCCTCGACGGTGCTCTATCCGACCGTGGCGGCGCACGAGGCGGCGGCGAAGAACCGCTACAACCAGGTGACCTACGGCCGCACCGGCACGCCGACCCAGTTCGCCTTCGAGGAGGCGGTGGCGGCGATCGAGGGCGGCTACCGCGCGGTCGCCTTCTGCTCCGGTGCTGCGGCCTGCTTCGCGCCGATCCTCGCCTTCGTCAAGGCGGGCGACCATGTGCTGGTGACGGATTCGGTCTATGGCCCGGTGCGCAATTTCTGCACCGGCTTTCTCGAGCGGTTCGGCGTTGCCACCACCTTCTATGATCCGCGCATCGGCGCCGGCATCGCCGCGCTGATGCAGGCGAACACCAGGCTCCTCTATCTCGAAAGCCCCGGCTCGCTCACCTTCGAGGTGCAGGACGTGCCGGCGCTGGTCGCGGCGGCGAAGGCGCGCCACATCACCACCATCATCGACAACACCTGGGCCGCGCCGATCTTCTTCAAGCCGCTCGCCTTGGGCGTCGACGTGTCGGTGATCTCGGCCACGAAATATATCGGCGGCCATTCCGACGTGATGATGGGCATCGCCGTCTGCACCGAAGAGAGCTTCATGCCGGTGCGCGTGTCGGCGACGCAGATGGGCAACCACGCCGCGCCCGACGATTGCTACCTGGCGCTGCGCGGCCTGCGCACGGCGCATGTGCGCATGCGGCAGCACGAGGCGCAAGGGCTCGCACTCGCGCGCTGGCTCGAAGCGCGGCCCGAGGTCGCGCGCGTGCTCCATCCCGGATTGCCGTCGAACCCGGACCACGCCCTGTGGCAGCGCGACTTCTCGGGCTCGTCGGGCCTGTTCGCGGTCGTGCTGCAGAAGGACATTCCGGCCGCCGCGATCGCCGCCATGCTCGACCACATGGAGCTGTTCGGCATGGGCGCGAGCTGGGGCGGGTTCGAGAGCCTGATCCTGCCGTCCCATCCCGAGCGCATCCGCACGGCGACGCCGTGGACCGAGGGGCCGGTGCTGCGCCTCCATGCCGGGCTCGAGGACATCGAGGATCTGATCGACGATCTCGCCAAGGGCTTCGAGCGCATGGCGGCGGCGCGGCGCCGATGATCGAGGTCGCGGTCGAAAAGCGCCTCGGCGGGTTTCTGCTCGACGCGAAGTTCGCGTCGCCCGCGCACGGCATCACCGCGCTCTACGGCCGCTCGGGCGCCGGCAAGACGAGCCTCGTCAACGCGCTTGCCGGCCTGTTGCGGCCCGACCGCGGCCGCATCGTCGTGCGCGGCGAGGTGCTGTTCGACAGCGAGCGCGGCATCGATCTGCCGCCGGAGCGGCGCCGGCTCGGCTATGTGTTCCAGGACGCGCTGCTCTTTCCGCACTACACGGTGCGCGGCAATCTTTCCTACGGGCGGCGCGCGCGGGCCGGCGCGGGCGCGGTCGATTTCGACGCGGTGGTGGCGCTCCTCGGCATCGAGACCCTGCTCGACCGGCGCCCGGGCGGCCTCTCGGGCGGCGAGAAGCAGCGCGTCGCCTTGGGCCGCGCGCTGCTGGCGGGCCCGCGCCTGCTGCTGATGGACGAGCCCTTGGCCGCGCTCGACCAGCCACGCAAGGCCGAGATCATGCCGTTCATCGAGCGGCTGCGCGACGAGCTGCGCATCCCGATCGTCTATGTGACGCACGCGATGGACGAGATCGTGCGGCTCGCCGACACGCTCGTGCTCATGACCGAGGGCCATGTCGCGGCGGTCGGCTCGGTCGAGGATCTGACCAGCCGGCTCGACCTGCGCCCGCTCACCGGGCGCTTCGAGGCCGGCGCCGTGATCCGCGCCGAGGTCGCCGCGCACGACGCCGAGGGCGGGTTGACGCGCGTGGCGTTCCCCGGCGGCGCCTTGAACCTGGCGCGGCTCGACCTGCCGGTCGGCGCCAAGGTGCGCGTGCGCGTGCGCGCGCGCGACGTGGTGCTGTCGCTCGGGGCCCCGCACCATCTCTCGATCCGCAATTCGCTGCCGGGCCACGTGGTCGAGATCGCGCCGGCGCGCGGGCCCGCCGTCGACATCCGCCTCGACATCGGCACGGCGGACCATCCGGTGATGCTGTGGGCGCGCATCACGCAGCGCGCGCGCGCCGAGCTCGGCCTCGCGGTCGGCAGCCCCGTCCACGCGCTGGTCAAGACGGTGGCGCTCGACCGCTCGAGCTTCGCGCGCCACGAGCCCGGCCTGCCGCCGCCCGACGAAAGCGAGGCGGGCTGAGTCTCCGCGCTTAACCCAATTTTCAGCAATTCCCGGCCTTTCGTAAGGGTCGATCAACCTCTTGCCCCTATTCTCGCGCACGGTAAACGCCCGGACCGTCATGCACAGCAGCACGCAACTCGTGAACGGCAAGTCCGCGCCGCGCGCCATGGCCGCGGAGCGCCGCCGCTACAAGCGCAAGCCGGTGCTGTGGTCGGCGCGCATCGAATCGCGCACGGGCCCGAGCGAGTGCATCATCCTCGATCTCTCGCTCGGCGGCGCCAAGATCAAGACGACGCACGCGCCCATTCCGGCGCACCAGGTCGTGACGCTCGTCATCGACCGGTTCGGCGCGCTGCGCGCCGAGGTGGCGTGGTCGCGCATGGGCCATATGGGCCTGCGCTTCATCGACGCGCCCGATCACGTCGCGCACGTCGTCGGCTCCACCCTCCCGCTCTGAGTTTCCGGCCGGCGCGCGATCCGCTCGCGGCATCGTGACGGCTCGGTCCTTGCCGGCGCGGGCAATTGCGGCAATCCTTGCGCCGAGGGAGGGCATCACATGGCAACGACAGCAAAACTTTTCGCCGGCATCGCGGCGGCGGCGCTCATCTCGTCGGCGGCCGGCGCGCAAGGCGTGGTGAGCCAGAAGAACATCTCGCTCGCGCTGGCGCAGGAGATCGCCAACGGCGCGATGGACAAGTGCAAGGAGCTGGGCTTCAAGATCTCGGTCGAGGTGGTGGACCGCGAGGGCCTGGCCCTCGTCATGCTGCACGGCGACGGCGCCGGCCTCACGACGCAGGAAGGCGCCGACCGCAAGGCCTTCACCGCGCGCACCTTCAACGCGCCGTCGGCCGATTTCGTCAAGCGCATGAAGGACAACCCCGACACCGCCGGCTCGATCCATTACACCCGCGTGCTGGCGCTCCCCGGCGGGCTGCCGATCAAGGCCGGCGACGAGGTGATCGGCGCGGTCGGCGTGTCGGGCTCGCCGGGCAAGGACGACGTCTGCTGCGCAGGCCGGCATCGACAAGGTCGCGGCCGAGCTCAAATAAGCGGGCGCGTTCGCCTCTCACACCGGCTTCATCGCGGCGCTTGGCACGTCGCCGTAGAGCTTGCGCGCGCGCGCCTCGAAGGCGCCGACCATGCGCTTGACCGCCTCGTTGAACAGCACCTCGATGATCTTCTGCAGCACGCGCGAGCGGAACTCGAAATCGACGTAGAAATCGATGGTGCAGCCGCCGTCCTTCTCGGGCACGAATTCCCAGTGGTTGGTGAGATAGCGGAACGGGCCCTCGCTGTAGCTCACGTCGATGTGGCGCGGCCGGTCGAGCACGATCTTCGAGGTGAAGCGCTCGCGCACCATGCGGTAGCCGATGAGGAGATCGCCGACGATGGTGTTGCCCTTACTCTCGCGCACGCGCGCGCCGACGCACCAGGGCAGGAACTCGGGATAGCGCTCGATGTCGGCGACGAGGTCGAAGAGCTGTTGCGGCGAGTACGGGAGGCGCCGCCGCTCGGCGTGGGTCGGCATCGATGCTCAGGCGCCGGCGGCAAGAAGTTCGGCGCGCGCCGCGCGCAGCCGGGCGAAATCGTCGCCCGCGAAATATGAGGACCGCGTCAGCGGCGAGGCCGAGACCATGAGGAAGCCCTTGCCGAGCGCCTGCGCGCGCAAGGAGGCGAACTCGTCGGGCGTGACGAAGCGCGCCACGGCATGATGCTTCGGCGTCGGCTGGAGATACTGGCCGATGGTCAGGAAATCGACCCGCGCCGCGCGCAGATCGTCCATCACCTGATATACTTCCGCCGCGCTTTCGCCGAGGCCTACCATGAGGCCCGACTTGGTGAACATGGCCGGGTCGAGCTCCTTCACCCGGTCGAGCAGCTTGAGCGAGGCGAAATAGCGCGCGCCCGGCCGCACCTCGCGTAAAGCCGCGGCACGGTCTCGAGATTGTGGTTGTAGACGTCGGGCCGCGCCGCCACGACCGCCTCGACCGCGCCGTCCTTGCGCAGGAAGTCGGGCGTCAGCACCTCGATCGTGGTGGCCGGCGCGAGCTTGCGAATGGCCGCGATCGTGCGCACGAAATGCGCGGCACCGCCGTCGTCGAGATCGTCGCGGTCGACCGAGGTGACGACGATGTGCGCGAGCTTGAGCCGCGCCACCGCCTCGCCGACGCGTAGCGGGCTCGTGCGGGTCGAGCAGGTCGGGCTTGCCGGTCGCGACGTTGCAGAAGGTGCAGGCGCGCGTGCACACGCTGCCGAGGATCATCACCGTGGCATGGCCGAGCTTCCAGCATTCGCCGATGTTGGGGCAGGCCGCTTCCTCGCACACGGTGTTGAGCTGCAGCTCGCGCATGAGGCGCCGCGTCTCGTGATATTCCGGCGAGACCGGGGCTTTCACGCGAATCCACGGCGGCTTCCTCAGCGCCGGATTGTCGGGCTTCGACGCCTTCTCGGGATGGCGAGGACGGACGTCGTCCATCGGTTGCAATGTGGCGATGTGCCGGCCCGTGGTCAAGCGCATGCTCACGATGGATACGCATACTAATGGCCGCGGCAGTCGCCTTGAGATGAGGTCGCTCGAAAATTCGCCCGCTAAAATCTTCTCCTCGCTTCTAGCGAAGGATTCAATTGCCTGCCTGACGAGATAATCGACAACCTTGCCCCGTAAGAAGCCAAGTCTACGGAAAAAGTCTTTGGGATCGATCGTAACGTACTCCGCTCTCTCCTCTTCCGTCAGCCCCTCGAGCAGAATCGTTTCGACTTGGGCAAAGTCGAGAATGCCGACCTCGTGAGCATCCTCCAAATCGATAATGGCGTAGCAAATATCGTCGGCGGCCTCCACGAGAAACACGAGAGGGTGACGTGCCCAACATCCAGCGCCAGCCGCAATCAGGCCAATCTCGTCCGCGATTTCCGACATTATTTCCGTTTCGGTTTGGAAATATCCGAATTTTTGCTTCCCAATGGATGCTGCGTGCCCAGAGCACCACGGATATTTTACAAATGCGCCGAGCGTCGCGAAGGTTGGTCGCAACCCACCTTTCAGTAGATGACCCTCGAGTTGCGTTAGAACTCGGAGCCCCTGAGCGTTTCCTTCGTAGTTTAGAAGATCAAGCCGCTGCAGATCACTTAGTCCCTGAAGATACGTTGGATTTTCTTGGAACCATCCCCTGATTGCGGCCTCCCCAGCGTGACCGAAGGGAGGATTCCCAATGTCATGCGCGAGGCACGCAGCTTGAAGGACGGCACCAACATCTTGCGGCGAGACCCCAGCAGGAAGCTTCTCACTTCGGTTCAGGCCAATACCGGCTCGCGTCCCGAGGCTTCGACCGACGCTTGCCACTTCAAGAGTGTGAGTCAGACGCGTATGAACGTGATCGTTCTCAGGCATAGGGTGAACTTGCGTCTTCCCTTGAAGTCTTCTGAAGGCGCGTGAAAAGACGATTCGATCATAGTCCTTCTGAAATTCTGATCTGCCATCCTCGACCCCGCGCTGCGCCCCTCCGCGAAAGCGCTTCGATGAAAGGAGCTTTTCCCAGTGCATTGCCATGATTGAGGTGCTCGCCTTGCCATACCACATCTAGTCGGTGATGGACGCACATCTCCACATCTGCTAGGTTTGGAGAGCTATGCTTTGGGAGGAGTAGCTATGGCGACCTTTGTCAAGGAGCGACGACGGCTAAATCGAGGGGACATGGTTGTCGTAGATTGCGATCACCAATGCAATGTTCGTCTCGTTGATGATCTCAACTTCGAAGAGTTCCGCCACGGCCGACGTCACCAGTACTACGGCGGGTTTTACCATTTGCTTCCCGCGAGGATCGTAGTTCCGAGCACCGGCGACTGGAACATAATTATTGACCTGGGTGGCCGGCGCGGTACGGCAAAGTACCGCGTTAGCTACGTAACCGCGGGAGCGCACGTAGCCGCTTAGGGCGTTCTGGCTAGGTCACCGAATACTGTGGACGCCAGCGAAAGTCGAAAAGTCGTGAGCGCCCGCTAGAAGTGGATGGCGCGGCCATAGGCGTCAAGCACCGCCTCGTGCATCGTCTCGGACAGAGTGGGATGCGGGAAGATCGTCTCGATCAGCTCCTGCTCGGTCGTCTCGAGCGTCTTCGCTATGGCATAGCCCTGGATCAGCTCGGTCACCTCGGCGCCGATCATGTGCGCGCCCAGGAGCGCGCCGGTCTTGGCGTCGAACACGGTCTTGACCATCCCCTCGGGCTCGCCCAGCGCGATCGCCTTGCCGTTGCCGATATAGGGGAAGTGGCCGACCTTGACCTCGAAGCCCTTGTCCTTCGCCGCCTTCTCGGTGAGCCCGATGCTCGCCACTTGCGGCCGGCAATAGGTGCAGCCGGGCACGTTGGTCACGTCGAGCGGATGGACGTTGTTGAGGCCGGCGATGTGCTCGACGCACAGCACGCCCTCGTGGCTCGCCTTGTGCGCGAGCCAGGGCGGGCCGACCACGTCGCCGATCGCATAGACGCCCGGCTCGCCGGTGGCGCACCATTGATCGATCACGATGTGCGTCTTCTCGACCTTCACCTTGGTGCCTTCGAGGCCGAGATTCTCGACGTTGCCGACGATGCCGACGGCGAGCACGACGCGCTCGGCCTTGACTGCTCGTCGTCTTGCCGCCCGCTTCCAGGGTCGCGCTGACGCCGTCGGCCGATTTCTTCAGCTCCTTCACCGTGGTGCCGGTGTGGATCTTCATGCCCTGCTTCTCGAACGATTTGCGGGCGAAGGCGGAAATCTCCTCGTCCTCGACCGGGAGGATGCGGTCCAGCACCTCGACCACCGTCACGTCGGCGCCGAGATCGCGATAGAAGCTCGCGAACTCGATGCCGATGGCGCCCGAGCCCACGACCAGGAGCGATTTCGGAATGGCGGGCGGGAGCATCGCCTCCTTGTAGGTCCAGATGAGCTTGCCGTCGGGCTCGAGGCCCGGGCAGCGAGCGCGCGCGCGCGCCGGTGGCGAGGATGATGTGCTTGGCGCGCAGATCGGCGACCGGCTTGCCGTCTTTCGTGACCGCGATCTTGCCGGGGCCGGCGAGCTTCGCTTCGCCCTCCACCACATCGATCTTGTTCTTGCGCATGCAGGTATTTGACGCCGTCGGAGAGCTGCTTCGCCACCTTGCGCGAGCGCTCGACGATTTTTTTCGCGTCGTAGCGCACGTCCTTCGCGGAAAAGCCGAAGGCGTCGAGATGTTGCAACAGGTGATTGATCTCCGACGTGCGCAGCAGCGCCTTCGTCGGGATGCAGCCCCAGTTGAGGCAGATGCCGCCGAGCTGATCGCGCTCCACGACGCGCGATTTCATGCCGAGCTGCGCCGCGCGGATCGCCGCGACATAGCCGCCCGGCCCCGATCCGACGACGACGAGATCGTAGTTCGTTTCTGCCATCGGACCCTTCCTCAGAGCGCCAGCAGCGCCGGCGCCTCGATGATTTTCTTGAACGCCTGCATCCAGCGCGCGCCGGTCGCGCCATCGAGCACGCGGTGATCGCAGGTGAGCGTGCAGCTCATCACCGTGGCGATGGCGAGCGCGCCGTTCTTCACCACCGGCCGCTGCTCGCCCGCGCCGACCGCGAGGATGGCGCTCTGCGGCGGATTGATCACCGCGGTGAAATCCTTGATGCCGAACATGCCGAGATTGGAGATCGAGAAGGTGCCGCCCTGGAACTCGGCGAGCTTCAATTTGCCGGTGCGGGCGCGCGCGACCAGATCCTTCATCTCGGCCGAGATCGCAGCGATGCCCTTCTGGTCGGCATGCTTGACGATCGGCGTGATCAAGCCGTCGTCGAGCGCGACCGCCACGGCGACGTCGATCTCGCTCCAGCGCAGGATCGCGTCCTCGCTCCACGACGCGTTCGCCTCCGGCACCTCCTTCAGCGCCAGCGCCACCGCCTTGATGATGAAGTCGTTGACCGAGATTTTCGTCTCGGACGCGGCGTTGGCCTCGGCGCGCATGGCGAGGAGCCGGTCGATCTCGCAATCGACGGTGAGGTAGAAATGCGGCGCCGCCTCCGATTGCGTGAGGCGCTGCGCGATGACGCGGCGGATCGCGTTGATCGGCACTTCGGTGAAGGCGATGTTGCCGGCGAGCGCCGCGACCTGTTCCTTGCGCGCGGCGAGCGGGCCGGGGGCGGCCGCGGCGGCAGGCGCGATCGGGCGCGGTGCGGCGCCGGGCGGCGCTGGCGGCGGCGCTTGCGCCGGGCGCGGCGGCGCGCCGGAGCGCGCGCCCGCGATGTCGGCGGCGACGATGCGGCCGTGCGGGCCCGAGCCGGTGAGCGCGGCGAGATCGATCCCGGCCTCGTGCGCGAGGCGGCGCGCCAAGGGGCTCGCGAAGGTGCGGCCGTTGCCGGCGTGCGCCGGCGCAGGCGCTGCTTGAGGCGCAGGACGCGGCGCAGGCGGCGGGGGCGTTGCCCCCTCACCCTGCCCTCTCCCCGGTGGGGAGAGGGTTGGAGATGGTGGAGGACTGCGGCCGCCGCAGCGGGCGCAGCGCGCAGGCTTCGGCGCCGCCGCCGCGCGGCTTCGCGGCGAGCGCGCTCTTGTCCTCGTCCTCGCCGAGGATGAGGGCGATCGGCTCGTTGACCTTGACGCCCTGCGTGCCTTCGGGAACGAGGATGCGGCCGAGCGTGCCCTCGTCGACCGCCTCCATCTCCATCGTCGCCTTGTCGGTCTCGATCTCGGCGAGCACGTCGCCGGCCTTGACCGCGTCGCCTTCCTTCTTGTGCCACTTGGCGAGATTGCCCTCGGTCATGGTGGGCGACAGCGCCGGCATCCGCACCTCGATCGGCATGGCCGGCTCCTAGCGGTACGCGACCGCCTTGGCGGCGGCGGCGATGTCGGCGGATTGCGGCAGCGCCAGGCGCTCGAGGTTGGCGGCGTAAGGCAGCGGCACGTCCTTGCCGGTGACGCGCACGACCGGCGCGTCGAGCCAGTCGAACGCGTGCTCCATGATGAGCGCCGCGATCTCGCTGCCGATGCCGGCGAAGGGCCAGCCCTCCTCGACGCTGACGATGCGGTTGGTCTTCTTGACCGAGGCGACGACCGTTTCGATGTCGAGCGGCCGGAGCGTGCGCAGATCGATCACCTCGGCGGAAAGCCCGTCGGCAGCCAGCGCGTCGGCCGCCTCCAGCGCCACCTGCACCATGCGCGAGAAGGCGACGATGGTGACGTGCTCGCCCGGCCCGCGCGATGCGCGCCTTGCCGATCGGCACGGTGTAGTCGGCGTGATCGGGCACCGCGAAGCTCTGGCCATAGACCAGCTCGTTCTCGAGGAAGATCACCGGGTTGGGATCGCGGATCGCCGACTTGAGCAGGCCCTTGTGGTCGGACGCGGTGTAGGGCGCGATGACGATGAGGCCGGGCACGTGCGCGTACCACGAGCCGTATTCCTGCGAATGCTGCGCCGCGACGCGGGAAGCCGCGCCGTCGGGGCCGCGGAACACGATCGGGCAATGCATCTGCCCGCCCGACATGTAGCGCGTCTTGGCGGCGGAATTGATGAGCTGGTCCATCGCCTGCATGGCGAAGTTCCAGGTCATGAACTCGACGATGGGACGCAAGCCCGCCATGGCCGCGCCGATGCCGAGCCCGGCGAAACGCGTGCTCGGAGATGGGCGTGTCGATGACGCGGCGCGCGCCGAATTCCTGCAGCAGGCCCTGGCTCACCTTGTAGGCGCCCTGGTACTCGGCGACCTCCTCGCCCAGCAGGAACACGTCGCCGTCGCGCCGCATCTCCTCGGCGATGGCGTCGCGCAGCGCCTCGCGCACGGTGATCGTGACGGACGGGCCGGTCCATTCCGCTTCGGCGGCGACGGGGGCTTTTGCCGGCGGCGGCGGCGGGCGCTGCCGCGGGACGCGGCGCGTCCTTCGCCACCTGCTCGACCGGCGCAGCCGGCGCCGGGCTTGCGGGGCGCGGCGCGGCCGGGGCGCTCTTCGCCGCGGCATCGACGTTTTCGCCTTCCGACGCGATCACCGCGATCGGCAGGTTGACGGCGACGTTCTCGCTGCCCTCGGGCACGAGGATGCGCGCGAGCGTGCCCTCGTCGACCGCCTCCATCTCCATCGTCGCCTTGTCGGTCTCGATCTCGGCGAGCACGTCGCCGGCACGGACCGCATCGCCCGGCTTCTTGAGCCAGCGCGCGATCTTGCCCTCGGTCATGGTCGGCGACAGCGCCGGCATCAGAACTTCGACTGGCATTTTTCTCTCGCGCTCAGGCGGGGGCGTAGACGTCGGTCCACAGCTCGGCGGGATCGGGCTCGGGGCAGTCCTGCGCGAACTCGGCCGCGGCCGTCACGGTGTCCTTCACCTCCTTGTCGATGTCCTTGAGCTTCGCCTCGTCGGCGAAGCCGCCATCGATGAGGCGCTTCCTCACCTGGTCGATCGGATCGTGCTCCTCGCGCATGCGGTTCACTTCGTCGCGCGTGCGGTATTTCGCCGGATCCGACATCGAGTGGCCGCGATAGCGGTAGGTCAGCATCTCGAGGATGTAGGGGCCCTTGCCCGAGCGGGCGTAAGCCACCGCCTCTTCCGCCGCCTCGCGCACCGCGATGACGTTCATGCCGTCGACCTGATGGCCGGGAATGCCCAAGGGCGCGCCGCGCGAGAACAGGTCGTGCGAGGCCGAGGCGCGCGTCACCGACGTGCCCATGCCGTATTTGTTGTTCTCGATGATGTAGACGACCGGCAGCTTCCACAGCGCCGCCATGTTGAAGCTCTCGTACACCTGGCCCTGGTTCATCGCGCCGTCGCCGAGGAAGGTCAGGCTGACGCGGCCGTTGTCGCGATAATGATGCGCGAAGGCGAGGCCGGTGCCGATCGGCACCATGGCGCCGACGATGCCATGCCCGCCGAAGAAGTTCTTCTCGCGCGAGAACATGTGCATCGAGCCGCCCTTGCCCTTGGAGTAGCCGCCGCGCCGCCCGGTGAGCTCGGCCATGACGCCTTTCGGGTCCATGCCGCAGGCGAGCATGTGGCCGTGGTCGCGATAGGAGGTGACGATGCTGTCGCCGTCCTCGATCGCGGCCATGCAGCCGACGACGACCGCCTCCTCGCCGATATAAAGGTGGCAGAAGCCGCCGATCAGGCCCATGCCGTACATCTGGCCGGCCTTCTCCTCGAAGCGCCGGATCAGCAGCATGGTGCGGTAGTGGCGCAGGAGCTCGGCCGGGTCGAGCTCGGCCTGCTCCTCTGCGACGGGCTTGGGCTTGCGTTTGGCGAGCGCCATGACACCTCCCTCTCGCCCCGCCTCGGGCGTTTTCACCACCATGGCGGCCCGCCCGGAATAATGCAAGCGGAGTGTTGCCAATTCATTGTTTTGCAACACAAAATGGAAATGAACCGAAATTCGGTTAAGGAGCCTGATAAGGCTTAATGCGGCGCGCCTCGCAGGTGCGAAGGGGGTAAATTCGTGATGCCACCCCTGCGCCCGGCGCGCCCGGCGCGCCGGCAAGCGCCGGCGGCGACGCGCGCCCGTCACGATCCGTGCCGCGCGCGGGCGGCTCGGCTTTTCTTGATGAGCCCCCAGATCAGCGACACGATCCCGCCCGCCAGCATCGGATAGGCGAAGGCATCGTTGATGCGCGTCACGTCGGTGCGTTGCGCCGCCATGGTCTGGGCGTAGGGCAAGAGAACATCATCCCCGTGCGCCAACTGCCACACCACCCCCAAGGCGCCGGGCGACTGCCACAGCGGTCTTTCAAGCCAGAGCTCGAGCCTGTCGCCCGGCTTCAAGCCGGCCAGAAGCGGCGGCGCGTTGCTCAAGCCATTTCCGGTACTGCAATCCCAGAGACGGCAGATATCGTTGATCGAGGCGATGCCCTGGCGCACATGCAGATCGGCATAGGGCGCCGAGTTGCGGCTGCCGTGATGCACCTCGATCGGGGCCGTCAGCGTGTCGGTGAGCACTCCGAGCGCGGCGAGATCGGGCGGGCGAATGAAGCGCTCGCCGAGCAGAACGGCGCCCGAGATCGCGACCAGGGCGAGCCCCACGCCCAACGGGTCGAAGCGCCTTGCTACGGCGGGCGTGGATTTCATGCGCGGGCCTGCCTCGCGTCTGCGGTGCGACGCGGGGACGACGATATCAGGGCGTCGGGCGGTTCGCGAAGAAGATGACGCGCTCGTCCGGGCCGATGCGGTTCAAGACGGCGCGCGCGCGCTCGTCCAGCATGTCGCGGTCGAGATGGCCGGGCCGCAGCAGGTTGACGCGCTCCTCGAGCGCCGAGCGCTCGGCGTGCACCTTGCCGCGCTCGGCCTCGGCGACGCTGATCCGGTCGGCGAGCCCGCGCCAGGCGATGAGGCCGCGGTCGCCTTCGACCAGGTGATAGGCGAAATAGGCAAACAGGCTGATCCCGGCGACGGGACCCGCGACGAGCCGCGCGCGGCGGCGTATGTCGTCCAAAACGGCCACGGGCGGAGAGAATCACGGTCGAGTCGCGCGGTCAAAGGAAATTGTGAGTCGCTGCGCCTCGCGACAGCGATTCCTGAAGAGACGACTCGTCTGCGAGTTCGGGCCGGTTCAGAACAGGGCGAAGGCGACGGCGACGCCCGCGGCGGCCAGCAGCAGGAGGGCGCCCGCGGCCGCGGCAAGTTTTCGCGCGCCGCCGAAGGCCAAGGGCATAGATCGCGACGAGCACGTTGTTGGACGCGATGGCAATCAGGATCGCCTCGGCCAATCGCGCCGTTCGAAAGCGACGCGGTCGCCGCCCTGGGCGAGGTTCAAGCACGAACGGGTTGATGTCGGAAACGCCGACGACGGCGGCGAGGATGTCGAGGCCGACCCGGCCATACTGCGTCGACACCCAGGCCGACAGCAGCGACACGCCGACGAACAGCGCGGCGAAGATCGCGGCGGTGCCGAGCTCGAGCGGGTTGCGCGACGCTTGGCTTTGGCCGGCGCGCCGCCAGCGCGCCGACGACGCGATGGGCGACGAGCGCGATCGCGATCGCAGCGGCCGAAAGCGCCGACGAGCGGCGGCGCGAGATCTTCGCCAGCGCCAGGTTGAACACCGCGACGATGGCGAGGATGCGCAGATACATGACGCCGGTCGCGAGCACGATCCCGACCTGCGCGATGCCGGCGGTTTCCGGGCTCGGCGCGCACGCCCGCGCCAGCACCACGGTCGTCGCCGTCGAGGAATAGAGCCCGCCCAGGAACGCCATCGCGAGCTCGCTCCTGCCGCCGGCAAGGAAGCGCTGCAGCAGGTAGCTGACATAGGAGATCGTGCACACCGCGAGCAGCGCGAGCCAGGCCTGGCGCGGCGTGATCGCAGGTCAGCGTGGTGACGGGCTCGTTCGGCAGGAGCGGCAGGACGAGGCCGGTCAGGATCAGGAATTGCGCCAGCGTGATGATCTCGCGCATCTCGACGCGCCCGCGCGAGGTCATGGAGCCGCGCGCGCCCGGTGAAGAGCAGGACCGCCACCACCGTCGTGCCGACCGCGACCCAATGCGGCAGCGCCAGCGCGACCGCGCCGAGGAGATAGGCGTGGAGATTGAGCAGCGGCACGACGATGCTGACATTGGGCCGGCCCTCATCGTCGCGCTCGCCCATGTGGTCGCGGTAATAGGCGAAGAGCCACGCGCCCACGGCCAGGAGCCCGGCGGTGAACGGCAGCAGCAGTTTCGGATCGAGCGCGTAGAGGAGGCCGCCGCCCAGCGCCAGGAGCGGGAATGTGCGGATGCCGCCCGGCCGCGTCTCGCCCGCACGCAGGTAGAAATCCTCGAACGCGAAGCCGAGGAAGAACGCGAGACCCAGCAGGATCGCGAAGTCCTCGACCGACGGCACGAAGCCCATGGCGCCAGTGTCATTCGATTGCAGATTCTTTACAATCGCCGCCATGCGCTATCGCGAACGATTCCTGGTCAGGCCCGGCCATGCCCCCCGTCTCGCCAAGCTCGATCCCGGCGACACGGAACAGTACAAATCCGCCGACGCGGCGAAGGACGAGACCGAGCAATATCGCCAGCACCTGGCCAAGCGCCAGCCGCTGCTTTGGGCCGAGCACAAGCGCTCGGTCCTGATCGTGCTGCAAGGGCTGGATGCGAGCGGCAAGGACGGCGTCGTCAACCACGTGCTGAGCGCGCTCAATCCGCACGGCGCCACGGTCGTGAGCTTCCGCACGCCGACGGCGGAGGAGGCCGATCACGATTTCCTGTGGCGCATCCATCGCCACACGCCGGGCAAAGGCGAGTTCGCGATCTTCAACCGCTCGCACTACGAGGACGTGCTCTATCCGCGCGCGCACAAGCTCATCGACAAGGCGGAGTGCGCGGCGCGCTTTGCGCGCATCCGCGCGTTCGAGGAGGATCTTGCCGACGCGGGGACGCACATCCTCAAATTCATGCTGCACATCAGCAAGGAGGAGCAGCTTCGGCGCTTCGCCGCGCGGCTCGACGACCCGCACCGCAACTGGAAGATCAGCGAGAGCGATTACGCCGAGCGCGCCTTCTGGGCCGATTACATGCGCGCCTTCGAGGCGGCGCTCGGCGCCACCAGCACCAAGGCCGCGCCGTGGTTCGTCATTCCGTCGGACCACAAATGGTTCCGCAACCTCGCCGTCTCGCAGATCATCGCCGACGCGGTCGAGGAGCTGCCGATGTCCTATCCGAAGCCCGCGGTCGACCTCGCGCTCATCCGCCGCAAATACCACGCGGCGCGGAAGGAGCAGAAGCGCGCGAAGCGGTAAGCGCGGGCGCGCACGGCGGCAGATCAAGCGTCATTGCGCACGGGGAAAGGTCGGCGCGCAGCCCCGGGTGCGGGGGCCCCAGATCGCCGTCCGCATGCCGCTCATCCTGCGCTCCCCTGCGCGGGAACGACGCCTTCGAAGATGCGGCGACGTTTTATCGCGCCAGCGCGCGCGGCCGGGATAGCGCGCCGTGGCGCCCAGCTGCTCCTCGATGCGGATCAGCTGGTTGTATTTGGCGAGGCGGTCGGAGCGCGCGAGCGAGCCGGTCTTGATGAGGCCGCAATTGGTCGCGACCGCGAAATCGGCGATGAAGGGGTCCTCGGTCTCGCCCGAGCGGTGCGAGACGACGGCGCGGTAGCCCGCGCGCTGCGTGATCGCGACCGCCTCGAGCGTCTCGGTGAGCGTGCCGATCTGATTGAGCTTGATCAGGACGGCGTTGGCGATGCCCTTCTTGATGCCGTCCGCTATGCGCGCGGGGTTGGTGACGAAATTGTCGTCGCCGACGAGCTGGATCTTTGCGCCGAGCGCGCGCGTCAGCGCGATCCAGCCGACCTCGTCGTCCTCGGCCATGCCGTCCTCGATCGAGACGATCGGATAGCGCTTCGCCAGATCCTCGTAGAACCGCACCATGCCGGCGGCATCGAGCGTCTTCTTCTCGCCTTCGAGCACGTAGCGCCCGTTCTTGAAGAACTCGCTCGCGGCCGGATCGAGCGCCAGCGCGACCTGCTCGTCCGGGCGATATCCCGCCGCCTCGATCGCGCCGACGATGAAGCCCAGGGCCGCGTCGGCCGAAGCGAGGTTCGGCGCGAAGCCGCCCTCGTCGCCGACATTGGTGTTGTGGCCGGCATCGTGCAGGCGCTTCTTCAGCGTCTGGAAAATTTCGGCACCCCAGCGCACCGCCTCGGCGAGCGACGGCGCGCCCACCGGCACGATCATGAATTCCTGCAGGTCGATCGGATTGTCGGCGTGGACGCCGCCATTGACGATGTTCATCATCGGCACCGGCAAGGTCGCGGCGCTGGTGCCGCCGATATAGCGGTAGAGCGGCATGCCGAGATCGGCCGCCGCGGCGCGCGCGACGGCAAGGCTCACGCCGAGGATGGCGTTGGCGCCGAGCCGCGCCTTGTTGGGCGTGCCGTCGAGCGCGATGAGGGCGCGGTCGAGCGCCTCCTGCCCCGAGGCGTCCCAGCCCGAAAGCGTGTCGAAGATCTCGCCGTTGACGGCCTCGACGGCGCGCCGCACGCCCTTGCCCTGGTAGCGCGCCTTGTCGCCGTCGCGCAGTTCGACCGCCTCGTGCGTGCCGGTCGATGCGCCCGACGGCACGGCGGCGCGGCCGATGATGCCGCTTTCGAGCACGACGTCGACCTCGACCGTGGGATTGCCGCGGCTGTCGAGGATTTCGCGCGCGTGGATGTCGATGATGTCGGTCATGCTCTGCTCTACTCGGCGATGGGCCGCGCCTTCGCGATCCTGTCGAAGGCGACGAGCGTTTCGAGAAGCGCCGGCATGTCCTTGAGCTTCACCATGTTGGGCCCGTCCGACGGCGCGTGGTCCGGGTCCTGATGCGTTTCCATGAAGACGGCGGCGACGCCGACCGCGACCGCGGCGCGCGCCAGGACCGGCACGTGCGCGCGCTCGCCGCCGCTCTTGTCGCCCTGCCCGCCCGGCTGCTGCACCGAGTGCGTCGCGTCGAACACCACGGGATAGCCCGTCGCGCGCAGCACCGGGAGCGAGCGCATGTCGGAGACGAGCGTGTTGTAGCCGAAGCTCGCGCCGCGCTCGCACAGGAGAATGCGCTCGTTGCCGGAGGCAGCGACTTTCGCCGCCACGTTCTTCATGTCCCAGGGGGCCAGGAACTGCCCCTTCTTGATGTTGATGGCGCGGCCGGTCACGGCGGCGGCGACGAGAAGATCGGTCTGGCGGCACAGGAAGGCCGGGATCTGCAACACGTCGACCGCCTCGGCCACGGGCGCGCACTGCTCCGGCAGGTGCACGTCGGTCAGCACCGGGCAGCCATAGCGCTCGCGCACCTCGGCCAGGATCGGCAGGCCCGCGTCGAGCCCGATGCCGCGCGCGCCTTCGAGCGCGGTGCGGTTCGCCTTGTCGAACGAGGTCTTGTAGATGAGGCCGACGCCCGCCTTCGCCGCAAGCTCGACGAGCGCGTGGCTCATCTCGAGCGCGTGGCTGCGGCTTTCGAGCGCGCACGGGCCGGCGATCAGCACGAGCGGCAGGTGGTTGCCGAGCGTGAGCTTGCCGATGGTGACGGTGCGGTCGGTCATGCGCCTTCCTAGACGAGCCGCGACTGTTCGAGCGCCGCCCTTATGAACGACGTGAACAGCGGATGCGGCTCGAACGGCCGCGATTTCAGCTCGGGATGATACTGCACGCCGATGAACCAGCGGTGCTCGGGAATTTCCACGATCTCGGGCAGGAGCGCCGTCGGGCGACATGCCGGAAAAGCGCAGGCCGGTGCGCTCGAGCCGCTCCTTATATGCGATGTTGACCTCGTAGCGGTGGCGATGGCGCTCGCTGATGCGCGTCGCACCATAGATCTCGGCGACGCGGCTGCCCTCTTCCAGCACCGCCTCGTAGGCGCCCAAGCGCATCGTGCCGCCCATGTCGCCGTTGGCGTTGCGCCGCTCCAGGCTGTTGCCGTGCATCCACTCGGTCATCAGGCCGACCACCGGATCGGCGCACGGCCCGAACTCGGTCGAGCCGGCGCCGTTCAAGCCGGCGAGATGGCGCGCCGCCTCGATCACCGCCATCTGCATGCCGAAGCAGATGCCGAAATAAGGCACGCTCTTCTCGCGCGCGAAACGCGCCGCCTCCATCTTGCCCTCGGCGCCGCGCTCGCCGAAGCCGCCCGGCACGAGGATGCCGTGCACGCCCTCGAGGCGCTGCACCGCGTCCTTCTGCTCGAAGATCTCGCTGTCGAGCCAGTCGAGGGCGACATGGACGTTGTTGGCGATGCCGCCATGCGCCAATGCCTCGGCCGAGCGATTTGTAGCTGTCGAGCAGATGCGTGTACTTGCCGACGATGGCGATCGAGACCGTGCCCTCGGGCTTCTTGATGCGCGTGACGATGTCGCGCCAGCGCGTCAGATCGGGCTCGGCCTCGGCCTCGAGCCCGAAATGGCGGCACACCTCGCGGTCGAAGCCCTCGGCGTGATAGGCGTTCGGCACGTCGTAGATGGTCTCGACGTCGAGCGCCGGGATGACGCGCGATTCGCGCAGGTTGCAGAAGAGCGCGATCTTCTTGCGCGCGCTGTCCGGGATCGGCCGGTCGCAGCGGCAGAGCAGAATGTCGGGCTGGATGCCGACGCTCAAGCAGCTCCTTCACCGAATGCTGCGTCGGCTTGGTCTTGAGCTCGTGCGCCGAGGAGATGAACGGCACGAGGCAGAGATGGACATAGAGCGCGCGCTCGCGCCCCAATTCGTTGCCGAGCTGGCGGATCGCCTCGAGGAACGGCAGGCTCTCGATGTCGCCGACCGTGCCGCCGATCTCGACCAGCACGAAATCCTCGTCGTCGAGATCGGCCACCATGAATTCCTTGATCGTGTCGGTGACGTGCGGGATCACCTGCACGGTGGCGCCGAGATATTCGCCGCGGCGCTCGCGCCCGATCACGGTCGAATAGATGCGGCCCGTCGTGACGCTGTCGGCGCGGCGCGCCGAGACGCCGGTGAAGCGCTCGTAATGGCCGAGATCGAGATCGGTCTCGGCGCCGTCGTCGGTGACATAGACCTCGCCATGCTGATAGGGGCTCATCGTGCCCGGATCGACATTGATGTAGGGATCGAACTTCCTCAGGCGCACGCGGAAGCCGCGCGCCTGCAGCAGCGCCGCGAGCGATGCCGCCGCCAGACCTTTTCCCAGGGATGAGACCACGCCGCCGGTAATGAAGATGAACCGCGTCATGGACTTCAACTGTAGCCCGCGCGGCGGGCCAACGGAAGGACGAAGAGCGACTCGGGGATTACTTCGCGAGCGGCGCCGCCGGAGCGGCCGGCGCAGGCGGCGCCGGCGCGGCGGGCGCGGGCTGCGATGACGCCGGCTGATCGACGAGCGAGCGCGGCGCGCGCTGGTGCGCGGCGAGGACGGCGAGCGCGATCGAGGTGGCGAAGAAGCACGCCGCCAGCACGGCGGTGGTGCGGGTCAGGAGGTTCGCGGTCGAGCGCCCGGTCATGAAGCCGGACATGCCGCCGCCGCCCATGCCGAGCGCGCCGCCCTCGCTCTTCTGCAACAGCACGACGGCGACGAGCGAGACCGCAATCATGAGATGAACGACGAGAACGACGGTAATCATGGAGGCCGCTTTTCTAGCGGGTCTGCCGCGCGATTGCCAGAGTCAGCCGCATGCGCGCGCGATCGCCCAGAAATCGGCGGCGATAAGGCTCGCGCCGCCGACGAGCGCGCCGTCGACGTTCCTGGCCGCCATCAGCGCCGCGGCGTTGTCGGGCTTGACCGAGCCGCCATAGAGGATGCGCACGTCTTGCGCCGCCGCGACCTTGGCCGCGAGCCTCGCGCGGATATGGGCATGGACCTCCTCGACCTGCGCGATGGTCGGCGTGCGCCCGGTGCCGATCGCCCAGATGGGCTCGTACGCGATCGCGAGCTCGGCCGGCGGGAACCCATCGGGCAAGGAATTCGCGAGCTGGCGCGCCACCACGTCGAGCGCCGTGCCGCCGTCGCGCTCGGCCAGGGTCTCGCCGATGCACAAGATCACGGCGAGGCCCGCGCGCCGCGCCGCCGCGCACTTGGCGCGCACGATGGCGTCGCTCTCGCCGTGCTCGGCGCGCCGCTCGGAATGGCCGAGGATGACGAAGCGGCAGCCGGCATCCTTCAGCATCGGCGCGCTCACATCGCCGGTATGCGCGCCCTTGTCGTCGGCGTGGCAATCCTGTGCGCCCAGCGCGATGGCGCTGCCGGCAAGCGCCGCCGCAACCCAGCCGAGCGCCGTCGCCGGCGGACACAGCACGAGATCGCACGGCGGCGGCTCGGCCGTGGCGCGCGCGACGAGCGCGCCGGCCAAGGCCTCGGCCTCGCGCCGCAGCCCGTTCATCTTCCAGTTGCCGGCGCACAGCTTCCGCATCGCTGCTATTCTAGCATAATGCTATTCCAGCAACGTGACGGGCAGAGGAGGCGGCGATGGCGACCTTGGTGATCGGCGCGGGGCTGGTAGGCTCGCAGATAGCGCGGCTGCTCGTCGAGCAGGGCGCGACGCCCGTCCTCATGGACAGCGCGCCGCAGCGCGAGGCGCTGGCCGAGATCCTCTCGCTCGACCGCGTCCGCCTGATCGAGGGCGACGTGCTGCGCCCGTTCGCGCTGACGCAGGCGATCCGCGAGCACGACATCACCGAGATCGTCCACACCGCCGCCAACCCGATGCTCACCACCGGCGCGCAGCGCGATCCCTTCGCCGCCATCCAGCTCAACATCATGGGCACGGTCAACGTGCTCGAGGCGGCGCGCGTCCATAAATTGCACCGCGTCGTGGTGTCGAGCTCGAACGTGCTGTCGCACTATATCGCCGGCGGCGAGGGCAAGGGCGATCCCGGCAAGGAGGAAGCGTTCCCGCGCCCCGTCACCTTCTATGCCACGACCAAGCAGACGATCGAGAATCTCGGCCTCAACTACGCGCGCTGGTGCGGCGTCGATTTCGCGGCCGTGCGCTATGGCGCGGTGGCGGGACCGTGGAGCGGGCGCGGCGGCGGCGGCCCCAGCAACGCCTTCCGCGACGCCGTGCTGAAGGCGCTCGCGGGGGCTGAGGCGGTGGTGCCGTCGGGCGCGATGGAATGGGTCTATTCGAAGGACGCCGCGCGCGGCACGGTGCTGGCGCTCCAGGCGCCCGAGTCTCAAGAGCCGCGTCTTCAACGTCACCATGGGCGAGGTGACGACGCCCGACGCCTTTGCCGCGGCGCTCAAGGCCGCGGTGCCGGGCGCGCGCGTCAAGATCGCCGATCCGCCCGGCGCCGGCGTGTCGCTCATGGACATGCGCCACGTCGGCGACCTCGCGCTCGCCAAGGAGACGATCGGCTATCAGCCGCAATACGGCATCGAGGCGGCGGTGCGCGACATGGTGGCGTGGTACCGCTCGAACGAGCGCGGCCGCCCGGCGCACTAGCAGCAGTTAGCGCCGTCGTTTTGCCCGTTGCTGGCGCGGGATGCGGCTCCTATCATCGCGCGCCGTCCGGCGAGAATTCTCGGCATGCTGCAAGCGATCCGATCGAGAGCCACGGGTTTCGTCGTCAAGATCCTGTTCGGTCTGCTCATCGTCACGTTCGGCCTGTGGGGCATCGGCGACATCTTCCGCAACAACACCTCGGCCGATACCTCGGTCGCGCGCGTCGGCGGCCGCGCCATCACCATGGACCAGGTGTCGCAGGCCGTGCAGGGCGAGATCGAGCGCCTCAGGGGCCTGTTCGGCGGCGCGATCGACGCGCAGCAGGCCAAGCAGCTCGGCATCGTCGATCTGGCGATGCAGCAGCTCGTGAGCCAGAACCTGGTCGAGCTCGAGATCAACCGCATGAACCTCCAGATCGGCGACGAGGCGGTGCGCGACGCGATCCTGACCAATCCCTCCTTCCGCAACCAGTCGGGCGCCTTCGACCGCAACCTCTACGAACAGATCCTGCTCGCCAACCACATGAGCGAGCAGCAGTTCGAAGCCTTGGCGCGCGAGGATCTGTTGAAGACGCAGCTCACCTCGGCGCTGGTCGCCGGGGTCAGCGCGCCGAAGCCGCTGGTCGACGCGCTCTATCGCCTGCGCGCCGAGCGCCGCGTCGCCGACATCGCCACAGTGCCGCCTTCCGCCGCCGGCGCCATCCCGCAACCGACCGATGCGCAGCTCGACGAGTACTATCGCGCGCACACCGATGCCTTCCAGTCGCCCGAGCGGCGCAGCTTCAAGGTGGCGATGCTGCGGCTCGACGACATCGCCGCCGGGATCGAGGTCGGCGACGATCAGCTCAAAGCCGCCTACGACCAGCACCAGGACGAATTCCACACGGCCGAGCAGCGCCAGGTGCTGCAGATGCTGCTGCCCGACGAGGCGGCCGCCAAGACCGCCGCGGCGCAGCTTCAGAGCGGGCAAGGATTTCGCCGCCGTCGCCAAGGACGTGGCGAAGATGGACGATCCGAAGTCGCTCGATCTCGGCTGGGTGAAGCGCACCGATCTGCCGCCCGAGCTTGCCGACGCGGCGTTCGCGGCGCCGGACAACACGACGACGGCGCCGGTCAAGAGCAGCTTCGGCTGGCATATCCTGCGCGTCAGCGGCATCAAGCCGGGCGAGACCAGGACGCTCGACCAGGTCAAGGACCAGCTGAAGCTCGAGGTCGCGCGCGACCAGGCGAGCGACCGCATGGCCGACATCGCCAACAGCGTCGACGACGCCTTGGCCGGCGGCGCGAGCTTCGACGAGGTGGCGCAGAAATTCGCGCTCAAGATCGCATCCGCCGCCGATGTCGACGCCGACGGCAAGGATGCGTCCGGCACGGCGGCCGAGCTCGGCGCGCAAGCGCAAGCGATCCTCAAGACCGCGTTCGCGACCGACAAGGGCCAGACGAGCCAGCTCACCGAGATGGGCGACGCCGGCTATTTCATGGTGCAGGTCGGCAAGCGTGGCGCCGGCGGCGGCGCGGCCCTTGGCCGATGTGCGCGACCAGGCGGCGAAGCTGTGGCAGGACGAGGCGCGCCAGCAGGCGCTGCAGAAAGCCGCCGACGCGATCGCCAGCGAGGTGAACAACGGCGGCAAGAGCCTGAAGGACGCTGGCCGCCGCGCAGAAGCTTACGCTCACCACGACGGCGCCGTTGCAGCGCGCCGGCGGCGACGAGGCGATCCCGCCCGCGCTGGTCGCGAAACTGTTCGACGCCAAGGAGGGCCAGGCCGTCACCGAAGTCCGGCGGCGCCAACGGCATCCTCGTGGCGCAGCTGCAGAAGATCGAGCCGGCCGATCCGGCCAAGGACGAGGCCGCGGTGCAGCAGCTCGCCCAGGAGCTCGGCGCCAGCCTGCAAGGCGACACGGTCGCCGAATACGATCAGGCGCTGCGCAAGACATTCCCGGTCACGATCGACCAGGGCCGGCTCGACAAGGTGATGCAGTAGCATCGCCCGCCATGCAGGTTCAGCCCGCCTACGACGAATTCGAGCGCCGCCATGCGCGCGGGCAGGCGGTGCTGGCGTGGACGACGCTCGTCGCCGATCTCGAGACGCCGGTCTCGGCGATGCTGAAGCTCGCCGACGGGCGGCCGCTGAGCTTCCTGCTCGAATCGGTCGAGGGCGGCGAGAAGATCGGGCGCTATTCCATGATCGGCATCAAGCCCGACCTGGTGTGGCGCTGCTCGGGCACCGAGGCCTGGATCAACCGGCGCGCGCGCACCGATCCCGACGCGTTCGAGCGCGCCGGACCGGACGTGCTCGCCTCGCTGCGCGCGCTCATCGACGAATCGCGCATCGAGACGCCGGCGCCGTTGCCGCCGATGGCGTCGGGCCTGTTCGGCTACATGGGCTACGGCATGGTCGGGCTGTTGGAGCGCATCCCCGACACCAACCCCGACACGCTCGGCATTCCCGACGGGCTCTTCCTGCGCCCGACCGTGATCGCGATCTTCGACAACATCGCCGACACCATCACCGTGGTGACGCCGGTGTGGCCGAGCACGGAGCTTTCCCCGCGCGCGGCTTACGACCACGCGCTGGAGCGCCTGGCCGACGTGGTCGCCGATCTCGAGCGCAACCTGCCGCACCGGCGCGAGAGCCCGGAGGCGACGCAGGAACTGCCCGCGCCCGCCGCCAACATGACGCGCGAGCAATGCCTGCGCATGGTCGAGACGGCGAAGGAATATGTCCGCGCCGGCGAGATCTTCCAGGTCGTGCCGTCGATGCGCTTTGCCGTGCCGTTCCGGCTGCCGCCGTTCGCGCTCTACCGCGCGCTGCGCCGGCTCAACCCGTCGCCGTTCCTGTTCTTCCTCGATTTCGGCATCCTTCGCCGTGGTCGGCTCGAGCCCCGAGATCCTGGTGCGCGTGCGCGACGGCACGGTGAGCGTGCGCCCGCTCGCCGGCACGCGCCGGCGCGGCGCCACATTCGAGGAGGATCAGCGCCTCGCGGCCGAGCTGCTCGCCGACCCGAAGGAATGCGCCGAGCATCTGATGCTGCTCGACCTCGCGCGCAACGACGTCGGCCGCGTGGCATCGATCGGCAGCGTCAAGGTCACCGAGCGCATGGTGATCGAGCGCTACAGCCACGTCATGCACATCTGCTCGCATGTCGAGGGGCGGCTCGATCCGAAGCGCGACGCCATGGACGCGCTCGCGGCCGGATTTCCCGCCGGCACGCTCTCGGGCGCGCCCAAGGTGCGGGCGATGGAGATCATCGACGAGCTCGAGCCCGAGCGGCGCAACCTCTATGGCGGCGCGGTCGGATACTTCGCCGCCGACGGCAGCATGGACACCTGCATCGTGCTGCGCACCGCGATCGTGAAGGACGGGCGCATGATCGTGCAGGCGGGCTGCGGCGTCGTCGCCGACAGCGACCCGGCGGCCGAGTACCAGGAGATCCTCGACAAGGCGCGCGCGCTCTTCCGCGCCGCCGAGGAAGCGGTCAAGTTCGCGCGGGGGTGATCCTGCGCTACTATGGCAACATGACTCGAAACACGCAAAGCGCGCGCCGGAACACGCGGGTGGTCAGGCTGTCAGCCGAGGACCAACTGCGCTTTGCGAAGGCGCTCTTGCGCCCGCCTGCGCCGGCTCCGGCGTTGAGACGGGCGTTCAAGCGGCACTCCCGGATTATTTCGGCGTGCGCGAGGGGCGGGTTTCGCCGTTCCCCGGCGACCTGATATAACCCCGCCGTCGTCATGGCCGGGCCGGCCGCAGGCCGGAGTCCCGGCCATCCACGTGTTATAATCGCCTCGGAGCAACCCGTGGATGGCCGTGACAAGCACGGCCATGACGGCGAGACTTAAGGCCCGGTTGAGAAAGCGCTCGATGTTTCTGCTGATCGATAACTACGACAGCTTCACCTACAACCTGCTGCATTACCTCGGCGAGCTCGGCGCCGAGGTGGTGGTGCAGCGGAACGACGCGCTGACGGCGGCCGACGCCTTGGCGCTCCGGCCGCAGGGCATCGTGCTGTCGCCCGGCCCGAGCACGCCCGACCGCGCCGGCATCTGCGAGGAGATCGTGCGGCGCGCCGGCTCCGTGCCGGTGCTCGGCGTGTGCCTCGGCCACCAGGCGATCGGCGAGGCGATGGGCGGCCGCATCGCGCGCGCGCATGTCCCGATGCACGGCAAGCTCTCGGCCATCAAGCACGACGGCACCGGCGTGTTCCAGGGCTTGCCCAACCCCTTCACCGCGACGCGCTACCACTCGCTCATCGTCGAGCGCGCGGGCCTGCCGGCGGAGCTGCGCGTCACCGCCTGCGACCGAGGACGGGCTCGTCATGGGCCTCGTCCATCGCGAGCGCCCGCTCCACGGCGTGCAGTTCCACCCCGAGAGCATCGCGTCCGAGGCGGGCCACGAGCTGCTCAAGAATTTCCTGGCGCTCGCCACGGCCGAGAGCGTCGCCGCATGACCGACATCACGCAGTTCCGCGCGCTTCTGGCGCGCGTCGCGGCGGGCGAGCGGCTTAACGAGGACGATGCCGCCGCCGCGTTCGATGCGATGATGTCTGGGAACGCCACGCCGTCGCAGATGGGCGGATTCCTCATGGCGCTGCGCGTGCGCGGCGAGACCGTCGCCGAGATCACCGGCGCCGCGCGCACCATGCGGGCGAAGGCGCTCATCATCGACGCGCCGGCGGGCGCCATCGACACGGTCGGCACCGGCGGCGACAATTCCGGCTCCTTCAACATCTCGACCGCGGCGGCCATCGTCGTCGCCGGCTGCGGCGTGCCGGTGGCCAAGCACGGCAACCGCAATTTCTCGTCGAGATCGGGCTCGGCCGACATCCTCATGGCGCTGGGCGTCAACATCGAGGCCGACATGAGCCTCGTGCGCCGCGCCATCTACGAGGCCGGCATCGGCTTCCTGATGGCGCCGCGCCATCACAGCGCCACGCGCCACGTGGCGCCGACGCGCATCGAGCTCGGCACGCGCACCATCTTCAACCTGCTCGGGCCGATCTCGAACCCGGCGCTGGTGAAGCGCCAGCTCGTCGGCGTGTTCGCGCCCGACTGGGTGAAGCCGATCGCCGAGGTGCTGCAGAAGCTCGGCAGCGAGCGCGCCTGGGTCGTGCACGGCGACGGCATGGACGAGCTCACCACCACCGGGACGACGCAGGTGGCGGCGCTCGACGCGGGCCGCGTCACGACCTTTGCCGTCACGCCCGAGGACGCCGGATTGCCGCGCGCGCGGCTCGAGGATCTGACGTGGCGGCGACCCGGCCGAGAACGCCCGGCGGCTCGTGGCGCTGCTCGAAGGCGAGACGGGGCCGCTGCGCGACGTGGTGCTGCTCAATGCCGCCGCCGCCCTCATCGTCGCGGGCAAATCGGCGAACTTGAAGGAAGGGGTCGAGCGCGCGGCGCAATCGATCCGCGACGGCGGCGCGCGCCAGGCCTTGGCGAAGCTCGTCGCCATCACCAACGAGCCCCCGCCCCCGCCGCCGCAATGACCGACGCGCTGACGGAAATCTGCGCCACGACGCGCGAGCGGATCGCCCGCGCCAAGGCCGCGCGTCCGCTTGCCGCGGTGGAGAAGGCGGCCGCGTCCGCGCCGGCCCCGCGCGGCTTTTGCGACGCGCTCGAACGCGAGGTGCGCGCCGGGCGCTACGCCCTCATCGCCGAGATCAAGAGGGCCTCGCCCAGCGCCGGCCTGATCCGGCCCGATTTCGACCCGCCCGCGCTCGCCCGCGCCTATCATAAAGGCGGCGCCGCGTGCCTCTCCGTGCTGACCGAGGAGGCCCATTTCCTGGGCTCGCTCCGCGACCTCGAACGGGTCCATGCGGCGGTCGAATTACCGTTGTTGCGCAAGGACTTCATGCTCGATCCTTACCAAGTACCGGAAGCGCGCGCGGCGGGCGCCGACGCCATCCTCCTGATCCTCGCCGCGCTCACGGACGATGAGGCGGCGGAGCTCGAGCGCGCGGCCGCTGCGTGGCGGCTCGACGTGCTGGCGGAAGTTCACAATGCGGATGAGCTTGCCCGCGCGCTGCGTTTGAAGACGCGGCTCATCGGCATCAACAACCGCGATTTGAAGACCTTGAAGACCGATCTTGCGACCACCGAGAAGCTCGTGGGTCTCGTGCCGCGCGAGCGCATGGTGGTGAGCGAGAGCGGCCTTTCGCAGCCCGCCCACCTCGCCCGCATGGCGCGCGCCGGCGTGCGCACGTTCCTGATCGGCGAGGCGCTGATGCGCCAGGCGGATGTCGCGGCGGCGACGCGCGCGCTGCTCGCCACCGAGCCGGCGCAGCCATGAGCAAGCTCACCCATCTCGACGAGGCCGGCCGCGCGCGCATGGTCGATGTGGGCGCCAAGGACGAGACCGTGCGCGTCGCGGTCGCCGCCGGCACGGTGAAGATGGCTGCGAAGACGCTCGACCTCATCATCTCCGGCACCGCGCCCAAGGGCGACGTGCTCGCCGCCGCGCGCATCGCCGGCATCATGGCGGCCAAGCGCACGCCCGACCTCATCCCGCTGTGCCATCCGCTCGCGCTCAGCTCGGTCGAGGTGGAACTGTCGTGCGACCGGGCGCAGTCTGCGGTCGAGATTCGGGCGACGTGCCGCATCACCGGCCGCACCGGCGTTGAAATGGAAGCGCTGACGGCGGTTTCGGTGGCGGCGCTCACGATCTACGACATGTGCAAATCGGCCGATCGCGGCATGACCATCGGCGGGATCCATTTGGTCCATAAATCAGGCGGTAAGTCAGGTACTTACGAGGCGAAGCCATGATTTCGGTGGAGGAAGCGCGCGCGCGTTTGCTGGACCCCCTGAAGGCGCTCGGCGCGGAGTACGTGTCGCTCGCCGAGGCGGCCGGCCGCGTGCTCGCCGAGGATGTCGCCTCGCGCCGCACCCAGCCGCCCTTCGCCGTCTCGGCCATGGACGGCTATGCCGTGCGCGCCGCCGATGTGGCGCGCGTTCCGGCCGAGCTGCGCGTGGTCGGCTCGGTGCCGGCGGGGCAGCGCCACGAAGGCTCGGTCGGCGCCGGCGAGGCGGTGCGCATCTTCACCGGCGCGCCGGTGCCGGACGGCGCCGATGCCATCGTCATCCAGGAGGACACCGAGCGGCGCGGCGATGTCGTGCTGGTGAAGGAGGGCGCGGCGAAGGGCCGCTACATCCGTCCCGCCGGGCTCGATTTCCGCGCGGGCGCGATCGGCCTCAAGGCCGGGCGGCGCCTCACCGCGCGCGACGTGGGCCTGGCCGCGGCGATGAACCGGCCGTGGCTCCTGGTCCATCGCCGTCCGCGCGTGGCCATCCTGCCGACCGGCGACGAGGTGGTGATGCCGGGCGACCCGGTGGGCCCGAACCAGATCGTGAGCTCGAACGCCTTGGCGCTCGGCGCGCTCGTCGAAGGCGCGGGCGGCATTCCGGTGCAGCTTCCGATCGCGCCCGACGACAGCGCATCGTTGCAGCGCATCGCCGAGGGCGCTGCGGGCGCCGACCTGCTCGTCACCACCGGCGGCGCCTCGGTCGGCGAGCACGACCTCGTGCGCGAAGCGCTCGGGCAAACCGGGCTCACGCTCGATTTCTGGACGGTGGCGATGCGGCCGGGCAAGCCGCTCATGGTCGGGCGCTATGGCGCGACCTTGATGATCGGGCTGCCGGGCAATCCGGTCTCGACGCTGGTGTGCGGCTTGCTGTTCGTGCGGCCGGCGATCGAGCGGCTGCTCGGGCTCGCCGACGAGCCCGGGACCGGCGCCGACGGCGCGGCTCAAGGTCAAGCTCGCGCAGAACGACCGGCGCCAGGATTATTTGCGCGCGAAGCTCAGCCGGGCCGCCGACGGCACGCTCGAGGCCGAGCCCTTTGCCGTGCAGGACAGCTCGGTCATGTCGCTGCTCGCCGCCGCCGACTGCCTCGTCATCCGCAAGCCGCACGCGCCCGCGGCCGCGCCGGGCGAGTCGGTCGAGATCATCCCGCTGGCCGGCGCCCAGGGGATCTGAATCGGCATTTGAGCGCTTGACCCGGATTCAGAACTAAACTAGAACATGACCCCAGTTTTCGGTTTGTTCCAAGCGGGCCCGGGGACGATGCCATGTTGACGCGCAAGCAATTCGAACTGCTCATGTTCATCAACCGCCGCCTCACCGAGACGGGCGTCTCGCCCTCGTTCGAGGAAATGAAGGAGGCGCTTTCGCTCAAGTCGAAATCGGGCATCCACCGCCTCATCACCGGGCTCGAGGAGCGCGGCTTCATCCGCCGCCTCGCGCATCGCGCCCGCGCGCTCGAAGTGGTGCGCCTGCCGGAGGAGACGGCGGTCCCGGCCCGCCCGCGCGCGGCCGCGACCGACCGCACCCGCTTCTCGCCGACCGTGATCCAGGGCGACTTCAAATCGGCGCTGGCCGGCGCCGCCTTGGGCGGCGGCGAGGCGGCGCAGGTGCCGCTTTACGGCCGCATCGCCGCCGGCACGCCGATCGAGGCGCTGCGCGACCATTCGAACCTCATCAACGTGCCCGCCACGATGCTCGGCAACGGCGAGTACTATGCGCTCGAAGTGGCCGGCGACAGCATGGTCGACGCCGGCATCGTCGACGGCGACACCGTCCTCATCCAGCGCTGCGACACGGCCGAGAACGGCTCGATCGTCGTGGCCCTCGTCGACAACAACGAGGTGACGCTGAAGCGCCTGCGGCGGCGCGGCGATTCGATCGCGCTCGAGCCCGCCAACAAGACCTACGAGACGCGCATCTTCGGCCCCGACCGCGTGCACGTGCAGGGCAAGCTCGTCGGATTGATGCGGCGGTATTGAGGAGGGACGGCGTAATATCGAAGCGAGGAGACGCACATGGCCAGATCGGTTCGTTCGAACCACGCCCGCAAGGCGACTCGGTCGCTCGCGAAAGGCGATTACGAAAGGGCGAGCGCATTCGATCGTACCCTGGCTGATGCGATCGACCGAGCCGTAGGGCTGAACCCGAACACTCTCGCATCTCGTCCTCCGCGGCGGCGACCGCCCGAAGAATGCGCACGACGAATTCCACGACGTGAGCGTGATGCCGCGATCTGCGTGGGAGCCTTGGGGACTGTTCAGAAAGTCGTGCGAGGGAAGGGTGCAGGACAATCTGCGGAAATGGTGGACAGGCGGTCTGCGCCGCATTTCCGCCAGAGAACCCTTCCTAGACGTGATCCGCTCTACGCCAACTCGGCGTGAAGAGCGCGCACTGGCGCCGCATCCGTCGCTCAAGCCGCAGTCCTTCATGCGGCAGGTGGTGCGCGCCGCATTGCCGCTCGGCAAAGGGATTGTCCTCGATCCGTTCATGGGTGCGGGCTCAACCATCGCCGCCGCCCTCGCTGTCGGTTACGAGAGCATCGGCGTCGAGCGGGACCCCACGTACTTTGACGTCGCGCAACGCGCCATTCCGGTTCTTGCCAAAATTGCAGTAGGCGGCGCATCCTCAAGCAACGGCTCGACCGGGGGGAACGGTGCCGCTTCCGAAAGACCTAAGCACACATATCGAGAATATGGCGCGTCGACGTCGTCCCAGAGCAGGCGGGGACCCAGGGCGGCCGGACGCACCGTAATCGGGGAGCTGCCGCTTAAGGACATCGCGTTGAAGAACGGAAAGCCGATTCTCGCTCCCAAAACGCTGGAAGCGTAAGACGCGGTCTCGCGCGTCTTACGGCAGCGACGCACTCGCGACCGCCGCATCGCGCGGCGCCGCGTGCGGGACCCATGGGCGCTCGCCCTGCCACTCGCGCACGGTCTCGATCTCGATCGCATCCCGATCGAGCCACACCGCCGCCCCGCCTTTCTGCCACGTGTCGATGCGGTCGATGATGCGCGCGCCGCGGCAGGAGCGGTGCGCGGCATAAGGGCTCACGACGAGATCGGCGCCGCGGCAGAGCTCGGCGAGCGCGCCGCCGTCGCGCACCAGCGCCACCGTGCGCTCGCGCGCGCGATAGAGGCACGCCTCGGCATCGCAGCGGAGCGCGCCCGCGTCGGCGCTGCCCGCTTCGGGCCACGCCGCGCCCATCGCGCCGCCGTACCGTCGCAGCGCATCGCCGAGCGCCCGCGCGCCCGCCTGCGATGACGGCAGGTAATCGCCCGCGCTCCCGCGCACCGCGGCGACTGCGCGCGTCGGCGCCGACGACGAGATCGGGCGGCCGCACCAATGCCAGCGCGAGATAGCCCGCCGCCATCGGCGCCAGCCCGAGCCAGCGCAGGCGCCCCTGCCAGATGCACAGCCACAAGCCGCCGAAGCTCATGACGAGAAGCGAGGACGCGGGCATGCTCGGCACGTTCATCACCGCGCCGGGCCAGCTCGTCACGGTGCGCGCGACCGCGGCGATGGCGGCGATGCCCGCGCCCATCGGGTTGAAGCGCCAGCGCCTCCAGATGCAGCGGCAGGAGCAGCACCGACAGGATCGCCCACGGCATCACCCAGAAGCCGGTGATCGGCACCGCGATGGCGTTGGCGAGCACCGAATAGAGCGCGAAGCGGTTGAAGTGATAGATCGTGTACGGCATGGTCGCGAGCGTGGTGACGATGGTCGTGAGCGCGATGCCGAAGAAATAGAGAGCGCCGCGCCGCGCCGCGCCCGCATGCGAGTGCCACAGCGCGATCCGCGGCCGCATCGCCTCGTAGCACGCGATGAGCGCCGCCACCGCCGCGAACGACATCTGGAACGACGGTCCCATGGCCGCCTCGGGCGTCATCAGCATCACCGCCGTGGCGGCCAGCGCCACGGCGCGCGCCGACAGGCTCACGCGGTCGACCAGCACGGCGAGGAGCGCGAGCCCGATCATGGCGAAGGCGCGGCGCGACGAGACCGAGGCGCCCGACAGCAGCATGTAGCCGAACGTCAGCGCGAGCGCGAGCGCGGCCGCGTATTTCTTGGTCGGATGATAGAGCGCGAGGCGCGGCACCAGCGCCATGAGCGCGCGCAGCGCGAAGAACGCGATCCCCGCGACCATGCCCATGTGCAGCCCGGCGATGACCAGGATGTGCGCGAGCCCGGCGTTGCGGAACGCATCGGCGTCGGCCGGCGGGATCGCGTGCGTGTCGCCGGTGATGAGCGCCGCGGCGATGGCGCCGCGCTCGCCGGGCAAGGCGGCGCGCACACGCTCGGTCACGCGCGCGCGGATCGCCTGAAGCGCCACGCGCCACGACGCGGCGCCGTCGGCCGCGTCGGGCGGCGCGATCCAGTGCGGCGATCCCAGCGCATATCCCACCGCGCCCAAGCGGTCGAACCAGGCGCGGCGCTCGAAATCGAACGCGCCGGGCAGGACCGGCGCCGGCGGCGGCATCAGCACGGCCGTGAGCCTGAGCCACGCGCCCGGGATCGCCGCGTCGTCGTCCTTCTTCAAGCGCACGCGCACGCGCGCCGGCGTCGCATCCGCAGCCAGCCGGTCGATGGTGAGCCGGCCGATCACGAGCCGCGCGCCTTCCGGCAGCGGATCGACCGCTTCGAGCCGCCCCTCGATCGTGACCGGCCCGAGCCGCTCTTTCAGCACCGGCGCCGCGACGAGCGCCGACTGCACTTGCGCCGCCGCGAATCCGAGCGCGAGCGCCAGACCTGCCGCCGCGGCGAAGAGCCCGGCACGCCGCCGCCAGGCGCGCACGACGCAGGCCGCCGCCAGCAGCGCCGCTGCTGGACCGAGCCACCCGGGCCGGCTCGGACGGCAGCCAGAAATAAAGCCCGATGCCGCAGCCGAGCAGCACCGGGAGCCAGAGCGGCCAGCGCGCGCGCTCGGCCAGGACGGCATCGGCGAGAAGCCGCAGGAGCGCACGCCCGCCCGCGCCCAAGGCAGGCGGTGCTACGTCCGCGACATCGGGCTCCGCCGCAGCCATCGCGCAAGTATAGATCGCGGTCCCCGGCGCCCTACTACGCAGTTCGCGCCGTCATGGCCGGGCCGGGCATCGGCCCGAAGTTCCGGCCATCCACGGGTTCCTTCTGCTTGCCGCTTCAACACGTGGATGCGCGGGACAAGCCCGCGCATGACGGGCACTTCGATCTGCGCTACATCGCGCGCCATGAGCGTCGTCGTGCGGTTCGCGCCCTCGCCCACCGGCTTCCTGCATATCGGCGGCGCGCGCACCGCGCTGTTCAACTGGCTCTATGCGCGCCACATGGGCGGCGTGTTCCGCCTCAGGATCGAGGACACCGATCGCGCGCGCTCGACGCAAAGTGCCATCGACGCGATCATCGACGGGCTGCGCTGGCTCGGGCTCGACTGGGACGGCGAGATCGTGCTGCAGTCGGCGCGTCTGCCAGCGCCATGCCGAGGCGGTCGCGGCCCTCGTCGCATCGGGCCATGCCTATCGCTGCTATTGCAGCGCCCAGGAGCTCGAGGCGATGCGCGAGAAGGCGCGCGGCGAGGGCCGCACCGCGCTCTATGACGGGCGCTGCCGCGAGCTCGACCCGAAGGACGCGCCCAAGGATCGCGCGCCCGCCATCCGTTTGAAGGCGCCGCGCGAGGGCGCGACGGTGATCGCCGACCATGTGCAGGGCACCGTCACCGTCGCCAACCAGCAGCTCGACGACCTCATCATCCTGCGCGCCGACGGCACGCCGACCTACAATCTTTCCGTCGTGGTCGACGACCACGACATGGCGGTGACGCACGTCATCCGCGGCGACGACCATTTCACCAACGCCTTCCGCCAGACGCAGATCTATCGCGCGCTCGGCTGGGACACGCCGGAATTCGCGCACGTGCCGCTCATCCACGGGCCCGACGGCGCCAAGCTGTCGAAGCGGCACGGCGCCATGGGCATCGATGCCTATCGCGACATGGGCTATCTGCCGGAAGCGCTCAGGAACTATCTGCTGCGGCTCGGCTGGAGCCACGGCGACGACGAGATCATCTCGACCGCGGAGGCGGTGCGCTGGTTCGACCTCGACGCGATCGGCCGCTCGCCGGCGCGCTTCGATTTCGCCAAGCTCGGCAACGTCAACGCGCATTACATCCGCGAAGCCGCCGATGCGCGCCTCGTGGCACTCGTCGCCCCCATCCTCGAGCGCCGCCTCGGCGGCCCGCTCGCGGACGGCGGCCGCGAGATCCTGCTGCGCGCCATGCCGGCGCTGAAGCCGCGCGCCAAAACCCTGGTCGAGCTGGCCGAGCGCGCGCAATTCTATGTCGCGCCGCGCCCCATCCCGCTCGACGACAAGGCCAAGACGCTGCTCGACGCGGCGGCGCAGGCGCGGCTCGCGGGCCTGGCCGGGGCGCTCGCCGCGGTGCCGTGGCGCGAGAAGGAGCTCGAGGCGGCGGTGCGGGATTTCGCCGGCGCGACCGGCGCCAAGCTCGGCGAGGTCGCCCAGCCGCTCCGCGCGGCGCTCGCCGGGTCGACCGCATCGCCCGGAATCTTCGAGGTGATGGAAGCCCTTGGCCGCAACGAGACGCTCGGGCGGATCGCCGACGCGGTCGACCGGGACTAGTGTTTTACAATTAACCAGCGCCGACATATCTTACTTCTATTGCAGCGCAACATATCCCCCGGGGACGCCGACCGATGGCCACCACGACCGAAGCGAAGCCCACAGCGAAGTCGAACGAGCCGCGCGAGACGGTGACGCTCATCGACAATGCCACCGGCCATCAGACCGAGCTTCCGCTCCGCTCGGGCACGATCGGCCCCAAGGTGATGGACATCCGAAAACTCTACGCCGACCTCGGCGTCTTCACCTTCGATCCCGGCTACACCGCGACGGGAAGCTGCGAATCGAAGATCACCTATATCGACGGCGACGAGGGCGTGCTGCTCTATCGCGGCTACCCGATCGAGGAGCTGGCCGAGCACAGCGACTTCATGGAGGTGGCCTATCTCCTCCTCTACGGCGAGCTGCCGACCGCCGCCGAGAAGACCAAATTCACGCGCGACATCACGCTCCACACCATGGTGCACGAGCAGATCGCGCAGTTCTTCAGCGGATTCCGGCGCGATGCGCATCCGATGGCGGTGATGTGCGGCGTGGTCGGCGCGCTGTCGGCCTTCTATCACGATTCGACCGACATCTCCGACCCGCACCAGCGCATGGTCGCGTCGTACCGGCTCATCGCCAAGATGCCGACCATCGCCGCCATGGCGTACAAATACTCGATCGGCCAGCCCTTTCAGTATCCGAAGAACGATCTTGGCCTTTGCCGACAATTTCCTGCACATGACCTATGCCGTGCCGTGCGAGCCCTACAAGGTGAACCCGGTCCTGGCGAAGGCGATGGACCGCATCTTCATCCTGCACATGGACCACGAGCAGAACGCCTCGACCTCGACGGTGCGGCTCGCCGGCTCCTCGGGCGCCAATCCGTTCGCCTGCATCGCCGCCGGCATCGCCTCGCTGTGGGGCCCGGCGCATGGCGGCGCCAACGAGGCGGTGCTGAAGATGCTGAACCAGATCGGCAGCAAGGACCGCATCCCCGAATTCGTGAAGCGCGCGAGCGATCCGAAGGATTCGTTCACGCTCATGGGCTTCGGCCACCGCGTCTACAAGAATTACGATCCGCGCGCGGCGGTGCTGCGGCGCTCGTGTCACGAGGTGCTGGACGAGCTCGGCGTGCGCGACGAGCCGCTCCTCGACCTCGCCATGGAGTTGGAGCGCATCGCGCTGCAGGACGATTATTTCATCAAGCGCAAGCTCTATCCGAACGTCGATTTCTATTCCGGCATCATCCTCAAGGCGATGGGCTTCCCGACCTCGATGTTCACGGTTCTGTTCGCGATCGCGCGCACGGTCGGGTGGGTCGCGCAATGGAACGAGATGATCGAGGACCCGAAGATCGGCCGCCCGCGCCAGCTCTATACCGGCGCCGTCCGCCGCCCCTACGTGCCGATCGAAAAGCGGAAGTAGGAACGGGTCGCATTCACAGTCTGATCGCGCGGGTCGAATCCCCGCCGTCGCCCCCGCGAAAGCGGGGGCCCGAGCAACCGCCACGTCATATGCCCCTAGGTTCCCGCTTGCGCGGGAACGACGGTACCGGTTGCCTCGAGTGGAGCCGACCAAGCGTCTCTAGGTCGGCCGCGTCCCGCGCCGCCACCTCGCGCCCGGATACAGGAATTTAGCGGCGCGCTCTCCGGGCAATACCCGATCCCGCCGGCGGAAAATTTCTGGCGATGCTACCCCGGCGATGGCGGCCACGTTCACGCGGGGACAGCGGATCATGAAGAAGCTTGCGGGCGCACTCGTCGGCTCGGCCGTCGTCACGATGCTGGGGGCCGGCGCAGGTATCGGCGCAAACGCCGCCCGGGCCTTATGTGAACCTCGGCATCGGCGCCAACTATCTTCAGGGTGCCGACCGTGACGGGTCCCGCCTTCGGTTCGACCACGCTCAACTACAACGTCGGTCCCGTCGGCGTCGCTGGCGCCGGCTGGGCATTCGGCAACGGTCTGCGCGCCGAGCTCGAGTTCGGCTATCGCCACAGCGACGCGAAGAACATCACCCTGCCGGGCGGCGCCACGGCCGCGACGTCGACCAACGTGTCCACGATGAGCTACATGGTGAACGGCCTCTACGATTTCAGCACAGGCACGCCGTGGTCGCCGCATCTCGGCGCCGGCGTGGGCGTCGCCAACGTGCGCGTCAACAATATCGGCCACGCTACGCCGTTCGCCTTCCAGGCCATCGCCGGGATCGACTACGCGATTTCGAAAAACCTGCGCGTCGGCCTCGACTATCGCTTCCTCGGAACGGACGCGCTCAATTTCAACCAGGGTCTGCCGCTCACGTCGCGGTCCAATTATTACGATCACGCGGTCCTTCTCGCACTGCGCTGGAGCTTCGGCGCGCCATCGCCGCCGCCCGCCGCGGCAACCGTACCCGCGGTCGCGCCGGCGCCCCCGCCGCCGCGGGCAGAAACGCCGCCGCCGCCGCCAGCGCCTCAGACCTTCGACGTTTATTTCGACTTCAACAAATCGACCCTCACGCCCGCGGCCCGCGAGATCGTGCAGCGGGCGGCCGCGGCGGCAAAACAGGGCGGGGTCGCGCATCTGAACCTCGTCGGCCATACCGACACCGTCGGCTCGACCAACTATAATGACGCGCTGTCGCTGCGGCGCGCCGAAGCCGTGCGCGCCGAGCTCGTGCGCGACGGCGTCGCCAACGACCAGATCGCGACGAGCGGGCGCGGCGAGTCCGATCTCGCCGTGCCGACCGCCGACAATGTGCGCAATCCGCGCAACCGCCGCGTGGTGATCATGGTGCAGCAGCCCGGCACATAGCCGCTGTTCCGCTGCTCAGAGCATCAATCCCCTGACCATGGACCAGATGACGTCCATGGGCACGGCGAGCAAGACCACCGGCACGAACGGCAGCAGCAGCGCGCCGAGCAATATGGCGACATCGAGGAGATCGATCGGAATGAAGCGGATGTTATAGACATTCGCCACGACCGAGTAGAGATCGGTCGTCGCGGAGAAATCTTTGGCATCGAGCGCCGTCGCGATCGATCTTCGCACCGCGGTCGACCCATTTGTCCTCGAACGCGGCGCCGACGCGGCGCGCCAGAGCGCCGTAGGCGAGCTCGCCCTCTTCGCGCGCGCGAAAGAGACACGGCGCGAAAGCCAACAGCGGCGCAATGAAGACGGCCACGAGAGCGAGCAGAAAACCGGCATTGAAATAAAGGTTGGGCGTCGGAAGGATGCCGGTCAGCATTACGAAATGGGCGGACCGGCCGGCGGCGATCGTCGAGACCGCAAGCACGACCATGTCGAAGGCCCTGACCGAATTGCCGACGAAGGCAAGACCGGCCGCGTGATCGGGATGGGCCGCGACAAGGCGCAGATCGAGCTGCGCTATCGACCACAGCAAGCGCGTCCACAACGCCAGCCGCCAGCCCCACCGCAGCAGCAGAATGAGCAGCAACGGCATGCTGACAAGGACATGCCACCAGCCGGCCGGCGAATAGAGCGGCAGCACTCCCGCCGAGCGATGCCAAACGGGAAGATCGGCCATTCCGTAGGAAGCGGCGGTCAGCGCGACCGCGACATAGGCGAAGACGACGATCGCGATATCCGGTCCGGTGCGCTTGAGGAGACCGCGCGTGCCTGCGACGATGGCTTCAAAGCGCACGCGCTCTTTCTCCGGCACGAGCCCGGCGCTGAGAAAATGCTCCACCGCAGCGCTGAGACGCGGCGCGCAATACGCTTCGGCGACGATAAGCAGCGGCGCGGCGATCAGATACCGCGCGTGCGCGCCGAACTCCATGAGGAAAGCGTAGATCACCCCCGGGCGTGTCGTGACGCCCTGCAAGATGGTGAGCACGAGCAGCGGCACCCAGCCGACGGCGATCGCCAGGAGCGCGCACCGGCCGACCGAAGGCGTGCCCCGCTGCAGATGCAGTTGACCGACCGAACGCTGCACCCAGCTCGGCGGACCGTCTTCGAACGGATGCTCAACGTAAGCCGTGTTCATCGGCGTCGTCCGGTCCCGGCGCGGCGTCCTGGCTGCTCAAGGGGCCCGAGCCTAGTCGCCGGGCTCGCGCAAGCCATCGTGGGATTCCTCGACCGGCGTCGGCGAAGCAACTGACGAGAAGCCCTCCGCAGGCCAGCGAATTCCCGATCGTAATCGGGGCAACGCCCGATGTTTGCCGGGAAACGCGCATCGGATCATCGCGACAAGGCGGCCCGCCCGTCGCGGCGACGCCTGCGAGGAGGAGCGCACTCGATGAGCATGACGGCGGATGCTCACGCCAAAGCGCACATGGTTGCGGGCGACCTCTCGACCGAGCTTTCGTCGCGCCGCACCGGGATGTCGTTCCAGCGCACCCGCATGAGCGCCGACCGCACGCTCATGTCGATCATCCGCACCTCGCTGTCGCTCATCGGCTTCGGCTTCACGATCTTTCAGCTGTTCGAGAAACTGCGCGACGCGCAGGTGCTGCGGCGGGCCGAGGCGCCGCGCAATTTCGGCATCGCGCTCGCCGCGCTGGGCTCCGCCATGCTCATCTCCGGAATTGTCTTTCACGTGAACTTCATGCTGGGGCTGCGCCGGGAACGCGCCACGATGACCGCGCAGGGACTGATCCACGCGGAAAGCGTGTTCCCCGTCTCGCTCACTCTCCTCGTCGCGGTCGCGCTGCTGATCCTCGGGCTTATCGCGATCGCATCGATGGTCGATCCCGGCGGCGCGTTGGGCTGACGCGCTATTTCTCCAGATAGGAGGTGACGAGATCGCGCTCCCGCGCCGGCGGGTTGCGGAGGAAGGCGATGCAGCGCTCGCGATAGCGCCGCGCGAGGGCGTCGCCGGGATCGCTTCTGAGATATGTCGCGATCTCTTGCAGCGCCACGGTCCAATCGTGCCGGTCCCAGTCGGCGAGGATCCGCTCCCACAGCTCGGCGCGATCGAGGATCGCCCCTTGCGCCGGCCGCGCGCCGACCAGCGAATAGACCGTGAGCGGTTCGGCCAGTCCCTTCGGCAAGACCCGGTCGACGCGGCGGAAGAGAAACCGATCGCCCGCCCTGGCGACGACGGCTTCGCTGACGAGCACCTCGGTGCCGTAATGCGTGTTCAGGGATTCGAGCCGCGAGGCGAGGTTCACCGCCGCGCCCACGGCGGTGTAGTTGAGGCGGTCCTCGGAGCCGATATTGCCGACGACGACCTCGCCGACATGGAGCCCATAGCGCGTCCGCATCGCCGGCCAGCCGCCGGCGACGAAGACTGCGTCAAGCGCGCGATTGGCCTCGCGGCAGGCGAGCACCGCCTCGCATGCGTGCACGACAGGGTCCGGATCGGCCATCGGCGCGTTCCAGAACGCCATGATCGAATTGCCGATATATTTGTCGATCGTGCCGCCATGCTCGGCGATCGCCGACGACAACGCCGCAAGATAGCGCGACGCGTTGCGCATCAGCACGGCCGGATCGGCGCGCTCGGAAAGCTTGGTGAAGTCGACGATATCGGTGAACAGGATGGCGAGCTCGCGCCGCTCGCCGCCGAGCTCGAGCGTAGCGCCGCTCTTGATCAACTGGCGCACCAGACTGCGCGGGACATAGCGCGCGAAGTCGCGCACCGCGGATTTCGCCCGCGCGATGGCGTCGCCAAGCTGGTCGATCTCGATCAAGCGCGACGTGATCGGCGGCGAAGGGTCGAGCTCGAACTCGCGTATCTTGCGCGCCTCGCCGGCGACGGAGGCGAGCTTGCGCGCGACGCGCCGTCCCATCAGCAGCGCAAGCAGCGCGGCAAAGACGGCGATGGCAAGCGCGTAGACGAGGCTGCGCAGGCGCAGCTTCTCGATCGTGCCGAAAAATTCGTCGAGAGGCGCGATCGTGACGACGTGAAGCCCTTGTGCGAGCGACGCGACCGGACGGATCGAGGCGATGTAGGTCCGGCCGGCGACCGTCACGATCTCGTGCGCGCCGGGCTCGCCACGCCACGCCGCCATTGCCGCCTCGAGCGGCGGATAGTCCAGGACGTCGAGATGCGGCGGCGCGATTTCGACATTCTGCCGCTTCGTTCCGCGCTTGCGCAAAAGCTCGCTCAGACCGCCGGCGGAGGCAACGGCGCCGCTATCGTCGATGAGGACGGCACGCGCGCCTGGGGTGATGCGCTGCGCCTTGAGAAAGTCGTCGAGCGAGGAGAGCAGGATGTCGGCCGCGAGGACGCCGTGCACCTTGCCCGCGAGCGGCAGGGAGACCGTGTAACCCGGCACTTGCAGCGTAAAGAAGACGTAGAGCTTCGACATGCTCAAGGCGGCGCCGGAGGGCGGGTCGCGATACCACGGCCGCGTGCGCGGATCGAACGGCGGATCGGGCGCGAGGACGGCGCTCCCGAGCGGCATGCCCTTGGCGTCGAGCCAGCTGCGCCGCTCGACCCGCCGCTGGCCCTCGCGGCGGATTTCGCGCAGCCGGTAAGCCGCGCCCGCCGGCGCTCCTTCGCCGCTGCGCAGCGCCTCGGGGAGAACCGCCATCGACTTCGAGATAGAGGAAGTTGCCGTCGTCGTATCCGAGCAAAAGTCCGTAGACGCCGGGCAGCAGTTTCGCGCTCTCGATCAAGCCGGGGACAACGCCCAAATCGGCCGGCGTCGTGCTTTCCCGAAGGGCGGGCCGCGTCGCGATGCCGCTGAGCGCGCTGCCGACCGGATCGAGCAGCGCCGTCACCTTGTCCGAGGCGCGATCGCCGACGACATCCATGTAAGCGAGGGCGGAGTCGCGCACGAGCCGCCGCGAGCCGGCGACCTGCACCCACATCATGCCGGCTGCGGTGGCGACGATCAGCGCACCGAGCAGGGAGATGAGCGCAACCTGAAAGCGGAACCGCATCCTTTGCAGCGCGATGCATGTGTGCGCGACCACCAGACAGGCGTACCCGTCCGCACGGAGGGCCCTCGCGCAGCGAGTGTTATGAAGGAGCGGGTTCGGGATATATCGGTGGAATGCCCTAGCCGCCGGCCGAAATCGAGGTAGCCGCAGCGCGCCGGCTCCGAGACCGGCGCCGGCCGCCGCCGCTACGGCTTGGTCCTCCCGGCAATCTCGCGCCCTCCGTAAAATCGTTTGACGCCGTGAGCCGCTGCGGCTTCATTCACGCCGATGACTGAGAACAACCTCACGGCCGCGGTCCGGCGGCTCGACGACCTCTGCAACACGCTCGATCAGCTCGCAAAGCTGTCACGAAGCAAAGCGTGGCCTCGACCTTTGCAGGCCGCCGCGATGGCGCTCGCAGGCGAGATTGAGCAATTCGCCGGAGCATTCGATCAGGCCGGCAGCGACATCGGAAAGCTACGTGCCGCCGCGGAACAGGCGGCCGAAACTCTACCCGGCGCGTTCTCCCGGTTCGGCGACGCCCTTGCGGCTGATCTGGCTGCTGCTGTCGATTCCAGCGCAGAGCGTTCGGCCCGCTGAAGCAAGTGGCATGCGAGCCAGTCGCCACACTCATAAGATGCTCAAGCTGTCGCGCGCGATGGCGGCTGGCGTCACGGCTCAGCTTTGGGAGCTTGCCGATATCGTGCGCGTAGTGGACGATTGGGCGGCGGTCGATAAGCGGTTATGACAGTTAGGTGCGGTGGTTTGGAACAGGCCGCCAAACACCGCCAATGCGCCGCAACGATTAACAGCATTTTCCGCGTGCTTTGATCGTGAGCAGACGCCGCCGCGTACTCGCTCTCGGCGGCGATGAGCAAGACATTCCTCGGAGCTTTTCATCGGTTCACTCCCTCATCAGAGGGGAGCGCGCGACCTCTCTTACGAGGCAGGCGTTGTCTCTCAGCCGGCGACCCCCAAAGGCCAATGCCGCCGATATAGAAATATTATATCGTCGACGACAGAACGCCGAACCAATCGCAGACGCTCAGACTTACCCACCGGCTTACCCACGCTTTTTTGAGGTTGTTGGAAAGGTGCAATCCTCGCCGACCAGGTGGTCGATCTCCGGCGATGCTCAAGCGACAACCAGGCCGCAAGCCGTTGAAATTATTTACTTACGCTGGATCAGCTCGATCTTGTAGCCGTCCGGGTCCTCGACGAAGGCGATGTGCGTCGTGCCGAATTTCAACGGGCCCGGCGGGCGCGGGATCTTGACCCCCTCCGCCTTGAGGCTCGCGCACGTGCCGTAGAGATCGGGCACGCCGACGGCGAGGTGGCCGAACGCGGCGCCCAACGCGTAGGGCTCCTTCTGGTCCCAGTTGTATGTGAGTTCCAGCACCGTGCCGGACGCCTCGTCGTCATATCCCACGAAGGCGAGCGTATAGCGCCCTTCCGGCGATTCACGCTTGCGGATGAGCTTCATCCCCATGAGGCGCGTGTAGAAGTCGATCGATTTGTCGAGGTCGTAGACGCGCAGCATGGTGTGGAGAAAGCGGAAATTGGCGTTGTCCATCGTCACTCCTTTCGCGGCCGCCGCGCGGCGATGACGGCAAGCACGTCGTCGGCCGCCCTGAGGCCGGGCGAGAACGAGCCGTATCCGAGCGCATGGAGCGCCTCTTCGCAAGATGCCGCCTGCGCCGCGCGCGCCGCGGGCTCGTCGATGAGACGCGCGAGCGCCGCCGCCAGATTTTCCGGCGTGCACTCGTCCTGGAGGAATTCCGGCACCGCCGCGCGGTCGAGCACGAGATTGACGAGGGTCGCGTATTTCACCTTGACGATGCGCCGGACGAGCGCGTGCGTGAGCCCGTTGACGCGATAGGCCACCACCGCCGGAATGCGCGCCATGGCGAGCTCGAGCGCCACCGTGCCCGAGGCGGCGAGCGCCGCGTCGCCGGCCGCGAACGCATCGTATTTCTCGGCGCCCGCCCGCCAGCACGATGACGCGCGCGCGAAAGTCCTTCTACGCCCGCGCGCACCGCCGCATCGACGTTCTCGGTCGTCGGCAGCGCCACCACGAGATCCGGGTAGCGCGCCGCCAAAAGCTCGACCGTCGCGCGGAAGATCGGCAGCAGGCGGCCGACCTCGCCGGCGCGGCTGCCGGGCAGGAGGATGATGAGCTTCGCGTCGGGCGCGACCCCATGGCGGCGGCGAAATCCCGCTCCGTCGCCCTTGTCGGCGCCGCTTTCGACGACCGGGTGGCCGACATAATGGCACGACAATCCCACCGCCGCGAAATAGGGCGGCTCGAACGGCAGCAGCGCCATCAGGTGGTCGTACCAGCGCGCCATGCGCCGCGCGCGGCCCGCGCGCCACGCCCACACCATGGGTGCCACATAGTGGATGAGCGGCAGGCGCGCGCCGCGCCGGCGCAGCCCGTGCGCCACGCGCCAGGTGAAGCCCGAGCTGTCGATCGTCACCACCGCGTCGGGATTTTGCGCCAGCACATCGGCCACGGTCTCGCGCACGATGCGAAAGATCCTGGCCGCGCGCGGCAGCACCTCGGCGACGCCCATGATGGCGAGCTCGGCGATCGGCACGCGGCTTTCGAGCCCTTGCGCCGCCATCGCCGCGCCGCCGATCCCGGCAAAGCGCACCCGGCCGCCGGTGCGCTCCTGCAGCGCCGCCATGAGCCGGCCGCCCAAGAAGTCGCCCGAAGGCTCGCCGGCGATGATGTAGATGAACGGCCCGTCGCTCACGGCACGCGGATGCCGGCGACGAAGAGCCCGCGCGCGTCGGCCACTGCGACGATCGCGGCGCGGTCGATGAGGAGCGTCGAGCCGGCCTCGACCGCGATGCCGGCGAGCCCGGCAGCGGCCGCGAGCTCGACCGTGCGGCACCCGATCGTCGGCAGATCGGCGCGCCGGTCCTGGCCCGGCTTCGCGATCTTGACGAGCACGGGTCCCTTGCCCTCGCGGCTGAAGCGCGCCGCAGCGTTGGACGAGCGCGTCGGTGCCGTCGATCGCCTCGACGCCCAAGCACCATGCCCTGCTGCACCACCACCGCCTGGCCGATATCGAGCCGCCCCAGCTCGCGCGCAGCCGCGACGCCGCGGGCGATGTCGGCTGCGTCCTCGGGCGATGGCGCGCGCGCGCCGATCGGTCCCTCGGGCGCCAGCGCATCGCCGATCAGGGTCTCGACGCTGACGACGCGGAAGCCTTCGCCCTCGAGCTCGGCCATGACGGCGCGCAACAGCCCATCGTCGCCGAGCGCGCGCAAGCCGACGCGCGCGAAGAATTTGGCGGCGCGCCAATCCGGCCGGAGCGACGCCAGGGACGGCCGCCGGACCGCGCCCGCCAGCACCAGCTCCTCGACGCCCGCCTCGCGCAGCAGGCGAAACCCCTCGCCCGCGGCGCCGAGCCGGACCCACGCGTGCGGCGCGTCTCGCCACGACGGCCTGATCGGCGATCCCTTCGAGCGCCAGCACGAACACGGGGCGGGCAAGCGCGCGGGCGGCTTCGATGACGCGCAGCGGCAGCTCGCCGCCGCCGGCGACGACGCCGAGCCTAGCCGCCATTGGGCTTCGGCTGCGTCAGGCCGCGCGGCGATTCGACGGCGATGAAGTCGAGCAGCTCGCGCACCGTGCGCACGTCGGGAAAGCGCTTGGCGACCTCGGCCACGCGCTCGGCGAAGGTGCCCGCGCTCTCGCCCTGGAACAGCATCTGATAGGCCGTGCGCGCCGCCTGGATCTCGTCGCGCGAAAATCCGTGGCGCTGCATGCCGATGATGTTGAGGCCCTGCAGCCGCGCGCGGTCGCCCAGCACCGAGCCGAACGGGATGACGTCGCGCTCGACGCCGGTGACGCCGCCGACCATGGCGTGGCGGCCGACGCGCACGAACTGATGCACCGCCGAGAGACCGCCGAACACGGCGCCGTCGCCGATCACGACATGGCCCGCGAGCGTCGCGTTGTTGGCCATGATGATGTCGTTGCCGAGCTGGCAATCGTGCGCGACATGGACGCCGACCATGAAGAGGCAGCCGTCGCCGATGCGCGTCACCATGCCGCCGCCCTCGGTGCCGGGGTTCATGGTGACGTGCTCGCGGATGACGTTGCGCCGGCCGATCACGAGGCTCGACGGCTCGCCGCGATATTTCAGATCCTGCGGCTGGTGGCCGATCGAGGCGAACGGGAAGATGCGCGTGCCCTCGCCGACCGAGGTGCGGCCGGCGACCACGACGTGCGACAGCAGCTCGACGCCGTCCTTCAATTCGACCGACGGCCCGACATGACAGAAGGGGCCGATCTTCGCCGAGGCGGCTACGCGCGCGCCCGGCTCGACCACGGCCGAGGGATGAATTTCAGGCATCAGGGGAAACTCAACTTTCCATGATCATCGCGGCGAAGGTCGCCTCCGCCACGAGCTTGCCGTCGACCAGCGCCTCGCCGTCGAATTTCCACACGTTGCCGCGGCTCTGTTTCTTCACGACGCGCACGGCGAGCTGGTCGCCCGGCATCACCGGGCGGCGGAAGCGGGCGCTGTCGACGCTCATGAAATAGACGAGCTTGCCTTCGGACTCGGGGCCGAGCGAATGCACGACGAGCACGGCCGCGGTCTGCGCCATCGCCTCGATGATGAGCACGCCCGGCATGACCGGGCGCTGCGGGAAATGGCCCTGGAAGTAGAATTCGTCGATCGAGACGTTCTTCAGCCCGGTCGCGCGCCGCGCCCTTCTCGATATCGACGATGCGGTCGATCATGAGGAACGGATAGCGATGCGGGATCAACTGCATGATGCGCAGGATGTCGATCTCGCCCGTCGCCACGTCTGTCTTCGCTTCCATCCTAGTCGCCTTTTTTGGCTGCCAGGCGCTTCAGCAGCAACACCTGGCGATGGTGCTCGCGAATGGGAACGGCGGGCGAGCCCATCACGGTCTCGCCCGGCGCGACGTCGCGCATGACGCCGCTCTGCGCCGCGATGCGCGCGCCGGCGCCGATCGTCAGGTGCCCGGTCAATCCGACCTGGCCGCCGAGCATGACGAAATCGCCGAGCCGCGTGCTGCCGGAAATGCCGACCTGAGCCACCAGCACGCAGCCGCGCCCGATCTGCACGTTGTGCCCGATTTGCACGAGATTATCAATCATGGTGCCGGCGCCGATCACGGTGTCGGGCCCGGCGCCGCGGTCGATCGTGGTGTTGGCGCCCACTTCGACATCGTCGCCGATGATGACGCGGCCCAGTTGCGGCACTTTGACGGGCCGCGCGGCGTCGGGCGCGAAGCCGAACCCGTCCTGGCCGATGCGCGCGCCCGGATAGATGCGCACGCGCGCGCCGACGAGGCAGTGGCTGAGGCTCGCATTGGCGCCGACGCGGACCTCGTCGCCGAGGACGACGCCGGGGCCGATCACGGCATTGGCGCCGATGAGGCAGGCGCGGCCCAAGCTCGGCGCGCGCGCCGATGACGGCGTTCGCTTCGATGGCCGAGCCGGCGCCGATCTTGGCGCTCGGATCGACGACCGCGCTCGGCGCGATGCCGGGCACGGGCGGCGGCTCGGGATAGAACGCCTGCGCCGCCAGGGCGTAGGCGCGGTAGGGCGCGGGCGTCACGAGCAGCGTCAATCCCGGCGGCGCATCGCCGGCGCGGTCGGGATGGACGAACGGCCGCGCCGGCGCGCGTCTTGCGCAGCGCGTCCACATATTTGACGTTGTCGAGAAAGCTCAGATGTTCGGGCCCGGCGCTTTCGAGCGGCGCCACGTCGGCGACGAGGCGCGCGCCGTCGCCGGCGCCGGCGATCGCGGCGCCCGTGCGCACGGCAAGCTCTTGGACGGTGAAGGGTCCGGCGACTTTGAAGAAGCGCGGATCGGCCATTACTTCGACGACGCGCTGGACTTGGGCGTCGCCGGCGCCGCGGCGTCGCCCGAAGGCGGCAGGTTGACGGCCATGGCCGGCACCTTCTCGTCGAGGCGCTTGGTCACTTCGGCGGTCACGTCGAGCCCGTCATCCATGTAGAGGAGCGCCGCCTTCGCCACCACCATGTTGGCCTTGCGCTCCTTCGCCACGTCGGCGACGATCTGCAGGGCCGCGCTTTCGACCTTGGTCATGGCGTCGCTGTAGCTCTGCTGCATCTGCTGGCGCTTCACCTGCACCTCGCGGTCGAGCGCGGAATAGCGCCGCTGATAATCCTGCGAGCGCGTGCTGAACACGTCGGGCGCCAGGACCGTGCGCTGCCGCTCGAGTTCGTCCTGCAGCACCTTGAGGTCGTTCTCCTTGAGCGAGACCTCCTTGCTGTAGGTGTCCATCTCCTTCTGGACCTGGGACTGGATGTCCTTGGCGGCCTTCGAATCGCGCATGATCTGCGTCATGTCGACGACGACCACGGCGGGCTGCGGCAGGCCCTGCTGCGCCCATGCCGGCGGCGCGGCGATGAGCGCCGGGAGCGCCACGACGCAGGCGAGCGCGGCCCATGTCCGCATCTAGAACCTCGTGCCGAAGCTCACGTGGAACAGTTCCGTCCTGTCGAAGGATTCCTTGACCACGGGGAAGCCGAGATCGACTTTGATCGGTCCGAGCGGCGATTTCCACGAAATTCCGGTGCCGGTCGAGACGCGCATGCTCGACGAGTTTTCGATGGTGGGACCGGTCGGATGGATGCCGAAGAGCGAGCCGAAATCGCTCCACACGCGGCCGGTGATGCCGAGCTCCGGCGGCAGGCCCAGGGGATATGCCAGCGACAGCGAGCCGACATAGTAGGTCTCGCCGCCGAGCGCATCGTCGTAAATCGGAATCGCGCGGTCCGATGCCGCCGGTCTGGAAGCCGCGCAGATTGTCGCCGCCGACGAAGAAGCGGTCCTCGATGCGCACGTCCTGTTCGATGCCGAGGATATGGCCGCCCTGCCCGGTCAGCGAAATGATGTAGTCGGGCGTGATCGGATAGTAGCCGCCCGCCTGCACCGAGCCGCGCACGTAGGCCACGTCGCCGCCGAGCCCGGCGACGTCGGAGCTGAACGAGGCGAAATACCCCGAGGTCGGGTCCTGGCGGTTGTCGCGCTTGTCGTAGAGCGTCGTTTGGCCCACCGCCGACGTGTTGCGCGTGCCCGCCTGCGCCACGATGAAGGGCGAGGTGGTGCGCGGAGATGTTGTAGATGCGGTCCTGCCGCAACGTGTAGGTCAGCGTCTGGCGCAACGCCTCGGTGATCTGATAGCCCCCGCGCAGCGTGCCGCCGAGGCTGAACTGGCTGAAGCCGGCGAAGCTCGTGTTGTCGCGGTTGTCGGCGAAGAGATCGAATCCGGCCGCGAGATTGCGCTCCAGGAAGTAAGGGTCGGTGTAGCTCAGATCGATGCTCTCGTCGCGCAGCGCCACCACCGAGTTCGAGCCGCAGATCGAGGCCGCGCCCCAGGAGATTGCGCTCATGGACGCCGGCATCGACGAGCGGTCCGTCGGTCGTCGAGTAGCCGATGCCGACCGAGAAATCGCCGGTCGATTTCTCCTGCACCTCGGCGTTGATGATGGTCTTGTCGGGCGCGCTGCCGGGCACGTTGGTGATGTTCACCTTGGAGAAGAAGTCGAGATTCTTGATCTGCTGCTCGGAGCGGTGCAGCTTCGAGGAGTTGAAGGCATCGCCCTCGACGAGCCGGAACTCGCGCCGGATGACCTCGTCGCGCGTGCGCAGATTGCCGATGATGTCGATGCGCTCGACATAGACGCGCGGCCCCTCCTTGATGGTATAGGTGACGTCGATCGTCCTGCGTATCGGCGTTGCGCCTGATCTGCGGCTGGATATCGACGAAGGCGTAGCCGAAATTGCCGAGCGTGTCGGTCAGGGCCGTGAGCGTCGACTTCGACCGAATCGGCGTTGTACCAGTCGCCCTCCTTGGTCTTGAGGACCGGCTTCAGCGTGGCCGGGTCGACCGTCGGCAGCTGGTTCGTGATGTCGATCTTGCCGAAGTGATAGCGCTCGCCCTCGTCGATCGTGAAGGTGATGATGAAGCCGTCGCGCGCCGGCGCCAGCTCGGCCACGGCCGAAACGAGCCGGAAATCGGCATAGCCCTCGGACAGATAGAACTTGCGCAACAGGTCGCGGTCGTAGGTCAGCCGGTCGGGATCGTAGATGTCGTCGGAGCTGAGGAACCGGTACCAGCGCGACTCCTTCGTTTGGACGACCTGGCGCAGCCGGTTGGCGCTGAAATCGTGGTTGCCGACGAAATTGATGCCCTCGATCCCGGTGGACGGCCCCTCGTCGATCTCGAACACGAGATCGACGCGGTTCTGCTCGAGCGGGATGACCTTGGGATCGACCGTCGCGGCGAAGCGGCTGTTGCGCCGGTAGAGGTCGATGATGCGCTTGACGTCGCTCTGCACCTTCTCGCGCGTATAGACCGCGCGCGGTTTGAGCTGTATCTCGTCGTTGAGGCTCTTGTCGGTGATGCGGTGGTTGCCTTCAAACGCGATGCGGTTGATGACCGCATTCTCGACCACGCGCACGATGAGCGCGTTGCCCTCGCGCCGCAACGTCACGTCGGTGAAGAGGCCGGTCGCGAACAGCGCCTTCAGCGATTGGTCGATGCGGTCGCTATCGAATTTGTCGCCCGGCTGCACGAGGAGATAGGAGCGCACCGTCTCGGGCTCGACCCGCTGCGTCCCTTCGATGCGAATTTCCTCGATGGTTCCGCCCGACGGGATCTGCGCCTGGGCCGAGCCGATGAGCAGCTGCAAGGACAATAGGGCGATCGCCAGAGCCAGTCTGGCCGCGGCCCGGGCAAATATGCGCAAAACTCCCCCCGACACACATGGACGAAGCGGACGCCGCGAAGCGTCAGGTGATGAGACCCTTGATGAATTCCACGATCCGTAAATGCACCAGGTCGTTCCAGGTCGCGAACACCATGAGCGTGAGCACGAGCGCTAATCCGAGCCGGAAGCCGTATTCCTGCGCGCGCTGGCCGAGCGGCCGGCCGCGGATCGCCTCGGCCGCATAAAACAGCAGGTGCCCACCATCAAGCACCGGGATCGGAAACAGGTTGATGAGGCCGAGATTGACCGACAGCACCGCCATGAACCACAGCAGCGCGACGACGCCGCCCTGCCACACCTCGCTCGACATCTGCGCGATGCGCACCGGGCCGCCGAGCTCGTCGGTGTTGCGCATGCCGATGGCCATCTGCCACACGGCCTGGAGCGTGCCGGTGACGAGGTTCGAGGTCTCGACGCTCGCCTGCCACATGGCGCTCGCGGGATCGCGCCGGACGTAGTTGACGCCGCTGCGCTCGATGCCGAGGAGGCCGAGCTTGTGCTCGTTGCCGAAGCGGTCGGTGAGCTTGGTCACGCGCGGCGTCACGGTGATGGCGACGGGCGCGCCGTCGCGCCGCAGCACCATGTGCATCGCCGTGCCGGTGTTGAGCCGCACCTCGCGCTGCACGTCCTCGAAGCGGGCGATGTTCTCGCCGTCGATCGCGGCGATGACGTCGCCGGCCTTGATCCCGGCGGCCTCGGCGGCGCTCCCGGGCTGGACGTGCCCGACATCGGCCGGCGTGAAGGGCTGCCCCACGGTCGCGAACAGGAGCGACAGCACGACGAGCGTGAAGACGAAATTCGCGACCGGCCCCGCCGCCACGACGGCGGTGCGCTGCATCAGGCTCTTGTGATGGAACGAGACCTCGCGCTCGGCCGCCGTCATGGCCGGGACGCGCTCGCCCGGCATCGACATGGGATCGGCGTCGCCGAACATCTTGACGTAGCCGCCGAGCGGAATGGCGCTCAGCTTCCAGCGCGTGCCGGCGCGATCGAACCAGCCGAACAGCTCCGGCCCGAAGCCGATCGAGAACACCTCGATGCGCACGCCGTTCATGCGCGCGACGAGGTAGTGCCCCAACTCGTGCACGAAAACGAGGACCGTGAGCACGACCAGGAAGGGGACGACGTAGCTGAGGCTGTTGGACAAAAAATCCATGGACGCGGGACCCGCCGGTAAGACCCGGCGACAATAGCAGGAAACCGCCCCCCGCAATCCTGAAAATTAGTTGAAGCTCGCGGCGTTTAGGAGCCGCGCCACAGGACCGGTCCGAGCCCGGTCGAGAACGCGACGAGCCACGCCAAGGCGCTGGCGCCGAGCATGCCGTCGAGGCGGTCGAGCAGGCCGCCGTGGCCGGGAATGAGGTGGCTCGAATCCTTGACGCCGAAGCGGCGCTTTGCCGCGGACTCGGCAAGATCGCCCAGTTGCGCGGCGATGCTCAAGGCGATCCCGGCCGGCACGAGACCGGGTGCCGCGCCCGCAAGCCGCACGCACGCCCAGCGCGACCAGCGCCGCCGCGGCCAATCCGCCGGCGAAGCCGGCCCAGGTCTTGTTGGGCGAGAGCGCGGGCATGAGGCGCGGGCCGCCGAGCGCGCGGCCGGCGAGAAACGCGCCGCTGTCGGTCGCCCATACCGTAAGAAACAGCCACAACAGGAAAAGCCGGCCCAACTCGCCGCCGAGCCACAGCACGGCGAGCGACGGCAGCGCGATCGCCGCGCCGCCGAGCGCCGCCCATGCGGCCGGCGCCGCGCGCGCCGCGAGCCAGGTGAGCACGGCGCCCGCCGCCACCACGGCGAGCGCGGCAAAGGGCGCGCCCGCGGCCAACGCGATGCAGGCGAGAGCGTTGGCGAGCACGATCACCGACGTTGCCAGCCAACGGCAGCCGGTGAGCCGCGCCCATTCCCAGCCCATCGCCGCCGCGGCGATGGTCACGAGCGCCGCCAACGCGGCGCCGCCGAGCCAGATCGCGCCGAGCGCGATCGGCGCGAGCACCGCCGCCGACGCCAGCCGGAGCCGAACCTCGTGCGACTCAGCGCGTGCCAACGGAGGCGCCGTAACGCCGTTCGCGGCCGTGAAAATCGCGCAGCGCGTGCTCGAGATCGGTCTTGTCGAAATCGGGCCACAGCGTGTTGGTGAAGACGAGCTCGGCATAAGCGCATTGCCAGAGCAGGAAATTGCTGATGCGCTGCTCGCCGCTGGTGCGGATCAGAAGGTCGGGATCGGGAATGCCGTCGGTCAGGAGGAAGCGGCCGAAACTCTCCTCGTCGATCTGGTCGAGCGAGAGCCGCCCCTCCACCACCGCGTCGGCGACGCGCCGCGCCGCCAGCGCGATCTCGGCGCGCCCGCCATAGGACAGCGCGATCGACAGCTCGACCCTGGTGTTGTCGCGCGTCAAATTCTCGGCGTTGTCGATGAGCGTGACGATGTCGGGCGCCAGGCGCGCGCGGTCGCCGATCATGCGGAAGCGCACGCCCTTCTGGTGCAGCTCGGCGATCTCGCCGCGCAGATAGTGGCGCAACAGGCTCATCAGGTCGCGGATTTCGGCCGGCGGGCGCTTCCAATTCTCCGACGAGAAGCCGAACAGCGTCAGATAGCGGATGCCGAGCTCGCCCGCGGCCGTGACGGTGCGGCGCACGGCTTCGGCGCCGCTGCGATGGCCGGCGACGCGCGGCAGGCCGCGCGACTTCGCCCAGCGCCCGTTTCCGTCCATGATGATGGCGACGTGCCGCGGCGGCGGCGACGATTCGGGATCGTTCTGCATGGTCGAACTCAAACTTGAAGGATCTCCTTGTCCTTCTGCGCGAGCATGTCGTCGATGCGCTTGATGACGGTGTCGGTCAGCGCCTGGATGTCGTGCTGCAGCTTCTTGTGCTGATCCTGGCTGATCGTCCCGTCCTTTTCCTTCTTTTTCAAGCCGTCCAAGCCGTCGCGCCTGACGTTCCTGACCGAGACGCGCGCGGCCTCGCTGTATTTCGCGGCGACTTTGGTCAATTCGCGCCGCCGCTCCTCGTTCAGGTCGGGGATCGGCACGCGGATCGTCTGCCCCTCGGTCTGCGGATTGAGGCCCAGCCCGGCCTCGCGAATCGCCTTGTCGGCGGCCTTGGTGATGCCGCGGTCCCACACCTGCACGACGATGAGGCGCGGCTCCGGCACGCTGATCGTGCCGACCTGGTTCAAGGGCATGGTATTGCCATAGGCTTCGACCGAGACGGGATCGAGCAGGCTCGCCGAGGCGCGCCCCGTGCGCAGTCCGGCGAACTCCTTGCGCAGCACTTCGCAGGCGCCGTCCATGCGGCGCCGCAGCTCCAGTACGACAGGGTCCTCGCTCATGACGCCCTCTCCTCGGAGATCATGGTGTATCGACCGCGACCCGTGACCACATCGGCGAATCCGCCGTGCTCGTAGATCGAGAAGACCAGGATGGGGATGCGATTCTCGCGCGCCAGCGAAATCGCCGACGCGTCCATGACTTTCAGGTCGCGCGACAGCACTTCGAGATAATCGAGCCGTTCGTAGCGGACGGCGTTCTTGTCGCGGTTGGGATCGGCGCTGTAGACGCCGTCGACCTTGGTCGCCTTCAGAAGCGCGCCGCATTCGGTCTCGGACGCGCGCAAGGCCGCCGCCGTGTCGGTCGAGAAGAACGGGTTGCCGGTGCCGGCGGCGAAGATGACGACGCGGCCCTTCTCCATGTGGCGGATGGCGCGGCGGCGGATATAGGGCTCGCACACCGATTGCATGCTGATCGCCGACTGCACGCGCGTCGGCACATCGCACCGCTCGAGCGCGCTTTGCAGCGCCAATGCGTTAATGACGGTCGCGAGCATGCCCATGTAATCGGCGGTGGCGCGCTCCATGCCGCCCGAGGCGCCGGCGACGCCGCGAAAGATGTTGCCGCCGCCGATCACGATCGCGACCTCGACCCCCATCGCGTGGACGGTGCGGATTTCCTCGGCCAGGCGCCCGACGAAACCGGGATCGAGCCCGTAATCCTGGTCGCCCATCAGCGCCTCGCCCGAGAGCTTCAGGAGGACGCGCTGGTATTTCGCGGCACTGTCGGCTGGCATGGCGCGCATATTACATCAAACCGGCCGAGCCGGGCCAATCGCATGTAAGGGCTTCGGTGCATCCTGTGCCTTCGCCCCCGAGCCTCGCGGAGGCGAGGACACGCGATGCTCAGTGCTTCAACTGCGCCGCGACCTCGGCCGCGAAATCGGTCGTGCCGCGGTCGATTCCCTCGCCCAAGGCAAAGCGCACGAAGCCCGCAACCTTGATCGGCGCGCCCGCTTCCTTGGCCGCCGCCTCGATCACCTTGGAGACCCGCGTCTCGCCGTCGATGACGAAGACCTGCTCGAGGAGCACGGTCTCCTCGTAGAATTTGCGCAAGCGCCCCTCGACCATCTTGTCGACGATCTGGTCGGCCTTGCCCGAGGCGCGCGCCTGCTCGCGCAAGACGCCGCGCTCGCGCTCCAAGGAGGCCGCATCGACCGAGGCGATGTCGAGATATTGCGGATTGGCGGCCGCGACATGCATCGCGAGCTGCTTGCCGAGCGCCGCCACGCGCTCGGCCGATCCGGTCGAACTCGAGCGCCACCAGGACGCCGATCCGGCCGAGATTGGTCGTGACCGCGCTGTGCACGTAGGACGCGACCACGCCGCTCTTCACCGCGAATCGCTTGGCGCGGCGCAGCGCCATGTTCTCGCCGACCGTGGCGATCATGTGCGTCAGCTCGTCGCCGACGCTGCGCCCGCTCGCGAGCGGCAGCGCCTTCAGCGCCTCGACATCCTCGCCCTTGTCGCGCGCAAGCTCGGCCGACGGCGCGCACGAAGCCCTGGAACGTGTCGTTGCGCGACACGAAATCGGTCTCGGCGTTGACTTCGACGACGGCGCCGACAGTGCCCGCGACGGCGACCGCCACGAGCCCCTCGGCCGCGACGCGGCCCGCTTTCTTCGCCGCCGCCGCCAACCCCTTCTTGCGCAGCCAATCGACCGCGCCCTCGACATCGCCCGAGGTCTCGCTCAGCGCGCGCTTGCAATCCATCATGCCGGCGCCGGTCTTCTCGCGCAGCTCCTTGACGAGCGCAGCCGTGATCTCGGCCATGTCTGTCCTCCAAACGGCTCAGGCGGTGGGACGGTCCTCGGCGCCCGCGGCCGCCTCGGGCTGCGGCATCGCCTCGCGCGGCGGCTCGGCGCGCGCGCCGATATCGGCGCCCGAGGCCGCCAGCTCGGCCTGCAATCCCTCGAGCACCGCGCCCGAGACGAGCTCGCAATAAAGATGGATGGCGCGCATCGCGTCGTCGTTGCCGGGGATCGGATAATCGATCCCGTCGGGCGAGGAATTGCTGTCGAGCACGGCCACGACCGGGATCTTGAGCTTGTTCGCCTCCTGGACCGCGATCGCCTCCTTGTTCGTGTCGATGACGAAGAGGATGTCGGGCAAGCCGCCCATCTCCTTGATGCCGCCCAAGGCGCGCTCGAGCTTGTCGCGGTCGCGCGTCAGGCCCAGGAGCTCGCGCTTGGTCAGGCCCGTGGCAGGCTGATTGACGTTCTCGTCGATATCGCGCAGGCGCTTGATCGACTGCGAGATGGTCTTGAAATTGGTCAGCATGCCGCCGAGCCAGCGGTGATTGACGAAATACTGGCCGCAGCGCTTGGCCGCGTCGGCGACCGGCTCCTGCGCCTGGCGCTTGGTGCCGACGAACAGCACGCGCCCGCCGCCCGCCGCCACGTCGCGTATCGCCTCGAGCGCGCGATGCAGCATCGGCACGGTCTGTTCCAGGTCGATGATGTGGATGCCGTTGCGAACGCCGAAGATGAAGGGCTTCATCTCGGGGTTCCAGCGGCGCGTGTGATGGCCGAAATGGACGCCGGCTTCCAAGAGCTGGCGCATGGTAAAGGCGGGCATTGCCACGGGATGCGGTTCCTTTCTCCGGTTATGCCGCCGCGGGGGTCATCGAGTGATCGACACCGGAGCGACCTTCGCCGGAAGGCCGCATCCCCGCGTGAGGGTTAGGGGCGCTAGATAGGAAAATTCCGCTGCCTTTGCAAGCCGCACCGCGCTTCACGGCGGCACGATCGGCTTCCGGCGCACGGGTTGCACGAACGATGCGCAGGCGCGCCGATGCCGGCGGGCATTCCCGCGCGCGGCGGCTGGCGCATGCGGGCGATCGCCGTTGCGGTGGACGCATAATCGGGAACGACGCACGTTCAATGCGGCGCTGGAACGCGACGGGCAGGACGAGGCTCCGCGGCGCGATTCGTCCGCGGCGGCGGGATCGGCATCAGCCTGCGATCGGCGGCGGAAAGGAACGCGGCGAGGCAGATCGCGCCGAGACCGAGCAGCGGTCCCGCGGTGCGGGCGCGCGCGGTCATTGCTTCGGCCGCACCGCCGCGACGTCGGCTGCGCTGACCGCATCCTCATAGCCGTTGCCGAAATTGGCGCGCACGTAATTGACCACGGCCGCGATCTGCGCGTCATCGAGCGTCGCGGCGAAGCCGGGCATGGCGTGGCGCCCTTCGAGCACGATCAGCACCGGATAGCCCGCGGCGGCGAGATTGGCGTCCTTGGCCAGCGCCGGATAGGCGCCCGCGCCCTTCGCCCCCTGGCCGCGCGCCATGTGGCATCCCTGGCAGATGTCGCGGTAGAGCGCGGCACCATCCCTCGCCGCGAAGTGCGCGGGGCTCGCGAATGTATCGCTTGCTGCGCCCGCGCCGCCGTGGCGGCCAGGAGCGCCAGCGCCGTCAGCACGGCTGCCGCGCGCGCGATTCATCCGGCGACGACGCGATGGTGCAGGCGCTCCACGGCGTCGAGCGCGGACAGCACGGCGCCTTCCTGCCACGCCGGAAGATATGACGCATGCTCGCCCGCCAGCACGATGCGGCCGTCGAGCGCGCACAAATCGCGGTAATGCGCCGTGCGCGCCGCCTCGCTCCAGTTGGCAAAGCAGCCCAAGGTCGCGGGATTGCGCTGCCACGCGACCGCGACGCCGCTTTTGAACTCGTCCTTGTATTGCGGATGGATCTGCGCGCCCCAGTCGAGCGCGCGGGCGATGCGCTCTTCGGGCGGCAGCGCGCCGAACTCGAACGCATAGGTATTGAAGATGGCGTAAGTGCCGAGCAGCACGCCGCCGTTCGTGCCGCCATAGCCGGTGCAGGGATAGCCGATGTTGCGGATCGGCAGGTCGGTCGTGGTGATGCCGCCGTAGATCGCCTCGTCCTCCTCCCAGAAGCGGCGCTTCATCTCGAGGCCGATCTTGACCGCGGGCACATAGGGCACGGCGGCGATCGCCGCCGCCATCGGCGCGCCGACGGTCAGCTCGATCTGGCCGAGGATCGACAGCGGGATCGCGGCGATGCACCAGTCGGCTTCGGCGCGCAGCGTCTGGCCGCTCCTCGTGTCCTCGTAGGCGACGGTGACGCCCGTGTCGTTCTGGCGGATCGCCGTCACGCGCGCGTGATAACGAATGAGATCGCCGACCTCGCGCGCGAAGCGCCTTGGCGATCATGTCCATGCCGCCGACGGGCTGGAACATGGTGGTCTGGAACTCGTACTGCGAGCCGGCGACGAGCGCCTGCCATGCCCGCGCCTCGAGGATGTCGTCGAGCTTCATGGGCGTGGAGAATTCGGGCTCGGCCGAAAGCCCGCCGCCCGGCTCCTTGGCGTAGCCGCGGCGCTCGCTCGAGCGCTCGCCCTGGCGATAGGTGTAATCGCCTTCGAGCGCGCCCCAGGATTTGAGCGCGTCCAGCAGCATCGCCTTCTCGTCCGCGCCGACCTCGCCGTCGAGCTTGTGCTGGTCCACCGCCTTCGCCAGCAGCTCGGCGACGCCGCCGCGGAAATCCGCGTCGATCGCGCGATAGCGCTGCGGCTTGCCGCCGAATGCGTTCTTCGCGTGGACATAGGCGTTGTAGTTCACCTGCACGAACGGCTCGAGCGCGACCTTGAGCCGCTTGCAGTAATCGACCAGCGCATAATGGTGGAACGGGATGCGCCACGGGCCCGGGTTGAAGTAGTGCCCCGTGGCGAACGTGCAGGACTGCGCGAAGCCGCCCAATTCGACATAGCGGTCGCCGCCGCGGATCGACCAGCAGCGCCCGCCGGCGCGCGCCGCGTATTCGAGCACCTGCACCTTGTAGCCGGCCTTGCGCAGTTCGAGCGCCGCGACCATGCCGGCGAGCCCGGCGCCGACGATCACCACCGACGCGCCCTTCACGTCGCCGTCGAGCGCGGGCGGGCCGCGATAGGGCGAGGCCTCGGCATGGCCGAGGCTCGTCATCGCCTGGTACATGACCGCGCTTCCCGCCGCGGTGCCGATGAGCGCCAGAAGCTCGCGCCGCGTCACGGCTTTTGCAGCGTGAAGGTCAGCACGCCTTGGGCTTCGCTTGCATCGATCAGGCGGCAGCCCGTGGTCTTGCAGAAATGCTCGAAATCCTTCACCGCGCCGGGATCGGTCGCGAGCACGACGAGCGTGCCGCCCGGCGCCACGTCCTTCAACGCCTTGCGCGCCTTCAGGACCGGCAGCGGGCATTTCATGCCCTTGGTGTCGACGACGATCGGCTCGGCCATCGCTCAGCCGAAGCGGTTGCTGTGCGGGAAGCCGCGCGGGGCGACGCGGCCGGCGCTGGCACGCGCGCCGTGCCAGTTGGAAAGATCGCTCTCGAGCCGCGTGCGCTCGCCCTGCTTCCAGCTCAAGCCATCGGCGAGCGTGATGACCTTGGCGTCGGCGAGCGCGCCGTCGTGGAAGCGCTGCAGGATGACGCCGCGGCCGCGCGCCATCTCCGGCACTTCGGCAAGCGGGAAGATCAGCAGCTTGTGGTTCTCGCCGACGGTTGCCACGGTGTCGCCCTCGGCCGGAACGCAGACGCGCGCTTGCGCGCCCTCGCCCGGCACCAGCGCCTGCTTGCCGGCCCGCGTCTGCGCCAGCACCTCGTCCGCCGGCACGACGAAGCCGCGCCCGTCGCTGGCGGCGAGCAGCAGCTTCTGGCCCGGCACGTAGCGCAGCATCGTCACCACGTCGTGCTCGTTGTCGAGATCGAGCATGAGGCGCAGCGGCTCGCCATGGCCGCGCCCGCCCGGCAGCTTGTCGGCGGCAAGCGTGTAGAAGCGCCCGTCCGTGGCGAAGACGAGGATGCGCTCGGTCGTGTCGGACGGAACGACGAAGCGCGGCCCGTCGCCCTCTTTGTATTTCAGCTCGCCCAAGGCGACGTTGTGGCCGCGGATCGCGCGGATCCAGCCCTTGGCCGAGCACACGATGGTGAGCGGCTCGCGCTCGACCAACGCCTCGACCGGCACCTGGATTTCCGCCGGCGGCGGGCCGATCTCGGTGCGGCGCTTGCCCAAGGGCGAATGCGCGTACTCCTTGCGCAGTTCCGCCATCTCGGCGCCGACCGCCTTCCATTGCCGCTTGTCGTCGCCGAGCAGCTCGTCGAGCTCCTTGCGCTCGGCCGCGAGCGCCGCGAGCTCCTTCTTGATCGCGATCTCCTCGAGCCGGCGCAACGCGCGCAGCCGCATGTTGAGGATCGCCTCGACCTGCACGTCGGAAAGCTTCCAGCGCTTCATCATGCGCGCCTTCGGATCGTCCTCCTCGCGGATGATGCGGATGACCTCGTCGAGATTGAGATAGACGACGATCTGGCCCTTCAGGATCTCGGTGCGGCGCGCGATCTCCTCGGCGCGGAAGCGCGCGCGGCGCACCAACACCTCGCGGCGATGGTCGAGAAAGGCCTGGAGCGCGTCCTTCAGCGACATGACGCGCGGCACGCTGTTGGCGTCGAGCACGTTCATGTTGAGCGAGATGCGCGCCTCGAGCTCGCTCGCGCGGAAGAGCCCCTCCATCAGCATTTCCGGCACCACGTTGCGCGTCTTGGGCTCGAGCACGAGGCGCACGGTCTCGGCCGATTCATCGCGCACGTCGGCGAGCAGCGGCAGCTTCTTTTCTTCCAGCAGTTGCGCGATGCGCTCGATCAGGCGCGATTTCTGCACCTGGTACGGGATCTCCGTGACCACGACCTGGTAGAGCCCGTTCTTCAAGGGCTCGCGCTCCCAGCGCGCGCGCACGCGGAAGCTGCCGCGCCCGGTCTCATACGCCTGCGCGATCGCGTCGGCGCTTTCGACGAGGACGCCGCCCGTCGGGAAATCGGGCCCGCGCACCAGCTCCATGAGCTCGGCGTTGCTCGCGCGCGGCTTGCGCACGAGATGCTGCAGCGCGTCGCACAGCTCGACGATGTTGTGCGGCGGCACGCTCGTCGCCATGCCGACGGCGATGCCCGAGGCGCCGTTCGCGAGCAGGTTGGGGAAGCGCGCCGGCAGCACGACCGGCTCGTGGTTCTCGCCGTCGTAGGTGGCGCGGAAATCGACGGCGTTCTCGTCGATCCCCTGCATCAGCGCTTCGGCGACGGCGGTGAGGCGGCTCTCGGTGTAGCGCATCGCCGCGGCGTTATCGCCGTCGATGTTGCCGAAATTGCCCTGGCCGTCGACGAGCGGATAGCGCTGCGCGAAATCCTGCGCCAGCCGGACGAGCGCCTCGTAGACCGCAACCTCGCCGTGCGGATGGAACTTGCCGATCACGTCGCCGACGACGCGCGCGCATTTCTTGTAGCCCGACGCCGGATCGAGCTTCAGCTCGCGCATGGCGTAGAGGAGCCGGCGATGCACGGGCTTCAGCCCGTCGCGCACATCCGGCAGCGAGCGCGCGATGATGGTCGAGAGCGCATAGGAGAGATAGCGTTCGCCGAGCGCATCGGCGAACGGCACGTCGCGGGTTTCGGCCAGCGCGGTCTTGCTCATGTCGGCCGGGAGTGTAGCTCCTTCCGGCTTACCACGACGCGGCCATCCTCGGTCAAACGTACGACATTGACCGTCGCCTCGAGGTCGGGCGAGCCCGAGTAATAGGCCGCGACCTCGCCGCGCCCGACCTTGGCGGCGCGGTTCCAATGGCCCAAAGCGACGTAATCCGCGCGAGTCGCGGCGATCTCGTCGTCGCTGATGAGCCACGACGGGCGCAGCGCCGTCGCCGGGTCGGGCTTCGGCTCGTAATGGCCGTGCGCCAGGACGATGTGCCAGCGGCTCGTCCGCGCGCGCGGCGATTCGAGCGGCGCCATGTTGCCGTAGTCGCGGTGCGCGCGGCCCCACACTTCGAGGTCGAGCGCCGGGAACCGCACCGCCTCCTCGTGCGTGATGCCGAGGATGGCGACGTTGGCGACGCGCGCCAATCCGCCGCGGTGAAAGGCCGAATCGGGGATCGCGGGATCGTGATTGCCGGGCAGGATCACGACCGGCATGCCGGCCCCTTCGAGCACCGCGGCGGCGCGCGCGAGCAGGTCGAGCGGCAGGCGGTTGTGCTCGAACGTGTCGCCGGCGAGGAGCAGGAGATCGGCCTCCTCGTGCCGCGCGGTTGCGATGACGGCGGCGAGATGCGCCGTGCCGTCGGCGGCGAGCGTATCGACATGCACGTCCGAGCTGTGGACGAGGAGCAAATCTCTCATGCGCGCGAGGATAGAGTGCGCGGCGCCCTGCCGCAGCAAAATCGTGCGTCCTTCGACTACGCCCCTATGGGGCTTCGCTCAGGATGAGGAATTTTCTTAATTCCATCACAAAGTCCCTCATCCTGAGCGGAGCGCAGCGAAGTCGAAGGACGCACCGTCCCTCACCCGCCCGCCGCCGCCGCTGCGGGCGCGGCAAGCGGCGCGCGGTCGAGGCTGGCGCGCACGCCCTCGAAGATCATGCGGCCGAGCCCGTTCTGGTAGAGCCACAGGCTGTTCTGATGACCATCGAAGGATGGCTCGCCCGCCATGTCGCCCCACGGCCGGAAGCCCGTGCCCAACCCCACGCCGAACACGCCCGCCAGCGCCGTGCCGTCGGCGCGCAGGAGGCGGCTGGCGCGATCGACCGCGCAGGCGCCGGTGTCGGCCGCGAGCGGCACGCGCCGGCCGCCCTCGTCGACGATCGGCAGCGTGTTGAAGCGATAGCCGAACGCCGGCACGATGAGCGCCGCCGCGTCGAGCAGACGCCGCACCGCATCGGGCGCCGCTTCGCGCACCGGCACGAGCCGCGCGCGCCGCTCGGGCTCGGTGCCGGGCCGGCCGGTGATGCGGCGCCACAACTCGCGCCCGTCGTTGCGCAGGCCGCCCATGCGATGGATGCGCCGCGTCATCGGGCAGACGTCGCGCTCGGTGAAGACGAAGCCGTCGGCGCGCGCCTCGTCCGCGTTGAGATAGAAGACGCGCTGCGGCCGGCGGTGCAGGATGGCGATGTCGCCCGCTTCGAACGCACGCTCGGGCAGCCGATTGAGCAGCACCCAGACCGAAGAGAAGGCGCTGTGCGAGCCGCCGACGATGACGACCTTGCGGCGCTTTGCCGCAGCGAGGATGCGCGCCGCGTCGGCGACCCCTTCGGGTGTCAGAAGTCGACCGCTCGGCACGATCTTGTCGCGCGGCTGATCCGAAAGGCGCACGCCCGGCATGATCTTCGCGCGCAAGATAGCCGGAAGAATCCTGCCGTCCGCCCATGCCGAACACGACCGCGCGCGACGACAAGGTCTCGCCGCTCGCCAAGCGCACGGTGGCGCTGCCGTCGCCATGAAGGCGCACCGATTGCGCCACGCCGCCGGCGATGAAGCGGCAGCCGCGCTGCCCCGCCACGAGCCGCGCCAGCACTTCGCCGAGACAGCGCTCGAACGCGGCGACGAGTTTCAGCGGCGGATAGCGATAGCGCATCAGCTCGAGTTCGCGTGTCGCGTCGGCGCGCAAGACCGGCGCGAACGCCTCGCGCGCGGACGGCGCATCGAGACATTCGAGGAACGACGTGCCCATGGAATCGGCATTGATGAGATAGCCGTCGAGCGTGCCGCCCAGTGCCGCGCTGCGCTCGACGATGGCGACGCCGCGCTCGAGCAGCCAACCGAGCTTGCCGTTTTGCGCGGCCCATACGAGAGGGCCGGTGCCGGCCGGTCCGCCGCCAAGAATAATGAGCCCGTACATTCGCCTCGATCCAATTCACTCTGTGCCGCGACCGGCCGCGAGCGGGTGCAAACGGCAGCAAAGAAAAACCGGTTCCTCGCGCGCGCGGCGTTGCGCGTGATGCGCAAGCGCAAGGTGACGGACTGCCGGCATTGCGATAGTCTTTCGCCGAACGTGCGCTCGACGAAACGACGCGACTCATTTTCTTCGGCGATGCGCGCGATGCTCGGTCGAAGGAACTACACGTTTGCAGCGGAGGAATTGATGGCGCTCATCGAACGTCCCTTGGGCTACAGCTTCGACGGTCACAAGTTCGACGGCATCCTGGTCTATGACGACAGCGTCAAGACGAAGCGCCCGGCCGTCTTCATGGAGCCCGATTGGGACGGCGCCGGCGCCAAGGCCGTGGGCCAGGCGAAGATCGTCGCCGGAAAGGACTATGTCGTCTATGTCGCCGACATGTTCGGCGACGGCTACAAGCCCGGCAATTTCGATCAGAAGATGGCGGCCTCGCGCTTCGTCCATGACGACATCGCCCGCTCGCGCGCGCGCGGCAACAAGGCGATGGACGTGTTCCTGGCCGAGGGCGAGAAGCAGGGCCTGATCGATCCGGCGCGCACCGCCGGGATCGGCTATTGCTTCGGCGCGGGGTGTCTCTTCGATCTCGCGCGCGAGGGACGCGCATTGAAGGCGCTCACCGCCTTCCACATCACCTATCCCGGTACGAGCGATCCGGCCGGCGCGGCCAAGATGAAGGCCGCCGTGCTGGTGATCCACGGCGCCGAGGACCCGGTGACGCCGCGCCCGGCGATCCACGCGCTCGAGGCCGAGCTCGACGCCGCCAAGGTGAAATGGCAGACGGTGATGTTCAGCGGCGCGGTCCATTCCTTCTGCGACCCCGAGGCGAAGGCCGGCCCGACCGTTTATGACCCGGTGCTGGCCGCGCGCTCCTACACCCTCATGCGGAATTTCTTCGCCGACCATTTATGAGGGCGCCGCGCCTCGATCGCCTCACCTCTCCGGAGAGGTTTCGGCGAGATTCCGCGAACGAACCAATTTCCTCGCGTAGATTGCGAGATACGGCAATAACTATCTGATTATAAAACTTATCTACGCCCCTCGTACCAGGTCGATGAGGGCCAGCGGATCGGCCGGCGCTTCCGTGCCGCGCCAGGCGACGTGCCCGTCCGGCCGCACCAGCACGAGCGGCTTCTCGTAGAGTTCGGCCAGCTTCGGATCGGCCAGCGCCACGGTGCGCAGCGGCACGCCGCGCCGGCGCGCCGCGTCTTCGAGGCCCTGACATTCGGGCGCGCTCGCCCCGAGCCGCAGCAGCACGAACCCGTCGCCGTAGAGGTCGAGCGTCGTCTTCCCGTCCGCGAGCCAAGCGTGCGGCGCGCGCGCGCCGGGCCGCGTCGTCGGCCGGTAGGCGGCGCGGTAGTCGACCGGCGGCAGGCCCGCCTCCTCGGCCACGACCGGCGAGCCGTCGTAGCAGAAGCCGATCCTGAGGCCGAGGCTGCCGGACATGCGGTTGTTCGGCCGGATGCCCTCGATCGAGTCCTTCGCCATCGCCCGGGCGCGCTCGCCCGCCGGGCCCGGCACGGCGAGGTCGGCGCCGCCCGGCACGTCCACCGTCTCGTAGAACAGCTCGGAGCAGAAGGTGGTGTTGCGCTGCGCCACCGGCCGGCGCTCGATGCCGTAGGAGTCGAGCAGCACGCTCGCCGCCCCAGCCGTCATGGACCGCGGCGAGCTTCCAGCCGAGATCGACCGCGTCGGCGAGGCCCGTGTTCATGCCGAGCCCGCCGGTCGGCGAGTTCTGGTGCGCGGCGTCGCCGGCCAGGAAGATTGCGGCCCTGGCGAAACTGGTCGGCCACGAACTCGAGCCGGTCCCAGCGCAGCACGGCGTAGATCTCGTGCGCGAACGGCCGGCCGATCGCGCGCGCGACGCAGGCATTGGGATCGAAGCTGTCGTCGAGCCCGGTCAGCATGGTGAGGCGCCACAGCTCCTTGCCGTCGATCGCGATCATCTCCGACCAGCAGCCGCTCGCGTCGCAGAAGCGGTACATGCGGCCCCAGCCCTTGTCGTGCATGCGGCCGAGTTCCTCCGAACGGATATAGACGGTGACGCTCTTGTCGAGCCGCCCGGCGCCGCCCAGCCCCGTGCCGAGCCGCTCGCGCACCAGGCTTTGCGCGCCGTCGCAGCCGACGAGCCAGCGCGCGGATATGCGGCTCTTCTCGCCGGTGCGCGTGTCCGCCACGGTCGCGACGACGCGGGTCGCCTCCTCCTCGAACCCTTCGAGCCGCGTCAGGTAGCGCAGCTCCACCTTCGGGATGGTGCGGGCGAAGTCGCGCAGGATCGGATCGAAATAGAGCTGCGGGCAATGCCGGTCGCGCACCGGCGAGAACGGATGGCTGGGCTCGGCATCGTAGGACGGGATGCGATGGCGGCCGAGCTCGTAGCCGACCATCGTCGTCACGTAGATCAGGTCCAACGGCAGGTGATGCGGCCAGCCCGCCTCGATCACGCGCTCGGCGATGCCCCAGCGGCGGCAGAACTCCATGCTGCGGATGTGCACGTTCGACATTTTCGGCACCGAGATCGTGCCGTCGCGCTGCTCGACCAGGATGACGCTGACGCCGCGCAATCCGAGCTCGATGGCGAGGCCCAAGCCGACCGGTCCGCCGCCGCAGATGAGCACGGCGGCGTCGAGCCGCGCGGGATCAGGAATTGGCGCGGCCATGGGCACCGTCAACACTCGTTAAAGGCCGATAAACTCCAGGCATGGCGCCAACAGTTCTCGTTTCTGAATCCCCGCGACCGGCCGTATAATAGGCTGGCCGGAACATTAATAAACGAGAACGACGGTGCGAAAGCGTCCCGGATGGGGTGGCACGTTATGCCGGCTCCTGCGGCTTTCGTCGCGGGCGCTCGCGGCCGTCGTTGTGTGCGGAGCGGCGTTCGCCGCGCGCGCCGAGGAAGGTGCGACGCTCGGCAAGGACCTCGCCGGCGAAGCCTGCCATTTCGCGGCGCCGGTCGAGCGCAACGCGCCCTCCGACGCGATCCTGTGCGGCAGCAGGAACGATACCACCGGCATTCTCTGGTCGGCGCCTTTGGCCACGCCGCTTCCCGCCGAGCCCGCGGCACGGCGCGCGGCGATCGTCGCGTCCGCGCGCTCGGTCGTGGCGCCGCTCGCGCCCAACTCGACGATGCGGTGCAGCGACGGCGATACGCTTGCCGACAACAGCGACTCCCTGATCTTCGCCTGCGTCGAGGAAAGCTCCGGCTGGCCGCGCATCGTCCTGGTGGCCACCGCGGGCACCGTCGTCTACGCCGGCGACGGGCTGCCGTCGATGCTGCCGGTGCTGCAGGAAGCGGTCGCCGCGGCGACGGGGCGGACCTTCTCGACGCAAGAGACGGAAGCGGCCTTCCGCGTCGTCGACCAGAAATTCCCGGGCGAGCTGGCGCGCGCCGGCGGCGCCGATGCGGCGAGCTACAAGGCGCTCGTCGAGCTTGGCCGGCTCGACGGCGCGGCCAACGATTACGCCGGCGCCGAGACGGCGTACCGGCGCGCGCTCGACATCGAGACGCGGATTTTCGGCGCCAACGGCATCGCCGTCGGCGAGACGCTGATGGAATTGGCGCTCCAGGTCAGCAACCAGGCGCGCTTCGACGAGGCGGCCGGCCTCTTCCGCCGCGCCGAGACGATCATCGACGCCGCGCCCGATGTCGCGGCGCGCGCGCGGCTTGCGTCCTATCGCGCGCTCGATGCGGCGAACCAGCGCCATTTCGCCGATGCCTTGACGTTCGCCCACGCCGCGAGCGAGATGCGGCGCCAGGAGCTCGGCGGCGCGACCGGCCCCGCGCCCTCCAACTCGCCCGCCGACACGACGCCCGCCGCGAGCCGCGGCGAGCTTGCGCACAGCCTGCGCATCGAGGCGGAGATGGCGCTCCGCCTCGGCGATCTGCCGCATGCGCTCGCCGCCGCGACGGAAGTGCTCGAGATCATCAATCAGGAGCCCGGCCTGCCGCTGTGGTGGCGGCCCGAGGCGGTGATGATGATGGCCGAGATCGATGCGCGCCGCGAGCGCGTCGTTTCGGCCGAGCGCCAGTTCCGCGCCGCCATCGCGATGGAGAAGAAGCTGTTCGGCGAGACCGCGCCGACCGCGCTCAGCATGCTGCGGCTCGGCCAGTTCTATGCCGACCAGCAGGTCTATGCCGCCGCGGTCGAGGCGTACGAGCCGGCGCTCGCCATTCTCGCGCGCGACCCGGTGGCGCGCGCGGCGATCGTGCCGGACCAGATCCTGCCCTATCTCGAAGCGGCAGCGCAGCTCGCCAAGACCCATCCCGACCAGCGCGCCGAGCTTTACGCCAAGGCCTTCCGCGCGAGCCAGCTGGTCGGCTCCGACGTCGCCGGGCGCACCATCGCGCGCGCCGCCGCGCGCCTTGCCGCCGACAGCGGCGGCCTCAAGGACCTGCTGGCCCAGGCGCAGGACGCGCAGCGCCAGCGCAACACGCTGCGCATCGAGCTTGCCGCCGAGACGGCGAAGCCCGACGAGCGCAGGAGCGCCGCGCGCGAGCGCGGGCTCGCCGAGGAGCTCGCCAAATCGTCCGACCGCGCCGACGCGGCGGCGCGCGAGATCGCCGCCAAGTTCCCCGCTTACGCGCAGTTCGCCGACCCCGGCCCCGCGAGCCTCGATACCTTGCAGCGCAGTCTCGGCCCGGGCGAGGCGTTCCTCACTTACGTGGTCGGAACGAAATCGAGCTACGCCATCCTCGCGACCACCGCGGCGGTCACGCTCGACCGGATCGACGCGACCACTTCCTCGCTCGATGCCGACGTCGCCGATTTGCGCCGCGCCTTCGTGCCGCGGCTCGGCGCGGTCGGCGATTTCGACTTGGCCGCCATCGCACGAGCTCTACCGCCAGATCCTGGCGCCGCTCGAGCCGGGGCTCGGCGGCGTGACGCATCTCGTGGTGGCGCCGTCGGGCGCGCTCGCGAGCCTGCCGTTCGCGCTGCTCGTGACGGCCGCGCCCGCCGACGCTCAGCGCCACGACTACCGCGCGGCAAGCTGGCTCGTGCGCCGCATGGATGTGAGCCAGGTCCCGTCCGCGCGCGGCTTCCTCGAGCTGCGCCAAACCGCGGCGGGGCGCACCGCGGCGCCGAAGCCGCTCCTCGCCGTCGCCGACCCCGCCTTCACCGGTCCCGCCACCGCAAGCGACGGCTCCGCTTCGACGGCGTTGGCCGCATTGACCGACCGCTGCCGCGAGAACGGGCCGATGCCGGCCGACGTGCTGCGCGCGCTGCCGCCGCTGCACGAGACCGCGGGCGAGGTGCGCGCGGTCGATCATGTGCTGGGCCCGGGCGGCGATCTCCTGCTCGGCGCCGCCGCGACCGAGGCGGCCTTCCGCGCGCGCCCGCTCGACCAGTACCGCGTGCTCTATTTCGCCACGCACGGGCTCCTGCCGGGCGAGCTGCATTGCCAGGCCGAGCCCGGCCTCGTGCTGTCGCCGCCGCCGCAGCCGGCGACCTCGACCGACGAGGACGGCGTGCTCGAGGCGAGCGAGATCGCCGGACTGAAGCTCAACGCCGATCTCGTCGTGCTGTCGGCCTGCAACACGGCGGCGAGCGGCGGCAGCTTCGGCGGCGAGGCGCTCGACGGGCTCGCCGAGGCCTTCTTCAATGCCGGCGCCCGCACCGTGCTGGCGAGCCACTGGGAAGTGCCCTCGCTCGCGACCGCGCGGCTCATGACCGGCCTGTTCGAGACCAGGGCGCGCGAGCCGCGCGCCGGGCTCGCCGGCGCCCTGCGCCAGGCCCAGCTCGGGCTCATTTCCGACCCGGCCACGGCACACCCTTACTTTTGGGCGGCTTTCAGTATAATCGGCGACGGGGCGGCGCCCGACCGGACGGCTTCGGCGCCGACCGGCGAAGAGCTTTCACGGGGGCGGACGTGAGCCGAGCACTGCTTGCGCTTGCGGCATTGATCGCGATCCTGGCCTGGACGGGCACCTCGGCCCGCGCCGACGACATGGTCGTGGTCGCGTCGCGCGGCATCGCGCTGGCGCCCGGAACGCGCGTCGATCCGGGCAAACCGCTCGTCCTCGCGCAGGGCCAGCACGTGACGCTCATCGCCCTCAACGGCCTCACGCTGAAGCTCGACGGGCCGTACGACAAGGCGCCGGCCTTGGCCGACGGCGGCAGCGACCTGACCCAGGCCTTGGCCGCGCTCGTGACGCAGAACGCGGCGCGCACCACCGAGGCCGGCGTGACGCGCGCCGGATCGACCGTCGCGCACCTGCCCGCGCCGTGGCTCCTCGACGTGAGCCGCAGCGGCAGTGTCTGCCTCCTCGACGGCCAGGTGCCGGTGTTCTGGCGCGCGGCCAGCGGCCCGCAGGCGCGCCTCACGGTGATGCCCGCCGACCGCAGCTGGAAGGGCGAGGCGAACTGGCCGGCCGGCCATGACCGCCTTGCCGCGCCGTCCGATCTGCCGGTGCACGGCGACGCGGTCTATTTCATGGCGCTCGACGACGGCGAGGAAACCGCCATCACCGTCAACCTCATTCCCCGCACCCTCGCCAGCGCGGCGATGCAGGCGGCATGGCTCGCGCACCAGGGCTGCGAGGCTCAGGCCGAAGCCTTGCTGCGCCAGGGAAAATGACTGCCGAGGCGATCGCCGCACCGAAGTCCCGAGTAAGGTCGCCGTGGCTCGTGCGCGCGCTCGTGCCGCTGACCGTGGCGCTCGCCGCCGCCATCGTCGCGGCGCTGGCGGTGCGCTATGTCGCCTTCCTCACCTATGCCGACCGCTTCCTCGGCGATTGGGAGATCGCGGCGCTGACCGCGCCCGAGCCGCAGAGCCGCGACATCGTCGTGGTGGCGATCACCGAGGATACGCTCAAGGCGTTTCCCTATCGCTCGCCGATCGACCGGCAATTCCTGAGCGAGCTTCTGACCACGCTCGCGGCGCGGGGACCGCGCGCCATCGGCCTCGACATCCTGTTCGACCAGCCGACCGAGCCCGGCAAGGACGCGGCCTTGGGCGCGGCGCTGAAACAGCTCAAGGTGCCGCTCGTCGTGAGCTACACGGACGACACGCGTCTCGTCGACGACGACCAGCAGAAATTCCTCGACGGGTTACGTGCCGGCGAAGGAGCGCGGGCTGGCGACGCTCGCGACCGACCAGTTCGACACCGTGCGCTGGATCTATCCCGGCCATGCCGAGCCCGACGGCTCCTATCTCGCGAGCTTTCCGCGCGCGCTTGCGGCGCTCGTCGGCGTCAGCACGCCGGCGCAGCAGGCCGCCATCGCCTGGCATGGCCGCCCGTCGCGCGACGTGCCGGCCTTCCGCGAATATTCGGCCGAGATGGTGCCGGCGCTGCCGCCCGAATGGTTCAAGGACAAGATCGTCCTCATCGGCACGGACATCACGCTGGCCGACCGCCACCGCACGCCGTTCGCGACGGTCTACGAAGGCGGCCAGGGCGTGCTGCCGGGCATCGTCGTCCAGGCGCACGCGCTGTCGCAGCTCATCGAGGGGCGGCGGCCGCCGGCGATCGCCGAGTGGCAGAACTTCGCGCTCGCCTTTGCCTGCGCGCTCGTCGGCGCGGCCTTGCCGGCGTTCGGCGGCGCGATGGCGTTCCGCTTCGGCACCGGCGCGCTCTTCCTCGCCGCCTACTGGATCGCCGCGGGATTGCTGTTCCGCTACCAGGGCATGATGATCGGCCTCATCGCGCCGACCTTCTCGCTCGCCGGCGCGCATTGGACGATGGAAGGCCTCTCGGGCCACGAGGCGAGGAAGCAGCGCGAGTTCATCACCGGCGCCTTCTCGCGCTACGTCTCGCCCAAGGTGGTGCAGACCCTGATCCGCGACCCGAGCAAGATGTCGCTCGAAGGCGAGCGGCGGATGATGAGCTTCCTGTTCACCGACCTCGCCAATTTCACCACGCTTTCGGAATCGCTCGAGCCGCACGATCTGGCGACGCTGCTCAACCAGTATTTCAACGGCATGACCGACGTCGTGCTGAAATACGACGGCACGATCTGCAAGTTCGAGGGCGACGCCGTGTTCGTCATCTTCAACGCGCCGATGGATCAGCCCGACCATGCCCAGCGCGCGGTGCGCTGCGCCCTCGACATGGACCGCTTCGCCGAGGGCTTCCGCATCGAGCACGGCACCGCGGACGTGCCGTTCGGACACACGCGCATCGGCGTCCATTCCGGGCCGGCGGTCGTCGGCAATTTCGGCTCGTGGGCGCGCTTCGACTACACCGCCTTGGGCGATTCCGTGAATATCGGCGCGCGCCTCGAAGGCGTGAACAAGCAGTTCGGCACGCGCATCTGCATCAGCGAGGCGACCGCGGCGCTGACCTCGGGCATCACTTACCGCTCGCTCGGCGCGGTCGTCGTCAAGGGCAAGACCAAGGGGATCGGCGTGCTCGAGCCGCTGCACGACGACGATCCGCGCGGCCCCTTCCTCGAACATTGGGCCGCCGCGTTCCAGAAGCTCGAGGAGAAGGCGCCCGACGCGCTCGCGCGCTTGAGGGAGCTGCTGCGCGAGGAGCCCGAGGACAAGACCGTGGCACTCCACATCGAGCGGCTCGTGCGCGGCGAGGAAGGCGCCGAGCTCGTCCTCACCGAGAAATAGCCGTCGCGCCGGCGCGCGGGCCTATCTTGCCGCGCGGCCGCCGCGATGACATGCTCGCGCGCATGGCGACATTCCGCGAGCACAAGATCCCGAGCCCGGCAAGCCGGCCCTACATCTTCACCTTCGCGCCCGCGACGCAGCTTTGGGTGTGCGAGAGCGGCGCGCACAAGATCGGGCGCCTCGCGCTCGCCGAGGGACGCTTCACGGAGTTCGCGATCCCGACGCCCGAAGCGCGCCCCATCGGCATCACCGAAGGCGGCGACGGGAATTTGTGGTTCAGCGAGAATGGCGGCGGCAAGATCGGCCGCATCGCGCCCGACGGCAGCATTACGGAGTTCGCTCTGCCGACGCCCAACGCCGGACCGGACGGGATCGGGCTCGGCCCCGACGGCAATGTCTGGTGCGCCGAGCGCGACGCGGGCCAGGTGGCGCGCATCACGCGCCGACGGACGCGTGAGCGAGTTCGGCGGATTTCCCGACGGCGCCCATCCGCTGGCGCCGGTCGTCGTCGGCGGCGAGATCTGGTGGAGCGATCCGCCCGGCAGCCGCATCTTCCGCATGGATCCCGGCGGGCCGCATCCTCGGCATGACGCAGATGCGCCCGGGCGGCGGCCCGCGCGCGATGGCGCTGCTCTCCGACGGCAATATCTGGTTCGTGCTGGCCGAGAGCCACGCCATGGCGCGCATCGACCGCAAGAGCGGCAATGTTTCCGAGTTTCCGCTCCACCCTCATTCGAGCCCGCGCAGCCTGTGCGAATTGGACGGCGCGATCTGGTTCACCGATGCCGGCGCCAACCTCATCGGCCGCATGAGCTTCGCGGGCAAGCTCTTGGACGAATATCCGGTGCCGACGCCGGATGCGGGCCTGCGCGCGATGAAGCGCCACCCGGACGGGCGCATCTTCTTCACCGAGTTCGACGCCGGCGCGGTCGGCGAGCTTGACGCTCGAGTAGAGTGTGTTCGCGAATTTCACGCTCCGTCATGCCCGGCGTTCACGGCGGGCATCCATGAATTGTCATTGCGAGCGCAGCGAAGCAATCCCCCGCGAGATTGCTTCGTCGCCTTCGGCTCCTCGCAATGACAGGAGGCGGCGGAGTTCCGATCCGGCCGGATCACACTCTAGAGCGCGCGCGCTTGACTTTTGTACGCAAATATGATAAGGTACGTTCGCTATCCGTGCGGCTTTGGGGCGGCCGTTACGCGGTGCGCGGTTGCGCGAAAAATGCCCCGTCGTACATGACGAAACGGGCGCCAGGAGTGATTGGAAGAGCCGGGAGATGCGATCTGCGCGAGGCGAGCAAATGGGCGCCAAAGTACGTCTTTTGCAGTCAGGTCAATCCCTTGCGCCGAAAAGCGGGTCTCGCCTCTGCGCGCGCGATAGGCATGGATGGGCATGGCGCGCCGCGCGGCACGTATTCGCGCACCGACTCGGGCGCGGGAAAGACGCTCGGCGCCGTGCCGCGAACCTCATTCCCTGACCGTCAGCGACGGCCGCGCGTTGAGGGTTTCGGCGTCGAACCCGGCGGCTTGCTTGAAGGACAGCGCGATCGCCTCGAGCTCGGCGCGCGGGATCACGTCCTCGATCGCGGCAAAGCCATCGGGCGCGCGCTCCTCGGCCATCTGCATCACGATCTCGGGCCCGTAGCGGCGGTTCCTGAGGATCACCTCGTTCATCTGCGGCCTTCGCGCGGCATCGTAAGCGGCGAGCGCCGCCACCGGATCGCGCTCGCTCGCGAGCGCGTGCGCGAGGACGCGGGCATCGACGATGGCCTGGCTGCCGGCCTGCGAGCCGACCGGCCGCATCGCATGGGCGGCGTCGCCCAGCAGCGTCACGCGGCCGAAGCTCCAGCGCTCGAGCGGGTCGTGATCGGTCTCGGGATATTCGTAGATGTCGTCCGTCGCCGCGATGAGGTCGGCGAGCTTGAGCCACGGAAAATTCCAATCGCGGAAGCGCGCGAAGAAGCGCTCCTTCGGCACTTTGCGGTCCCAGCTCTCGCGCTCCGGCAATCCGCCCTCGTCGCCGAGATGGACGAGCCAGTTGACGAGCGAGCGGCCGCGCGATGCCGCCGTGCGGCTCATCGGATAAACGACCGCGCGCTGCCGGTAGTGGCCGATCATCGCCTGCGTGCGTCCGTCGAGGAACGGGAGCGCTTCGATCGCGCCGCGCCATTGCAGCGCGCCGCTGGCCTTGGGCTTCGCCTCGTTCGGATGAAGAATGCTGCGCACCGTCGAGTGGATGCCGTCGGCGCCGATCAGCACGTCGGCGCTGAGCGAGCCGAGCGACCGGCCGCTGGCCCGGTCGATGAAATGCGCGCTGACGCCGCCGCCCGTCTCCGCGAACGAGACGAGGTGATGCCCGGTGCGGATGTTCTCGTGCCCGATCCGCGCGCGCGCCGCCTCGAGCAGGAGGAACAAAAGCTCGCCGCGATGGATCGAGTATTGCGGCCAGCGATAGCCCGCGCCGATGCCGCGCGGCTCGGCCCAGATCGGTTGGCCATGCTTGTTGTAATAGGCGAGCGTCGAGGTCTCGATCGCGGTGGCGGCGAGCGCGTCGCCAAGCCCCAGCTCGATCAGCTCGCGCACCGCGTTGGGCTGAAGGTTGATGCCGAGGCCCAAAGCCTCGATCGCGCCGACGCTCTCGCACACGCAAGCCTCGATCCCCGCCGCAGCGAGGCTCAAGGCCGCCGCGAGCCCGCCGATGCCGCCGCCGATGACGAGCGCCTTCATGCGGCCGGATTGAGCACGGCCGCCGCGGCCTTGACAAGCCTCGTGCGCCGAAGCTGTCCTATCCGGCGGGAGGAACTTCGCATGCCCACGAACGAACCGCCGTTCCGCGCCGACCATGTCGGAAGCCTGCTGCGCCCGCCGGCGCTCAAGGAGGCGCGCGCGCGGCGCGCCGAGGGAAAGATCGCCGCGGCCGAGCTTGCCGCCGCCGAGGACAAGGAGATCGCCCGCATCATCGCCAAGCAGGAGGAGATCGGGCTCAAGGCGGTGACCGACGGCGAATTCCGCCGCGCCTCGTGGCATTGGGATTTCCTGGGCGGGCTCGAGGGCGTGCGCTCCGAGGTGGCGCAGACGGGCGTCGGCTTCCAGGGCGCGACGACACCGCCGACCCTGCTCAGGACCGTCGGCAAGCTCGCCTTCGGCAAGCATCCGATGCTCGACCATTTCGCCTTCGTGCAGCGCCACGCGCGCGTCATGCCGAAGATGTGCATCCCCTCGCCGACGCATCTCGCCGGCGTCACGCGCGACTGGCGCACCGTGGTGGAGCCTGCGGCCTATCCCGCGCTCGAGCCGCTCTTCGCCGATCTCGCGGCGGCTTATCGCGCGGCGCTCCGCGCCTTCGCCGATGCGGGCTGCAGCTATCTCCAGATCGACGACTGCAACTTCGCCTTCCTGTGCGATCCGAAGATGCAGGAGACGCTCAAGGCGCGCGGCGACGATCCGCAGGCGATGCTGCGCGCCTACGCGCGTCTGTGCGCCGATGCGCTCAAGGACCGGCCCAAGGGCATGACCGTCACGATGCATAGCTGCCGCGGCAATTTCCGCTCGACCTGGCTCACCGAGGGCAGCTGGGAGGCGGTCGCCGACACGCTCTTCAACACCGTGCCGGTCGACGGCTTCTTCCTCGAATACGAAAGCGCGCGCGCCGGCGGGTTCGAGCCGCTGCGCTTCATGCCGAAGGGGCGCGCGGTCGTGCTCGGCCTCATCAGCAGCAAGCTCGCGCCGCTCGAGCCGAAGGACGTCATAAAGCGCCGCATCGAGGAAGCGACGCGCTATGTCGATGCCGACCGGCTCCATCTCTCGCCGCAATGCGGCTTCGCCTCGACGCAGGAGGGCAACCAGCTTTCCGAGGACGAGCAATGGAAGCAAGCTCGCCCACGTCGTCGACATCGCGCGCGAGGTCTGGGGCGGGTGAGCGCGGCCTCGATAAGGCGGAACCGCGAACGGCGCCAGCGCGGCGAACAGCACGAGCGCCGTGCCGAGTGCCGCAGCCGATGCGCGCGGCACGAACCAAGCCATCGCGAAGACCGCGAACCCGGCCAGCACGGCGAGAAACGCGGTGGTGCTGTCGAGGAGATAGGCGCAGACGGCCGCTCCGGCGGCCAACACTACCGCCGCGACATGGACGCGCCGCCGCGCGCCCAGCACCGGCCAGAGCGCCAGCGCAAGGGTCGTCGCGCCGCGGTCGAGCCGCTCTATTCGCACGGCGCGCCCCAGCATCGCCTCGGTCAGTGCCGCGCCGGTCAATGCCTCGTGTATCCCGAATAAGATGGCGACCAGAAGGCCCCCTGCAGCGCATGAAGCAACGAGGTGCCGCTCGCTTGGCAGAAGCCCCTGCGCACTCGCCAGCAGGACCATGCCGCCCGCGAGCACGAAGAATAGGCGCAGCCCTTCGAGGAAGCTGTGCAGCGGAATGATCGACCAAGCGGCCGACAGCATGGCCCAGACAGAAAGCGCCACGGAGAGGATGGCGAACGGCGTAAGGAATCGCGCGCCGGCCAAGACGGCGCGTCCGTCGAGCGCGAGAATGGCCAGCGCCGCAATCGTCAAAAGCGGCGCGATGCCAAGCGGAGCGATGAGCGCCAGGACCGGCGTGAGCGCGGCCGAAGGCGGCGAGAACGGCGACACGTCGTCGCGACGCACCTTGGCGCCCGGTCAAATCCTCGGTCATTTGGGCAAGGCTAGCGACACGTTATCGTTGCCGCGACGATGGAGGGTGCCTCGTCGTAGAATCGAAATCGAACGGTGCGCGCAGCTCATAGCCGCTACGCGCTCGAATGCGAGTCATCGCCAGTCCCGCGCGTCATCGGAATGATCGGCAGCAGCAGGTAGGGCTCGCTGCCGGGGCCGAAATGGAGCGCGGTGCGGCCGCCGAAGATGGCGGGCGGGCGGTCGTGCGGATGGTTGTGGCGGAACGGGCCCACGGTCGCGTGCGGCGTGAAGTCGATGCCGCCGATCCGGGTCGGCGCATCGCTGGGCTCGCAATCGCGGCCCTGCACCGAAAGGCCGAGCCGGTAGCCCTGCGGCACGACGATGCAGGTGGGCCACAGCTCGATGTCGAGCGCGACCGGCGCGCCGGGCTGCAAGCGGCTGCGCCTCGTCATGCGTGTGGTGCGGCTTTTCCGGCCGGCTCAGAGCGGGATCGAGCTTGCGTTGCGAGGCGCGCAGCCAGCCATAGGCCAATGCCGCATGCGGGTCGCTCGCGCCCTGGAACACCACCTCGTTGCCGTCGGGGGCATAGAGACGCAGCATGAGGAAGAGATCGGCATCGCTCGTGCTCGACGAGACGAACAGCTTTGCCGCGAGCGGGCCGGTGATCTCGGTCTCGGCCGCGAACGGCTCGGTCACGAACAGGAGCCCGTTGCCCATCGCCTCGAATTCGAGCCGCGCCGCCGCGCGCGGCGCCTCGCGCGAGAGCAGGCGCTGCGACGGATCGAGCCAGAATTTGGTCCAGCGCGTGCGCGCCAGGGGCCATTCCTTCTCGTGCCGCTCGACGAAGCGGTCGAGGTGGCGGATTTGCAGGCGCACCGGCGGCTCGTTCGCCCAGCTCTTCTCGCCCTTGAGGAAATGCGCGAAGAAGCGCTTCTGCATCGCCACGCCGTAATCCGTGTAGAAATGCGCCCAGTGCGTGTCGCCATGCACCTCGAGCCATTTCTCGTGCGATGCCGCGCGCGTGATAGCCGTCGAGATTGCCGCGCAGATGGAGCCCGTGCCCGCCCCAATTGCCGCATGACAAAAGCGGCACCGTCACCTTCGCCAGGTCGGGCGTGCGCTCGCGGTGGACGTGATCGTCGAGCGGATGGTCGATGATCCATTGCGCCATGTCGACGCGGTTCTGCTTGAGCTCGGCCTCGGTGAGCGTCTCGGGCCCGGCGACGAGCCCGCCGTCCCACGGACAGCGCGAGCCGCGCTCGCCGACGCCGTGCTGCACGTTCAGGATCTGGCGCGGGAAGACGCTCAGCATGAAGTCGCTGACCATGCCGCCGTGATGCGTGATGTCGCGGTAGCAGTCCTGCGCGCCTTCCCAGACGCAGATCGCGGCGAGATGCGGCGGCTGCAACGACGCCACGTACCATTGCGTGCGCGCGTAATAGGAAATGCCGTTGAGGCCCACCTTGCCGCTGCACCAGGGCTGGCGCGCCGCCCATTCGATGCAGTCGTGGTAGTCGCGGATCTCGCGCGGCGACCACGGATTGAGGATGCCCGGCGAGCGGCCCGAGCCGCGGCAATCGACGCGCACGATGGCATAGCCCTCGGGGACCCATTTCTCGGGATCGACCACTTCCCAGTTCTGGTACTTGTTGCTCGAGCCCGCGACCGTGTCGGGATGCTCCGCCGCCATGCGCTCCCAGGCGTAAGCGTGCTTTTCCTGGAAGGCGAGGCCCTTGCCGTAGGCGCCATGGGTCATGATCACCGGGTAGCGCCCCTCGGCGACCGGCCGGAACACGTCGCAGCGCAGCACGATGCCGTCATCCATCGGGATCGGCATGTCGAACGTGATGCGCATGCCGTCGCGAATCTCGGTCCGTTCCTCGATCATGCTTTCCTACCCGTCGCGGCAATTCTATCGCGCTCCGCCGCCGTGGGCTATGGATGGTGGAATGGAAGGCAGTGGGTCAGACCCACTACCAAATGGAAACGTCGATTGCGAGCGTTTGCACTATGGGAATCCCCGCCGACACCGACTCGGTCTTGAACCGGAATGCCCGATGGGCTAAGTTTATTTTCCCATTTCCGCGAGCTTGGCTCCATCTTGTCCGCGAGAGGGAGGGGTCGAATTGACCCGTGCCGCACTTCTCATATTCTGCCTGATCGTTCCTTTGTTAGCGACCGGGACGGTAAGCGCCCAGACATCAGCCCGGGGTGTGAACCCAAACCTGTCCAGTGCATGGCGCAACGCAGACGACTGCGCGCGCGACTCCTGGAAGAAATTCCCCGACTACACTCCCGAGAGCAATGCCAAGCGGGAAGAGGTTCGACGCGAATGCCTTCGCGGCCACCTGATCGCAGCTCCTGATACCGCAATTCCTGGGGAAAAGTGACGTTTCGAAGGAGCGTGTCTAGTCTACCCCGACCAGACACATGGCTGAAGTCGGTCCTCGTGCCGCTTGAGGCAAAGAGCCCGACCGTGTTCGTCTGATGGCGGCAAGCGGGCGACGGGAAGTGTGCATTGTCACCGGCGGCGGCCGCGGCATCGGCGCGGCGATAGCGCGCCTCGCGGGAAAGCGCGGCTATGCCGTATGCGTGAACTATCTGCGGGACGAGGCCGCCGCGCGAACCGTGGTGGCCGCCATCGAGGCGGACGGCGCGCGCGCCATCGCCGTCCGCGCCGACGTGAGCCGCGAGGACGAGGTAACGGCGCTCTTCAAGGCGACGGACGACGCGCTCGGCCGGGTCACGGCGCTCGTCAACAACGCAGGCACGCCGGGATTACGCGGTAGCCTCGTTGACATCGAGACGGATGTGCTGCGCCGCGTCATCGACGTCAATCTGGTGGGCGCCTTCTTGTGTACGCGCGCGGCCGTCGCGCGCATGGCGCGATCGCGCGGCGGCAACGGCGGTAGCATCGTGACGCTGTCGTCTGTTGCGACACGCACCGGCGGCCACCTTCTGTCGCCCTATGTCGCGGCCAAGGCGGCGACCGAGGCCATGACGCGCTCGCTTGCCGTGGAGCTTGCGCCGGACGGCATCCGCATCAATGCGGTGAGCCCGGGCTTCATCGCGACGGAACAGCTCGACATGGGAAATGTGGCATGGAAGGCGGCGACCGAAGCCCGCATTCCCGCAGGTCGAATCGGCACACCTGACGAAGTGGCCGAAGCGGTTCTGTGGCTCTTGTCGGACGCAGCGTCCTATGTGAGCGGCGCCATTATTCCCGTGACGGGGGGATATTGAAATCTCACCGAATGAAGTCGCGGCGCTTTCTGGCGAGCTGCGAATAGCGGTCGGGCTCGTACATCACGATGTGGGTGCCGCTCAATTCAATTTCGAATGGCACCATGAGAAAATTCTGCAGCAAGTCGAGCACGCGCTGGCGTTCGTGCGGCCGGACACACAGCAGTACGAAGCCGCCACCGCCCGCGCCCAAAAGCTTGCCGCCGATCGCGCCAGCGCGCCGCGCAGTCTCGTACAGCTCGTCCACCACCGGCGTCGAAATCGCCGGCGAAAGGCTGCGCTTCAGCAGCCAGTTCTCGTGCAGAAGCGCGCCGAAATCGGCGATGTCCCGGCCGTTGACGAGAATGTCGGCCGCCTCGTACACCAGCCTTTGCATGCGCTGAAGCGCTGCTGTTTGCGTCGGGATGGCGGCGATTTGCTGCTTCGCCACGTTGGATGCCGTGCGCGAGATGCCGGTAAAGACCAGCAACAGATGCTCCTCGAGCGCGCGCTTGCGCGCGGCCGAGATCGGTAGGGGACGGACCTCGAACTTGCCGCTCTGGTCGATCTCGATGAGATTGAGGCCGCCGAAGGCGGTCGTGATCTGGTCCTGCACGCCGACATCCTCGTGCAGCAGATTCTGCTCGAGGTGGATCGCCTCGCTCGCGAGCTGAAGCTTCGAGACGAGCACGCCCTTCAAGGCATAGAGCGCGTGCAGGATGCCGACCGCGAAGGCTGAACTCGAGCCGAGCCCGGCGCGCGCCGGCAGGTCACCGTCGTGATGGATCTCGAGCCCCTCGTCGATCCCCAGATGCCGGATCGCCTCGCGCACGGCAGGATGCTTGATCTCGTCCGTTTCGCGCACAAGCTCGATGCGCGACCACACGATCCGGTGCTTGTGCTCGAAGAACGGCGGGTAGAAGCGGCAGCTCAGGTGGCAATAGCGATCGATCGACGCGGCCAGCACGGCGCCACCATGCTCGCGAAACCAGACCGGATAATCGGTGCCGCCACCGAAGAACGAGATGCGGAAAGGGGTCGACGTGATGATCATGCGGCCGCCCCTATCGTCCCGCTCATAGTTCCTGTCAAGCGCCGCGCCGTAGCATGGCGCGCGGATCGAGTCCGGTCGCAAGACTTCGTGATAGCGGCAAGCACGAGGACCGAAATGAGCTGCAGCGCGTGGGCGATGATGGCAAAGGCCAGAGCCGGCTCGACCGGGACGCCGAAGGCCGAAAGCGCAAAGACGGCAGCAGCATGGAACACGCCGAAGCCCCCGGGCGCGATCGGCACGATAAAGCTAAGCCCGACCGCGCCGACGGTAAAGCCCGCGGCCGCGAACGAGACGCCCGAAATGACCGCACGGATGCCGAGCCAATAGGACAGAACCGTCGTGCCCCAGAGCGCCACCGTGATGAGCGCGATGGCGCTCATGAACCGCGCCGTCCGGAATGTCGCAAGCCCCGAGAGTAGGTCGTTCGCCACCGCGTGCCAGCGCATGCCGCGCTCGAACCGGGCAAGATTTCGGCCCAGCCAAGCCAGGAACCGAGCGCGCAGCCGAACCATGAGCGCGAGCACGGCAAATCCTAAAACGAGCCCGGCGATCAGCGCCAGCCCCAGTCCGCGAGACCACGGCGCCGCCGCGGGCAGGAACACGAGCGCACCGAGAAACACGAAGGCGACCGCGGCCGTGTCGCACACCCGATCGACCAGGATGATCGACAGCGCCTGCGGCACGCTCACGCCGAGCCGCTGCCGGAACAGCAGCGCCATGACCAGATCGCCGCCGCGCATCGGCACGATGCTGTTCACGGCCATGCCGATGACGTGCGCGGCCCAGATTATGCGGTACGCGCCGGGTACCAGGCACGACACGGCGCCGAGCAGCAGCATCATGCGCAAGGGCCGCAGGAACAGCATGGCCGACCACGCGGCCAGCATGGCGACGAGGTAGCCGGGCCGGGCTGCGGTGAATTCCTGCCCAAGCCGCGGCCAGTCGATCACACGCGCCGCGAAATAGAGCAGCGCCGCGAACGCGACGAGAAGCGGCAAACGCACAGTCCAGGGAACACGCATGAGCGCTCGCCGCCTTGCGCGGCCGCCACCGTCAAAGGCGCAAGCCGAGAAATTTCTTGAGATAGAGCCGCACGATCATCAGCATCACGAGCGAGCCGTTATAGAGAATCGACCGCTTGGTCACGCCACCGATACGTTTCGGCTCTTCGCCCGGGATCTCGACCGCCCGGAGGCTCTTCAACCCGCAGATGCCGGTGACAAGCGGCTCGAGAACCGGTCCCTTCAGGTAATACGCGAAATCCTGGTCAAGCAGGATGCGCCGGCTGTAGCCGCGATACATGGTCAGCGCATCGGTGATCGGGAACTTCGCCAGGGGGCGCATCAGTCGCGTGAAGAGCCAGTTGCCGAACGCCGAGACCAGGTGGTCGTCGTACGAGCGCGCGTGATCGAGATAGCGCGACACCACCACGAGGTCATAGCCCTGGCCGAGCTTCGCCACGATCCCGGGCAGGAGATCGGCCGGGCAATTGCCGTCCGGGCTGAACTCGATCACGCAATCGCAGCGGAGCGCACGGGCGATGTCATAGACGGCGAATTGCAGGCCAGGCCGGATCTGGCTCACCACGGTCAGGCCTTCGACCATGGCGTGCTCGACCGTGCCGTCGATCGAGCCGCCATCGACGATCACGATCTCGTCGACGAGCGAGCGGTCGATCGCGGGAAGCGTCGCCTTGAGGCCTTGCAGCTCGTTCAAGGTCGGCATCAGGAGTGCGATCTTGGGCGCGCCCGCGCGCCTTAGCGCAGGCTGGTGAACCACCTCCCGCCCGTCCTCTTCCGCCCAATCCGAAACCACGGTCCGTGCATGCAGCGGCAACGAAAATCCCCCTGCTGACAGGGCGTTAGTGGCATGTTCCGAGGGACCAAACAAGCAGAAAAAGGGCCGCTTTGCTTGCCAAACCCGGTCCGGCAGAATAGAAGCGGCTCGACATGAGCCTTGCGAGGACCAAGGAGCGGTGGCCGGCCAGGACGTGACCAGAACCGATTGCGCATCGCGCCGCGGGGAAGCGCTGCTCGAGATCGGCCTGGTCCAGATCAACAACAGCTTTTCGGGACAGAACTACCTGCCCTACTCCACGGCGCTGCTCGAGGCCTATGCGCGCCGGAAGGCGCCCGATCCCGGCCGATACCGCTTCCGTCTGCCGATCTACAAGCGCATCCGGATCGGCGAGGCGGTCGAGCAGCTCATGGGCTGCGCAATCGCCGGTTTCAGCACCTATGTCTGGAACGGCCAGATCTCGCTCGAAATCGCGCGCCGGCTGAAGGTGCGCCAGCCGGACCTGCTCATCGTGTTTGGCGGCCCGCACGTGCCGGATCAGCCGGAATCGTTCCTGCGCGCCAACCCGTTCATCGACGTCGCGGTTCACAACGAGGGCGAGGAGACTTTTCTGCGCATCCTCGAAGCGTTTCCGTCGCGGCAATGGAGTGAAATCCCGGGCGTGAGCTTCATCGGCGCTGACGGCGCATTCACATCGCAACGCCAACGCGCCGCGCTTCCGCGATCTCGACGAGGTGCCCTCGCCCTTCCTCGACGGCGCGTTCGACCCGATCATGCGCGCCAATCCCGACGAGACCTGGATCGGCCTCTGGGAGACCAATCGCGGCTGCCCGTTCCAATGCACCTTCTGCGACTGGGGCTCGGCGACCGCGGCGAAGGTGACGAAATTCGGCATCGAGCGGCTCTACGCCGAGCTCGACTGGTTCGCGAGCCGCAAGATCGAGTACATCTTCTGCTGCGACGCGAATTTCGGCATCCAGAAGCGCGACGTCGAAATCGCGGAATACGCGGCCAAGCGCAAGGCCGCGTCCGGCTACCCGAAGGCGCTCTCGGTGCAGAACACCAAGAACGCGACCGAGCGTGCCTACCTCACCCAGAAGATCCTGTCGGACGCCGGCCTCAACAAGGGCGTGGCGCTTTCGATGCAGAGCGTCGATCCGACCGCGCTCGCCTCGATCAAGCGCGACAACATCTCGCTCGATACCTATATGGAGTTGCAGCGCCGGTTCACGCGCGACGGCGTCGAGACCTATAGCGACCTGATCCTCGGCCTGCCCGGCGAGACCTACGACAGCTTCGCCGACGGCGTGCAGCTTTTGATCGAGACCGGGCAGCACAACCGGATCCAGTTCAACAACCTGTCGATCCTGCCGAATGCCGAGATGGGCGATCCCGCCTATCAGAAGAAGTTCGGCATGGTCACGGTCGAATCGAAGATCATCAACATCCACGGCGAACGGGTCGAGCTCGAGGACGACGTGCCCGAGCTCCAGGACCTCGTCATCGCCACGCATGCGATGCCGGCAGCCGATTGGCGCCGGACGCGCGCCTTCTGCTGGATCACGGCGCTCCTCCATTTCGACAAGCTGTTCCAGATCCCGCTCATCGTCGCGCACGAGCTTTCGGGCGCCCCCTATCGCGAGATGCTGGAGGCATTTCTCGATGTCGACGGCGGGGACTATCCGCTTCTCGGCAACGATCCGCGACTTCTTCCTCGCCGAGGCGCGCGCCATCCAGGACGGCGCGCCCGAATATGTCTTCTCGGACGACCTATCTCGGCATCTATTGGCCGGCCGACGAATACATGTTCATCAAGCTGACCGACGAGCGGCAGTTCGAGGAATTCTATCGTCAGGCCGGGCAGCTCCTGAAGCGCATCGTCAACGAGCGCTGCGGCACGGCGCTCGACCGCATGCTCGACGATGCGCTGCGCCTCAATCGCGCCCTCGTCAAGCAGCCCTTCGTCCATGAAAACGCCGTGGTCGAGACGAGCTGCGACCTCATGAGTTTCTACAACGGCATCCGGCAGGGCGAGAAGCCGGCGCTGCGCACCGCGACGACGAAGGTGCAGATCGACCGGGCGAGCCAGGGCTGGGACGATTTCCAGACCTGGTGCCGCGAGGTGGTGTGGTGGGGCAACAAGAAGGGCGCCTATCTCTACCATAACCGCACCGTCGAGGCGCAGCTCGCGGGTCATTTCTAACCGCGCCTCCTGCAGCATGAAATATCGCGCGCTTGGCAGGACCGGGCTTACCGTTTCCGAGATCGGTTTCGGCGCCTGGGGCATCGGCGGGCGGACGGCGGGCGAAACCTCCTATGGCGAGACCGACGATAGCGCGCTCGCGCGCCGCATTGGAGCGCGCGCTGTCGCTCGGCATCACGTTCTTCGACACGGCGAACGTCTATGGCGACGGGCACAGCGAAGCCTTGATCGGCGAGGTGTTTGCCGGCGCGCGCTCGCAGGTGGTGATCGCGACCAAGGCCGGCCTCGAGAAATTCGGCGCGCCCGCGCAGTTCGCGCCCGAGCGCCTGCGCCGCTCGCTCGAAGGAAGCCTCGCGCGGCTCAAGACCGATTTCGTCGACCTGTTGCAGCTGCACGATCCGCCGGCCGATCTCTTTCGCAAATCGCCCGAGATTTTCGCGGCGCTCGAGGATTTTCGCCGCGAAGGCCTGGTGCGCTCGTTCGGAGTTTCGGCAAAATCGCCGGCGGACGCGCTCAAGCTGCTCGAGCAGCAGGCGATCCCGGTGATCCAGGTCAATCTGAACATGCTCGACGTGCGGGCCGTCGAGAGCGGCCTTCTCGACATCGCGCGCGCGAAGGGTATCGGGATCATCGCGCGCACACCGCTCTCGTTCGGCTTCCTTGCGGGAGCTGCCTGAGCCGCACGAGTTCCCACCCGGCGATCACCGGCGGAGCTGGCCCGCTGCCCAGCTCGAGCGCTGGCGCGCCGGCGCGCGGGCGGCAGCATCGATCGCCGCAGCACCCGGCGAGAAATTGAGCGAGGCCGCGCTGCGCTTCTGCCTTTCCTTCGCCGCCGTTTCGACCGTCATTCCCGGCATCCTCAGCGCCGAGGAGGCGGCCGAGAACGCGCGGGCGAGCGAGCTGGGCCCGCTCGCCGATTCGGTGCGCGAGCGAATCCTGGCGCTCAACCGTCAGCAATCCTTCTTCGCTGGCGGCTGACTGCATGGCGTGTTAGACCCTCCGATTGCGGGCCAAGGGACGGAGAATGCAGAAGGTTCTGGTGTGCGGCGCGACCGGCTTCATCGGCCGGAACCTGGTTCTGCGGCTGGCCCGACGCGCCGATCTCGAGCTTCATGGGACGTGCTTTTCGGGGCGCCCTTACGACGCTCCCGGCGTGCGCTGGCACGAGGTTGATCTGCGCCGCGCCGATCATGTCGCGCGGCTCGTTCCCGGCTTCGACATCGTCATCCAAGCGGCCGCCACCACGTCGGGCGCGCGCGACATCGTCGAGCGGCCCTACATCCATACGACCGACAACGCGGTGATGAACTCGCTGCTGCTGCGCGCGGCCTACGAGGCGAAGGTCCGGCATTTTCTCTTCTTCAGCTGCGCCGTGATGTATCCCTCGAGCCCGACGCCGCTCAAGGAAGAGGATTGGGACGCGAGCCAGCCGATCGAGCCGCGCTATCAGGCGAGCGGCTGGACCAAGATCTATGTCGAGAAGATGTGCGAATTCTACGCCGGTCTCGGCGTGACGCGGCACACCGTCATCCGCCATTCCAACATTTATGGTCCGCACGACAAATTCGATCTCGAGCGCAGCCACGTTTTCGGCGCGACGGTGACGAAGGTCATGACCGCCGAGGCGCGCGCGATCAAGGTTTGGGGCAGCGGCGAGGAAGCGCGCGATCTTCTTTATGTCGATGATCTCGTCGATTTCGTCGAGCGCGCGATCGAGCGGCAAAGCGCGCCCTACGCGCTCTACAATGTCGGGGCCGGCCGCGCGATCAGCGTCAACGAGCTTGCCCGGACAATCATCGCCGCCTCGGGCCGCGCGCTCGATATCGAGCACGATCTGACGAAGCCGACGATCCCGACATCGCTCGCGCTCGATTGCGGCAAGGCCGCGCGCGAGCTCGGCTGGCGGCCCAAGACCGCACTCAAGGACGGCATCGCCAAGACGCTCGACTGGTGGCGCGCCAACCGGGCGGGCGCCGAGTGCGAGCGACGACCACCGCCGTAGCGCCTCCCGCCGATGCTGCTCTATCGCGCGCTCTATCGCATCAGGCGCGTCGAGGAGAAGATCATCGAGCTCTATCCGAGCGACAAGATCAAAAGCCCCGTGCATCTGTCGATCGGCCAGGAGGCCGTTTCGGTCGGCGTTTGCGCCGCCTTGGCGCGCGAGGACATCGCCTTCGGGACCTATCGCGGCCACGCGCTCTATCTCGCCAAGGGCGGCGATCTGAAACGCATGCTGGCCGAGCTTTACGGCAAGGCGGATGGTGCGGCCCGCGGCAAGGCGGGCTCGATGCACCTGATCGATGTCGCGGCCGGCATGATGGGAACCTCCGCCATCGTCGCCACCACGATCCCGCAGGCGGTGGGATATGCCTTCGCGCTCAAATCGAAGCAAGAGCCGTGCCGTCGTTGCCGTGTTCTTCGGCGACGGAGCGATGGACGAAGGCGTCTCGTACGAGAGCATGAATTTCGCGGCGTTGCGGCGGCTGCCGATCCTGTTCGTGTGCGAGAACAATTCCTATGCGATCTATTCGCATATCCGCGATCGCATGCCGGATCCGAACCCGTGCGAGCGGGCATCCGTGTTCCGCATCCCGACCGAGCGGATCGAGGATGGCGACGTGCGGCACATCCATGACGCAAGCGCCAAGGCCATCGCCGCCATTCGCGCGGGGCGATGGCCCGCATTTTCTCGAATGCCTGACCTATCGCTGGCGCGATCACGTCGGGCCCGACGAGGACCGGCGCCAGAAATACCGGCCCGATGCCGAACTCGACGCGTGGATCGCGCGCGACGAGGTGGCGCGGATCGGCGCGCTGCTGCCCGCCGCGACGAAGCGGCAGATCGAGCGGAGCGTCGATGCGGAGATCGCGGATGCGATTTCCTTTGCCGAGGCAAGCGAGTTTCCGGCCGATGAGGAGCTTTTCGCCGATGTCTTCCGGCACTAGGCCGGCGCGCAGCATCTCCTATGCCGCGGCGCTCTACGAGGCGACGCGGCAGGAGATGGCGCGCGATCCCTCGGTCTTCGTCTTCGGCCTCGGCGTCGACGATCCCAAGGGCATGTACGGCACGACGCTCGATCTGCACAAGGAGTTCGGCGCCGACCGGAATTTCGACACGCCCCTGTCCGAGGAAGCGATGACGGGCGTCGCGGTCGGCGCGGCGCTCGCCGGCATGCGGCCCATTCACGTGCATCAGCGCATGGATTTCCTGCTGCTGTGCATGAACCAGCTCGTCAACATCGCGGCCAAGAGCTCTTACATGTTCGCGGGCGCGGTGTCGGTGCCGATCGTGGTGCGGGCGATCATCGGCCGGAGCTGGGGCCAAGGCGCGCAGCACAGCCAGGCGCTGCACTCCTATTTCATGCACGTGCCCGGGCTTAAGGTCGTGGCCCCATCGACGCCGCACGACGCCAAGGGCTGTCTTGCCGCCGCCATTCGCGACGACAATCCGGTGATCTTCATGGAGCACCGGATGCTCTATCACAACGCCGGGCATCGTGCCCGAAGCACCGTTCATCGTGCCGTTCGGGCAAGCGCGCGTCCTCACCGAAGGCGACGACCTCACGATCGTCGCGGTGAGCCACATGGTGGTCGAGGCGCTCCGCGCAAAGCATCTGCTCGAGGAGGTTGGCATCGCCGCCGAGGTGATCGACCCGGTCTCGCTCGCGCCGCTCGACATGGCGACGATCGCGCAATCCGTCGCCCGCACAGGGCGCGTGCTCGTCGTCGACAATGGCTGGACCATGTGCGGCGCGAGCGGCGAGATCATCGCCCAGCTCGTCGAACGCCTCGGCGGCCATAAGGACTTTCGCGCGGCGCGCATGGGCTATGCGCCGACCCCCTGCCCCACGACGAAGCCGCTCGAGAATCTGTTCTATCCGACCGCGACGAGCATCGCCGAGCGCGCCTACGCGCTCGTCAAGGGCCGCGAGGACTGGCGGCCGGTCGCGGCGGAAGCGAAGGAAATCGCCGAATTCAAGGGACCCTTCTGAATGCGGCCCTCAAGACCGGTGCGCCCATGACGCGCGAAGAGCTCTTGCAGCGGGTGCGCGACAGCGTCGCCGCCTATTGCCGCGCCAATCACGACTTCGCCTTCGACAAGGGCGCGCCGATCGTCCGCCTGCACGAGCCGACATTCGGCGCCGACGAGATCAACGCCGCGCTCGAATGCCTGCTGACGACGCAGGTGACGATGGGCGCCAAGGTGCGCAATTTCGAGCACGAGTTCGGGGAGAAATACGGCTGGTCGAATGCCGTCATGGTGAATTCGGGCTCGTCCGCCAATCTTCTGGCGGTCGCCGCGATCGCCAATCCCGAGACTGCGGGCGGCTTGCGGCCAGGCGACGAGGTGATCGTGCCGGCGCTCTCGTGGTCGACCACCGTGTGGCCGCTCATCCAGTGCGGCCTGGTGCCCGTCATCGTCGACATCGATCCGGCGACGCTCAACATCGATCCGAACGAAATCGAGCGCGCGATCGGCCCCAAGACGCGCGGCGTGATGATCGTTCCCGTCTATGGCAATCCGTGCGACATGGACGCGATCATGGCGATCTGTGCGAGGCGCGGGCTGACGCTCATCGAGGATTGCTGCGAGGCGCTGGGCGCGCGCTATGGCGGCAAGCCGGTCGGCACCTTCGGACGTGTCGCGACCTTCAGCTTCTATTATTCGCACCACATCACGACGCTCGAAGGCGGCATTTGCGTCACGAATGATTTCGAGCTTGCCGAGATGATGCGCATCCTGCGCGCGCATGGCTGGATCCGCGAGGTCGAGGACAAGGCGCGCTGGACGACGCGCTATCCCGGATATCCATCCGCGCTTCCTCTTCGTCAATGTCGGCTACAATTTGCGCGCGACCGAGCTGCAAGGGGCGATGGGATCGGTCCAGTTGCCGAAGCTCGACGAGTTCATTCGCCTGCGCCGCGAGAACGCGCGCTGGTATCGCCGCGCGCTCGCGCAATTCGGCGACATGTTCGATCTCCAGGAGGAGACGCCGAAGGGCGAGCATTCCTGGTTCGGATTTCCCATCACGGTGCGCGAGACGGCGCCGTTTCCGGTGGCCGACCTCATGGCGGCGCTCGAGGCGGCGCATGTCGAGACGCGGCCCATCATCTGCGGCAACATCGCGCGCCAGCCTGGCATGAAGCTCTATCCGCATCGCGTCGTGGGCGATCTGGCGCAGGCGAGCCGCGTCATGGACCGCAGCTTCTCCTTCGGCATTCACCAGTCGGTCGACGATGCCGCGCGCGAGTATGTGAGCGAGCACATTCGCCAGTTCCTCAAAGGCCGCGGCGCCATATGACGAGAGGGCGCGCACCATGACGCGGGCGCTCATCACCGGCATCACGGGGATGGTGGGCTCGCATCTGGCCGAATATCTCATCGCGAATACGGACTGGGACGTCTACGGCCTGTGCCGCTGGCGCAGCCCGCTCGACAATCTCGAAACGCTCGTGCCGCGCATCAATCGCGCCGACCGGTGTTTCCTCGTCTATGGCGATTTGCGCGATACGCTCTCGATCCAGGAGGCGGTGCGCAAATCCGAACCCGATTATGTGTTCCACCTCGCCGCGCAAAGCTTTCCGCGCACGAGCTTCGATTCGCCGCTCGACACGTTCGACACGAACATTCAAGGTACGGCGCGCGTGCTCGATGCGTTGCGCCTGTGGAAGCACGACGCGATCGTCCATGTCTGCGCCTCGTCCGAGGTGTTCGGCCGCGTCCCGCGCGAGAAGCTGCCGATCGACGAGGAATGCACGTTCCATCCCGCCTCGCCCTATGCGATCTCGAAGGTCGGCACCGATCTCATCGGCCGCTTTTATGCCGAGGCTTACGGCATGATGGTGATGACGACGCGGATGTTCACCCATACGGGACCGCGGCGCGGCGATGTCTTCGCCGAATCCACCTTTGCCAAGCAGATCGCGCTCATCGAGGCGGGCCTGCTGCCGCCGGTCGTTCAGGTCGGCAATCTCGATTCGCTGCGCACCATCGCCGACGTGCGCGATGCGGTGCGCGCCTACTACATTCTGCTGACGGTAAAGCCGGTGGCGGGAGCCTATTACAATATCGGCGGGACGCACCAGGCGACGGTGCGCGAAATCCTCAACTCGCTGCTCGCGCTCTCGCCCAAGAAGGACGAGATTCGCATCGAGGTCGATCCGGCGCGGCTGCGGCCGATCGATGCCGATCTCCAGGTCCCGGACACCACGAAATTCCGGCGCCACACCGGCTGGGCGCCCGAGATTCCCTACGAGCGCACGATCGGCGATCTCCTGGACTATTGGCGCAAGCGCGTGAGCCGCGAGGGCGACCGCTTCCTGCGGCGCTGAGGCGCTCGATGCAGGCGGTCATTCTCGCGGGAGGCAAGGGCACGCGGCTCGGCGCTTTCGCCGCGGGCCGCCCCAAGCCGCTCGTCGATGTGGGCGGCAAGCCGTTCATCCTCTATTTGATCGAGAATTTGCGACGCTTCGGCTTCGGCGAGATCGTGATCCTCGCCGGGCCTTTTGCCGATGACTACCGGGAGGCTCTGCACGGGGTCGCGCAACGCGGCCAAAAACTCACGATCGTGCCCGAGGATCCGCCGGCCGATACGGCCGGCGCGCTCGTACACGCGGCCCAATATCTCCGCCCGCGCTTTCTTGTGCTGAACGGCGATTCCTACTTCGACTTCAACTGGCTCGACCTCGCGGCGCGACGTGACAGGGGACGATGGCTCGTGCGCCTCGCCTTGCGGCGGGTTGCCGATGTCGGGCGCTACGGCGCGGTCACGCTCACGGAGCGCGCGCGTCGCGAGCTTCGCGGAAAAGGATGCGACCGGGCCGGGTCTGATCAATGCCGGCCTCTATTGGATGAAGCGCGCCATCCTTGACGAGATCGGGCCGCCGCCGCTCTCGCTCGAGCGCGCGCTCCTGCCGCGTCTCGCCGAGCGCGGGCTCCTTGGCGGCGCGGTTTACGACGGACGCTTCATCGATATCGGCGTGCCGGACGATCTGGCCGAGGCGGCGCGATTGATGCCGGCAGTGGGAGCAGCGGCCGGCCGTTTTTCTCGACCGCGACGGCGTCATCAATCGCGATACGGGATATGTGCTATCGCAAGGAGGAATTCGTCTGGTGCGACGGCGCGCAGGACGCGATCAAGCGGCTCAACGATGCGCGGATATTTCGTGTTCGTCGTGACGAACCAAGCCGGGCATCGCGCGGGGATATTACGGCCCGGCCGATGTCGAGCGCCTCCATCGCTGGATCAATCGCGAGCTACGCCGCTCAGGCGCCCACATCGATGGCTTTTATGTCTGCCCGCATCATCCGACCGAAGGCATCGGCGCATATCGCCAAGTGTGCGATTGCCGGAAGCCCGCGCCCGGCCTGCTGCTTGCAAGCAATGCGCGAATGGCCGGTCGAGCGCGCGCGCGAGCTTCATGATCGGCGACAAGGAGATCGACATGGCGGCCGCGCAAGCGGCCGGCATCGAGGGCGTGCTCATGCGCGAGGGCGACAACGTCGATGCCGTCGTCGCGAAGATGCTGAAGCCGGCTCCGTCCTAACTCTCTCGCGGCGCGCCGATGATGTCGGCATAGATCGCCTCGTAGCGCCTCGTCACGGCGTCGATCGAGAAATGCGAAACGATCCGCTCGCGAGACGCTGCGCCGAGCCTTGCCATGGTTTCGGCATCGCGCGCCAACATGCCGAGGACGGCATCCGCAAGTGCGCCAGGATCGCGCGACGGCACGATCGCTCCCGTTTCGCCGATCAGCATGCGCGCCTCGCCGACATCGCTCGAAACGCACGGGACGCCGCACGCCATGGCTTCGCCGATCACGTTGGGGAAACCTTCGCCGTGCGAGGAAAGGACCATGAGATCGAGCGCGGGGAGGATATTTCCGACGTCGCTGCGATCGCCAAGCGCGCGCAGCGTTTCCCGGAGGCGCGGCGATAGCGGAAGCTTCTCCGTTCCCGCGCCAATCAGCACGAACCGCGCGTCATGGCGCTGCGCCGCGACTTTTTGCGCAGCCTCCAGAAACGTGCCGTGGTCCTTCATGCCGTCAACCCGCGCGACCATGCCGATGACGCGCTGAGCCGCGTCAAAGCCGAGCCGACGGCGCCAGTCCGCGCGGGCCATCGGATTTGGCCGAAACGCTTCCACGTCGAAGCCGTTGGGCACGATCTCCCAGCGCTTCGGCCGATAGCCGAGCACCTCGTGGAAGCGCTTGCCCGCTTCGCTGTTGACCATGACGCAGGCCGGCCGGCGCGAGAGAAAGGCAAGGATGCGCTGCATGATGCGTAATTGCCGCGCATGCGGCTCGCCGGCGATCGAGCTCAAGCGGATGTTCCACGCAACGGGAATGCCGCCAGCCGCGACAAGCGCCAGCAAGTCGGCGTGATAGAGCCAGCTCTGGATGAGCGCGGGACCTTCGGCGCCGATGATCTGGCGAAGCCGCCGCACCGCGCGCACCGACGGCATGCCGTGGCGCATGCCGAGACCCATGACGCGAACTCCCGCAGCGGCGATTGCGTCCGCCTGCGGCCCGCCGTCGATGAGCGATACGACCAGAGGTTCGAAGCGCCGGCGGTCGAGATGCGTCACGAGCCGCGTCAGCATCGTCTGCGTGCCGCCGCGCGCGAGGCCGGTGATGAGGTGAAGGATTTTGGCGGACCGCACGGCGGCGGGGCGAGCGTTGCCGACGCTCATGCCGGCGACGCGCCAAATGCAACGAGGAGATAGTCGCCCGATTGCGCGATCACGCTGGCACGAGCAAGGCGCAACTCTTCGAGCCCGACATAGCGCCGGTCGAGCAAGAGATGCGTCAGCCGGTAGGCGCTCACGAAATGTTCGAGCGGCTTCAGCAGCACCGGAAAGAACGGCTCCGCCTCGGTGAAGCCCAATCCGTGCGTTCCCCACAGCACCGGCCGGCGCGTGTGGTAAGCGACGAGATCGCAAAGATGCGCCGGAAGGCACATGAGCCGCGCCGCTTCGATCGCGCCAATGCGGGCAAGAATCGGTTCGAGCTCGGGCGAGAGACGTCCCGTCACCGAGCCTTGTCGGCGCATGCGGCGGGCGGTCAGAACATAGGAAAGGCCGGTCCAGGCGGCGCAGAACGCGGCGGCGGAATGGCTGAGAAACCCTGGTGCCTCGGCAAGCGTGGCAACGGCGAGAAAGAGCGAGGGCAGAAGCGCATATTTGAAATACTTGTTGCCTTCGCCGAGGCAGCGCAGCGGGCGAACGAAATATGTCGCGCAGCCCCAGATGTACGTGCCCGCGATCCAGAATGAAGCGAAGCGCTCGGCGGCGGCGAAATCGGGCCAGGCAAGAACCACTGCCGGCGCGAAGACGATGAAGCAATTGTAGTCGAGCACCTTGCCGAGCTGCCGCCCGAGCCAGCGCAGATCATGCGGGTGATAGTAAGCGCCTCCCGCGTCAGCGCCGGCGTAAAGCGGCGAGCGCCGGACGATGTGCGCGTTGAGGAGCGGCCAGTTGCGCGCCCAATAGGAAACGATATCACGGTGCCCGTCGAGAATTTGCAGGAAAAGGCGTGGCGCCACGGCGAAGCCGACGAGATAAGCGCCCGGAAGCGGCACGAGCCAGCGCCAGTCCCCCTCGGCCAGCGCAAGAAATGGCATGAGAAACCACAAGAGCTGCGCCGACAGCTTGTGCGTGTAGAGGACCATGACCCCAAGCGCGATCGCGAGTGGCAGCATAAGCGCCGTCCCGCCGATCCAGGCAAAGCACGCGAGGAGAAAGGCATTGGTTTCGAGGAGCGCGAGCGGACGGCTGGTGAGAGAGCTGAATTCGAGGACGAGCGATGCGTTCGCCGCGTAGGCCAATCCTGCAACGAGGGCATAGCCGGACCCGAACCGCGTGCCGACCCAAAGCGCCAACAACGCAAGCAACGCCGCATCGATGAGCGGCGAAATGGCCCAATAGAAGCGCGCGACGAAGCGCTCGGGCAGCACGCCCAACGCCATGCTCATCATCGGCGGATAGGCCTGTTCCCGCGGCTCGAGCAGATAAAGCGGCGGCAGCACGATCGGCAGCCGTCGTCGCGCGCGAAATGCCTCGGCGCAGAGGAGATAGTAATAAGCATCGCAACCCTGGCGCCGGTGCGGCCAAACCGGCGCGAAGCGCAGCGCGAAATGCGCCGCCGCGAGCAAGAGTGCGACGCCGAGCAGCGGAAGCAGCGTCGCCGCCTGGCTCATTGCGATGGGATCCCCTGATGCTCTTCGCTCTGGATCTTCCAGAAATCGAAAAAGCGCGTGCCCGGGCGCGTCAATTCCTGCCACGTGCCGCGCTCGACCATGCGCCCGCGTTCGATGAGGCAAAGGACGTTGGCATCGCGCAAGGTTGAAAGACGATGCCCGATGATGAGGATCGTGATCTGGCCGCGCATTTCGAGGATCGCGCGCATCACCGCCTGTTCCGACTCGGCATCGAGCGCGTTCGTTGCTTCGTCGATGACGAGGAGGCGGACATGGCCGACGAGCGCGCGGGCCAATCCGATCCGCTGGCGCTCGCCGCCGGAAAGCCGCATGCCGCGCTCGCCCACTTCCGTGTCGTAGCCGTGCACCAGCGCGCGGATGAACGCGTCGGCCTGCGCGCGCCGCGCCGCATCGACGATTTCGGCCTCGCTCGCGGCAGGATTTCCCCACCTGATGTTCTCGGCGATCGACGCGTTGAAGAGGAACGTGTCCTGCGCGACATAGCCGACATTGCGGCGCCACGCGGCGAGCGCGAGCGAGGGAAGCGGTTGGCCGTCGATTTCGATCGCGCCTCGATCGGGTACGACAAGGCCGAGCAAGCAGTCGGCAAGCGTCGATTTGCCCGCGCCCGAGGGCCCCGCGAGCCCGACGATCGCTCCCGCCGGCAGGTCGAGCGAAAGGCCATCGAGCGCGGCAAGCTCGCCGTGGCGGACCGTCAGCTCGCGCACCCGCACATCGACTCCCTCGGCCGCGTGGAACATGGGCGTGGCACCCGTAGCCGCCTCGCGCTCGCGCCGCGCGTCCTCGAGCGTCTCAAGCGCCGGCGCGATCGAAGGCGCATAAGTCGTGTGCAGGATCTGCACATATTGCTGCACCTGCGACAGGCGCAGATAGAGCCGGATGAAGAGATAGACGGTGACGAGCACCGTCGCGGGATTGATGCCGATCCTGACGACGCCGATCCACAAGCTCGCACACAGCGCGACCATCGCGCAGCCTTCGTAGATCGAGCGCACGAGGAATGGATGGAATTGCGTGAGCCGCTCAACGCGATAGATGCGGCGGACCGCTGCGGTGAAGAAGGCGTTGGCGCGGTCTTCTGCGGCCGCCGCCTTGATGAGGCGTGCGCCGCCCACGAACTCGTTGGCGGTGACGTGCAGCGCTTCGTTCTCGCGCATGAGCTGAGCGCCGAGGCCGCGATTGAAGCGCGTCAGCGGCTGCACGCAGAGCCACATCACCGCGCCGAACAGCGCCGTGCCGAGCGCCACCTCCCACGAGGCGAGGATCGACAGCACCACGTAGACGAGCACGAAGACGGCGCCGGCGGCGATCTGCGCGAGGCAATAGAACGCGCCGCCCAAGCGCATGGTCTCCTCGAGCAGCGCGTTCGTGAGCTGTCCCGTCTTGTGGTCGAGAAAGAAGCGCCAGCGCGCGCCCATCATGCTGGTGAAGATGTCCTCGCGCCAAAGGGCGACATAACGGCCGCGATACTTTGCCGAAAGCCATCCTTCGCTCACGGACGCAGCGTTCTGCAGGAGGAAGGCGGCCAGCGCGATGGCAAGGAGGTGGGAAAAATCGTGCGCGAAGCCGAAGAGGTCGAGCACCGATCCGGCAAAGCGCGCGAGGATCCCGGTGCCGGCGCCGCCGGTGCCGGCGGTGCCCGTGGCGAGTCCCGACAACAACGGCAGGAGAAATGCCAGGCCCAACCCTTCGGTGATCCCATTGACGGCCATGGCGAAGACGAGGAGTGGTGCGCGCCAGCCGAGCCGATGCCGGATGTCGCGGAGGAGATAGCGGACGAAACGCGGGGGCGCCGACATCATGCTTTCCGGAATGCGGCGACCCAGACGGCGCGGCGGCGCGGCGGAATGAGCTTCGCCAGCACGGAGCGATAATCCGCAAGATCGAGCGGCCACGGCGCGCAAGTCTTGCGGATCGCATCGAAGAGGACGGGGACGAGCGGCGCGTAAAATCCTTCGTAGGAGTGCCGCACCATGCCAAGGCCGCGCGCGCGCGCGATGCGCTCGACGGCACTCGTCGCGTGAAGCCGCCCGAGCGTACGCCGCAAGGCGCCGGCGGCCAGGCTCTCGGCATTCGCGGTGAGAACGAGCCAATGGCCGCCGCTCTTCAGAACGCGCGCGATCTCGCCCGCGAGCCGCGCGAGCTCTTCTTGGGAGAAGTGCTCGATCACCATCCAGTCCAGCACAAGATCGAATGCGGCCGCGCGCCAGGGCAGGCCGCCAAAGTCCGGCGGTACGATCTGAAACTGGCATTGGGGAAAATGCGACCAGCCCTCGTGCGGGGCGACGTCCTGCGCGGCGACGCGGCATCCCAACTGCGTGAGAAGGCCGAGGTTGCGGCCTCGGCCCGTGCCGTGGTCGAGCACATCCATGCCGGCGCGGCGCGGCAGCTCGGCGAGATAATGCGCGGCCCATTCTTGCGCCATCGCAGGGTCAATGCGCGTCCGTTCGTAATAGCGCCGGAGCCGCGCGCGGGTGAGCCAGGCGAACGGCGAAAGCGGCGAGCCGACCGGATGAAGGCAGTATCGCGCCGCACGGATGAGGCGCCTCGCATTGTCGGCGGGGCGCATGTCCTTGCGCCACAGCGCGCGCGTGCCCTTGGCATCGGGCGCCACCGTGCGCCAGTCGATCACGTTGCCCCCGATCCGCCCCTCGGCGGCGCAGGAGGCACAGACGAGCCTTTCGCCGGATCGGCGCAGCGCAGCCCCGCAACAGGGGCATTGCGCGCGAGTCTCGGCCGCCTCTTCCCCCGAGGTCCTCACAAGCTCATTCCGAATCGGCTGATGCCCCGCGCTCGACCCGCGCATAAACCTCGGCAAGGGTGAGCGCCTCGACCCGGTGCTCGGCAATGAGATTGAGGATCTCCGCGAACCACGTGCGCGATCCGCCGGCGCGAAAGGTCGGCCGCGCGGCGTGGTACGGGTGATAGCCCAACGTGACGACGCGCTGCGGCAACTCGGGAATCGAGTGGTCGAGAAGCTGCGCGACAAGGCCCGGCTCGGATTCGGCGAGGCTCGCGCTTTCCCAGCCGCGCAGCGCAGCACCAGTATCCGCGCGCGCTAGCTTGAACGGCCACCACAGCGGAAAGCCCGCGTCGGGAAAGTCGACGAGCGTTCCGCCCCCGCCATCGACCCGGCGCGCACCCCAGCGCAGCACGATGCCGCGGAACAGGCTGCTGCTGCCCAAAAGCTCGGGATATTCCGCGAGGCAGGCGTCGAGCGCGTCGACCCATTCGGGATAGACGAGGAAGGCGCCATGGCGATGCAGCGTGGCGATGCCGATCCCGGCGGCACGCGCTTTCGCCACCTGCCGGCGCAGTCCGTTGCCGGCGACATCGCCCAACGCGGGCCGCAGGACGGGCGGAAGCGCGGTCCCTCCGAACAGGCCGCGCACGCGGCGGCGAAGCTCGTTCGTTATTTCCGTCGCCCGGTGCATCGTGTTGTAGTGGAAACAGCACTCCATGCCTTGCGCCCGCGCGAGGCGCCGGGTCCAGAATCGCCGGTTCCGATCGCGCAGCACGGCATAGCTCGCCGGTACGCGACGTGCGATCTCGAGGTCGAGATATGTGGCGTCGCGCGAAGAATCGAGATCGTGCCGCAGCACGACCGTTGTGGCGGCGAGTCCCCTGACGCCCGGCCGCGCTAGCGCGGCGAGCGGCGGCACGGCCCGCGCGAGAATGCGCCAGAGCGCCGCCACGTGCTCGTCGAACCAGAACAGGCGCGGGCGCCAACCGAGCCAGGGGCCGAGATCGCTCTGGCCCTGCAGCCACGATTGAAATGCCGCGAAGGGATTGGCGTTGAGATAGAGGAAGCGCTCGCCGCGCACGAGCGCCGGGGCATCGAGCGGAAGCGCCAGCGCGCGTTCGGGGCTCTGCCGCTCGCCGCCGAGCGCCACAAGCTCGCCCTCGCCGGCGCCGGAAAGAGTCTGCCAGCGCGCGAAACCCCAGGACGGCGGCGCCACGGGCTCAGCGCGGCCGTCGAGACGATAGGCCAACGCCGCATAGGGATAAGGAGAACGCTGCACCTCGGCGCCCGCGGGAAGGAGCGCGGCAAAGGCTGACGGGTCGCCTGCGCCAATGATCCAATTGCCGCGCGCGTGCCAGCGTTGCACGAGCTCGGCCAATGCCCGATCCTCCGCATGCTCCGCGACGGCGACGAGAATCGCGTCCGACGGCACGGGCGCCGTGTCGCCGGCAATGCGGCGCGGCTTGGCACCGAGGCGCCAGAAGAAATTCCAGGCGCCCGTGGCGCCTAAGCCGATGCCGTGCTCCCGCGGCCATTGAACCAAGTCCTTCGCGCCGCGAAAGCGATAGGAGGCTTGGGCCGCCAACGACGGCGCGCGGAACAGCACGTGGATCATGGGCGGGCGTTGCCGGTCATGTGGACAGGTGGCGGCGCGCCGCCTATAAAAACCTCCGCCTTGATGGACCGCGAACTCTGATGGAACAGGCGCTCGCGATGCGGGTCGCGAATTTTATGGATTCGCGTCTTGTGGATCTGCAGCGCAAAGGGGTCTTGGCCTCCGCGCCCGATGTCTACAACCCGGGGCGCGCCTACGCGAAGGTCGTGCATTTCTCGCCTTATGTTTCCGACGCCGTGCTCGCGGACGATTTGCGCAAAAGCGGGATCGAGCTCGTCTGTTATGACCCGCGGCCGCGCCACCCCTTCCGGGCGCTGCGCGATCTCGTGCGGATCGTCCGCATCCTGCGGCGCGAGCGCATCAACATCATCCGCGGGCGGCTTCCCTATGTCGGCAGCCTCATCGGCTGCATTGCCGGGCGCATTCTCGGCATCCCCTGCGTCGTGTCGCTCGGCGGCGACAACCGCGTGGCCCAAGAGCTGAGCGGCCGCTTCTATTTTCAAAGCCGCACGCTCTCCTTTGGCATGGAGGCGCTCGTTCTCCGCCTGTGCAGCCGCATCATCGTGCCGAACCGATTCACTGCGTCCTACGTGGCAGGGATCATCGGCCAACACGCGCTCCGGAAATGCGTCGTCATCCCATGGATGATCGAGGAAGTGCCGCAAACGGGCGCGGACGATGCGGGATTCCGGGCGCGTCTCGGCCTAGCGGACGACGCGGCGCTCGTACCGATCATCGGCTTCCTCAACCGCTACAAATTCACCGACCGGCTGTTCGACGCGATTGCCGCGCTCGAATTGCCCGCCGGTCCGCGCCCCGTTTTCGTCTTCTGCGGCGACGGGCCGCTGCGCGCCGACGGCGAGCGGCGTTTTGCCGGACGGACCGACGTGCGCTTCCTCGGCTGGCAGGATCGCGCGGTAGTGGCGGCGCTGCTGCGCGAAGCCGCGTTCGTGCTCGTGCCGATGTCGGGCTTCGTCCTGCTCGAGGCGGCAAGCGCCGGCAAGCCCGTCGTCACGAGCCGCGTCGAATGGCATTCCGAACTCGTCACCGACGGCGAGACCGGGCTTCTGGTCGATCCCGCCGAGCCGGCGCAATGGGCGGGCGCGATCGCGACGATGCTCGCCGAACCCACGCGTCGAGAGGCGATGGGCCGTTCGCTGCGCGTGCGCTATCTCGAAGAATATCGGCCGGAGCGCGCGCGGGCGCTCGAAATCGCGCTTTATCAAGAGCTCGCGCATCAGAGCCGCGCGAGCGCGAGAGCAACCGCACGATGAAGGTACTCACGATCGTCGGCGCGCGGCCGCAATTCGTCAAGGCGGCGCCCGTCTCCCGCGCGCTCGCCGCAGCGGGGCTCGCGGAAATCCTGGTTCACACGGGGCAGCATTTCGATCCCGAGATGTCGGCCGTGTTCTTCGCGGAGCTCGGGATTCCCGCGCCGCGCGTCAATCTGGGCATTCATGGCGAACGTCGCGGCGCCACGATCGGACGGATGCTCGGGGGCCTGGAAGCCGTGATGCTGGACGAGCGGCCCGACTGGGCGATCGTCTTTGGCGATACCAACTCGACGCTCGCCGGCGCGCTCGCGGCGGCGGCACTCGGCATATCGGTGGCGCATGTCGAGGCCGGCATGCGCTCCTACAACCGGCGCATGCCGGAGGAAATCAACCGCCTGCTCGCCGATCATGCGAGCCAGCTGCTGCTGTGCGCGACGCCGGCCGCGGTTGGCAATCTCGCCAAGGAGGGCATCGTCTCGGGCGTCCACCATGTCGGCGACGTCATGTACGATGCCACGCTCTTCACGGCCGAAGCCGCCAAAAATTCGACCGTGCTCGATCGCCTCGGCCTGACGGACGGAACCTACGATCTCGCGACGCTCCATCGCGCCGAGAACACGGACGACCGGGACCGGCTTGCCGCTCGCATGAGTTGGCTCGCCGAGCAGGCGCGCCTCCGTCCCGTGGTGATGCCGCTTCATCCGCGCACGGGCGAGGCGCTGCGGCGCGAAGGCATCGAGACGCCCGGCATCATGCTCGTCCCGCCGCTCTCCTATCTCGACCTCACGCGGCTTTTGGCCGGCGCGATCACCGTCTTCACGGACTCCGGCGGACTGCAGAAAGAAGCCTATTTCCAGCGCAAGCCGTGCGTCACCTTGCGCGACGAGACGGAATGGGTCGAGACGGTGGCGTGCGGCTGGAACCGGCTGTGGCGCGGCGCGCCTTATGCGCCGCGGCGCGAGATTGTCGATTATGGCGACGGTCATGCGGCGGAGAAGATCGCGGCGCTCATCGCATCTTGAAGCAACGTCACGCGGCGCGCCGCCGGAAGACATAGAGACCGGCGTAGTCGCAAAAATCGAATTGGCGCCCCACAAGGCAGCGCTGCTCGACCTCGAGGCCGATCTTGTTGAGCGGATGGAAATGCGACGGATTCGCGGGCGCGACCAAAAGCGGCTGAAGGACCCGCGAGACGAACAGGAAGAAGCCGAAGCCGACATAGTCGACAAGGTCGAAATATTTTTGCGCCTCGGCCTCGAAATCGACGCGCCGCAGCAGCAGATTGTATTTCGCGACTGCGATCTCGGAGAGCCCGGCGCGTTGACGCGCGAGATTTAGCCCTTCCATTCCCTCGGTCCAGCCTTCGCTCGCGAGGTAAAGCCCACCCGGCTTCACCAGCGATGCAATCTCGCCGATCGCGCGTGTCTGCTCCTCGCTCGAGGCGAGATTAATAAGGCATCGAATTGTCGTCACCGCATCGAAGATTCTCATGGTGCGCGCGGATGGGGCCGAGCGCGAGCACGTCCGCCGTCTCGAATGCGGCGTTCGCGATGCCGTCCGCGGCAGCGCGCTGCCGCGCGCGGGCGGCGAAAGTCTCGACGTAATCGACCCCGACGACGCGCTCGACAATCCGGGCGAAGCGTAAGGTCGAACGCCCATCGCCGCAGCCGATATCGAGCAGCCTTTGTCCCGGCGCGAGGTAACGCTCGATAGCGCCTTCGACGGCCTCTTGCAGATTGGGATCGCGCGCGGTGGGGCGGGTGCCTTCGGCGTCAAGCTCGTGCTGCGCCGCCTCGGTCCAGTGCGCGCGGATCTGCGCTGATCTGTTCTGCTCTGTCATTGCGATGCGCGGACGCCCAACGCCGAGTCAGCCCGTCAAGTCCATTTCCTGCACTTCGCCGGCGCCGGCGCCCGCCCGGTTATGGTGCGCGATCGTGAAGTTTTGCGGCCCCTTGTGCTGCAACGTGGGCACGCCATAGCCCGAGCAGAGCCGGCAAATGCCGACCTCGCGCTGGGCTTCGAGGATGCGGCGGCGGAATGCCATCGCGCGCGGACCGTTGAAGACGCCCATCAGCCCGTCCTCGAACACGTTGCCGAGGATGTTCTCGCCATTGGGATCACGGCAGCACGGCACCGCTTCGCCGTTCCAGTTCACCAGGATCGAGTTCCAGATCCAGCTGCATTCGTGGTCCGGCACGATCTTGGGCTTCAAAATGCCCTGCTCGAACGCGGCCTCGTCGTAGAACCAGTATTTCTTGTCGCGCGGCAAATAGGCATGGCCCTCGAGCAAGTTGCGCACGCACGGATCGATCACGTTGACGGCGTCGGCGCCCAGATCGCGCGCCCAGCGGATGAAATCCGGCACTTGGTGCTCGTTGTGGCGCATGACGATGAAGCCCACCTCGATCCTGACGTTCGAGCCCGGATGAAGCTTTCGCAGCGCCACGAGCGCGCGCAGGTTGCGCTCGACCTTGGCGAGGCTCGAGCGCACGCGGTAGCGCTCGTGCGTCGCCTCGTCGAGACCGCCGATCTGGAAGCTGATCTTGTTGATGTCGGAATAGATGACGCCTTCGGGATCGACGAGATCGCCGTTGGTGCAGGTCTCGACGAAGAGATCCTTGCTCCGCGCATAGCGGATCATCTCGTAGGCATGCTCGCCGAGGAACGGTTCGCCCATGAAATAGAACATGAGCGTGTTGGTCGTCGGCGCGATCTCGTCGATGAAGCGGCGGTAGAGATCGAAATCGACGAAGCCCGCGGGACGCCGCATGTCGCCCTTGCCGGTCTCGCACACGGGGCAGCGCGCATTGCAGGCATTGGTCGGCTCGATCGTCACGTGCGCCGGCGCCAAGAGCGGCCCGGCCCGGCGCGCCTTCAACGACGCGGTGTTGAAGAGCACCGATTTCCAGCCGCGCGGCCGGCGCAGCAGGAGGCTCTTCACGATGCCGATGTGTTCCGCGAGCGGCACTTCACGATCCTTCGCTTTGTTGCATTATAGCATACGCGCCGCGGCTCCACGAACGGGGGCATGTTCGGGATGGTCGCCGTCGAGAAAGATGCGCGCCCACGTCTCGAGATAGAGCAATGACCAGATCAACAGCCGGCGGTTCTCGCGGCCCGCGCGGTGATCCTCGATGAGGCGGTGAACCGTGGCGCGATCGAGCCAATCGTAGATGCGCGCCTTGCCGTTCAAGAGCGTCCGCTGCACGTAATCCATGCTCTCGCCGCGGAACCAGCTTGCATCGGGCGCGGAAAAGCCTTTCTTCACCGCATCGGCGATCTGCGGCGGGACATAGCGCCCCATCGCCGCGCGCAGCAGGAGCTTGCCGTCGCGCGTGCGCTCGAAATAGCGCGTGCCCTTGCCCCCCGGTTCGTTCTCGTCGACGCGCGCAGTCTCGTGCAGGTTCGCGAGCTTCATGCGCACCGGCACGCGCATCGCGAAATCGACAAGATCGTGATCGAGGAACGGCACCCGCGTCTCGAGCGAATGGGCCATGCTGAGCTTGTCCTCGACGACGAGAAGCCCGTGCAGAAACGTCTTCGCCTCGAAATAGAGCGAGCGGTTGATGCAGTCCTCGGCCGTCGCCAGCCGGTTCCTGTGATCGCCGAAAACGCCGCGAAAGAGAGCGCGCGGATCGACACGTCTCGGCCTCGGCGCCGAGCGGCGCGAATATCGCGGAGGCCGCATCGGCCGGTAGCAGCCGCTGCCAGAAGCCATAATATTTCGCCGTGTAATCGTCGAAATCGCTGTTGGCGGCGGCGCGGTAATAGCGCCACGGATAGCCGCCGAACATTTCGTCGCCGCCCGCGCCCGACAGAACGACGGTGCAGAAGCGGCTCGCAAGCTTCGCCGCATAGTAATTGGGATAGCTTTGCCCGACGCGCGGCTCCTCCATGTGCCAGACGACGCGGCGCATGGCGCGCTCCATGTCGCCGGCCTTCAGCACCATCTCGTAATGCTCGGTGCCGGCGAGATAGGACATGTGCTCGGCCGCCGCGCGCTCGTCGAATCCCAGCTCGAGCCCCGAGGCCGAGCTCAGATCGAAGCCGATCGTGAAGGTGCGCAGCTCCGGATGCTGGCGCGCGGCGATCGCGGTGATCGAGCCCGAATCGATGCCGCCCGAGAGATAGGCGCCGACCGGCACGTCGCTCACGAGCTGGCGGCTCACGGCCTGGCGAAAGAGACGATCGAGCTCCTCGACAAGCTCTTCCGGGCGGCCGTCGAACTCGTCGGCGAAGCGGAAATCCCAGTAGCGCTCGATACGCGGCGCGGCATCGGCGGCAACGGGCACGCGCATGAAGCAGCCGGGCGGAAGAAGGCGCACGTTCTTGAACAGCGTGCGTGACCCGAGAAAATTCTGGAACGTCAGATATTCGACGAGGCCCTCGGGATCGAGCGCCGCGGAGAGAAGCGGATGGGCGAGGAGCGCCTTCACTTCCGAGGCGAAGATGAGCGTGCCGCCAAGCTCGCAATAATAAAGCGGCTTGACGCCGAACCGGTCGCGCACCAGCAAGAGCTCGCCCGCCGCGCGGTCGTAGAGCGCGAAGGCGAAGATGCCGTTGAGGCGGAGGATCGCCTTCTCGCCCCACGCCGCGAGCGCCATGAGCAGCACTTCGGAATCGGTGCGCGAGCGGAACTGGCAACCCAAGGCCTCGAGCTCGCGGCGCAGCTCGCGGAAATTGTAGATCTCGCCGTTGTAGCTGAGCACGTAGCGTCCATCCGGCGTCGCCATCGGCTGGTTGCCGGCCGGCGAAAGATCGATGATGGACAGCCGCCGGTGGCCCAGGCCCACGGCGCCGTCGGTGGAATAACCCTCGCTGTCGGGGCCGCGATGGACGAGCTCGCCCGTCATGCGGCGCAGGATCGCGGGCGAGGCAGGCTCGCCGTTGCGATTGACGATGCCGGTAATGCCGCACATGGAGGATCAGCCCGGCCAGGTCGGATGTTTCATCAGGAGGACGCTCAGCGCCTCGGCGAGAAAATCGTCGAGCGCGGCAGGCGAGCCGACGCCGTCGAGCCGCGCGTGGTGGAGCAACTGCCGGCGCCCATCCACCTCGACGATGCGGAACGCGACGCCGCCCGAAAGCGCGCCCGTTGCCGGATCGGCGGCGGTGCCGGGATCGAGCGCCGCCTCGAGGCGCCGGCCCGGCATCCACGGATCGGCAAAAGCCTCGTCGAGCTTGCGCTGGAGCCTATCGAGGAGAGGCTGCATCGCTCTTCTTCCGCGCCACGATGGTGATGCCGGATTCCTCGAGCCGTTCCCGCTCGATCGCGAGACCGGCCTCTTCGCACCAGCGCCGCACCTCGTCGGGCGATTGGCGATGGGCGTTCTCGGGCGCGTACCAGTCGAAATTGATGTGATGCATTTCCTCGAAGCTGAGGTCGGGCCGGTAAAACGCCTTCAGCACGTGCCAATAGAACAACCGCTGCACGTCGATGCGGCCGGCGGGAATTTCCAGGATGTCGATCGGCTCCTTCAGCTCGATCTCGGCGCCGAGCTGGCCGAGCGCGATGCCGAGCTCGGTCAGCGGGCGCAGCGCATCCCACGCTTTCTCTGGGGCCAAGTCGCGGATCTTCGCGCGGATATAGTCGTCGGCGAATTCGCGGATCGGGCCCTTCGTGCGATAGACGTAGAACAGGATCCGGCCGCCGGGCCTCAGCAGCGATGCTAGATGCGCGAGCGCGCGCTCGGTCGAATCCGTATGGTGCAGCACGCCTTCGGAGAAGATGACGTCGAGCGAGCCGGGTGCGAACGGCAGCGCGTGAAGATTGGCCTGGACAAAGCCCGCCGCGATGCCGCGCTCGGCGAACCGCTCGCGCGCGACATCGACCGCCTCGGAAATGTCGGTGCCGATGTAGTTCATGCGGTCGAACACGCCGCCGAACAGCTCGAGCGCCGACATGCCGGCGCCGCACCCGGCATCGAGCACGACGGCGCGCGCTGGCCCGCCGAGCCAGTCGAACGCGCGCGGATCGCCGTAGCGCTCGACGAGCCATTGGCGCATCCGCGCCAGCGAGGCCGGCGATTCGAAGCTCGCGCGCTGCTGCCACTTGAAGCCGAACACGCCGCTCGTATGACGCTGCTCGGATGACGCGACATCGCTCCCGCGCAGGATGCCGTCGCGCAGCACGAGTTTCTGGCCGTGCGCCTCCACCGCTTCGCCTTCGCGCGGCACCCGCGCGAGACCGAGAAGGCTCAGCATCCACCGCGGCAGCGCGTCAGATGGCATGGAGACAGGCCGCGACATGGCGATAGTCGTCTTCGTCCATCCGGTTGTGCAGCGGCATCGCCATCGACTGGCGGTCGCAATCGCGCGCGGCGGGAAAATCGTCGGGCGCGAGGCCGAAGCGCTCGCGGTAATAGCCCAGCATGTGGACGGCGTGCGTCCCGGGCCGCGCGGCGACGCCGCGCGCATCGAGCGCAGTCATGATCTCGTTGCGCGAGCGCGGCGCCGTCTGCGGATCGACATAGGCGACGAACGACTGCCACGCATGGCGGCCGCCCGCGGGCTCCTGCGGCAGGCGCAGCCACGGCAGATCGGCGAGTGCAGCGCGATACCACGCGGCCCAGCGCGCGCGCTCCGTGATGAAACGGTCGAGCTTCGCGAGCTGCACGAGCCCCAACGCGCCTTGCAGATCGGTCATGCGGTAGTTGAAGCCGAGGAGGTTGAAGTCCGGCAGGATGTAGGGCTGCGGGCCGGCGTGACGCTCTTCCTCCGCGACCGAGGCGCCATGATTGCGCAGCATGCGCGCGCGCTCGGCGAGCATCGTCGTCGTCGGTCGTGAGCATCCCGCCTTCGCCCGTGGTGATCGACTTGCGCGGATGGAACGAGAAGACGCCGCACGTGCCGAGCGCGCCGGCGGAACGGTTGTGGTAGACCGCGCCGCTGGCGCACGCCGCATCCTCGACGATCGCGACATGCTTCGGCAGCACCTTGGCGATCGCGTCCATGTCGGCGCAGAGGCCGAAGAGATGCACCGGGATCACCGCCTTGGTGCGCGGCGTGAGGCAGCGCGCGACCTCGTCGGGCCGGATGTTGAAGGTCACGCGGTCGACATCGGCCAAGACCGGCGTCGCGCCGCAATAGAGCACGACGTTGGCGGTCGCGACCCAGGTGAAGGCGGCACGATCACCTCGTCGCCGGGCCCGATGCCGAGTGCGGCGAGCGCGAGATGGAGGCCCGTGGTCGCCGAGGTCGTGGCGACCGCATGCTTGACGTTGTGGCTCGCGGCGAACGCGCGCTCGAAGGCGGCGACCTTCGGGCCTTGCGTCAGCCAGCCGCTTTCCAAGGGCGCGCGCAGCGCCTGCCATTCCTCGTCGCCGACGCTCGGCCGGGCGATCGGGATGACGCGCTTCTCGGCCACTCGTGCGGTCCCCTTACGACGCCGCGGCGCGGCGCGCCGCGACTTCGGATTTGTGCGACTTGCGCCAGGCGATGAGCCGCTCCAGCCCGTCGCGCAGGCCGATCTCGGCGGCAAAACCGATCTCCGCCTTGGCGCGCACGGGCGAGCCGATGCGGTTGCGCACGAGCGTCGCCTGGCTGCGCGGCGCGTAGTTCACGGCCTGGTTGCTGCCGGTCAATTCGAGCAACAGACCCGCCAGCTCCTTCAACGACGTGCGGCGCCCGGTGCCGACATTGTAGAAGCGGTCCTGCGCATCGGCCTTCATCGCGCACAGATTGGCGCGCGCGCAATCCTCGACCGCGACGAAATCGAACGCTTCGCTGCCGTCGCCGAGGATGGTCGGCCCCTGCCCCTGGTCGATCGCATCGAGCATCTTCATGATCACGGCGATATAGGCGCCGTGGTAGTCCTGGCGCGGGCCATAGACGTTCATGTAGCGCAGGCCCGACGAGGTTGAGCCCGTAGCGATGATGGAACGCGCGCGCCATCGCCTCGCCGGCGATCTTGGTCGCGCCGTAGAAATTCTTGTTGTTGAAGGGATGGTCCTCGGTCATCGGCTCTTCGACCGCGTCGCCATAGACCGAGGCCGACGAGGAATAGACGAGGCGCTGCACGCCCGCCTTGACGCAGGCTTCGAGCACGTTGAACGTGCCGCGGATGTTCACGTCGAAAGCGGCGCGCGGATATTCGTGACATTGCAGGAGCCACAGCGCCGCGAAATGGAAGACGCCGTCGGCGCCGGCGAGCGCCGCGTCGAGGATGTCGCTCTGGCAGATGTCGCCGCCCGCCTCGAAGATCTTGACGCGCGGGTCCTTCAACGCGTCGCCGAGATTCTCGGGCCGGCCGCGCACGAAGTTGTCGTAGACCACGATCTCGCGCACGTCCTGGCGCGTCAGCTGATCGACCGTGTGCGATCCGATCAAGCCCGCGCCGCCGATGACGACGAGGCGTTTGCCGCGAATGTCCATGGTCAGCCGATCGCCCCGCGCGCACCGCTTCGACGATGCGGTCCTGCGTCGCCTCGTCGAGATAGGGATGCATCGGCAGGCTCAGGACCTCCTGCGCGAGGCGCTCGGAGACCGGCGTACCACCGGGCGCGCTCGGATAGTCGCGGTATCCGGTCTGGCGCGACAGCGGCAGCGGATAATAGATCGCGGTCGGCACGCCCGCCTTCTTGCACGACGCCGCGACCGCATCGCGCCGCGCGGTCTGGATCGTGTATTGCGCCCAGACCGATTGCGCGCCCGCCATCACGAACGGCGTCGCGACCTGGTTGCCGAGCGAAGCGCGGTAGCGCGCGGCCACTTTCTGGCGCAGCTCGATCTCCTCGGCGAAGATTTCCAGCTTCTCGATGCAGGATCGCCGCCTGCAGCGTGTCGAGCCGCCCGTTCACGCCGATGCGGACATTGTCGTACTTGTCGCTGCCCTGGCCGTGCACGCGGAGCGAGCGCAGCACCGCGGCGAGCTCGTCGTCGTCGGTGAAGATGGCGCCGCCGTCGCCGTAGCAGCCGAGCGGCTTCGCCGGAAAGAAGCTCGTCGCCGTGGCGAGGCCGAAGCGGCCGACGCGCGCGCCGCCGAGGCTCGCGCCGAAACTCTGCGCCGCATCGGAGAGGACGAAAAGCCCCGCTTCCTCGCGCGATCGGCAGGAGCGCGCCGTAATCGGCCGGCTGGCCGAAGAGATCGACCGGGATCACCGCGCGCGGGCGCAGCCCCTGCCGCTTCGCCGAACGCGATCGCGCGCTCGAGGCTTGCGGGATCGATGTTGAACGTGTCCGGCAGCACATCGACGAAGACCGGCGTCGCGCCGAGCCAGGCCACGACCTCGGCGGTCGCGACGAAGGTGAAGTCCGGCACGAACACGGCATCGCCCGGCTTCACGCCCTGCGCCATCAGGACGAGGCCCAGCGCATCGGTGCCGTTGGCGCAGGTGATGCAATGGCGCGCGCCGCAGAAGGCGGCGAGGCGCCGCTCGAGCTCGGCGACCTCGGGACCGAGAATGAACTGGCCATGCGCCAGGACGCGCGCGATGGCGCGGTCGATCCTGCCGGCGATGCGCGCGCGCTGCGCCTGAAGGTCGATGAAGGGGATCGGCTTCGCGCACGCCGCCGGGGCTGTCGGGCATGCCTAGTCCTCGAGCGGCTCGAGTTGATCGGCGCCGCTCTCGCGGTAGCGCGCGCCGGAGATGGGGCAGACGAGGTCGCGGCCGAGCCGTGCGCCGGCGCGGCTCATCCAGCCGATGCGGCGCGCCGGCACGCCCGCCATCAGCGCGAAGTCCGGCACGTCCGACGTCACGACCGCGCCCGCGGCGATGAAGGCATAGGCGCCGACGTGTGGCCGCACACGATCGTGGCGTTGGCGCCGATGGTGGCGCCGCGCTTGACGAGCGTGGGCTTGAACTCCGCCTTGCGCGCGATTTCCGCGCGCGGGTTCTTGACGTTGGTGAAGACGCAGGAGGGACCGCAGAAGACGCCGTCCTCGAGCGTCACGCCGTCGTAGATCGAGACGTTGTTCTGGATCTTGCAATTGTCGCCGATCGTGACGTCGGGCCCGGCGACCACGTTCTGGCCGAGGGTGCAGTTGCGGCCGATCGTGGTGCCGCGCAGCACATGCGCGAAATGCCAGATGCGCGTGCCCGCACCGATCTGCGCCGGCTCGTCGACATAGGCGCTGTCGTGGATCTCGACATTCGGATGGCGCGCGGGCGCCGGCGCGGCGCGAGAGCCGAACCTTTGAGCGCGGCGCTCGCCGCCGCCAGCACGCGCAGCACGCGCACGCCCTCGTGGCCGTCGGTGACGCGGCGTCGCGCCCGTCGCGACGCAATCGAGGAAATGCCGGCATTCGAGGCGCAGCGGCTCGCCCTCCTCGACCGGAACGGGCTCGGCCTCGGCGCGCTGCGGCACGGGAACCTGGTCGCGCCATTCGATGCGATGGCGATAGAGCAGAAGCTTGCGGCTCCACGGCTCGCCGTCGTCGAACACGGCCATGGCCTGGTCGCCGATCACGACGAGCTTCTGCTCCTTGAACGGATGGAGCCACGACACGAAGATATGCGCCTGCTCGCCGCCGGCGAAGGCAAGATGCGTCGTCGTCACGTCGGCGATCTGGCGATGGAGGTGGTAGGCGCCCTCGGCGGTGACGCGCGCGGGCTCGTGGCCGACCAGCGACAGCATCATCGAGATGTCGTGCGGCGCGAAGCTCCACAGAATGTCTTCCTCGCGCCGCACCTTGCCGAGATTGAGCCGGTTCGAATAGATGTATTGGAGCCGCCCCAGGGCGCCTTCGCGCACGAGCTCGCGCAGCTTGCCGAAGGCGGGATGGTATTGCAGCAGATGCCCGACCATGAGGCAGCGCCCGCGCGCGGCGGCGAGGGCGCAGAGACGCTCGCCTCGTCGATGTCGAGCGCCAAGCGGCTTTTCGACGAAGACGTGCTTGCCCGCTTCGAGCGCCGCGCGCGCGAGCTGCGCATGGAGCGCCGCGGGCGCCGCGATCGCGACGCTCGTGATATCGCCCGCAGCGAGCACGTCGGCGAACGGCATGAGCTTCACGCCGTGGCGCTCGGCGAGCGGCGCGGCCGCCGCGCGGTCGGGATCGCAGATCGCCGCAAGCGCGCCAAGCTCGGCGAAATTGCGGACCAGGTTCTTGCCCCAGTAGCCCGATCCTACGACGGCGATGCGCTGCTGTCCGTTCCTCTGTCACGACCTCTTCCATGCTACCGCAGTCCGGGTGAAGCGAAGCCTCACCGGTCGCACGTTGCAACAAGCCCGGCGAAGCAGCCGGGGATCAGGCGGCTTCGACCGACAGCCGCCGCAAACTCCGCCGTGACCGGGCGGCCCAGGAATTCGAGCAGCACCACGACGCGCTCGTCGTCGCCGGCATCGGCCAGGCGGCCCACGAGCTCGGCGAAAGGTCCTTCCTTCAAGCGCACCGGGTCGCCCGGCTGCAAGCGGCGCGCGGGCGACAGCTCGTCGAAGTCGCCCGCCCGCTCGCGCTCCTGCAAGAGCGCGACGATCCCTTCCGGCACCGGCATCGGCTCGCCGCCGCCGCACACCATGCCGGCGACGCCGACGGTGGAGAGAACCGGGCGCCATGCCATGCGCTCGCGGTCGATGGCGACGAAGAGATAGCGCGGGAAGAGCGGGCGCAGCGCCGCCGAGCGCCGGCGCGCGTGCCGCACCCAGCGGCGATGGCGCGGCAGATAAGCCTCATAGCCCTGGCGGCGCAAATGCTCGGCGGCCTTGGCCTCGGACGCGGGGCGCGTGTGGACGGCGTACCAGCGCATCATGCGGCGGGCTTCGCGGCGCGGCGTGAGCTGCAGCATCGGCGGCGCGACGACGCGCTCGGCCGCGATGCCGTGCCGCGATGAAGACGGCGAGCGCCGCATCGAGGCTTTCGCGCGGGCTCCGCGCATCGGTGATGACGATGGCGTCGATCGCGCCCGCGAGCCGCGCCGCCGCGTCGAGATCGGCGACGACGGGCCGGCCGCCGCACGCCGCCTGTGTTGCCGCGGCATCGACGACGGCGAGGATCGAAACCTCCGCCTCGGCCGCGCTCAGCACCATCACCTCGGCGAGCTCGCCCGCGCCCCACAGCACCACGCGGTTCCAGCCGCGCGCGTGGCACGAAGCGAGCAGCGACACCGCGTCGAGCCGGGCGCGGCGGAAGAAGTCGAACGACACGGTGAGGTATTCGGCGGTGAGGCGGCTCTTTTCGGCGAAGCCGCGCGGCGTCAGGTAATAGGCGTAGCGGTTGAGCGGCACCTGGCGGATCTTGATGTAGCCCTTCTTGGCGCAGCGCTTCAGATAGGCGTTGGCGAGGCCCAAGCGCGATGCCGAGCTCGCGCGCGAGATGGCGCTGCGTCACATGGCTGTCGCGCTCGACCGCGGCGAGCATGCCGAGCATGATGCCGATCTCGCCGTTCTTCGGTTCTTCGCGCCGGCCGAGGGACAAGGGTTCCCGCCCTTCCGTGTAGACCGGCTCCTCCTACCATGTTCGTTGCGTGAACGTCAAGCGTTCCGGCCGTGAACACGTTATGTTCTTGCCGTGAACACCGCGGTCATTTTCGCCGCCGCGCCACATATTCGTCGCAATGCGAGCCGAACATCCCGAAGGCTGCCGCCCGGTGCTCGAATTGGCGCTCGAGCGCGAAATTTTGCGCCTCGAGAAATGCCCGGACCTGCGCCGGATCGGTCGATTCGTAAGGATATCCGCCGAGCCAGTCGTGGACATCGTGGCGCCAGTCCATGCCGCGCGCCGAGCGGTAGTTGCGGGCGTAGGCAAAAGGGTTCCGCCCGGTCGCGAGAAGCCCGGCGGCGAACGCGCTCATGTAGATCGCCCGCGCCGCGCGCTGCGTCGCTGGGCCGGCGCCGGCGTAGAGCCGCTTCTCGAAGGCCCAGAAGCCGCACAACGGCGTCTTGCGGTAGAGCGCCAGCGCGAGCCAGCCATCGGGCGCGGTCAGCGCGGCGGCGCGCGCCATCGCCTGCCACAGATCGCCCGTGTGATGCAGCACGCCCCAGCTATAGACGATGTCGTAGCTGCCGTGGCGTTCGGGCGAAAGCTCGAACACGCTTTCCTGCCGCACGCGCCACGGCCCGCCGGGCGCGAACTTCCGCAGCAGCGCGTCCGTCGCCGCGACCGATTGCGCGTCGGCGTCGAGCGCCTCGACCGCAGCGCGCGCCGAGGCGCACGGCCGCGAGCGCCGACAGGCCCGAGCCGCAGCCGATATCGAGGAAGCTCCGGCCGGCGATCGCGTCGCGCGGCAGAAGGCGCAGCAATCCCTCCTCGGCGGCCCGGATCCTGCCGGGATCGACGGTCGCGACGAAGGACTGCCAGTTCTCGCCGAAGCGAAAGCGCGTTGCTGCGCTGCACATGAACCATTTGTATATCGTCCGGCAGGGATAATCGGAAGGATCGCCGGCGTTGACCGGGGCGCGCGCCGCCCATAAACTTCGGCCCTCCAGGAGACCCGGCAATGCACATCATCGATTCGCATTTCCACTGGTGGCCGCGTTCCGTGTTCGAGCACCTCGCCCGGCGCTCGCGCTATCCGCGCATGACGCCCAATCAGCGCGGCGGGTTCGACTACCATCGCGACGCGAGCGGCCCGGTGCCGTTCATGGGCGGCTGGACCGACTGGTACTATCTCGACAAGCAGCTCGAGCACATGGACGGGCTCGGCCACCAGGTCGACGTGGTGAGCTCGATCGGCCCGATCTCGATCATCTTCTCGGAAGCCGAGAAGGAGGACGGGCGCGAGCTCGCCATGATGTGGAACGAGGAGATGGCGGGCGCGCAGCGCAAATATCCGGGCCGCGTGTGGGCCTCGGCCGCCGTGCCGCTGGTCGATACGAGGACGGCGATCGAAGTGGTCGATCACGCCATCAACAAGCTCGGCCTCATGGGCGTCAATCTGCCGGGCAGCGTCGGCCCCGATCCGCGCATCGACGCGCCGCGGCTCGAGCCGTTCTACGATTATGTCGAGAAGCTCGGCGTGCCGCTCTTCCTGCATCCGACCGACGCGATCTTCTACGACATGCTGGCCGACGATTATGACGGCGCGCTGTTCTTGAGCCTCGGCCGCGTGATCGAGGTCTCGGTCGCGGCGATGCGGCTCGTCTTCTCCGGCGTGATGGAGCGGCACCCGAATTTGAAGCTCGTCATGTCGCACACCGGCGGCGCGCTGCCGTATCAATCCGGCCGCATGGACAAGAACGGCAAGGCGGCGAAGCTGCCGCGGCCGCCGTCGGAATACATCAAGCGCATGTACACCGACACGGTGTCGCCGCACTCGGCCGGCATGAAGTTCGCGATCGAGTTCTACGGCGCCGACCACGTCATGTACGGCACCGACTATCCGTGCTGGGAGCCGGCCGCGGCGCTCAAGTACTTCGGCGAGATCGGATTGAGCGAGGCGGACACGCACAAGATCATGTACGCCAACGCGCGCCGCATCTTGAACCTCAAGGACCCGCCCGCCGCGCTCGCGGCCGAGTAGGCGCGCCCTCACACAGCCGAACTCATACCTTCCGTGTCATGGCCGGGCTTGTCCCGGCCATCCACGTCTTTCTCGCGACGAAAGAACCCGTGGATGCCCGGCACAAGGCCGGGCCATGACGGTTTAGTTCGGCGGCGAGAGCCGTTGGCGGCGTTCCGGAGGCGCCGGCGGGGCCGTTGGCGTCTCGGGAAATTGGCTTCGTTCCGCAGAATTCGTGTCGTGCGCACGTTCGGCGGCGCGGCGGCGCTGGCGCGAGAGCGGCGGTGCCCCCGCCCCCACCTCACCCTCCTCGCTCCGCGTCGGGTCCTCCCTCTCCGCCCCGGGGGCGGGTGAGAGGGTCGCGAGAGGGGGTGAACGACCCGCCTCGCGCCGCCGCGCCTGGAGCTTTTCGAGCGCGGTGCCGGCGCGATGGAGCGCGCGCTCGATCGCGCCCTCGTAGCGCGACAGCGCCGCCATGCGCGCCTCGGGCCAGATCGGCGTATCGGGCTTGTGCGGCTTGCGCTCGGGCGGCGGCGCCGCATCGGGCGATGCAGCGCTCGAGGCGCTCCCCGCCGCCCTCCTCCGTCGCTGCCCTTCGAGGTGACCGCTTCCTCGACCTGCGCGTCGCTCATGCCGTTGACCATGGCGCGCGCGATCGAGGCGAGCGTGTGCGGCGGCTGCCACGGCATCTCGCGGTCGGGCAGCTGCTCGGGCGGGTTCTCCTTCAACCCGGCGAGGATGCGCTCGTAAAGCTCGTCGCGCGCGTGGCCGTGGGCGATGTGGATCGCCTCGGCGTTGAGCGCGGCCGCCTCCTGGCGCCACACCCGGCGCAAGCGCCAGTTGGCCATGACGATGCGCTCGACGAGCACGGTCTCGGCCGCGCCGACGGGGCCGAGCGCTCTGCGCATGCCGGCGGCTGAATTCGGTGAAATCGTCGGCGTCCTCGTCGATGAGCAGAACGTGCTCGGCGGCAAGCCCATGGCGCAGCGCGTTCCGGCGCGCGCGCTCCTTGCCCTGTTGCGTCTTGGGCCCGGTGCTGTTCTGCGCGTTGCGGCGGTTCGCCGCTGCTTGCGCGGATGAGGTCATGGCATGGCTCCAGCTTGATGTACGTTATATATAGCATAAATTGCGTACGTTATCAAGCGCGGAGATATGCGGAGTTTCCCCCACCCTGACCCTCCCCCTCAAGGGGGGAGGGAAGCAAAAATGCGTGCGGGCCTACTTCACCTGCGCCGCGGCCTGGTGCACGAGCGCGGCGTCGATCACCTTGGCGAAATCCAAGCGGCTGGTCGTAGGTCAGGCGGCCGTTCTTGCGGTCGATCGCCTCCTCGGCGCGCAGCTTCGCTTCGTATTTGGTGATGTCGAGGTCGGGATCGACGACATAGGGCGTGCTCTGCTCGACCGCATCGAGCTGCAGGCCCGTCTCCTTGGCGATCATCGCGGCCAGATCGGGATTCTTGCTGTAGGCCCCTTGCGCATCGCGCGCGCCGCGCACGAGCGCGCGCATGAAGGCCAACGCCACCTTGCGGCCGGTCGTGCATGAACTTGAGGCCCATGAACACGAAGGTGGTGGGGATGCCCTCGCCGATCGACAATTCGGGCCGATTCAGTTCGACCTCGCCCGCGAGCTTCGCCGTGGTGGCAAGCGGCTCGGGCAAAAAGCCCGCATCGATCGCGCCGTTCTTGAAGGCGACGAACTGCTCGGCAAAGGCCAAGGGCGTCAGGTCCACGTCCTTCGTCTCCAGGCCGTATTTCTCGAGCATCATCGTGAGGAACACTTCGGTGATGTCGCCGGGCGCGTTGATCGCGACCTTGCGGCCCTTCAGATCCTTGGCGCTCCTGATCGTGCCGCCGTCCCACAAGGCTTTGCGCACGAGCGGCGGCGTCGCCATCACCGGCCCCTGGACGCCGAGGGCGGCGATGATGCGCAGATCGAAGCCGCGATTGGCGGCGTTGAAGAAGCCCGCGGTCGCGGCGCCCATGCTCAGATCGAGCCGGCCGGTGGCCAGCGGCGCGATGGTATCGAGCGCGCTGCGGATCTCGCCGGCGTCGATCTTGAGCCCTTCGGCGGCGAAATAGCCCTTGCCGAGCGCGATGTAGTAAGGCGCCTGGGCGGTGCTCTTGACGAGCTGCACGGTGACGGTTTCATCGGCGCGCGCGCATGGCGCCGCGAACAGCAACAGCGCGAGTGCCGCGGCCGCGCCCCAAAATCTCGGCATGATCTTCCCCAATCGTTAGCTGGGGAAAATCATTGCATCCGCGGCGCGGCCGCGCAACGAGGAAGCTCAGAGCTCCGTGCCGATGAGCCGGTCGACCGACCACGGGCCGCCGCCGCGCAAGGAGACGGCGAAGATGACGAGGCCCCACAGCAGCGGATATTCCCAGCCGCCATGCGGCGAGGTCCAGGCGAAGCCGTTGGGGAAATGCGCGATGAAGGTGATGATGACGAACTCGATCGCGATCATCGGCCCGACGATGCGGGTCAGGAACCCCACGGCCAGGAAGACCGCGCCCACCGTCTCGTTGAAGAACACGACATAGGCGAACAGCAGCGACGGCTCGATGCCGCGCTTGGCGAGCCCCGCGGCAAAGGCGCCGACGCCCGGCCCCATCACTTTGTTGATGCCGTGCACCAGTAGCACGCCGCCAACGGTGACGCGGATGACGAGCCACGAGAAGTCGCGCGCCCAGGCATAGAACGGCGCCAGTGCCGGGATCAGGAGTTGCGGTTCGCCCGCTGGGTTCGCTTGCTTTGCCATGGTGCCCAATGTGCCGCAGCTTGGCCGCTCAGTTGCCACACAAATACGTGAATGCCTGGAGCGGGAGCGAGGCCAGCCAGACGAAGGTGCAATAGAGCAAGCCCAAGGGCCGCTTCGCCAGCCCGCGCGTCACGGACTGGGCCAGCACGTGCGCGGCCTGGTCGACCGTCTCGTCGTATCCGTGTTCGATGCGCCGTTCGCTGCCGCCGTCGGGCATGATCCACCTCCACTGCCGGCGCCCTGCCCGTCGGGCGCTCTGTCGCGGCGCGGCGTTTCGTTGTTGTCGGCCCGCGCCATCCGCTTCTAGGTAGGGAGCGGTCCCTTCGCCCGATCCCCCCGCAGCCCGCATGGGTGCCATGCCGACGGCCATTCGCCGCACCCGTCCGGCGCGGCGACAGGTTCTTGTCATTGCCGCGGCAGCGCCGCACTCTTCCGAGCACAGGGGAGGCCGCAAAATGATCATCGACATTCACACGCACGTGCACACGCCCGAGGACGCGGCGCGGCCGTTCTGGCGCGGGCGCTGCCCCATGACGATCGAGAACGTGCTCGACGCGCAAGAGCGCGCCGGCATCGACGCCACCGTGGTGAGCAACCCGCTGCACGATCTGAAGCACATGGATGCGGGCGAGCAGCTCGCCGCGTGCACGGCGCAGAACCGCTATGTCGCCGAGCTGCAGGACAAATACGATTCGATCTACGGCTTCGCCACCACCGTGCCCTATGGCGGCGACAAGTTCCTGCGCGAGTTCGAGCGCGCGGTGAAAGAGGACGGGTTGAAGGGCGCCTGGATCATCTCGAGCCTCAAGGGCCAGTATCCCGACGACGACGAGGCGCTGGCGTTCTTCCAGATGGCGTGCGAGCTCGACGTGCCGGTGGTGATCCATCCGCCGTCGGTGGGCTTCGGCGAGGAGCGGCTCAACATCTATCGCCTCGCCTCGAGCGTGGGGCGGCCGATGGATCTGGCGCTCGCGCTGTCGCGGCTCATCGTCAAGGGCATCTTCGAGCGCTTCCCGAAGCTGAAGCTCGTCGGCTCGCATCTCGGCGGCGGCATCTGCGAGATGATCGGGCGCATGGATTACGCCTACAGCCTCGGCGACGAGGCGTTCTTCCTCGGCAGCTACGAGCCGATGCTCATCAAGAAGAAGCCGAGCGAGTATTTGAAGATGATGTATCTCGAATCGACCTGCTATCACGCGCCGGCGGCGCGCTGCGCGGTCGAGACGGTGGGCGCTGAGCATTTCCTCTTCGGCACCGATGCGCCGCCACTGAAATCGCTGAAGTCCGAGGGCGTGGCGCTCATCAAGCAAGCTCGGCCTCACGCCCGCCGACGAGCAGAAGGTTTACTGCGACAACGCCAAGCGCATCCTCAAGATTCTGAATTTCTCGAGCGCGGCGAGGAAGCGGGTGCGCGCGGGCGGGAGCGATTTTCCCTCGGGCGCGAAGATGCGGGCGGCGAGGAAGAAGCCGGTGAGCGCCAAGCCCGTCGAGCACGTCGGCGGCCGAGGGCGGCGCGAAGTCGGCGCCCGCGCGCAGGAACGGCGGCAGGCGCAGGAGGCGCGCGCGATAAGGCTCGCCCGCCTCTTCCGAAACGGCGCGGCCGGAATTGGGCGAGACATAGACGAGGCGCTCCGTCACGCCCGTGGCGGCGCACGCGGCAAGGTCGAGGCCGAAGCCCAGCTCGGCGAGGAGATCGAGCTCCCAGCGCACGTAGTCCGGCATCCAGCCGCGATCTTCGGCGAGCGCATCGAAGAGCGTTACGAGCCCTTCGTAGGATTTGCGGTGCGGCGCGCGCTCGGGCAGGGCCGCATCGGCCATGGCGGACGCGACGCCAGGCCCGCCAGCCGCACCGGCGCGGCGATGACGGAAGCGGCATAGCCGTGCGCGAGCTCGCCCGTCAGCGTGCCCAAATGCTCGGCGAGCCGCGCCGACCACGACGCGAGCACGCGATTGCCGATCTGCCACACGGCGCGCGCCTTCGGCCGCTGCCCGCCGCGCACGAGCCCGGCGTGGCGCCCGCGCTCGCGCGTCAGGAGATGGACGAGGAGCGAGCTCTCGCCATGACGGCGCACCGACAGCACCAGCGCTTCATCGCTCCAGCGCATCGCTAGTGCGAGCGCCCGCGCGAGGCGGTCCCAGCGCCAGGCGGAAAAGCGCCACCACGGCGCCGCATCCGCGGTCGAATAGGTCAAGAACGACGCCGCGGCCCACAGATTTTGCGCCGGCACGAAGCCCATCGCGGGATCGCGGCTGTCGAGCGAATCGTCGCGGTTGTCGCCCATCATGAAATAATGATCGGGCGGCACGGTGAAGATTTGCGTGTTCTCGAACGGCGCATCGTCATGCGCGACGATGATGGGATGGCGCACGCCACCCGGCAGCGTCTCGATGAAAGTGTCGCCGTCGACGCGCTCGCGCAGCGCCGGCACGCCGTCGATCGTCACGACGCCGCGGACGACTTGCGACACGCTCGCCCGGCAAGCCGACGAGGCGCTTCACGATGTAGGTCGAAGGTTCCTCCGGCAAGGTGAAGACGCAGAGGTCGCCGCGCGCGGGCTGGAACAGGCGATAATATCCCGTGACGGCGAGGAGCCGGTCGCCGAGCAGCAGCGTCGGCACCATCGATTGCGACGGCACGACGAAGGACTGCCACGAGGCGATCGCGGCAACGCCGGGCAGCGCCGGCACCGCGGCGAGCGCCACGTATGTCACCCAGCGGCGCCAGCGCGTCGCGCGCGGCAGGCCGCGCCGCGCCAGGCGCGCGGCATCGATCGCGGCCGAGAGCGGCAGCACGAGCCCGGCGCTGACGACGATAAGGACGAGCGGCGGCAGGGCCGGGCTCCGCCACACCGCCCAGAGATAGGGCGAGAGATGATAGGCCAGGCTCCAGATGAGCGCCGCCGCGGCCCAGGCGAGCGCGCGGTTCTGCGCGCCGGCATAGGCTTGCCCGACGCCGGGGAAGATCAGCGACAGCAGGAACGCGCCGCTCTTCCAGCGCCTGTAGGGGCGCGCTTGCGCAAGGGACGGACGCGCCGTGCCACTCACTTCTCCCACTCGAGGCGGATGGCGTCGTAGCGCTCGCGGTCGTCGGTCCAGTTCTCGGTGACGCGGACGTGGAGGAAGAGATGGACGCGGCGCTCCAGCAGCGCCTCGAGCTCGCGCCGTGCCTTCTCGCCGATGCGCTTCACCTGCGCGCCGCCCTTGCCCAGCACGATCGGCTTGTGGCTCTCGCGCGCGACGTGGATGGTCATGTCGATCCTGACGCTGCCGTCCTTGCGCTCCTCCCATTGGTCGGTCTCGACGGTGATGGCGTAGGGCAGCTCCTCGTGCAGCTGAAGGAACACCTGCTCGCGCACCAGCTCGGCGGCGAGAAGGCGCAGCGGCACGTCGGACACCTGGTCCTCGGGAAAGAGCCACGGGCCTTCCGGCACGAGACCCGCAAGGTAATCGGCGAGATCGTCGACGCCGTCGCCGGTGGTGCTCGAGATCATGAAGATGCGCTCGAATTTTCCGCGCCGGTTCAAGTCATCGGCGAGCGGCAGCAGCTTTTCGCGCGCCACGCGGTCGATCTTGTTGAGGGCGAGGAGGACGTGCCGTCCCGGCGCCGCCGCGCCGAGCCCGTCGATGATGCGCTCGCTGTCGGGATCGAGACCGCGCGCCGCATCGACGAGCACGACGACGGCATCGGCGTCGGATGCCCCGGCCCATGCCGCCTTCACCATGGCGCGCTCGAGCCGGCGCTTGGGGCTTACGAAAATTCCGGGCGTGTCGATGAAGACGATTTGCGCCGGCCCGCGCAGGACGATCCCCAGCACCCGCGCGCGCGTCGTCTGCACCTTGGGGCTGACGATCGAGACCTTGCTGCCGACGAGGCGGTTCAGAAGCGTCGATTTGCCGGCGTTGGGCGCGCCCAGGATCGCCACGTAGCCGCAGCGCCGCGCCTCGGTCATGAGGCGGCGTCGAGCCCCGCCAAGGCCGCCGCCGCGGCCGCGGTCTCGGCGGCGCGTTTGGAGGTGCCGTTCGCGGTCGCGGGCGGCACGCCTTCGACGCTCACCGTCACGGTGAAGCGGCGGCGATGCGCCGGTCCTTCGGTCGCGACCGTGCGGTAAGTCGGGATCGGCAGGCCGCGCCCTTGCGCCCATTCCTGCAGCGCGGTCTTGGGATCGCGCGGCGGCGCGCCCAGGGCCGAGAGCCGCGCGCCCCACCAGCGCTCGACGAAGCGCCGCGCCACGGCGAGCCCGCCATCGAGATAGAGCGCGGCGATCACCGCCTCGCACACGTCGGCGAGCACGCTCGGGTTCTGGCGCAAGCCGGCCGCGTCCTGGCCGGCCGAGACGACGAGATGCTCGCCGAGCCCCACGGCCTGCGCCACTTCGGTCAAGGCCTCGCGCCGCACCAGATCGGCATGGCGGCGCGTCAATTCGCCCTCGCTCTCGTCGGGAAAACGGCGCCACAGCAATTCGGCGACGATGAGGCCCAAGACGCGGTCGCCCAGGAATTCGAGCCGCTCGAAGGCGCGGCGCGGGCCGCCGCGGCGGCGCACCTCGCGCAATGTCAAGCGATTCGGCAAGCAGCTCCGGCTGCGCGAACTCGTGCCCGAGAAGCTGGGCGAGGCTCAGCGGCGCGGCCGTGTCGTCCATGTCAGCGGATCGCCGAGAAGAGCCGGCCATAGCGCACCGTGAACGGCCATTTCCACGGCTCCCACAGCGCGGCATAGCCGTCGGTCGAGAAGAACAGGAACTCGGCGCGGCCGACCAGGTTCTCCGACGGGACATAGCCCACGCCGCTCCTCGGATCGCGGCTGTCGGCGCTGATCGTCGCGGTTGTCGCCCATCATGAAATAATGATCGGACGGAACGGTGAACACCTGCGTGTTGTCGAACTGCGGCACGTTGCAGTTCTTGATCATGCGGTGCGGCGCGCTGTCGGGCAGCGTCTCGCGATATTGCGGATAATTGCCCGAGCCGCAGCCCGCCTCGCCGGGGCGGAACGGCTCGTCGTAGTAATAGTCGTCGACGCGCTGGCGCGGCACCTGCGTGTCGTTGACGTAGAGGAGCCCGTCCTTCATCTGCACCTTGTCGCCGGGCAAGCCGACGATGCGCTTGATGAAGTCGGTCGAGGTATCGCAGCTGCGCTTCCGGAAATCCGCCTCGTCCGGCGGCAGGCGCGAGAAGTCGCACGGCAGCTTGAACACGACGACATCGCCGTGCGCGGGCGCGCGGAAGAAGATGCGGCCCGGACCCGGGAATGACGGGAATGCCGAACGGGAACGACCAGCGGCTGAAACCGTAGGAGAATTTCTCGACGAAGAGATAGTCGCCAATGAGCAACGTCGGCACCATCGAGGCGGACGGGATGCTGAACGGCTCGAACAGAAAGGTGCGGATGACGAGCGCGATGAGGATCGCATAGACGAGCGTCTTCACCGTCTCGGCCAAACCGCCCGTCGTCCTGCTAGCCGTCCGAGCCATCAAGAATGTCCACTAAGCCATTGATTTAACGCGATTTCGGGAAAGGTGGGGCTGGCGCGTCGCGGGCGATCAAAGCGAAGCCGATGGGTCTTCGTCAAGCGCGGCAGGTTGGCGCTGTCGGCGGACGGGTTGCGCACTGTCGTCATGTCCGGCCTTGTGCCGGGCATCCACGTGATGCGGCCTCAGGAAGGAATTGCTTCGGATGGCCGGGTCACGCTCCTGCGGCCATGACGGGATAAATGCGACGCCGTCACTCCGGCCTTCTCGGCCGAGATGATGACGAAGGCATGCGCCAAGGGCGGCTCGTCGGTGAGCGTGAGCTCGATCGCGGCGCGCATGCCGGGCGGCGTCATGCGCTCGAGCCGCGCCAACGCGCCGCCGGTCAGGATCATGCTGGGCTTGCCGCCGGGGAGATTGACGACGCCGAGGTCGCGGAAGAACACGCCGTCGCGGAAGCCGGTGCCGAGCGCCTTGGCGCACGCCTCCTTGGCGGCAAAGCGCTTGGCGTAGCTCGCGGCGCGGCCGGCGCGGCGCTCGGAGCGCTTGCGCTCGACCTCGGTGAAGACGCGCTCGAGGAAGCGCTCGCCGTGGCGCTCGAGCGTCTTCTCGATGCGGCGGATGTCGATCAAGTCGCTGCCGATGCCGAGGATCATGTCGTGCGCGCCGCGTCCATCAGGGCGCGCATGCGGCGGATCGCGCCATCGAGCCCGCCGAAGATCGCCTCGCCGATGAGGAAATGGCCGATGTTGAGCTCGACGATGGTGGCGATGGCGGCCACGGGTCCGACCGTGTCGAAGCCGAGCCCGTGCCCGGCGTGGCATTCGAGGCCGCGCGCCTGGGCCGAGGCGGCGGCATCGGCGAGGCGCGTCAGTTCGCGCGCGCGCGCAGCGCCCGTGGCGTCGCAATAGGCTCCCGTATGCAGCTCGACGACGGGCGCGCCGAGTTTTCGCGCGGCGTCGAGCTGGCGCTCGTCGGGATCGATGAAGAGACTGACACGGATGCCGGCCGCGCCGAGCTGCTGCACGAAGCGCGCGAGATGAGCCATGCCGCCGGCGGCGTCGAGCCCGCCTTCGGTCGTGACCTCGGCGCGCTTTTCCGGGACGAGGCAGGCGGCATGCGGGCGATGGCGCAGCGCGATCGCCAGCATCTCCTCGGTCGCCGCCATTTCGAGATTGAGCGGCAGCGCGATCTCGGCGCGCAAGCGCGCGATGTCGTCGTCGGAGATATGGCGGCGGTCCTCGCGCAGATGCGCGGTGATGCCGTCGGCGCCGGCATCGGCGGCCGTGCGCGCCGCGCGCACCGGATCGGGATGACGCCCGCCGCGCGCGTTACGGATGGTGGCGACATGGTCGATGTTGACGCCGAGGCGGAGGGGCCGCGACATGGCCACGTCAGCCGCGCGCCCGCTCGACGGAGTTGATGAGGGGGGTGGCGCGCAAGGCGGCGATGATGGTGGTGAGGTGGCGCACGTCCTGCACCTCGATATCGACCAGGATCTCGAAGAAATCCTGGCTGCGGTTGGTGATCTTGAGGTTGGTGATGTTGCCGGAATTCTTGCCGATCACCGTGGTCAGGCTGCCGAGCGAGCCGGGCTCGTTGCCGATCGTGACGTGGACGCGCCCGACATGGCCGCCGGTCTCGCCGCCGTCGGGCGCGTTCCAGGCGACGTCGAGCCAGCGCTCGGGCATCTCGGCGAAGCTCTCGAGCGTGTCGCAGTCGATGGTGTGGATGGTGACGCCCTTGCCCGTGGTGACGATGCCGACGATGCGGTCGCCCGGCAGCGGATGGCAGCAGCCGGCATAATGCACCGCCATGCCGGGAATGAGGCCGCGGATCGGGACCGCGTTCTCGGACGACTTGCGCGCGCGCGACGGCGGCACGAGCGGGACGACCTTGCCGCGCGCATCGGCCTTGGGCGGAAAGACGGCGTGCACGATCTCGCGGCCGGTATGATTGCCGGCGCCGACCGCGGCGCACAGATCCTCGGCCGTGTCGCAATCGAACTGGCGCAGCACGTCCTCGACGCGCCTTCTCGGTGTATTCGTGCCCTTCCTGGCGGAACGCCTTTTGCAGGATGGCCTTGCCGAGATCGAGATATTGCTGGCGCTGCTGCGTGCGGATGAAGCGGCGGATGCGGGCGCGCGCCTTGCCGGTGACGACGAAGCGCTCCCAGGTCGGCGACGGCGTCTGCGCCTTCGAGGTCACGATCTCGACCTGGTCGCCGTTGACGAGCTGCGTGCGCAAGGGCACGAGGCGGCCGTTGATCTTGGCGCCGACGCAGGTGTCGCCGATCTGCGAATGGACGGCATAGGCGAAATCGACCGGCGTGGCGCTGCTGCGGCAGCTCGATCAGATCGCCCTTGGGCGTGAAGCAGAACACGCGGTCGCGATACATCTCGAGCTTGGTGTGCTCGAGGAATTCCTGCGGGTCGGGCGCGTGCTCGAGAATATCGAGGAGCTCGCGCAGCCAGCGGAACTGGCGGCCCTCGGTCGAGGGCGCGGACTGCTTGTAGACCCAGTGCGCGGCGACGCCCAGCTCGGCCACCTCGTGCATCTCGCGCGTGCGGATCTGCACCTCGATGCGCTGGCGCTCGGGGCCGATGACGCCGGTGTGGAGCGAGCGGTAATTGTTGGGCTTGGGCGTCGAGATGTAGTCCTTGAAGCGGCCGGGCACGACGGGATAGCGGCCGTGCAAGACGCCCAAGCGCGTGATAGCACTGCTCGACATCATCGACGACGATGCGGAACGCCATGATGTCGGCCAGCTGCTCGAAGGCGACGTTCTTGCGCTGCATCTTGCGCCAGATCGAGTTGGGCGATTTCTCGCGGCCCGACAGCTCGGCCTTGATGCCGGCCTCGCGCAGCGTGGCGCTGAGCTCGGCCATGATGCGGCGCGGCAGGTCCTCGCCTTTCTGGCGCAGGAACGAGAGGCGCGCGATGATGCTCTCGCGCGCCTCGGGATAAAGTTCGGCGAACGACATGTCCTCGAGCTCGTCCTGGACCTCGTGCATGCCCATGCGCTCGGCCAAGGGCGCGTAGATCTCCATCGTCTCGCGCGCGATGCGGCGGCGCTTTTCCGCGTCGGCGATGAAGCGCAGCGTGCGCATGTTGTGCAGCCGGTCGGCGAGCTTCACCAGGAGGACGCGGATGTCCTCCGACATGGCGAGCACGAGCTTCCGGAAATTCTCGGCCTGGCGCGTGTGGTCGGATTGCAGCTCGAGGCGCGACAGCTTGGTCACGCCGTCGACCAGGCGCGCGATGTCGGCGCCGAACAGGCGCTCGATATCCTCGAGCGTCGCGACCGTGTCCTCGACCGTGTCGTGCAGGAGCCCGGTGATGATCGACGAGCCGTCGAGCTTCATGCCGGCGAGGATGCCGGCGACCTCGACCGGGTGCGAGAAATACGGGTCGCCCGAGAGGCGCATCTGGCTGCCATGCGCCTTCATCGAGAACACGTAAGCGCGGTTCAAGGCGTCCTCGTCGGCCGACGGGTCATAGGATTTGACCCGCTCGACCAGCTCGAACTGGCGCATGATCCTTGGCGGCGTCCCGGCGCTGTTGGCGGGGACGGGTGCGGCCTGGGCGATGGGCGCCTCGACCGCCGTCATCGCCTAACGCTCGGGACTTTCGAGATCGGTCTCGTCGATCTCGCCTTCGCCGGCCGCCTCGTCGAGGTCCGGCAGCGGCGCGTCGGCCGCCTCGGGCGTTTCCTCGGCCAAAAGCTCGTCCGGCAGCTCCTCGTCGACGGCTTCCTCCTCGCCCTCGACATCCTCGCCGTCGATCTCGACGGCGGGCCCGAGATCGACCGGCCACGCGCCTTGCGCGCCGATCTCGATCTCCTGGTCCTCCTCGGGCTCGTCGATCTCGACGTGCTTCTGCATGCCCTTGATGAGGCTCGTATGGAGATTGCCGATCTCGACCAATTCCGCGGCGATCTCGCGCAGGGCCACGACCGGGTTCTTGTCGTTGTCGCGGTCGAGCGTCGGCTGCGCGCCGGACGCCATCTCGCGCGCGCGCTGCGCCGCCAGGAGCACCAGCTCGAACCGGTTCGGGATCTTGATGACACAATCTTCGACGGTAACACGCGCCATGAGGACTCCTCGGCGGAAAGCTTTGAGTCGTTCAATATATGGGCCTCAGAGTCCTGACGCAACAGGGGTTTCCGGACCGTTAACAGGTCCCGCGAAGGAGCCCGGCGCGGCGCTCGCGCAGGGCGCGCGACGCAGGCTAGCGGCACGGCCCAAAGGCGGCTCGAACGGGGGCGTTGGGGGCCGGCCCGTGACGGGCTAAACTCCAGCGCATGGATGATACGGCAGCAAGATCAGCGGCGCGCGGCGATGCCGGCGCGATCGCCTTCTATGGCGTCCATCACCTGGCGCTCAACACCGACGACATGAAGAAGACGATCGACTTCTATGTCGGCGTGCTCGGCATGCGGCTCGTCCACGCCATGCGCGTGCCGCCCGGGCTCGGCACCGGGCCGGGTAACCGCGGCAACCCGCCGTTCGAGGAGATCCGCCACTATTTCTTCGACATGGGGCGCGACGCGCTGCTGGCGTTCTTCGAGATTCCGAAAGGGGCCAAGCCCCAGGGCGACCGCGACGCGATCGCGATGATGCAGCACGTCTCGTTCGCGGTGGCACCGGAAAGCCAGGCGCGCATCCGGGCGCGGCTCGAAGCGGCCGGCGTCCCGTATGACGGGCCGATCGCGGTCCTGCCCGGGGTCTATTCCATTTATTGCTTCGATCCCAATGGTATACGGATCGAATTTAGCGCACAGCCGGAAGATGGGCCGGGCGCGCCGCGCATCGTCGAGGGCCAGCGCCAGACCAAGGACGTGGCGAGCCGCGAGGTCGCGACCCTGAGCCGCGATCCCGCCTGGCTTGGCGCGGTGCTGGCCGGCCTTGCCGAGTAAAAGTCCCCCGCTATTTCCTTGGACAGGGTGGATGGCACGACCTAGCTAGGAAGGGTGTTAGCGGCGTACCTGGCAGAGTGCCTTCCCGTGATGTTGAGCGAGATCGAGGCGAGCGCCGAAACGCACCGGCATCTGGTGCAGTTTTACGGACCGAACAATCTTCCCCTGGTGCGCAATGTCGGCGCCTACCTCGCGCGCGGGTTGAGCGGCGGCGGCGGCGCCATCGTCATCGCCGGCGCCGCGCACCGCCAGGCGTTCCGCGCGCGCGTTGCCGCGTCCGGCATCGACGCCCCGGCGGCGATCGAAGCCGGGCGCCTCAGCCTGCTCGATGCCGAGGAAACCCTCGACCGCTTCATGGTGGCGGGCGAGCCGCACCACGGCCGGTTCGACGACGCAGTGGGCCGGCCCGTGCGCGCCATGCATGCCGAATGGGGCGCGGGCGGCGTGCGCGGCTTCGGCGAGATGGTCGGATTGCTGTGGCAGGGCGGCAACCGCAATGGCGCGATCCAGCTCGAGCGCTATTGGAACGAGCTCCTCGCGGTCTATCGCTTCTCGCTTTATTGCGCCTATCCAGTCGACGTCCTCAACGCCGCGTTCAAGCCCGAGGATCTCGACGGCGTGCTGACGTCGCACACGCATGTGATCGACACCGGCGCGCCGGGCGAGCTCGGCAATGCGGTGATGCGCGCGCTGGAGGAAACGCTCGGCGCGCGTGCCGACGGGCTGCAGCAGCTCATGCAGTCGAAGAATTTCCGCACCGCCTGGGCCGAGCTGCCGGAAGGCGAGGCGACCGTGCTGTGGCTCAGGCGCAATCTGCCCGACCAGGCCGACCGCGTGCTCGCGCGCGCGCGGCAGTATTTCAATTAGATGGGTTTGCTTCGTCGCTGCGCTCCTCGCAATGACAGCGAAGAGAAGCGTCAGCTATCCAGCACCTGGCGCACCTTGGCGCCGAGGTCCTGGTAGGTGAAAGGCTTGCGGATGAGCTCGACGCCGGGCGCGAGGCGGCCATTTTCAAGGAGCGCCGATTCGGCGTAGCCCGAGGTGAAGAGCACGCGCAAGCCCTCGGCGCGGCGCACCGCCTCTTCCGCGAGCTGGCGCCCGTTCATGCGGCCCGGCAGGCCGATGTCGCTGAACAGCAGGCGGATGTCGGGGTGCCGGTCGAGAAGGCGCAGCGCCTCCGGCCCGCGCGAGGCTTCGAGCACGCGGTAGCCCAGTTCGCGCAAAGTGCCCGTCGTGAAGCGGCGCACGTCCTCGTCGTCCTCCACCACCAGGATCGTCTCGCGTCCCGCCGCGGGCGGGCGCGGGCGCGGCGCCGGCTCGGACGGGGCCGCCGCGGCATCATGGCGCGGCAGATAGAGCGTGACGGTGGTGCCGCGGTCCTCGGCGCTGACGATCGCGATGCGGCCGCCCGACTGCTGCATGAAGCCATAGACCTGCGGCAGTCCCAAGCCCGATCCCTTGCCGATCTCCTTGGTCGTGAAGAACGGCTCGAACGCGCGCAGCAGCACGGCGTCCGACATGCCGGTGCCGGTATCGGTCACGGTGATCGCGACATAGTCGCCCGGCGGAACATCCTCGGGCACCGCGCGCAGCGTGCGCGCGAGCGTGAGGTTCACCACGTCGATGGTGAGGCGGCCGCCATCCGGCATGGCGTCGCGCGCATTGAGCGCAAGATTGAGGAGCGCGTTCTCGAGCTGGTTCGCATCGACCAGGGCGGTGCGCAGTTCGTTGCCCATCAGCAGGTCGATGGCGATGGCCTCGCCGAGCGTGCGGCGCAGGAGCGTCACCGTGCCTTGGACGAGCTTCGCGATGTCGGTCGCGCGCGGCTGCAAGGTCTGCTGGCGCGAAAACGCGAGCAGCTGGCGCGTCAACAGCGCGGCGCGGTTGGCGGCGCGCAGCGCGGCATTGGCCGGGGCGTCGAGATCGCTTTCCGCCGCCGCCAACGTGCGCAAGCGCCGCAGCAGAATCTCCAGATTGCCCACGACCACGGTCAGGAGATTGTTGAAATCGTGCGCCACGCCGCCCGTCAACTGGCCCAGCGCCTCGAGTTTCTGCGACTGGCGAAGCTGCGCCTCGATCGCGGATTTTTCCGTCAAGTCGCGGATGAAGCCGTTGAACAGGAACCCGTCGCGGCGGCGCAGGGCCGTGGCCGCGACCTCGACGCGGATCTTGGCGCCGTCCTTGCGCACGGCGCCCATCTCGATGCGGCGCCCGATCGCCGACCGTTGGTCGCTGCCGAGGAAGCGCTCGAACCCGGCCCAGTGCTCGGCGCGCTGTTCGGGCGGGATGACGAGGTCGGCGAGCTTCTCGGTTCAGCACCTCGGCGCGCGTCCAGCCGAAGATCGCCGCGGCTTGCGCGTTCCATTCGAGGATGCGGCCCGTTTCATCGATCTGGACGAAGCCGTCCAAGGCCATGTCGATGATGTCGCGCACCATGTGCTCGCTCTCGACGAGCGCTTCCTCGGTCTTCCTCCGCTCGGTGATGTCGCGCGTGATCTTGGCGAAGCCGATGAGCTGGCCGCGATCGTCGCGGATCGCGTCGATCACCACGCTGGCGAAGAAGCGCGTGCCGTCCTTCCTGAGGCGCCAGCCTTCCGCCTCGTAGCGCCCCTCTTTTGCGGCCTCGCGCAGCGCGCGCTGCGGCAGGCCCGCCTCGCGGTCGGGCAGCGTGTAGAAGCGCGAGAAATGCTGGCCGATGATGTCATCGGCGCCGTAGCCCTTGATGCGCTCGGCGCCGGCGTTCCAGGTCATGACGATGCCGGACGGATCGAGCATGAAGATGGCGTAGTCGACGATGCCGCGCACCAGCGCCGACAATTGCTGGTCAGCCTCGGTGATCGAGCCCTTCAATTTTCGATGTTCCCTGGTGTCCGGCATTCTTTTCAGTCCGCCCGTCCTAGAGAACACGCGCGGGGGCTCGGTCGGCACCGTAGGCAAATCTTTGACTCAGCGCATCTGCCCCGAAGTAGCGGAACGCTCGCCTTTTGGGGTATGTGGACGGACTCAGCGCAACTTAGGCGCGATGAGTCCCTCCTTTTCCATGAGCGGATAGATGCCGCCGCCGCGCATCAGGCCGAGGAGCCGCTCGGGAATGGGGAGCGGCGCGAGCGAGGCGCCCGTGCGCAGGTTCGTCACGCGCCAGGCCTCGGGGTCGAAGGCGGCGCGGTCGCCCTCGGCGAAAGCCTCGGCGCAGCCCGGACATTCGAGCGCCAGGAGCCCGTAATTGACGCTGTTGCGGAAGAACAGGCCGTTGATCGATTCCGCCATGAGGAAGGCGACGCCGCAATTCCGCAGCGAGCGCGAGGCCGGCCGGTTCGAGCCCATGCCGAAATTGCGCCCCGCCACGATCGCGTCGCCGGGCCGCATCTCGTCGACCCAGCCGGGGCGGTTCGCCAGGAACACGGCCTTCGCCTGCTCGGCCTCGGACTTGGCCTGGACGGTGGCGGGCAGCATCAGGTCGGTGTTGATGTCGTCGCCGAACTTCCACAGCTTCGCCTCGATCATGCGAGGTCTCCCGCGAAATAATTCGCGGCCGAGGCGATCGTGCCGGCCAGGGCCGACGCCGCCACGGTCGCGGGCGAGGCCATGAAGATGCGGGCCGAGGGATCGCCCATGCGGCCCTTGAAATTGCGCGTGCTCGCGGTGATGCACACCTCGCCCGCGCCGAGCACGCCCATGTGGCCGCCGAAGCAGGCGCCGCACGTCGCCGCGGTCACGACCGCGCCGGCATCGACCAGGGTCTCGACATAGCCCGCCTTGAGCGCGGCGCGATAGATCGCCTGCGAGCCCGGCGTGACGATGAGGCGCACGCCCTTGGCCACGCGCTTGCCTTTCACCACCTTCGCCGCCACCGCGAAATCGTCGAGCGTGCCGTTGGCGCACGAGCCGATGAAGGCCTGGTCGATCTTCTGGCCCGCCACCTGCCCGACCGGCACCGAGTTCTCGATGACGGAATCCGGCAGCGCCACGAGCGGCTCGATCGCATCGAGATCGACGCGCCTCGTTTCCTTGTAGCGCGCGTCAGGATCGGGCCAGGCCGCCTCGAACGGCGCCTTGTTGCGCGCGCGCACGTACTCGAGCAGGGCGTCGTCGGGCTCGAAGATCACGAACTCGGCCGAAAGCTCCGTTCCCATGATGGCGAGCGTGCGGCGCGCGTTGATGCTGAGATTGGCGACGCCCGGGCCGCCATATTCGACATTCTGGTTGACGTGCGCGCCATGCTTGCCGGCGATGGTCAGGAACACATCCTTGGCCGAGACGCCGGGCTTGAGCTTGCCCGCAAGCTCGTAGCGGATCGTCTCGCCGACGCGGAACCAGGTGCGGCCCGTCGTGACGGCGAACAGCGTCTCGGGCAAGCCCACGCCGCGCGCGGCGCAGTTGAAGGCGCCGCCGCCGCAGGTGTGGCTGTCGGGATTGACCAGCACCGTGCCCGGCAGCGCATAGGCATTGTCGGCGACGACGACATGGCTGATGCCCTGGTCGTAGCCGATGTCGTGGAAGCGCTTGATGCCGAAGCGGGCCACGAACTCGCGCGCGCGCTTGTGCGCCGCCGCGGTCTGCGGATCGTTCGCCGGCGCCAGGTGATCGAGCACCACGACGACCTTGTCGGGATCGTCGAGCTTCAGAATTTCGCGCCAGCTCTCGGGCAGGAAATTCATGTCGAGGAAGACCGCGGTGCCGACCGACACGACGGCGATGTCGCCGGGCGAGACGTTCGCGAGCCCGCCCGCCTTCGCCAGGATTTTCTCCGCCATCGTCATGCCCATGAGCGCCTCCCTTGCCCTCACATTGTCATTGCGAGCGCAGCGAAGCAATCCCCCGGAGGATTGCTTCGGCGCATGCGCTCCTCGCAATGACGGCGTGGGATGAAGGCTCACGCCTTCAGATGCTGCGCGAAGAAATCGAGCGTGCGCTGCCAGGCGAGCTTGGCCGCCGCCTCGTCGTAGCGCGCCGTGGTGTCGTCGTTGAAGGCGTGGTTGGCGCCCTCATAGGTGAAGGACTGGAAGCTCACGCCGGCCTTCTTCAGCGCGTCCTCGTAGCCGGGCCGCGTAGGCGCCGACGCGCGTGTCGAGCCCGGCATAGTGCAGCATCATCGCCGCCTTGATGTTCGCCACCTGGTCGAGCGGCGGCGCCACGCCGTAATAGACGACGACCGCGGCGAGATCGGGCGAGCCTACGGCGAGCTCGTTGGCGTTGCCGCCGCCCCAGCAGAATCCGACCGCGCCGATCTTGCCGACGTCGGGACGGGTCTTGAGATATGCCACCGCCTTCACCGCATCCGCGGTGGCGACCGCGCGATCGAGCTTGCCGAATTCCTGCATCGCCTTGTCCTCGTCGGCGGGCGTGCCGCCGAGCTGCGACATGAAGTCGGGCGCGAGCGCCACGTAGCCCGCGAGCGCCAGCCGCCGCGCCACGTCCTCGATATGCGGATTGAGGCCGCGGTTCTGGTGAATGACGATGATGCCGGGGAGCTTTTCCGTACCCTTCGGCCGCGCGAGATAGGCCTTCACCGGCCCGCTCGCGCCGGGATATGTGATCATCTGCGTCGCGAGGCGCGGCATCGTCGGCGCTCACGATCGCCGCCAGCGCGTAGTTGGAGCGCAGCAGCGCCATCATCGCGCTCGCAAGCGCGCTGGAGCCGACGAGCGCCGTCAGCCGCTCGAGGAAAATCCTGCGGTCGAGATGCGCGTGCGTGAAGTCGTCGTAGAGATCGATGACGCGCTGGTCGATCTGGTCGCGAACGGACCGGTCCATGATTCCTCCCGACGACGGCGCCATTGCCGCCGATTTATACGCGGCCACGGGGCGGCAAAATCCCTCATAAAGGGGTGGCGTCGGCATCCGGCGGTAAATTCTTTGCGAGCGCAACCGCGGTGCGGCCGAGCACCGGATGGCGCCAATCGCGGCGCGATCTCGGCGAGCGGGCGCAGCACGAAGGCGCGCTCGTGCAGGCGCGGATGCGGCAGGATCGGCCCGTCGGCGCCATCATCGACGCGGTCCTCGTAAGCGAGGAGATCGAGGTCGAGCGTGCGCGCTTCGTTCTTCGCGCCGCGCACGCGGCCGAAGCGCGCCTCGATCCGGTGCAGCAGCGCAAGCAGCGCCTTGGGATCGAGCGATGTTTCGACGATGGCGACGGCGTTGACGTAATCGGGCTGCGCCGCTTCCGGCACCGGCGCCGAGCGGTACCAGCGCGAGGTCTTGCGCACGCGGACGCCCTCGCCTGCGAGCGCCGCGAGCGCCGCCTTCAGCGTTTCCACGGGCGCGCCGGCGGCGCTCGGCAGATTGGCGCCCAGCGCGATCAGGATCATGGCGCGATCATCCTCTCCGCGCCGGAGCAAGGGAGAGACGAAGCATGATCTTGATCAAGGCGTAGCGGCCGCCCGGGCCTGCGCTTGACGCGGCCCGACGCTTCGCGCCAAATGCGGTGACATAAGGAAAGGGATATGGAGCGCCGTTAATCATGTTTTATGCAACCGAACGAATAGCCTTGTTCATCGACGGCGCCAATCTTTACGCGGCGGCGCGCGCGCTGCAATTCGACATCGACTACAAGCGGCTTCTGGAATTGTTCGGCGCCAAGGGCCGGCTCATCCGCGCCTTCTATTACACGGCGCTGTTGGAGGACCAGGACTATTCGCCGATCCGCCCGCTCGTCGATTGGCTCGATTATAACGGCTACACCATGGTGACGAAGCCGGCGAAGGAATTCACCGACGGCTTCGGCCGGCGCAAGGTGAAGGGCAACATGGATATCGAGCTCGCCATCGACGTGATGGAGATGGCGCAGCATCTCGACCACATCGTGCTGTTCTCGGGCGATGGCGACTTCCGCCGCCTCGTCGAGGCGGTGCAGAGGAAGGGCGTGCGCGTCTCGGTCGTCTCGACGACGCGCTCGGCGCCGCCGATGATCGCCGACGAGCTGCGCCGCCAGGCCGACACCTTCATCGAGCTGCAGGATCTTGCGCCGCAGATCATGCGCACCCATCACCGCGAGAGCCAAGCGCTCGCGACGTGAGCGAGGTGCCGGCGCCGGACGAGCCCGGGCGCGACTGCGCGCTCTGCCCGCGCCTGCAAAAATTCCGCGCTGGCGCAGCGCGCCGAGCATGGCGATTGGCACAACGCGCCGGTGCCGCTCGTTCGGCGCCTTGGACGCGCGGCTTCTCATCGTCGGCTTGGCGCCGGGATTGAAGGGCGCGAACCGCACCGGCCGGCCTTTCACCGGGGATTACGCGGGCGACCTTCTTTACGCGACGCTCCTGAAATTCGGCCATGCGCGCGGGCGCTACGATGCCCGCGCCGACGACGGGCTGACGCTCGCGGGCTGCCGCATCAGCAACGCGGTGCGCTGCGTGCCGCCCGAGAACAAGCCCATGCCGGCCGAGATCGCGTCATGCCGCGCGTTCCTCGGCGCCGAGATCGCGGCGATGGGGAACCTCGCGGCGGTGCTGGCCTTGGGCGCCGTCGCGCATGGCTCGGTGCTGGCGGCGCTGGGCGAGCGGCGCGCGGCGCATCCCTTCGCGCACGGCGCGCTCCATCGCCTGCAGCGCGGGCTCGTGCTCGCCGACAGCTATCATTGCTCGCGCTACAACACCAATACCGGGCGGCTCACGGCCAAAATGTTCGAGGACGTGTTCGTGGCGCTCGGCGAGGTGCTGGGCGGGCGGGAGATTGCGCCGCTTGCGCCCGCAATGACATAAGAGAGCGCAGCGGGCCAGGGAGGGAATAGTGAGCGAGGGCAATTTCAGCGCGACCGAGCAGCAGATTTTCGGCAAGGTGTCGCGCCGGTTCCTGTGGTTCATCATGCTGCTCTTCATGGTGAACTTCGTCGATCGCGGCAATGTCGGCTTCGCCGCGCTCACCATGAACAAGGACATCGGCATTTCGGCCTCGACGTTCGCGCTGGCGCTGTCGTTGGCCGCGATCGCCTATTTCCTGTTCGAGATTCCGAGCAACCTCGTCATGGAGCGCGTCGGCGCGCGCTATTGGCTGGCGCGCATCGCCGTGACGTGGGGCATCGCGTCGTGCGCCTGCATGTTCATCGTCGGCGCCAAGAGCCTCATCACGCTGCGCGTCATCGTCGGCATCGCCGAGGCCGGGTTCGCGCCCGGCACGGTGCTCTACATGACCTACTGGTTCCCGCAATTCTACCGCGCCCGCGCCCAGTCCAATTACATGATCGCGCAGCCGATCGCGATCGCGCTCGGCGCGACCGTGTCGGGCCTCATTCTGGGGCTCAACGGCTTTCTCGGCGTGGCGGGATGGCGCTGGCTCTTCCTCATCGAGGGATTGCCGTCGGTCATCCTCGGCGTCATCGCCTTCTGGTTCCTCACCGACAAGCCGAAGGACGCGAAGTGGCTGAGCGCGGACGAGCGGGCGACGCTCGCCGCGGCGCTCCAGCGCGACGAGGACGAGCGCGCGCGCCGCGCGCCGCAAACGCTGCGCCGCTCGGCCACGCGCGAGATATTGAGCCGCAATTTCCTCATCGTCTGCTTCGCCTATGGCTGCGACATCGGCAATGCCTCCGCGCTCGGCACGTGGACGCCGCTGCTGCTGCACTCCATCAACAAGCCCGGCACGCCTTATTGGGTGATCGGGCTTCTGACCGCCGTGCCGGCGATCGCCGCGCTCATCGTCATGCCGCTGTGGACGCGCCACGCCGACCGGACGCGCGAGCGCTTCTGGCATTGCGTGCTGCCGATGCTGCTCGGCGTGATCGGCTGGTGCATCGCCGCGGGCGTCGACAATCCGCCGGTTCAGCTCGCCGGACTGGTGCTCGCCAACATCGGTACGGTCTCGGCGTGGCCGGTGTTCTTCACGCTGCCCTCGCTCATGCTGCCGCCCAACGCGCGCGCCGCCGGCATCGCGTTCCTGAACGTCATCGGCATCGCCGGCACGGCCGTGACGCCGCTCATCATGGGCATCATGAAGGACGCGACCGGCACCTACACCGCCTCGATGCTGTCGATGGGCGCCGTGTTCCTGATCGGCGCCGCGTCGATGTTCCTGGTGCCGCGCCGTCTCGTCGGCGGCGAGGGACCGGCGGAGATCGTGCCGTCCGCCGCGCAGTAGGCGCTATCCCCTCTCGCGCATGAGGCGGCCGCGGTCGCGCTGCCAGTCGCGCGCTTTTTCGACCTCGCGCCGGTCTTCCTTGCGGCGGTGCTTGGCGAGGCCGAGTTCGAGCTTGGCGCGGCCGCGCTCGTTGAAATAGACGGCGAGCGGGATGAGCGTCACGCCCTCGCGCTTCACCGCGCCCAGGAGCCGCTTGATCTCGCGCCGGCGCAGCAGGAGCTTGCGCGGGCGGCGCGGCTCGTGGTTGAAGCGCGCCGCGGGATAGATCGGGAAATGCGCGTTGAGCAGGAAAATCTCGCCGCCGCGCTCGGTCGCATAGGCCTCGTTGATGCTGGCGAGGCCCTGGCGCAGCACCTTGACCTCGGATCCGACGAGCTGGATGCCGGCCTCGAGCGTCTCCTCGAACGCGTAATCGTGCCGCGCGCGGCGGTTCTGCGCGACGTACCGTTCGTCCCCGCGGAGCGCCATCGCCTCGTTAGTTGAGGACGCCGGCGGCGCGCATGGCGCCGCGCACCTTGTCCTGCGCCTCGGCCGACGCGGCGACGAGCGGCAGGCGCACGTCGGGCGTCGATTTGTCGAGCAGCGAGGCCGCGAATTTGACCGGCGCCGGGCTCGTCTCGCAGAAGAGCGCGTCGGACAGCGGCGCCAGGCGCTCGTTCAACGCCATGGCGCGCGCGGCATCGCCCTTCTGCCACGCCTCGTGCATGTCGGCGCACGCGCGCGGCGCCACGTTCGCCGTCACCGAGATGCAGCCGTCGCCGCCCTGCGCCAGAAACGCCAGCACGGTGCCGTCCTCGCCCGACAGCATGGCGAAATCGCGCCCGCACGCGGCCCGCGTCTTCAGCGGGCGCGCGAGGTCGTTGGTCGCGTCCTTGACGCCGACGATGTGCGGCAGCTTGGCGAGGCGCGCCATGGTGGCGACGCTCATGTCGATGACGCAGCGCGCCGGGATGTTGTAGATCAGGATCGGCAGGTCGGTCGCGTCGTTCAGCGCCTTGAAGTGCTGGTAGAGCCCTTCCTGGGTGGGCTTGTTGTAATAAGGGGTGACGACGAGCGCGCCGTCGGCGCCCGCCTTCTGGGCGTGGCGCGTGAAGTCGATCGCCTCCGCGGTCGAGTTGGAGCCGGTGCCGGCGATGACCGGGACCCGGCCCTTCGCCACCTCGACGCACAGCTCGACGACGCGCTTGTGCTCGGCATGGCTGAGCGTGGGCGATTCGCCGGTCGTGCCGCACGGCACGACGGCATGCGTCCCTTCCTTGATCTGCCAGTCGACGAAGGCCTGAAAGCGCTTCTCGTCGACGGCGCCGTTCTTGAACGGCGTGATGAGCGCGACCAGCGAGCCTTTGAACATGGCGTCCTCCGGCGGAAAGGGCCGATCAACCAACCTTAACGGACGGCCAACGCCGCTTCAACCCGTGCCAACTGTGGCGCGAATGAACATTCCCGTTTTCGTCTCGTTAGGAATGGCGCGAGTATCATGGTAAATTCTTCGCCCGCCGATTATGGCCGGCGCGTGGGAGCTGTCGTTGCCGAACCTGTTTCGCGCCGCCGCCCTGGTCCTGGCGTTCCTGCTTCTGGCCATCAAGGCCGCGCCGGCCGCGGAGCTGACCGACGCGACGCGCGGCTCTACCGCAGCGCGCTCGCGCTGGCCCGGGCGGGCGACCTTGCGGCGGCCTCGCGCGAAGCGGCCGGAACGCACGATCAGGCGCTCGCGCTCGCGGTCGAATGGGTGGCGTTGATGCGCGGCGGCGGCGGCTTCGCCGAGATCGCGGCCTTCATCTCGGCGCATCCCGACTGGCCCGGCCAGGTCAAGCTCGAAGAGCGCGCGGAAGCCGCCTCGGGCGATGTTTCGGACGCCACGCTTCTCAACTGGTTCGCCGCCCACCCGCCGATCAGCATCGCCGGCAAGCTGCGCGAGGCGCAGCTCTGGCTCGACCACGGCAAGCGCGCGGACGGGCTCGCGCTCATCCGCGACGTATGGGTCAACGCCGATTTCGACCGCAGCGGCGAGCGCTCGTTCCTGCAACGCTATCGCGGCCTGTTGCGCGCGGCGGATTACGTCGCCCGCGTCGACCGTCTCGTGTGGGACGGCAGCACGGTTGCGGCGCGGCGCGACTATCCGCTGGTGCCGCCCGAATACCGCGCGCTGGCCGAGGCGCGGCTCGCGCTCGCCGCCGAGGAGCCGGGCGCCGAACGGCTCATGTCGCGCGTGCCCCCCGAGCTGCAGCGCGACCCCGGCCTGCTCTACGAGCGCGTGCGCTGGCGCCGCCGCAAGGAGCATTACGCCGACGCGATCGCGCTCCTGGACGGGGCGCCGACCGAGACGAGCCATCCCGAGGCGTGGGCCGTCGAGCGCGAGGTGCTGGCGCGCTTCGCGCTCGCCGCCGGCAACAGAAGCTCGGCCTACCGCATCGCCGCCGCGCACGGCGCCGTCACCGGCGCGCATTTCGCCGAGCTCGAGTTCCTGGCGGGCTGGATCGCGCTGCGCTTCGAGCATAAGCCCGACAGGGCGTACGACCATTTCGCGCGGCTTTACCAGACGGTGAAGCTGCCGATCAGCCGCGCGCGCGGCGCCTTCTGGTCGGCCGAGGCCGCCGACGCCATGAACCATCCGCAGCTCGCCAATGGCTGGTACACGACCGCGGCGGGCTTCATGACGACCTATTACGGCCAGTTGGCGGCAGCGCATATCGGCGCGGCCGACGGCGCGCGCATCGCCGAGCCCAATCCGACGCCGGCCGAAGCCGCCGCCTTCGAGCGCCGCGACGTCGTCCGGGTGACGCGCGCGTTTGCCGCGATCGGCGCCGACGATTACGTGCGCACCTTCGTCCGTGCGCTGAGCGACGGCGCCCAGACGCCGGTCGATCACGCGCTCATCGCGCACCTCGCGAGCGACATCGGCCGCTTCGATCTCGCCATCGGCGCGGCCAAGCGCGCGAGCTATGCCGGGGTGACGCTCTTGGCCGAGGGCTACCCGCTCGAGGATCTGCCGCCCGGCGGCACGGTCGAGCATCCGCTCATCCTCGCCATGACGCGGCAGGAAAGCGCGTTCGACATCGGCGCGGTGAGCACCGCCGGCGCGCGCGGATTGATGCAGCTCATGCCGGCGACGGCCAAGCTCGTCGCGCGCTCGCTGCAGATACCGTTCTCGCAAAGCCGCCTGACCGGCGACGTGCGCTATAACCTCACGCTCGGCCGCGCCTATCTCAGCGAGATGCTCGGCGATTTCGGCGGCTCCTACGTGCTCGCGGTCGCGGCCTACAATGCCGGGCCCGCGCGCGTCCACGACTGGATCCAGGATTTCGGCGACCCGCGCAGCAAGAGCATCGACGCGATCGACTGGATCGAATCGATCCCGGTCGCCGAGACGCGCAACTACGTGCAGCGCGTGCTCGAGAACCTCCAGGTCTATCGCTTCCGCCTCGGCGACCGCCGCCTCGCCTTCTCGCTCCAGACCGATCTCAGGCGGTAGCGTCACCCGAACGCGCCCTTACTGCGATGCTGGCGCGGCGCTTGCCTTGCGCACCGCGCGGCCGGACATTCCGCCGATGACCCTCGCATCGGGCTCCGAACCGCTTCTCCCCACGCTTGCCGATATCGAACAGGCGGCAGGGCGGCTCAAGGGATTGGCCGCCGCGACGCCGCTGCTCTCGTCCGACGCGCTCGACCGGCGCGTGGGCGCGCGCGTCCTCGTCAAGGCGGAATGCCTGCAGCGCACCGGCTCGTTCAAGTTCCGCGGCGCCTACAATGCGCTGGCGCAGCTCGATGCGGCCGCGCGCGGCGAAGGGCGTCGTGTCCTACTCTTCGGGCAATCACGCCCAGGGCGTGGCGGCCGCGGCGGCGATCCTCGGCATGCGCGCGACCATCGTCATGCCGGCGGACGCGCCGCAGATCAAGGTCGCGAATACGCGCGCTCATGGCGCCGAGATCGTGTTCTACGACCGCGCCATCGAGGAGCGCGAGGCGATCGCCCAGCGCATCGCCGCCGAGCGCGGCGCCGAATTATTGCCGCCGTTCGACGATGCGCGCGTCATCGCCGGGCAAGGCACGGTCGGGCTCGAGCTCGCGGCGCAGGCGGCGGCGCAGGGCGCGCGGCTCGACGCGGTCGTGGCGCCCTGCAGCGGCGGCGGCCTCATCGGCGGGATCGCGCTCGCGCTTGCGGCGAAGAGCCCGGCGACGAAGACCTATGCCGCGGAGCCCGAGCAGTTCGACGATCTGCGCCGCTCGCTCGCCGCGGGCCGGCGCGTTGCGAACGAGCGGGACGCGGCGCTCCATCTGCGATGCGCTGCTCGCCACGACGACCGGCGTCCTGACCTTCGCGCTGGCGCAGAAGCATCTCGCCGGCAGCATCCCGGTGAGCGATGAGGAGGTCGAGCGCGCGATGGCGGCGGCGTTCGACGATCTGAAGCTCGTCGCCGAGCCGAGCGGCGCCGCCGCTCTCGCCGCGGTGCTGGCCGGAAAACTCGACGTGGCGGGCGGCACGGTTGCCGTGGTGCTGTCCGGCGGCAATGTCGATCGCGATTTTTTTGCCGCGGATATTAGGCCGGACCGTGAAATGTCCCGTCGTTCCCGCGAAAGCGAAAGCCGGGATCGCTCGGGACGTCACTCCCGCGCCTGGCGGACGAGGACGACGATATAGCGCCCCTACTTCGTCTCGCTGATCTGGACGACGCCCTTGCCCGCTTCGAGGAATTTCGCGGGATCGACCGGGTTGCCGTCCACCAGCACCTCGTAATGGACGTGCGGGCCGGTGCTGCGGCCGGTCGAGCCGAGTTCGCCGATCGGCTGATGCAGCGCGACCTTCTGGCCGGGCGCGACGAGAATGCGGTGCAGATGCGCAAAACGCGTGACGATGCCGTGCGCGTGCGTCACCTCGACGACGCGGCCGTATTCGTCCTTGACGCCGGTGAAGGTCACGACGCCCGGCGCGGTCGCCAGTACCGGCGAGCGATAGGGCGCGGCGAGATCGACGCCGGAATGGAACGCCTCGCGGTGATTGATCGGATCGACGCGCGGGCCGAACGGGCTTTCGAGCTGGTAGTGCGCCAACGGCGCCGCGAGCGGCAGCGATTTGGCGAGCGCCTGCAATTGCTGCTGGCGCTCCTTGTCCGCTTGCGCCTGGCGGCGCGCATCGAACGCGATGTAGGGGCCGCCCTCTCCGACCGCGGGCGCCGGCGCGGAAATCCGGCCGATATAGCGCTCGATGTCGATCCCGGTCGAGGCGATGAGCTGTTCGAGCGAGCTGGCATAGCCGGTCGCACCGGCGCCGGGGCGCGCGGTGTCTTGCTGCGTGAGCTGCGTGCGCAGCCGGTCGCGATCGCTCGCCATCTGGCGCAATTCCTGCTCGCGCGCCGCGAGCGAGTCGCGCAACTGGCTCGTGTGCGTCGAAGAGGTCGCGGAATCCGTCTGGAGCTGTTGCAGCTTCGCGGCCAACGCGCCGCGCGCGAGCTCCGCCACGTGCAGCTCGGTGCGGCTCTGCCCCAATTGCTGTTGCAGTTGCGCGACGTTGCCGTTCTTGCCGTTGAGCGCTTGCTCGGCACCTTTGAGGCGCTTCTCGAGCTGGAGGCGTGTCTTGTCCATGACGGCGACGCGCGCCTCGGCCGCATCGATCGAATTGCGCAGCGTCTCGTTGTCGGCGTTGGCGCTGTCGAGCTGCGCCTTCATCTCGTCGAACTGGTCCGACATCTGGCTGTATTGCGCATCGGCGTCGGCGACCGATTGGCGCAAATCGGCGAGTGCGGCGGCGCGCGCCACGGCGGCCTCGGCCGCAAGCTCCTTCTCGTGGATCGCCTTGTGCAGGTGATGGTAGGCACCGGCGAGCCCGCCGACCCCGCCCACGACCGCCAGGACCAGCGCCAGCGCCCCTGCCTGCATCCAGCCCGGAAGCAGCAGGTAGCGCACCTTTTCTCCGCTGCGCAGCAGGAACTGCCGCTCAGGAAAGAGGCGCCCCACGAGCGCCGCGCACAGTTGGGTCATATCCCCCCGCGTCGTTGCCAGTTCCCCCACCGGGCGGCCGTCGCGAGCCCCTCCGGCGTCTTGCGGCATGCGGTCCCCGGGCGGGGACAGCGGCGAAGCGGCCCGGCTCTCCCGACCGGTTCCGGCCCCAAGCGGCGCTTGCGCGCCGCACGGGAACTGCCGGTTAAAGAGCCCAGCAGCCATTCGCCGCCAAAACCTTAAGGGCGTGAAGCTTTGATGGCAAGCCTTTTCGCAGCTGCGAAAAGGCCGCGCTCGCGGCAACCAAGACCCGGATCGGACACGCTAATTATCCCAGCTGCAAACGAACTGCGCGCGCGGCGCAGCGCCTGCGGCGAGAGCGGCGCGGACGGCCACAAAAAGACACGGGCTTCATGGCGTCCCTGCGTCGGCGGCAAACACCCGGCTCCGGCCGATCCTGCAGCGCAAAAAAATGGGCCGCGCAAGGCGCGGCCCAAGTTCAGGGAGGAAACGCCGAACCGGCGTTCACCCCGCTATATTGGCGGAGTCGGGCGAGGCCGCAAACCGGCGGCGGAACATGGCCGCATTGCAGCAAATGCAGGTGCTGCGCGGGGATGGCAGAATGGCGGCAATGGGCGAATCGAGGATCGTTTCCGTCCCGCTCGAGGCGATCGGCGCAGCGGTACTGTCCGGCGTGGCTTTGCCCTGCGGCGCTGCTGGCCGGATCTGCCGCCGCGCGTGCGGTCGAGCACGGGTTCGCGCTGCCGCTCGCCGGCAGCCGGCGCAGCTTCGCGGCGGTCGAAATCCTGGCGCGGCGCGACGACGAAGTGCTCTCGGCGCTGGCGCCGCTCAGCCGAGCTGCGCGTCTGGGCCGCCGCGCGCGGGCCTGAAGTCGAGCGCCACATCGCGGCACGGCTCCAAGCGCTCAGCGCGCCGCGCCCGGACTGGGCCGGGCTGAAGCTCGCCCGGCCGCTCGTCATGGGCATCGTCAACGTCACGCCCGACAGCTTTTCCGACGGCGGCCGGTTCCTGGCGGCGGACGACGCCGTCGCGCACGGGCGCGCGCTCTTGGCGGCGGGCGCCGACATCCTGGACATCGGCGGGGAGTCGACCCGGCCGGGTGCCGCACCGGTTGCGCCCGCGGAGGAAATTCGCCGCATCGAGCCGGTCGTGCGCGCGCTCGCGGCGACCGGCGCGCCGATCTCGGTCGACACGCGCCATGCCGCCACGATGGCGATGGCGCTCGCAGCCGGCGCGCGCATCGTCAACGACGTGAGCGCCTTGGCCGACCCGGACAGCAGCGCCATCGTCGCGCGCGCGCGGCGCAAGCGTCGTCCTCATGCACATGCAGGGCGAGCCGGCGACGATGCAGCGCGAGCCCCGCTACCGCTTCGCGCCGCTCGACGTGCTCGACGCGCTCGCGGCGCGGATTGCGGCGTGCGCGGCGGCGGGAATTCCGCGCGTCGCGCATCGTCATCGATCCAGGCATCGGCTTCGGCAAGACGCGAGGCCCACAATCTCCAGATCCTGCGCCGCCTCGCGCTCTTCCAAGGGCTCGGCACCGGCGTGATGGTGGGGCTGTCGCGGAAATCGTTTCTGGCGCGGCTCGCCGGTACGCGCCGCACCCGCCGACGCGCGGCTTGCCGGCTCGATCGCCGGCGCGCTCGCAGGCGGTGAGGAACGGCGCGCAGATCGTGCGCGCGCACGACGTCGCGCGAAACGCGCCAGGCGCTGCTGCTTCAGGAGGCGATCAGCGCCAGGCGCGCGATCGAGCTCTGCCGCGAATGCGGCCGAGCGGTTCCCGGCTGCGTTCGATGACGCAGCCGACGCTTTCCGCCTCGGGATAGATGTCGAGCTTCTCGACCGTGACGCGCGTCATGCGCACGCGGCGGTCGGCAAGGCACAAGGTCGCGACGCGCTCGGCCAATGTCTCGACCAGGTTGAAGTGCTTGGCGTCGGCGATTTGCTTGATGCCGGTGACGATGCCCTCGTAGTCGAGCGCTTCCGAAACATCGTCGCGCCGCGGCAGCGGCAGCGCGACATCGAGCTCGGCGTTGATGCGCACGCGCGTGCGCTGGCGCTTTTCGTGCGCGTGGATGCCGATGCTGACCGCGATCACCAGGTCGCGGACGAAGACGCGATAGAGCGGCGCCGGTCCCTCGTCGTTCACGCCGGCCTGTCGCAGTTGACCGTGCCCATCTCGGCCGGGACCGAGACTTCGAGAGATCTCGAAATCCTCGGACGTGTGAATTTCCTGATGCGGCAGGCCGCCGGGGATCATCACCGAATTGCCCGCCTCGAGCCGCACCACGCCGTCCTGCCCCTCGAACTCGAGATCGATCCAGCCGCGCAGCATATAGACGAACTGCATCTCGCAGGTGTGGTAGTGCCAGCCGGTCTCGCGATCCATCGCCGAGATCGCGGTGGTGATCTGCGCGCGCATCTGGCCCGTGGTGCCGTCGGTCACGCCCAATTCGCGATACTTGAAGAACGAGCGGCGGCCGGGGACGTAGCGCGCCTCGCCTTTGCGCGAGATCGCGAGCTTCATGCCGGCGCGAGGTTTCGTGAGCGTTCCGCTGTCTGCCATGGCCGCACCTCTCACTGTGGAAGGCGCGGATTGAAGCACGGACCGCCGGCCAGGGCAATCGGCGCGCCGGGCCTTGCGCCGGAGCGTCGCGGGCGACACAGTCACCGCGAGATCGCCCGAAAGGAGCGCCATGAGCGGCCGCTACGTCGTCGAGGATCGGGAAAAGCTCACGTTCCGCGTCAGCCGCGAAGCGCTCGTGTCGCCCGCCATTCTCGACGAGGAGCGCAAGCGCGTGTTCGAGCGCTGCTGGATCTATGTCGGGCACGGCTCGGAGCTGAAGGAAAGGGGCGCGTTCCGCACCCGCACCGTCGCCGGGCGCCCGGTCATCTTCTGCCGCGACGAGGCGGGACAAGTGCGCTGCCTCGTCAATTCGTGCCGGCACCGCGGCGCCATCGTGTGCAGCGAGCGCGAGGGCAAGCAGCGCTATTTCACCTGCCCCTATCACGGCTGGACCTATGACGGGACGGGCGCGCTCGTGACCGTGCCGGGGGACGACGCCTATGGCCCCGCCTTCGACAAGGCGACGCTCGGGCTCGCGGCGCCGCCGCGGCTCGAAGCGTACCGCGATTTCTGGTTCCTCACTTTCGACCGCGCCGCCGAGCCGCTCGAGAAATATCTGGCGGGCGCGCAAGCGAATATATCGACCTCGTCACCGAGCAATCGCCCTCGGGCCGGCTCGAAGTGATCGCGGGCGTGCAGGAATACGACATCCGCGCCAACTGGAAGCTGCTCGTGGAGAACAGCGTCGACGACTATCACCTGCCGGCGACGCATTCGACCTGGCTCAACTACATGCGCTCGGCCGGGGTCGTGACGCGGCCGCAGCAGGGATTGCTGCTGCCGACGAAGGGCGCGGGCAAGGACCTCGGCAACGGCCACCTCACGACCGACAACCCGAATTTCCGCGGCCGACCGGTCGCGGCGTGGATCTCGATCTATGGCGAGGACGCGAAATCCGACATCGCGCAGATCCGCGAAGAGCTGGTCGCGCGTCTCGGCCCCGCGCGCGCGGCGCGCATCGCCGACACCAACCGCAATCTCGTCGTGTTCCCCAATCTCGTCGTCAATGACGGCTCGTCGGTGACGATCCGCACGTTCTTCCCGGTCTCGGCCGAGCGCATGCACGTCACCGCGTGGTGTTTGGGACCGGCCGAGGAGACGGAGGCGCAGCGCGCGCGCAGGCTCGACGCGTTCCTCACGTTCTACGGGCCGGGCGGCTTCGCCACGCCCGACGACGTGGCGGCGCTCGAGCTGGTGCAGCAGGGCTGCGCCACGTGGCGCGACGTGCCGTGGTCCGATCTCTCGCGCGGCATGGCGAAGGACGCAGACGACCAGCTCAACACCGACGAAGGCCATCTGCGCGTCTTCTGGCGGCGCTGGAGCGAGCTGATGGAGGGCGCGCGATGAGCGCCCCCCGCCCCTCGCGCGCCGAGGTCGAGGAGCTGTTCTATCGCGAGGCGGCGCTGCTCGACGAATGGCGGCTCGACGAGTGGCTGGCGCTTTTGACGGACGACGCCTCTTATTACGTGCCGCCCAACGACAAGCCCGACGCCGACCACCGCAGCGCGCTCTTCACCATCGCCGACAACACCGCGCGGCTCAAGGAACGCGTGCGCCGCATCAAGGACAGGAACTGCCACGCCGAATATCCGCACTCGCGCACCAGGCGCATGATCGGCAACGTGCGCGTGACGGAATTCTCCGGCGATGAATGCGAGGCGCGCGCCAATTTCATCATCCATCGCTTTCGCCGCGGCGAGGACGTGCGCGTGTTCGTCGGCGAATACCGCTATCGCTTGCGGCGCGAGGGCACGGAGCTCAAGATCGCCGAGCGCCGCGCCATTCTCGATGCCGAAGAGCTCGGCTCCCTGGGCGCCGTGAGCTTCATCCTGTGAGCCCCATCCGATGAGCGATGCCTATCTCTACGCCGTGCGCTGCAATTTCACCGATCCGGCGCAGCTCGGGCCGTGGAATGCGTGGTATGGCGGCCCCAAGATGGACGAGATGCTGGGCCTGCCGCTACTTCATCTCGGTGCAGCGCTACGAAGCCGTGGCACTCGACACGCGGCGCAAATATCTGGCGCTGTGGCGCGTCGCTTCGCCCGAAGCGTTCGAGACCAAGGAATACCGCGCGCAATGGGGCTTTGCCCAATGGACGCACCTCATCACGGATTGGAGCCGCGACCTCTATCGCGGCGCCAGCGAGATCGACGATGCGCTCGATGTGACGGACGGCGAGGCGCTGCACGTCATATCCTTCGATGGCGCGAGCGAGGCCGCGGCGCGGGCGGCCCAGGGGCGCATCGCCGGCGAGCGGCGGGATGTGTTCTGGCTCGAGGCGATCGGCCTCGACCGCCATTCGCCGCTGCTCGGCATCGCCAAGCGCGCGCGCGAGTGGCGGCCGAAGCCGCTCGCCGAGGGCGTGTGCCAGGAAACCCTTCTCGCGCCGATGATGAAGCGGCGTGGGGCAAAACGTCCCACCTGAAACGAATTCCCATCGGGCGCGTGGGCGGCTAGCATGGGAAAAAGGGCGTGAGGGAGGCGCGGGATGAAGTTCGGTCTCTTCGGCGGGGCGCGCTCGCGCGGCGGCGGGCCGCAAGGCGACAGCACCGGCTACAGGGACTATATCGCCTATGTGCGCGAGGCCGAGAAACTGGGCTTCGGCAGCGTCTTCATCGTCGAGCATCATTTCACCGGCTTCGGCCAGGTGTCGGCCTCGCTCAACATCCTGAGCTATATCGCGGCGATGACCGAGCGCATCCGTCTCGGCACCGCGGTCGTCGTGCTGCCGTGGCACAACCCGGTGCTGATCGCGGAGCAGGCGGCGACGCTCGATCTCCTGTCGGACGGGCGGCTCGATTTCGGCGTCGGCAAGGGCTATCGCGATTACGAATTCGCCGGCTTCTGCGTGCCGCAGGCCGAGGCGAGCGAGCGCTTCGATGAAGCGATCGAGGTGATCCGCAAGGCGTGGGGCGCGCAGCACGGCCGCTTCTCGCACCATGGCAAGCGCTGGCATTTCGAGAACGTCGTGGTCGAGCCCGCGCCGGTGCAGCAGCCGCATCCGCCCTTCTGGCTCGGCGCCGGCAGCGAGGAATCGATCCGCCGCGCCGCGCGCGAGGGCTACAACCTGCTCATCGACCAGATCGGCTCGACCGACCTCACCATCGCGCGCGTGGCGGCCTTCCGCGACGAGTGCAAGAAGATGGGCCGCGCCTATCATCCCGAGATGGTGGGCGCGACGCGCGGCTTGCAGATCGTGAAGAACGACGCCGAGCGCGAGAAGGCGCTCGAGGTGCGCTACAACGTCCTGAAGAACATCGGCGGGCTCGCGCGCGGCCCCGGCGCCGCGCGCTATTCGAACCTCAAGGACGAGTCGGGGCCGCCGTTGGAGTTCGACGACGCGCCGCTGCTCGGCACGCCCAAGGAGATCGTCGCGCGCCTCAAGAAATTGCAGGCGGCCGGCGTCGAGCACGTGCTCCTCGTCGATCCGCGCCCGTCGCTCGACAGCTTGCGCATCTTCGCCAGCGAGGTCATGCCCGAATTCGCCACGGCCAAGGCGACGGCGTAAAGGAAAGCGTCCTTCGATGCGCCCTCGGGGCTTCGCTCAGGATGAGGCTTGGTGAAGCTTAAAGAAATTCCTCACTGGCGATAGCCTGGCGCAGCGGAAGGGCGAAGTCGAAGGACGCAGTTGCACGCCGCTCTATTGCGCCGCCGCGGCGCGCTTTGCCGGCGCGCGCGGGGCCGGGGCGCGGATCGCCTTGTCGGTCCAGGCGATGATCTGCGCCGCGATCTCGTCGCTGTTCTTTTCCAGCATCATGACGTGGCTGTTGCCGCTTATGCCGTGCTCGGCGAGCTTGAGCCAGGCCGGATGGACGCCCGCCTGCTGCAGATACTTCACGGTGCAGTGGTCGTAGGGCGCGTGGTAGGACGCCTCGCCGGTCACGACCAGCACCGGCATCTTCTGCAGGTTGGGAAGCTGGCGCGCGGGCGCCGCCTGCTCGAAGCAGCGCACGAGACCCTCCGCGTCGGGCTTGTCCTGCTGCACGAAGCTGAGCTCGGACGCATCCGTCACCGCCGGCGCATAGGCGAGCGGCACGTCGGTGATGCCCCAGGCGAGCGCCACGCCGCCATCCTTGAACCAGAGGGGCGCGCCGGCGAACTGCACGGCATGATAGGGCGGCCCGTTCGGCTCGATCGCGAGTATGCCCTTGACCTTGTCCGGGCGCCGATCGGCCACGGGCCAGCCGAACGCGCCCGCCTGCGAATGGACCATGAGGATCGCCGGCCCGATCTTGTCGACGAGCGCCACGAGCGCCGCGACGTTGAGTTCCTGCTGGCGATGGAAGCTCTTGATCGACGGGATCTGCGAGGCGACGAGCTGCTGCACCGCCGGATCGTCGAACGTGCCGTCGCCGGGCCATTGCGTGTGCAGATGCGCCTGCGGCCACTGAGCGAATTTCGCCTGCGCGACGTAGCGCTGCCTGGTTGTTCGACATGTCGGTCGCTTCGTACGGCCCGTAAACCTCCGGATAGCTGGGCGAGCGCCCCTTGCCGACCTGGTCCACGACATAGACGGCATAGCCCGCGCGCACGAAGCGCTGCGCCCAGCCTTCGCGCCCGTCGGGCGTGCCGGTGTAGTTGGTGCCCGACATGGTGCCGCCATGCACCATCACGACCGGATAGGGATGCTTCTTCTTGGCCGGGATCATGAACTCGGCATAGATCTGTCCGACCGTGTACTGCTTGCCGTCGATCGTCTCGACATGGCCGCCGGCATAGAGCCAGCCGGTTTTCTCGAGCACCAGCGGCGCTTGCGCGCTTCATGCGTCCTCGGGCCCGCCCCTCCGCAAAATCGAAATCCCCCTCGCCCGCGGCGCGAGCGAGGGGGATGACGTGGTGAAGCCCGCTACTGCGCGGCGGTGCGCATCGCCTTGCGCGCGAGCTTGGCGTCGGACACCTGCGGCTCAAGATTGAAGAGCCGGAGCGCGTTGCCGCCGAGGATGTTGCGCTTCTGCTGTTCGTTGAGGAACGGCAGGTCATAGATCGTGCTCGGCAGATCCATGTCCCAGTGCGGATAGTCCGAGGAATAGAGGAGCTGCGTGTCGGCCTTGAGGAGCTCGAACGTCAACTCGAGCGCCTTCCTGTTCTCCACCATCTCCATCGGCTGCGTCGTGTAGTACATGTCGCGCATGTAGTCGGACGGCTTCTTCTTGAGGAGCGGCACCTCGGACGAGCGCATCATGTATTCGTTGTCGAGGCGCTGCATCAGGAAGGGGAGCCAGGCGAGCCCGCTCTCGATCCAGACGACCTTGAGATTGGGATAGCGCTCGGGCATCGCGTTCACGATCCAGTTGGTGAGGTGAACGACGTTGTACCAGGTGAAGCCCAGCGCATGGACGGCGATGAAGCGGTTGCACAGCTCCATCGTGCGGTCGCCGCCCCACATGAAGCCGGAATGGAACGCCGAGCGGCAGCTTGCGCTCTTGCAGCATGGCGTAGGTGCGCGCGTAGCAATTGTCCCACACGCCCTTGTAGCGCGGCGCGGTGACGCAGAATCCGACGACGCCCGGCTTGTCGCCCAGCTCCTCGATCATCTTCTCGCACGCCGGCGGATCGTTGAACGGGAGATAGAGGCTCGCCTTGATGCGCGGCTCGGCCGAGGTGACGTGGTCGATGAGCCAGCGGTTGTATGCGCGCGAGAGCGCGACCTCGACCTCGGGGCGCGGCGTCAATCCGAGCGAGAGCATCGGCGTCGGGAAGAGACAGGTATAGTCGACGCCGAACGCGTCCATCCAGCGCTTCGTCAGCGAGATGTCGCGGTTGACGCCCGACGGCGTCTTCTCCTTGTGGCGGCCCTTGTAGCGCGTGACGCGTCCGGCCATCTCCTGGTACGAGCCGCGCGGCGACGTGATGCCGCCTTCGCGCACGCCCTGCACCTTCGCCTGGTGGCGCATCACCGGGTCCTCGATATATTCGAGGATCTGCTGGAACAACTCGGTCTCGTAATGGTGCGAGTCGACGTCGACCATGCAGAAATCTTCGTATTTGCGCTTGGCCGCCTGCTCGGCCGCATGGGCGAGCAAGGTCGGCGTGTCGAATTCCTCGAGGCTATGATCGCGGAGACTGACGGTATCCATGCGTTCTCTCTCCTCTCAGGAGGCGACTTCGGAATCCGAATCGACGTGGCGCTTGCGCTTGCCGAGGCTGGTCCAGGATTGCCACAGGCCCAACTCGAAGACGAGCGAATTGACCGCCTCGAGCATCGCGGTGCAGCCGATCATCACATCGGTGACGGTGACGCCCATGTTGCGCGCGAAGGGCGGCGGCGCGTCGCCTTCCTGGCACTTGGCGCCATAGGCGCGAATCCCGGCGGCGAACACCGAGCCCAGGGCCTCGTCGGGAATATCGGCGAGGCGATTCTCGTCGACCGCCTCGGCCATGAGCCCGGCGAGTTCGGCGGCGAGCTCGGCCATGCGCGCGCTCTTGGCGCCGTCAGATTGCGACATACACCTCTCCGTTGCGCTCGACGACGCTGAATTTCTGCAACCTGATGCGCGAATTGCAGACATGCGTGCCGTCGGTAAGATGGTACTCGTAGCCGTGCCACGGGCATACGATGTGCATGTCCGCCTCGTCGAATTTCTGGCCGAGATACATGCCGTCCTTGCCGATCACGTCCACCACTTGCGGCATGCGCACGCCCTCGCAGGCGGGACCGCCCTGGTGCGGGCACTGGTTGCGATAGGCGTAATACTTGCCGGCGTGGCGGATGACGCCGACTTCGACTTCGCCCGAGCGCACGATCCGTACGCCGCCATCGGCGATTTCACCCTCCCGGCATACCAAGACTTCGGCCATGTTGCTCCCGATCCTTTCACGACCCGTTTTAGGCGCACCCCGACGAGCGCCGCAGCAAGCGTAAGACCCGCCTCGCCCACCCGTCAATGGCGTTGCCCGCGCCATAGCCGCGCGAAACGGGCGCTTGACCCCCGGCAAGCGGTGCCTGATCCTCGCTGCCTGGCCAAGGGACAGAACATGGTTGACGTGTTCGTGTGCAAAACGGGCGAATTGAAGGACGGCGAGGTGCGCATCGTCGCGCCCGGGATATCGACGTGGGCGTCTATCGCCACGGCGGGAAATACTTCGCCTACCGCAACCAGTGCGCGCACCAGGGCGGCCCCGCCTGCGAGGGCTTGATGCTGCCGAAGGTGCGAGGACGTGCTGGCGCCCGACCGGACGCATTTGGGCAGCGCTTCGATGAAGGCGAGATGCACATCGTCTGCCCCTGGCACGGCTGGGAATACAAGCTCGAGAACGGCGAGTGCGCGACCGACCGCCGCATCCGCCTGCAGAAATTCGCCGTCACGGAAAAGGACGGCGCGCTCTACATCGCCCTCTGACAAGGGACCCGCGACATGGACACGATGGACGTGAAGTACCGCGAACCGGCCGCCGAGGAGTTCGACAGCCGCACCCTCCTCAAGAACGCCGAGCGCCAGGCGCGCCAGCGCCATTACGAGGACACGCTCATCATCGACGTGGATGCGCACCATTACGAGAACGAATCGTTCGACCAGATCGTGCCCTTCATCGAGGACCCGATCATCCGCCATACGGCGAGCGCCAAGAGGGCATGACGCGCCGGGCGGCCGACGCTCATGAACTCGCAAGTGGGGTTCCAGGACGTGGGCGGACGCGTCACGCGCTACACGCTGCGCCGGACTGAGAAGGCGCCGCCAAGCCCGCATCGCGACGTCACGCTCACGAAGCGCTGGATGGACGCGATCGGCATCGACATGATCTGCCTCTTCCCGACGCCGATGCTCAATCTCGGCCTCCATCCCAGCGTCGAGATCGAGGTGGCGGTCGCGCGCGCCTACAACGCGTGGCTGTGCGAGACGATCCTGGCGGCCGAGCCGCGCCTCTGCTCGATGCTCTATCTGCCGTTCAACGATCCCGAGGCGACGTACAAGGTGGTGAAGGATTTCGGGCACAGGAAAGGCGTCGTCGGATTCATGGTGACGTCGGCGCGCTACAAGCCCGTCTACGACAACGCCTATATGAAGACCTATGCACTCTTGGAGGAGATGAACCTGCCGATCTCGTTCCACGCGGCCTATAGCTGGGACGACCGGCTCGTCGGAAATTCCAACCGCTTCATCACCGTGCACGCGCTGGGCTTCACCGTGTTCAACATGGTGAACCTCGCGAACTGGATCGTGAACGGGCTGCCCGAGCGCTTCCCGAAGCTGCGCGTGATGTGGATCGAGAGCGGGCTCGCCTGGCTCCCCTTCATGATGCAGCGCTTCGACAACGAATACATGATGCGCTCGTCCGAGTGCCCGGCGCTCAAGATGAAGCCGTCGGACTATATGCGGCAGATGTATTTCTCCTCCCAGCCGATGGAGATGGTGGGCAACCGCGCCGCGCTCGAAGAGACGTTCAAGATGATCAACGCCGAGACGCAGCTTTGCTACGCATCGGACTATCCGCACTGGGACATGGATCTGCCGAGCACGATCTACGACCTGCCGTTCCTGAACGAGCAGCAGAAGCGCAACATCCTCGGCGAGAATGCGCGCCGGCTCTTCAACATCGACAAGCCGGTGTGGTCGGAGTGGAAGATCGCGGCGCGCGCGGCGAAACAGGCGGCGGCGCAGTAGAGCGCCGGTCCGATGGCCGACGACAGCGAACTTCAATTCACCGACCAGCCGCTCCACGTCGTGTTCGAGCAGCAGGTGCGCGAGATGCTCGACCGCGCCGAGCTCACCGAGGAGCAGAAGCAGGAGATCCTGGTCGCGCTGCAATGCCCGTGCTGCGGCGCCGGCGGAATGTCGCTGTCGATCAAGCTGAAGGACTAAAGCGCGCCGCCGTGGCCGGAACAATTCGCCTGCATTTTCGCGAGCCGACGATCGACACCAACCGGCCCATCGCCGACGGCACGGTCGGCATCGACGGCTTCGAGACGGAGCTCGTTCCGCGCCAGGCGGACGCCGACGCCTGGGACTGCAGCTTCGCGATGCGCATGCTGAGCCTGGGCGAAGAGCCCGCCTGCCTGTCGATCCCAGCCTTTCCCAATCGCAAGTTCCGGCAATCCTATATCTACGTGAATGCGCGGGCCGGCATTGCGGCGCCGCGCGATCTCGAAGGAAAGCGCGTCGGCATCCGCGCCTGGGCCAACACCGCGGGCGTGTGGGCGCGGGGCGCGCTCTCGCATCATTACGGCGTCGATCTCGGTACGATCCACTGGGTTGCCGCGCGCGCCGACGCAACGAAGCTGCCGCAAAGCATGAAGATCGAATATCTCGGCGCCCGCGCCCCCGATCCGCGCCGCAATTCGGGCGACCTCGATGCGCTGCTTGCGGCGGGCGAGCTCGACGCCGTGATCGATCCCGACGTGCCGCCGTCGATCGTGCACAGGGACGGACGAACCGGGCGCCTCTTCCCCGACTACAAAGCCGAGGAGCAGGACTACTTCAGGAAGACGGGGATTTTTCCGATCAGCCATGTGATCACGCTGCGGAAGGATTTCGTCGACCGCCACCCCGACGCGCCGGTGGCGCTGCTGCAGGCGTTCCGCCGCGCGCGCGACATCGCCATCGACGACATTCAAGGGTCCGATCCCCAAATCCTGATCCTGGCCTGGGCGAGCCACGCACTCGACGAGCAGCGGGCGCTCATGGGCGACGATTTTTTCGCCTACGACATCGAGCACAATCGGACCGCGCTCGACGCGATGATGCAGTTCGCGCACGAGCAGTACCTGACGCGCGACCTCGTCGATTTCAGGACGTTGTTCGCGCCGCCGGCGCTGGCGCTCCCGGACGCCTGATGCCGGGCGGGAAGGCTCGCATCGCGAATTTTCGCGCCGCTGCGCTCGGCGCGGCATGCGTGGCCGCCGCATGCATCGTTACGCCGGCCGCCGCCGAGGACATAAAGATCGGCGTCTTGAAGACGACGGGCGTGGGCTCGGCCATGATCGCGGCGGACAAGGGTTATTTCGCCGCCGAGAACCTCAAGGCCGAGATCGTCGTGTTCGACACCTCGGAGATGTCGGCGCTCGCCTCGGGAGCGGTGGATTTCCAGCTCGGCGGGGTCTCGGCCGGCGCCTACAATCTGGCCGGCCAGGGCCTGCTGCGGATCATCGCCGGCGCGGCCAGCGAGCATCCGGGATTCCACGGCCAGGCCTACATCGTCGCGAACCGTGCCTGGGCCGAGGGGTTGCGCTCTTTCAAGGACTTTCCCGGCCGCTCGGTCGCGATTCCGTTCGTCGGCAGCTCGAACCATTACGCGCTCAATCTGCTCGGCGAGAAATACGGCTTCGATCTGAAGAGCATGACGATCCTGGCGACGCAGTCGAACCCCAACGTCGCCTCGTCGGTTGCCGGCGGCCGGACCGATGCCGGAATCCTCGCGCAAGCATTGGCGCTGCAGGTGGTCGATCACGGCGACGGGAAGCTGCTCGGCTGGGTCGGCGACGAGACGCCGTGGCAGCTCGCCGTCGTCTGGACCAGTGCGAAGACCGCCAACGAGCATCCCGACACGGTCGCGCGGTTCCTGCGCGCCTACAGGCGGGGCATGCAGGCCTATCACGACGCCTTCATCGGCCCGGACGAACGGCGCCGCGATGGGCCCGGGGCAGACGAGGCCGCCGCCATCATCGCCAAGTACACCGGCCTTTCCGTCGACCTTATCAAGGGCGGCATCGGTTACGACGATGCGCAGGCGCGGCTCGACGTGAATGACGTGCGGCACCAGATCGCCTGGTACAAATCGCAAGGCATGGTACGGCCCGACGTCGATGCCGAAGCCGTCATCGACAAACGCTATGTGATCCCGCTGCCGCAGCCCTAGCCCGCCGCGCTGAGCGCCGCGCGCTTTCGCGCCGTGGCGTCCGCGTCGATGGCGAAGGTCGCGGGATCGAGCACGACGCCGTAGAGCTCGGCCGCCGCCGCCACCGAGATATAGCCCTGCTTCGCGTCGCTCTGCACCGCTTCGGCCTCGCGCAGCCAGGGCGCGCCGTAGCCGCCGCCGCCGCCCGAGCGCAGACGATACGCATCGCCCGCCTTGATCGGCGCGATCAGCACCTTGGCGTTGGGGAAATCCTCTTTCCACGTGCCGTCGAGGCGCAGCGCGACCTCGTTGCCGGTGGCTTCGTTGCCGCCATCGAGGCCCCACGGCTTGCAATGCGCGCGCTCGATCTGGCTGCCGAAGGTGATCGGCGAGCGCGCCCGCGTCACGCGCTCGAGGCCGAGCCCGCCGCGATATTTTCCGGCGCCGCCCGAATCCGGGATGAGCGCGTAGTTCTCGACCACGACCGGGAATTTCTGCTCGACCTGCTCGCTCGGGCTGTTGTGCGTGTCGCCGTCGTTGATGCAGACGACGCCCGAGACGCCGTCCTCGCTGCGCTTGGCGCCCCAGCCGCCGCCCAAGGGCCCGAAATTGCCGATGAAGAATTCGCGCCCCTTCGGGTTGATGCCGTAGAAGCCCGCGGCGAGAAGATCGGCGTGATGGCCGGCGATGACGCGATCGGGGATCGCCGGCTCCAAGCGCCTTGAACACGGTGTCGACGATCGTCATCGGGAACGTCATCCACCAGCGCATCGGCGCCGGGCGCACGGCGCTGACGATGCGGCCGGGCGGGATGATCGCGTGCAGGCTGCGGAACGAGCCGTCATTGATCGGATAATCGGTCGGCGACGCGATGCATTTATAGGCCACTTGCGAGCAGGCATGGCCGGTGGTGATGCCGGAATTGTAGAAGCCCCGCACCTGCTGCGAGACTTCCGACAGATCGACCGTCATCTCGTCGTCCTTGACGATGACCTTGACCTTGATCGGCACGCGCTTGCCGATATCGACGCCGTCATCGTCCATGTAGGACTCGGCCTCGTAGGTCCCGTCGGGGATGGTGCGCGTGCGGGCGCGCGCCGAGACCTCGCAATGATCCATGATCGAGGCGATGGCGGTGAGCACCTCGTCCCTGCCATAGCGGTCGAGCAGTTGCAGGAAGCGCCGCTCGCCGGTCTTGACCGCCGTCACCTGTGCGCGCAGATCGCCCATCGCGCGGCTTGGGATGCGCACGTTGATGCGGATGATGTCGACCACGTCCTGGTTGATCTTGCCGGCCTTGTAGAGCTTGAGATAGGGCAGCTGCAGGCCCTCGGAATAAATGTCGGTGGTCATGCCGCCCAAGGTGCCGCCGATGTCGATCCAGTGCGCCATGCAGCAGGAAAATCCCGCGAGCGTGCCCTTGTGGAAGATCGGCAGCGTGAGCGTGACGTGATAGAGGTGGCTGCCGGTCGTGTAGGCGTCGTTGGTGATGAGGATGTCGCCGGGATGGATGTCGGCGCCGAAATGCTTCAGCTCCGCCTTGATCGTCTCGGCCATGCCGCGGATGAACATCGGCAGGCCGATGCCGATCGAGATCGTCTCGCCCGAAGCGGTATAGAGGCCGGTGGTGAAATCCAGGGCCTCGTAGATGATCATGTTGTAGGCGGTGCGCATGAGGTTCGTCTTCATTTCCTCGGTCACGGCGATGACGCCGTTGCGCACGATCTCGGTGACGACGGGATCGGCCTTGCGGATCTTGGCCGGGGCCGCTTCGAGCGTCGCCATCACTTTCTCCCCGCGACGGTGATGACGAGATTGCCCCACTCGTCGACGACGAGCTTGTCGCCGGGATTGACGACGGTGGTCGAGGCATGCTCCTCGACCAGCGCCGGGCCGCTGATGCGGTTGCCGGCGAGGAGTCCGGCGCGGGCATAGGTCGCGGTCTCCAGGAACCCGCCATCCTCGCCGAAATAGACCGGACGCTTGCCGGTGAAGGCGCTTTTCTTGGGCGCGCGGCCGCCCGTCTCGATGCGCTCCTGCGGCGGCTTCTGCATGACGCCGGTCACGGTCGTCCTCAGGCTCACCACTTCGGCGCGCTCCTCGGGCGCGCAGGTGCCGTAGCGGAATTCGTGCTGCGCGTCGAAATGGCGCTTGATCGCCTCGCGGTCCTTGCGCTCGAACACATCCATCGGCAGATCGACGGTGACGGCGTGTTCCTGGCCGACATAGCGCATGTCGGCGGCGCGCTTCACCGTGATCTCGTCGGGCCGGATCGAGGTGGCGGCGATGCTGCGCCGGCCGTCATCCTCGAGCGCGCCATAGACGCGCTCCAGATCGGCGAAGTCGGCGTCGTCGAGCCGCGTGAACCAGGTGCGCACGAAATCGTAGCGCAGGTCGGAGAACAGCATGCCGATCGCCGAGAACACGCCCGGCGCCGGCGGGACGATGACGCGGCGCATGCCGAGCTCGCGCGCGACCGCCACGGCGTGGAGCGGCCCCGCGCCGCCATAAGCGACGAGCACGAAATCGCCGACATCGAGGCCGCGCTCGGTGGTGACGCCCTTCACGGCATAGGACATGGCGGTGGACGCGACGCGCAGAATGCCGTCGGCCGCCGCGGTCACGTCCATGCCGAGCGGACCCGCGACGTGGGTTCGGAGCGCGCGCTCGGCGGCGGCCGTGTCGAGCCGCATCTCGCCGCCGAGGAAGCGATCGGCGCCGAGGCGGCCGAGGACGAGGTTGGCGTCCGTCACGGTCGGCAGGCTGCCGCCCAGTCCATAGCAGGCGGGGCCGGGCTGCGCGCCCGAGCTTTGCGGGCCGACGCGCAGCATCTCGTCCTCGACGCGCGCGATCGAGCCGCCGCCGGTGCCGACCTCGAATATGTCCATCATGGCGATCTGCACCGGCAGCGCCTTCTCGTAGCCGCCGATGAGCGCCGCGCCGGTCGTCAGCGGCTCGCCCTTGTAGATGACGCCGGCCTTCGCCGTCGTGCCGCCCATGTCGAAGGCGATGGCGTTCTCGAGCCCCAGATTGCGGCAGATGATGCGCGTGCCGATGACGCCCGCGGCCGGGCCCGATTCGAGCATGCGCACGCAGTATTTCTGCGCCTGGTCCGCCTCGTAGAGCCCGCCCGTGGATTGCACGACGAGGAACGAGCCCTTGAAGCCGGCGCCGCGCAGATGCCGGCCGATGCCGCCGATATAGTCGCGCACCTTGGGACCGATATAGGCGTTGGCGACGACGGTCGAGCAGCGCTCGAACTCGCGATATTCCTGCGACAGCTCGTGCGAGGCCGAGACGAACATGCCGGGATGGCGCGCTTCCAGCAGCGCCTTGGCGCGCGCTTCGTGCTCGGGGCTGCGATAGCAATGGAGGAACAGGATCGCCACCGCCTCGACCCCGAGGCGCCGCGAGCTTCTCGCCGAGCGCCGCGACCTCCGCCTCGTCGAGCGGGCGCTCGACCTCGCCGTCGGCCAGCACGCGCTCCTTCACCTCGAAGCGCAGCGCGCGCTCGACCAGCGGCACATGCTTCTGGAAGAAGAGATTGTAGGAGTCCGGCCGGTTGATGCGGCCGATCTCGTAAATGTCGCGAAAGCCCTCGGTGATGAGGAGCGCGGTCTTGGCGCCGGTGCGCTCGAGGATGGTGTTGATGGCGATCGTCGAGCCGTGCAGGAACAGCCCGACCGAGCCGTACTCGGTGCCGGTCTTCGCCACGCCGGCGTTGATGCCGAGCGCCAGGTTGTCGGGCGTCGAGATCGATTTTCCGAAGGTGAGGCGCCCGCTCGCTTCGTCGAAGACGGCGATGTCGGTGAAGGTTCCGCCAATATCGGCCGCGAGCCGCAGGCCCGATGCTTCGTCGAACGGCACTGTGGTTTTCCCCTGCAAAATGACGCGGGCTCATTATCGCGGACTCGCGGCGAATTCAAGGCGCGGGCGCGCGCTTAGGGAATGTCAGCGCCGCATGGCGAGGAGGTGCTCGGGCGGGAAATGGAGCCGCACGGTCGCGCCGCGGGCGAGCGTGTTGGAGGGGTGCAGCTGCAGCCGGATGCGCTCGGGTCCGACCGCGACGAGGCAATCGAGCAGGTTGCCGACATAGACGACGGTCTCGACCGTGCCCGAGAAACCTTCCTCGGCGATCGCGACGTTCTCGGGCCGCACCGCGACGGTGACCTCGTCGCCCGGGCGCGTCTCGTCATCGACGCGCGCGGTAAGCGGGCCGATCGCGGTCTCGATCACGGCGAGCGCGCCCGCGACCGAGAGCACGCGCCCCTTGAGGAAATTGGTGCGGCCGATGAAGTCGGCGACGAAGGCGCCGTTGGGCCGCGCGTAGATCTCGGCCGGCGCGCCCTCCTGCACGATTTCGCCGTCGCGCATCACCGCCATCACGTCCGACATGGTGAGCGCCTCGATCTGCTCGTGCGTGACGAACAGCGTCGTGACGCCCAGGCGCTCGACCACCTGGCGGATCTCGAGCCGCATCTCCTCGCGCAGCTTCGCATCGAGGTTGGAGAGCGGCTCGTCGAGCAGCAGCACGCGCGGCTCGCCGACGAGCGCGCGCGCCAAAGCCAGGCGCTGCTGCTGGCCGCCCGAGAGATAGGGCGCCGGCCGGTCCTCGAGCCCGTCGAGATGCACGAGCAGGAGCGCCTTCGCCACGCGCTCGCGGATCTCCGCGCGCGCCAGGCGCGGGCGCTTGTGGCGCAGCGGAAAGGCCACGTTCTCGAACACCGTCATGTGCGGCCAGATGGCATAGGACTGGAACACCATGCCGATGTTGCGCTGGTGCGGCGGGACCCAGACGCCGCGCGCGGCCGAGAACACCACCTCGCCGCCGATCGCGATCTCGCCCGTATCGGGATGCTCGAGCCCCGCGACGCAGCGCAGGATGCTGGTCTTGCCGCAGCCCGAGGGCCCCAGAAGCGTGTAGAACGCGCCCTGCTCGATCTCGAGCGAGACGCCGCGCACGGCCGGGTGCTGCCCCTGCGCGGTGCGATAGGTCATCCTGAGATCGCGGATCGAGATCATGGCGTGCGCGGCGGTTATAGCACCGAACCGGGCTCCTCACACCGCCGGCGTCAGCGCTTCGACATCGTCGACGATGCGCACGCCGATCGGTGCGTCGCGGCCGCGCACGCGCAGCTCGCGATGCCGGAACGCGTCGAGCGGCACGCGCGCAGTCTCGCCGACGGCTTCCGACACGACCGCCTGACAGCCGAATTCCTTGGTGAGCTCCTGCAGCCGCGACGCGACATGGACGCTGTCGCCGATCGCGGTCAGTAGAAAGCGGTCGCGATAGCCCAATTCGCCGAGGATCACGTTGCCGGCATGGATGCCGATGCCGATGCTGATCGGTTGCGGCAGCTCGTCGGCAAGCGTGCGGTTCATCTCGCGCAGCCGGTGATGGATCGGGCCGGCCGCAGCAAGCGACCGGCGGCACGCTTCGTGCGCGTTCGCAGTCCATGCCGAAGATCGCCATCATGCCGTCGCCCAGGAACTGGTTGGGCGAGCCGCCCACCGCGGCAACCGGCGCCGCCCACCGCCTCGAAGAAATGATTGAGGAGGAACACGACGTCGTAAGGCAGGCGCTTTTCGACGATGGCGCTCGATTGGCGAATGTCGATGAACATGATCGCGACGAACCGCTCGGTATCGGCCGCGCCTGCGGTTCGCCGGCGCCGGTCATCGGCGGCGACATCGGGCGGCAGCAGCGGCAGAACCGCGATGTCGCTCGTCGGGCGAAGCTGGCAGGCGAGCCGCACGTTGCGCGCGGCGCGAAACCGCGCCAGCACGGCCGCCTCGTGCGGCGCGGGCTGCGGCAGGCCGTCGAAGCCGCGCAGAACCGGATGCGGCAGGTCGAGCAGCGGCCGCGGCCGCCGCAGATCGAAGCGTGCGGGATCGCGGCGCGCCGGCTCGCATCGAGCACGGCGAGCCCTCGCGGAATGCGCACGGCTTGGCCGCTCGGATAGAAGATGCGGACGAAGCCGCGGCGGCGCTCGACGAGGGCGCGCACGCCGCGCGCCGCGAACACCAATGCGACGATCCCGGCATAGGCCCAGTAGATCCGACACCTCGAGGCTCCAGATGTGGGCCGCGAACGCCGGGTCGGCGAGAATGCTCCCTGACATTGAGCGCGGCGCGCCACGCCGGGTCCTGCGCCAGCGCCGCCGCCTCGCGCGCCCCTTGCGCGACGCCCAGCAAGGCGAGCGCCGGCAGCAGCACGGCGAATGCGAGCAATACCGGTTTCAGCCGCTGATAGCCCGGCTTCTGGCGCAGCCAGAAATGCATGCCGAGGCAGGCATGCGTCCAGGCGACGATCAGGACCGTAACCTGCCGCTCGCCCCAGAACGGTATCAGCGTGAAATAGGTGAGCAGGGTGGAATCGTAGTTGCGATGGTAGCCATAGACCGAGTAGGCAAAGCGGCTGCCCATGTAATGGTGGACAAGGAGCGGCACGATCGAGAAGCCGAGCGCGAGCCGCACGCCTTCGCCCCAGCCCATGCGCCACGAGCGGCGCTGATAGAGCGCCCAGAGCGCGAGCGAGAAATGCGTGAGGAACGCCGCGTAAAGAAGCGGGCCGCCGACCGGTCCGCGCCAGATCCATTCGTGAATCTGCGATCCCCACAGCATCGCCTCGAGCGAAATGTTGCCGAGCGCGTGATTGAGGAAATGCAGCGTCAGGTACGCGAACATCACCCAGCCGGCGGCGAGCCGCAGGCGCCGCACCGTGTACTGGTCGCCTGAGCGCGGCGATGAGCGCGGCCCGTGTCGGCCGGCGGGAGCGCCGGGCGTCTGCGCCGCGCGGCAATGCTCCGACTGGCGTCGCCATGGGCGGCCTTAGCGCGCAAACGCGAGAAGCCGCTGTTCCGCGGCGCCGACCGCGATTTGCGGCTCGGACGGAGCATCGACATGCATGTCGAACTCGTTGCCCGAAACGCAAACGCGCGTGCCCTCCATCACCGCATCCCACGCTGCGCCGCGTACGAGATTGTCGAGCACGCAGCGGTCGAACACGGTGTAGCGCAGCTTGGCGTTGCAGCCGAAGGACGGCCGGTCCGGCCGCGCCGCCGTCAGGACGACGCGGTTGGGCCGGGCAAGCTGCGCCGAGGTCGCATAGATGCCGGAAAAGCAGCCCGACGCGATCACCACCGTCGGCCGCGCGCCGCACGCCTGATCGAGCGCCTGGGCGAGCGCGGCCGGGGTGACGGTGAGCTGCTCGCGCCGCAGGATGAGGCCGTGGCCCTGCATGCCGTGCGAGGTCATGTAGAAGAAGCAGCCGTCGTCCGGCCCCGGCGCGAGATTGGCGAAGGCGGCGCGGATGTTGGCGCGGACCGCGCCGTCGGGGCCATAGCTCGAGGCCTTCAAGATCGTGATGTTGCCGCTTGCTACACCGAATGTTTCGAGCTTCTGCGCCATGGCGTCGACCGCGTTGTCGAAGGCCGGCTCCTGGTTGTCGCCGGCGATGAGGATCGCTTTCCATCCGGCAGGCTGGCTCGCGGCGGACGCGGACGCGGGCGCGGCCGGCGGCGGGTCATCGACCGCACCGCTGCGGACGCCGCCGCACGCGACGAGCAAGAAGACAAGCCCGGCGCCCAAAAGCCCGTATCGCGAAAGTCCCATGGAAACTCCCTCACGCTCTGGCAATGATGCCAGATCGGGCGCGTCTTTCGCCACCACAAGCGCCCTTTCGCCGCAGGGAGGACGCATGTTCATGTTCGCGCCGCCGACGCGCATCAGGACCGAAGTGCATTTCCGCCTGCCCGACCGCTTCCGCAAGAAGGCGCGCACGGACTGGTCCGAGCCGAACCGGCTCGGCCAGGAGGTCGATTGCTTCATCGAGGGGCCGAGCTTCGATCGCGACGGCAATCTCTATTTCGTCGACATCCCGTTCGGCCGCATCTTCCGCCTCTCGCCCCAGGGCGAGTGCGATCTCGTCGTGCAGTACGACGGCTGGCCCAACGGCCTCAAGATCCACAAGGACGGGCGCATCTTCGTCGCCGACTACAAGAACGGCCTCGTCCTGATCGAGCCGAAGACGGGCAAGGCCACGCCAATCCTCGGCAGCCGCCACAGCGAAGGCTTCAAGGGCCTGAACGACCTCGTCTTCGGCAAGGACGGGGCATGCTATTTCACCGACCAGGGCCAGACCGGGATGCACGATCCGACCGGCCGGGTCTACCGATTGGGGCCCGACGGCAGGCTCGATCTTCTGATGAGCACGATCCCGAGCCCCAACGGCATCGTGCTCAACATGGCCGAGAACCGGCTCTTCGTCGCGGTGACGCGGCAGAACGCGGTGTGGCGCGCGCCCTTGATGCGCGACGGCTCGGTCTCGAAGGTCGGCACGTTCCTGCAGCTCTCGGGCGGCCAGGCGGGACCCGACGGCATGGCGCTCGACCGCGAGGACGGACTCTATGTCTGCCATCTCGGCATCGGCATCTGGCGCTTCGATGCCAACGGCATCCCGACGCACCTGATCGAGCCGTGCGTCGGCCATCACATGACGAACCTCGCCTTCGGCGGGCAGGACAACCGCCAGCTCTTCATCACCGAATCCGACACCGGCACGATCCTGCGCTGCGAGGCGCCGGTGCCGGGCAAGCCCATGTTCTCGCACGCGGCGTGAGGAACGGGCGATGACACAGGCCTCGATCCTGCCGCGGCTGAGGAACTCGCTGAAAGCCTCGGCCGGAACCATCGTGTTCGGCATGGAGGACGGCACGGTCTCGATTTTCGGCCTCGTGTTCGGCGTCGCCGCGACGACGACGAGCAGCGTCGCCGTGCTGGTCGCGGGCACTGCGGGCGCTGCCGCCGCCGCGGTGTCGATGATGGCCGGGGCCTATCTCGAGACCGAGACGAGCCGCGACGAGCTCAAGGCCAACGAAGCGGCCCTCGGCACCGCGCTCGCGGTCGATCACGGCGCGCTCCGGGCGCTGCTGTCGCAAAAGCTCGCGGCTGGCCGGGCTGGCGCGTCCGCTGTCGGCCGCGCTCGTCGGCGCCGTGCAGCACGATCCCGACGCGATGAAGGGCGTGATCTATGCGCTCGAATACTCGCCGGAAGCAGAGCGCGGCCCGCTCGAACAGGCGCTGTGGATGCTGCTTGCGGACTTTCTTTCGGCGGCGGTGCCGATCCTGCCGTTCATGCTGCTGCCCATCGCCCAGGCCAGGATCCTGTCCGCCGCCATCACGATCGCGCTGCTGGCGGCGCTCGGCGTCGGGCGGGCGCGCATCGGCAAGCGCAGCATCGCGCGGACCGTGGCGGAGACGGTCGCGATGGGCATCGCCGCCGCGCTGGCGGGCGTCGCGATCGGCATGCTGATCGACCGCTTCTTCGGCGGCTGACCCTGCGGCCGTCTGGACGCGCCAGCGGCGCTCTTGTACGAATGCGCGACGGCGGCGGCGCGAGGATCGCGATGGCGCAGAGGATGACGCTCGACAAGGACGTGGCCGTGCCAATGCGCGACGGCGCCCGTCTCAGCGCCAACGTGTTCCGCCCCGAAGAGCCCGGCAAATACCCGGTCCTCATGACGTTCGGCCCCTATGGCAAGGACGTGCATATCAGCCAGAGCATGCCGCCCGCGTGGGAGGTCGTGCAGAAGCGCTATCCGCAGATCCTCGAGCATTCGTCGTGCAAGCACCTCGTGTTCGAGACGCCCGATCCGGAAGTTTGGGTCCCGCACGGCTATGTCGTGCTGAAAGTCGATTCGCGCGGCGCCGGAAGATCGCCGGGCAAGCTCGACATCAACGCGCCGGCCGAGTTCCGCGATTTCTACGACGCGATCTCGTGGGCGGGCGTGCAGCCCTGGTCCAACGGCAAGATCGGGCTGTTGGGGATTTCCTATTACGCCGCCGGGCAATGGGCGATCGCGGCGCAGCGCCCGCCCTATCTCGCGGCGCTGCTTGCCGTGGCAGGGCACGTACGATTTCTTCCGCGACCGGACGCGGAGCGACGGCATCTTCTCGGCCGGGTTCCTCGATCGCTGGTGGAACCGCACCGTGCTGCGGAGCCAGTACGGCAATGCCGAGAGCCCCTATCTCGACATCGTCACCGGCGAGCGCAGCACCGGCCCCGCGAGCCTTTCGCCCGCCGAGCTCAAGGCGAACCGCGAGGACTATATCGAGAATGTGCTGGCGCACCCGATCCTCGACGACTGGTACAAGGAGCGCAGCCCCGATCTTGCGCGGATCGAGCTGCCGACGCTCGCGGTCGCGAACTGGGGCGGGCTCGCGCTCCATCTGCGCGGCACCATCGCCGGATGGCTCGGAATATCCTCGCGCGAGAAATGGCTCAAGGTGCAGTCGGGGCCCTATTTCATCACCTTCCTCATGCCCGAGACGGTGGCGATGCAGCGCCGCTTCTTCGACCGCTATCTGAAGGGGATCGCAAACGGCTGGGAGAGCGAGCCGCGCGTCGAGGTCGAGGTGCGCTCGGCCGACGACAAGGTGAAGCGCAAGATATCGTCAAAGGAATGGCCGCTGCCGGGGACGAAGTGGACGAAGCTGTTTCGTCGATGCCGGCGCGAAGAGCTTGGGAGCGGCGGCGCCGGGCGCGGCCCAGAGCGTCGCTTATCCCGCGCTGAGCGAGGGCGTGACCTTCACGACCGCGCCGTTGGAGCGCGACATGGAGATCGCGGGGCCGGTGAAGCTGCGCCTCCACGTCTCGTCGACGACCGACGACATGGACATTTTCGCGACGCTCCGGGCGTTCGATCCCGCGGGCAAGGAGGTCGTGTTCTTCAGCTCGACCGCGCCGCGCGCGCCCGTGTCGCAAGGGTGGCTGCGCGTGTCGCAGAGGAAGCTCGATGCCGCGCGCTCGACCGAGTGGCGGCCCTATCACACGCACGACGAGACGCAGAAATTGCGGCCCGGCGAGGTTTATGCCGTCGATGTCGAGATCTGGCCGACCAGCCTCGCGCTGCCGCAGGGCTATCGCCTTGCGCTGACCGTGCAGGGCCAGGATTTCGCCCGCCCCGGCACGACGCGCGATACCGACACCGGCTGGTTCACGCATGACGATCCGCGCGACCGCCCGCCCAAAAGCTTTTCCGGCACGAACACGATCCACGCCGGCGGCAATCATAATTCCTACCTGCTGCTGCCCGTGATCTCATAAAGGAGAGCGTCATGACCGACCTCTACGACCGGCCCCAGACCGGCGACGGGCGCAACGAGCCCGAGCCGGTGGTGTGGGAGCGCTGGCAGAAGAAGCGCACCTTCGTGCGCGCGCTCGAAGGGACCTACGGCGAGGTCTATCGCCAGCTCCTGGCGCAGCCGCGCGTCTATCACTTCCGCGATTTCAAGTGGAAGGGCGGGCCGCAGCTCTACGGCAAGCAGGTCATCAACCCGCAGCAGACCGAGGTCGCGCAATCGATCGAGACGCATATCGAGGTGCTGGCGCCGGGCGCTTACGGCCAGAAGCACGGCCACATGAACAGCGCCGTGTTCTATATCCTGAAAGGCCGCGGGCACGACGTCCATGACGGGCGCCGCATCGACTGGAAGGCGGGCGACGCCATGATCGTCGAGAACGGCTGCGTCCATCAGCACTTCAACGACGATCCCGACAACGAGGCGATCGTGCTCGTGATGAAGGCGAAGCCGCTCTTCCTCTTCATGCACCTGCTGTTCCAGAAGATCGTGTCCTATCCGCCCAACACGCCGCCCGAAGGACACGAGGACTACCAGCCCCCGATCGATTGGTGAGCGCCATGAAAATTCTCGAAGAACGCGATTTCGCGCATGTCGGCAAGGGCACCTGCGATTTCCGGAAGGACCAGATCGCCCAATCGGCGAAATTCAGGACGGCGTACGACGAGCTCAAGAACATCGTGCTCGCCGAGGACATGCCGTTCGAGCAATCGCCCGACGGGCTCCTGAAACATCTGATGCACGAGCGGCTTCTCACCAAGGAATGCTGCATCGAGGCTTACATGCAGTTCATTCCCGGCGGCGGGCGCTCGGGCAGGCACCGCCACATGTGGGAGGAAGTGGTGTTCGTGGCGGAAGGGCGCGGCTACGATTTGCACTGGGATTTGAAGTTCGAATGCCTCGATGCGTTCGCGTGGGACTGGGAGGAGGAGCCCAAGACGTGCGAGTGGTCGCGCGGCGATTTCATCTACATCCCGCCCTTCTCGATCCACCAGCACTTCAACCTCGATCCCAAGGAGGAAGCGCGGCTCGTCGTCATCTCGAACCGCATCGTGCGCGCCATGGGCTTCGACTGGCTCGACCAGATCGAGAACGCGCCGGGGTTTGACCCCCTCACCGTCGACCGCATGCGGTCGACCCTCTCCCCGCAGGGGAGAGGGTTAGAAGAGACGCCGTATCAGACGTAGATTCGGCTCCTTGCCGCGGTCGAGCGCGTCGCCGGCGGCGGCGATGCCGTCCAAGTATTGCTCCCACACCATGAGATTGATGCGGCAGGCATGGACGACCTGGTCGGCGACGCCCAAGCGCTCGGCCTCGGTCGCGACGGTCTGCCAGCCGAGATTGGAGTGCACGATGTCGGCCTCCTCGTGCAGCTCGAAGAAATCGAGCTCTTCGTTCTTGAGCCTGAACAGCTTGCCCCAGCGCGGCCGCTCCATGCCGAACCAGCCGCGCTTCTTGAACTCGCCGTCGCCATAGCCCGGGATGTTGGCGCGCTCGGCGCAGGTGTTGGCGATGAGGCCCTCGAGCCAATGCCGGTTCGACATCAGCGCCTCCCAGGCGAGCCAGCAGAGCTGCGTCGAGACGAGGAGCCGCGCGTTCCGGATTTCCTTGCGCGAGAGGCCGATGCGCACGCCCAGATCCTCGAGGATGGCCCAGTGCGGCCGCCCGCCGCCATGCTCGTGGTCGGCGATGATCTCCTCGCTGCACGCGCCGATGATGCGCAGCTTCGTCTCCCAGTCGGGGCAGTTGGTGGCGACGCGCAGCTTCAGCACCGAATTGCGCTGGCGCGTATTCTGGCGGTGCTGCAGCACGAACATGGCCGCGCGCCCCTTGGTCATCGGTTCCTTGAAGAAGCGCACGCGGCGCGCATAGTCGTCGACCACGCGGTCGAGCCGCGCCACAACGTCGCCGCCCCGCGCCCTCTGAACCGCGGGCTTCTTCACCGCCGCCTGTCGCGCCATCCCATCCTCCGCCGTTGCGGCGGGAACCTATCGGCTTGCGCAAGATGGGGCAATCGCCTCATAACTCCTCGCGCACCGGAGGTCCCATGGACGAGCAGAGGAAAGACAATCCCATCCGCATCGGCGAGTTCGCCAAGCCCCATGCCGATCTCCGCGAATGGATCAGCCGCGTCGAGTCGATCGGCGAGCTGAAGCGCGTCTCGGGCTGCGACTGGCAGCTCGAGATGGGCGCCGTCGCCGAAATGATCTACCAGGCGAACCCGGAGAATCCGCCCGCCATCCTGTTCGACAAGATCAAGGACTATCCGCCGGAGATGACGGTGCTCTCCGGCATGACCAACTCGCCGCGCCGGCTCGCGCTCACCTTGGGATTGCCGACGCCGAACCATCCCTTGGATGTGGTGCGGGCATATCGCGACCGGATGAAGCAGTTCGAATTGATCCCGAACGTGTTCGTCAATGGCGGGCCGGTGCTCGACCATGTCGATCGCGACGATGACGTCGATCTTTTCAAATTCCCGGTGCCGTACCTGCACGAGCTCGACGGCGGGCGCTATATCGGCACCGGCGACCTCGTCATCATGCGCGATCCCGAGTAGCGACTGGATCAATGTCGGCACGTATCGCGTGATGATCCACGACCGCAACACGGTCGGATTGTGGATGTCGCCGGGCAAGCACGGCCGCCAGATCCGCGACAAATATTTCAAGGACAACAAGCCCTGTCCGGTCGTGATCTGCTGCGGCCAGGACCCGCTCTTGTTCCTGTCATCCGGCAACGAGGTGTCGTTCGGCGTTTCGGAATTCGCCCATGCCGGCGGCCATCGCGGCATACCGTTCGACACGTTGCGCAGCGAGCTGCACGGATTGCCGATGCCGGCCGCGGCCGAGATCGTGCTCGAGGGCGAGATCGTGCCCGACGAGTTGAAGGGCGAAGGGCCGTTCGGCGAATGGACCGGCTATTACGCGAGCTCGGTGCGCGAGGATCCGGTCGTGAAAATCCGCCGCGTCTATCACCGCACCAACCCGATCCTGACGATGGCGCGGCCGGGACGCCCGCCGTCGGATTATTCGCTCAGCAAATGCGTCATCAAGTCGGCGATGATCTGGGACCAGGTCGAGCGGGCGGGGCTTTCGGGCGTCACCGGCGTGTGGTGCCACGAGGCGGGCGGCGGGCGGCTCTTCAACATCATTTCCGTGAAGCAGACCTATCCCGGCCACGCGAAGCAGGCGGGGCTCTTGGCCGCGGGCGCGCACGCCGGCAATTATCTCGGCCGCTTCGTCGTCGTGGTGGACGACGACATCGACCCGACCAACAGCTTCGACGTGATCTGGGCGATCTCCACGCGCTGCGATCCGGCCGAGGATATCGACACGATCCGCCGCGCCTGGTCGGGCGCGCTCGATCCCAGGAAGCGCAAGGGCGAGCTGCACAACACGCGCGCCATCGTCGATGCCTGCCGCCCCTACGAGATGCTCAAGGATTTTCCGCCGGTGGCCGAATCGAGCCCGGAGCTGCGCGCCAAGACGCGCGCGAAATGGGGCCATTTGCTGAAGAGGGCAAGTAGGCCAGGCGAGATAGCGCAAGCCCAGCGAAGGCGGGCATGACGATCGCTTAACCGGATCGGCGCGCCTAGTTCTGCGCCTGATTCTGCGCTTGGCTTTCGCCGACGATCGTGGGCGGGTGGGTGAGGATGAAGTCGACCGGCGAGCCGTCCTCCTCGGTGCGGAAGGCGACGACGGTGCCCTGGTCGTCGAGCCAGACCTGCTGGTGCTTGGTCCCGACGACGTCGTAGTGATGCAGCTGGAACTGCTTGCCGTCGAACGTCACGGGCTCGACCTTGCCGCCGGTCACGCTGACGCGCTCGACATGGCCCGTCTTGGTCGACATCATGAAATCGGTGTCGAGCACATGCGGGGCCCAGGGATTGGACGGATGGACCTGGGGCGGAGCGTCGATCGTGCCGGTCGGGCGTCGTCAGCACGAAGGCGTCGCCCTTCGCTTCGCCATGGACCGTGATCTTGTCGCCATTCGTATCCGTGATGGCGTTGAAGCCGACGAGCCGGTTGCCGCGCCACTCCTCGGTGCGCGTGCCCTCTTCGCGGAACATGACGATGCCCAGGATTTTCACGGCGACGCGAAGATCGCTATGGACCTCGGTGCCGCCGCCCTGGTCCTGCACGACATTGGTGTAGGTGCCGATATCGCCGTAGCGCGGATGCTCGATGTGATATTCATAGACCGTCTGCGATGCCCAGGCCGCCGGCGCGAGCATCATCACTCCGGCCAAGACCGCCGGCGCCTGCAACCTGGTCACGTCGAGAATCCCCATCTCCGACCGATTCTAACCCAACACAACGGTCGGGAACAACGATCCATTGCACACCCCCGGTTGGGGACGGGGTTTCTTTTTTCGCGTTTCTGTGGATAAGGGGAAAAAGATGGGCGAATTCGAAGCACGTACGCCGCGCGCGCCGGTGTTCGGGCGGCGCGCCATGGTGGTTTCCGGCCATTCCGCCGCGACGCTCGCCGGAATCGCCGCGCTGAAGCGCGGCGGCTCGCTGGTCGATGCGATGATCGCGGCCTCGGCGGCGCTCGCCGTGGTGCTGACGCACGCCACGTCGGTGGGCGGCGACTGCTTCATCCTCTATCACGATGCGGCATCGCGCCGCACCGTCGGGCTCAACGCCTCGGGCATCGCGCCCGCGCTGGCGACGCCTCGAGCGCTTTCCCGACGGCATGAAGACGCGCGGGCCGCTTGCGCCGGTCGTGCCGGGGCTGGTGCGCGCCTGGGAGGCGATGCATCGCCGCTTCGGCAAACTTTCCTGGCGCGAGCTGTTCGAGGATGCGCTCGACCTCGCCGAGAACGGCCACCCGGTCAGCCGCGTGCTCGCCGACCGCCTGCCCGACGACCGCGCGCTGCTCGAATCCGATCCCGGCTGCGCCGCGCTCTATCTGCCGGGGGGACGCCCGATCGCGGCGGGCGATCTGTTCCGCCAGCCGGCGCTCGCCAAGACGCTGCGCGGCGTCGCCGAACAGGGGCCCGAGAGTTTCTATCGCGGCGAGACGGCGCGCCGCATCGCCGCCTATTTCGAAGCGCGCGGCGGGCTCATGCGCGAGGCCGATCTCGCGGCGCTCGAGCCGATCTGGGTCGAGCCCGCGGCCGCGCCCTATCGCGGCCATCGCGTCATGGTGATGCCGCCCAATTCCTATGGCGTGCTGCTGCTCATGCAGCTCGAGGGATTGGCGGCGGTGCCGGGCGCCGATCTCATCGCCGATCCGGTGCGGCGCGTCGGCTGGCAGATGAGCGCGATGAAGGCGGCATTCGAGCACGGCCGCCCGCTCATCGCCGATCCGCGCGAAATTCCCGACGCGGTGGCGCAGGCGCTCGATCCGGCGATGGCCGCGCGCATGCGCGCCGCCGTGCTCGCGACCGCGCCGGCAACGCGCGTGCCCGAGCGCGGCGGCACGTCGTGCCTCATGCTGGCCGACGCGGCGGGGAACGCCATCTGCGTGGTGCAGAGCGTCTTCAGCGTGTTCGGCAGCGCCTTCCTCGAGCCCGCGACCGGCATCCTCTTCAACAACCGCATGCAGGGCTTCACCCATCGCGCCGGACTGCCGAACAGCGTCGGACCGGGGAAGCGCCCGGCGCACACGCTCTGCCCGGTGATGGTGCTGCGCGACGGCAAGCCGCGCTTCGTGCTGGCGAGCCCGGGCGGCGTGAGCCAGACCCTCACCAACGCGCAAGTGCTGACGCATCTCATCGATGGCGGGCGCGATGTCGCCGCTGCGGTCGAGGCGCCGCGCTGGTGCAACGCGCAAGGCGGCCAGTTCCTGATCGACAGCGAATTCCCCGAATCCGTGCTGCCGGCGCTTGCGGCGATGGGGCACGAGGTGAGCCGCTCGCCCGATCCCTATTTCTACGGCTCGGCCAAGGCGATCGAGTTATTGGCGCCGGGCACGCTCGCCGGCGCCGGCGACCACCGCCGCGAGGCCTTCGCGCTCGGCTACTGAATCGCCGCGGCCTCGCGCAGGCTGGCGATGAGCGAGGTGCGCAGCAGGAAGGCGCGCGCGCGGGCCCTATCCGCGGCGGTGCGGCGCAGCTCGTCGTGATTGCGCCGGCGCACGGCGGGATCGCGCTCCTCGAGGCGGCGGCGGTTGCGGATGGTCTCGGCCTGCGTGTGCGCGAGCGCGACATGGCGGCGCTGGCGCTCGTAGCGGTCGAGCACGTCCATCTCCGCAGCACCGCGCAGGATGCGCGACCAGCTTCTCGGCGAGGTTGAAGGCGTCGTGCACGCCGCTGTTCATGCCCATGGCGCCGATCGGGCTGTTCACGTGCGCCGCATCGCCGGCGAGGATGGCGCGGCCGCCGCGGAAGCGCGCCGCCACGCGCTGATGCACGACATAGAGGTTGGTGCCGACGATGTCGTAAGGGGCGCCCGTGTCGAGAAAGCGCGTCAGCCGCTGTTGCAGCAGCCTCGGGCGCGAGGAGCGCGTCGGGATCGTCCTCGGGCGAGGTCGGAAAATGCACGCGCCAGCGCTCCGGCGGGCCTTTCCAGTGGAACAGGTTCGACCACTCGTCGGGATCGGAGATGTAGTTGCGGTGCGCATAGCCGTGCCGCGTGAAATCGTAGGCGACTTCGATGTTGAGCGTGCGGTCGGGATAGGTGAAGCCCTCGAACTCGATGCCGAGCTCCTTGCGCACGATGCTGCGCGCGCCTTCGGCGCTGACGAGGAACGAGCCTTCGAGGCGCAGCTCTTCGCCGTCGGGGCCGACGCATTCGGCCACGACGCCATCGGCGTTCTGCGAGAAGCCGCACAAACCGCGTCTCGAGCCGGAGATCGACGAGCGGTTCGGCGCGCGCCAGCGCCAGCGCCTCTTCCACCACCTTGATGCGCTCGCATTGCAGGACGAACGGGAAGCGCGTGTCGTCCTTCAGCACCGCATGGTCGAATTCGGCGATCAGCCCCTCGCGCCGGTCCCAGTAATGGAACACGGGCGCGACGATGCCGCGCGGCTCGAGCCGCTCGTAAAGCCCGATGCGGTCGTAGAGCTCGAGCGTCGCGGGATGGTTGGTGCCGGCGCGCGGCACCTGCTCGAGGAAATTGCCGGGACCGAGCTCCTCGACGAGGGTCGAGGCGATCCCCTCCTTGGCCAGCGCGAGCGCGAGGCAGAGCCCGACCGGGCCCGCGCCGATCACGATGACGGGGGCGGGCGCGCGCACGTCAGGCCTTCGGCACGACCTCCTTCACCGCGCCGGCCCAGCCGGTGTGCGTCAGGTCGAACACGTTGCCGAGCGGATCGCGGTACTTGCACTCGTAGAACGAGTTGAGCGAGGTCGGGCGGCCGGCGAGATACGTCGCGCCGGCCGATTGCGCCTTCTCCTCGGCCGCCGCGAGATCATCGACCCACATGCCGAAATGGTAGATGCCCGGCCGCTCGCCCTCCTCGACCTTGAGCAGCGCGACGTTGACCGTGCCGTCCGAGACATAGACGCCGCGCCGCGCCCGCCCGACGCGCGCCATGTCGAACGCGCGCTCGAAGAACTGTGCCGCCTGCTCGGGGTCGGGCACGAGGATGGCGATGTGACGAAGCTTGGCCATGGTGCGGTCCTGACGCGAAGGATTCGGCGCAGCGTAAGGCCTTACGACATCCGGCGCCACAGCGCCGTTCCCTCGACCGCATGCCAGGCGGCGAGCGCGGCCGCGCCGAGGATGAGCTCGCGGCCGCGCTTCAGGAGCGAGAGGGCGAGGCCGAATTCCGGAGGAATCCCGAGCGCCGCGCCGAGGATCGCGTAGCTCCCTTCCTGCACGCCGGCCGCGGCCGGCACGAAGAAGGCGGCGTTGCGGATGGCGTAGATCGCGCTCTCGAGCACGATGAGGGTCGGGAGGCTCACGGCGACGCCCATCATGGCGAAGCCGATCGCCGCTTCGCCGATGCCGATGAGCCAGGCGAGCGTGTGGATGAGAAGCGCGCGCACGAGCGCCGCGCGGCCGGCATAGATCGCGCGGATGCGGTCCTCGACGGAAGGCGTGCGCGCGTCGCCGAGGAGCCGCTCGGCGAGCCGTTGCAACAGGCGCACGATGCCGGAGCGCTGCGCCAGCACGAAGAGAGCGGCGAGCAATACCAGCGACAAGGCGCCGAGCACGGTCCACCTGATGAGCGGATCGCCCGGCCGCGTTACCACGAGCACGAAGAGGCCGATGAGCGTGAAGATGATCTGTCCGCTCATCTCCAGGGTGAGATCGACGACGGTGGTCGCCATCGCCACGCCGGTCTCGACGCCGCGCTTCGCCATGGCGCGGACGCCCAGGAGCTCGCCCGCCGCCGGCACCATGCCGAGGAGGTCGCTGCCGGCATCGCGCAGAAAGCGGAACCAGGCGAACTCGATCGCCCGCGGGCGCGGCGCGGGCGTGATCGTGCGCCACGCGAGCGGCGCACAGCGCGAGCGGCAGGAGGTGGTAGAGCGACATGAGGCCGAGCCCGCCCCAGCCCGCCATCTCGAGCGCGTGGCCGACCGCGGCCATGCCCTGCCACGTGATGAACAGCACGCCCGTGAGCGCGCCCGCGAGCGCGAGGAAGGCGAGGCCGAGCCTCATGGCGCGGCCGCGGCGAGCGCCGCGAACGACGTCGCCTCGAGGCCGCTGCGCGCGAGCGCCGCGCGCACGCCGGGATCGGTGAGCGCGTCGAGCTCGCGCCGCCCGTCGTAATCGGCGGGCCACGCGCCGCTGCCGCCGAAGCGCTCGGTCGCGACGTGGACGTAAAGCTCGGAGACGCCGTCGGGCAGGCGCGCAAGGTAGCCTTCGACGCGGCGCGCGCTCATCGCGCCGCTGTCGGAGAGGCCCAAGAGCCAGTCGTTGCAGCAGATGCCGGCCGCGCCGAACACGCGCTTCATGTGCCGCGCGCGGCGCGCCTGGACGAGCCAGGCGAAAATCCTCGCGCCGAGCCTGTCGCCGGTCGCGCGCCAGGCGAGAAGCGGCGGCTCGCGCGGCACGCGGATCGCGGCGATCCCGTATTCGGGCGCCAGCCGCAGCAGCGCGTCGCGCACCACGGGATGCATGTGGAAATGATGATGCGCATCGACATGGTCGAGCTTGAGGCCGGTGCGGCGGAAGGCTTCGAGCTGGGCGCGGATCTCGGCCTCGACCTGGGCTCGCGCCCTGGCGCGGCAGAAGATGGCGATGCCGGCGCGGATCACGTCGGCGCCGAACCTGCCGTCGGGGCCCACGAGATCGGGGATGCGCTCGGGCGGCAGGCACGGCTTGCCGTCGACGAGGACGAGGTGCAAGCCCACCGCGAGCTTCGGCAGGCGGCGCGCGCGCGCGACCGCGTCGTCCGCGGCGTCACCCGTCACCATGAGGCTTGCGGCCGAAAGGATGCCGTTCGAGTGGCCCTCTTCGACCGCTTCGTTGACCGGCACGGCAAGGCCGAAATCGTCCGCGGTCACGATCAGGCGCTTCATCCCACCGTACCGGGCTCCTGGGCCAAGAGAGTGCCGCCGCGGCCGATCGCGAAGCGGCGCTGGCGCCAGCGCACGTTGCTGCCGGCGAAACTCAGCGCCCAGATAGCGAAGACGAGACATTCCCGCAACGGCAGGAGCCATGGCCGCGCCGGCCCGGGAATGGCGAAGCGGTGCCGCGCCAGGTAATGCAGCGCCGTGCGCAAGGCGAGATGCACGGCGACGATCGCCGCGCCGTACGCCGGATAAGGCCAGAGCAGCGCCACGAGCAGCGGCAGCGGGTGCATCGCGCAGGACAGGAAATGCTCGCCCGGCTTCACCGTGCGCACGGTGCGCGACCAGCGCAATTCGTGCGCGATGAGCGAGGAGAAAGTCTCGGCGACGACCGTGTCCACCAGCTCGTCGGAGAGGACGACGCGATAGCCCGCGCGCGCGATGAGGCGGCCCAAGAGGAAATCGTCGGCGAGGCGAAAGGCGAGCTTGCCCAAGCCGCCGATCGCCTCGAGCGCATCGCGCCGCACCGCCGTCACCGGCCCGAAGCAATAAGTGACGTCGCGCATGCCGGCATCGACCACGGCCGAGGGCAGGAACCAGTCATTGATGAAGAGCGCGCCGAGCCGCGAGCAAATTCCCTCGGCCGGCGCGCCGCGATAGAGGCACGTCACCGCGCCGACCTTGCGGCGCGCAAGCGGCGCCACGACCTTGGCGATGCAGTGGGGCGCGGCGATCGTGTCGCTGTCGGACACGATGAGGATGTCGTGGCGCGCCGCGCGTTCCATGTTGACGAGGTTGCTGACCTTGCGGTTGGTGCCGTGCTGGCTTCCGTCGATGACGAGCGCGATGTCGCGGCCGGGCCGGTCGGCGATGAGGCGCCGCGCCACCGCGACCGCCGGATCGTCCGGATCGGCAACGCCGAGCACGAGTTGAAGCTCGGGATAATCCTGGTCGCAGAACGAGAGGAGGCAGGCGTAAAGCCCGGCCTCGGCGCCGCACAGCGGCTTCAGCACGCTGACGCCGGGGCGCCACGATCCTGCGGCGCGCGGGCCGCCCTGCCAGCGCGCGACGCGCCAGATCGCGACCAGCAGATAGGCCCAGCCGGCGAGGGCAAGCATGCCGCCCAGCAGAACCGCGACCGGAATCGACAGCAGCGCCACGACGTTCCCTCGTACCACGCGCCAGTATTTGTGGCCGGAGAGCGTTCGGCTCAGGGCAGGAAAGCGCCGCCAAGGTTCGGATCGCGATTGCCGTCGCTTATGCCGAACGGGCTGCAATTCCCCCGAGAAGTTTAGCGCACTCCAACCTTATTCGACTTATTGGGGGAAATTACTAAGGCCCTAATACTTTGGGGTCAATGGAAAGAACGCGCGGCATGACCTTTTCCACGAACGCCCGCATCGAGCGCCGGACCAGCTCTTCCGGCATCAGCCCGAAATCCATGAGCAGCGCGATATGCCCGATCCCCATGCGGGCGATTTCGCTGACCTTGCCCGCCACCGTCTCGGCCGAGCCGAAAAGCGCGAGCCCGCTCGCCTGCACATCGTCATAGGTCTGGCGCCGGGCATAGAGCCGGGTTGCGACATAGCGGTCGAACGGCCCGGCGACGTTCTTCCGCGCGACCTCGTCGCTTTCGGCGACGTGGCAGTGAAACGTGTAGATGGCGTCGTCCTCGCCCGCCTCGTGGCCCCCTTCGGACTGGCCCGTCCGATAGGCTTTCTGCAGCTCGCCGACATCGGCCAGGTTCGTCGCGGTCGCGTAGGGAATGGCCATCACGCGGTTCCCTTGCCGGCCGATGTGGTAGGAGGCTTCGCGCGCCAGGGCCGCGACGTAGATCGGCGGGGTCGGGCGCTGCACCGGCCGGACGTTCAGCGCGACATCCTCGATGCTGTGGAATGCGCCGCGGTGCGTCACGCGCTCGCCCGCGAGGAGGCGCCGCACGAGCATCAGCGTTTCGTCGAAGCGCGCGCGCTTTTCCTCGGCCGAAACGCCGAAGCCCGCGAATTCGTGCTTCAGATAGCCCGAGCCCACGCCCAGGACGAGCCGCCCTTCGGACAGCAAATCGACCATCGCATAGCTCTCGGCAACGATCAGCGGATTGTGGAAGGTCAGCGTCGAGATCGCGGACCCGAGCCGGATGCGGCGCGTCTTCTGCGCGAGCGCCGCCAGCATCACCGCGGGATTGGGCACGACGCCGTATTCGTGGAAATGATGCTCGGCGACGAACAGCGTGTCGTAGCCGAGCGCTTCGGCCGCTTCGCTCGTGCGCAAGAGCTGTGCGTAATACTCCGCCACCGAGCGCGCCTCGGCCGGATGATGGTCCATCACCGAGAACAGCGAAAAACGCATCGTGCTCGTCATGCGTCAGAGCCTAACACCAAAGTCCGGGTTGTCACGCCCGCCGCCCGCGCGCATGCTCGCTCGATCGACTCCCCATCGGGAGTATGGGAAATGCGAAAAGAAAAATGGTCGAGGGCGGGCAACGAACCGACCTTGTGGGAAGTTCTGGCGGATCCGATCGTGCTGAGCCTGATGCGCGCTGACCGCGTCGCGCGCAGGGATGTGTTGTCCGCGGTTGCAAGCACGTCGGATCGCTTCGAGCTGACGGCGGACGGGCTGCGGATTACGGCCTGAGCTCGCCCTCTCACGACGCCGCGCGCGCGGCGTCGCGGATCGCGCGCCACAGAATTTCCGGCGTCGCCGGCATCGCCACGTGGCGGATGCCGAGCGGCGAGAGCGCGTCGACGAGCGCGTTCGACACCGCCGGCAAGGCGCCGACGCAGCCCGCCTCGCCCGCGCCCTTGACGCCCAGCGGATTGGTCTTGGTCGGCACCGCATTGCTCTCGAGCCTGATCGCACAGAGATCGTCGGCGCGCGGCATGGCGTAATCCATGAACGAGCCGGAGAGAAGCTGCCCGTCCTTGTCGAAGCGGATGTCCTCGAGCAGCGCCTGGCCCAATCCCTGCACGATGCCGCCGCAGATCTGCCCTTCGAGCAGGAGCGGATTGAGCACGGTGCCGACATCGTCGACGACGGTGTAGCGCAGGAGCTCGACCTTGCCGGTCTCGGGATCGATCTCGAGCTCGCACACATGCGTGCCGTTCGGGAAATTGTCGATGGGCGCGCTGTAGACCGCGCTCTCGACCAGGCCCAAGTTCCATCCCCTGCGGCAGACTGCGCGGATCGAGCGCCGCGCGCGCGACCTCGGCGACGGTGAGGGTGCGGTTCGATTTCGCCGACGCGAACACGCCTTCGGCGAATGACACTTCCTCGTCCGCGACCTGCATCATCTTGGCGGCGATGCGGCGCGCCTTGGCGATGATCTTGTCAGTCGCGAGCAGGAACGCCGAACCGCCGATCGTCGCCGTGCGCGAGCCGCCCGTGCCCTCGCCGAACGACACCTTGTCGGTGTCGCCCTGGATGTAGCGCACGTCCTTCGGGTCGATGCCGAGCTTGTCGCACACGAGTTGCTTGTAGATCGTCTCGTGCCCTTGTCCTTGCGTGATCGAGCCCGACAAGAGCGTCACGCCGCCGCCGCGGTCGAAGCGGACCTCCGCGCCCTCGAAGCCCGGCCCTGCGGCGCGCTCGATGCTGTTCGAGACGCCGAGCCCGCGCAGTTTGCCGCGCCCCCTCGCCTCCTCGCGCCGCGCTGCGAAACCGGCGCGGTCGGCGAAGCCCAGCGCCAGTTCCATGCCGCGCCGGAACTCGCCGCAATCGAACGTGAAGGTGAGCCCGGTTTTGAACGGCATCGCCTCGGGCGGTATGAGGTTGCGCCGGCGCAGCTCGACCGGATCGATCTTGAGCTCGGCCGCGGCGATGTCGATCGTGCGCTCGATCACGTAGGCATATTCCGGCCGGCCGTTGCCGCGATAGGCTCGCATCGGGTTGGTGTTGGTGAAGACGCCGGTCACGTCGGCGTGGATCGCGGGCGTGCGATAGACGCCGGCGAGCGTGCCGAGATTGCCGACGAACACGTTGCCGCCGGTCTGGAGATAGGCCCCGAGATTGGCGATGACGTGCACGCGGAATCCGAGGAACGTGCCGTCGCGGTCGAGCGCCAGCTCGGCGGTCGTGTGATTGTCGCGCGCCTGCGCGTCGCCGAGGAAGGCTTCCGAGCGCGTGCTGATCCATTTGACCGGGCGGCCGACCGCCTTCGCGGCAAGCAGCACGAGCGCCACCTCGTTATAGACCGCCGACTTCATGCCGAAGCTGCCGCCGATGTCGCCGGCGACGACGCGCACGCGGCTTTCCGCGACCTTGAGCACGGAATGAGCGAGCTCGGCACGGAAATTATGGGTGCGCTGCAACGTCGTGTAGATGGTGTAGCGGTCCTCGATCGGATCGTATTCGCCGATCGAGCCGCGCGGCTCCATGGTGGCGCCGGTGACGCGGTTGATGACGAGATCGGCGCGCACGACATGGGCTGCGCGCGCGAACGCGGCGTCGGTCTTTTCCTTGCTGCCCTCCAAGTGGACGAAGCAGATATTGTCCGGGCAATCGTCCCAGACGCGCGGCGCGCCAGGCTCGATCGCCTCCTTGGCGGAGACGATCGCCGGCAGCGGCTCGTACTCGACTTCGATCAGCTCGGCCGCGTCGGCCGCCTGGGCCTGGGTCTCGGCGACGACGAAGGCGACGTAATCGCCGACCCAGCGCACGCGGTCCTTAACCAGCGCCGGAAAGCGCGGGCGGTAGAGCGGCGTGCCGTCGCGCCGCTTCGGCCCCGTCGGCACCGGCAGATCGCCCCAGCCCGATGCTTCCCAATCGGCGCCGGTAAGGACGGCAAGCACGCCCGGCGCCGCCTTGGCGCGCGCGGTGTCGAGCCTCTTGATGCGCGCCGCCGCATGCGCCGCGCGCAGCACATAGCCATGGGCCATGCGCGGGAACACCATGTCGTCGACATAGCGGCCACCGCCGCGCAGGAGGCGCGGGTCCTCGAAGCGCGGTACGCCTTGGCCGAGCGCGAACTGTCCCATCACACTTTCTCCGCGACGATGATGTGCTCGACGATGCTGCCCTCGGCCGAGCATTTCTGCATGTTGCGCGCGCGCACCGGGAAATCGCTTTCGCCCATGGCGACGTCGTTGCGCATGAGCGGCGGCTCGCCGCGCGCGGCGCGCGCCGCCATCTCGTTGCGGAACGCGAGGATGGCCGGCGTCTCGTCGATCGCCTCGACGATGCGCAGGCCCGCGCCTTCGAGTACGGCGCGCATCTCCGCCGGCGTGACGAGGAAGCTCGAGGACGGATCGCTCGCCCAGGGGAGCGGGAAGATCGGCGCTCCCGTGGGCCCGCGCTCCGCCTCGGCGCAGACGAAGCGCCCGCCGCGCACGAGGACGCGGGCCGCTTCGCCCGCGAGCCTCGCCTTGTCCTCGATGTTCATCGTCACGTTGTGGCACCACACGCGCTCGAAGCTCGCGTCCTTGAACGGCAGGTCGAGCGCGCTGCCCTGGTGGAACTCGATCCGCGCCGCCGAGGCCGCAGCGCGCCGAAGAGCGCCTTCGCCACCTCGACGAATTCCGGCGTGAGGTCGAGCCCGGTGACGACGCAGCCGCACGCCGACGTGAGATAGCGCGATGCGCCGCCGATGCCGCAGCCGAGATCGAGGACGCGCAGGCCGGGGCTGAGGGACGCCCGTTTTGCCAGCTCGGTCGTGGCGACGATGCCGCGGCCATGGAGCTGGTCGAAAGGATAAAGGTCCTCGACAGCGAGGTGTTGCGGGTCCTTGCCGGCCGCCCTGAGCGCCGCCTCGAGGCGTTGCAGCAATCCGCCGCGGCCGTAATGGTTCTGGACGATCGCCTCGGTTCCGGTCATGCCCCGCCCTCTCTTTTGCGGCAAATCCTAGAAGCTGCCGCGCGCCGCGCCAACCATGATAGGATCGGTGCCGGTAGCGGGGGATCGGTGCCTTGAGGAAACTGCTTATCGGCATTTTGGCCGTGCTGATCGTTGCCGGCGGCGGCCTCTATTGGGGCCTTGCGATCTATCCGACACGGCTCTTCCGCAGCGCGGTCGACGCCTCGATCGCGTCGCTCCCGGCCGGCTATTCCGTATCTTATGGCGGCGCGAATTACGCGCTCTTCGCCGGCACCGGCACGCTCACCGGCCTCAGCATCCACGGCGCCGAGCCGCAGAAATTCGACCTCACGATCGACAGCCTGACGCTCCTCCATCCCGCGACCGATATCGGCGCGTCGTGGGCGCATGCGGCCGTCGATCCGACCAAGATCGCGCCGGGGCTTGCGCTGCCCGTGGCCGACGACGTCGCGGTGAAGGGCATCGCCTATCGCGACGCCGACGACAGGCTGTCGCTGGCGTCGGCGCATCTGTCGCACCTGCGGCGTTTATCCGTGGGCGCTCCTGCATCCGGGCGTGCCCTCGATCGACGAGGCGCGCGCCTCGCTCATGGCGCGCACGCACGCGCCGGCGCCGGGCGATTTCCTGCCGCTGCTGCGCGCCGAGGCGCGCTGGGCGCTGGGCTTCGGCTATGACGGCTACGAAGCGCAAGGGCTCGACGCGCACGGCGCCGTGCCGGCGACGCAAAATACGCAGGCCGCCGACATCTCCTATACCATCCAGAAGATGACGTCCGGCCGCTACGATCGCGGCAGCGTCCAAAGCAGCGCGATCGAGGGGCTCACCATGCGCTCCGACCTGTTCGGCAGCCTCGGCATCGCGCATGCCGCGATCGAAGGGCTCGAGATGCAAGAGCCGCTCGCCGCGTTGCTCGACGGGCAGGAGCTTTCGCCCGCGCTCCTCGACGGGTTCTCGCTCAAGAGCATGAGCTATGGGCCGATGTCGGTGCAGGGCGACGTCGGCGCGCCGAGCGTGCTCGGCACCTTCGCGCTCGCCAATGTGGCGTTCCAGCACGGCTGGCTCGTCTCGGGCGATCTCGCCTTCGACGGCGTGCGCATCAGCCGCGAGCAGCTTCCGAACCTCAATGCGGTCGACGCGTTCGACCGGCTCGGCCTCGACGCCATGACATTCGATGTCGATGTGGACTATCGCTGGGACCTGGCCAAAGGCGTGATGACGGTCGAAAAGGCCGTGCTCGAGGTGAAGGAGCTCGGCTCGCTCTCGTTTTCGTTCGTGGCGAGCAACGCGGGCTCGCCGCAGGATCTGCTGGCGAAGGGGCGGCTCGTCCACGCCGTGCTCGTCTACAAGGACGCCTCGCTTGCCGACCGCGCGCTCAAGCTCGCCGCCACCGAGAAGGGCACCGACGCCGACGAGCTGCGCGAGCAGCTCATCGGCACGGTGCAGCAGATCGGCACCGCGCCGGGCGCCACGCCCGCGACCGCGGCGACCGCGCGCGCGCTCGGCGACTTCCTCAACGCGCCGCACTCGCTCGCGATCGAGCTTGCGCCCAAGGAGGCGGTGCCGCTCATGGCGCTGTTCGCGGCCGGCAGCATCCCGCCCGAGCGGCTCGTGCCGATGCTCGGCCTGTCGATCGCGGCCAACCGCTAGCGGTCCGCACCGCCCTCCTCCGCCGTCATTGCGAGCGCAGCGAAGCAATCTTCCGGAGATTGCTTCGGAGCATTCGGCTCCTCGCAATGACAGTCACTGTTAGGCTGCCGCCGAGCGACCGCCGCGATCTTTTGCGGCCGCTTGCGCAAGGTGCGCTCGAGCCATTGCGTCCACATCATCGCCTCCGCGCCGGCCCGGCCCCGGAGGCAACGAAAAAGCCGCCTCGCAGGGTGCGGGCGGCTCGCCTTTGCTATCGTAACGGGTGCTAGTTAGATCGACCCTCCGTTCGACGCCATAGGCGGCCGCGCGCCGGCGTGTGTTTGCGCCAATCGAGCGTGCGACAGCATTTGGTGCCGAACCGGTTCATGCGCGCGAATTTAGGCGACGCGCGGCCGCAGCGCAAGGGCGGCCGGATTTATCCCGTCGGCGGGGCGATCGCGTCGAGCGCCAGGCCCTTCGTCTCGGTAGCTGATCTGCGTCACGGCGATGGTGGCGATCGCCAGCAGGATGGCGATCACCGTCATGACATAGCCCAACCCGATCGCGCTCAAGATGCCGATCGTGTAGAAGGCGATGGCCGCGCCCAATCGCCCGCCGCTTTGCGCGAGGCCGAAGCCCGAGGCGCGCGCGTTCGTCGGAAACACTTCCGAGGTGAATATCTGCATCGAGTTGCCGGCGAGCTGGATGAAGAAATTCATGCAGAATCCCACGACCAGCACCATCGCGTCCGATTGCGAATAGTAGAACGCGATCGAGAATGCCGTCGCCAGCACGAAGGCGACGAACGAGGTCTTGATGCGGCCGAAGCGCTCGAGCGCATACATCATGAACAGGCTCGAGAGCGGGAACGAGATCTGCATGCCGAGGACGAAGGTCAATGACTTGATGATGGTGAAGCCGCGGTCGGCGAGCATGTTGGGGAGCCAGCCGCCCAAGCCCAACGCCGCGCTGAAGAAGGCGAAGAAGCAGATCATCGAGGCGATGATGCGTTTCCTGTATTGCCGGAAGACGACGCCCATCGGGTCGCTCTTGATGTCGGCGACCGCGTCCGCGACGAGCCCCTCGGGCGCCGGCCCGAGCCCCATGCGCGCCAAGAGGTCGAGCGCGCGCCGGCCCTGCCCGTGCGTCACGAGCCAGCGCGGCGATTCCGGCAGCGCGAATCCGAGCAGGAACACGACGAGCGCGCACAGCCCGATCACGGTCCAGATGCCGCGCCAGCCGATCGTGTCGCGGAAGCCCAAGGCGAAGAGCGTGCCGATCGGCCACACGCACGCGCCGCCGATGAATTGCATGAAGGCGGTGACGCGGCCGCGGATGTGCTTGGGCGCGTACTCGGCGGCATAGGCAAAGCACAAGGGCTGCGCCGCGCCGAAGCCCACGCCGGCGACGAAGCGGCCGACGGCGAGCCAGGTGGCATCGGGCGCTTGCGCGGCCGCGATCGTGGCGAGGCCGTAGATCAGCACCGCGCCCTGGAACACCGCCTTGCGCCCGAAGCGGTCGGTGAGCTCGCCCTGGCCCAAGGCGCCGACGAACAGGCCGAAGATCGTGACCGCGCCGATCGAGCCGATCTCGGCCGCGGTGGCGAAATGCGAGCGCACCATGTCGGGCACGAGCGAGCCCAGGATGATGTAGTCGATGACGTCGAAGAAATAGCCGAAAGTGATGAGCGCCAGCACCCGGTAATGCACCGGCCCCATCTGCGCCGTGTCGAGCCGCTCGTCGACATAGGCAACGATCGATTGCGCCATTGACGTTTCCCCTCTTGTGCCGCCGCGTATTTATCGCGGCTCTTTTGTCGCCCTGGTTTGCGCGGCATAGCGCAAGAGAACCGGCGCGCCTAGACCATGATCGGATCGGCGGAATCGCTTTGCGAAGCGATCTTGCTCTAGGGAATGTAATAAAACGGATCCGGCAATTTGAACGCGCGCTCGGCATGTCCGCCGGCGAGATCGCTCGCCTGGTCGCCGAGGTTGGCGATGATGGTGTAGCCTTGCTTCTCGATGTCGATGCGGCTCTGCGTCTTGTACGGCGCGACCGACGGCTCGTGCAAGTCCTGCGGACGCATGTAGAGCCTGACCCAGCTGTCGTAGCCCGCCTTGCGCAGATTGGCCTCGGTCGCGGCCCGCTCCTCGGGCGCCTCGCGCCGGCCGGTGATGAAGAACACGGCGACATGCCTCGCTTCGGCCGCCTTGAAGAGTTCGAGCGTCGGCGCGATGGCGACGGCATTGGCGCCGAGCTCCCAGGCCTTCACGCCGCACGCGCGCGCCGAGCTCAGGTCGCAATCGCCGTCGCGGATATAGGCGAAGTCGTTGTGATAGATCTCGGCCCAGTTCGACAACGACGTTTCGTCGATATCGAGGACGAGGGCGGGCTTGGCGACATGGCCCGCACGATGCTCGAGCCACGCGCGCGCCTTGCCGGCCGCCAGGGCGAGCTCGCGGTCGTAGCGCGTGCAGCGGTAAGAGAGGAGCTCGCTCTTGAGCTCGCCGAGATTGATCGGCCGCGTGGCGTCGATCTTGTGCGCGACCGGCCGCTTCTCGCATCCGGCCGCAGCGTCGGCCAGCGCCGGCGGCGCGCCCACGAGCAGCAACAGCAAGGCGAGCGCCGCCAGCAGCGCCGGCACGGCGCGCGAGCGTTCGGGAATTTCCATTGCAGCGGATGGATGGCCGGTCATTCACGTGCTCCTCGACCCGTGTGCGTGCGAGGGATGTATCCCATGCCGATGTATCTCATGCCAATGCGGCGCCCGCAAACGGCGCGGCCGCCGGGCGATTCGCGAGCGGGCGCGGGCGCGCCGAAACCCGCATGCGGCGGCACATGCCCATCCATGCCTATCGCGGCGCACGCGCGAGCAGAGCCTTTCCGGCGCAAGCTGTTGATCTGTATGTAATATACGTTCATCCAGGCCCATTTTCCCGCGTCATCTGGCCGTCGCAAAATCGTCCTTCCGGCTGTTCCAATCACTTTTGGCGCTCGGCGAGCGCGGAAAAGCGGGGCTATTTGCACGCCACGCCGACCCCTCGCCCGCGCCGCACCTCACCCAATTCCGGGCCGCACAGCTTGTATCATATTAGCGTACAAAAGTCAAGGTCGCGCAGCCGCTTGCGCATGTGCAGCACCGCGCGCGCCTTCCTCGATCGCTTCGCCGTCCACGACAAAGCCCTGGCGCCGCCAGAACGACAGGCCGCGCGGATTGTCGGCGGCGACGAAGAGGCGCAGGACGGCGGCGTTCGCGTGCCGCGCCATAAGGGCGGCCAGCATTTTGCCGCCGATCCCCCGCCGCTGATGACCGGGATGAACATAGAGGCGCGACACCACGAGCGCGTCCGGCTCCTGCCAATAGGCAAAACCGTGTGCGACCACGCGCTCGCGCTCGAGCGCCACGAGGAAGGACGAGCGTTCCGCGCCATGCTGGCGCTCGAGGAGGGCCTTCGCGTGCCATCGCGCGCTGACCTCGGCCACGGCCTCGGGACCGAGGATGGGATCGTAGACCTGGTGCCACGTCTCGCGCAGGAGCGCCTGCACGGCGTCGAGATCGGCGGCGACGGCAGCGCGGATGAGAAGGTCGACGGGCCCCCCATCCTTTTCCATTGTCATTGCGAGCGAAGCGAAGCAATCCCCAGCCGGAAGGGGATTGCTTCGTCGCTCCGCTCCTCGCAATGACAATTCCGCTTCACCTTGGCCGATCCATTCGCCGCATTGGTGCCCGCGGCCGGACTCGAACCGGCACTCAGGTTTCCCCGAAACGGATTTTAGCGCGATTGCCGGATTGCCGCTTGCGCGCCCGAACGCCACGCCAGTCGTGGCTCAGGGCAGGGTTGCGTCGATCGGATAGAAGCGTCCAATTCTCTTGATGTAATCGATCGTTTCCGCGAACGGCGGCACGCCGCCGTAAAAATCCACGGTCGCCTCGCCGGCATTGTAGGCCGCGAGCGCCAAGGTCAGGTCGCCGCCGAAACGCTGCAGCAGCCAGCGCAAATAGGTCGTGCCGCCGCGAATATTCTGCTCCGGATCGAACGGGTCGCGCACGCCATAGCGGACGGCCGTCTCGGCCGTGAGCTGCATCAGACCCATGGCATTGCGTTGCGACACCGCGTGCGCGTCGAACGCCGAACTCCACGGCGATGACCGCCATCACGAGCCTTGCATTGAGGCCCGTGCTCGCGGCGAAGCGCCGGACCAGCGCGCGAACCTTGGGCGAGGCTTGATCGGGCGACACCAGCGGCGGTGGCGGCGGCGCGCAGCCGAGCTGAAGCGACGGCGCCACGTCACTCAGCATCAGGAGCAAAGTGGCGGCTTGCGGCGCGTCGGAGACAGCCGCCTTGCGCCACCAGCCGACGGCGATCCCCTCGTCGCGCGCAACGCCGCGCCCGTTGGCGTACATCCAGCCCAGATTGAGGAACGCGCGCGCATCGCCGTGATTGGCGGCGTCGCAATAAAGCTGCACCGCCCGCGCGTAATCGCGCGCGACGCCCTCGCCGTTTTCGTATTGCAGCGCGAGCTCGAAACTCGGGGAATTGGCGGCGCTCGCGACGGCTTGCGCCGCAATCTCTCCCCGCGCCACGTGGGCGAGCGAGAGCACGCACAGGAAGAGCGCGCCGGATCGAACGGCGAGGCGGAAGAATGTGCTCATGGTGACGCGATGATTTTTCGCTCGCGGCGGGCTTGCACGGCATGGCTCGATCGAGGCTCGAAAAGCCTCTGCCCTCGGCCATGACGCGACACTCTAGCACAGAAGGGGCGGCCCCGCGGATGAGAAGGTCGACGGGCCCCCATCCTTTTCCATTGTCATTGCGAGCGAAGCGAAGCAATCCCCAGCCGGAAGGGGATTGCTTCGTCGCTCCGCTCCTCGCAATGACAATTCCGCTTCACCTTGGCCGATCCATTCGCCGCATTGGTGCCCGCGGCCGGACTCGAACCGGCACTCAGGTTTCCCCGAAACGGATTTTAAGTCCGTTGCGTCTACCCGTTCCGCCACGCGGGCACTGGGGCGCCGATCCTACTCCTCGACCGGCGTGCCGCCTAAGCCGCGGATGAGGGAGGCGATGGCGTCCCTGCATTGATCGAGCCGCTGCGCCTCGCGCCCGCGCACCACGAGCGCCACGCCGAACGTGCCGCGCCGCGTGAACGGATAGGAGCCGATGTCGAGGTCGGCATAAACCTGCTGGATCTCGCCGAGGCCTTTGGCCAGCAGCCCCTCGGGGATGGCGCAGACGAGCGTGCGCGACAGCACCGGCGGGCCGCCCTTGAGGCTGCCTTTGACGCCGTCGAACATCGCCTGCATCACGCTCGGGATGCCGGCCATGACGAACACGTTGCTCGATGCGGAAGCCCGGCGCGCGCGAGATCGGGTTGGGGATGAGCTCGGCGCCCTCGGGCGTCATCGCCATGCGCATGCGCGCCTCGTTGAGCTCGCCCGGCTGGTAATAGGAGAGGAACGCCTTGTGCGCGTCGGGTGCACGGTGAGCGGCAAGCCGAAGGCGCGCGCGACGCACTCCGACGTGATGTCGTCGTGCGTCGGGCCGATGCCGCCGGTCGTGAACACGTAATCGAATTTTGCGCGCAGCTCGTTGACGGTGGCGATGATGATTTCGGGCCGATCGGGAATGACGCGCGCCTCGCGCAGCATCACGCCGGCCGCGCCGAGCCCCTTGGCGAGATAGTTCAGGTTCGCGTCCTGCGTCCGCCCCGACAGGATCTCGTTGCCGATGACGAGCACGGCGGCGGTGACGTTTTTCGGGTCCGATGCGGCGGTCATGGCGTCCCGGGCGCTTCCTAACGGCAAAGCGCGCCTCTTTCAATCGCGGGGGCGCGTTGTACACTGGCGCGGCGATGCGCATATGCGGGCCGTGGGAGCCGATGGCATGAACGATCAGCTGACTGTTCCGCCGGCGGACAGCCTCGCGGACCGGCCGATCAAGCTGCACGGGCCCGAGGAATTCGCGGCGATGCGCAAGGCCGGGCGGCTCGCCGCCGAGATGCTCGACTTCATCGCGCCGTACGTGAAGCCCGGCGTCACCACGGACGAGCTCGACCGGCTCTGCCACGGCTTCACGCTCGATCATGATGCGGTGCCGGCGCCGCTCAACTACCGCGGCTTTCCGCGCTCCATCTGCACCTCGGTCAACCATGTCGTGTGCCACGGCATCCCGGGCGAGCGCAAGCTCATCGAGGGCGACATCATCAATATCGACGTGACGCCGATCGTCGACGGCTGGCACGGCGATTCGAGCCGCATGTATCTCGTCGGCGAGCGCATCTCGCTGAAGGCGAAGCGCCTCGTCGACGTCACCTACGAGGCGATGATGCGCGGCATTGCCGTGGTCAGGCCGGGCGCGCATCTGGGCGACATCGGCCACGCCATCCAGAGCTTCGTCGAGGCGCAGCGCTTCTCGGTGGTGCGCGATTTCTGCGGCCATGGCGTCGGCCGCATCTTTCACGACGCGCCGTCGGTGCTGCATTTCGGCAGCCCCGGCGCCGGGCCGCCGCTGCGCATCGGCATGATCTTCACGATCGAGCCGATGATCAATGCCGGGCGGCACGAGGTGAAGATCCTGAGCGACGGCTGGACCGCGGTGACGAAGGACAAGTCATTGTCGGCGCAGTTCGAGCACACGGTGGGGGTGACGTCCGACGGGTGCGAGATCTTCACGCTCTCGCCCAAGGGATGGGATCGCCCGCCCTATCCCGTCTGAGCCGCGATGGCGCGCGCGCAGAACCTTCCCCGCGCGAAACCGGGTCATGTCGGCCACCGCGCGCGCCTGCGCGAGCGGCTGCTTGGCCGGCGGCACCGAGGCGATCGCCGATTACGAGCTCCTGGAATTCCTGCTGTTCGCCGCCAACGCGCGCCAGGACATGAAGCCGGTCGCGCGGGACCTGCTGAACCGGTTCGGCGGCTTCGCCGGCGTGCTCGGCGCCGACCGCGAGGCGCTCATGGCGGTGCCGGGCGTCAAGGATGCGGGCGCGGCGCTGATCCTCGCCCTCAGCGAGGCGGGCGCGCGGCTCGCCCGGAGCGCCGTCGCCAAGCGCGAGATCATCTCCTCGTGGCAGCAGCTTCTCGACTACTTGATGGCGCGCGCCGGCTCGGCCGAGACCGAGCAGGTGCGGCTCCTCTTCCTCGACCGCAAGAACGCGCTCATCGCCGACGAGAAGCAGCAGAGCGGCACGGTCGATCACGTGCCGCTCTATCCGCGCGAGGTGGTGAAGCGCGCGCTCGAGCTCGGCGCCTCTTCCCTCATCCTGGTGCACAACCATCCCTCGGGCGACACCACGCCATCGAAGGGCGATATCGACATGACGCGCGCCGTGGCCAAGGCATTGGACGCCGTCGGCGTCGCGGTGCACGACCACGTCATCATCGGCCGCGGGCGCCATTCGAGCTTCAAGAGCCTCGGCCTCCTTTAGGTTGATCGCCGAAAGGGGGAGCGCCGCCCGAAAGGCGAGTCGCGAATGAATTTCGCGGCCCCCGGGTTGTTTATCGGGCGTGGCCTTGATGCTTCCCCGCACCCTTCGCGCCTGCCGCGGACGGCGCCGCCGCCGAGCTCGAAGCGACGCTCGCGCGGCTGCCCGACGACTGGAGCCTCCTGCCGCGCCGCCGCATCGGCGGCGAAGCCGGGCCGGAGATCGCCGTCGTGCTGATCCATGCCGAGATCGGAGTGGCGCTCCTCGACCTCGACCAGAGGCGGGTCGACGCCGCGCTGGCCGCGCTCGAGCGGCTGCTCGCGCAGGAGCGCGTCGCGCACGAGGGCGAAACGCTGCCGGTCGTGGGCCTGGCGCTCGGCGCAAGCGCGATCGCGGAGGTCGGCGAGCGGCTGGCCGCGTCGTTCGAGAGCGCCGAGCGCTGCGACATGTGCGATCGGCGCTGGCCGCTCCGGCTGATGGACACGCTGCTGACGGCCGAGGACGCGGCGATGGCGCCGCTCGGCCCGCTGCGGCCCGAGCGCGATGCGCCGCCGCCGCCGCCCGAGCGCGACGCGCCGCCGCCCGCCGCGCACGTCTTCAGGATCGAGCCCGAGGATGCGCCGCTCCTGCACGATGACGGCGATAATGACGATCGCGGCCGCGCGCGCCCGCGGCGCATGCCGTCCTGGGCCGCCTTGGCCTTGGGCGCGCTGATCCTCGCGGGCGGCGGCGCCACCGCCTTCCTTCTGTCGGACCAAGGGGCAAGCCCGCCGCCGCGCATCGCCGCGATCAACCGGCCGCTGCCGGAGCCGCCCGCGCCCGCGGCGACAGGCTACGCCCGCGGTGCCGCCCGCGCCCGCAGCGCCGCAGCCACGCCGAGCCCGACCCCGCCCGCGGTGCGACGGCCTGCGCCCGAGCCCGACCCCGCCCGCCGTGGCGTTGCCCGCAGTCACGCCGCCGAGCGCCAAGTCCGATCCCGGCGCGGCGGCGAAGCCGGCCGATCCCCTGCCCGCGCCGATCACGGTCGCGCCGCTGCCCGAGCCGGTGCCGCTGCCGGAGGTCGCATCGCTGCCGCCGCCGCCACCTGCTGCGGCGCCGGCGCCCGCGCTTCCCGCGACAGTGGCGCCGCCGAAGCAGGCGGTCGCGCCCGCACCATCGCCTCCGCCCGCGCCGCCGCCGCAAGCCGCGCCGGCAAAGAACGAGGCCGCCGCGCCTCCGCCCAAAGCACCTGCCAAGACAGAGACCGCCGCCACCGTCGCGAAGGCGAAATCGGCGGCAAAGCCGCGCGCGCCCGAAAAGAGCGTCGCCACGCTCGACGCGAAGAAGGGGCCCGTCCCCGCCGCGCCCGTGGCGCTCTATGCGTCGCCGCAAGGGAACGGGCCGCCGATCGACGCCGCCGATCTGCCGACTTACGAAGGCACCGATGCGCCGCCGCCGCCGCCGACGCCGACGCTATCGGCCGCCGCCGTTCCGGCCGGGACCCCGATCTTGCCGCCGTCGCCCTATTTCGGCGCGCCGGCCCCGGGCGCGCCGGTCATGCTGCTGCCGCGGCCCGCAGCGCCCGCGGCGATGCCGACGGCAAGCGGCGGCCCGGCGATCGGCGGGCTGGTCGGAAGCGGCACGCGGTAATTAAATACCGTAAAAAATGGCGCGCGCGGCAAGGCCAGGGCGACTCGCCCGGGCGGTTGCGCGGCACGGGAGCCTGGGCTAAGCGCGCGGCATGATCCCGCGCTACAGCCGGCCCGAGATGAGCGCGATCTGGGAGCCGGAGACCCGCTTCCGCATCTGGCTCGAGATCGAGACGCTGGCGGCCGAGGCGCTCGAGACGGCGGGCGTGATCCCGAAGGGCGTGGCCGCGGCGGTGCGCGCGCGCGGCGCCTTCGAGGTCGAGCGCATCGACGAGATCGAGCGCGAGACCAAGCACGACGTGGTCGCGTTCCTGACCAACCTCGCCGAGCATGTCGGGCCCGAGGCGCGCTTCGTGCACCAGGGCCTCACCTCGAGCGACGTGCTCGACACCTGCCTCGCCGTGCAGCTGAAACGCGCGAGCGACATTCTGCTCGCCGATCTCGACGCATCTCCTCGCGGTGCTGAAGCGCCGCGCCTTGGAACACAAGCACACGATCACGATCGGACGCAGCCACGGCATCCATGCCGAGCCGACGACGTTCGGCCTGAAGCTCGCGGGCTTCTACGCCGAGTTTTCCCGCGCCCGCGCCCGGCTCGCACGCGCCAAGGACGAGATCGCGACCTGCGCCATCTCGGGCGCGGTCGGCACCTTCGCCGACGTGCCGCCCTCGGTCGAGGCGCATGTGGCCAAGCAACTCGGGCTCGCGGTCGAGCCCATTTCGAGCCAGGTCATCCCGCGCGACCGGCATGCCTATTACTTCGCGACGCTGGCCGTGATCGCCAGCTCGGTCGAGCGGCTCGCGACCGAGATCCGCCACTTGCAGCGCACCGAGCTGCGCGAGGCGGAGGAGTATTTCGCGCCCGGCCAGAAGGGCTCGTCGTCGATGCCGCACAAGCGCAACCCGGTGCTGGCCGAGAATTTGTGCGGCCTCGCGCGGCTCGTGCGCGCGGCGGCGACGCCCGCGCTCGAGGACGTGGCGCTGTGGCACGAGCGCGACATCTCGCACAGCTCGGTCGAGCGCGTCATCGCGCCCGATGCGACGATCATGCTCGATTTCGCGCTGGCGCGGCTCGCCGGCCTCGTCGACCGGCTCTTGGTCTATCCCGAGGCGATGCGCGACAATCTCGCGCGCTTGAACGGCCTGCACAATTCGCAGCGCGTGCTCCTGGCGCTGACGCAAGCCGGCATGAGCCGCGAGGAGGCCTATCGCGCGGTGCAGAAGAGCGCGATGGAGTCCTGGCGCACGGGCCAGCCGTTCCTCGATCTTCTGGCGGCCGATGCCGAGGTGAGCCGCCATCTGCCGCGCGAGAAACTCGCGCAGCATTTCGACGACGCCTATCACCTGAAGCACGTCGATACGATTTTCGCCCGCGTGTTCGGGGAATAGGTTTTCTCCCGTCGCCCCCGCGCAAGCGGGGGCCCAGGGAAAACTCACATCACTTGCCCCTGGGTCCCCGCCTTCGCGGGGACGACGAGGAAGGGATGCACCGCCAACTTCTCCTCGCCGCGGCCGCGGCGATTTTCTGGGCGCACGTCGTCGTGATCGCGTTCAACGTCGCCGGCCTCGTCGTCATTCCACTGGGCGCATGGCGGCACTGGCGCTTCGTGCGCAATTTCTGGTTGCGCGCGCTCCATCTCGGAGCGCTCGCCGCCGTGGCGCTCCAGGCGGTGCTCGGAGAGGCCTGCTTCCTCACCCTCTGGCAGAGCGATCTCTTGGCGCGCGCCGGCGCGACGGCGTCCGACGAACCGCTGATCGCGCGCTCTATCGAGGCGATCGTGTTCTGGAACCTGCCGATCTGGGTCTTCGCCGCGCTCTATTGCGCCGTCGCGTTTTACACGCTGCTGCTGTGGCGCCTCGTTCCGCCCGGGCGCGCCTTCAGGCGCTGATTATTTCGCCGACGCCGTCTCCTCCTTGGCATAGCGCTTGGCCGCGCGCTCGACGAAGCTCAAATCGGCGTATTTCGTGATGTCGAGCGATTCCTTGATGAAGCCGAACTTCACCTCGGCAGTCGATGTTGCGCTGGAGCGCGTCGAGATCGGGCTTGGCGTCGGGATCGTGATATTGGTCCTTGGTGGTCAGGTAATAGGGCGTGTACATCGCTTCGGGCTGCTTGGTCACGCCGGACACGAACTTGATCGCATCGTCGCGGTGCGCCGGGTTCAGCATCCAGTGCGTGCCGCGCACCAGGTCGTCGAAGAAATCGTCGAGCGCCGCGCGGTTCTTTTCGAGAAAGCCCGTGCGCGCCGTCATCACGATCATCTGCGAGGTGCCCATGCCGTCGCGCATGGTGAAGAGCGTGTGCGCCCCTTGCTGCACCTCGGGCGTGAGGCCGAACGGCTTGACCATCGACACGACATCGGCCTTGCCCTGGAGCAGCATCGCGGCGATGGTCGGGAAATTCGTCTCGATGATCGAATAGTCGCGCGGGAACATGAGCCCGTGATTGGCCAGCACCGCGCGCGCGCCGATATCGACCGCGGCGCCGATCACGTTGATGCCGAGCACCTTGCCCTTCAGATCCTCGACCTTCTTTATGCCGCTGTCGTTGCGCACCATGTACTCGATCGAATCATAGCCGGGATGGCCGTCCTGGAAGCCATCGGCGATGACGCGGATATCGTCGAGGTGCGCGTTCTCGATGGCGAGCGGCAGGCTCGAATATGCCAACGAGGCGATCTCGAGCTCGCCCGCGGCCAGCGCCGTGATCTCCTGCGACGTGCCCTGGAAGCGCGTCGGCTCGACCGTATAGGTCTTGCCGTAATTCTTCAGGATGTCGGGCTTCAGGAACACCAGCGGCGCCATGTCGTTCGAGATGACGATCCAGCCGATGCGGATGTTGAGCGGCTCGGCGGCGTGCGCCGCGCCTTGCGATACGAGCGACGCCGCCATGAGCGCGGCCGCGGCAGACAGGACCATCCTGACGCGCATTGTTCCCTCCCTCGGGTGAGCGGCATTCGCCGTTCTTGCTCTGGCGATACTATGTCACGCCGCGCGCCGCGGGCCGAAACGCTACTTCGCGGCGCCGAGCTGCTTCCTCGCCTCGCGGTCGAACTGCTCCGCCTCGAGCGCGATGCGGGCGCGGTCGTGAGAGACGCCCTTCGCGGCAAAGTCGCGCGCGATGTGCTCGACTTCCTCCTCGTCGCCGCCGCGGTGCAGCCCAAGCGCGGCGAGGCCATTCGCATAGTCCTCGGCGTCCGGTCCCTTGAGACCGAGCTGCTGCGCCGCCCAAAGTCCCAACAGCTTGCGGCGGCGCGAGCGGACCTTGAAATCCAGTTCCTGATCGTGCTCGAACTTGCGCTCGAAGCTCTTCTCGCGGTCTTCGAAGCTCGGCATGGCGTGCCCCAGATTCCGTTCGGCGGCGATTATGGACTGTTCTATCGTGCAGGGCGAGGTGGCACCTTGTGTACGCTCGTGATCCTGCGCCGGCCCGGCCATGCGTGGCCCCTGATCCTCGGCGCCAACCGCGACGAGATGATCGAGCGTCCGTGGCAGGAGCCGGGGCGGCACTGGCCCGACCGGCCGGACTTGGTGGCCGGGCGCGACGTGCTCGCGGGCGGCTCGTGGCTCGGGCTCAACGATTTCGGCGTCGCGGCGGCGGTGCTGAACCGGCACGGCTCGCTCGGGCCCCGCGCCGGGCCAGCGCTCGCGCGGCGAATTGGTGCTCGAGGCCTTGGACCATGCCGACGCCAGCGCGGCGGCGCGCGCGCTCGGCGCCCTCGAGCCCAAGGCCTACCGCACCTTCAACCTCGTCATCGCCGACAACCGCGACGCGTTCTGGCTGCGCCACGCCGATCCGAGCGGGACGCTGCCGATTTCGGTGACGGAGATCGGCGCCGGCTTGTCGATGCTCGCCGCCGGCGACATCAACGACGACACGCCGCGCCTCCAACGCTACCGCCCGCTCTTCGCCGCGGCCGAAGCGCCCGATCCGGCGCACGGGCGCTATGCCGATTGGGAACGGCTTCTGTGCGACGGCGGCAACGGCGCCGACAGCGCCATGCGCTTTCGCACCGCGCAGGGATTCGCCACGATCTCGAGCGCGATCGTGGCGCTGCCGTCGGCCGGGCAAGCCGAGGAACGCGCGCGCTTCCGCTTCGCCGCGCATCAGCCGAACGCCGCGCCCTGGCATGACGTGCGCCTCTGAGCTATAGAGCGCGCCGCACAATGGCTCGGCGCAAGCAAATCTACGAAGGCGAGGCCAAGGTCCTGTTCGAGGGCCCGGAGCCCGGCACCCTGGTCCAGTATTTCAAGGACGACGCCAGCGCCGACAACAACCAGAAGCGCGGCACCATCACCGGCAAGGGCGTCCTCAACAACCGCATCAGCGAGTTCCTGATGCTGAAGCTCGCCGAGATCGGCATCCCGACGCACTTCGTGCGCAGGCTCAACATGCGCGAGCAGCTCGTGCGCCATGTCGAGATCATCCCGATCGCGGTGGTGGTGCGGAACGTCGTCGCGGGCTCGCTTGCCGCGCGGCTCGGCATCGAGGAAGGCACGCCGCTCTCGCGCTCGATCGTCGAGTACTATCTGAAGAACGCCAAGCTCGGCAATCCGATGGTGTCGGAGGAGCACATCACCGCGTTCGGCTGGGCCGCGACCCAGGATCTCGACGACATGATGCAGATGTCATTGCGGATCAACGATTTCCTGACCGGCCTCTTCCTCGGCGTCGGCTTGAAGCTCGTCGATTTCCAGCTCGAGTTCGGCCGGCTCTACGACAACGACGAGATGCGCATCGTCCTGGCCGACGAGATCAGCCCGGACAATTGCCGCCTGTGGGACATCAAGACCAACGAGAAGATGGACAAGGACCGCTTCCGCCGCGACCTCGGCCGGGTCGAGGAAGCCTATCAGGAGGTGGCGCGGCGCCTCGGCATCCTGCCCGAGAGCGGGCCCGGCGACCTGCGCGGGCCGCAAAGCGTGCAGTGAAGGCGCGCGTCCATATCATGCCGCGCGACGGCGTGCTCGACCCGCAGGGCAAGGCGATCGCGCACGCGCTGGGCTCCTTGGGATTTTCCGGCGTCGGCGAGGTGCGCCAGGGCAAGGTGATCGACCTCGAGCTCGCCGAGCGCGATCCCGCGCGCGCCAAGGCGGCGGTCGAGGAGATGTGCAAGAAGCTCCTCGCCAACACGCTGATCGAGAGCTACCGCATCGAGCTCGAAGGCTGAGGCTCCGGCGGCGGGCGCGGACCACGGGGAACGCGCGCGGCCTTCGCTCCGTTGCAGGGAGTGAGCGCAACAACGAGCACGGTGGCCCATGGCAGCGACGCCGAAACAGCGCAAGAAGACGAAGCGCGTCATGCGCGAATGGAAGCGTGGCACGCTCAAGAGCGGCAGCCGCCGCAAGGTCAAGAGCCGCAAGCAGGCGATCGCCATCGCCCTGTCCGAATCGGGCCAGTCGCGGAACCGCCGCAAGCGCAAGAAAGGCGCCAAGCGCAAGACGGGGCGGATCGGACCGGAGCATCGTGGCCGCCTCCGCCCTTGATCCGCCGCGTCGGTCGCGTTACATCGCGCGGGATGCAGGCGGCCGTCGTCGTCTTCCCCGGATCGAATCGCGAGCAGGACGTGGTGCTTGCGCTCGAACGCAGCTTCGGCCGCAAGCCGCTCATCGTCTGGCACCGCGACAGCGAGCTGCCGAAGGCCGATCTCATCGTCATTCCCGGCGGCTTCTCCTATGGCGATTACCTGCGCTGCGGCGCGATGGCGGCGCATTCGCCGATCATGCGCGCGATCAAGGAGCGCGCCGGCGCCGGCACGCCGGTCGTCGGCATCTGCAACGGGTTCCAGGTGCTGACCGAGGCGGGCATGCTGCCGGGTGCGCTGCTCGTCAACCGCACGCTCAAATTCCATTGCCGCGACGTTCATCTGCGCGTCGAGACGAGCGCGAGCCTGTTCACGCGCGGCTACAACGCCGGGCAAGTGATCCGCGTGCCGGTGGCGCACCACGACGGCAACTATTTCGCCGATCGCGCGACGCTCGACCGGCTCGAGGGCGAGGGCCGCGTCGCCTTCCGCTATTGCGCGCCCGACGGCGCGCTCGACGACGCACGCCAACGCCAACGGCTCGGCGCGCGCCATCGCCGGCGTGCTCAACGAGACGAAGACGGTGCTCGGCCTCATGCCGCATCCCGAGGATGCGACCGATCCGCTCCTGGGCTCGACCGACGGGCGCGCCTTCTTCGACGGGATCGCCGGAGCCTTCGCTTGAGCGCGGATGTCGCGCCCGACATCGTCGCCGCGCACGGTCTGTCGCCCGAGGAATATCAAAGGGCCGTCGCCATCCTCGGCCGCGCGCCCAATTTCACCGAGCTCGGCATCTTCTCGGTGATGTGGAGCGAGCACTGCTCCTACAAATCGTCGCGCAAATGGCTCCGGCTGCTGCCGACGACGGGCCCGCGCGTCATTTGCGGGCCGGGCGAGAACGCCGGCGTGGTCGACATCGGCGACGACGACGCCGTCATCTTCAAGATGGAGAGCCACAACCACCCGAGCTTCATCGAGCCCTATCAGGGCGCGGCGACCGGCGTCGGCGGCATCCTGCGCGACGTCTTCACCATGGGCGCGCGCCCCATCGCCAATCTCAACGCGCTGCGCTTCGGCAGCCCGGAGCACGCGAAGACGCGGCATCTCGTCGCCGGCGTCGTCGCCGGGATCGGCGGCTACGGCAACTGCGTCGGCGTGCCGACGGTCGGCGGCGAGTGCAATTTCCATCGCTGCTACGACGGCAACATCCTGGTCAACGCCATGACGGTGGGCCTCGCCTCGAAGCACCGCATCTTCTATTCGAAGGCGGCGGGCGCCGGGCAATCCCGTGGTCTATGTCGGCGCCAAGACCGGGCGCGACGGCATCCACGGCGCCACCATGGCGTCGGCCGAGTTCAGCGCCGACAGCGAGGCCAAGCGCCCGACCGTGCAGGTCGGCGATCCCTTCACCGAGAAGCTGCTGATCGAGGCGTGCCTCGAGCTGATGGCGGGCGACGCCATCGTCGCGATCCAGGACATGGGCGCGGCCGGCCTCACCTCGTCCTCGGTCGAGATGGCGGGCAAGGGCGGGCTCGGCATCGAGCTCGATCTGGATCATGTGCCGGTGCGCGAGACCGGCATGAGCGCCTACGAGATCATGCTCTCCGAAAGCCAGGAGCGCATGCTCATGATCCTGAAGCCCGAGCGCGCAGGACGAGGCGCGGCGCGTGTTCGAGAAATGGGAATTGGATTTCGCGGTGATCGGGCGCCTGACCGAGACGGGCCGCATCGTGCTGCGCATGGGCGGCGCAATCGAAGCCGAGATTCCGCTCGGGCCCCTCGTCACCGAGGCGCCGCTCTATGACCGGCCGATCGCGACGCCCGCTGCCGCCGCGCGCGCTCGAACCGGCCGACGTGCCGGCGCGCGATGCGATCGAGGCGCTGAAGATTCTGCTGGGATGTCCCGATCTCGCGTCGAAGCGCTGGATCTGGGAGCAGTACGATCATCTCGTGATGGGCCAGACGGTGCAGCGGCCGGGCGGCGACGCCGCGGTCGTGCGCTTGCCCGGGCGCGCAAAAGGCGCTGGCGCTCGCGACCGACTGCACGCCGCGCTATTGCCAGGCCGATGCCAAGAGCGGGCGGCATGCAGGCGGTGGCCGAGAGCTGGCGCAACCTCACCGCCGTGGGCGCGCTGCCGCTGGCGATCACCGACAACATGAATTTCGGCAATCCCGAGCGGCCCGAGATCATGGGCCAATTCGCCGGCGCGATCGAAGGCATGCGCGCGGCGTGCCTGGCGTTGGACTATCCGGTCGTGTCGGGCAACGTCTCCTTCTACAACGAGACCGAAGGCAAGGGCATCTGGCCGTCGCCGGTGGTGGGCGGCGTCGGGCTTGCTGGACGATGCGGCGCGCGCCGTCGGCATCGCGCTTGCAGCGCCCGGGCGAGGCGATCCTGCTGTCGGCGAGACGAAGGGCGCGCTCGGATCATCGCTCTACCTGCGCGAAGTCCTGGGACGCGAGGACGGCGCGCCGCCGCCGGTCGATCTCGCCGAGGAGCGCCGCAACGGCGATTTCGTGCGCGCCGAGATTCTGGCCGGCCGGGTCAGCGCCTGCCACGATCTGTCGGATGGCGGGCTTGCTGGTGGCGCTCGCCGAGATGGCGATGGCGGGCGGGATCGGCGCGTCCATCGCCATCCCGGCCGCGCTCCCGGCGCATGCCTATCTCTTCGGCGAGGACCAGGCGCGCTACCTCGTGGTTACCGCCCGGCCCGAGGAGGTGGCGCGGGGCGCCGCCCGGGCCGGAGTCGCCTTGACCAGGCTAGGGTTAACGGGCGGCGACGCGTTGACAGTGGCCGGCGCCGGTGCCATATCCGTCGCAGAGTTGCGGCGGATCAACGAGGCTTGGCTTCCGGCCTATATGGGGGCCTGAGCGCGTCGCCCGGAGGCTGCATGGCGATCGATGCCGGCGAGATCGAGAGGCTCATCAAGGAAGGGCTTCCCGACGCGCGCGTGACCATCGAGGACCTGCGCGGGGACGGCGATCATTATGCCGCGCTCGTCGTTTCGTCTTCCTTCAAGGGCAAGTCGCGCGTGCAGCAGCATCAGATGGTCTATCGGGCGCTCCAGGGCCGCATGGGCAACGAGCTTCATGCGCTGGCGCTGCAGACGAGCCTGCCCGAGGACTGAGGAGAGGATCTTCCCCATGGCCGACACCACCACCATCAACCGCATCAAGCAGGACATCACCGACCACCAGGTCGTGCTCTACATGAAGGGGACACCGGTCTTTCCGCAGTGCGGCTTCTCGGCGGCGGTGGTGCAGATCCTGACCCAGCTCGGCATCAAGTTCAAAGGCATCGACGTGCTCGCCGATCCCGCCGTGCGCCAGGCGATCAAGGATTTCTCGAGCTGGCCGACCATTCCGCAGCTCTACGTGAAGGGCGAGTTCGTCGGCGGCTGCGACATCATCCGCGAGATGTACGAGGCCGGCGAGCTCAAGGATATGTTCGAGGAACAGGGCATCCCCGTCAAAGCGTAAGTCTTTAGCGCAGAGGACGCAGAGGTTTCGCCAAGGACGCAGAGGAAAGAGATTGGCGCTGCCGCGCTCAGCGTCTCGCGACCAGCGATCTCCCGTGTCGGCGTCTGTCCGCGCTAAATGTTTCTCCTCACGCCGCGAACCGATAGGCCGCCATGCTCAAACTGCCGAGCGTGAAGCCCTCGTGGATGCGCTGGCCGCGCGCGCCGGGGCCGGCGGCGCCGTAAGCGACGAAGATCGGCAGGAAGTGCTCCGGCGTCGGATGCGCCATGCGCGCGTCGGGCGCGCTTTTCTGCCAGTCGAGGAACTCAGCCTCGGCGCCCGCGGCGAGCGTCGCCGCCACCCAGTCGTCGAATTTTTGCGCCCATGACGGCGTCGCCATGCGCTCGCTGCGATCCATGACGCGGAGATTGTGCACGGCGCCGCCGGTGCCCAGCACCAGCACGCCTTCGTCGGCGAGCGGCGCGAGCGCGCGGCCCATGCGGCAATGCCACGCCGCATCGAGATAGGGCTGCACCGCGACCGGCGCCACCGGAATCCCCGCGGGATACATGGAGCGGAGCGGGACCCACGCGCCGTGATCGAGGCCCAATTCCGGATCGATCGCGCACGCGATGCCGGCGGCGCCCAGGAGTTCGGCGGCGCGGCGCGCGAGGCCGGGCGCGCCTTCGGTCTCGTAGCGCTGCTCGTAAAGCGGCGCGGGGAAGCCGTAGAAATCGTGGATCGTCTCGGGCGCGGGCGAGGCTCCGACGAGCGGCGCCTCGGTCATGGTGTGCGCCGAGACGCACAGCACCGCATCGGGCCGCGGCAGCGATTGCGCGAGTGCCGCCCAGAAGCGCCCGCTCGCGCCCGCGTCGAGCGCCAGCATGGGCGAGCCGTGCGACAGGAAGATGGGCGCGAATTTCGTCATGGCGGCACCTCCGCTTTCTTGGGCGGCGTGATGAGCACGCGGTCGACACGGCGCCCGTCCATGGTGACCACCTCGAACCCGTAGCCATCGACCTCGACGCGGTCGCCGACCGCCGGGATGCGGTTGACGCGCGCCATCACGAAGCCGCCGAGCGTGTGGAAATCGCCGCTCTCGGCGCCCGGGATCGCGACGAGCCCGGTCAAGTCGCGCACCTCGTCGATCGGCAGCATGCCGTCGACGAGCCACGATCCGTCCTCGCGCAGCACCACCGCGGCGGGGCCCGCTTCGCCCGGCACGACGATGTCGCCGACCAGCGTCTGCAGGATGTCGTGCAAGGTCAGCACGCCCTCGAAAGCGCCGTACTCGTCGACGACGAGCGCCATCGGCTCGCCGCGCTGGCGGAACAGCTCGAGCGCGCGCAATGCCGTCAGCGTGTCCGGCATGTAGAGCGCCGGGCGCACCGTGCCGCGAATGTCGAACGGCTCGCCGCCCAGCATTTGCGTCAGCAGATCCTTGACCTGGACGATGCCCACGATCTGGTGCGTCGGCCCTTCGACCACGGCAAAGCGCGAATAGTCGCTGTCGTGGATCTTGCGGCGGTTCTCGGCTTCCTCGTCGTCGAGGTCGAGCCATTCGACCTGGGTGCGCGGCGTCATCATCGCGCCGATGCGGCGGTCGCCGAGGCGCAACGCCATCTGCACGATCGCCGTCTCGCCGGCCTCGAACTGGCCCGCCGCGGTCGCCTCGCGCAGCATGAGGGTGATCTCCTCTTCCGTCACCGATGCGGGCTCGGCGCCGCGCGCCGGGACGAGCGCCAGGACGAGGTTGCTCGACGCGCTGAGGAGCCATTCGACCGGCGCGATGAGGCGCGCCAATGCGCGCAGGAGCCCCGACAGCCTCGATGCGATCAGCTCGGGCCGGCGCAGCGCGATGCGCTTCGGCACGAGCTCGCCCAGGATCAGCGTCACATACGAGATGAACAGCACGACGAGCGCGAAGCCGAGCGAGGTCGCATAGGCCTGCCAGCCGGGAATGCGCGCGAGCTGGTGCGCCACCGAGTCCGCGAGCGTGGCGCCGCCGAACACGCTCGCCAGCACGCCGATCAGCGTGATGCCGACCTGCACCGTCGAAAGGAAGCGGCCGGGATCGCGCTTCAGCTCGAGCGCTGCCGCGGCGCCGCGGCGCCCGACCGACGCCGCGTGCTGCAAGCGCGCCGGGCGCGCCGAGATGACCGCCATCTCGGCCAAGGCGAAGAAGCCGTTCAAAAGGATGAGCAGTAGGACGATGGCGAGTTGCAGCCACAGCATGGCGGCCCCTGGCGGTTCTTTGCGCGCCGCACGAGCATAGCGGTTTTGCCGGGCGCGCTCACCCGGCCTCGGGCGCAAGCCGGCGCTGCGCCAAGCCCCAGGCGATGAAGGCCCCGAGAAACTCGGCGGCCGCGCCCACGGCGAGCGCCGGCCCGAGCCCCATCACCATGCCGCCCAGCGCCGCGAACACGGTGCCTTGTACCGCGACGCCCAAGGTCGCGCCCACCATGCGCGCCGTGTTGGCGAGGCCCGAGGCCGTGCCCGAACGGCTCTCGCCGAGGCTCGACACCGCCTCCGTCATCACCGGGCCGGTGTTGAGGCCCAAGCCCAATCCCACCACCGTCAGCGCCAGCTCGAGCGGCAGAAGCTCTTTGGCGCCGACCGTGAAGACCAGGCCGGCGAGGCCCAGCCCCATGAAGCCCTGGCCCGCGATCATCATCGCGCGGCGGCCGGCGCGCGCGGCAAGCCGGCCCGACACGCTCGACACGACGAAGAATGTGACCGACAGCGGCAGCAGCTCGGCGCCCGCCGCGAAGACGCTGTCAGCGCGCGCGAGCTGAAAATAAAGCGGCATGAGGAACAGCATGCCGTACATGCCGAAGGTCATGCAGAACGCGACCGCCATCGAGGACGAAAGGCGCGGACGCGCCAGCAGATCGAGCGGCACCATCGCGCCCGGCGTGCGCCGCTCGACCACGACGAAGGCGAGGCTCGCCGCGACGAAAGACCGCGATCGCGCCGAGCGTCGGCGCGCTCGCCCAGCCCCAATGCGGCGCCTCGATCGCGACGAGCGTCAGCGCGGCGAGCGCGGTGATGGCGAGCGCCTGTCCCGCAAGATCGAGGCGGCGTCCCTCGGGATCGCTCGACTCCGGAACCGATGTCCAGGCGAGAGCGAGACCCAAGGCGCTCACCGGCACGATGACGAGGAAGATGCTGCGCCAGCCGCCGGCCTCGACGAGCCAGCCGCCGACCGTCGGGCCGAGCGCGAAGGCGAGCCCGTTGCAGGCGGCCCAAATGCCGATGGCGCGCCCGCGCCGCGCCGGATCGGGATATGCGACGGCGAGGATCGCGAGCGAGGTCGGCACGAGCAGCGCAGCGCCAAGGCCCGAGACGGCGCGGCCGGCGATCAAGAGCCCCGGCCCCGGCGCGAAGCCGCTCGCGGCCGAGCCCAGGACGAAGAGCGCGAAGCCCGCGATGAGCACGCGGCGGCGCCCGTAGAGATCGCCGAGCGTGCCGCCGGTCAGCAGGAAGCTCGCATAGGCGACGTTGTAGGAATCGACCACCGCCTGCAATCCCGCGACGCCGATCCCGAGATCGTCGCCCATGCGGCGCAGCGCGAGCGTGACGACAGAGGTGTCGATCTGCGCGGTGAAGCAGCCGAGGCAGGTGGCGAACAGGATGAGCGGCGCCGCAATTCTCGGCGCGCCGCTGCGGGTCTGAAGACATCGCCGGCATTGTTCCCTCGCTGAAGCCGTGTGGCCACTGCCAACATGGCGCTTCATGCGCCTATTTCCGCTGCGAACGCATCGGTCGCGGCCGAAGTGTTTTGGGGTGCCGGAGGGCGGCGGCAGCCGTTAGAGTCGGGCATGATCGGATCGCTCGACATAGCCGAGGTCGCCTCATTGGCCGGCGACCCGGCGCGCGCCGCGATACTGACGGCGCTGTTCGACGGACGCGCGCGCACGGCGGGCGAATTGGCCTATTTCGCCGGCATCAAGGGTCCGACCGCGAGCGGACATCTGGCGCGGCTCGAACAGGGCAATCTCCTCACGGTGATGAAGCAGGGGCGCAACCGCTACTACCGGCTCGCCAACGCCGATGTCGCACGCATGCTCGAAAGCATCATGGCGGTGGCGGCGCTGGGGCCGAAGCGGCACCGCCCGCGCTCCGCCATGCCGCGCTGCGCATGCCCGCACCTGCTACGACCACCTCGCCGGGCGGCTCGGCGTGGCGCTGACCGAGGCGCTGACGCGCGCGGGTTATCTCGTCTTGAGCGGCGACGGCGGCGAAGTGACCGGGCCGGGCGTCGCGTTCCTCGACCGCTTCGGCGCCGGGATCGAGGACGCAAGGCGCGCGCGGCGCGCCTTCTGCCGCCCGTGCCTCGACTGGACCGAGCGGCGGCCGCATCTGGGCGGCGCGGTCGGCGCCGCAATCGCCGGGCGCGCCTTGGCGCTCGGCTGGATCGAGCGGCAGCGCGACAGCCGCGCCCTCACCATCACGGCAACGGGCCGCGCCGGATTTGCAGAAACGTTCGGCGTGACGCTCGCGCCCCGCGCCTCAGCGCGAGTAGAACTCGACCACGAGACTGGGATTCATCGCCACCGGATAGGGCACGTCGGTCGGCTTCGGCGCGCGCAGGAACTTGCCCTTCATCGTGTCGTGATCGGCCTCGAGATAATCCGGCACGTCGCGCTCGGTCGACTTCACCGATTCGAGAATGACCGCCATCTGCTTGGCGCGGTCGCGCACCTCGATCGCGTCGCCGTCCTTGACGAGATATGAGGGGATGTTGACGCGGCGGCCGTTGACGCGGATGTGGCCGTGATTGACGAACTGGCGCGCGGCGAACGGGGTCGGCGCGAATTTGAGGCGATAGACGACGCAATCGAGCCGGCGCTCCAACAGCGCCACCAGGTTGTCGCCGGTGTCGCCCTTCCTGCGCCGCGCCTCCTCGTAGATGCGGCGGAACTGGCGCTCGCCGATATTGCCGTAATAGCCCTTGAGCTTCTGCTTCGCCATGAGCTGCGTGCCGAAGTCGGACGGCTTCTTGCGGCGCTGCCCGTGCTGGCCGGGACCGTAGTCGCGGTTGCGATTGAGCGGGCTCTTGCTGCGGCCCCAGAGATTGACGCCGAGGCGGCGGTTGATCTTGTATTTCGACCCTGAACGATTGACGCTCATTCGCTGTCCGTCGATTCTCCGGGAAGGCGGCGGACTATAGGGGCGATGGGGGCGAAGTCAAGCTGACGGCTTCCGCTTGCGCGGGCCGGCAAACGACGTCACCACGCCGTGCAGCGTGCGCAGCTCCTGCTCGGTGCATTCCGCGCGCTGGAACAGGTTGCGCAGGTTCCTGACCATGCTCGGGCGCTTTTCCGGGTCGCGCATGAAGCCGTTGCGGTCGAGCTCTTCCTCGAGATGCTCGAAGAAGCGGATGAGGCGCTCTTTGGGCGCCGGCTTCGAATGGCCGGTGACGAGGCGCGCGGGCGGCGTGTCAGTCGGCGCTCGCGAACCATTCGTAGCCGACGAGCAGCACCGCCTGCGCCAGGTTGAGCGACGAGAAGGCGGGATTGAGCGGCACGTTCAGCACCGTGTCGGCGAGCGCGATGTGCTCGTTCAGGAGCCCGGTGCGCTCCGGCCCGAACAGGATGCCGCACGCCTCGCCCGCCGCCATCAAGGCGCGGATCTCGGCTGCGGCCGCGCGCGGCGTGAGCACGCGCTTCACCATGTAGCGGTCGCGCGCGGTCGTGGCATAGACGCGCGTCAAGCCCGCGATCGCGTCCTCGACGGTCTCGAAGAGGTGCGCCTTGTCGAGCACGAGGTCGGCGCCGCTCGCCGCGGCTTGCGCCTTCTTGCTGGGCCAGCCGTCGCGCGGGCGGACGAGGCGCAGGTCCGTCAGGCCGCAATTGAACATGGCGCGCGCGGCCGTGCCGATATTCTCGCCCAGCTGCGGCGCGACCAGGATGATGGCGGGGCCGCCCGAGAGTCGTTGGCGGCGGCGGTCGGTGCCGGCCACGGTCTCACGCGGTCCGGCCGGAGCGGAAGAGCCGGTAGGTCAGGCTGTCGTGCAAGGCGTTGTAGGAGGCGTCGATCACGTTGGTCGAGACGCCGACCGTGGACCAGGTCTCGTGCTCGCCCGCGGTCTCGATCATGACGCGCGTCACGGCGCCCGTTCCGTCCTGCGGCGTCAGGATGCGCACCTTGTAGTCGGTGAGGCGGATGCCATCGAGCTCGGGAAAATTCTCGATGAGGGCCTTGCGCAGCGCCGCGTCGAGCGCGTTGACCGGGCCGTTGCCCTCGGCGACGGTCATGACCTGGCGGCCGGCGACATTCACCTTGATGGTCGCCTCGCTCAACGTGATGAGCTCGCCCCTCGCGTTCCAGCGCCGCTCGTCGAGCACGCGGAAACCTTGCAGGCGAAAATATTCCGGCACGGTGCCGAGCGTGCGCCGCGCCAGGAGCTCGAAGCTCGCCTCGGCGCCGTCATAGGCATAGCCCGCGAACTCGCGCGACTTCACCTCGTCGAGCAGCGCGCCGAGCTTCGGATGGTCGGGATCGACGGATATCTCGAGCTCGCGCAGTCGCGCCAGCAGATTGGCCTTGCCGGCCTGGTCGGACACGACGACATGGCGGCGGTTGCCGACGAGAGCGGGCTCGATATGCTCGTAGGAGCGCGGGTCCTTTTCGACCGCGGAGACGTGCAAGCCGCCCTTGTGCGCGAACGCCGCCTCGCCGACATAGGGCGCGTGCCGGTCGGGCGCGCGGTTCAAGCGCTCGTCGAGGAAGCGCGAGACATGCGTCAGGCGCTTCATGCCGGCCGCGTCGACGCCGGTGACGTAGCCCATTTTCAGCGCGAGCGTCGGGATGAGCGTGACCAGGTTCGCATTGCCGCAGCGCTCGCCCAGGCCGTTGAGCGTGCCCTGGATCTGGCGCGCGCCGGCGCGCAACGCCGCCAGCGAATTCGCAATCGCGTTGCCGGTGTCGTTGTGGCAGTGGATCGCAAGCTTGTCCGCGGGGACGGATTTGCCGACGCTGGCGACGATGCGCTCGACCTCGTCGGGCAGCGTGCCGCCGTTGGTGTCGCACAGCACGAGCCAGCGCGCGCCCGCGTCGTGCGCGGCCTTCAGGCAATCGAGCGCGAAGCCGGGATTGGCCTTGAAGCCGTCGAAGAAATGCTCGGCGTCGAACATGACCTCGGGGACGCGGCTCGCGGCGTGCGCGACGGACTCGCCGATCATCGCCACGTTTTCCGCCAGGCTGACGCCCAGCGCCACCTGCGCGTGGAAGTCCCAGGTCTTGCCCACGAGCGTCGCGACTTTCGCGCCGCTCGAAAGGACGGCGGCGAGGCCGGGATCGTTGGCGGCGCTGCGCCCGCTCCGCCGCGTCATGCCGAACGCGGTTATTTTTGCCCGCGCAAGCTGCGGCGCCTTGGCGAAGAAGGCGTCGTCGGTCGGATTGGCGCCGGGCCAGCCGCCCTCGATATAGTCGATGCCGAGCAGGTCCAATTCGCGCGCGATGGCGATCTTGTCGGGCACGCCGAAATCGACGCCCTGCGTCTGCGCCCCGTCGCGCAGCGTCGTGTCGTAGAGATAAATCCGCTCGCCCGCCATTTGCGGAGAGTAGCGAGCGGGGGCCGGATTTTCGAGTGCGGCTTGGGCGGCAGCCGCGGGGCGAGAAATTCGGGCCTACCCCGCCCTGCGCCAGGTGGTGCCGCCGGGGCCGTCCTCCAGCACGATGCCGCGGATCGCGAGATTGGCGCGGATGCGGTCGGCCTCGGCGAAGTCGCGCGCGGCGCGCGCGGCGGTGCGCTTGGCGACGAGCGCGTCGATCTCGGCCCCCTCGGCATCGCCCTTGAGCCAGGATTCGGGCTCCTGCTGCAGCAGGCCCAGGAGCGCGCCGCTCGCGACGAGCGCGCCTTTGATGCGCGCGCGATTCGCCTCGTCGGACTTGTTGAGCTCGGCCAGAAGCTCGTGCATCGCCGTCAGGGCCAGGGGCGTGTTGAGGTCGTCGTCGAGCGCGGCTTGCACGCGAGGGTCGGGCGCGGCCGCGGCGGGCGCATCGCCGGCGCGCAGCGCGAGATAGAAGCGGTCGAGCGCGTGGCGCGCCTGCGTCAGACGCTCGCCGGTCCAGTCGAGCGGATCGCGGTAATGCGCGGTGAGGATGGCGTAGCGCGCGGCCTCGCCCGGCGCCTCGGCCAGCACGTCGCGGATGGTGACGAAATTCCCCTCCGACTTCGCCATCTTCTCGCCGTTGACGGTGACGAAGCCGTTGTGGAGCCAGTAGCGCGCCAGTTGCTTTGCCGTCGTGCGCGGCGACGCTTTGCGCGATCTCGTTCTCGTGGTGCGGAAAGATGAGATCGAGCCCGCCGCCGTGAATGTCGAAGGTCTCGCCCAGAAGCGCCTCGCCCATCGCCGAGCATTCGATGTGCCAGCCGGGCCGGCCGCGGCCCCACGGGCTCTCCCAGCCGGGCAGATCCTCGGACGACGGCTTCCACAGCACGAAATCGGCGGGATCGCGCTTGTAGGGCGCGACCTCGACACGCGCGCCGGCGATGAGCTCGTCGCGCGAGCGGCGCGACAGGCGGCCGTACTCGGCGAGGCTGCCGACCGCGAAGAGGACGTGATGATCGGCCTCGTAGGCATGGCCCTTGGCGATGAGGCGCTCGATCATCGCGATCATCGGCGCGACGTAGTCGGTCGCGCGCGGCTCGGCATCGGGCGGCAGCGCCAGAAGCGCCTCCGCATCGGCGTGAAATTCCTTGGCCGTGCGCTCGGTCAGCTCGCGGATGGAGATGCCGGCGGCCTTGGCGGCGGCGTTGATCTTGTCGTCGACGTCGGTGATGTTGCGGACATAGCGCACATGCGCCGCGCCATAGGCCGCGCGCAACAGCCGGTAGAGCACGTCGAACACGATGACCGGCCGCGCGTTGCCGATATGCGGCAGGTCGTAGACCGTGGGCCCGCACACATAGATGCGCACGGATTTGGGATCGAGCGGCGCGAACTCCTCCTTGCGCCGGGTGAGCGTGTTGTGAGGAGGAGCAAGGCGGCTCAGCCGGGCTGCGGCGCGGGCGCGCGCGGCGTCTCGCCGGGCTCGACGGCCGGCAGCGGGCCTTCGTCCTGGAACACGTTGGTGATGGGATAGCGGCGGTCGCGGCCGAAGGCGCGGCGCGTGACCTTGACGCCGGGCGGCGCCTGGCGGCGCTTGTATTCGGCGCGGTCGAGCATGCGCCACACCATGCGCACCGTCGCCTCCGGATGGCCGCGCCCGACGATCTCCGCCACCGTCATCTCGCGCTCGACGAGGCATTGCAGGATGTCGTCGAGCACGGCATAGGGCGGCAGCGTGTCCTCGTCCTTCTGGTTGGGCTTCAGCTCGGCCGAGGGCGGCTTCGTGATGACGCGCTCGGGCATGACGCGGCCCAAAGGCCCGAGCATGCCCGGCGTCCGATGCTGGTTGCGCCAGCGCGACAGGTCGAACACCGACATCTTGTAGACGTCCTTCAGCACCGCGTAGCCGCCGCACATGTCGCCATAGAGCGTGGCATAGCCCGCCGACATCTCCGACTTGTTGCCGGTCGAGAGCACCATCCAGCCGAACTTGTTGGAGAGCGCCATGAGCGCCATGCCGCGCGCGCGCGACTGGATGTTCTCCTCGGTGATGTCGGGCGCGCGCCCGTCGAAGGACGGCTTCAGCATCTCGTCCATGGCGCGCATCGCCGGGCCGATATCGATCGTGCGCAGCTCCGCCGCCAGCAGCTCGGCGACGAGCGCCGCATCCTCGAGGCTTTCGCGCGAGGTGTAGGGCGACGGCATCATCACGCAATGGACCCGGTCGGCGCCCAAGGCATCGGCCGCGATCGCCGCGGTCAGCGCCGAATCGATGCCGCCCGAAAGCCCGAGCACGACGCCCGGAAAGCGGTTCTTGCGCACGTAGTCGCGCAAGCCCAGGACGAGCGCCTCGTAGAACGCCTCGGTTCCTTCCGACGGCGGCACGAGCGCGCCCTCGTCCACCGTCCAGCCATCGGCGCCGCGCCGCCAGTGCGACATCACCAGCGCCTCGCGCCAGCACGGCGCCTGGATCTTGAGGACGCACGATGCGTCGAGCGCGAAGGATGCGCCGTCGAACACCAGTTCGTCCTGGCCGCCGACCTGGTTCACGTAGAGCAGCGGCAGGCCGCTCTCCTTGACGCGCGCGACGGCAAGCGCCACGCGCTCGTCGCGCTTGTCGGTCTCGAACGGCGAGCCGTTCGGCACGACGAGCAGCTCGGCGCCCAATTCGCTCAACGTCTCGGTCGCGTCGAGCGACCACATGTCCTCGCAGATCATCACGCCGAGCCGCACGCCGCGGAACGGAATGGGGCCGGGCGCCGGCCCCGCCGTGAAGACGCGCTTCTCGTCGAAGACGCCGTAATTCGGCAGGTCGTGCTTGAAGCGCAGCGCCGCGATCTTGCCGCCCTCGGCCAGCACGGCGGCGTTATAGACCTTGCCGTCCTGGCGCCACGGGCAGCCGAAGAGGACGGCGGGGCCCGATGCGGTCGCGCGCGCGAATTCCTGCGCCGCACCCTGGCACGCAGCGACGAAGGCGGGCTTCAGCACCAGATCCTCGGGCGGATAGCCCGCGACGAACAGCTCGGACGCGACCACGAGATCGGCGCCGAGGCGCGCCGCCTCCGCGCGCGCCGCATCGAGCTTCGCGATGTTGCCGGCGATGTCGCCCACGGTCGGATTGAGCTGGGCGATCGCGATCGAGAGACGGTCGGTCATCCTTCACCGAAGGTAGGAAGGAGGCGCCGAGTCGTCAAATTCGGCGGCCCCCTCACCGCCAGCGCCTCTCCCCGGAGGGGAGGGGAGCGCCGTCATCGCGCCGGCGTGCGCAGGCCCATGCGCTCGAGGCGCGGGATCACTTCCTGGGCGAAATACGGCAGCTCGTCGTTGTAGCTGACGAAGCTGAAGCAGAACCCGTCGAAGCCGGCTTCCGTGAGCTTCTGCAATTCGCGCGCGACGGCGTCGGGATCGCCCACGGCCAGAAGCCCGCCATAGCCCGCGCCATAGCGCGCGCGCAGCTTCTCGATCTCGTCGCGCGTCATGGTGCGCTGGTTGGCCGGATTGAGATAGAGGCTGAACATGCGGTCGATCGCGCCGTCGTCGCGGTGCTCGACGGCGAAGTGGCGGAAATACTCGTCCGCCTCCTTCTGCGTCGGGCGGCACACGATCGCGCCCGAGGTGAAGACCTGCACTTCGGCGCCGCGCTCCTTGGCCCAGTGCCGCACCTCGGTGATGCGCTCCTTGGCGCGGTCGAGCGCGTGCGGCTGATCGAACACCATGTCGCAATTGTCGGCGCCGAATTTGCGCCCCGTCGGCGAATTGCCGGCGTTCATCAGGATCGGGCGCCGGCCGCCCCACGGCGTCGGCCGGCCCTGCACGCCCTTCAGGCGATAGTAGCGGCCGGCATAGTCGAACGGCGCGTCCTCGCCCCAGATGCGGGTGATGACATCGAGCCATTCCTTGCCGCGGGCATAGCGGTCGTCGTGCACGTCCTGGTCGAGCCCGAACATGTCGAACTCGTCCTGGTTCCAGCCGCACACGACGTTGAGGCCGAAGCGCCCCTCGCCGATGTGATCGGCGGTGACGATCTGCTTGGCCGCGAGCACGGGCGGGAAGATCGGCACGTGCACGGTGCCGAACACGGTCAGGCGCTTCGTCGCGGCCAGGAGGCCGCACGCCCAGGTGATGGTCTCGAACGTCGCGCCCTCGAAATTGGTCTCGCCGCCATAGCCCTTCCAGCGCCCGATCGGCACCATGCACTCGATGCCGATCTCGTCGGCGAGCTGCGCCAGGCGGACATTCTCGGCAAAGCTGTTGGCCCAGCGCTCCGGCACCTTGGTGGCGGCGCGCCCGGAGGAGCAGTTGGAGCCGAACACGGCGAGCTTGAAGCGGTTGCCGCCGAACATGGTGGCGTTGCGGGTTGCCACGCTGCCCCCTTACCGCTTCTTCACCAGGAACTCGCGGCCGGCCTTGACGAGCGGCTTGCCGTCGTAAGCGACGATGTCGGACGTGGCATAGGTCTCGGCCCAGATCTCGGGCAGATAGGAGCCGGTGCCGACCACGTCGATCGGCGCCTCGGCCACCGCCATGATGCGGCACTTGGCCGGCGTGAAGCCGGAGCTCGCGACGATCTTCGTTGCCGGGAAACCCGCCTCGTTGAGGCGCTGGCGCACGTGCCAGACGGCGGCCGCGGTGACGCCGGTGCCGACGAGATAGCGCAGCTCCGGCTCGCTGCGATAGGAGCGGATGGCGCGCGGCGCGTGCTTCTCGAGGACGGCGTAGGAGCGCTGGAGATCGAGCTCCTCGATATAGCGCCCGCCATGCGTGTCGATGCGGAAGGCGAGCTTGCCCGCCGCCGCGAGCTCGGGAAAGCGGCGGCACACCTCGAGCGCGTCCGACACCTCGCGCCCGAAATAATCGACCAGCACGGTCAGGGTCTCGTCGGGGAATGTCTCGTGGAACATCTCGGCCGCGCGCAAGGTCGAGCCGGCATAGCCGATGAGCGCGTGCGGCATCGTCCCGCGGCCCTTCTCGTTGCCGAAGAAATGCGCGGTCGCGTCGGTGGCGTTGCCGGTGAAGCCGAGCGCGCCCACCTCGCGCCGCGCCGCCGCCGAGCCGACCGAAGCGGCATAGGCCATCATCTCGGCCATCTCCGACCCGGCGCAATGGCGCGCGTCCATCGCGAGAAAGGCCGTGCGCGGCAGGTCGGCGCACATGGCATAGGCGTTGTAGGCGGCAACGCAGGGCGGCCCCGAGCTTCTGCAGATAGACCGTCTCGAGATCGACCAGGTGATAGAGCGAGCCGGTGAGATAGACCATCGGCTCGCCGGCGCCGACCCATTCGCCTTCCTGGTACATGAGCTCGATGTCGAAGCGCGTGCCGCGCGCGCGCGCCATCTCTTCCAGGAACTCGACCATGAGGCGCGGCGTGCAGATGACCGGGCGGCGCATGAACAGCGCGTAGGTCGCGCTCTGATCGCCATAGCGGCGCACGATCTCCTTGGTGCGCAGGAAATAGCTGTCGGTGCGGCTGCGCAACTGCTCCGGATCGACGCTCATGGCATGAGGCCGCGCGGCACCGTTATCTGCGCGTTACGACGCCGCCGCCGCGGTCGCCCGCCGCTGCGTCTCGCCCATGCGCCGGCGCTTCAGCGCCTCGGCGATGAGGAAGGCCAGTTCGAGCGCCTGGCTCGCATTGAGACGCGGGTCGCAATGAGTGTGATAGCGGTCGGCGAGCCCGCTTTCGGTGATCGCCTGGGCGCCGCCGATGCATTCGGTGACGTCCTGCCCCGTCATCTCGACATGGATGCCGCCGGCATAGGAGCCTTCGGCGTCGTGCACGGCGAAGAAGCCCTTGACCTCGGCGAGGATGCGGTCGACCGCGCGCGTCTTGTAGCCGGTCGAGGACACGATCGTGTTGCCGTGCATCGGATCGCAGCACCAGACGACGTTGCGGCCCTCGCGCGCGACGGCGCGGATCAAGCGGCGGGAGCTTCGCCTCGACCTTGTCGTAGCCCATGCGCACGATGAGGACGAGCCGGCCGGGCTCGTTCTCGGGATCGAGCCGCTCGATCAAACGCAGCAGATCGGGCGTCTCGAGCGTCGGGCCGCATTTGAGGCCGAGCGGGTTCTTGACGCCGCGCAGGAATTCGACATGCGCGCCATCGAGCTGGCGCGTGCGGTCGCCGATCCACAGCATGTGCGCCGACACGTCGTACCAGTCGCCGGTCGTCGAATCGACGCGCGTCATCGCCTCCTCGAACGGCAGCAGCAGCCCTTCGTGCGAGGTGAAGAGATCGGTCTCGCGGATCTGCGGCGTCGTCTCCGAGGTGAGGCCGCATGCCGCCATGAAGTCGAGCGTCTCGGTGAGGCGGTCGGCCAGCTCCTGATAGCGCTCGCCCGCCGGGCTCGCGGCGACGAAGCCCTGGTTCCAGCTATGGACGCGGTGGAGATCCGCATAGCCGCCTTGGGCGAACGCGCGCAGCAGGTTCAAGGTCGCGGCCGATTGGCTGAAGGCCTGGATCATGCGCTTGGGGTCGGGCCGGCGCGCCTCGGCGCTGAACTCCATGCCGTTGATGCTGTCGCCGCGATAGGCCGGCAAGCGTCACGCCGTTCTGCGTCTCGATGTCGGACGTGCGCGGCTTGGCGAATTGCCCCGCCATGCGCGAAACCTTCACCACCGGGCAGGCCGCGCCATAGGTCAGCACCACCGCCATCTGCAGCAGCACGCGGAACGTGTCGCGGATGTTGTTGGGATGGAACTCGGCGAAGCTCTCGGCGCAGTCGCCGCCTTGCAGCAGGAAAGCGCGGCCGCGCGACACGTCGGCGAGCGATGCCTTGAGGCGCCGCGCCTCGCCCGCGAACACCAAGGGCGGGTAATTGTGCAGCGTCGCCTCGACCGCCTGAACCGCGGCCTCGTCGGGATAATCCGGCGCCTGGCGAATGGGCTTGCCGCGCCAGCTATCGGGAGTCCATCTCTCGGCCATAAGTCCGTCCCGCGGATTCGCGCGCCCGCATAAAAGCGTCGATCAACTGCCCAAGAAATAGCGACTTTCCCGCGTTAGCGCTAGACCGGCGCGGGTGGCGGCGGGCGGCGGCCGCGAATGAGGTCGGCGGCCTTCTCGGCGATGGCGATGACGGCGGCGTTAATGTTGCCACCGACGAGGTCGGGCATGACCGCGGCATCGACCACGCGCAGCCGCTCGACGCCGCGGACGCGCAGCTCGGCATCGACCACCGCGAGCGGGTCGGATTCCGGCCCCATCTTGCACGTGCCGAGCGGATGGTGCGCGGTCGTGCCCGTGGCGCGGATATAGGCGTCGAGCGCCGCATCGCTGTCGTCGCCCGGCGCGGGCGCGACCTGCGCCGCAACGAACGGGCGCAACGGCGCCTGGCTCGCCACCTCGCGCAAGACGCGCAAGCCGGCGCGCAGCGTGCGCCGATCATTCCCGGCCTGCAGAAAATTCGGCTGCAGACGCGGCGGCGCCAAGGGATCGGCGCTCGCGAGCGCGACCTGCCCGCGACTCTCCGGCCGCAGCAGCACGGCGCGGAAGGAGAAACCGTCGGCGAAAGGCGGGCGGCGCGAGAGATAGGGGCGCGCATCCGAACCGCACGCGCGGAACAGGATCTGGATGTCGGGGAGATCCGCCTCGGGCGTGCATCTCAGGAACGCGGTCCAGCCGCTCGGCGGATCGGCGGCGAAGCCTTTGCCCCAGAACCAGGCGCGGCCAAGCTCGAGGGCGAGCCGGTCGGCGCGCAGCGCGCGGGCGCAGGGACCCGTCTCGCCGCGCCGGCACTCGAGCACGGCGGCGACATGGTCTTGCAGATTCCGGCCGACGCCGGGCAGCGCGACGGCGACTTCGATGCCGTGCTCGGCAAGCGCGGCCGGATCGCCGATGCCGGACAGCATCAGAAGCTGCGGCGAATTGACGACGCCGGCCGCGACGATCACTTCGCGCTCGGCGCGCGCGACGACGCGCTCACCGCCCGCCAAGTATTCGACGCCGGCGGCACGGCCCCCTTCGAGCACGATGCGCGCCGCGTGCGCGCCGACCACGACCACGAGATTGCGCCGCGCCAGCGCCGGCCGGAGATACGCCACCGCGGCGCTGCACCGGCGGCCGCGGCGGATCGTGTGCTGCAGCCGCGCGAAGCCCTCCTGGCGCGCGCCGTTATAGTCGTCGGTGCGCGGAAAGCCCGCCGCCGCGCCCGCTTCGAGACAAGCCTCGACGAGCGGATCGTCATAGCGCGCAAGCGCGGTCGCGAGCGGGCCGCCCGCGCCGCGATACTCGCTCGCGCCGCCCTCCCACGATTCCTGGCGCCGGAAATAGGGCAGCAGCCGCGCGTAGGACCAGGACGGCAGGCCTGACGCGGCCCAGCGGTCGTAATCGGCGCGATGGCCGCGCACGTAAGCCATGGCGTTGATCGACGAGGTGCCGCCCACGACCTTGCCGCGCGCGCATTCGATGCGGCGGCCGTCGAGCGCGGGCGCGGGCTCGCTGAAATACATCCAGTCGTGGAGACGCCGCTCGAGAATGCGGCCCCAGCCCAACGGCAGCGCGATCAGCGGATCGCGGTCCCAGCCGCCGGCCTCGAGCACGAGGACGCGCGTCTCGCCGTCCTCGCTCAAGCGGTATGCCAGCGTGCAGCCGGCCGAGCCCGCGCCGACGATCACATAGTCATAGGATTTCGTGTCGCCGGAGGACCGCGCCATGGCCCGTCATTAGAGCATTTTGCGCGGGCCGGGAATTCGGAACTGCCGTGGTGCCGGTGACGCGCGGGCAAACTCAAAGCGCGAAGGAAAGCGCGGCCGTGCCGACGACGTCGGGCGTGCGCTGGCCGTAGAATTCCTCGGTACGCTGCGTCACGCTGATATCGGCGCGGACGCGGCGCGACCAGAACAGCGCGAAGCCTGCTTCGAGATCGGCGACGAGCGGCTTGCGCGAAACGCTCGGGCTCGTGCGGAAGGAATTACCGTCGAGGAAGATGTTGCGTCCGACGACGCGGCCCTGCGTGCCGATATAGAAATAGCCGCCGGGCCCGTCGCCCGCGCGGTCGCTGTCGAAATAATCGGTGCCGGACAGCGCCGGGCGCACGCGCGCGGGGCCATAATCGGCGCCGAGCCCGCTGCCGATGCGCAGCATCCCGCCCAACTCGCCGAAATCGAACACGTTGCCGATCGTGGCCCCCGCCTCGGGCACGGCATCGAGGCCGAAGCTGTCGCTGCCGGCGATGCGGAAGCGCCACAGGCGCTGATAGGTCAGGACGGCGCCCGGCTCGTTCTGGATCTGGTCTGACCATCCTTGCGCCTGGCGGATGCCGATGAACTGGTGCCAATCGTTCTGCACCTGCTTGCCGGCCGCGCCAGGGCCGACGACGCCGAGATCGAGCTCGACATTCTCGAGCGCGTCGTCGCCGTCGCGCTGCAACAGGCTGACGCCGCCATAGAGCCAGCCCGCGTAAGGACGGTCGTGCGTGCTGGGCGGCCGAAGGGTGAGATTCTCCGGCGTGAAGATGCTCTGGCCGAGGAGCAGCGCATAGCGCCGGTCGGCAGCGTCGGCGGCGAAGATCGGCGAGATCGCGGCGAGATAATCGAACGGCCGGTCGAACGCGTCGCCCGGCTTCACGGACGGCGCGAGATAGGACAGGCGCAGCCCCTGCGTGTAGTGCTTGTCGGTGTGGAAATAGAGCGAGTCGTTCTCCTCGAGGATATTGACCCGGCCGTAATCGTCGGCGAGCGCGTGGCCGCAGCACAGGACGGCCAGCACGGCGCCCAGAACGAAGCGGGCCTTGTCATCGAAAGGGGGCATGCGATTCAACTTTTCGGGGGGTTCACGGCACCCGGCAAGAGTCACAGAATGAGGTTAGGGAGGCAGCCATGGAAGACGCAAGCGAATTGCGGCGGCGCGCCGAAGAGCATCGCGCCGTAGGGCACAAGACGGCGGATTTGTGGGAGAGCGTGATCCGCCTGCAACTCGCCGCCCGCTATGACGATCTGGCGGCGCGGCGCGAGGGCGCGCCAACGCGCGCGATCCGCAGAGAGCGCGAAACCGTCGCGCTGAGCGCCGCGCAATGGCGTGGCGCGGCCGCGCATGCCAAAATGCGCGGCATGCGCCCCGTCGCGCCGAGCATCGAGAGCAAGCGATCGTGGGTGGCCGCGGCGGCGACGCTTGCCGTGATGTCGGTCGCGTTCGGCGCGCCCTATGTCGCGGTCGTGGCGTTGAAGGAGATCGCGGGCGAGCTTGGCGGCGCGCGCACGGTGCCGGCGCTGTGCTATTCGCTCGCCTGGCTCGGCACCGCGGTGGGCGGCGTCGTGATGGGGCATGCGGCCGAACGGTTCGGCCTGCGCGCGACCACGATTTTCGGCGGCGCGATGATTGCATTGGGACTTCTGGTCGCGAGCCGCGGCACGCCGGTGGCGCTCTATCTCTCGCACGGGGTTTTGATCGGCCTGCTCGGCCTCGGCAGCATCAACGCGCCGGCTTACGTCTATGTGAGCCGCTGGTTCGATCGCCGCCGCGGCACGGCGCTCGCCCTCATCTCGAGCGGCAGCTATGTCGCCGGCGCGATCTGGCCGTCGCTGTTCGAGGGCTCCATCGCTTCGCTCGGCTGGCGCCACACCATGATCCTGTTCGCGGCGGTGGAGCTCGTGCTCGTGCTGCCGACGGCATGGTTCTTCCTCGATCCGCCGCCCGGACCCGAGCTTGCGCCGGCGTTTTCCGGCGACCGCTCGCCGGCGGAACGGCGCGTCATGGGCCTCAATGCCAATCTGGTGCTGGGATTGATCGCGGCGGCGTCGTTCCTGTGCTGCGTGCCGATGGCGATGCCGCAGGGCCACCTCATCGCCTTCTGCACCGATCTCGGGTTTCAGCCCGAGACGGGCGCGGCGATGCTCTCGGTGCTGCTCGGCACCGCTTTCTTCAGCCGCCAGTTCTGGGGCTGGATCTCGGACCGCATCGGCGGCTTGAAGACCGTGCTGGCATCGTCGTTGTGCCAGGCGCTGGCGCTCGCGGCGTTGCAAATGACGCAGGACGAGACCGGCCTCTTCACCGTCTCGGCGTTTTTCGGCTTCGGCTTCAGCGGCCTCATTCCGGCCTATGTGATGGCGATCCGCGAGCTCTTTCCGGCCGCCGAGGCGTCATGGCGCGTGCCGATCATGATGCTGTGCAGCGGCACGGGCATGGCCGTGGGCGGGTGGCTTGCGGGCGCGCTCTACGACCATTACGGCTTCTATGGCGCGGCGTTCGCGGCCGGCCTCTTCGCCAACATCCTCAACCTCGCGATCGTCGGCTTCCTGGCGGCGCGGAGCTGGCGCGTGCCGGGGCCGCGCCGGCGCGCTCACTTCCCGAGCGCCACCGGACGCGAGATCTCGACCACGTTGTGAGCGCCGTCGCGGCGATAGCGCGTCTCGTCCATCAGCGCCTTGACGATATAGAGGCCGAGCCCGCCGATGGTGCGCGCCTCGATCGGCGCATCGAGATCGGGCTCGGGCGCGGCGAAGGGATCGAACTCGCGCGAATCGTCGACGATCTCGATGGCGAAGCGGTTGCCGTCGAGCCGCAAGGTGATGTGCACGGAGCCCGGCTCCTCGCCCGGCCCATAGCCATAGCGCACGATGTTGGTGACGAGCTCCTCGACCGCGATGAGGACGCGGGCGAGATCGGCAGCGGCGACGGCGCGCGCTTGCGCGAAGCCTTCGATGAAGCTGCGGATATGCGCCATCGCCGCAGTGTCCGCGCGGACGGCGAGCGTCGCCTCGTTCCCATCCCCCATGCGAATACTTTAGCCGAGCACGGCGCGATTGTCCCGGTTCGGATGTGGCAATCCTGGCGGCGCCGCGCTAAGTTCGCGCGGGAGAGATAAGCACATGACATCTTCATTCATCGCGCGCGCCGCTGCGTTAATCTTCGTTGCCACGCTCGCCGCCGCACCGGCATTTGCCGACGGGCCCGAGATCGCCCAGGTCAAGACCGCGTCGGGATCCGTCTCCGTCGTGCGCGACGGCAAGAGCGCGGCGGCGAAGCCGGGCGATGCGCTCTTCGAGAAGGACACGCTCGCCACCGGCGCCGACGGCAGCGTCGGCATCACCTTCACCGACGACAGCGTGCTCTCGCTCGGCCCCAACAGCGAGGCCGCGCTGGCGCAATACGCTTTCGATTCCAGCAATTTCACCGGCACGATGCTGACCGATCTGCGCAAGGGTACGGCGAGCATGGTGTCGGGCGACATCGCGCGCAGCTCGCCCTCGGCGATGCAGGTGCGCACGCCCACCGCGACGCTCGGCGTGCGCGGCACGAGCTTCGCGATCCAGGTCGGCGGGCAGTAAGCCATGCGCTGGATCGCCCCGCTTCTCGTCGCCGCGGCGCTTGCCGCCTGCACGCCCGCGCGCCAGGACCTGTTCGTCGTGCTGCCCAATCCCGACGGCAGCGCCGGCGCCATCACCGTCGAGGACGGCAAGAATTCGGTGCTGCTCGACAAGCCCTATGCCGCGAGCGAGGTGCGCGGCGGCACGGCCGCGCCGGTCGCGGTCGACGCCGCGCAGGTGCAGCAGATCTTCGGCCCGGCGATCGCCGCGCGGCCGGTGCTGCCGGCGCATTTCCGCCTCTATTTCATCAGCGACAGCGACAACCTGACGCCGGCCTCGCAGGCGCAGTACCAGGCCGTGTTCGCCGACATCAAGCGGCGCGGCGTGTACGAGGTCGAGGTGATCGGCCATACCGACACGCTCGGCGACAAGACCTACAACCAGCAGCTTTCGCTGCGCCGCGCCAAGGCGCTCCGCGACCGGCTGGTGAAGGACGGGCTGACCGGCACGTCGATCTCGGTCGCGGGGCGCGGCCAGCTCGATCTTGCCGTCAAGACCGCCGATCAGGTGTCCGAGCCGCGCAACCGCCGCGTCGAGATCACGGTGCGCTGAGGGTCGGCGCCGGCGCCTCGGGCCCGAGCCAGTGCACGACGAGCAGCGTCACGTCGTCGGCCTGGTCGGCATCGCCCATGAAGCGCCACACATCCTCGCGCAATGCGTCGACGACGCCGCGCGCGTTCTTCGGACGCAGCGACTCCATCAGCCGGTCGAGGCGCGCGCTCGTATAGAAGGCGCCCGCTTCGTCCTTCGCCTCGGTGACGCCGTCGGTATAGAGCACGATCATGTCGCCGGGCGCCAACCGCGTGCGATCGACCGGGAACGCGAATTCGTCGACCGTGCCGAGCGGCGGCCCGCCCTCGGTCAGGAGCCGCGCCGGCGTCACGCCGCGGCGCAAGAGATAGGGCGCGTCGTGCCCGCCGCTGGCATAGGAGATGATGCCGGTATCGAGCTCGAGCACCGCGGCGAAGACGGTGACGAACATCGGCCGGCCGCCCTGGGCGCGCACATGGTCGCTCGCCTCGGCGATCTGGGTGTTGGCCTCGCCGAACACGCGGTCGAGCGCGTCGCCGTGCTGCAGCGTGGCGCCCGAGAGCGCCATCTTGGTCATCGCCATGAAGAGCGCGGCATCGACGCCCTTGCCCGAGACGTCGGCGATCGCGAAGTAGAGGCGGCGATGGTCGAGCATGATGAAGTCGTAGAGATCGCCGCCCACCGTGCGCGCGGTCTCGAGCAGCTGATGCACGTCGAGCGTGCGCGTGTCGGGGACGCGCGGCAGAGGCTTCGGCAGCAGGCCCATCTGGATCGCGCGCGCGGCGTTCAACTCGCCCTCGATGCGCGCCTTCGCTTCGCGCTCGCGCTCGAGGTCGCCGGCGAGCCGCTGCCGGTCCGCCTCCGCCAGGCGCAGATTGGCCGACAGCATCACGCGTGAAGACGAGCACCGAGACGACGGCGGGATATGTGCCGTCCACCAGGTAATGCTCGAAGCGGAACACCGCGAAGGCGCCGCCGAGAAAGAGCGCCACGAGCAGCACGACGAACCCGGCGGCGACGAGCGGCCGGCGATAGGGAAAGAACAGGATGACGACGAGCGCCGCCGCCGCGATCAGGCCGCGCTCGATCCGGCGCATGAACGCCGGCCGGCGCAGGATCTGGTCCGACAGCACGGATTCGATGAGCTGCGCATGGACCTCGATGCCCTGCATGAGGCCGGTCGGCGTCTGCTTCACGTCGACGAGCCCGACGCCGGTGATGCCCAAGAGCACGATCTGGTCGGCAAACGCGCGCACGTCGAAGGAATCGCCGAACACGTCGCCGGCCGAGATCGTCGTCGCCGATTGCGGCCGCGCGAAATAGGGGTACGCCCTGCCCTCGCCGTCGGTCGGCAGCAGCGTGTTGGCGATGCGCACGCCCTCGACGCCATAGGGCGCGGAGAGGATGCCCATGGCGCGCGCGCCCGATGGCGACGCGCAACGTGTCGAGCGCGAGGCTCGGCACGAGCGTGCCGCCGACCGAGACGACGAGCGGCACGCGCCGCACGATGCCGTCGCGGTCGGGATTGCCGGTGAGCGCGGCGGCGCCCGTCTCGCCCGCGGTGATGACGGCGAGGCTCCTCACCGCGCCGGGATAGGTTTCGAGGAATTGCCGCGGATCGGTGCCGAACGAACGGATCGGCGCCGGCTGAATCGGCGCGCTGTTCTCGGCCGGGTTCTCGAACGACGGCGCCATGCCCAAGATCGTCGGCGCCATCTTGAAGGCGGCGCCAAGCTCGGCGTCGTTGTCGGGCAAGGCCGCGAGCGCGCTCTTCGCGGCATCGGGCAGCGCGGGCAATTCCGCCAGCAAATTCTGCGGCGAGAGGCGGTCGCGCTCGGGGAAGAGGATATCGACGCCGAGCGCCAAGGGATGGCCCGCGGCGATCTTGCGCACGAGTGCCGGCCATCGCCGTGCGCGGCCACGGCCATTGCCCGTTCGGCCCGGCGAGCGAGGCCTCGTCGATCGCGACGATGACGACGGGCAGGTTCTCCTCGGCGCGCGGCGCGATGCGCTGCTCGAGATCGAACGTGCGCAGCGCCAGTTCCTCGAACGTCGCCGGAAAAATGGCGGGCAGAATGAGCAGCACGAGGAAGAGCGCCAGCGCCTGGAACAGGCCCGGCCGCGTTACGAGCGCGCGCAGCCCCTCCGAACGCGCGAGTTGGCTTGGCGCCTTTTCAGACGACAATCTCGAGCCCGTCGTAGGCGGAGCTGACCGTCAGCTTGCGCGCCGGTGCGGCTCAATTCCTCGTAGCGCCGCGTCTCGGCGAGGATGGTGTCGATCGTGCGGTCGTCGAAGATCGGCTCGTGATGGAACAAGACGAGATGCTTGACGCCCGCCATCTGCGCCAGCTCGACCGCGACCATGTTGCTCGAATGGCCCCAATCCTCTTTGACCGAGATCGAATCGGCGAGCGAATACATGGCGTCGAAGATCAGGACATCGGCGCCGCGATAGAAGGCGACGAACGGATAGCTCTCGTCGAGCACCTGGAACTTGTGCTCGCAATCGGTCGAATAGACGACCGCCTTGCCGTCATGCTCGAAGCGGTAGCCGTAGGAATCGCCGGCGTGATTTTGCAGGATCGGCCGCACCTTCATGCCGGCGATGTCGTAGGTCCGCCCGGGCTCGAGCTCGACGAACTCGATGGTCGCGCCGAGATTCCGGAAATCGACCGGAAAGCACGGGTCGGATTGCTGCCGCTCCAAGGCCTCGCGCATCACCTTGTGGCAGCCATGGACGCGGAGCACGTTGCCGGGGATGTAGGCCGCGGGAAAGAACGGGAACCCCATGATGTGGTCCCAGTGCACGTGCGACAGGAAGATGTTGAAGCGCGATTTCGTCTGCGGCCCCTTGTCGCGCAGCGCCTTGAGGCCGAACTCGCGCACGCCGCTGCCGAGGTCGCACAGCACGTACTCGTCGCTCGTTCCGGCGATCTCGACGCAGCTCGAATTGCCGCCATAGGTCGCCGCGGCGGCGAACGGCAGCTCGCGGTCGAGGAAGCGGTCGACGCTGTCGGGCCCGTCGAACGTGCGCCCTTGCGCGGCGAGCACCGCGGCGCGGATTTTTTCGCGCACGGCCGCCCGCCCGAGTGGCGCCGGCAGCGAGCCGCGAGTTCCCCAGAAGCGGACGAGCATGCTCGTTGCCCTAGCTCTTCAACGCGGCGATGCCTTCGGCCGCCGTGCCATAGACCGGGACGACGCGCGCGAAGCGGCTGATCGAGAAGATCTCCTGCACCACCGAATTGAGCCCGGCGCAGGCGATGCGGATGTTCGCGGCCTTCGCCTGCTTCGCCGCCGTCATCAGCGCGGCGAGCCCGGCGCTCGAGATGAATTCGACGGCGGTGAAATCTACGAGCGTCGTGCCCTCGGCGATCACCTGGAGCAGGCGGTCCTGAAAGGCGAGGCTGGTGTCGTTGTCGATGCGCCCCGACGGCCGCAGGACGATGACGCCCGCGTCGCGCTGTTCGCTGATATCCATCAGGTGCCCCCCACGGGCGCGATTGTCCGAAATTTGACCGAGGAAAACAAGCGAGGCGCGTTCCTGGCGGGACGTTAACTGTCGTTTTCCGCACGGTCCGGCCGTTTGCCCGCCGCCGGGCCGAGCGCCGCCCACGGACCGGGCGCAACGACGCCGGGCTTTCGCCCGACGTCCGGCGGCGCCATCCGCCCGAAGCGCCGCCTCGCGCGGAGCTTCGCTTCTCCGATATGATCCAGGCGGGAGGTGCCGCCATGGACGACATCATCGCCGCGATCGCCGATCACGCGGCGCGCTTCGAGCTCGGCCATGCGCCGCCCGAGACGGTGCATGCGGCAAAACGCCATCTCGTCGACAGCATCGCCTGCGCGCTCGGCGGCGCCGATTGCGCCGCGGCCGCGATGGGCCGCCGCATCGCCGCGCATCGGCGCCCCCCGCGCGCGCCGCGCGCAGCTTGGGCGGGCGGGGGCATGTCGCGGCCGAGGCGGCGTCGTTCGTCACCACCGCCATGATCCGCTATCTCGACTTCAACGACACCGTGCATGGCGGCCACCCGAGCGACGCGCTGGGCGCGGTGCTGGCCGCCGCCGACATGGCGCGCTGCGACGGCGCGCGGTTGCTCTCCGGCATGATCGTGACCTACGAGACGGCGGCGCGGATCATCGGCGCGGCGCGCTTGCGCGAGCGCGGCTGGGACCAGGGTTTCGCCATCGGCATCGCCGCCGCGGCGGGCGCGGCTCATGTGCTGCGCCTGCCGGCGGCGCAGATCGCGCACGCGGTCGCGCTGACGGCGGTCGGCAACCTGCCGCCGCGCGTCACGCGCGCGGGCGAGCTGTCGCTGTGGAAGGGCGCGGCGACCGCGTTCGCGGCGCACAACGCGATGTTCCTGGTGCTGCTCGCGGCCGAGGGCATGACCGCGCCCGAAGCCGCCTTCACCGGACGCCACGGCGTGTTCGAGCAGACCGGCGGCTCGTTCGCGCCACAGCCCTTCGGCGAGTTCCTCACGGGCGGCATCGGCCTCAAATACTGGCCGGTCGAGAACGGGGCGCAGGCGGCGGTTTGGGCGGCGCTCGAATTGCGCAAGACCGTGCCGATTGGCGACATCGCCGCGATCGACATCGCGACGGCGACGCCGGTCTGGCACGAGATCGGCAGCGAGCCCGCGAAATGGGACCCGAAGACGCGCGAGACCGCCGATCACTCCATGCCCTATATCTTCGCGCGCGCGCTCAGCGACGGCGCGATCACGGTCGGCTCGTTCGACGAGACGGCCTATCTCGATGCAACGCTGCGCCCGCTCATGGCGAAGATTTCGGTGGCGAAGGACGATGCGATCGACGCCGTCTATCCGGGCCGCGTCATCCTGCGCCTCACGGTCCGGCGCAAGTCCGGCGCAAGCGCCGCGATCGAGATCGTCAACCCGCGCGGCCATGCGCAGAACAAGATGGACGACGGCGAGATATCGTCGAAATTCACCGCGCTCGCCGAGCCGGTGCTCGGCAAGGAGCGCGCCGCGGACGCGCTCGAACAGGTGTGGCGCATGGAGCGCGCGCCGAGCGTGGCGAAATTCTTGGATGGGCTCACGATCGGCGAATGACGCGCCGATAGCGACAAAGGGAGGCAAACGTGACACGAATTTTCACTCGCATCGCTTTCGGCGCGGCCGCGGCACTCGTCCTCGGCTTGCACGCCAACGCCGCGGAAGACCCCACGTCGTTCGACGTGCTCGAGCCGCTGACCGGCGGCGGCGCGTTCCTCGGCGGCGTGCAGAAGCAGAACATCGGCGTGACCGAGAAGATGATCAACGAGGAGGGCGGCCTCCACGGCAAGCAAATCCACTTCGTCTTTCACGACGACCAGACGAGCCCGCAGACGGCGGTGCAGCTCACCAGCGAGATCCTCGCAAACCATCCGCCCGTGGTGTTCGGCTCGACCATCTCGGGCATCTGCAACGCGATGACGCCGCTGATGCAGGACGGGCCCGTTCATTACTGCTTCTCGCCGAGCGTGCGGCCCAAGGCGGCGGCTACGAGTTCACCTCGCAGATCGCCTCGCGCGACCAGCAGAACGCGCTCTTGCGCTTCTTCCAGGCCAAGGGCTGGAAGCGCGTCGCGCTCATCACCACGACCGACGCCTCGGGCCAGGACGCCGACAAGGCGATCAACGCGCTCGTCAAGGAGCCGCAGTTCCAGGACATGAAGCTCGTGGCGGACGAGTATTTCAATCCCGCCGATGTCGGCATCACGGCGCAGATCGCGCACATGGCCGCGCAAAAGCCCGACGTGATCGTGAGCTGGGCGACGGCGGCCGCGGGCGCCACCGTGTTCCGCGCGCTGATCCAGGCCGGGCTCGACCTGCCGACCGCCGCGTCCGGCAGCAACATGACCTATGGGCAGATGACGGAATACGCCTCGTTCCTGCCGAGCAAGCTCTATTTCGGCGTCTCGGCCTGGGCCGCGCACGGCAGCGCCGCGACCGACCTGCCGGCGCCGGTGCTGGACGAGCAGCAGCAAGTTCTTCGCGGCCATGAAGGCGGCCGGGCTCCATCCCGACGCCAGCGCCGACATCGGCTGGGACACGGTGCGGCTCGTCATCGCCGCGCTCAACAAGCTGCCGCCCGGCGCGAGCGCGGCGCAGCTGCACGACTATCTCGAGCACCTGAAGGGCTATGCCGGGATCGACGGCATCTACGATTTCACGAAAGTGCCGCAGCGCGGGCTCGACCTCAGCAATGCGATCGTCGTACGCTGGGACGGGACCGCCAAGGATTGGGCGCCGGTCAGCAAGCTCACCGGCATTCCCTTGGACCAGTGAGGACCACATGCGAAGTGCCGCGCTGCTGCTGCTGCTGTCTGCTCGCCGCGTGCGTCGCGGTGCCGTCGGCGAGCTACGACCCCAATCTCTACGACGCGAACGGCCGTGTCGTTCCGCCGGTCGCGGCGGCGTACCCGGCTCAGCCCGAATGCCGCGAGGTGCAGACGAGCGTCATGATCGGCGGCAAGCCGCAACAGGCCACGGCCACGGCCTGCCGCCAGCCGGACGGGAGCTGGCGCTTCACGAACTGAGGCGCCGGAGCCGGGAGACAAGCAAAGGGGCGGCCCCAAGGGCCGCCCCGTCTGCAACATCAGTTAGACGGCGTGCAGATTGCAGGCCGCGACCTTGCCGCTGCGATTGTCGCGCTCAACGTCGTAGCTGACCTTTTGGCCTTCGCGGAGATTCCCCATCCCCGAGCGCTCGACGGCAGAAATATGTACAAACACGTCCTTCGACCCGTCCTCCGGCTGAATGAATCCGTAGCCCTTTTGGGCATTGAACCACTTTACGGTTCCTGTCGACATCGATAGTTCCTAGACCGAGTGCGCCCGCGCGGGATTGCGCGAACACGTCAAACTTTTTCGTGGTATCTCGGAGAGCAGGTCCGGGCCCGCGAGAGGCGAGGAGAGCAGGCCGAACCCACGAAGTTCGATCGCCCTATGTAATGCTCCGCCCGCGCAAGATGCAAGAGTCGCGGCCCGACCCTTTCGGGTAATCCGGCGTCATTCCGCCGCAACGGGATCGGGCACCTTGTCGCGCATGGTGACGAATTCCTCGGCGGCGGTCGGATGGATGCCGATGGTCTGATCGAATTGCTTCTTGGTCGCGCCGCATTTCAAGGCGATGGCGAGGCCTTGCGTGATCTCGGGCGCGTCGGCGCCGACCATGTGGCAGCCCAAGACGCGATCGCTGTCGCGATCGACGACGAGCTTCATCATGGTGCGCTCCTCGCGCCCGGAGATGGTGTGCTTCATCGGCCGGAAGCGCGCGCGATAGATGTCGACGCGATGGTTCTGGCGCGCCTCGCGCTCGGTCAGGCCGACGCAGCCGACGGGCGGCTGGCTGAACACGGCGGTGGCGACGTTGGCGTGATCGACCTTGATCGGATTGTTGTTGAACAGCGTCTCGGCGATGGCGCGGCCCTCGGCGATCGCGACCGGCGTGAGATTGAGCCGGTCGGTCACGTCGCCGACGCCATAGATGTGCGGCACCACGGAGCGCTGCCATTCATCGACCGGCACCGCGCCACGCTCGTTGAGCGCGATGCCGATTTCCTCGAGCCCGAGGCCGCGCGTGTTGGGCTTGCGGCCGGTGGCATAGAGCACGACATCGGCGGCGATCTCGTCGCCGGCCGTGGTGTAGGCGATGAAGGACGATCCGCGCTGTTCGATGCGCGCGAGCTCGGTCCGCGTGCGGATGGCGAGGCCGCGCTGACGCAGCTCCTGCGCCAAGCTCACGCGCACGTCGTCGTCGAAGCCGCGCAGCAGCTCCTCGCCGCGCAAGACCATCGTCACTTCGGATCCGGCCGTGGCGAAAATGCCGGCGAACTCGACGGCGATATAGCCGCCGCCGACGACGATGGCGCGGCGCGGCAGGCGCGGCAGCTCCAAGCGCCTCGTTCGAGCTGATGGCGTGCTCGATGCCCGGGATCGCCGGCATCACCGGATGGCCGCCGGTCGCGACCATGATGTGCTGCGCCGTATAGGACTTGCCGTCGATTTCGACCGTGTGCGGATCGACGATGCGGCCGCGCCCAAGGACGAGCTTCACGCCGCTGTCGGACAGGAGCTTGTGATAGATGCCTTCGAGCCGGTCGAGCTCGCGGTTCTTCGCGTCGATGAGCGCGCCCCAATCGTGCGTCGGCGGCACCACGTGCCAGCCATAGCCCGCGGCATCGGCGAACTGATCGGCGAACTGCACGCCATAGACCAGGAGCTTCTTCGGCACGCAGCCGCGCATGACGCAGGTGCCGCCGACGCGGCTGTCCTCGCAGATCGCGACCTTGGCGCCGTAGGAGCCGGCGCGGCGCGACCCCGCCACCCCGCCCGAGCCGGCGCCGAGCGTGAAAAGATCGAAGTCGAACCTGGCCATTCACCGCTCCCGCAAAATTGGGTTCGTTCCGCCAAATCGCGTATTTCGTGCTCGTACGCCTTAGACGTACAAGATGTAGGGCCGTTTTCCGCCCTCGTCAAGTACCGCGGCGTAAGAGGCGCCCCGCGAGCGCGCCCGTGTGCTCGGCCCTTGCCACCGTGACGGCGCCGTTGACGATGACGGTGGTGGCGGCGCCCGCCGGGTATTGGTGCGGCTCGGCATAGGTCGCGCGCTCGGCGATTTCCTGCGGGTCGAAGAGGACGAGGTCGGCGTAAAAACCCTCGCGCACGAGGCCGCGCCCGTGGAGCCCCAGGGCCGCGGCCGGCGCGCCGGTCATCTTGCGGATCGCGAGCGGCAGCGGGATGAGGCCGAGCTCGCGCACGTAATGGCCGAGGATGCGCGGGAAGGTGCCGTAAAAGCGCGGATGGGGCTTGCCCTGGCTCGTCACGCCATAGGGCGCGACGCAGTTGCCGTCGGAGCCGACGCACACCGAGGGCGAGCGCACGAACGTGCGCACATCCTCCTCGCCGATCGACGACACCAGCACGCGCGTGGCGCAGCGGTCGGCGATCAGGTAATCGCACACGCAGTCGATCGCGTCGGCATCGGTTTCGCGCGCGATCTCGGCGATGGTGCGGCCGGCGAATTGCGCGCGGTGCGGGCTCACGGAGATGCGGATCGCGTCCCAATCGGGAATGCGCCCGAAATTGTTGAGGCCGCTCGCGGCGATCTCGGCCCTGATGCGGGCGCGGTTCTCGGGCGCGCCGAGCAGCGCCGCCATGTCCTCGATGCGGTCCCTCTGCACCCACGGCGGCAGGAGATTCTTCAGCGGATTGCTCGCGGCCGTATAAGGATACTGGTCGCAATCGATGCGGATGCCGCGCGCGCGCGCCGCCTCGATCGCGGCAATGAATTTCTCGGCGCGGCCCCAATTGTCCGTGCCGGAAAGCTTGGCGTGCACGATCTGCACATGGACGCCCGTCTTCGGCGCCGACCTCGATCGCCTCGTCGAGCGCCTCGAACACGTGGCCCGCTTCGTCGCGCAAATGCGTGAAGTAGCCGCCGCCGTGGCGCGCGACGACCTGCGCGAGTGCCACGATCTCCGCGGGCTCGGCAAAAGCGCCGGGCGGCGTGAAGAGCCCGGTCGAGAGCCCGCGCGCGCCGGCCAGCAAGCGCCTCCTCGAGCAAATCCGCCATCATCGCGATCTCGGCCGCGTTCGCGGCGCGCGGCGCGAGCCCCATCACCATGAGGCGCAGCGTGTTGTGGCCGACGAGCGGGCACACGTTGGTCGAGGTCGCGGGAAAGCCATCGAGATACTGGCGGAAACTCGTCTCGCCGAAGGTGAGCCACGGCGCGCTCGGCGACAGATAGTCGCGCAGAAGCCCGGCCTTGCCGGGGAGCGCGGGCGCCACCGAGAAGCCGCAATGGCCGATCACCTCGGTCGTGACGCCCTGGCGGATCTTGCTCTCGGCGCGCGGGTTGAGCGGCAGCGTGAAGTCGGAATGGGTCTTGATGTCGATGAAGCCGGGCGCGACGACGAGGCCCTCGGCGTCGATCGTATGCGCCGCATCGGCGCGCGACGCATCGGGGCCGAGCGCGGCGATGCGGTCAGCGGCAATGGCGACATCGGCGCGATAGGGTTCGGCGCCGCTGCCGTCGATGACGCTGCCGCCGCGAATGAGAATGTCGCACTGCGGTCAGGTGGCACCGACCGATCTTTCGACGACGCGCTGAGGCGCCGCGGACGCCGATGACGATCGCGTAGGACGTAACAGGGGAAGAAAACATTCCGCCCGGGATGAGCGACAGCACGACCCAGATGCACGACGCTCTCCAAGTCGCGCCGCGACAAAACCGTTGCCGATCGCAAAGACGATGCCGAAAATCCCGAACGAAGAAAGGCGCGAACCAGAAGAAGACTGGCGGATTCGGCTGCATTGCGTTCCTCCTCGTTATGCGCGCTGTCGCGCCTCGCCGCATGCCGCCAGCCAGGAGGCTTCTGCTCACGTCCCGGCATTTTTGCCGGCCGCCGCGAGTGCCCAGGGCGCGTCGCTCGTCTTGGGCGCGCGCTTCTTCGCCGGCGGCGCGGCTTTCTTGTCCGCCGCCGCTTCGGCCGCCATGCGCTCGGCGGCGAGGCGGCGCATGGCGAGCGGCGGGCCGTCCCAGCTGACATCGACGGTGGGCGCCTCGGGATAGGCGTCGTTGACGCGCTGCTGGCCCTCCATCACGGCGATGTCCTGACCGAAGACGACGCGGAAATCGGCGACGATGCGGCGCGTCAGCTCGGCGTTGTCGTGCGCGAAATTGCGCGCCTGCACATAGAACATGAAGCTCGAGTGCGGGGTCTCGGGCGTCGCGGTGATGAAGGCGTGGAAGCGGATGTAGTTGTCGCGGCCCGCCATGTCGTCGGGCTGCAAGGCGCCGGCCGGCGCGAAGCCCGCGTGGATGAGGCAATGGGCCGGAAGCTCGGCATCCGTGCCTTGCCAGCGATCCATCATCTGCCCGTCCTTCAAGCCGAGATACTGCCCGAAGAGCGGAATGGGCGGCGTGTTGGGCATCCAGCGCGACATGGAGACGCCGCGGTTCGAGCGCGACGACTTGATCGGCAGGTTCTCCATGCCGGGCGCGCCGAGCGTCGTCTTGTGGACATAGAAGACGTGCGACAGGTCGAGAAGGTTGTCGTTGTTGAGCTGCCAGTTGCAGCGCATCGGCAGCGGCTTCTCGTCGTTGCCGTTGGCGCGCACGAGACGCGGATCGTCGAGCGGGTCCCAATGCGGCAGGAGGCCCTCGTCGGCGGGCGCGGGCCCGAGCCAGATCCACAACATGCCCCAGCGCTCGACGAGCGGAAAAGACTGCACGCGCGCAGTCGGGCGGAATCTGCCGCTGGCCCGGGATCTCGATGCACGCGCCCGGTCGCGTCGAACTTCAAGCCGTGATAGCCGCAGCGCAGCGCGTCGCCTTCGATCGTGCCCAGCGACAGCGGCAGGTTGCGGTGGCAGCAGCGGTCTTCCAAGGCCGCGAACGAGCCGCCGCCGGTGCGGTAGAGCACGACGGGCACGCCGCAGATGGTGCGCGCGAACGGCCCTTCGCTCACCTCGCTCGCCCACGCCGCCACGTACCAGCAGTTCTTGAGATACATGAGGAGACTCCTAGTCGAAGAGAGCGAGGTCGATGCTGTCGCCCAAGGTCTTGTAGCCGAGATCACCGGGATGGAGGTGGTCGCCGCAATCGTATTCTTCCTTCATGCTCGACGGGTGCGCGGGATCGCGCAGCGTCTTCTCGAAATCGATGACGGCGTCGAAGGCGCGGGCCTCGCGGATCCAGTCGTTGACGGCGAGGCGGTGCTTCTCGCGCTCGGGCGTCCAGGCGCCCGGCAGAAACGTCTCGTTCTCGAAGGGAAGCAGCGTGCAGCCATAGACCTTGAGGCCCGCCGCTTGCGTGCGCGCGGCAAGCTGCTGCAAGCCGGCGATCATGTCGGCGGCCGTCACTTCCTCTTCCGGCTTCTTCCAGCGGTTGCGCAGATCGTTGGTGCCGAGGAAGACGATGACGTGCGAGGCGCCCGGCTGGGCGAGTGCGTCGCGGTCAAGCCGCTGCAGCCCGCTGTCGCCCCGCGTGTCGTGCAGGATGCGGTTGCCGCCGATGCCAAGGTTCATCACGGCGAGCGGACGCCCGCCGCGCCGGGCCGCGATGCGCCGCGCGAGCTGATCGGGCCAGCGCGAGTTGGTATCGAGCGTGGACAGATTGCCGTCGGTCAGCGAATCGCCGAAGGCGATGATGCCGCCCGCCTGCGCCGGCGCCAGCACGTCGATGCCGGTGAGGAAGTACCAGTCCCCGGTCGTGCTCGGCGACCGGCATCGCCAGCGCGGCCGTGTGGTTGCCCGCGGGCGAGAGATAGTTCGTCTGGCGCGCGTTGCCGTGGCCGGTGATCTGGAAATTCTCCGGCACCTCGCCGGGGAGATAGAGGCTCACGGCGAGATCGGCGAGCGCCGGGAACTCCAATTCGACCGGATCGCTCAACGAGCAGCGCGCCGGCGGCGATGGTGGCGCCATCGCGGCCGCCGAAGGTGAGCTTCCGGTCGGAGCCCGGCACGACGCGCGCGTCCTTGTCGCGCACGCCCACGCGCGCCGCGCCGATCGCGAGCTTGCGCTGGCCATAGGCGTTCGAGAGCCGCACGCGCAGGCGATTTCCGCCGAGACTCGTGCGCGCGACGATGCGCAGGCTCTGGTTGTTGAAGGACCGTCCCTCGGTCAGGACGGGGCTCGTCGCCCAGGTCCCGACCCAGCGCATGTCTGCCATCGCCTCTCCCCGGCCTTTGCAAGGTTGCGGGCCGTTGCCGCTCCGCAGTCTAATGCCGAAGCAAGATGAGCGAAACCGATCCCATCGCGCCGCGCGCGCGCGCCTGCCGCAGCCGAAGCCGAGGCGCCGCGCGCGCCCATGTCGCCGCCGGCAGGCGAGCCGCCGCGCCAAGTCTTCTCGCATCGCGACATCATGCGCATGCTGAGCGGCACGGTGCTGGGCCTGTTCCTGGGCGCGCTCGACCAGACCATCGTCGCGACCTCCTTGCCGGCGATGGTCGGCGAGCTGCATGGCGCGCAGCATCTGTCGTGGGTGGTCTCGGCCTATCTCCTCACCTCGACCGCCTCGACGCCGGTCTATGGCAAATTGAGCGACCTCTACGGGCGCAGCGCCCTCTTCCGCACCGCGATCGCGACCTTCCTCGCCGGCTCGATCGTGTGCGGCATCGCGCAGTCGATGGGCATGCTGATCGCCGGCCGCGCGCTGCAAGGATTGGGCGGCGGCGGCCTCGTCTCGCTCGCCATGACCATCATCGCCGACATCGTGCCGCCGCGCGAACGCGGCCGCTACCAGGCCTATTTCACCGCCGTGTGGTCCTCGGCCGCGATCGGCGGGCCGATGCTCGGCGGCTTCCTGGTCGATGTCGCGAGCTGGCGCTGGGTGTTCTGGATCAACCTGCCGATCGCCGTCGCCGCGCTCCTCATCTGCGGCAGGGAGCTGAAGCGCCTGCCGCGCGGGCGCGGGCCGGCGCATATCGACTATATCGGCATCACCCTCATGGTGCCGGCGGTGGTCGCGGCGCTGCTCGTCACGACCTGGGCGGGAACGGAACTGGCGTGGACGTCGCCGACGATACTGGGGCTCGTCGCGGCCGCCGTGCTGCTGCTCGGACTGCTCGTGCTGCAGGAGAACCGCGCGCGCGATCCGCTCTTGCCGCCGCGCGTCTTCCGCAACAGCATCTTCGCGGTCGGCAACGCGATCGCGTTCCTGGGCGGCGCCGCCTCGGTCGGCGGCGTCATCTTCCTGCCGCTCTTCCTCCAGGTCGTGATGGGCGAATCGGCGGGAAATTCCGGGCTCCTCATCCTGCCGATGATGCTCGGCATGACAGTGGGCGCGACCGCGACCGGCCGGCTCGTGCGCCGCATCGGCCGCTACCGGATCTTTCCGGCGGTGGGATTCGCGGCGGCGACGGTCGCGTTTCTCGTGTTCGCCGACACCGGCCATGGCACGCCGTCGCTCGTCTACGGCACGGCGATGGCGATCATGGGCGCGGGCCTCGGGCCGATGGGTCCCGCGGTCACGATCGCCGTGCAGAACGCGGTCGATCCGCGCGACATGGGCACCGCCACCTCGCTGTGGTCGTTCTTCCGCTCGATGGGCGGCGCGTTCGGCGTGGCGCTTCTGGGCGCGATCCTGCTCTCGGGCCTGTCCGGCACGGATGTCGGCGGCGTCTCCGGCAGCGGCCTGCTCCACGGCGGCCCGGCGATGATCGCGGCGCTGCCCGAGGCGACGCGGGCCGCGATCGTCGCGGCCTTCACTCATTCCTTCCGCTATCTCTATTTCGCGGGCGCGGCGATCTGCGCCGCGGCGTTCGTGCTGACGCTGTTCCTGCGCGAGCTGCCGCTGCGCTCGCGCATGCCGCGCGCCGCCGCCGCCCCGGCGCGAGGACTAGTCACTCCACCGTCACGCTCTTCGCCAGATTGCGCGGCTGGTCGACGTCGGTGCCCTTGATGACGGCGATGTGATAGGCCAGAAGCTGCACCGGGATCGCATAGAGCAAGGGCGCGACGAAGCTTTCGCAGCGCGGCACCTCGATCGACCACGTCACCTGGCCTTCGAGCCGCGCCAGGCCCTCGCGGTCGGAGATCATGACGACGCGGCCGCCGCGCGCCAGCACCTCCTGCATGTTCGACAGCGTCTTTTCGAACAGCTCGTCCGACGGCGCCAGCACCACGATCGGCGTGCCGTCGTTGATGAGCGCGATCGGCCCATGCTTCATCTCGCCCGCGGCATAGCCCTCGGCGTGGATGTAGGAGATTTCCTTGAGCTTCAGCGCGCCTTCGAGCGCCAGCGGATATGACGTGCCGCGGCCGAGATAGAGCACGTCGCGCGTCTCGGCCAGGTCCTGGGCGATGGCGAGGATGCGCTCGTCGTGGTTCAACACCTCGCTCGCCCGCGCCGGCACTTCGGTGAGCGCGAGCGACAAGTGCCGCTTCGCCGGCGGCATCGATGCGGCCCTTGGCGCGCGCCATCGCGATCGTGAGACAGGCGAGCACGACGAGCTGCGTCGTGAACGCCTTGGTCGAGGCGACGCCGATCTCGGGCCCGGCGTTGGTCGCGAGCACGGCGTGCGGCCTCGCGCGCGATCGAGCTTTCCGGCTGGTTGACGACGGCGAGGATGCGCGAGCCTTGCGCCTTGGCATAGCGCAAGCGCCGCGAGCGTGTCGGCGGTCTCGCCCGATTGCGAGATGAAGACGGCCAGTTCGCCGGCCGGCATGTCGGCGGCGCGATAGCGGAACTCGGACGCGATATCGACCTCGCACGAGACGCGCGCGATCTTCTCGAGCCAGTATTTGGCGACGAGGGCCGCGTGGAAGGACGTGCCGCAGGCGATGAGCGTCACGCGGTTCACCTTGGCCAGGTCGAACGGAAGGTGCGGCAGGTGCACGCCGCGCGTCGCCGGGTTGAAGTGCGACAGCAGCGTGTCGCCGATCACCGTCGGCTGCTCGAAGATCTCCTTCTTCATGTAGTGGCGGTGATTGCCCTTGCCGATGAGCGCGCCCGACAACGCCGTCTCGCGGATCGGGCGCTCGACCACCTGATCGTCGGCGTTGCGGATGGTGGCGCGCTTGCCCGTCACCTCGGCCCAGTCGCCTTCCTCGAGATAGACGATGCGGCGCGTCAGGGGCGCCAACGCCAGCGCGTCGGAGCCCACAAACATCTCGCCCTCGCCGAATCCGACCGCGAGCGGGCTGCCGCGCCTGGCGCAGATGAGGAGATCGGGCTCGCCCGCGAACAGCATGACGAGCGCGAAGGCGCCGTCGAGCTCTTTCAGCGATTGCGCCACCGCCTCGCGCGGGGCCAAGCCCTTCGTCGAGATGGCGCGTCACCAGCATCGCCACCGCCTCGGTATCGGTCTGCGTCTCGAAGCGGTAGCCCGCGCCCTCGAGCGAGGCCTTCAAGGCCTGGAAATTCTCGATGATGCCGTTATGCACGACGGCGACGCGCGACGTGGCGATCGGATGGGCGTTGCGCTCGCTCGGCACGCCGTGCGTCGCCCAGCGCGTGTGGCCGATGCCGATGCGGCCCGTCACCGGCTCGCGCACGAGGCGCGCTTCGAGATTGACGAGCTTGCCCTCGGCGCGGCGGCGCTCGATCCGTCCGTCGACCAGCGTCGCGATCCCGGCCGAATCATAGCCGCGATATTCGAGGCGGCGCAGCCCGTCGATGAGGAGCGGCGCCACATCCTCCCGACCGACGATGCCGACGATGCCGCACATCTCAGTTCTTGCCGCGGTCCTTGGACTTGCGACGGCTCTCGCGCCATTCCTTGGCGCGGCCGGGCTTCGTCACCTGCTGGCCGCGCGCGATCGCCATGGCGTCGGCCGGCACGTCGCCGGTGATGACGCTGCCGGCGGCGATGAAGGCGCCGTCGCCGATCGCGACCGGCGCCACCAGCGAGACGTTGGTGCCGACGAACACGGACTTGCCGATCTCGGTGCGGAACTTGTCGATGCCGTCGTAATTGCAGGTGATGGCGCCGGCGCCGATATTGCTGCCCGCGCCGACGTCGGCGTCGCCGATATAGGCCAGGTGATTGGCCTTGGCGCCGCGGCCGAGGCGCGCATTCTTGACCTCGACGAAATTGCCGAGATGGACCTCCGCGGCCGAGCTCCGCGCCGGGGCGCAGGCGCGCGAACGGGCCGATCGAGGCGCGGTCGCCGATCGTCGCCTCGACCATGTGGCAGAAGGCCGGGATCTGCACGCCCTCGCCGACCGTGACGCCCGGCCCGAACACGACGAACGGGCCGACGACGGTGTCGCGGCCGATCTTCGTGTCGGCCGACAGGAACACGGTCTCGGGCGCCACCAGCGTGACGCCGTCTTCCATCGCGCGCGCGCGCAGGCGGCGCTGCATCAGCGCTTCGGCGGCGGCGAGATCGGCGCGGCTGTTGACGCCCAGCAATTCGTCGGCCGGCCCCTCGATGGCGCGGCAGGCGAGGCCCTTCTTGCGCGCCGCCGCGACGATGTCGGTCAGATAATGCTCGCCCTTGGCGTTGTTCGCGCCGATGCCGTCGAGGAGGCCCCACAGCTCCTTGCCGTCGAGCGCCCACAGGCCCGAATTGCACAGGCCGATCGCGCGCTCCTTGGCGCTCGCATCGGCCGCCTCGACGATCGCCGCGAGCGTGCCGTCGGCGGCCGTGACGAGCCGGCCATACGGCGCCGGATCGGCGGGCCGCATGCCGAGCACCGTCACCGCCGCCTTGCCGCGCCGGCGCTCGGCCAGAAGCGCTTCGAGCGTCGCCGTGGTGACGAGCGGGCCGTCGCCGTTCAGCACGAGCACGTCGCCGCTAAATCCGTCGAGCGTCTTCTTGGCGGCGAGCACGGCATGCGCGGTGCCGCGCTGCTCGCGCTGGATCGCCGTCTCGGCCGGCGCCACGGCGCGTGCGACATCTTCCATGCCGGGCGCGAGCACCACGACGGTGCGCATGGCGCCAAGCGGCGCCGCGGCGGCCAGCACATGCGCGACGAGCGGCCGGTTGGCGACATTGTGCAGCACTTTCGCCAGGCCCGAGCGCATCCGCGTGCCCTTTCCGGCGGCGAGCACGAGGACGGCCAAGCGGGAATCGGTCATGGCGACAAGTATGAAGGATTTCCACAGGATGGGCGATCCTTTTCGGACCCTCCGGCGGCTTGACACCGGGGCGACTCGCGCCTAAATCCCGGAGCCGCGGGCGCGTAGCTCAGTGGGAGAGCACCGTGTTCACACCGCGGGGGTCGTAAGTTCAATCCTTACCGCGCCCACCATTCGCCCCTTCCTTGGCAGGAGAAACGCATGAAATTCCGTCCCTTGCACGACCGCGTCGCGGTGAAGCGCGTGGCCGAGGAGGAAAAGACCAAAGGCGGCATCATCATTCCCGACACCGCCAAGGAGAAGCCGCAGGAGGGCGAGATCGTCGCGGTCGGACCCGGCACGCGCGACGAGGACGGCAAGCTCCATGCGCTCGACGTCAAGGTCGGCGACCGCGTGCTGTTCGGCAAATGGTCCGGCACCGAGGTCAAGATCGACGGCGACGAGCTGATGATCATGAAGGAAAGCGACATCATGGGCGTGCTCGGGCGCTGAGCCCGCCGCGTCTCGCGCTTTCGACGCGGGCCGCGCCTCGGTGCGGCCCGTTTGCTTTTGCGGCGCCGCCACATCAATATCATTCCCATGAGCGACGCACCGCACATGGCGGCGGCAGGCGGCGACGCCGCGACGAGCGCGCGATCCCGTGTGCGGCATGAGCGTCGATCGCGCGACGGCAAAGCACCGCCACACGCACGCGGGCGCGGACTATGTCTTCTGCGGCGCGCGCTGCGCCCAGAAATTCGCGGCCGATCCCGCGCGCTATCTCGCCCCCGCCCCGCCCGCGCCGCCGCCGGCCGCGCCCGCGCATGCGGCGCACGGCACGGTTTGGACCTGCCCGATGCATCCCGAGGTGCAGGCGGACGCGCCGGGCCCGTGCCCGATCTGCGGCATGGCGCTCGAACCCGCCGGCGCCGCGGAACACACGGACAACCCCGAGCTCCGCGACATGACGCGGCGCTTCTGCGATCGAGCGCGGCGCTCGCCGTGCCGCTCGTCGCGATCGAGATGGGCGGGCTTGCTGCCGCCCGCGACCGCGCGCTGGGTCGAATTTCTGCTGGCGAGCCCGATCGTGCTGTGGGCGGCGGCGCCGTTCTTCGCGCGCGCCGTCGCATCGGTCAGAAACCGCGCGCTCAACATGTTCAGCCTGATCGGGCTCGGCGTCGCCATCGCTTATGGCGAAAGCGTCGCGGCGACGCTCGCGCCGGGCTTCTTCCCGGGCGATAGCGCCGCCGTCTATTACGAATCGGCGTCCGTCATCGTCGTGCTCGTGCTGTTGGGCCAGGTGCTGGAGCTGCGCGCGCGCGAGGGCACGCGCGGCGCCATCCGCGCGCTCATGGACCTGGCGCCGAAGACGGCGCGGCGCATCGGCGCGGGCGGGCGCGAGGACGAAGTGCCGGTCGCGCACATCCGCGCCGGCGAACTGCCTGCGCGTGCGGCCGGGCGAGAGCGTGCCGGTCGACGGCGTCGTGCACCGACGGCAAAAGCGCGGTCGACGAGGCGATGGTCACCGGCGAAGCGATGCCGGTCGAGAAAGGCCCGGGCGCGAAGCTCATCGGCGGCACCTTGAACGGCACCGGCGCGCTCGTGATGCGCGCGGAGAAGGTCGGAGCCGACACCATGCTCGCGCGCATCGTCGCGATGGTGGCCGAAGCGCAGAGGAGCCGCGCGCCGATCCAGCGTCTCGCCGACCGCGTGGCGGCCTGGTTCGTGCCGGCGGTCGTCGCCGTGGCGCTCGCCGCATTCGCGGCGTGGCTCGTCTGGGGGCCGGCGCCCTCCTTCGCCTATGCGCTCGTCGCCGCGGTGTCGGTGCTCATCATCGCCTGCCCGTGCGCCTTGGGGCTCGCCACGCCGATGTCGATCATGGTCGGCGTCGGGCGCGGCGCGCGGTCGGGCATCCTCGTCAAGAACGCCGCGGCGCTCGAGCGGCTCGAAGCGGTCGATACGCTCGTCATCGACAAGACCGGCACGCTCACCGAGGGCAAGCCGCGCGTCGTCGCCGCGCTCGCCGGCGGCCGGGCGCGGACGAGGCGGCGCTCATGGCGCTCGCGGCAAGCCTCGAAGCGCCGAGCGAGCATCCGGTCGGCGCCGCGATCGTTGCTGCCGCAAATACTGGCGGCGCGGTCATCAAGCCCGTTGCGGATTTCGCCGCGCATACCGGTAAGGGGATATTCGGCCGCATCGACGGGAGCCCCGCCGCCATCGGCAACGCGCTTCTGATGCGCGAAATCGGCGTCGACACAGCGGCATTCGAGGCGCGCGCCGAAGGTCTGCGGCGCGAAGGGGCGACGGTGGTCTATGTCGCCTTGGAGCGGCGCTTCGTCGGCATCGTCGCGGTCGCCGACCCGGTGAAGGCGTCGAGCGCATTCGCGCTCGAATCTCTCCGCGCGCGACGGCGTGCGCATCGTCATGCTGACCGGCGACAATCGCGTGACCGCGCAGGCGGTGGCGCAGAAACTCGGGATTGGCGAGGTCGAGGCCGAAGTGCTGCCCGAGGCGCAAGCAGCGCGTCGTGCAGCGGCTCAAGAGCGAGGGCCGCGTCGTCGCCATGGCGGGCGACGGCATCAACGACGCGCCCGCGCTCGGCCGCCGCCGATGTCGGCATCGCGATGGGCACCGGCGCCGACGTCGCGATCGCCAGCGCCGGGATCACGCTGGTCAAGGGCGACCTCGCCGGCCTCGCGCGGGCGCGGCGCCTCAGCCACGCGACCATGCGCAACATCCGCCAGAATCTCGTGTTGGCGTTTCTCTACAACGCGCTCGGCATTCCGATCGCGGCGGGCGTGCTCTATCCGGCGACGGGATTGCTCCTGAGCCCGATGATCGCCGCGGCGGCGATGAGCCTGAGCTCGGTCTCGGTGATCTCGAACGCGCTGCGGCTTGCGCTTTTCCCGGCTCGCGTGATGGCATCCGACGCTAATAACGTCATTGCGCTCTACGAGCGCCATGCGCGGACGTGGGACAAGGACCGGGTGAAGATTCTGTTCGAGCGTCCGTGGCTCGACCGGTTTCGCGCGCTCATGCCAGCGGGCGGCTCGATCCTCGATATCGGCTGCGGCTCCGGCGAGCCGATTGCCGGCCACTTCATCGCAGCGGGGTTCCGGCTGACGGGCGCGGATCGCGTCGCCAACCATGATCGGCATGTGCCGGGGCCGCTTTCCGCAACACGAATGGATCGTGGCCGACATGCAGAGCCTTTCGCTCGGCCGAAGCTTCGACGGCATTCTCGCGTGGGACAGCTTCTTTCATCTGAGCCACGATGATCAGCGGCGCATGTTCCCGATCTTTCGCATGCATGCGGCGCCGCATGCTGCTCTCATGTTCACCAGCGGCCCCTCGCACAGCGAAACGATCGGCGCCTATCGCGGTGAGCCGCTCTATCACGCGAGCCTCGATGAAGCCGAATATCAATCGCTGCTCGACCAAAACGGCTTCACGCTGGTGTCGCACGTCGCCGACGATCCGCACTGCGACCGGCACACGGTCTGGCTCGCCCGGCTTCGTTAGCTATTCGGCGTCGGGCTGTTTTTCCGGCCGCGCGCGCTCGAACGCGTCGAGCTTCATGCAGGCGGCGAAGATGCGCATGATCGCGGGATAGGGCTTCAGGTCGAAGCTCGGATAGCGCTGCGCGTTGAACACCTGCGGCACGAGGCAGATGTCGGCGAGCGTCGGCTGATTGCCGTGGCAGAAGGTGCCCGTCTTGCCGTCGCTTGCGAGGACGCGCTCGATCCCCTCGAAGCCCAACCTGATCCAGTGATTGAACCAGGCCTCCACATCCTTGTCGCCATGGCCCAAGGGGTTCGCGAGGTAGCGCAGCACGCGCAGATTGTCGATCGGATGGATGTCGCAGGCGATCGTTTGCGCGAGCGAGCGCACGCGGGCGCGGCCCACCGCATCGTGCGGCAGAAGCGGCGGCGCGGGATGGGTCTCGTCGAGATATTCGATGATGGCCAAGGATTGCGTCAGCAGCTCGCCGCCGTCCTCGAGCGTCGGCACGAGGCCTTGCGGGTTGCACGCGAGATAGTCCTCGCGCCGCTGCTCGTTCTTGCGCAGGTGGATGGGCTGCTGCTCGTAGGCGAGCCCCTTCAGATTGAGCGCGATGCGCGCGCGGAATGCCGCCGACGAGCGATGGAAACCGTAGAGCTTCATGGCGCCAGCCTCCCTTGCGGCGCAGTCTCGATGCCGGCCGCGCCGCGTCAAGTCTTGAGCACGCCGCGGCGCATCTGGTCGAGCTCCATCGATTCGAAGAGCGCCTGGAAATTGCCCTCGCCGAAACCCTCGTCGCCCTTGCGCTCGATGATCTCGAAGAAGATCGGGCCGATCACCGTCTCGGTGAAGATTTGCAGGAGCAGCTTCTTCTCGCCCTGGTTCTGGCCCGGCGCGCCGTCGATCAGGATGCGGTCGCGCCGGAGCCGGGCCAGATCCTCGCCGTGCCCGGGAAGCCGCGCGTCGATCCGCTCGTAATAGGTGTCGGGCACCGACATGAACTTGACGCCGCGCTTGCTGCAGCGCCTCGACCGCCGCGTAGATGTCGCGCGCCGCCGAGCGCGATGTGCTGAATGCCCTCGCCGTGATAGGCCGCGAGATATTCGGCGATCTGCGACTTGTCGTCGGCGCTCTCGTTGATCGGGATGCGGATCTTGCCGCACGGGCTCGTCATCGCCTTGGAGCGAAGGCCGGTGTGCTGGCCCTCGATGTCGAAATAGCGGATCTCGCGGAAGCCGAAGAGCCGCTCGTAGAAGCGCGCCCATTCCGCCATGCGGCCGCGATGGACGTTGTGCGTCAGATGGTCGATGCCGAGCGAATCCCACGCCCTGCGGCTCCGCCCCGGCGCCCGGCAGCGGCACGAAATCGACGTCGTAGATGGTGCGGTCGCCATAGCGGTCGACGAGATAGAGCAGGCTGCCGCCGATTCCCTCGATCGCCGGGATGTTGAGCTCCATCGGGCCGATCTTGCCGGCGACGCCCTTGGCGCCCAATTCGATGGCGCGCGCGTAGGCCTTGGCCGCGTCGCGCACGCGGAACGCCATGGCGCAGGCCGAGGGTCCGTGGAGGCGCGCGAACGCCTGGGCGAAGCTTTGCGGCTCGGCATTGACGATGAAATTGATGCCGCCCTGGCGGTAGAGCGTGACCTGCTTCGAGCGATGGCGCGCGACCGGCACGCAGCCCATGCGCTCCAGGACCGCGACCAGCGCCGCCGGATCGGGCGCCGTATATTCGACGAATTCGAAGCCGTCGGTGCCCATCGGGTTGGGCCAGGATTCGTCTGCCATCGCACCGGCCTTTCGATTTCCGGTTGAAGCCCCTTGACGCTAACACGCTAGGGGGACATTTTGGTGGTGATGAAGTCGCTTCCCAAGGGCGCGATCGCAGCGGACGGGTTGTTCGTCCTCGAACGCTTCGTGCCGTTCCGGCTGTCGGTGCTCGCCAACCGCATGACGCGCGCGGTGGCCGGGGTCTATGTCCGCCGCTTCAGTGTCTCGGCACCGGAATGGCGCACGCTCGCGGTGCTCGGCCGCTTCGGCGCCATGACCGCCAACAACGTCGTCGAGCGCACGGCGATGGACAAGGTGCGCGTCTCCCGTGCGGTGACGCGGCTCTTGGAGCTCGGCTACATCACGCGGCGGACCGATCCGTTGGACCGCCGCCGCGCCATTCTCGATCTCACCGCGAGCGGCCACAACGTCTATCGCCAGATCGCGCCGCGCGCGCTTGCGGTCGAGCGCGAATTGCTCCAGGCCCTCGATCCGGACGAGCGCGCCGCGTTCGAGGCGGCGATCTCGAAGCTCGAAGGCCGCGTGGCGGGCCCAGGTTCCAGCAGCGAGGACTGAGCGCGCGCTCGTTTTCCGTGCTATAAATCCTCCGGCCCTCAAAAAGGCGCGGGAGCGATGATGTGAGCGGCGCCACCATCCTCATTCTGAACGGCCCCAACCTCAATCTTCTCGGCGTGCGCGAGCCGCAGGTTTACGGCTCCGAGACCTTGGCCGACATCGAGGAAGCCTGTCTCGAGCGCGCCGATTCCTTGGGCCTCGAGATCGAATTCCGCCAGTCCAACCACGAGGGCCAGCTCGTCGACTGGATCCAGGAGGCGCGCGAGAACGCGCACGGCATCATCATCAATCCGGGCGGCTACACGCACACGTCGGTGGCGATCCTCGACGCGCTGCGCGCCGCCGACCTGCCGGTGATCGAGGTGCACATCTCGAATATCCATCGGCGCGAGCCGTTCCGGCAACGCTCCTATGTGAGCCAGGCCGCAACGGGGATCATCGCCGGCTTCGGCAGCCACGGCTATGTGCTGGCACTCGAAGCGATGGCGCGGGTGCTCGTCGCAATCGCCGCGCGGCTGACACGCGATTTCGCGGATGGCGAAGGGCGAGGCAAAGATCGACGGCGATCTCGTGCGGGCGCTGGCGGCGCTCCTCGACGAGACCGGGCTCAGCGAGATCGAGTATGCGGTCGGCGACCTGCGCATCCGCGTGGCGCGCGGCGCGGCGCCGATCGCGGTGGCGGCGGTCGCGGCCCAGCCGGCTGCTGCTGCCGACGGCGCGCGAGCCGGCCGAGGGCCCGCCCGAAGGCGCGGTGACGTCGCCGATGGTGGGGACGGCCTATCTCTCGCCGCAGCCGGGCGCAGCGCCCTTCGTCGCCGTCGGGCGACACGGTGCGCGAGGGCCAGGTGCTGCTCCTCATCGAAGCCATGAAGGTGATGAACCAGATCCACGCGCCGCGCGCCGGCCGCGTCGCCCGCATCGTGATAACGGACGGCGCGCCGGTCGAATACGGCCAGGTGCTGCTGCTGCTCGACTGATGCGATGTTCGAGAAGGTCCTGATCGCCAACCGCGGCGAGATCGCGCTGCGCATCCACCGCGCCTGCCGCGAGATGGGCATCCGCACCGTCGCCGTACACTCGACGGCGGACGCCAACGCCATGCATGTGCGCCTGGCCGACGAGAGCGTGTGCATCGGCCCGCCGCCGGCGCGCGCGAGCTATCTCAACATCCCGGCGATCCTGTCGGCGGCGGCGATCACCGGCGCCGACGCGATCCATCCGGGCGTGGGCTTTCTCTCCGAGAACGCCGATTTCGCGCAGATGGTGGAGGAGCACGGGCTCACCTTCATCGGCCCCGCCCCCGAGCATCTGCGCCTGATGGGCGACAAAGTGGCGGCGCGCGCGGCAGCCGCATCCTTGGGGCTCGCGGTGATCCCGGGCTCGGGCGCGCTCGCCGATGCCGCGGCGGCCGAGGCCGAGGCGCGGCGCATCGGCTATCCGCTCCTCATCAAGGCCGCGGCCGGCGGCGGCGGGCGCGGCATGCGGCTCGTGCGCGAGGAGGCGGAGCTGAAGCCGCTCCTGGCGCTCGCCTCGGCCGAAGCCAAATCCTTTTTCGGCGACGGCGCGGTCTATCTCGAGCGCTATCTGGAGCGGCCGCGCCATGTCGAGGTGCAGGTGCTGGGCGACGGCACGGGCAGCGTCATCCATCTCGGCGAGCGCGACTGCTCGATCCAGCGCAAGCACCAGAAGCTGATCGAGGAGACCCCTTCGCCCGCGCTCAATCCCGCCGAGCGCCGCATACTCTGCGATGCCGCCGCCGCGGCCATGGCGAAAATCGGCTACCGCAGCGCCGGCACGCTCGAATTCCTGGTCGCCGACGGCGCCTTCTTCTTCATCGAGACGAACGCGCGGCTCCAGGTCGAGCATCCGATCTCGGAAATGGTGAGCGGCATCGACATCGTGCGCGAGCAGATCCGCATCGCCGCGGGCAGCCCCTTGGGCTTCCGGCAGGAGAACGTCGCGCTCTCGGGCCACGCGATCGAGTGCCGCGTCAACGCCGAGCATCCGCAGAGCTTCGTCCCCTCGCCCGGCACCGTGCAGGAGCTATCACGCGCCGGGCGGGCTCGGCATCCGCGTCGACAGCGCGCTCTACCAGGGCTACACCGTACCGCCGCACTACGACAGCCTGGTCGCCAAGCTCATCGTCTACGGCACGCAGCGCAACGAATGCCTGATGCGATTGCGGCGCGCGCTCGAGGAATTCGTGATCGACGGCATCGACACCACCATCCCGCTCCTGCAGCGCGTCATCGCGGCGCCCGACTTCATCGACGGCGCCTACGACATCGGCTGGCTCGAGCGTTTCCTCGCGCCATGACCTTGCTCACGCCGGCGATCCTGCTGCGGGCCTATGCGGCCGGCATCTTCCCGATGGCGGAATCGGCCGACGACCCGCGGCTCTACTGGGTCGATCCCGAGCGGCGCGGGGTGCTGCCGCTCGACGCGTTCCACCTGCCGCGCCGGCTCGCGCGCACCGTGCGCAACGGGCCTTTCGAGGTGTGCTGCGACAAAAGCTTCATGGCCGTCGTCGAGGCCTGCGCGGAGGCGCGGCCGGACCGGCCCAACACCTGGATCAACGGCGAGATCGTGCGGCTCTACGGCTCGCTCCACCGCATGGGCTATGCGCACAGCGTCGAGGTGAGGCGCGAGGAGAACCTTGTCGGCGGCCTCTACGGCGTGACCTTGGGTGCCGCCTTCTTCGGCGAGAGCATGTTCAGCCGCGTCACCGATGCGAGCAAGGTGGCGCTCGCCCACCTGGTGGCGCGCTTGAAGCTCGGCGGGTTCGAGCTCCTCGACACGCAGTTCATGACGAGCCATCTCGTGCAGTTCGGCGGGGCCGAAATCCCGCGCGCGGTCTATCGCCGCCGCCTCGACCATGCCCTGGGGAGCCGCGGCTATTTCGCGCGCGAGCCGCTCGACGGGGCCTCGGTCGTGTCGCTTTTGCAGTCGAGCACGCCGACGTCGTAGATCGGGTCCTCCATCGCCGAGATGGCCGGGCTCGAGGCGAACATCCAGCCGCTGAACACGCGCTTCGATTCGTACGCGGCGCCGGACGAGCGCACCTCGTCGATCTGCAGGAAGGCCGCGGTCTCGGGCGGCTCCTCGGGCGGGCGCTTGACGCAGGCGCGCACCGTGATGACGAGCGAGCCGAAGCGCACGCTCTTGTCCACCGGCGCATCGAAGGTCGAGACCCGCGCCGTGATCTTGTCGAGCCCTTGCAGGACGGCCACCGTGTCCGCGCGCGCCGGAAGTCCAGCCGCCACGAACGCCACGCCCGCCGCCGTTGCGAAAAGGCACTTCATGCGGTACGTGAAGTCCTTCACTTTTTATATGGATTTTCAATTAGTTCTGCGATGGAACGCAGAACCTTCTTGAACTGCTGCTCGTCCGCCCCCATGAGCACCGCGTCCTCGAGCGCCTCTTGCGCCAGCGCAAGAATTTCCTCGAGGTTCTCGTTCAGAACCTTGACCTTGTCGAGGCACGACACCGGCTCGCCCGCGGGCGTGCGCCAGGTCGGCAGGTCGAGCTTCTTCGTCGCCATCGCATCACGTCCCGGACGCAAGGTCCGCCGCGAACCGGAGCCGGACGTAATCCGCCGTCCAGCGCCCGGCGCGGTCGCAGAGCCGGTCCCTTAGATATTCCTCGATTTCGGCTTTTACAGGGCCGCGCGCGCTTTCGGGGAGCCGGTTGAGGAAGGTCTCGGCGAACGTATCGAGCCAGTCCGAAAGCGCGCCCGGCAGCGGCGTGGGGCGCGGGATGAGCTCGATGAAGCGCACGGCAAAGCCGTGGCGCGCGAGCAGCGCGCGGCCGTCAGCGACCGAAAGGAAGCGCCACGGATCGATCGCCGCGGCATCGATGCCGCGCCGTGCGAGCGCCTGGTGGATCGCGGCGCGGACGAGCGCGACATTGCCCTCGCCGCCCATCTCGGCGACGAACCGCCCGCCCGGCTTCAAGGCCCGGCGCACGCCGGCCACGACCGCGTCCAGATCCTTCATCCAGTGCAGCGCCGCGTTGCTGAAGACGGCATCGAATTCCTGGGCGAACGGAAGATCGGCGGCATCCATCACCCGCGCGTCGAGGCCGCGCGCGCACGCCGACGCCACCTGCTCGGCGCTGGCGTCGACGCCGACGACCTGCGCGCGCTGGGCGATCAGCTCCGGTGAGCGCGCCCTCGCCGCAGCCGAGATCGAGGATGCGCTCGCCCGCCTGCGGCGCCAGGAGGTCGAGCACCGGCGCGCCGCCGGCGATGACGAACGAGGCGTTGCGGCGGTAGCGCTCGGGGTCCCAGCGCTGGACCGGCTCACTTCGCGGGCGGGAGCGCGTCATTGCTGGCTGGCGCCGCGGCGCCCGGCGGCGCACGCCGGCGGCGCAGCGCTCTGCGGCGCTGCCCCGGGCGGCGCTGCCGGGCGGCGCAGCGCCGGGCCGGCGCCGCGCCGGGCCCGGCGCCGCGCCCTCGCCGCTCTTGGCCGGCTGCTGGCTGAAGATGTATTGGCCGATCAGGGATTCGAGGCTCATCGGCGATTGCGTGTGGTCGATCTCGCCGCCCGGCTTGATGATGTCGTCCTCGTTGCCGGGCTCGAGCGACAGGTACTTGTCGCCGAAGAGGCCCGCCGAGGTGATGGTCGCGACCGTATCGACCGGCAGCTTGATCGACGGATCGATGCTCATCTTCACGACGGCGACGAAGGTTTTCGCATCGAGCGTCTGCGAGACGATCGAGCCGACCTTGATGCCGCTGATGCGCACGTCGCCGCCGTCGCGCAAGCCCTCGACGCGGTTGAAGCGCGCGGTCAGCTGGTAGCCCGACACGGCGCTCACCTGGCTCGTCGTGTAGGCGAAGAACAGGAACAGCGCGGCGACGATGAGGACGACCGCGCCCATCACCGTCTCGACGGCGTTGCGGCTCATGGCGCCTCCTCGTCGGGACGCCACGGCTCGTAATCGGCGGTCGCGCGCTCGCGCGGGCCGCCGACGAGCACCGAGCCGGGCGGACGATAGGCCTTGGGCGTGCCCGACAGGTTCGGCTGGTGCGGCTTCTGCCAGGGATAGAGCAGCTTGCCGCCGTCCTTCGGCACCTCGTCCACCGTGTGATGGAGCCAGGCGTGCCATTCCGGCGGCACGCGCGAGGCCTCCACCTCGCCGTCATAAAGGACCCAGCGCTTCTCGCGGCTCGGCCGCCCGCCGCCGCGCGCGAGCTGCAGATGGCGCTTGTCGCGGAAATAGCGATTGCCGGACAGGTCCGTGCCCACGAGCTCGCCCCGGAGCCAGGTCATGATCCGCGTGCCGATCGTCATGTCAGTCGAAGGCGACGACGCGGACGTCGGCGGCGCCGATCTTCTCGATCTCGCAATGCATGACGTCGCCGGGCTTCACCTGGCTGACGCCGGCGCAGGTGCCGCTCATGATGATGTCGCCCGGCCACAGCGTGTAATAGGTCGAGGCCCACGAGATCTGCGTGACCAGGTCCATGATCATCATGTTGGTGTTGGATTTCTGCTTCACCGCGCCGTTGACCGCGAGCGAGAAGTCGAGGTTCTGCGGATCGGGGATCTCGTCCGCCGTGACCAGCCAGGGGCCGAGCACGGCATAGGTGTCGATCGACTTGCGGAAGCTGCGGTCCTGCGAGCCGCGCACCACCATGTCGAGCGCGATGGAATAGCCGGCGACGATCGAGAGCGCTTCGGCCTTGCCGATGTTCGTCGACTTCTTGCCGATGACGACGCCCAGCTCCATCTCGTGATCGGTGCGCCGGTCCGGGAAAGCGCAGCCGCACGCCCTCGCCGGTGCCGACGAGCGCGCTGTTCGCCTTGAGGAACAGGCCCTGCTCCTCGATCGAGCCGGTGTAGCGGCCGGGCACGCCGCCGCTGAACACGTCGCGCTGCTGCTGCGCTTCCTCGCGATGGTCCATGTAGTTGGTCGGCGTGCCGATGATCTTGGTCGGCGCCTGGACCGCGGCCAGGAACTTCGCGTCCTTCACCGCGACCGAGGACGCGCCCTCGGACGCCGCGAGGATCTCGGGCTTCATGCGGTCGAGATTGGCGATCAAGGGGATCGCCCTTCGGATAGGGATAGGTCAGCTTCGGCAGCTTCTCGAGCGCCTTCGTCACGTCGAGCACACGGTCGCCCTTCACGAGCCCGAGGCGATTGTCGTTGAACCAGCAAATCTTCATTCTGCCCTCCTCGTCGCGATCTTGCGCCGCGCCGCGCACTATAGTGGGGGCGCCAGCGCCGGTCATCTGCCGCCTATCGCGGCAAACCGGCGCGCTGCTACCATCGGGTTCCTATGGCGGACCTCGAACCCGATACGCGGCCGCGCTGCGTCTTCTGCAATGCGCCGTGGAGCGAGGAGATGCTGCGGCTCTACGACGCCGGCAGCAACGGCGCGGTGTGCTCGTGCTGCGTCATCTTTCCCGAGCTCGAAGGCTTCGAGGAGCCGAAGCCCGAGCCGCCGAAGGAGCACGTCGCGCTGCCGCCGGAGCTGTGCTGCCACGCTTGCGGGCGCGTGCTCTATCGGCTTGCCGGAGCCGCGCAACAATGAGCGACAGGCCGCGCCTCAGATCGCTGGCGCCGCAGTTCCTGGTCGACGACCTCGAGCGTTCGATCGCCTATTACCGCGACGTGCTCGGCTTCGCGTTCGGCGCGCCGTGGGGCGGCTTCTATGCCGTCGGCTCGCGCGACGGCTGCGAGCTGCATCTGAAATGCGCGCCGAAGAACGCGGCCGAGCGCCGCCACCGGCGCGACAACGAGCATCTCGATCTTTATGCCGATGTCGCCGGCATCGACGAATTCCACGCCGCCTGCGTCGCCAAGGGCGCCACCATCATCAAGACGCTGGCCGCGACGGCATGGGGCACCCGGGATTTCTACCGTGCTCGACCCCGACGGCTACGTGCTCGGCTTCGGCGGCTGAGCCAAGCCGCCTGCCACAACATAAGACCTTAGAGCCAAGCGCCTCCCCCAAGATATTGGGGCAGTTTCCCTGTCCTATAGCAAAATTCGGTCTTGACGCTTGCTCGCGTTTGGGACGAGACTTTGTGTTCTGACACCCGGTGAACCCCCAGGGGTGGTAGGGAAGCACCGGATAAGCCTAGTAGTTTCGGGGGAACGCAGCAAATGCGCATCGAGCGTCGCTTCACGGTTGCGGGCAAGGAGCCCTATCACGGCATCGCGTTCCGCACGGCGACGAGCGAGATCCGCAACCCCGACGGCTCGCGCGTCTTCCACCAGCCCGACATCGAGGTGCCCGCGTTCTGGAGCCAGGTCGCGTGCGACATCCTCGCGCAGAAATATTTCCGCAAGGCGGGCGTGCCGGCGAAGCTGACGGCGGTTGCCGAGACGGACGTGCCGGAATGGCTGTGGCGGCGCGTGCCGGACGAGGACCTGCCGGCCGCGGCGCGCTCGGGCTCGGAGACGAGCGCCAAGGAAGTGTTCCACCGGCTCGCCGGCACCTGGACCTACTGGGGCTGGAAGGGCGGCTATTTCGACAGCGAGGCCGATGCGCGGGCCTATTACGACGAGACCTGCTTCATGCTGGCGAAGCAGATGGGCGTGCCCAACTCGCCGCAATGGTTCAATACCGGCCTCTACTGGGCCTACGGCATCGACGGGCCGGCGCAGGGCCACTATTACGTCGACTACAAGAGCGGCGAGATGCGCGCGTCGGAAAGCGCCTACGAGCATCCGCAGCCGCACGCCTGCTTCATCCAGTCGGTCAATGACGATCTCGTCAACCAGGGCGGGATCATGGATTTGTGGGTGCGCGAGGCGCGCATCTTCAAGTACGGCTCGGGCAGCGGCTCGAATTTCTCGAAGGTGCGCGGCGAGGGCGAGCGGCTTTCGGGCGGCGGGCGCTCGTCGGGCCTGATGAGCTTCTTGCGGATCGGCGACCGCGCGGCGGGCGCCATCAAGTCGGGCGGCACGACCCGGCGCGCCGCCAAGATGGTGACGGTCGATGTCGATCATCCCGACATCGAAACCTACGTCGAATGGAAGGTGGTCGAGGAGCAGAAGGTGGCGGCGCTCGTCGCCGGCTCGAAGCTCGCGGAAAAGCACCTGAACCTCGTCATGGCGGCGTGCCACGGCGCCGCCGCCGAAGCGTTGGGGCCGGGCCGCTGCGATCCGGCGAAGAACGCCGCCTTGAAGCGCGAGATCCGCGCGGCGCGGCGCGCCATGATCCCCGAGAGCTATGTCCAGCGCGTCATCCAGTTCGCCGAGCAAGGCCGCACCTCGATCGAGTTCAAGACCTACGACACCGATTGGGACAGCGAGGCCTATCTCACCGTCTCGGGCCAGAACTCGAACAATTCCGTGCGCGTCTCGAACGACTTCCTGGAGCGCGTGCGCGAGGACGGCGAGTGGCGCCTGACGCGGCGCACCGACGGCAAGGTCGCGAAGACTCTGAAGGCGCGCGATCTGTGGGACAAGATCTGCTACGCCGCCTGGGCCTCGGCCGATCCCGGCCTGCAGTTCGACACCACCATCAACGAGTGGCACACCTGCCCCGCGAGCGGGCGCATCAACGCGTCGAACCCGTGCTCGGAATACATGTTCCTGGACGACACGGCGTGCAATCTCGCCTCGCTCAATCTGCTGGCGTTCCGGCGCGAAGACGGGACCTACGACATTCCCGCCTACGAGCACGCCATCCGGCTGTGGACCATCACGCTCGAAATCTCGGTGCTGATGGCGCAGTTCCCGTCGCGCGAGATCGCGCGGCTCAGCTACGAGTACCGCACGCTGGGCCTGGGCTACGCCAATATCGGCGGGCTCTTGATGGCGGCGGGGCTGCCCTATGACGGCGACGCCGGGCGCGCGCTGTGCGGCGCGCTGACCGCGATCCTCACGGGCGTCGGCTATGCCACCTCGGCCGAAATGGCGGGCGAGCTCGGCCCGTTCGCGGGGTTTGCGCCCAACCGCGAGCCGATGCTGCGCGTCATCCGCAACCACCGCCGCGCGGCCCATGGCGAGACGCACGGCTATGAGCAGCTTTCGGTTTTGCCGGTGCCGCTCGACGCGGCCAACTGCCCCGACCCGGCGCTGGTCGAAGCGGCGCAAGCGCGCATGGGACGCGGCACTCGCCCTGGGCGAGCAGCACGGCTACCGCAACGCGCAGGCGACCGTGATCGCGCCCACGGGCACGACCGGCCTCGTCATGGATTGCGACACGACCGGCGTCGAGCCCGACTTCGCGCTGGTCAAGTTCAAGAAGCTCGCCGGCGGCGGCTACTTCCGCATCATCAACCGCGGCGTGCCCGAAGCGCTGCGGACGCTCGGCTACGGCGCGGCCGAGATCGAGGCGATCACGCAATATGCCGTCGGCCACGGCACGTTGAAGGACGCGCCGGCGGTCAATCACCGCCAGTTGAAGGCCAAGGGCTTCACCGACGGCGCGATCGAGATTCTGGAACAGGCGCTCACCTCGGCCTTCGACATCAAGTTCGCGTTCAACAAATGGACGCTCGGCGAGGAATTCTGCCGCACCGCGTTCGGCTTCAGCGCCGAGCAGATGGCCGATCCGACCTTCGACATGCTGCAGGCCCTGGGCTACGGCAAGAGCGAGATCGAGGCCGCCAACACCTATTGCTGCGGCGCCATGACGCTCGAAGGCGCGCCGCACCTGAAGCAAGCGCATCTGCCGGTGTTCGACTGCGCCAACCCGTGCGGCCGCAACGGCAAGCGCTATCTTTCGGTCGACAGCCACATCCGCATGCTGGCGGCGGCGCAGCCCTTCATCTCGGGCGCGATCTCGAAGACCATCAACATGCCGAGCGCCGCCTCGGTCGAGGACTGCAAATCGGCCTACATGCTGTCGTGGCGCCTCGCCTTGAAGGCGAACGCGCTCTACCGCGACGGCTCGAAACTGTCGCAGCCGCTGCAATCCGCCCTCTTCGACGACGAGGAGGACGAGGTCGAGGCGGTCATGGAGCGCACGCCCGCCGCGCGCGTGCCGCTCGTCGCCGAGCGCATCGTCGAGCGCATCATCGAGCGCGTCCTGCAACGGAACGAGCGCAAGCGCCTGCCGCAGCGGCGCAAGGGCTATACCCAGAAGGCGATGGTCGGCGGCCACAAGATCTATCTCCGCACCGGCGAATACGAGGACGGCGCGCTCGCCGAAGTGTTCATCGACATGCACAAGGAAGGCTCGGCCTTCCGCTCGCTCATGAACAATTTCGCGATCGCGATCTCGATCGGCCTGCAATACGGCGTGCCGCTCGACGAGTTCGTCGAGGCCTTCACCTTCACGCGGTTCGAGCCCGCCGGCATCGTCGAGGGCAATGATGCGATCAAGATGGCAACCTCGCTGCTCGACTACATCTTCCGCGAGCTGGCGATCTCCTACCTCGGGCGCAACGATCTGGCCCATGTGCAGCCGGGCGACGTATTGCCGGACACGGTCGGCAAGGGCAGCGCCGAATCGACGCTTCCCTCGGGCGGACGGCCCGACGAAGTGGTGGCGATGGTGCAGCGCGTCGCGTCGACCGGATATGTCCGCAGCCGACTGACCGTCCTGCAAGGCGGGGCGAGCGGCGCGACCGCGAGCCTTGCGACCGCCGCCGCAACCGCCACCGCGGTGGACGTGGCGCAGGGGCTTGCGGTCGCCGCCATCGCCGCGCCGGACGAGCGCGCGGTCGCGATGGCGAGCCGGATCGAGCAGATCCGCGCGGCGCGGGCCAAGGGATATGAGGGCGACAGTTGCGGCGAATGCGGCAATTTCACCCTGGTGCGGAACGGAACCTGCCTCAAATGCGATACATGCGGCAGCACTAGCGGTTGCAGCTGATCGCGGCGCGGCCCCAGCTAAAGCCTCCCGGCTGGCGCCGCGCTATTGAGGCAGTTTTTAGGGGTGCGACTTCGGTCGCACCCCCTTTTTTTGCCCGCGAGGGCGGGGATGCCGGCGGAAACCATTGCTTAGAACCCCCTACCCTCGCTTGCCGGCGAGGGACCACGCGCAGTTGACTGGCCGGCCTTCGTTCGCGAAGGCCGGTCATTTTTTTGCCAAATCAGGGGGGCGGCTTGCCGCCGAGAAGGGGCCCGAGCGCGTCGGCCGGAAGGCTGGCGAAGCCTTTGGGCAGGGCGAACAGCGCCGGGTCGACCGGGCCGGTCACCAGGTCGGACAGCTCCATTGCCACCTGCATCGGCTTGCCGCCATGGGCGCGCGTCACCGCGACGTCGAGCTTGACCAGGATGCCGCCCTTCGCGAGCCACAGGAAACCCTTGGCGCGGCTGCCGTCGGCGGCGGTGTGATCGACGCGGTATTTCGTGGCGGCGAGGCCCGCGACCTTCTCCTGCCCCACGGGATCGTTCAGCAAATCCTCGGCATCGAGCTCGGCCATGAGCGGCGGGAACGGCGAATTCGACATAGGTCTTGAGCGACGGCAGCACGAGAAAGCCCTTGGCCGCAGCGGTGTCGAGCAGGAACGCCTCGTGCATGCCGAACAGGTCCTGCTCGTGACGCTGATGGCCGGGCGCCGACATGACCGGCCCGGAATAAGTTCGACCGTCGATCGTGACCGTGCGTAGGGCGCGATAGGGCACCGCGGCGTCGCCCAGGAGCGCCGCGCGGGATGGCGGCGCGGCAAGGGCAAGCGCCAGCACCACGACAGCGATGAAATAGCGCATGGCGCTCTCCTTAGAAGGCGATTGCGGCGCTTTCGCGGCGGGCCCCGGCGCGGCTATGATTCACCGCGGCGCGGGTTTGGGCGAGAGGCAAGGAGCATGGCCGACGGCGGCGAGCGCTTGAGCGTGCGCATGGTGGAGAAACTGAGCGACGTGCCCGCCGCATCGTGGGACGCCTGCGCCGGGCCCGACAACCCGTTCCTCTGCCACGCCTTCCTCGAGGCGCTCGAAGCGTCCGGATCGGCCACCGCGCGGACCGGTTGGCTGCCGCAGCATCTGCTGCTCGAAAACGGCGACGGGCCAAGTGCTCGGCGCCGTGCCGCTTTATTTGAAGAGCCATTCCTACGGCGAGTATGTGTTCGACCATGGCTGGGCCTCGGCCTTGGAACGCGCGGGCGGGCGCTATTACCCGAAGCTCCAGGCGTGCGTGCCATTCACGCCGGCGACCGGGCCGCGGCTTCTGCTTCATCCCGAAGCGCCGCCCGAATGCGCCGACCATTTGGTCGCGGCACTCGTCGAGGTGGCGCGGCGGCGCAAAGTGTCGTCGCTGCACGTGACGTTCCCGACCGAGGCGGAATGGGAGCGGCTCGGCCAGGCGGGCTTCTTGCAGCGCATCGGCCGCCAGTTCCACTGGGAGAATAACGGCTACCGCGACTTCGACGATTTTTTGGAAGCGCTCACCTCGCGCAAGCGCAAGCAGATCCGGCGCGAGCGGCGCGACGCGATGGGCGACGGGCTCGAGATCGAGACGCTGACCGGGAGCGCGCTCGAGAAGAAACACTGGGACGCGTTCTTCCGCTTCTACATGTCGACGTCCGACCGGAAATGGGGCTCGGCCTATCTCACGCGCGAGTTCTTCGATCTTCTCGGCGCGCGCATGGCCGACCGCGTCGCGCTCGTCATGGCGCGGCAGGGAAGCCGCTATGTCGCCGGCGCCTTGAACCTCATCGGCAGCGAGACGCTCTATGGCCGCAACTGGGGCTGCATCGGCGACTTCCCGTTCCTGCATTTCGAGGCGTGCTATTACCGCGCCATCGATTTCGCGATCGCGCGGGGCTTGAAGCGCGTCGAGGCGGGCGCGCAAGGCCAGCACAAGATCCAGCGCGGATATTTGCCGTGCGCGACCTACAGCGCGCACTGGATCCGCGATCCCGGCTTCCAGCGCGCGGTCGAGGAGTTTGTCGTGCGCGAGCGCCACGCCGTCGAGCACGAGATGGAAGCGCTCGAGGAAGCGCTCTCGCCCTTCAAATGCGAGACGGCGGAATGACCATCGTCCATTGACTTATCTAAGCCAGTGGCTTATATAGAATGGGCGAGTTCGAATGGGACCAAGCGAAGAGCGAGCGAAATGGGCGTTCGCGGGGATTTGATTTCGCATTTGCAGCGCGCATCTTCGAGGGCCGTCTTTTCGAGATCGACGACGATCAATTCGATTACGGCGAGCGGCGCATCCGCGCGACGGGCATGGTCGAGGGTCAGATTTTGACGGTCGTCTATACTCGCCGCGCGCAAGCGCTTCGCATCATTTCCGCCCGCCCCGCGACGCGAAAGGAACGCGATGCCTATCGTGCGCTATACGGCTGAGCAGCTTCGACGGAAGAAAGGCTTTGTCGATCGCAAGAAGCTCGCGGCGACCACCGAGGCCGACATCGCACGCTATGCCGCCGAGGACAATTCGTCGACGGACCACATCGATTTCAAGAAGGAGCTTCGGGAAGGCCGGCTGCGTATCGTGCTCCCGGTCAATGTCGCCGCCGTGCGGCGCAAGACGAAGATGTCGCAGGAGCGGTTCGCGCGCGCGTTCCGCATCAGCACGCACACGCTGCGCAACTGGGAGCAAGGGCGGCGCGCGCCGGACGGGCCGGCGCTCGCTCTCCTCACCGCGATCAATCGCGATCCCAAGACGATGATGCGGCTTTTGCGGGATTAAGCGCTTCACACCCGCCCAAAACGAAGAAGGCCGCTTGCGCGGCCTTCTTGCTACTCGACGTATTCGGGTTCCTTGGGCGCCGGCAGTCGCGGGCCCGGCTGGTCGATGAAGGTGAAGGTGAGCTTGTCGTCGTCGCGCTTCACCCGCACGATGCCGCCCTTCTGGAGCTTGCCGAACAGCAGTTCTTCCGCGAGCGGCTTCTTGATGTACTCCTGGATGATGCGGGCGAGCGGCCGCGCGCCGAACAGCTTGTCGTAGCCCTTCTCGGCGAGCCACTGCCGCGCGCCGTTGTCGAGCTCGATCGTGACGTTGCGGTCGGCGAGCTGCTCCTCGAGCTGGAGGATGAACTTGTCGACGACGCGGCCGATCGTCTCGGGCGTCAAGGACGCGAACGAGATGATGGCGTCGAGGCGGTTCCTGAACTCGGGCGTGAACATGCGGTTGATCGCGTCCTCGTCCTCGCCGACGCGCACCTCGCTGCCGAAGCCGATCGCCGGCTTCGCCATATCGGCGGCGCCCGCGTTCGTGGTCATGATCAGGATGACGTTGCGGAAGTCGACCGACTTGCCGTTGTGGTCGGTGAGCTTCCCGTAATCCATGATCTGCAGCAGGATGTTGAAGAGATCGGGATGCGCCTTCTCGATCTCGTCGAGGAGCAGAACGCAGTGCGGATGCTGATCGACCGCGTCGGTCAGGAGCCCGCCCTGGTCGAAGCCGACATAGCCCGGCGGCGCGCCGATGAGGCGCGAGACGGTGTGCCGCTCCATGTATTCCGACATGTCGAAGCGCGTGAGCTCGATGCCGAGCGTGCGCGCGAGCTGGCGCGCGACCTCGGTCTTGCCGACGCCCGTCGGCCCCGAGAAGAGATATGACCCGATCGGCTTCTCCTGCTCGCGCAATCCGGCGCGGGCGAGCTTGATCGCCGCGGTCAAGGCGTCGATCGCCTTGTCCTGGCCGAACACCATGGTCTTGAGGTCGCGGTCGAGGTTCTTCAGCACTTCCTTGTCGTCGGTCGAGACGCTCTTCGGCGGGATGCGCGCGATCGTCGCGACGATCGCCTCGACCTCGCGCGCGGTGATGGTCTTGCGCCGGCGATTCTCAGGCAGCAGCATTTGCGCCGCGCCGACCTCGTCGATCACGTCGATCGCCTTGTCGGGCAGCTTGCGGTCGCCGATATAGCGGTGCGACAGCTCGACCGCGGCGCGCAGCGCCTCGCCGGTGTAGCGCACCTTGTGGTGGCGCTCGTAATAGGGCTTGAGCCCGCGCAGGATCTTGACCGTGTCCTCGACCGTCGGCTCGTTGATGTCGATCTTCTGGAAGCGGCGGACGAGCGCGCGGTCCTTCTCGAAATAGTTGCGGTATTCCTTGTAGGTGGTCGAGCCGATGCAGCGGATGTTGCCGCTGGCGAGCGCCGGCTTCAGCAGGTTCGAGGCGTCCATCGCGCCGCCGCTGGTGGCGCCGGCACCGATCACGGTGTGGATCTCGTCGATGAACAGGATGGCGCCGTTCATCGCTTCGAGCTCGGCGATGACCGCCTTGAGGCGCTCTTCGAAATCGCCGCGATAGCGCGTGCCGGCCAGAAGCGCGCCCATGTCGAGCGCGTAGATCGTGGCGTTCTGCAACACGTCCGGCACCTGGCGCTGGACGATGCGGCGCGCCAAGCCTTCGGCGATCGCCGTCTTGCCGACGCCGGGGTCGCCGACATAGAGCGGGTTGTTCTTGGAGCGCCGGCACAGGATCTGGATGGTGCGGTCGACCTCCTGCTCGCGGCCGATCAGGGGATCGATCTTGCCGCTGCGCGCCTTCTTGTTGAGGTTGACGCAATAGGCGTCGAGCGCGTCGTGGCCGCGCTTCTGCTGCTTCTCGGTGCGTTCTTCCTCGTCGGCGCCGTGCACGCGGCGCTGCTCGGAGCGGCCCGGCGCCTTGGCGATGCCGTGCGAGATGTAGTTGACCGCGTCGAATCGCGTCATGTCCTGCTCTTGCAGGAAGTAGACGGCATGGCTCTCGCGCTCGGCGAACATGGCGACCACGACGTTGGCGCCGGTCACCTCCTCGCGGCCGGAGGACTGGACATGGATCGCGGCACGCTGGAGCACGCGCTGGAAGCTCGCGGTCGGCTTCGAATCCTCGGCATGCGCCGAGACGAGGTTGCCAAGCTCGTTGTCGACGTAGGCGATGAGCTCGCGCCGGAGCTTCTCGAGATCGACGGTGCAGGCGCGCAGGACCGCGCACGCATCCTGATCCTCGGTGAGCGCCAGCAGCAGGTGCTCGAGGGTGGCGTATTCGTGCCGACGCTCGTTGGCATAAGCGAGGGCGCGGTGGAGGGTCTTTTCAAGGTTGCGCGATAGCATGCACGCCTATTCCTACTCCAACAGGGCTGTTCCGTTTGGTCGTACGAAGGTGCTCCCTAATCAGTCTTTCTCCAAGGTACATTGCAACGGGTGCTGGTGCTGCCGGGCGAAATCCATCACCTGGGTCACCTTGGTCTCGGCGACCTCGTACGTAAAGACCCCGCATACGCCCACGCCGCGGCGGTGAACGTGGAGCATGATTCGCGTCGCCTCCTCGCGCGTCTTGTTGAAAAAGCGCTCGAGGATGTGGACGACGAACTCCATCGGCGTGTAGTCGTCGTTCAGCATCAGGACCTTGTACATCGAGGGCTTCTTCGTCTTCGGCTTCGCCTTGACGATCACCCCCGTCGCCGGTCCCTCGCTGCCGTTGCGCTTTTCGACGTCGCTCATCGCAGCACGATCAGACTCAACCGGGTCGAACAGATCAATATATTGGCACGACGCGGGCCTGGGGAAGAGCTTTTGCGGCCAGCCCCGCCGACCCGCCTCATGCCGGGATCGCAATGCTGCGCTGACGCCCGCGCGAAGGGCGCTGCACATGCGTCTAGGCCGGCGCCGGCGGATCGGTCCGCCGCACCGCGCCGACGAGCCGCGCGAGTTGCCAGATTTCGACTGCATCGCAAATTGCCGTCGCCTCGTCGAGGATGCGGCGCGCGACGCGATGGGCCGCCTCGTCGTCGGCGCACAGGCGGACCTCGGCGTTCAAGATTCGGCCTGCGGACACGCGATAAAACCGGTAGTCGGCCATGCCAGGTGCCGCGTTAATATTCTTACCCTAAAGGGTAAGAAATCCGGCAGGGCTAGGCAACCGTTGCGGTAACTTTTGTCGCGTGCCGACCGCTCGATCAGGCCGAAACGCCACGCGCCACGAACGGGGCGAGCGTCTCGCTGGCGATGCTCACGCCCATTTCGCTGAGCTTGGCCGAGCGCTGGGCCAAACTCGCGAAACTCAAGCGGGCGTGCGCGCTCGAGAGCTCGACCACCTCGTCGAGGGTCCTGGCGGCGAGCAGGGCCGAAGCGGTCTTGGCGGCGCTGGCGAACGACACCTGGGCAAATCCGAAGATTTCCTGGCTCATCGCCTGAATTCCCTCGCTGAGCGCCAGGTTGGCCTTGGTCACCGCCGCGAGGTTTTCGCGCCCGAAATCGGCCAGCGATTCGAGGCTCATGGGCGCAAAGGGCGGCTTCGGCGCAAGCGCCGGGGGAGAGGCGAACGAGGCGAGCTCCGCCGGCAGAGAGAGTTTCTTCGATTTCGCGGCCATGACATTCCCTCGGCAAAGGCGCTTGATGCTGCAACGCAGCATCATCTATACGCGATTTGGCGGTACGCTTCAACCAGGATGTTGCATTGCAATATGCCTGGGCGCGGCCCGGGCGCAGGCCGGGCCGAGCGCCGGACCCGCGCGCAACCACCACGAAAAACTGGACAGGGAATCCAGCGTTTATTTAATCTCTTGAGGATTGAATTGCCCGATCCTCAAAGGGCGTGAGACAGTTGGGTGGAACGTTCATGACCGATTTGGGATTTCGCCGTTCCGTCGTTCGCACGCTCGCCGTGGTCGCGGCCCTGGGCTGGGCCTGCCACGCGGGTCCGGCCAGTGCCGGCTATTCCTCGATCGTGATCGATGCCGATTCGGGCCACGTGCTGACGCAGCACGAGCCGGACACCCAGAACTACCCGGCATCGCTGACCAAGATGATGACGCTCTATCTGACCTTCAAAGGGCTTGAGGGCGGCACGCTCAACCTGCAGCAGCGCTTCGCCGTGTCGGCCCACGCCGCCGAGCAGGCGCCCTCGAAGCTCGACCTGAAGCCGGGCGACAGCGTGGCGCTGCACGACCTGATCTTCGCCGTCATCACGCATTCGGCCAATGACGCCGCCGTGGTGCTTGCCGAGAACATTGCCGGCAGCGAGCCGGCCTTTGCCGCGCGCATGACCGCGGAGGCCCGCGCGCTCGGCATGAACCACACGAATTTCGCCAATGCCTCGGGCCTGCCCAACCCGAACAACGTGACGACGGCGCGCGACCTCGCCACGCTGGCGCTCGCGCTCTACCGCAGTTTCCCGAAAGAGTATCCGTGGTTCGCGACCGAGGAGTTCAACTACAACGGCGTCAGCTATTCGAACCACAACCACCTGATGCACAGCTTCCCCGGCATGGACGGCATCAAGACCGGCTATATCCGCGCCTCGGGCTTCAACCTCGCGGCGTCGGCGGTGCGCGACGGCCATCGCCTCATCGCCGTGGTGATGGGCGGCGAATCGGCCCATTCGCGCGACCTGCAAATGGCCTCGCTCTTGGATGGCGCGTTCGCCCGCGCCGCGACCGATACCGAGGTCGCCGACGATTCCGCGGCGCCGGACGACCAGCCGGACAGTCTCGCCAAGCGCGCCATCGCCGCCATCTCGCCGGTCGGCAAGGCCGAGGCCGGGACCGAGGCGACCGCGCCGCATCGCGCGCGCCACGCCAAGGTGGTCGACGGCTGGAGCATCCAGGTCGGCGCCTACGCGCAGCGCGACATGGCCGAGCACGCCGGCGAGCAGGCGCTGCAACGCGTCCCCGCGGCGAAGGGCCGCGTCGTCGAGATCGTGGCCCCGGCGCATGCCGACAAGGGACAGGTGTTCCGCGCGCGCATCGTCCATTTCAGCCATCGCGAGGCCGAGATCGCGTGCCGCGAGCTGCACAAGAAGCACAAGAGCTGCGCCGTCATCGCGCCCGGCGCGACGCAGCAGGTGGCGGCGAACTAGGCGACTAGAACTGCGGCGGCGTCATGCCGCTGGCGCGAAGCTCCGACGACAGCAGATCCTTGAGCCGCGCGAGGCCGGCTTCGTCCCTGGCCTCGGCGCGCGCCACCAGCACGTCCTGCGTGTTCGACGCGCGCAACAGCCACCAGCCGTCCGCGGTCTTGACGCGCACGCCGTCGATGTCGGCCATCTCGGCGCCGGCGCGTTTCAGCCGCGCGCGCACCTCGTCGATGACGGCGAATTTCCGCTCTTCCGAACAGGGAAAGCGCAGTTCGGGCGTGTTGACGACCGCGGGCAGCCGGTCGCGCATCTCGGCCATGGTCTCGGCGCTGCGCGCGACGATGCTCAAAAGCCGCACGGCGGCATAGAGCGCGTCGTCATAGCCGTAATAGCGGTCGCCGAAGAAGATGTGGCCGCTCATCTCGCCGGCGAGCGGCGCGCCCACTTCGGCCATCTTGCTCTTGATGAGCGAATGGCCGGTGCGCCACATGAGCGGCTTTCCGCCCATGCGCGCGATCTCGTCGAACAGGACCTGGCTCGCCTTGACGTCGGCGATGATGGTGGCGCCGGGCCGCTCGGCGATCACTTCGCGCGCGAGCAGCACCATGAACTGGTCGCCCCAGAGAATGCGGCCCTTGCCGTCGACCACGCCGATGCGGTCGCCGTCGCCGTCGAAGGCGATGCCGAGGTCGCATTTCTCGCGCGCCACCGCGTCCTGGAGCTGGACGAGGTTCTTGGGCTCGGTCGGATCGGGATGGTGCGCGGGAAAGCGCCCGTCGATCGTGTCGTTGAGCCTGATGTGATGGCCCGGCAGCAGCGCGGTGAGGCGCTTCAGCACGTCGCCCGTGGCGCCGTTGCCGGCATCCCACGCGACGCGCAGCTCGCGCCCGCCGCGATAATCGGCCACGAGCCGGCGCACATAGGGCTCGAACACCGAGCGCTCGACCGTGGCGCCGCGGCCCTCGGGGAAGTTTCCCGCGGCGGCGATCTTGCCGAGCCGCTGGATGTCGGCGCCGAAGAACGACTTGCGGCCGAGCATCAGCTTGAAGCCGTTGTAGTTCGGCGGATTGTGCGAGCCCGTCACCATGATCCCGCCATCGACGGGAAGCGTGTTGACGGCGAAATAGAGCATCGGCGTGGGGCCGAGGCCGACGCGCGTCACGTCGATCCCGCCTTCCGTCAGTCCGCCGACCAGCGCCGCCTCGAGCTCGGGCGAGCTCAAGCGCCCGTCGTAGCCGACCGCGGCGCGCCGGCCGCCGGCCTCGGCCAGGACGGCGGCGAAGCTCCGCCCGATGGCGCGCGCATCGGCGGGCGCGAGCGTCTCGCCGACGACGCCGCGAATGTCGTACTCGCGCAGAATGGTTGGATCGAACCGGTGGCCCGCGCCGGCGCCTTCCGCCATCGCCCCCGCTCCGGCGCTCAGCAATACTCGGCGAGGATGCGCCGCACTTCGCGCGACATGTCGGACCGCGCCAGCGCGAAGGCGATGTTCGCCTGCAGCCAGCCGACCTTGTCGCCGCAATCGAAGCGCCGTCCGTCGAAGCGCAGGCCCATGAACGGCCGCTGGTTGCTGCCGATCATCTGCGCCAGCGCGTCGGTGAGCTGGATCTCGCCGCCGGCGCCGCGCGGAGTGTGCGTCAGGTGCTCGAACACCTCGGGCTCGAGGATGTAGCGGCCGATGATGCTGAGCGTCGAGGGCGCCTTGGCGGGCTCGGGCTTTTCGACGACGCCCTTCACCTTGACGAGGCGGCCGTCATCTTCCGCGACGTCGAGAATGCCGTAGCGGTTGGTGTGCTCGCGCGGCACATCCATGACCGCGACGTAATTGCCGCGCACTTGCGCGTGCGCCTCGACCATCTGCTTGAGGCAGGCCTTGTCGGCGAGGATGAGATCGTCGGCCAGGAGCACCGCGAACGGCTCGTCGCCGACGAAATTGCGCGCGCACAGCACGGCGTGGCCCAGACCCAGCGGCTCCTGCTGCCGCGTGTAGGCGATCTGGCCCGGCTGCGGCAGCCATGACGTGACGGCCTCGAACTGCGCCTGCTTGTTGCGGCCCTTCAGCGTCTCCTCGAGCTCGTAGGAATGATCGAAATGATCCTCGATCGCGCTCTTCGAGCGGCCGGTGACGAAAATGAACTCCTCGATGCCGGCGGCCTGCGCCTCTTCGACGGCGTATTGGATGAGCGGCTTGTCGACGACCGGCAGCATTTCCTTGGGCATCGACTTGGTCGCGGGGAGGAACCGCGTGCCCAACCCGCCCACCGGAAACACGGCCTTCCTAACTTGCGTCATGGAGCTTCCTTCGCGACCGCAAAAGGGACCGAGCGGATAACGGGCCGATCCCCGCTTTGTTCCCCGGAGCGCGCGGCGCGACGGCGGTCCCGTCGCTTAGCGCACGATAGATATAGCAAATGCGTTAATCTTTCATAATCGCACCTTAGGAGCTAGCCGAGCAGCACCTCCTTGGCGCGGTTGATTTTTGCCGCGAGATATGTCGATCCGCCCTGATCGGGGTGCAGCTTCATCATGAGCTCGCGATGCGCCTTTTTGATGGCGGCCGCGTCGGCGCCGGATTGGAGCCCGAGAATCGCCAGAGCCTCCTCGCGCGTCATGGCGTCCGAGGTGGCGCGCGGCGCGCCCTGCCTGGCATCGCCCGCGGCCTGACGCCAATTCGGGTCGAGCCGGTCGAGATAGCTCTCCATGAGACGCGCCGAGGCGTCGTCGCCGATACGGCACTCGCGCCACAATGCCACGAGCTCTGTCTCGGTCAGCTCGTCGAGGCGGCGCCCGGCATAGGGGCCGCGCCGCACCGTGCCGCGCATCGCGCCGGTGTCGTGGTCGAGCTGCATGCGCAGGAATTCGGTCTCGATCTCGGAGACCGAGCCGGGCGATGGGCCCGACGCGCTCTGCCAGCGCCGCCACACGCGCTTGCCGCGGAGCAGCACCGGCGCCAGGAACCCGACGAGCGCGAGCGCCGGCCCGAGCCGCTCGCTCGCGATCAGCAGCACGAGCACGGTGCCCGCGCCCATTGCCGCGAGACTCAGCAGGAACCAGCGGAAGAACTGTCCGAGCTTTTTCGGGTCGGCATTGATGAAGGCGTGGCCCGCGACGAGCAGCACGAGAAGAACGACGATGCCGCCGACCAGGAAGGGCAATGCCGCCTCCGCCTTTCTCCCTACGTGCCGCCGAGCTGCCGCGTCAGCAGCAGCGCCGCGCCGCCGGCGCGCTTGCCATAATCGGCGAGCGCGCGCTGTCCGCCCGCCGCGTAAGCCGCAACCGCGCCCAGGAGCGCACGAAGCTGCTCGGCGCTCGCCGAATCGAACGGGCAATAGGCGCCGCGCGTGATCTTGGCGATCTGCTTGAAGGCGCGCGCCGCGATCGGATCGCCGCCCTCGTGGAAGATGAAGGCGGGCACATTGAGGAGCGCCAATTCGCCGGCAAGCCCGATCAGCTCGTCGAGCGGTTCCTCCATGGCGTCGCCGACGAAGACCGAGCGCGCTCACCTGGCCCGCCTGCGCCGCCTTGGCCGCATGCGCGAGGATGCGCGCGATCTGCGTCTGCCCGCCGACGCAGAACACGGCGCGCATGGCGCGATGCAGCTCGGGCGCCGCGGTGAGCCAGCGGCTCGCCTTGCATTCGTCGAAGCCGCGGTAATAGACGAGCTGCACCTCGAGCCCGCCAAGCGACGATGTCGCCTCGAACATCTCGCCTTGCAGCCTGCAGGCGCGATCCCAGGTCGGTTCGCGGCTCGCGGTCGCGTCGAGCGCGAAGATGAGGCGCCCGCGCCCCTTGGCCGGCCGCGCCGTCGGCATCGCCGCCACCTGGCGCAGGAATGCCTCGACTTCGGCGTTCTTGGCCGCCGCCGGCACCTGCTTCGGATCGGGCTTGTCGTCCATCACGATGAGTATATGGCGATGCCGAGGGCGCGTCTCCACCCCGGCTCGATTACGCCGGGCGAAGCCAGACCGCGGTGTCGTGATAGCAGGCGCCGCCGTTCGGCAGGCCCGGCTCGGCGCTCGTCAGCGTGTTGATGCCGCTGCCCTCGGCGAAGGCGGCGTTGGGCCAGATGCCCTCGACGACGAGCACGCCGCGCTGCACGCCGGCGAAGGATTGCGCATGGAGCACGACGCTGCCGTTGCGGTTGCCGAGCCGCACGCGCGCGCCGTCCGCCAAGGAAAGCGCGCCGAGGTCGTCGGGATGGATGCGCACGCAGGGCCGCCCCTCGCGCGCCACGCCCGACGGCATGTTGTTGAACGAGGTGTTGAGGAACGAGCGCGCCGGCGGCGCGATCATGCGGAAGGGATGCTCGGGCGACGGCGCATCGATCACCGCGACATGGTCGGGCAGCGCAGGCAGCGCCGCGAATTCCGGCCCGATCGCCGACCAGTTCGCGCGGAAATGGAAGCGCCGGTCGGCATGGCCGAAGCCGTCGAGGAAATGCGCGGTCGCGAACGGCGGCGCCATGTCGTGCCCGCCCTTGGCAAGGATCGTCGCGGCGTCGGGCAGGCCGGATGTGGCGAGCGAGCGCTCGATGATCTCCCACTCGGTCATGTCGAAGCCGGGATGGCGCCCGCCCAGGCGCTTGGCCAGCGCGCAGATGACGGAATGATTGGGCCGCGCCTCGGCGAAAGGCTCGATCACCTTGCGCGCGATCTGCAACTCGGTGTGGCCGCCGGCGGTATAGATGTCGTCGTGCTCGAGGAACGTCGTCGCCGGCAGCACGATGTCGGCCATGGCGGCGGTCTCGGTCAGGAACTGCTCGTGGACGCAGAGGAAGAAATCCTCGCGCGCCATGCCGGCCCGCACCTTCGCCGTCTCGGGCGCGACCACCATGGGATTGGTGTTCTGCACCAGCATCGCCGTGACCGGCGGCCCGTCGCCGAGGTCGCGCCGGTCGCCGGTGAGGATCGGCCCGATGCGCGACTGGTCGAAGATGCGGATCGAGCGATCGCGCATGTCGAGGCCTTCGATGAGGGTGCGGTCGAGCCCCCAGAAGAGTCCGCCCTGGGCATAGAGCGCGCCGCCGCCCTCGTACTGCCAGGCGCCGGTGACGGCGGGCGAGGCAGCTTGCCGCGAACATCTGCGCCGCGCCGTTGCGGCTCCGCGAAAAGCCGAAGCCGAGGCGCAGGAAACTGCGCCTGGTGCGGCCATAGAGGCGGGCGAAGGACTCTATTTCTGCTGCGGAAATTCCGGTGACGACCGCGGCCCAGGCCGGATCGCGCGCGCGCGACATGGGCCTCGAGGGCATCGGCCCCATCGGTATATTTCGCGAGATAGGCCCGGTCGGCGAAGCCCTCCTTGAAGAGCACGTGCATGACCGCGCAGGCGAGCGCGCCGTCGGTGCCGGGCCGCGGCATCAGGTGGATGTCGGCGACCTCGGCCGTGGGCGTGCGGTAGGGATCGACCACGACGAAGGGCGCGCCGCGCTCCTTCCGCGCGCGCGTGATCCAGCTCATCAGGTTGACTTGCGTCGCGACCGGATTGCCGCCCCACATGACGACGAGGTCGGACTGCGGGATCTCGCGCGCGTCGGTGCCGCGCTTGGCCCCTGCCCCGGCCATCCAGCCGGCGTCGGACAGCGTGTTGCAGTATGTCGAATGCTGGCGCGAATAGCGCAGCGCGTGGCGCAAGCGCTCGATCCCGTCGCGCTGCACCAGCCCCATGGTGCCGGCATAGAAGAACGGCCACACGGTTTCGGTGCCGAATTTTTGCGCGGCGCGGGTGAACGCCTCGGCGACCTCGTCGAGCGCGTCGTCCCACGAGATCGGCTCGAAGCGCCGCTCGCCCTTGGCGCCGACGCGCCGCAACGGCGTCGCAAGGCGCTCGGGATGGTGCTGGCGCTCGGCGTAGCGCGCGACCTTGGCGCAGACGACGCCGGCGGTATAGCCGTGATCGGCGCCGTGGACGCGCCCGATGGTACGCTCGTCGAGGCGCTCGACCTCGAGCGCGCAGACGCTCGGGCAATCGTGCGGGCAGACGGACGGCACGACATCGCGCGGCATGGCGCGATTATAGGGGCGCAAGCCCGCGCGACCAAGCGTTGCCGGGATGCGCCGCGCGTCCCATCCTCTATCATCGCGCCCGCATGCTGCGCCATTTCGCCTTGAGCTTCGTCACCCTGTTCGTGATCGTCGATCCGGTCGGCGTGGCGGTGGTCTTTGCCGGCCTCATGCGCGGCGCGAGCGACGAGCTCCGCCGCCGCACGGCGCTGACGGCGACCTGCGTCGCCGCCATCCTGCTGTTCGCCTTCGCGCTCGGCGGCGAAGCGTTCCTGAGCGCGCTCGGCATCTCGCTGCCGGCGTTCCGCATCGCCGGCGGCATCCTGCTGTTCCTGCTCGCGACCGACATGGTGTTCGCGCGGCCGTCCGGCATCCGCGCGCCGACCGTGCCGGAGCAGGACGAGGCGGCGCGCAGCGCCGACGTTTCGGTCTTTCCCTTGGCCTTTCCGCTGCTCGCGGGTCCGGGCGCCTTCACCTCGGTCGTGCTGCTTACCGGGCGCGCCGCGAATGCGGGCGAGTTCGCCGCCGTGATCGGGGCACTCGCGCTCGTCCTGGCGCTGTCGCTGGCCGCGCTCATCGGCGCGAGTTCCGTGGTGCGCCTCCTCGGCGTCACCGGCGCCAACGTCGTCGGCCGCGTGCTCGGCATCATCCTGGCCGCGCTGGCGGCGCAGCTCGTGCTCGACGGCGCCGCCTCGTTCCTCGGCCGCGGCCTCTAGGTCCGTGTGCTGATTAAGCGCAGCGCCGAGCTCGCGGCCGAATTCCGCTTCTGACCCCTAGCGGTCTTTCGCATAATGCAAATTCGATTTCTGCACGGGCACACAAGCACTAAGCATTGATCGAGAGAGTGGGATCAGGAAACAGAAGACCGCCATTCGTCTGGACAATCACCGACATGACAATCCTAGTTCCAAGTTGATACTGGTTCCCGGATTTTGATACCGTCTAGCGTAAGTGGAAAAGGCGATATCACCAATGTTCCGATATCATTGGCCTGTTATCGGCATAATTCTTTCCGTGATGCTTGCCGGCTGCGTTGGTTCGGCAGCAGGCCCTGCGATGGTCGGCCAGCAGTTGCCGCAGCCACGGACGATTCATGACGCCGTTATTGTTACCGTGGAAGGAGGTTACGAAACGAGTCCAATTTCTTTGGTGCTCAGCGTCCGCAAATTTCGAATGAAGATTTCTCCGCGGCCCTAACTGAATTGTTGCGTAAAATCGGTCTCTTTAAATCCGTGGGAGCTTCTGGCAGTCCCGTATTTCGCTTGGAGACGACACTCGATGACCTTGAACAGCCGGGCGCGGGATTCGACTTGACGGTTGAGCTACATGCGCACTGGAGGCTTATCCGAATTTCCGACAAACATGTCGTTTGGCAAGACAAAATCGACTCGATATACACCGCAACCGTTGGCGATGCCTTCGTCGGAATTACACGCCTGCGAATGGCTACTGAAGGTGCGGCGCGACGCAACATTGAGCAGGGTCTCGCCAAATTGGCCGATGTGAATTTTTAGCCGCGCTTGCTCAATGCGGCGTTTGCCCAAGCTTTTTTTGCAGTTCGTCGACGACGTCACCGGCCACTGGCCCGAATATCGACCGCCAATCACCTATTGTATAAATGCCGCCCATTTCAATGGTGCGGCGCGCTCGAATGATGCCCAAGCTTTCGCCGCCTTGCTCTAGATCGACTTTGACTGTCAATTTTGTTGTGCCCGCTCCGGGCGCTAACCAACGCTGAAAGGCATTTCCCGGCTCGTAGTCGACGATGGTTGGCACAAGCGTAATCACGTTGACCGTGCTTCCGTCGGCGACGATGCCGCTCGCCGCAAGGTGCTGCTCTATTTGCGTCTTCAATTCCGCTGAGGGATCGAAATCTGGTGGCAAGTCCGATTGTTTTAGCCGGTCACTCGAGTCGATTACATCTCCGACCGTAAAGCGGGACGCCGCGCTTGGCGAGAATTGAGGTGTGAACGTGGCAATGTGATTTGTCTCGCCGCAGCCTGCTAGAACTATGGAGACAAGGCCCACCGTTGCACTGGCAAATGTCCTCGTGAATCTCACGGTTCTTTCTCCCCCACTGCTTTATCCGAGATGCACCAATTTACGGTGCTCGTTGGCACAAACCTCTCATTTTTAAGCGGCTACGGCAACAAGGTATCAACTACGGATGGCTGCCTTCATTCCTTGCGCTGTCCAACGAGGTGATCGAGTAGGACCGGCGACTCCCGCTCCTGGCACTTTGCGGACGACCCGGCTGCGCGTCGAGTACAGCCCCTAATCCTCGTCGTCGGCGAGCGAGAGCAGGCTGGCGTTGCCGCCCGACGCGGTGGTGTCGATCGAGAGCGTGCGCTCGGTCGCAAAGCGGTGGAGATAATGCGGGCCGCCGGTCTTGGGCCCGGTGCCGGACAGACCCTCGCCGCCGAACGGCTGCACGCCGACGACGGCGCCGATCATGGTGCGGTTGACGTAGAGGTTGCCGGCGCGCACGCGCTCGGTGACGTAGCGCACGGTCTCGTCGATGCGGCTGTGGATGCCGAAGGTGAGGCCGTATCCGGTGGCGTTCACCGCCGCGATCACCTCGTCGAGCCGGTCGCCATTCCAGCGGATGACGTGCAGTATAGGACCGAACACTTCGCGCTCTAGAAGTGCCAAGTTCGGGATCTCGAAGGCGCGCGGCGCGAAGAAGCTGCCGCGCTCGGTGCCGGGCGGCAGCGGCAGCTCGCAGATGAGGCGCCCGGCGCGCGCCATCTTGGCCGCATGTTCGACGAGCGGGCGCTTGGCCTCGTCGTCGATGAGCGGGCCGACGTCGGTCGCGATGAGCGCCGGATCGCCGATCGTGAGCTCGCGCATCGCGCCTTCGAGCATGGCTATCACGCGGTCGGCGATCGCGTCCTGCACGAAGAGCGTGCGCAGCGACGAGCAGCGCTGCCCGGCGCTGTCGAAGGCCGAGACGAGCACGTCCTGCACGAGCTGTTCCGGGAGCGCGCTCGAATCGGCGATGAGCGCGTTCTGGCCGCCGGTCTCGGCGATGAACGGCACGATCGGCCCGCCGCGCGCGGCGAGCGATCTGGCGATGATGTTCGCCGTCTCGGTCGAGCCGGTGAAGGCGACGCCGCCGACGCGGGGATCGGCGAGCAGGCGCGCGCCGAGCTTCGCGCCCGAGCCGGGCAGAAGATGGAGCGCGCCCGGCGGCACGCCCGCCTCGTGCAGGAGGCGCACCGCGGCCGCCGCGACGAGCGGCGTCGCCTCGGCCGGCTTCGCCAGCACCGCGTTGCCGGCGGCGAGCGCGGCCAGGACCTGGCCGCCGAAGATCGCCAGCGGGAAATTCCACGGCGAGATGCAGAGGAAGACGCCGCGGCCACGCAACGCCAAGCTGTTGCGCTCGCCGGTCGGGCCCGGCAGCGCCAGCGGCTGCGCGAACTCGGCGCGCAGGCGCGCGGCGTAGTAGCGGCAATGGTCGATCGCCTCGCGCGTCTCGGACAAGGCATCGGGAACGATGCGGCCGCCCTCGCGCACGATGAGCGCCATGAACAGCGGCAATCGCTCCTCGAACAGATCGGCGGCGCGGTCGAGGATTTGCGCGCGCTCTGCGGCCGGCGTCGCCTCCCACGCCGGCGCCGCTTTCGCGGCGGCGGCGAGCGCCGCGTCCGCCACCGCATCGTCGGCTTCGACGACGCTGCCGATGATGTGCGCGCGGTCGGCCGGATTGAGCGCGGCGCGCGCTTCGCCCGGCTGCGCCTTGCCGTCGACGATCGGCATGGCGCTCCAGCTTTCGGCTTCCGCTTCTTCGAGCGCGTGGCCGAGCGCGCGCAAGATCTCGGGATCGGTGAGATCGAGACCGCGCGAATTCTTGCGCTCGGGCTCGTAGATGGCCGCGGGCAGCGGAATGCGCGGATGCGGCTTCGCCTTCAATGCGGCAAGCCGCTCGACCGGATCGGCGACGATGTCCTCGACCGGCGCGCGCTCGTCGACGAGGCGGTTGACGAACGAGGTGTTGGCGCCGTTCTCCAGGAGCCGCCGCACGAGATAGGCGAGCAGATCCTCGTGCCCGCCGACCGGCGCATAGACGCGGCACGGCAGATCGGGCGCCACGATCTGGTCGTAGAGCGTCTCGCCCATGCCGTGCAGGCGCTGGAACTCGAAATCGCTGCGCTTGCCGGCGAGCGCGCGCACGGCGGCGACGGTGTGCGCGTTGTGCGTCGCGAATTGCGGGAAGAACGCTTCCGGCTCGGAGAAGAGGCGCTTGACGCAGGCGAGATAGGACACGTCGGTCGCGAGCTTGCGCGTATAGACCGGATAGCCGGCAAGCCCGCGCTCCTGGCTGCGCTTTATTTCGCTGTCCCAATAGGCGCCCTTGACCAGCCGCACCATGAGCCGGCGCTTCGTGGCGGCGCGCGAGATCGGCGAGCCAATCGAGGAGCGGCAGCGCGCGCTTCTGATACGCCTGCACGGCGAGGCCCAGCCCGTCCCAGCCGGCAAGCCCGGGCGCCGCGGCGAGCGCCGCCACGAGATCGAGCGAAAGATCGAGGCGCTCGGCCTCCTCGGCGTCGATGGTGAGGCCGATCCCGGCCGACGCCGCCTCGCCCGCGAGCGCCAGGAGGCGCGGGGTCAGCTCGGCCAGGATGCGCGCGCGCTGCGCTTCCTCGAAGCGCGGATGGAGCGCCGACAGCTTCACGGACAGGCCGGGCGCCGCGCGCACATCGTCGCCCGTGACGCGCGCGCCGATCGCGGCGATCGCCGCGCGATAGCGCGCGAGATAGCGCTCGGCATCGGCGGCGGTGCGCGCCGCCTCGCCCAGCATGTCGTAGGAATGGCGATATCCTTTGCGCTCGGCCGCACGCGCGCGCGCCAAGGCTTCCTCGATGGTGCGGCCCATGACGAACTGGCGCGCCAGGATGCGGATCGAAGCGGTCACGGCCTGGCGCACCATCGGCTCGCCCGAGCGCGCGACGAGGCGGTGCAGCACCGCGCCCCAATCGTGCTCGTGCGGCTCCTGCACGAGCCGGCCCGTCAGCATCAGCGCCCAGGTCGAGGCGTTGACGAAGAGCGATTGCGAATGGCCGAGATGGCGCGCCCAATCGGATGGCGCGAGCTTGTCGCGGATGAGGCGGTCGATGGTGGCGTGATCGGGGATGCGCAAGAGCGCCTCGGCGAGGCAGAGGAGTGCGATCCCCTCCTGCGAGGAGAGGCGGTATTCCGACAGGAACACGTCGATGCCGCCGGCGCCGTGGCGGCGCTTCCTCGCCTCGGCCACGAGCTTTCGCGCCGCGCCTTCGATCCGGCTCTTGAGCGAGGGCGCGATCGCCGCCGCCTCGAGACTGCGCGCGACGGCAGCGGTCTCGTCCTCGCGATAGGCCGCGCGCACGGCCTGGCGCAGCGGATCGGGCGGCGGCGCGGGCTCGGGAAGGATCCAGCCCACGTCGCTCAGAGCAGGTGGAAGAGCCTGGCGCGGCCGGGCGGCGCCGGCTTACGCGGCATGGCGCTTGCGCAGTTGACCAAGCGCCTCGGCGATGGCGTCGGCATGGCGGCTTGCATGCTGAATGTCGTAGCCGACCGGCTCGCCGTCTTCGCCCAAATCGATGACGACATCGTCGTCGATAATGCGATTGTCGACGGACTGCCCCGACCGCAGCTTGATGTAGAGGCTGTCGGTGGTCGGATCGTATTCGAAGACGGCGTTCATCCGGCGAAGTCTCTGTCCTTGAACACGTTGTGGACCGTCTCGCCATCCGCGAGCGTCACCACCCGTATATAGGTTCCGAGCCGTGCGACATAAAGCCAGTATCGCATGCGCCCGTCGGCCTGCCGCTCTTTCCTTGCCGGCTGATTGAGGGCCTGAAGGACCTCCACGGGGTCGATCCAGCGCCGGTCGGCCCGCCCCATCACCGTCAGAGCGAAGTACCGGGTCCGCCAGAAGGGCGGCGGAGGCAGCCGCTCGGGTTCGTCCTGCGCCATGGCTTTCATCGTCTCGCCGGCGTGCGTAGTGTCAAGCGAGGATGAGGCGGACGTTCTCGGGCGCGGCGATTAGTGGAAATCGCGGCTCGCGACCGGGATCGCGGCGCCGTGCGCCAGGCGGCCCAAAAGCTCCGAGCGGTCGGCAAGGCGCTCGGCGATGACGTGGATCACCTCGCCCTCGCGCTGCAATCTGCCCTTCGCACTCGATGAGGCGCCCGGCCATGACGGCGCGGCGGAAGCGCTCGAACACCGCCGGCCAGACCACGAGATTGGCGATCCCGCTTTCGTCCTCGAGCGTCATGAAGATGACGCCCGACGCGCTCGACGGGCGCTGGCGCACGAGGACGAGGCCGGCGACGCGCACGCGGCCGTTGTTGCGCAGTTCCTTGAGGCGTGCGGCGGGCGCGATGCGCGCGCGCTCGAACGCCGCGCGCAGGAGCGCCATCGGATGGCGCTTCAATGACAGCCCCACCGTCACGTAATCGGCCGCGACATGCTCGCCCAAGCCCATCGCCGGCAAGGACGGCTCGGGCGATCCCTCATCCTCGAGCGACGGCGAAGAGCGGCAGCGCGTCGTCGTCGAGCCCCTTGGCCGCCCACAGCGCCTGGCGCCGGTCGAGGCCCAGCGAGCGGAACGCATCGGCAGCGGCGAGCCGCTCGAGCGCGCCGCGTTTGAGGCCGGCGCGGCGCACGAGCTCGCCGGGCGTGCGATAGGGTTTCTGCCGCGACGCGACGAGGCGCGCGGCATCGGCTTCGGCGAGGCCTTTCACCTGGCGCAGGCCGAGGCGAAGCGCGCCTTGCCCCGGGGGATTGCTTCGTCGCTCCGCTCCTCGCAATGACAGCGGTGTCATTGCGAGCGCAGCGAAGCAATCTCCTTCCGCCGGCTCGATCGTTGCATCCCAATCGCTGTCGTTGACGTCGACGGGGCGGATTTCGACGCCGTGCTCGGCGGCGTCGCGCACGATCTGCGCCGGCGCGTAGAACCCCATCGGCTGGCTGTTGAGGAGCGCGGCCGCGAACACCTCGGGATGGAAGCGCTTCAGCCACGCCGAGACATAGACCAGCAGCGCGAAGCTCGCCGCGTGCGATTCCGGGAAGCCGTATTCGCCGAACCCCTCGATCTGCTGGAAGCAGCGCTCGGCGAATTCCTGCGCGTAGCCGTTCCCGACCATGCCGTCGATGAAGAGGCGGCGGAAGCGGTGGATCTCGCCGCTGTGGCGGAAGGTCGCCATGGCGCGGCGCAGGCGATCGGCCTCGGCCGGCGAAAAGCCCGCGGCGACGATGGCGATGCGCATCGCCTGCTCCTGGAAGAGCGGCACGCCGAGCGTCTTGCCGAGCACGGATTCGAGCGCGGCCGAGGGGAAGCTCACGGGCTCCTCGCCCGAGCGGCGGCGCAGATAGGGATGCACCATGTCGCCCTGGATCGGGCCCGGCCGCACGATCGCCACCTCGATGACGAGATCGTAGAATTTGCGCGGGCTTGAGGCGCGGCAGCATGGTCATCTGCGCCCGGCTCTCGACCTGGAACACGCCCACGGAATCGGCGTGGCACAGCATCTCGTACACTTCCGGCAGCTCGGCCGGCACGGTCGCGAGCGTCCATTGCTCGCCCTTCAAGCGCTGCGATCAGGTCGAAGGCGCGGCGGATGCAGGTCAGCATGCCGAGCGCCAGCACGTCGATCTTGAGCATGCCGAGCTCGTCGAGATCGTCCTTGTCCCATTCGATGACGGTGCGGTCCGCCATCGCCGCGTTCTCGATCGGCACCACTTCCTCGAGCGGCCCGCGCGTGATGACGAAGCCGCCGACATGCTGCGACAGGTGGCGCGGAAAGCCCAAGAGCTCGTGCGCGAGGTCGAGCGCCAGGCGCAGGTTCGGCTCGGCCGGATCGAGGCCCATCTCGCGCACGTGGCGCTCGGCGATGCCGTCCGTGCCCCAGCCCCACACCGTGCCGGCGAGCGCGCCCGTCACATCCTCGCGACAGGCCCAAGACCTTGCCGACCTCGCGGATCGCGCTTTTCGAGCGGTAGCAGATCACGGTGGCGGCGAGCGCGGCGCGGTCGCGGCCGTATTTCTCGTAGATGTACTGGATCACCTCCTCGCGCCGCTCGTGCTCGAAATCGACGTCGATGTCGGGCGGCTCGTTGCGCTCGGCGCTGATGAAGCGCTCGAACAGGAGGTCGAGCCGCGCCGGATCGACCGAGGTGATGCCGAGGCAATAGCACACCGCCGAATTGGCCGCCGAGCCGCGCCCCTGGCACAGGATGCCGCGCGCGCGCGCCTCGCGCACGATGTCGTGCACGGTGAGGAAATAGCGCGCGTAGTCGAGCTGCGCGACCAGCGCCAGCTCGTGCGCAAGCTGCTGGCGCACTTTGTCCGGCACGCCCTCGGGATAGCGCTCGGCCGCGCCCGCCCAGGTCAGGCGCTGCGAGCCGCTCCTGCGGCGCAAGCCCGTCCTGCGCTTCGTCGGGATATTCGTAGCGCAGCTCGTCGAGGCTGAAGCGGCAGCGCTCGGCGATCTCCATCGTGCGCGCGACCGCTTCGGGCTGCGCGCGGAAGAGCCGCGCCATCTCCGCGGGCGGCTTCAGATGCCGCTCGGCATTGGCGGCGAGGCGAAACCCGGCTTCGGCGAGCGTGCAGCCTGCGCGGATGCAGGCGACGACATCCTGCAGCTTCTGCCGCTCCGGCCGGTGATAGAGCACGTCGTTGGTGGCGACGAGCGGCACGCCCGCGCGCTCGGCGAGGCGCGCGAGGCGGTCGATGCGGGCGAGATCGTCGCCGCGATAGAGATGGCGCGCGGCGAGATATGACGCGCCCGGGAAATCGGCGGCGAGGCGATGGAGGAAAGTTTCGAAGGCGGCATCGTCCTCGTCAGGCGGCAAGGCCACGAAAATCTGCCCGTCGCCGTGCGCCACGACATCGTCATAGACGAGGCGGCATTCGCCCTTCCCGGCGCGGCGCTTGCCGAGCGTCAGGAGGCGGCAGAGGCGGCCATAGGCGGCGCGATCGGTCGGAAAGCACAAGATGGCTCGTGCCGTCCGTCGAGCACGAGGCGGCAGCCGACGACGAGACGCACGCCCAACTCGCGCGCGGCGCGGAAGGCGCGCACGACGCCCGCCAGCGAATTGCGGTCGGCGATGGCGATGGCGCCGAGCCCCAATTCCTTCGCTTCCTCGACCAGCTCCTCGGGATGGGAGGCGCCGCGCAGGAAGGAGAAATTGCTCGTGACCTCGAGCTCGGCGTACGGGCTCACGCGAACACGCCGTGCAGATACCAGCGCGCCGGCCGGTCGGCGCGATAGAGCCCGGCGCGGTAGAGCCAGAAGCGGCGGCCGTCCTCGTCCTCGACGCGGTAATAGTCGCGCAGCTCGCTCGCTCGGATGCCTGCGTCCGAGCGCCACCATTCGCCTTCGATGCGCTCGGGCCCTTCGGCGCGGCGCACGCGATGCATGATCTTGCGCCAGCGGAAGAGGAGCGGCGGATCGTCGGGCACCGGCGCCACCGCCTCGACCGGCTCGGGCTCCTGAAGAAAGCGCACCGGGCGCGGGCGGTCCGGATGGAGTGCGTTCGCTGCCGGATCGAGCGGCGGCACGAGGCGCACCGCGCGCTCGGGCCAATGGCTTGCGACGAGGAGCGGCCGGCGCACCGCACCGGCGCCCGAGCCGCGCCGCCAGCCGGTCGATCAGCGCCGGCAAGGCATCGCCCTCCGTGGCGCCGCGCGCGACGAGCGCGAGCTGCGCCGGTCCCTGCGGCTCGGCGAGACTTGCGGCGAGCATCATGTCCTCGATGCCGAGGCCGGGATCGACGGCGCCGAGCCGCTCGTCGAACAGGCGCAGGAGATGGCGCGGCTCGCGCGAGGGCCGCGCCGTGCCGAGCTCGATGACGCAGGCGCTGCCATCGACGCGGTAGAGCGTGAGCGCAAGGCGGCGCGCGCCCGCGCCGTCCTCGGCAAGACGGCGGCACAGCGCCTCGATGAGCAGCGAAGTGGCGGCGCGAATATCGTCCGGCGTCGCGATCGGCTCGGCGAAGCGCTGGCGCGCGAAGCGCGTCGGCGGCGGCGGCACGGGCGAAAGCGGCTCGGCGCGCGCGCCCAAGGCCTGATCGAGGCGGAGCGCCAAGCCCGCGCCGAAGCGCAGCACCAGCGCCGGGCGCGGCATCGGGTAGAGATCGCCGACATGGCGCAGGCCGAGCCGCGTCAGCGCCTCGACCATCTCGGGCGCGAGCCTGAGCGCAGCGACGGGAAGACCCGCGAGCGCCGCGCGCGTTTCGCCCGGCGGCACCGCGACCGTGCGCGCGGTGCCGAAGCGCGCGAGCGCCCAGGCGGCGCCGGCGGATTGGGCGATGGCGGCCGAGGCGGCGATGCCGAGTTTTTGGAGGCGCTCGACCGCCTCGGCGAGAAGCTCGTCCTCGCCGCCTTGGAGATGGGCGCAGCCGGTCACGTCGAGCGCCACGCCGTCGGGCGGGACCGGCACCGTCCACGGGCTCCAGCGCCCGCACCAATGCGCGACGCGCGCCAACGCGGCGGCATCGCCCGCGGGATCGGCCTCGGCGACGGCGAGCCCGGGATTTATGGCGCGCGCATCGGCGAGCGCCATGCCGGGCGCGATCCCCTCGCCTTCCGCCAGCGCATCGACGGCGGTGACGAGGCGCTGGCTGCCGACCGAGGCGGCAAGCGCGAAGGGCCGCCTAGCCGAAGGCGCGCCGCCGTTCCCCCGCCGCAGCCGGTCGATCGGCCAGCGCCGGAGCCAGATGGACATGACCCGTCGCATCGCATGCCTCCAAGAACCATCGCCCCGGCACGCCGCCGCGGCAGCGCAGCAGCTCGGCGAGCCAAACCCTCGGGCCGAGGCCCGGCGCGGCATCGGCGCGCACCGGCGCCGGCGCCGCCGCGATGCGCCAGCGCGTCAGCGCCGCGGTCGGCTGCGCCTCCTCGCCCACGCCGAGCGCGCGGCGCGGCCGGCGCAAGGCGAAGGCGGTGACGCCGGATGCTTCGGCGGCGAGCTGCAGGCGGCGGCTCGCGGTGAGCGGCAGGGCCTCGACCTCGCCGACCACGGCGGCGAGATCGCGGCATTTGAGCCCTTCCTCGATGGCGTAGAGCAGGTCGGCCTCGTTTTGCGCGCGGGCCAGGATCAGCCGGCCGGGCGCAAGCCCGTGGCGCGCCAGGCCCGGCGCATGGAGATCGCCGCGCCGCAGGCACCACAGCACCGGGCGCTGCGGCTCGAGCCGGGCGAGGATCCCGGCCAGGAACCCCGCGCCCTCGGCCGCCTCCTCGGCGGCGGCGCCAAGGCCCAGCACCTCGTGCAGCGCGCCCAGCGCGAGCCCGCCGCCGGGCAGCATCCGGTCGATCGCCGCGACGCCGAACGGCAGGACAGGATCGATCGCCTGCGTCGATCGCCCCGCCCGCCGCGCTCGATGAGCGCGAGCTTCTGCCGTAATGCGCCGAGGTCCGCTTGGTTGAAGCCGGACATCCCTCGAGCCTCCACAGTTCCCTTTTTGTTCTAGTCTGCGCCGAGAGTCAAGGGGCTCTATTTTCGGGTAGCGCCTCAGTTATGGCTGGCCGCCAAATGATCCAATGGGCGGCTTAGATACAAGAATTGATTGCGGCCAAAATCATTGTGATAGAGTACTAAAATCAACCGATACCGAACTAATCTGAGTAGATTCCGAATCTTCCCGCGAGCGCTAATGCAACTCTAGGATGCGCCGCTCATCCGAGGAGCTTGTCATGACGGAAGACGACCCGGCAATCATCCGGCTCAATATCCGACATTACCAGGAGCTTCTGAAGCTAAACGGCATGGCACATGCGCACGACCAAGTGCGCAAACTTCTCGCCGAGGCAGAAGCACAGCTTCCCATTGCGCTTACCGAGGCGTCAGAACGAAAAACGTAGCGCCGCTCGTTCAGCCGACGCACAACGATCCATCTTCGAGGCTTCGCGCGCTTCGCTCAAGTCCACGATTTCGCCCACGGAGGACTTGAGCGGGCGCATATTATGTGTATAATAATACACATGAATAGTCGCGAGATCATCGCCGCCCTGGAGGCGGACGGATGGTTCCGCGTCGCGCAGGAAGGCAGCCACCTGCAGTTCAAGCACCCCAGCAAGCCGGGCCGCGTGACCGTCCCTCACCCGCGCAAGGACTTGCCGATCGGTACCTGCAAAAGCATCGAGCGCCAGGCCGGCCTCAAACTCCGCACGAGATGACAGAATGCCCAGCTACATCGCCATCATCCACAAAGAGCCGACGAGCGATTACGGCGTGTCGTTCCCCGACTTCCCCGGCTGCGTGAGCGCGGGCGCCGACATCGACGAAGCCCGCCGCATGGCGCAGGAAGCGCTCGCGCTTCATATCCGCGGCCTGGCGGAAGACGGCGCGCCGATCCCATCCCCGAGCACTCTCGAAGCCATCATGGCCGACGACGACAACCGCGCCGGCGTGGCCGTGCTCGTCGCCGCGCCCGAACACGCCGAGCGCAGCATCCGCATCAACGTCACGCTGCCCGAAGGGCTCGTGCGCCGCATCGACGAGCGCACCGACAACCGGTCCCGCTTTCTGGCCCAGGCGGCCGAGCGCGCGCTCGCCGAATAACCCGCTCATTCAAAGGCGCGTGCGCCGCGAGGCTGGACAAGGGACCGCCACGGCGGGCAAAGAGCGCCATGGAATTTCACGCCGGCATCGAGCACTTCGTCCACGAATACGGCATCGCCGCCGTGGGGCTTGGACTTCTGTTCGAGCATTTCGGGCTGCCGCTGCCGGGCGAGACCATGCTGATCGCCGCCGCCGTGGCAGCCTCGCAAGGCGCGCTCGGCATCAAGCTCCTGCTCGTCGTCGCCTGGGCCGCGGCCACGCTCGGCAACACCATCGGCTACGCGATCGGGCGGTTCGGCGGCCATTGGCTCGTCGCGCGGCACGGCGGCCGCGTCGGCATCACGCCGCAGAAGCTCGCCGAGGTCGAGGCGCTGTTCGCGCGCTATGGCGATTGGCTGATCGTCGGCGCGCGCTTCATCGTCGTGCTGCGCCAGTTGTCCGGCATCACCGCCGGGACGCTCGAGATGAAGTGGGGACGGTTCCTGCTGTTCAACGCGATCGGCGCCGCGCTGTGGGTGGCGTGGTGGGGCCTCTTGGCCTACTGGCTCGGCCGGCGCGTCTTCTTCTTCATCTCGCACCTGGCCGGCATCGAGTACGTGCTGTTCGCGCTCGCCGCACTCGTCCTCGCCGCGATCGGCGCGAGGATATATTTGCGCCGGCGCGGCAGCGCCTGACTCTAGGTGCGCAACCGTTCCTCGGTCTTGGCGGCGAGCGCGGGCTTGCCGGTGCGATAAGCCTCGTCCAGCATCGTCTTCACGTAGTCTTCCGCGTTGACCGGCGCATAGCGCGGCGGATTGCCCGGCCCGGTGCAGGTTTCGAGGCAGCGCACGATGGTCGCGCCGTTGGGCGAGGCGAACAGCGGCACGGAGATGCGCGCCGCGGGGCTCGTGTTGAAGACGCGATGCAGCGTCGAGGTATAGAGATCGTTCGTCCAGGTCTGGAACAGATCGCCGATATTGACGACCATCGTGCCCGGGATGGGCGGCGCGTCGATCCATTCGCCGGCCGCATTGAGGAGCTGAAGACCGCCGAGCGCATCCTGGTAGAGGAGCGTGAAGGCGTTGTAGTCCGCGTGCGGCGAGAAGCTCCATTGCGCGTCGCGCAATTTCGCCCGGTCGATCGCCGGAAAATAGTTCAGCACCAGGTTGCCGCTCGGAAAGCGGTACATCTCGTCGAAATAGGCTTCCGGCAGATCGAGGCTCAAGGCGAAGGCGCGGGCGAGATGCCGCGCCACCTCGCAGCGCGCGCGAATGTGGCGCCGCATCAGCGCCGCGAACCCGGGGAGCACCGCGTCGTCCGGCCATTGCGACTGGCCGGCGCTGCGCCGTCCCGCCTCGGGCTCGCCCGGCAGCACGTCGCGGTTCATGTGGAAGCGTTCCTTGAGGTCCGGAACCTTGTCCGGATTGGCGTCGGGGTTGGGGCCGCCCAAGCCGCGATAGCCGAGCCGTGCGGGGCTGTTGTTGCTGTGGAGCTTCATCTTCTCGGCGAGCGGCAGCGCGAAGAAGCGATGGCCCATGGCGATGACGTCGTCGAATTCCTGCTGCGCGATGCCGTGGCCGGTGAGATAGAAGAAGCCGATATCGATGCACGCTTCGCGCAGCGCGCGCGCCACGGCGCGGCGCTCGTCGACACCGCCGCCCGCCACGAACGGCGCGAGGTCGATCACCGGCAGGCGCGTCACCGCCTTCCTTTCCCTGGCACGCCCACGATGCTCGTCCATGCTCCCCGTCTCCTGCTGCGATGAGGCTCAGTGCGCCGCCTTCACGGCGGCCGCGCGGATGTCGCTCGTCGTCTGCGTGATGGTGAGCGCCTCGGGATCGAGCTTCAGCTCGAGGAGCGCGGCGCGGCCGGCGCCTTCGGCGCGCGCGAACGCGGCGGCGAAATCCGCCGTCTTCGTCACCGTCTCGCCATAGGCGCCGTAAGCCTTCGCCAGCGCCGCGAAATCCGGATTGACCAGGTCGGTGGCGATGACGCGGCCGGGGAAATGGCGCTCCTGGTGCATGCGGATGGTGCCGTACATGCCGTTGTTGACGACGAGGATGATGAGGTGCGCGCCGTGCTGCACGGCGGTCGCGAGCTCCTGCCCCGTCATCAGGAAATCGCCGTCGCCGGCAAAGCACACGACGGTGCGGCCGGGATGGATGAGCTTCGCCGCCACCGCCGCCGGAAAGCCATAGCCCATCGAGCCGCTCGTCGGCGCGAGCTGCGTGCCGAGGCCGCGATAGCGGTAGAAGCGATGCACCCACGTGGTGAAATTGCCGGCGCCGTTGCACACGATCGCGTCCTTCGGCAGATGGCCCGGCGAGCCAGCGCACGATCTCGCTCATCTGCAACTCGCCGGGCCCGCGCACCGGCTCCTGCCAGGCGAGATAGTCGTCGTGCGCCGACTTCGCGGCACCTTGCCACGGCGGATTGCTGACGGGCGCGAGCGATCCGAGCGCCGCGGCGAAGCTGCGCGGCGTGGCGTTGATCGCGAGGAAGGGCTCATAGACGCGGCCCAATTCCGCGGCATCGGCATGGACATGGACGAGGCGCTGCTTCGGCACCGGAATGTCGAGGAGCGTGTAGCCGCCGCTCGTCGCCTCGCCCAAGCCGCGCGCCCACCGCGATCAGCAGATCGGCCGCTTTGAGCCGCGCGCCGAGCTTCGGGTTGACGCCCAATCCGACATCGCCGGCATAGCATTGATGGTCGTTGTCGAGCCGGTCCTGGCGGCGGAAGGCGCAAGCGACCGGAATGCCGTTGGCCGCGGCGAAGGCGCCGATCGCGGCCGATGCGTCCTTGTCCCACTGGCTGCCGCCCAGCAGCATGATCGGGCGCTGGCTCGCGGCGAGCGCGTCGCGGAAGGCGCGCATCTGGTCCGGGCCCGGATGCGGCTCGATGCGGGTATAGGGATTGGCGTCGGCGGCTTCCGCCAGCTCCTCGAGCATGTCCTCGGGCAGCGCCAGCACGACCGGGCCGGGCCGCCCGCTCGAGGCGACGTGGAAGGCGCGGCTCACGAGCTCGGGCACGCGCGCAGGATCGTCGATCTCGTCGACCCATTTCGCGATCGTGCCGAACACGGCGCGGTAGTCGAGCTCCTGGAACGCCTCGCGCCCCTTGGCCGCGCGCGGCACCTGGCCCACGAAGAGGATGAGCGGCGTCGAATCCTGGCGCGCGATGTGCAGGCCGGCGCTGGCGTTGCTGGCGCCGGGGCCGCGCGTGACGAAGCACACGCCCGGCCGCCCGGTGAGCTTGCCGTAAGCCTCGGCCATGATGGTGGCGCCGCCTTCCTGGCGGCAGGTGATGAGGCGGATGGCGTTGGCGTCGTACATCGCGTCGAGCGCCGCGAGGTAGCTTTCGCCGGGCACGCAGAACACCGTGTCGGCGCCGTGGATCTTGAGCTGGTCGATCAGGATTTTGGCGCCGGTGCGGCGCTGGCCCTCGCTCATGTGCGGCTCCCGGGAAGCTCGATCGGGTGGTCGAGGTAGATCTGATAGCGCTGCAGGCGCGGCTTGTCCTTGTCGGCCTCGTCGACATAGCGGATCGAGCTTTTGCCGATGATGGCGCGCGGCAGCACCATGACGCGGATGAAGGCCGTGGTTTCTCTGTCGGAGCCGGCGGCGAAGACCGGATCGACGCCGTTCTCGAACCACGCCTCGCCGGGGCGATAGGCGTGGCTTTGGCCGCCGGCGTCGATGCGGATCGACCCGGCGACGAGGCAGCGCAGGCCCGGCCCCTGATGCGTGTGGCGATATGCCACGCCGCCGGGCGGAAACTCGACGCGGTCGCAGCGCAGGAGATACTGCCCGCGCGCATCGAGCGCGAGCGGCGGCGAGACGATGATCGGCGCGCCGTCATCCGTCTGCCGCTGCGGCGAGCTCGAAGCGCAACAGCTCGGCCCCGCCAGCGCCGGCCGCGAGCGCCAGCGCGCCGGCCCCATGCCAGGCCGAGTTGGGCGCGAGCGCGGCGACGCATCCGCCCGACGCGATCGTGGCTTGCCCGCCCTGGAGATAAAGCGCGCGCACCGCGCCGGACCCGAGCTCGCGCGTCTCTGCCGCGGCAAGCCGGTCGGCGAAGAGCCGCAAGTGATAAGGCATCGTCCTCCTCCCGGCAGCGAATGTAGCATGATTGCAGTGGGCGTCATTCGGCCGCCCCACCTCACCCTCCCATCGCTTCGCGATGGGTCCCTCCCTCTCCGCCCCTCGGGGGCGGAGAGGGTTGGGGAGAGGTGGGGCGACGGCGTATTATGCCGCTGGGTTTTCGGGAGGGAGCGATGCGCATCCACAATCTCTATGCCGATGCGAAGGGTGAATCGCACTGGCGCGACGTCGAGGTCGAATGGGCCGAGGAGACGCGCGGCGGGCGCCTGTCGAAGCGCCTCCCCGCGAGCGGCATCATCTTCCGCCAGGTGCCGCCCGAATATTCGCTCGAGTGGCACAACGCGCCGCGCCGGCAATACATCATCAACCTCGACGCCGGCGTCGAGATCACCGCGAGCGACGGCGAGGCGCGCAAGATCGGCGCCGGCGAGGTCATCCTGGTCGAGGACACGCGCGGCAAGGGCCATCTGTCGAAGGCGCTCGACGGCAAGCTGCGCCACTGCATCTTCGTGGCGCTCGATTAACGTGGATAGGCCGGACGCGGGGCTGGCGTTTTGGCGCGCGGCGTGCGAGGAAAGGGGATCATGACCGAAAGCGACCTTGTCCTCGCCGCCAACCTCGAATTCTATCGCGCCTTCGGGACGGGCGATTACCCGGCGATGAACGCGCTGTGGGCACGCAATGCGCAGGTTCTGTGCATCCATCCCGGCTGGGCGCCGCTCAGCGGGCGCGAGGCGGTGATGCGGAGCTGGCGCAACATCCTCACCAGCCCGCAGCCGACGCGCGTCGCCTGCCACGACGACCAGGCCTTCGTCTATGGCGAGTTCGCCATGGTGATCTGCGAGGAGGAGCTGCCCTCGGGCAGCCTCGTCGCCACCAATTATTTCGTCAAGGAAGCCGGGCGCTGGCGCATGCTGCACCACCAGTCGAGCCCGCTCGTCACCCGGCGCGAGCAGGCGCGCCCGCAGCGCCGCCGCAACGAGCGGCACTGACACGTTGGCCGCCTATCGCATCGCGGCGATCCCGGGCGACGGCATCGGCAAGGAAGTGATCCCGGCCGGGGTCAAGGTGCTCGAAACCGTGGCCGCGCGCGCCGGCTTCGAGCTTCGCGTCGAGACCCTGCCGTGGGGCTCGGACTATTACCGCGCCCAGGGCCGCATGATGCCCGAGGACGGCGTCGAGTATCTCAAACGCTTCGATGCGATCTTCTTCGGCGCCGTCGGCGACCCCGATCTGCCCGACCACCTGACCTTGTGGGGCTTGCGCCTCGCCATCTGCCAGGGCCTCGACCAGTACGCCAATGTGCGCCCGGCGCGGCTCTTGCCGGGGATCGAGTCGCCGCTTCGCGCCGTCGCGCCCGGCGGCATCGACTGGGTCATCGTGCGCGAGAACAGCGAGGGCGAATATGCCGGCCACGGCGGGCGCGCGCACAGGGGCCACCCGGAAGAGGTCGCGACCGAGACCGCGATCTTCACCCGCGCCGGCGTCAGCCGCATCATGCGCTTTGCCTTCGCGCTCGCGCGCTCGCGCCCGCGCCGGCACCTGACCGTCGTGACGAAGTCGAACGCGCAGCGCCACGGCATGGTGCTGTGGGACGAGATCGCCGCCGAGACCGCGCGCGAATTCCCCGAGGTCACGTGGGACCGCGAGCTGGTCGACGCCATGACGACGCGCATGGTGCTGAAGCCGCAGACGATCGACACCGTGGTCGGGCTCGAACCTGCACGCCGACATCCTGACCGACCTCGCGGCGGCGCTGGCGGGCTCGCTCGGCATCGCGCCCACCGCCAATCTCGATCCCGAGCGGCGCTATCCCTCGATGTTCGAGCCGATCCACGGCTCGGCCTTCGACATCATGGGCAAGGGCATCGCCAACCCGATCGCCACATTCTGGAGCGCGGCGATGATGCTCGATCACCTCGGCGAAGGGGCGGCCGCGCGCCTCCTCATGGCCGCGATCGAGCGCACCACGGCCGATCGCGCGCTCCACACGCGCGACCTCGGCGGCACCGCCACGACGGCGCAAGTGACGGCGGCGGTCGTGGCCGCGATCACCGGCGCCAACCGCTAGGGTTCGAGCGGCTGCATCCCGAGCCGCGCCAGGAGCGCGCCGTCGCGCTCGCGCGCCGGGTTGGGCGTGGTGAGCAGCCGCGGCCCGCAGAAGATCGAATTGGCGCCGGCGAGAAAGCACAGCGCCTGCGTCTCGTCGCTCATGTCCTCGCGGCCCGCCGAGAGACGCACGACCGAGCGCGGCATGGATATGCGCGCGACCGCGATGGTGCGCACGAATTCGAGCGGATCGAGCGGCGGCGCGTCGGCCAGGGGCGTGCCCTTGACGCGCACCAGCAGATTGATCGGCACGCTTTCGGGATGCTCGGGCAAGGTCGCGAGCGCGTGGATGAGGCCGACGCGGTCGGCGCGGCTTTCGCCCATGCCGACGATGCCGCCGCAGCACACCTTGATCCCGGCCGCGCGCACGTGCGCGAGCGTGTCGAGGCGGTCGCGATAGACGCGCGTCGTGATGATATGGCCGTAATGCTCGGGCGAGGTGTCGAGATTGTGGTTGTAGAAATCGAGCCCGGCGCCCTGCAAGCGCAGCGCCTGCGCGCGCGTCAGCATGCCGAGCGTGGCGCAGGTCTCGAGCCCCAGGCGCTTCACGCCTTCGACCATGGCGCAGACGGGATCGAGATCGCGGTCCTTGGGCTCGCGCCAGGCGGCGCCCATGCAAAAGCGCGTGGCGCCGCCTTCGCGCGCGCGCCGCGCCGCGGCCACGACGTCGGCCACATCCATGAGCTTCGCGGCGCCGACGCCGGTCTCGTAAAGCGCGCTTTGCGGGCAATAGGCGCAATCCTCCGGGCAGCCGCCGGTCTTGATCGAAAGGAGGGTCGAAAGCTGGACGCGCGCCGGATCGAAATTGCGGCGATGGACCGCTTGCGCGCGGAACACGAGCTCGGAAAATGCCAGATCGTAGAGCGCGGCAAGCTCCGCCTCGGTCCAATCGTGCCGGATCTCGTCGCGCGGCTCGCCCATCGACGCTCCTTGCCTTGGCTCGGGCCTTGAGGCTACATCGAGGGCGCCACCAAGCGAAAGACCATGAGCGGCCTCTTCCTCACCGCGACCGGCACCGACATCGGCAAGACCTTCGTCGCGACGGGCCTCATCCGCGAATTGCGCCGGCGCGGGCGCGGCGTCGCGGCGCTGAAGCCGGTCGCGAGCGGGTTCGAGGAATGGAGCGCGCCGGCGAGCGATCCGGCGCGGCTCCTCGATGCGCTCGACCTGCCGGGCACGCTCGACGAGATCGCGCGCATCTCGCCTTTCCGCTATCGCGCGGCGGTGGGGCCGGAGCTGGCGGCACGGCGCGAGGGGCGGACGCTCGACTATGACGAGCTTTTGACCTTCTGCCGCGCCGAGCTGGCGGCATCGGACGTGCTCATCGTCGAAGGGATCGGCGGCGTCATGGTGCCGCTCGACGGCGAGCGCACGGTGCTCGACTGGATCGCCGATCTGCGCCTGCCCGCGCTCGTCGTCGCCGGGAATTACCTCGGCACGATCAGCCACACGCTGACGCGCGCTCGCGGCGCTGCAGCAGCGCCGCGTGCCCGTGGCCGCCGTCGTGGTGAGCGAATCGGGCGAGAGCACCGTGCCGCTCGCCGAGAACGCGGCGAGCATCGCGCGCTTCGCGCACGGCACGAAGGTGTTTGCGCTGCCGCGCCTCGAGGCGGGCGCGAGCGCATGAGGTGTTCGCGAGCCTCGCCGATCTCGTCTAGGAGGACGGCCATGCGCCTCGCCATCATCGGGCAGCAGGCTTTCGGCAAGGCGGTGCTGGAGGCGTTTTGCCGCCAAGGGCCACGATGTGGCCGGCGTGTTCGTGCCGCCGCAAGAGCCAGGCGCGCGGCCCGATGCGCTCGCCGAGGCGGCCGCGGGCGCGGGCGTTGCGGTTCACGCCGTGCGCTCCTATGCGAGCGAGGAGGCGCAGGAGACGCTGCGCCGGATGGCGGTCGAGCTCGCCATCATGGCTTACGTCACGCAGTTCGTGCCGCAAAGCTTCTGCACCATCCCGGCGCACGGCACGATCCAGTTCCATCCCTCGCTCCTGCCGCTCCATCGCGGGCCGTCGTCGATCAACTGGGCCATCATCGCGGGCCGCACCGAGACCGGGCTTTCGATCTTCCGCCCGTCGGACGGGCTCGACGAGGGGCCGGTGATCCTGCAGAAGAAAGTCGCGATCGGCCCGGACGACACGCTCGGCACGGTCTATTTCGACAAGATCTTCCCGCTCGGCGTGGCCGCGCTCATCGAGGCGGCCGAAGCGGTGGTCATCCGGCACGGCGCGCGAAACGCCGCAGGACGAGGCGAGCGCGAGCTACGAGGGCTGGGTGCGCGCGGCCGAAGCGCGGATCGACTGGGCCAAGCCCATCGACCGCATCTATGACCTCGTGCGCGGCTGCAACCCGGCGCCGGGCGCGTGGACGCCGTGGCAGGGCCAGCGCCTTTACATCTTCGATGCGAAGAAACGCATCGCCCGCACCTTCGGCGAAGTGCGCAGCCTCAAGCCCGGCCAGGTGGCGGAGACGGGCAGCGCGAGCTTCACGGTGCACGCGCAGGGCGGCTTCCTCGAGGTGCTGCGCTGCCGCATCGACGACGGCAAGAAGATCGCAGGATCGGAGGCCGGGCTCGCGCCGGGCACGATTCTCGGATAGCGCGGCCGCGCGAGCGCGGGAACGGTTCCCCTCGCTCGGCATAAGCTCTAGGCTTCGCGCTAGAGGTTGCCATGGACGATCGCCCTGCCATTTGGCCCGAGCCCGGCGTCTCGCGCGTCCCGTACGAGGTCTACAAGAGCGCCGAGATCTACGAGGCCGAGCGCGCGCGCGTCTTCATGGGCGCGGCGTGGAGCTATCTCTGCCTCGAGTGCGAGATCGCCACGCCCGGCGACTACCGCGCCACGTTCGTCGGCGACGTGCCGGTCGTGGTGGCGCGCGACATGGACGGCAGCCTCGGCGGGTTCGAGAACCGCTGCGCCCATCGCGGCGCGCTCATCTGCCCCCGGGAAGGCGGCAGCGGCGCGCGCATTTCCTGCGTCTATCACGGCTGGACCTATGACCTGAAAGGCAACCTCACCGCCGTGCCGTTCCAGCGCGGCATCGCAGGCAAGGGCGGCATGCCCGCGGATTTCCGGCGCGAGGACTGGAAGCGGCGCAGCCTTGCGCGTCGAAAGTTTTCGCGGCCTCGTCTTCGGCACGTTCGCGGCGGACGCGCCGCCGCTCGAGGCCTATCTCGGGCCGGCGATCTCCGAGAAGATCGCCCGCGTCATGAAGAAGCCCGTGAAGGTGCTCGGCTACAACAGCCAGATCCTGCCCAACAATTGGAAAATGTATATCTGCAACGTGCGCGATCCCTATCACGCGAGCCTGCTGCATCTGTTCTTCACGACCTTCCGCTTGAACCGCCTCTCGGCCGAGGGCGGGATATTGATCGACGAGAGCGGCGGCCATCACGTCAGCTACTCGCAAGGTGGCGACCGACCGGCCGAGCGCCGAGTACGACGCCGCCGATCTGCGCGCCAAGCACGAGGGTTTCGCGCTCGCCGATCCGTCGATGATCGAAGGCAAGGACGAGTTCGGCGACGGCATCACGCTTGCAGATCCTGTCGGTCTTTCCGTGCTTCGTGCTTGCAGCAGATCCAGAACTGCCTGTGCACGCGCCAGGTCGTGCCGCGCGGCAAGGACGAGACCGAGCTGCTGTGGACCTATTTCGGCTTCGCCGACGACGACGAGGCGATGGTCCTGCACCGCGTCAAGCAGGCGAACCTGGTCGGCCCGGGCGGCTATGTCTCGATGGAGGACGGCGCGGTCGGCAGCTTCGTGCGCCGCGGCATCACCGGCTCGGGCGCCGACCGCGAGCTCCTCGAGATGGGCGGGCGCGACTGGCGCTCGCAGGACACGCGCGCCACGGAATCCTCGCTGCGCGGCTTCTGGAAGGTGTACCGCGAGCACATGGGCCTATGAGCGAGGCCGAGCTGCAATTCGAAGTCGAGCGGCTCGAGGCGCGCTATGCCGCCGCGCTCGACGACGACCGGCTCGAGGAATGGCCGGATTTTTTCACCGAGACCTGCCGCTACCAGATCATCACGCGCGAGAATTACGACAAGAAGCTCCCGGTCGGAATCTTCTTCGCCAATTCGCGCGGCATGCTGCTCGACCGCGTGCGCTCGCTGCGCGAGGCCAACATCTACGAGGCGCAGCATTATCGCCACATCCTGTCGCCCACGCTGGTGCGGCGGCGCGCGGGCGACACGGTCGAGGCCGAGACCAACTACCAGGTGATCCGCACGACCCAGGAGGGCGCGATGACGCTCTTCAGCACGGGGCGCTATCTCGACCGCATCCTGATCGGCGGCGCGGTGCCGCTGTTCGCGGAAAAGCTCGTCGTGTGCGACAGCCGCCGCATCGACACGCTCCTCGCCATCCCGCTGTGACGATTCCGCGGGAGAGCGGGATGCGCAACGGCCGCGCCTGGGTCTGTCACGCGATGGGACAAGACGCGTCCCAACTGAACGCGCGCATCGACAATGCGCGCGAAGGCTTGCGGCGGCTCGGCCAAACGCCATGACGCCGCGGTGATACGTGCACCCGCAAAGCTTGTTGCACCATAGATAGAACGAGATCAGAACCCTCGCCATCGGGCCTCTGAAAGCTGGCGCGAAACATCCGCCACGCGGAGGGCTTCCCCCTGAATTCGTTGCGTGCACGGGCGAGAATTGACTATCATACCCTTGAAACTGTCCGTAATACGGACGAAACGCCGGCAAAGACCGGTGGTTATTTCAGGGAGTAAAGACATGCGCTTGGGACAATCGGCAGGCCGCGCGGCAGCGTTCGCCGCATGTGCGTTTCTGCTCACGCTGGCGGCCGGTACGGCGGCGCGCGCCGACGACAAATCCTTCGCGATGAAGATCACGCTGCCGACGCTCAACGACGGGCCGCACATCTTCGCCAAGAACCTCGCCGCGCGCGTCGAGAAGGATTTCGGGCGGCCGCATCAAGGCCGAGGTCTATCCGGCGAGCCAGCTCGGCTCGATGCCGCGTCAGATCGAGGGCGTGCAGTTCGGCTCGATCCAGTGTTTGGTGATGCCACCCGAGTTCATGGTCGGGATCGACCCCCGCTTCCAGCTCATGGCCGCGCCCGGCCTTGTCGAATCGATGCCGCAGGCCGAGCGCGTCGCCGAGGATCCCGTCGTGCAGAAGCTGATGCTCGGCCTCGGCGACGGCAAGGGCTTGCACGGCGCCGCCATGTTCGCGGTCATTCCGTCGGCGATCATCGCGCGCACGCCGATCCGTCACCTCGCCGACTTCAAGGGCAAGAAGATCCGCATCTTCGCCTCGGATTTCCAGTCGGTCGCATTCGACCGCCTGGGCGCCACGCCGGTGGCGATGAGCCTCGGCGACGTTCTGCCGGCGCTGCAGCAAGGCGCGATCGACGGCGCCGTCGCCGGCATGCCGGTCTTCACCAACTTCCAATACCAGGACGCGGCCAAATACGTCACCGAGACCGGCCAGCCTTACATCTTCATCGTCGCCGAGATCAGCCAGAAATGGCGCGCGACGTTGCCGCCCGATTTGCAGCAAGTGGTCGATCATGCCGCGGCCGAGGAGGCGAAGGCGATGTATCCGATCGCGATGAAGCTGTGGGCCCACTCGCAGCAGGACTGGGTCGCGCGCGGCGGCGAGCGCATCGAGCTTCCGGCCGACGAGCAGGCGGCGATGATGGAGACGCTCGGCTCCGTCGCCGAGGACGTGGCGAGCAAGAAGCCCGAGCTTGCCGCCGCCTTCAAGATCGTTTCCGACGCCGCCAAGCGCGACAAATAGGGGGGTCACATGACATACCGCACAGCGCACGCGACACTCGTTTCCGCGCTCGTCCTCGCCGCCGCGCTCGCCGCGGCGCCGGCGCGCGCCGACGACCAGTACGTGATGAAGATCACGCTGCCGACCATCCACGAGACCAACTGGCAGGCCGCCACCGAATACGCCGCACGCGTCGCGAAGGATTCGGGCGGCCGCATCAAGACCGAGGTCTATCCGGCGAGCCAGCTCGGCTCGATCCCGCGTCAGATCGAGGGCCTGCAGTTCGGCTCGATCCAGTGCGGCTTCATTCCGCCCGAATTCTTCGTCGGCGTCGACGACCGGTTCCAGATCATGGCGGCGCCCGGCCTCGTCGCCACGATGGATCAGGCGCAGAAGGTCGCCCAGGATCCCGAGGTGAAGAAGCTCATGCTCGGGCTTGGCGCGAACAAGGGCCTCTATGGCGCCGGGATGTTCGCCGCGACCCCGTCCTTCCTCGATTCGAGGACGCCGATCCGGCACCTCGCCGACATCAAGGGCAAGAAGGTCCGCGTCCTTGCCTCGGATTTCCAGATGAAGGCGTTCGACCGCCTGGGCGCGACGCCGGTGGCGATGAGCCTCGGCGACGCGCTTCCGGCGCTGCAACAGGGCGCGATCGACGCTTCGCTGTCGGGCCTCACCGTCTTCACCACCATGTCGTATCAGGACGCCGCGAAGTACATCACGGCGGTGCGGCAGCCCTATATCTTCATCGTCATCGAGCTCAGCGCCAAATGGCGCTCGTCGCTGCCGCCCGACCTGCAGAAGGTGGTGGACCAGGCGGCGGCCGAAGAGTTGGTCGCGATCCAAGGCTACGCGCTCAAGGATCTCGCGAGCGGCACCAAGACCTGGACCGATAACGGCGGCGAGATGATCGAGCTGCCGGCGGACGAGCAGGCGTCGATGATGGAAAGCATGGGCAGCGTCGCCGAGGACGTTTCCAAGAGCAACCCTGCGCTCGCCGCCGCCTACAAGATCGTGTCCGACGCGGCCAAGCGCGACAAGTAGGCGTTCGCCTTCAGGCGCGCTCGAGGATCGACAGGCCGCGCCAGCGGTCGACGAGATAGATGAGGCCGCGCTTGTCGACATAGACGTCGTTCGAGCACACGCGCTTGCCGCTCTGCGTGTCCGGCACGTAGTGCGCCGCCTCGCGGATGGCGTGCGGGTTGCTGATGTCGAGGACGCGCAGGCCTTGCGCGAACCAGGCGCACGGCACCTCGGTCCCCTCGATCGTCTCGACCGGCTGATGGCAGCCGGTCATCTGCGGATTGCGCTTGCCTTCGACGCCGTCGACCTGGAACGAGCCGACCGGCATGGGGCGCGTCTCGTCGGTGATGTCCACCATCCAGATGAAGGCCGGCATCTCCGGCGCCATCGCCTCGTCCAAGGGCAGCACGTCCTCGTCGGCGACGAGCGCATAGCGGCGCCCGCGCAAGGTCTGCTCGACCGGCACGACGGAATGCGTCGGCCACGGGAAGGGCGGGCTCCAGTCGAGCGCGGAGATCAATTTCGGGCGCGCCATGTCGGCGATGTCGAGGATGACGAAGCCGCCGTGCCAGTAGCTCGTATAGAGCCGGTCGCCGCGCCGGATCGGATGATGGCAGCGGTGCGCGTGGCCCTTCCAGCTCGGCACCTCGCCGCCGGCCTTCCACTGGCCCGGCATCCACCAGCGCCCGACCTCCTCGGGCTTTGCCGGGTCCTTCAGGTCGAGGATCATGACGATGTTGCCGACATAGCCGTCGATCTGCGGCGAGATGTAGGCATAGCGCCCGTCGAAGGTGAAGCGGTGGACGCCGTTGCCGTCGCATTCCCAATGGCGGAGCTGGCGCGGCTTCCTGGGGTTCGAGATGTCGTAGATGACGAGCCCGCCGCGGCCCGGCTTCTCGCCCTCGGGCGGGCGGCCGTGATGCTCGCGGTTCACCACCATGACGCCGTTTTGCGCCCGCACCTTGTGCGAATGGAGCCCATGCGGGATCGCGATCTCGGCGACGATCTTCGGATGCTTCGGGTCCTCGATATCGACGATCGTGGTGCCGTTGGGCGCGTCGATATGGCCGATATAGGCGAAGGCGCCGTCGATCACGATCTGGCCGCCGCCGGCGCAATCGAGCCACGCGACTTCGCGGATGCCGGAAGCCTCAGCCATGGTCATTCCCTCTCTATTCGCGGATCGACTGTGCCAGGATCGCCTCGTCGCGCACCACTTTCCACAGATAATCGACCTTCGCGGCGAAGGCGGGCGTGTTGATGATATCGGGGCCGGCGTCGGCCGGGCGCTCGATCTCGACGACCTCCTTGATGCGGCCGGGCCGCGCCGTCATCACCGCGACGCGGTCGGCGAGATAGACCGCCTCGCGCACGTCGTGCGTGACGAACACCACGGTCTTGGGCTTGCGCCGCATGATGGCGAGCAGCTCCTCGTGCATGAGGCCGCGCGTCTGCGCGTCGAGCGCGCCGAAGGGCTCGTCCATCAGCAGGATCGCCGGATCGACCGCGAGCGTGCGCGCGATCGCCACGCGCTGCTTCATGCCGCCCGAAAGCTGCGAGGGGAAGCTGTCCTCGAAGCCCGACAGATGCACGAGATCGACCAGCTCCTTGGCGCGGTGCTCGCGCTCGGCCTTGGCGATGCCGAGCTTCTCGAGCCCGTAGAGGATGTTCTGCCGCACCGTCTTCCACGGGAAGAGGGCGAAGTTCTGGAACACGACGCCGCGATCGGGGCCGGGGCCGGCGATCGGCTTGCCATCGACCGTGATCGCGCCCGCCTCGACCGGCAGGAAGCCGCCGAGCAGATAGAGCAGCGTGCTCTTGCCGCAGCCCGAGGGACCGAGCAGCGCCATGAACTCGCGGTCCTTGACCGTCGAGCGTGACATTATCGAGCGCGAGCACCGGGCGGCGGCGCGGCGGCCGGTAGATATGCCGCACGTCGCGAAAGACGATCCGATCCGTCATTCCTCCTCAGCCTTGTTCTTCTTAAGAGATTGGACGATCCGCAGAGTTGCGGCAGGAGCTTGGATAGTCGACTTCGCTGATAATTTCAATGCCGCGTCAGAGCCAGCCCAGATCGGTGTCGAGGCCGAGGAGATGCTGGCCGACCGTGCGGAAATGCGACTTCCGCCCCTGGAGCTGCTGCGCCACGGTATGGATGTCGCGGAAGCGGCGCTCGAACGCGTTGGCGGTGAAGATCGCCGTCGTGCCGGCCATGTCGTAGGCGATGTCGGCCACGTCCTTGGCCTCGCGGATGGCATGGGTCGAGGCGAGCCGGATCGCCATGCGCGCGTCGAGCGAGAGGTCGTTGTCGCGGCGCGCCTCGGCCCACGCATCGTCGACGGCAGCCCATGAGAAAGGCCCGCGCGGCGCGCAAGCGCGCCTCGGCGTGGCCGAGCTCGTACTGGGTCGGGCCATCATCGCGCAACGACGTGCGGAAGCCGCGCGGCGTCTTGTCCTTGGCGAGCGCGATGAAGGATTGGACGAGGCTGCGCGCGACCCCGAGCGCCAGCGCGCCGAAGCCCGCGGCGAACATGTTGTAGCCGGTGAGCGCGTAGAGCGGCGTCATGAGGCGCCGTTCGCTGCGATCGTCGATGCGCGCCACCGTGAAATCGTGCGGCACGAACAGATCGGTGACGCAATAGCCGTCGCTGCCCGTGCCCTTCAAGCCGACGACCTGCCAGATGTCGAGCATCGTCGCATCGGCCGCCGGAAAGAGCACGCGGCGCGTCACCTGCTTGCCGTCGGCGCCGCGGCGCGGCGTGCCGCCCTCCTCGACCACCGCGCAATCGCCGCCGAGCCAGTTCGCGAGCCAGCAGCCGCTCGCAAACGCGAAGCTGCCGGTGACGCGGTAGCCGCCGTCGCATGCGACCGCGCGGCTGTCGGTGCTGGGGCCCCAGGCGAGCACGGTGCCGGGATCGCGCCACATCTCGCGCGCGGCAGGGAGCGGCAGGCGCGCCGCGATCATGGCCGTGACCGAGGTCTGGCCGAGGATCCAGGCCACGCTCGCATCGATTTCGGCGATCGCCTCGATGACCCGGACATAGGCCGGCGGATCGAGCTCCGCGCCGCCCAATTCCCGCGGCAGCAGCATGCGGAAGAGATCGGCCTCCTTCAGCGCCGCGACGAGGGCTGACGGCAGCCGGCGCGTGCGCTCGATCGCGTCGGCCGAGCTTTCGATGAGCGGGCGCAAATTCCGCGCGCGCAGGAGGAAATCGGCTTGCGGCGCCTCGTTCGGGCCGTCGCGGGGCGGGGTCATGGCGCGCAAGCTATCGCGAAACGTCGTGCCCGCCAAGGCGGCGGCGGCGCGTCAGCCGCAATCCGTGCGCGCGCGCACCAGCGCCGCCAGACGCTCGAGCGGCCCCTCGAGCGTCAGATGCAGGCCATGCAGCAAAAGCGCCAGCACCACGAAGCTCAGCGCGAGCGGCTGCCACGCCAGCTCCGGCAGCCGCCGCGTCTCGGCGCAGCGCGCGAACCAGGCGACGCCCGCGGCGCCGATCGCGAGGCCGAGCACGACTTCGCCGGCGCTGTGCGCCGAGAGCGCCACGCGGCTCAACGCGATGGCGACGACGAGGAGCATGCTCGCGCCAAGAAGGAGGCGCGCGGTGCGCGGGTCGCGCCGCCCCGAGACGGCCAGCGCGCCGCCGGAATAGAACATGGCGGAGAGGCTCGTGTGGCCGCTCGGGCTGCGCACGTCGAAGAGGGCGAGCCAATCGCCGCACGCCATGATGCCGAGCTTGGCGACAATGGTGAGCGCGATGCAAAGGCCGACCGCGGTGGCCCAGGCGAAAGCGCCGCGGCGCGAGCGCAGATAGAGGAAATAGCACAGCACGCCGAGCGATGCCGGCAACAGCAGCGCCGCATCGCCGAGGTCGGTCACGAGGTGCAGCAGCCGGACCTGCGTCATGATCAAGGTGCGGGCTTCCGCTCGCTATTCGAATTGGAGGATGCGACCGAGGATGCCGCTCAGATCCTGCTGGGCCGACCGGTGCAGCTCGCGGAAGCGCCGCTGCGCGCTTTCCGAGGTGCGCGCGAGCGCGTCGCGGTCGGACGCCCAGGCCGCGATCTGCTCGACCGCGCAGATCGACGAACGCCTCGCTCGCGAACGCGCGGCCGCCGGTCGCTTGCAGCAGATAGGCGATGCAGCCGCGGTCGGTCGCGACGACGGGGACGCCGCCCGACACGGCGTCGAGAACGACGAGCGGCTCGGCCTCGTGCTCGTACATGGTCGGAAACAGGAAGACGTCGATCGAATCGTAGAAGCGCTGAATCTCGGTCTGCCGCAACGGCCCCAGATAGCGCAGATAGTCGCCGAATTCGCGCGCGGCGCGCGCGATCAGCCGCTCGGTCTCCTCGTCCGTCGCGGGTCCGGCGATGACGAACTCGACTTCGACGGCGCGGTGCCGCAGCCGGCGCAGGCACTCGAGCACATGCTCGATCCCCTTCTCGCGCGACAGGTTGCTCAGATGGCCGACGCGGATGCGGCGGCCCTTGAAATTGCGCACGCGCTCGACCGGCGGGATGAAGACGGAATTGGACAGAACCTCGATCCGCTTCACGCTCTTGTAGAAGCGGCGGAGCCCCCACTGCATCGGCGGCGCCAGCACGATATGCACCGCGCTCGGGCCGCACAGCGCGAGGAACAGCGCCATCAGCGCCGAGCGCTGCCGCATGTTGCGGTAGGAATGGTAATGCACGTAGAGCGTGTAGCCGAAGAGCCGGCTCGAGGCGGCCAGGAAGGACGAATAGAGGAGGCCGATGCCGCTGTGCGGGGCGAGATAGATCGCCGAGAATCCGGCGAGCCGCGCCGGCGCCATGAGGCATGCCGCCGCCACCGCCGATATGGGCTTCGACAGGATGCCGAGGCGGGGAAAGCGGTCGAGCTCGCGCCTGAGCGCGGTCGTCGTTTGCGCGATCTCCTGAAACATGCGCTGGGTGACGATGCGCTGCCCGTCGATCGGCGGCGGGAACAGGCCGAGCACGATGACCTTGCGATGCGCATGCGCGCCGGCCGCTTCCGCGGCGGCGTCCGAGGGCAGGCCGGCGCCATGCTTCCCAACAGCGAGGTTCGCCTGCTTGCTCAATTCGAGGGGCCTCCGCTGCCCCAAAACGCGAGGAACCGGGCTTCGTTCCATCAACAGGCCCGGACCCGAAATGCACACCGCGGAGCGCGCTGGAACTTTGCGCCGCGATCAGGGGTTAGAGGCGGGGCGCGCGGTGCCGGAGCGCGGCCGCCCGGCGCACGCCACTCACCAAGGCGACCCTGGTCATGCGTTTCCCGTTGGTCGTTTTCGCCTATGTCGCGTGGCTCATGGCCATTCTGGTCGTGTACTACCTGACGCACGGGCAAAACGAGACGGCGCTGCAGACTCACCCTGGTCAGCGGCATCATCCCGGGGCTCCTGCAAATTCTCGTGCTCGGGATCGACTGGCGCGGCCTCGTCGCGCCGATGCGGATTTGGCTCGCCCTCGTGCTGGTGATCGTCGTCAGCTATGTCGCGAACGCGCTCGACCCGCACATGGCGCCGCAGCCGGAAGACAATCTGGCGATCCCGGCCGCCTGGATCCCGATCGTCTATACGCTCAACGTGGTGTTCATCGTGGCGATCAGCACGCTCATCGCGGGCTGCCCCGACCGCCGGCTGCTGCGTTCGATCGCCGGCATGTTCTGCGCCCCGGCCGCGGCCTTTCTCGTCTATGTCGATCTGACCGGCACGATGCTATGGGGACGCCTCGTCGCCAACGATCTTACGCCGAACGTGTGGGGCCTGCTGGGCCTCAATGTCTGCATCGCGGCCTTCGCGCGCAAGCCCGGCCCCATCGCCGATCGCCGTCCTTCGCGGCCGGCGCGGTGACGATGCTGCAGGCGTCCTCGCGCGAGCACATGCTCGCCCTCGTGATCGCGCTCCTGGTGGCGGCGGTGCTCTATCTCCGCACCATCAATCCGCCGCGCCTCATCATGACGCTGGCGGGCGCGGCCATCGCGCTCGTCGCGACCGCGTTCGTGCTCGATCCCTACCTGCTCGACGCGGTTCACTATGTCGGGTCCGACGTGCTCCTCCTCAACAGCACCAGCCGCGGCGTCAATTCCGGCTTCACCGGCCGGGCCGACATCTGGGCGGCGACGGTGCAACTGTGGCTGAAGCATCCGCTCTTCGGCGTCGGATTCCGCCAGCACGAACAGTTCCTCGAAGGCGGCATGCCGGCGCACAACGCCTATCTCGCCATGCTCGCGGATACGGGCATATTCGGCCTCATCGTCTATGTCGTGCTGCTCGCGCGCTCGCTCGCCGCGTCGTGGAACATCGCCGACGTGGCGACCCGGCGCTTCGTCATGCTCGTGCTGGTGAGCTATGTCGTGATCGGCTTCTTCGACCGGCGGACGATCAACGGCGGCAATCCCTACAGCCTCTTCTTCCTGATGTGCTGCTCCTATGCGCTGACCGAGCAATCGCTGCGCAAGGCGGCGCGGGCGGCCGGGCGGCGCGCGGCGTGGGACGGTGCCGAAGCGCCTGCCTTCGGCTCGCCCCGCCTCGGCGCCTAGGCGCGGGAACGAAGCGCGCCCGATGCACGTTCTGCACCGTCCCTAAGCGCAGTCGCGATGCAGCTCTTCGTCCCCGGCCTCGGCACGCCCACCACATATTTGGGATTTGGCTCATCCCAACTGATGGGGCGGCTCGGCGCGCGCCCCTCGCTTGCGCTCCTCGAGACGGCGTTCGACAGCGGCATCCGCCATTTCGATACCGCGCCCTCCTATGGCTTCGGCGCGGCCGAACGGGTGCTGGGCGAAGCGCTTTCCGGCAAACGCGACAAGGTCACGATCACGACGAAATTCGGCCTGAGCCCGCCGCAGAACCGCACGCTCGTGGCGGCGGCGCGGCGCGCGGCCGTGCCGCTCGTGGCGCTCGTGCCGGGCTTGAAGCGCCGGCTGGTGCGCGCGGCCGGCGGGCTCGTGCGCCGCGCGCGCTTCGCGCCGGACGAGCTGCGCCTGTCGCTCGAGCGCAGCCTCGCCGCCCTGCGCACGGACTATATCGACATCCTGCTGCTGCATGAGGCGGCCGCGAGCGATCTCGACGACGAACTGCTCGCAGCGCTCGAGCGCAGCGTCAAGGACGGCAAGATCAGGACATTCGGGATCGGCAGCGCGGCGGCGGCGGCGGCGGCGATCCACCGCGCCGATCGCCGCTTCTGCCCGGTGCTGCAGTTCGAGTGGTCGGTGCTGAGCGGCGCCAAGACCCGATTTTCCCGGCAGCTTCGTCATCACGCATCGCGCCCTTGCGGAGGATTTCCAGCTGCTGCGCGCGTGGCTCGGCGCCAATCCCAAGGTCGCGCGGCGCTGGTCGGACGAGCTCGGAGCGGATGTCGCCGATGCGTCGGCTCTGTCCGGCCTGATGCTGGCGGCGGCACGCGACGCCAATCGCGGCGGCATCACGCTGTTCTCGTCGCGCAACGCCGATCACATCAGGCGCAACGTGGCGCTTCTGGGCGACGGCGCGCGGCTCGCGGCGGGCGCGGCCTTCGCGCGGCTCGTCGCGCGCGATGCGCCGGCGAGCCTGGTGCGGTACGAGAAGCAGGCCGAACTCGTCGATGCTGGCCGACCTTAGCCAATTCGCCGACGACACGGAGCAAGAGGCCGAGACGCTCATCGTCGGCGCGGGCGCGGTCGGGCTGGCGCTGGCGGTGGCACTCCACCGCGCCGGCAGAGAGGCTATCGTGCTCGAGGCCGGCGGCGCCAGCATCGACGCCCAATCGCAGGACTATTTCCGCACCGCCCAATGCTGCGCGCGGCACCTTGCCGGGCTTCATCTCGGCCGCTTCCGCGCATTGGGCGGCACGACCAATTTCTGGGGCGGCCAGCTCCTGACCTTCGAGCCGATCGTGTTGCAGCATCGCCCGTGGATCAGCGACGCGGCATGGCCGATCACGCGGGCGGAGCTCGACCCTTACTACGAGCGCGGCTACGCGCTCCTCGGCATGAGCCAGCATCTCGCCGACGAGCACGTGTGGCAGCGGCTCGGCATCGTGCCGCCGGAAAGCGATGGCGCGCTCGAGGCGATCTTCAGCGCGTGGGCGCCGGAGCCGAACTTCGCCGCGCTCTACGGGCGCGAAATCGCCGCGAGCGAGCGGCTGCGCGTCTTCCTCAACGCGCCGGTCGTGGCGCTCGACGCCGATGCGGCGAAGGAGCGCGTCACCGGCGTCTTCGTGCGCGCCGCGGGCGGCGGCGTGCGCCGCTTTGCCGCACGCCGCGTCATCCTCGCCAACGGCACGATCGAGATCGCGCGGCTCCTGAAGCTGCCGCTCGCCGACGGCGGCGAAGCACCCTGGGCCGATAACGAATGGCTCGGCAAGGGCTTTGCCGACCACGTCGATGGCTGGGCCGGCCAGGTGACGCCGCTCGACAAGAAGCGCTTCCACGATCTCTTCGACAACGCCTATCTCGACGGCATCAAATACGCGCCGAAGCTGAAACCGTCGGTCAAGACGCAGCAGGACATGCGGCTCCTCGGCATCTCGGGATATTTCCTGTTCAATTCGAGCCTGCAGGAACATCTCTTCAATGCGAAGCTGCTGGTGCGCTCGCTCCTGCGCGGGCGTTTTCAGAGACATCTCGTGCCGGACCCGCGCTCGCTCGCATCGATGCTGCGCGTCGTGCTGCCGATGGTGATCCGCTATCTGCGCAGCCACCGCATGTACAATCCGACCGATCAGGGCATCCAGCTTCGCCTGTGCTGCGAGCAATTTCCGGTGCGCGAAAGCGCCGTGCGTCTCGGCGACAAGCGCGACGGGCTCGGCATGCCGGTGGTGGCGCTCGACTGGCGCATCGACGGACGCGAGATCGAGACCATGGCCGCGTTCGCCGAGCTCGTGGCGGCACATCTCGAGCGCCATGGGCTCGCCCGCGTGCGCATCGATCCGGCGCTGGCCGCGCGCGACCCCGGCTTCATCCAGAAGCTCGACGACGGCTATCACCATATGGGGACGGCGCGCATGGCGGCATCGGCGGCAGACGGCGTCGTCGATCGCGACCTGAGGCTGTTCGGCACGAGGAACCTCTACGTTGCCGGCGCGGCGGTCTATCCAACCACCGGTTCGGCCAACCCGACCTTCACCGCGATCGCGCTCGGCCTGCGCCTGGCCGAGGCGATTTGCGCCGGCCGCGCAAGCGCCTGAGAGCGTCGGCGGCGGCGGAACGATCGTCGTGCCGGCTCGTTGAAGCGGCAAATCCCCGCAACCGTTGCGCTGATGAAAATCGCGTATATCTCGCCTTATTTCTGGCCCGAGAGCATCGGCTCGGCACCTTATTGCACGGACCTCGCCGTTTGGCTCCGCGGCAAGGGGCACGAGCTGCGCATCATCGCCTTCCGCCCGCATTATCCCAACGCCAATGACTTCGCCGCGTGGCAGGACGGCGCGCGCGACCGCGAGAGCTATAACGGCGCCCGGCTGCACCGCATCGCAACGCGCGGCCGCGGCAGCGGCGGCTTCCGCGAGCGGCTGGCGAGCGATCTCGCGTTCCTCGGCGGCGTGTTGCGCCACGGCACGGGGCGCGCATTCGCCGATACCGACGTGATCGTCGCCTATGTGCCGAGCTGCCTGTCGCTGTTCGGCGCGGCGGCGCTGTCCTGGCGCACCGGCGCGCCGGTCGTCGGCGTCGTGCACGACATCGAGAGCGGGCTCGCCGCCGCGCTCGGCATCGCCCGGCACGGGACCTTGCTGCGCCTCATGCGCACGGTCGAGCGCTGGGCCTTCGCCCGCGCCGCGCGGATGATCGTGCTGAGCGACGGCATGGCCGCCGAGCTGCGCGAGATCGGCTATCGCGGGCCGGTCACGGTCCTGCCCATCTGGTCGGCGAGCCTGCCGGAAAGGGATCTGGGCGACGGCGCGCCGGTCGTGGGCTACAGCGGCAATTTCGGCAAGAAGCAGAACCTCGATCAGATCCTGCCGCTGATCGGCATGCTGAACGAGCGCCGCCCGGATGTGCGGGTCGTGCTGCGCGGCGACGGCTCGGAACGGAAGCGCATCGAAGCGGCGATCGCCGACATGGGCGTGGCGAACACGGAATTCCTGCCGCTCGTCCCGGCCGAGCAGATGGGCCAATCGCTCCAGTCGATCGATCTCCACCTCGTCCCGCAGGCGATGAACGTGGCGCGCTATGCGCTGCCCTCGAAGCTCTTCACCATCATGGCGGCGGGGCGCCCGTTCGTGTGCGTCGCCGAGGCGGGCAGCCCATTGGATCATCTGGCGCGCAATTCGGGCGCCGGCATCTGCGTCCATCCGGGCGATGACGAGGCCTTGTTCGAGGGCGTGGCCAGGCTTCTTGCCGACCGCGCGGCGCTCGGCGAGATGGGGCGGCGCGGCCGCGCTTTCGTTGCGACCCACATGGACCGCGCGACGATCCTGCAATCCTACGAGGATCTCATCACCGGCGCGGCGGCGCCAAGCCGCATCCCCGCCTCGCCCCGCGGGAGCGAGACGCGGCCGGTCACGTGAACTTGCCGCTCGAGCGCTCGGCCCAGCGCTCGAGCGCCGACGCGATCCTACCCCGGCTCAGCACGTTGCGCGCTTCAAGCCAGCGCGGCGCGATGTCGGTCGAGCGCACGAGCTTCATGACGCGCTCGGGATGGATGCCGAGACCAAAGGCCGACGCCCCTTGCAGGACGCGCGCCGCGGCGATGACGACGCCGAGCGGCAGATTGAAGGTCTTCGCCTTGGGGAAATAGGTCGCGCGGAACGCCTCGACGATCTCAGCGAGCGTGTAGCGGTCGGGATAGCAGGCATTGAACAGCACGAAGCGGTCGGGCGCGCCTCTCGCGTAGAGGATCGCATCGAGCAGATCATCGACATAAAAGCACGCCTTCACCGCATCGCGCCGCCCGGGAAAGACGAACATGCCGGCCTTCAAGAGCATCGCCATGCGCGTGAAATTGCCGCGCTCGCCCGGCCCGAAGATGGCCGCCGGCCGCGCGATGACGAGGCGCCGCGCCGCGGGCGCTTCGTTAAACCACGCGCGGTGCACGCGCTCGGCCAGCATCTTCGACCAGCCATAGGGCGATGACGGCGTCAGCGGCGATGCCTCGGACTTCGTTTCCTCGCCCGGCCCATAGACGGAGATCGAGCTCGTGAACACGAGCTCGCCGACATTCGCGCGGCGCGCGAATTCGGTGATCGCGACCGCACCCAGGACGTTCGTTTCGTAATATTCGTGGTCGAGATGGCCCGGCGTCGCGTGGACGGCGGCGAGGTTGTAGATGGTCGCAAGATCGGCGGGCGCGGCGAAGCCGCCGAGATCGCGCACGTCGGCGCGGCGGTAATCGACGCCGGACAGCAGGTCCCGCGGCTCGCGCCGGTCGACCGAGACCACGCTCTCGCCGGCGGCCGCGAGGCGCCGCACCAGGTGCGTTCCGATGAAGCCGCTGCCGCCGAATACGATCGACGCGCCCATGACCGCCGCTCCCCATGAAACGCCGCGCGCAAACTGCGCGCCTGCCCGGCCGATCTAACCCTTGGTTCAGCCGAAAGTTCCGCGCCTGCAGCGGCCAGTGCCGACAACGAGGCAGGTTGGGAACTCTCGCGCTGACGCAACCGTTTGGCGCTGCGAGCCCGGACAAGGGAATGTCCGTTAGAAGGACGAATTCGACGCATGCCGTCCGACGCCGCAGGATGGCCCGTGCGCGCGGAGAAATTGCGGCGATTGCTGTCGCGACGGAGCGGTCCTTGTCTGGTAGAACGCAAACGTCGATTGGCGGAATAGCCGGCCGCATCGTCAAGACCGCAGGCGCGCAAGGGCTGAGCCAGTTCACGCGCGTCGTGCAGCAGTTCCTCCTGGTCCCGGTGTGTCTCGGCGCCTGGGGCACGGCGGTTTACGAAGACTGGCTGCTGACCTACTCGGTGACGGCGTTTTTGATATTGGGCGATCTCGGCCTCGTCCAGTTCACGACCGTCAAGCTGATCGACGCATGGTCGAAGGAGGACGGCGAGCTCTTCGCGCGCGAATGGGCGGTGGCGCTCGGCATGTTCGCGACGCTGACGGCGCTGATCGCCGCGATCCTGGCGCTGCTCTGGATCGAGCCCGCCTGGACGGCGCTCATTCCGACGCGCCAGATCGGCGGCGACGCGGCTCGCCACGATCGCCGTGCTGCTCGCACTGGCGCAGGCGGCGGCGATACCGATCACCCTCGGACTCGCGGTCTATCGCGCGCGCGGCGATTTGAGCCGCAGCTATCACGTCTCGAGCATCCTGATCGTGCTGCAAAGCGCCGGCGTCGCCCTCCCTGCCATGGCCGGACGGGGGCCGCTCGGCGCGGCCGCGGGCTACGCCGCCGTGACGCTGGCGCTGCTCGCCGCCGAGATCGCCGACGTGCGCCTGCGCTATCCCGACATGAGATGGCGGCCGGCCTTCGTGCCGTTGACCGAGATGGGACGGCGGGTGCGGCAGGCATGCTCCTATCTCGTCAATCCCGTGAGCCTCGCGGTCATGGTCAACGGGCCCAATCTCATCCTCGCCAACGCGGGGGCGCCCGAGGGCGCGATCGCGCTCTTCACCGCGACGCGCACGATCGCCGGCGTGGCGCGCCAACTGCCGTACCAGTTCGCGCACCCGGCCGGCGTGGAGCTGGCCGGGTTGCTCGCGCGCGGCGACCGCAGCGCGCTCGCGCGGGTTTACGCGAGCGCGAGCCTGGCGCTCGCGTCGATCGTCGGGGCTTTGAGCGGCATCACGCTCGTGGCGGCGCCGCTGGTGATGGCGCTGTGGACCCACGGCCACATCCCGTACGACCCCTACCTGATGCTGATCCTGGTCGCGGAAACCGCGATCTGCGCGCCGGCGCAGGTCGCCTTCGCGCTGCTGTGGTATGGGGGCTATCCCGGCCCGCTGAACAAGGGCCTGTTCGCCTCGGCCGGACTGGCGATGGCCATAGCCGCACTTCTTGCGCCGTGGTACGGCGCGCGCGGTGTCGCGGCCGGAATCGGCGCCGGCGAGATCGTCGGCGTCGCCGTTTATCTTTCGCTGCTCGCCGACCGGGTGATCGAGCGCAAGGCCGGCACCGGCCTGTTGCGCAATCTCAAGACGACGGCGCTGTCCTTTGCCGGCAGCGCGGCGTGCGCCTTCCTGCTCTCGCACCTGATCGAGCCGAGCGGCTGGATCGGCCTGATCGAACTCGGCGCCGCATATACAGGCGTGGCAGCGGCGGGCGGGTATTGGATCCTGCTCAACCGCTCTCAGCGCGCGTGGCTGTGGGCCATTGCGGCGGCGTTCGTCCGCGCAGGACCGCGCAGCGCGCCAATCCTTGCCGACAAGTCGAAAGACGTTTAGCGCCGGGCGAACCGCCTGCCGCGACCCGCGTCACTGACCCGCGCGCGCGGCAAGATCCGGCCACAGGAGGCGGTAGACGAGCGGCCTCAGCCCGAGGCGGCGGATCAGGTATTTCGCCGCGAACACCGGACCCCAGCGCAGGAACGCCGCGGTGCGTTTCGGAAAGCCCGCGCGCACGAAATCGTATGTGTAGGAATTGCCGACGCGCGATACCGCGAAACCCCTCCGGTACATCAGCGATATGACGTGGAACGGGTATTTTCGTCGCTCCGCGTCGCCCCAGCCGTGCAGTTCGAGGAACACCCGCGCGCCGGACGAGAGGAGCCGCCGCGCGCCGAGCACGACCCGGTACTCGAAGCCTTCGACATCGATCTTGATGAGCGTGCGTGCTTGCGGCGCGAACAGCTTGTCGAGCGGCTCGCACGCCACCTCGGCATACAGCGTCGCGTCCGGGCCCTTATGCACCAGCGTTCCAAGTGCGTCGGAGCCGTGCATGAAGAACGGTAGCTTCGTCGCAACGTCGCCCGCCGCGATCGCAAACACCTCGATCCTGTTGCCGTTGTCAGGCCATGTCGCGACGTCGCGGCGGAGCATTTCGGCGAGGTCCGGATTCGCCTCGACGAGCGCGATCGTGCCGTTGCGGAGGACCTGGTTGGCGACGCGGGCGTAGAGCCCCTGATTGGCACCGATGTCGAGAAACCGCTCGGTCCCGCTCAGCGCGCGGCCCAGATGCGCCATCTGCTCATGCTCGTAATCGATTTCGAGGCCGAGCCCGACCGCGGTCTGCCGGGCGATGCGGAAGAATTCGGCCTCCGATACGGCATTGCTCACGGGCGTCCCCAACGATGCTCTTGGCCGTGCGCAGAACGCTAAGGGAAATGGAAGGTTCCCCCGGCTGTTCAACCCAAAGGCAAGCAATGCGTGCGCGAAGAAAGACCGCCCGCCGGCATGGCGGCGGCGGGCGATCCGGCCGCATCGCACTGTCACATGTCGGATGCGGTCGTGATTTGCGGCATGACGAAGCCCCGCGGTCCCCAGCCGCCGGCGAGCGGCGCGAAAGCGATCGCGCCGGTCAAGGCCGGGCTGCTCGACGACAATTGATAGGCCCAGCCCGAGGCCAGCGGAGACTGAACCACCGGGTTGGTATCGCTCGAAACCGGGCCGTTGGTGAGGATCTGACCACCGCCGTAGTTGTAATACATGTTGTCGGCGATCGTGAAGTCGCTCGCGTTGCCCGAGTTCTGGAAGAACGCATAGGCGCCGTGCTCGGTCGGGTCGTAGGAGCCGGCAAAGTTCATGAGCACGAGGTTGTGCGTGAATGTCTCGCCGGACTGGCTCGGGCCGGTGAGCGAGACGGTCTGGTTGTCGCCATAATACCAGAGGACGGCGTAGACGTTTCCGGTCGAGCCGAGATCGACGACGTTGTTCGATATGTTGTTGTGGATGCCGTTGTTGACCTCGAAGGCATAGTCGCTTTGGCTGCTGTTGGGGCTCGCCGGATTGGGCGGCCCGACGACGTTGCCGGTCACCTGCCAATAGCTCGCGCTGTCGTCGAGATAGATGCCGGCCGCGCGCGAGGACGCGGCGGAGCCATAGCCCGCCACGTAATTGTTCGTGATCGACGTGTTGGTGCCGTGGTAGCCGTCGTGGTCGCTGACGTAGATGGCGCCGCCGTCCGTCATGCCCTGCACGGCGTTCAGCACGACGTTCCCGTCGATGCTCACATTGTCGAGCACATCGCCGGGGTTGAAGGCAAAGAGCGCGATGCCCTCGCTCTGCACGTCGTGAATGTAATTGTGGCTGATCGTGATGCCATTCACGTTGTCGATGAAGACGGCGCCCGATTGCCACGTCCCGGTCGCGGTGCTGTCGCCGATGTTGCAGTTCGCGATCGTGATGTTGCTGATGGTCGATCCGCCGTCGTAGTGGATGCCGAAATTGGCGTAGTTCTCGATCGTGAGGCCGTTGATCGTGACGTTGCTTGCATCGAGCTCGATCACGGTCTGGAGCGAGCCGCCGCCGTTCAGAACGGCGGTATCGACGCCGTTCGCGGGATAGTAGTCCCAGCTCTCGCCATTGTCGGCGGCGGTCAGCGTCAGCGTGCTGCCGAGATTGTAGGTGCCGGCCTCGACATAGGTCGTCTTGATCGAGCTGCCTTCCATCGCCTGCTGCGCGTGCGCCAGCGTGGCGAAGGGTGCTGCGAGCGTGCCGGGATTGCTGTCGCTGCCCGAGGGCGAGACGTAATAGCCCGTCCCCGACGGCACCGAGCCGTAGCCCACGCCGGGATCCGCGCCGCCGCTGCTGCTCGTGCTGCCGCTCGTCGTTGCGGGCGGATCGGCGACAGTGAAGGCGAGCGTGCCGTCGGTATCCATCACCGCCGTGTTGGCATCGGCAACGGCGACGACGCCGTTCGTCGCCGTATTGGTCGCGGCCTGGCTTCCTTCGAGCGTGACGCCGTTGAGCGAGATCGATTCGACATAGACGTTGACGTCGTGCCCGTCGGAGCTGCCGCCCGAGGCCCACCACGACGTACCGTCCCAGCTATCGTTGGTGAACTCCACCTGCACCTGGTGCGCCGTGGCCGAGCTGAAATTGCCGGCGATCGTGATGGTCTGCCACTGGCCCGAGGAATGATCGGCCGTGACGAGGTAGCTGCTGCTGCCGACCTGCGTGCCGTCGACGAACACTTCGATCTGCGGATCGCCGTTGTAATTGTCGCCCGAGACCTGGAGCGTCAGCGGATTGCCGGCGGGAACCGTGCCCGTGCTGCTGCCGCTGCCGCTCGTCACCGGAGCCGAAGCGGCGGCAACATTGAAGGCGAGCGTGCCGTCGGTATCCAGCACCGCCGTGTTCGGATCGGAGACGGCGACGATGCCGTTCGTCGCCGTATTGGTCGCGGCCTGGCTTCCTTCGAGCGTCGCGCCGTTGAGCGAGATCGATTCGACATAGACGTTGATGTCGTGCCCGTCGGAGCTGCCGCCCGACGCCCACCACGACGTGCCGTCCCAGCTGTCGTTGGTGAGCTCCACCTGCACCTGGTGCGCGACCGTCGGGTCGAAATTGCCGGCGATCGTGACGGTCTGCCACTGGCCCGAGGAATGATCGGCCGTGATCGTGTAGCTGCTGCTGCCGACCTGCGTGCCGTCGACGAACACCTCGATCTGCGGATCGCCGTTGTAATTGTCGCCCGACACCTGCAGGGTCAGCGCATTGCTGCCGCCGCTCGTGCCCGTGCTCGCCGGCGGGTCGGTCACTTGGATCGTCTGCGGCGCCGCTGTGAGCGTTTGATGGCCGAGCGTCTCGCTCGCGCTCACCGTGAGCGTGTTCACCGGCTTGTCGGGCCCGCTGTAATCCGACGACAGCGTGAGGCCGCTATTCACCTCGGCGGCGGTGAGCGTGACCGAGCCCGAGCTCGCGCTGGCCGTGAACACGTGGTGATCGAGCTGATCGGTGATGGTCTCGTAGCTCGCCAGTCCGCCGATCGCGACCGTGGTCGCGCCGTGCGTGCTCGACGGTGCGACGCTGATCGGCAACGCGATCGAGCCGCCCTCATCGACGGTGAGCGCGCTGCTGCCGACGCTGAGCGCCGGCGGCTCGGTGAGCCACAACGTCTTCAGTACCGACGCGACGCTATCGATGTGATTGGAGTTGGCCGGCTGGTCGGCCGGGACCGAAGGAGCGGCGTTGCTCGTATCGGCGGCGAAGGCGTGATGATAATGTCCGTGGCCAAGAAGCCAGTCCGAATGTTCGACACCCGTCATAAGAAAAAGTCCTTTCACGACCAAAAAAAGTACCGCGCACCGAAAAGCGACGGCGCACCAACTTGCTTGCATGCGAGGCTGGCCGTGCGGACTTAACGCATGGTTAACCGTAAGTTGCGCCTTCGACAGCTTGCTCCTCCTTTGCTCGCGCCGGCCGCAAGGTTGCTGCGCCGAACGCGGCCGGTCCGGACTTGGACACGCGTTGGCGCCAGTTTCACGCGCGCGCGCGGCGCAGGCGCAGCGCGTAGATCAGATGAGCGGCAAAAATCCGCGGCGGCAGCAGCCCAGCGCTCCACGAGCGCCTGAGCTGCGCTCCCGCGCGGCGCCATTGGCCGCACCGCACGAGCACCGCAGCCGCACGCAGCGCATTGAAGGCGAGCTTCATTTCGAAATAGCGCTTGTCGCGCGTGAGCGCCGGGTCGCGCAGCAGCTGGCTCCAGTACGACATCGCATCGTGTGCGTTCTGAAGCTTCTGCTCGCTCGCGGCGAGGCTCGCGCTGAGCGAGCCGCGGTGATAGCGGTAGAAGGCGAGGCGCTGCGGCAGGTAGTAGCACGCCTTGCCGGTGCGCACGGCAAGATAGGAGATATAGAAATCGCCGCCGAATTTGAGATCGCCCGGAAGATCCCGCCAATCGAAATCGGCGCGGCGCAGCACCGCGCCCGAGACGATGCAGATGGCGCGATCGACGAGGGCGATCCGGTCGAACGGCCGCTGCACGCCCTCGCGCAGGCGATGCCGGCCGAACCGCCGCGTCACCTTGTCCGCGGTCGCATCGTCGGGACGCCCTTCGCCGTCGATGATGCCGTGATCGCAGAAGGCGAGGACGAGCGACGGGTCGCGCTCGAGCGGTGCCGACGAGCGTCGCCAGAAAATCGCGCTGCCACAGATCGTCGTCGCCCAATATGGCCACATATTTGCCGCGGCAGCGCGCGAGGCCGGCCATGATGTTGCGCGTGGCGCCGAGATTCTCGCTGTTGCGATAGAGCACGATGCGCGGATCGGCAAAGCTTGCGACGATCGGCGCGGGATCGGTTGGGCTTGCGTTGTCGCTGACGACGATCTCGAGATTGCGCCAGCTCTGCGCCACGGCGCTCGCCAACGTGTCGCGCAGATAGCGCGGCCGGTCGAAGGTCGGGACGAGGACGCTGACGAGCGGTTCCTGGCCCTGCGCCTCGCGCCCGGCCGGCTCGCTCACCGATAATATTCCTTGAGCTGCCCGGAATAGAGGACGGAGTCGTAGAACCCGTCCTTGGCATGCGCCTTCATGTCGACCGCGGTCAGCACCGCGCCGGCAACGAAGCCGCCGCTCTCGTCGAGCTGTTGCAAGGCAGCCGCCGCGACGCGGCGCGAGGTCGAGGCCCAGCGCACCACGAACACCGTCTTGTCGGCCAGCATCGACAGGACGCGCGTATCGGGCAGCGCCAGCACGGGCGCGGAATCGATGACGACGAGGTCGTACTGCTCGCCGAGGCCGCGCAGGAGCTGCTTGAACCGCTCCGAGGACAAGAGATTGGGCGGCACGGTCGGAAGCTCGCCGGCCGCGATCACGTCGACGCCGCCCAAGGCATGGCGCTGCAGGATCTCGTCGAACGCCACGCGGTCGAGGAGCCAGTCGACGAGGCCGGGCTTGGCGGTGACCGTCGCCAGGCGATGGAGGCTGGGACGGCGCAAATCGGCATCGACCACCACCACCTTCTGGCCGTAGCGCGCCGAGATCTCGGCGAGCGACACGGACAGCGTCGATTTGCCCTCGCCCGGAAGCGAGGAGGTGACGAGCACGACCCGCGGCCTCTGATCGACGTCGGACAGCATCAGGTTCGTATGGATGGTGCGGATCGCCTCGGAGTAGCTCGACATCGGCCGGTCGATCACCTCGCGCGCCAGCTTGCCGCGGCCCATGCCCTGCGGCGCCGGCACCATGCCGAGCGCATGCACGTGCAGCACGTTCTTCAACTGCTCCATGCTGCGCACGCCGACATCGAGATACTGGAAGACGAGCGCCAGGATGATGCCGAGCATGAAGCTCGCGCCGGCGCAGAGCAGCGTCAGCACGGCCGTCTGCGGGAAGCTCGGCAGCAGCGGCAGCGCCGCCCGCGACAGCACTTCGGCGTCCGGCTGCTGGAAGCTGTCCTGACTCTGCGTCTGCTTGAACTGGTTGAGGAAATTCTGATAGAGCGTCTTGTCGGCGTCGGCCTGCCGCTCGAGATCGTGCAGCTGCACCTCGGCGATGTCGTTGCGCGCGGCATCCGTCTTCATCTTGGCGAGGAGGTTGTTGAGGTCCTGCTCGCGCGCCTGTTGCGTCGAAACCTCGTTGCGGAGCGCGTCGATCACGCGGTTCACCTCGGCCTGGATGCGCGCGCGGATCTCGGCGACTTCGGCGCGGGCGCTGATGACGCGCGGATACTTGTCGCCGAATTGCCCGCCGAGGTCGGCGGCGCGGCGCTCGGCGTCGGCCTCCTGCGCGCGCAAGTTCTGGATGGTCGGCGATTGCAGAACCTCGAGGATGCTGTCGTTCTGGACCGCGTTCACCGCCGCGCTGCCGCCCCTCGTCGCGCCCGACCGCTGCAGCTCCGCAAGGCGCGATTGCGCCTCGAGGAACTTGGTGTGGGCGGTGATCGCGTCGGCCGAAATCTGCGACATCTGCTGCATCGCGAGCGTCATGCCCTCGGTGCCGGGAACGGTCGGGTTCTGCGCCTGCAGGAGGCCGTTGTCGTTGCGGAATTTCTCGACCGCGTTCTCCGACACCTGCACTTCCTCGCGCAGCGTGTTGAGGCGGTCCGCGAGCCACACGTTGGCGCGCTTCGTCGTCTCGAACTTGGCGTCGAGCCCCGCGACGATGTAGTTGTCGGCGATCGTGTTCGCCACGAGCGCCGAGGTTCGCGGATTCTTCAACTCGACCGAAATGGTGATGATGCGCGAGTGCCCGTCATTGCTGACGCGCAGATCGTTCTCGAGCACGTTGACGATCTTCGTCATCTCCGGATCGTCGCCGGCGGCGGGGCCGGCGGCCTTGTCGTCGCCGACGATGCCGAGCCAGGATTGCGGGATGATGTGCTGCCCGCTCATGAGGCGCTGGAACCAGGTCGGCGGGCGCAGATCCGCGTTGAATTCGGCATCGTTCTGAAGGTTGAGCTTGGCGATCGTGTTCTCGGCGATCTTGCGCGAACGGATGACGCCGATCTCGGTCGCGATCGGGCCGCTGATGTCGCCGCCGCCCTTGAGATCGGAGATGAGGGCCTGGAGCTCGCCGACCTTGATCTGGTCGACGCCGACCAGCACCTGCGCCGAGGCGGTGTATTGCGGCGTGAGCGAGCGGATGACGAGGAACGACAGCCCGGTGAGGATGAGCGTCGTCCACATCACGACGCCGCGCCAGCGCCACACCGCGCCCCAGAAATTGCGCAGATCGATGCTGTCGAGCGTGCTGCCCAAAACGTTCGCCGTCGCGTCTGGCGTCCGGCGCGCCACGATGCCGTTCTGGGCCAGGGTCGGGGCCGGGGTCGGTAATGCCATCTCGTCCGTCCTTGCCGCTGTCGCGGGGAAAACGCCCGGCGGCGCCCGACGACCGCAAAAGAACGGCAATGCACACCCGAAGTTCCGCACGGCGGGGCGCATAAGCCCATTGGTAGCGGAACAATTCTTTTGCCCTCGCGTTTTTACGGAACCATAAAGCTGCGCGATCCTTGCCCCAATGTTGATCGACGCGCGAGCAATTCCGGCCGGTTCGACGGTTCAGTCCGACATCTGCATCATCGGCGGCGGCGCCGCCGGGATCACGCTCGCGCTCGAGCTCGGCGGCAAATCGTTGGACGTGGCGCTGCTCGAAAGCGGCGGGCTCGAATTCTCGTGGGCGGCGCAGGCGCTTTACGGCGGCGCCAATGTGGGTCTCCCGTACTTCGCGCTCGACGTCTGCCAGGTGCGCTATTTCGGCGGCAACACCAATGCGTGGGGCGGCTGGTGCCGCCCGCTCGATCCGATCGACTTCGAAGAGCGCGCGTGGGTTGAACATAGCGGCTGGCCGTTCCCGGCCGCGGCGCTCGCGCCCTATTACCGCAGGGCGCACGCGCTGTGCGAGCTCGCGGGCGATGGCTACGAGCCGGACGCGGCGCTGGGCGAGATCGGGCATGCCCGCGCGCGGCTGCTGCCCTTCGACCCGCACAAGCTCGAGACGGCGATCTACCGCTTCAGCCGGCCGACGCGCTTCGGCCAGGTCTATCGCGAGACGCTGCGCCAGGCGCGCAACATCCGCTGCTATTTGCATGCGAACGCGCTCGAGCTCGAGGCGAGCCACGACGCCAAGACGGTGCTGCGCGTCAAGGCGGGGTGCCTTTCCGGCACGCGCTTCGCGTTCGCGGCGAAGCTGTTCGTGCTCGCCGCCGGCGGCATCGAGAACGCGCGCCTCCTGCTGCTGTCGAACGACGTCGCGGCGCAAGGCATCGGCAACGGGCGCGGCCTCGTCGGGCGCTTCTTCATGGAGCACCCGCACACGAAGCGCGCGCTTGTGGCGAGCGGGCGCTCGCTCACGGAGCGCGCTTTACGGCGTCACCTTCCGCGACAAGGGTGTCGTCGCGCGCATCGCGCTGCCCGCCGCGGTCCAGGCGAAGGAGCGGCTCCTCAATTACAGCGCCAACATCCATCCGTGCTATTTCGGCCACGAATTCGAGGGGCTGGCTCGCCTTCCGCAAGCTCGTGCTGTCGCTCGATTCGGGCCGCAGCTCCGATCCCTTCATCCGCTTCCCGCCGTACGGCAAGAGGGGCCTCACGTGGCGCGAGGCAAGCGACATCGTGCGCCAGTTCGACCGCGTCACGATCGCGGCGCTGCTGCAATATTTCCAGCCCGGCCGCCTCATGCATGGCTTCCTCGTCGAGAGCAAGCCGGAGCAGGCGCCCAACCCGGACAGCCGCGTGAGCCTCGACCACGCGCGCGACGCGTTCGGCCAGAACCGCGTGAAGCTCGACTGGCGCACGCTGCCGATCGACCGGCGGACCGTCGTGCGCGCGGAAGAGATCCTGGACGGCGAGCTGCGGCGCCTTGGCGTCGGCCGGCTCGGCCCTCTCGGCCCCGGCGAGAGCGACGGCTGGCCCGAGAACCTCGAAGGCGGCTGGCACCAGATCGGCACGACGCGCGCGGCGGCGGACCCGAAAGAGGGCGTGGTCGATGGCGAGCTCAAGGTGCATGGGCTCGAGAATCTTTTCATCGCGGGAAGCTCGGTCTTTCCCACCGGCGGCGCGGCGCCGCCGACGCTCACCATCGTCGCGCTGGCCGTGCGGCTCGCCGAGCGGTTGCAACATGAGTTCGCGGCGAGCCGCCGTCACCCCGCGCGTAACGCGGGCCACGGCAGCAGCCGGCGGCGGCCCGGCCGCGCCTGCGCCCGCCTGGTCGCGCGAGTTCGCGCGCCTGAGCTCCGAGGGGTTGCATCGCCGGACCTAGCTCGGCAGAATCCGAACTCATGTCGCATGTCCTGCCCTTCTCCATCCCGCCACGCGTGCCCGCGGTCGAGCCCGGAGGTTCTGGCCTCGGCGATCTTCCTGTTCGGCGAATATCTGAGCGAGCTTGCCGCCGAGAACCCGCGCGGCGACGAGGACGAGGACGAGGAGGACGCGGGACAGGAGATCGACACGGCCGCCGTGCTCGATCTCTTCGCCGAGAATCTCGGCACGAACGTGACGACGACGCTGACGCTCTATATGCGGGTGACGGCGCTCTACCGCCTGCTCGCCGCGAGCCCGTCGCTGGCGCGGCACGCGATCGAGGATCCAGAGAATGGCGGCGCGCTCACCGAGGACGCGCTGCTGGCGGCGGCGCGGCTCGATCTGCGCGTCACGCGCCAGGGCGAGGAGGGCACCGCCGACTTCGACCCGCGCCAGTTCCGCGAGGCGCTGAGCGAACCCTAGTCGAGCGCAGCCGCCGGCGGGCGGGCGGCGCCGCGCGTGTCGCGCAGCAGCAAACAGCAGCGGGATCAGCGCCAGCGTCAGGATCATCAACAGCTTGAACACGTCGAGATAGGCGATCATCGCCGCCTGGCGCGTGACCTCGGCGTTGAGCGCGGCGAGGCCCGAGAGTCGTGTCCATGTTCCACGCGTGATGGACGCTCGGGAGCTGCATCATCGGGTTGTAGGGATGTGGCGAACTGCGCGATCGAGGAATGGTTGATCTGGATGTTGCGCACCAGCACGTTCTCGCCGACCGCGATGCCGATGCTGCCGCCGATGTTGCGCACGAGCGAGCTGAAGGCCGAGCCCTCGGTCCTGAGCGCGACCGGCAGCGTGAAGAACGAGGCGGCCGAAAGCGGCACCCACACCATCCCCAAGCCGAAGCCTTGCAGTGATGGTGATGGTGACGACCGGCCACATGTCCATGTCGAGCGAGTAGCCGGTCATGCGCCAGAGCGAATAGGCGGTGACGGAGAATCCCACGGCGAGGAGAAGCCGCGCGTCGATCTTGCCGGTGAGCCGGCCGACGACGCCCATCGCGACGAGCGTGCCGAGCCCGCGCGGCGCCGAGCACCAGGCCGGTCGTGACGACGGGATAGTTCATGAGGTCCTGCAGCAGCGGCGGCAGCAGCGCGAGCGTGCCGTAGAGCAGGATGCCGATCAGGAACATCAGCATCGAGCCGGCGACGAAATTGCGGTCCTTGAACAGCGCCAGGCTGATGAACGGATGCTCGGCCGTGGCCGCGTGGACGAGGAAGACCCAGAGTCCGGTGATGCACAGGCCCAGCTCGATCCAGGTCTCGGTCGAGCCGAACCAGTCGTTGGTCTCGCCGCGGTCGAGCATCATCTGCAACGCGCCGATGCACAGGCTCAGCGTGGCGAAGCCGAAGAAGTCGAACGGCCGGTCGCGATCGGTCGCGGTCTCGGCGACGAAGAACCAGATGCCGACGATGGTGAGGATGCCGACCGGCAGGTTGATGTAGAAGACCCAGCGCCAGGTGTAAGTGTCGGTGAGCCAGCCGCCGAGCGTCGGCCCGAGAATGGGCGCGACGACGATGCCGGAGCCCCAGATCGCCATCGCCGACCCGTGCCGCTCGCGCGGATAGACGTCGAGCAGCGTCGCCTGCGACAGGGGAATGAGCGCCGCGCCGAACACGCCCTGCATCAGGCGGTAGAACACCATCTGCGCCAGCGTCTCGGCGATGCCGCAAAGGAGCGAGGCGACGGTGAAGCCCAGGACGCAGGCGAGGAACAGGCGCTTGCGCCCGAAACGCCCGGCGAGCCAGCCGGTCAACGGCGTCGCGATCGCGGCGGCGACGATATAGGAGGTGAGCACCCAGGCGATCTGGTCCTGCGTCGCCTGAAGGCTGCCCTGCATGTGCGGCAGGGCGACGTTGGCGATCGAAGTGTCGAGCGCCTGCATGATCGTCGCCAGCATCACGCAGATCGTGACGAGCGTGCGACCCTTGCTGGCCGGGGCCCTCGCGGACGCGGCCATCATCGCTCAGAGCCCCAGATGGCCGAGGAAATTGTCGATCGAGACGAGCAGCGGCGAGCGGTATTGCGTGTCGACGGCGACGTTGGCGCTCATGCCGGCGCGCAGCGGGCGGTCGGGATCGGGATTGTCGATGACGAGGCGCACGGGAATGCGCTGCACCACCTTGACCCAGTTGCCGCTCGAGTTCTGCGCCGGCAGCACCGAGAACTCGGAGCCGGTGCCGGCGCCGATGCTTTCGACCGTCGCGCTGAAGGTGTGGCCGGGATAGGTGTCGATGTCGATCATCGGCCTTCTGGCCCGGCTTCATGTGGGTGAGGTCGGTCTCCTTGTAGTTGGCCTCGATCCAGCGTCTTGTTCGAGACCAGCGAGAAGGCCGGCGTCGAGGCGTTGAGATACTGGCCGATCGGCAGCTTGTCGACATTGGTGACGATGCCGTCCATCGGCGCGCTCACCGTGGTGTGGAAGAGGTCGAGCTGCGCCTGGTCGACTTGCGCCTGCGCCTGCTCGACGAGCGGATGGTCCTCGGTGTGGATGTCGGGGTTGCCGCCCAAGGCCGCGAGCGTGGTGGCGATGTCCTGCTCGGTCACGGCGACGCCTTGGCGCGCCATGTCGAGATTGTGGCGCGCGGCGTCGAAGGCCGATTGCGAGGCGACGTGCTCGGCCAGAAGCTGCTGCTGGCGGTCGAGCTCGTGCTGCTCATACGCCATCGTGTCCTGCGTCTGCTTCAGATCGGCGAGCTTCTGGCGGTAGGTCGCGCGCAGCCCGTCGATCTGCAGCTGCGCCGATGCGAGCTGCGCCATGGCTTGGTCGAGCGCGATCTTGTAGTTGCGGTCGTCGAGCCTGGAACAGGAACTGGCCCTGCTTCACCGGCTGGTTGTCGGTGACGCGACCGTCGACGACGCGGCCGCCGACGTCGGCGCTGACCATGACCACGTCGGACTGCACGAAGGCGTCGTCGGTCTCGGCATAGCGGCCGGCGGCCAGGTACCAGTAGCCGGCGATGACGAGCAGCAGCACCGGCACCGACAGCATCAGCACGATGCGCAGCCGCCCGCGGCGCAAGCTGTGAGTGAGGACGTCGGTAGCGCTCACCATCACTTCGCCTCCACCGCGACGGGCGCGCGCTGGGCTGGCACGGGCGCGGAGGCGCGGTCGATCATGTTGGCGCGAACGTGCTGCAGCATGTCGAGGAGCCGGTCGCGCTCGTCCTCGCCCAATCCCACCAGCGCCTCCATGCGCACCTCGTAGGCGAGCTGGAGGATTTGGTCGAACAGCGGCCGCGCCTTCGCCGTCATGTAGAGAAGGCGGGCGCGGCGGTCGGCCGGATCGAGGCGGCGCTCGACCCAGCCCGCCTGCTCCATGCGGTCAAGACAGCGCGCGAGCGAGATCGGCTCGAGCTCGAGCAGCTCGGCGAGGCCCGCCTGGTTGATGCCTTCATGCAGCGCCAGACGCGACAGCACCTGGCACTGCGCACGGGTGAGGCCGAGCGTGCGCGCGAGCTGGTCGAAGCGCTTGCTCAGGAGCCGCGCGGTCTCGAACAGCACGTAGCCGAAGCTGCGCTCGGGGTCATAGGTTGATACCATAAGCGTGACGATAATAAGCGGCCTTACCTTAAGCAAGGTTGGAAATTGGCTTCGTTCAGCCGCTCGCCAGCACCGCAAAAGCCCTTACGCGCGACGCGTGCAACTCGCGGCGGTGCGGCTGGCCGGTCATGCGCCGCCCGCCCGGCAATACCGGTTGTGCTGGCACTCGCGCAGGGCAAGGTCGCGCGCCTGAAGCCGCGCCGCCGCCGTACGCAGCAGCCCCTCGAGGCCGGCGCGGTCGACCCGGTCGGCGGCCATGAGCGCGCGCACGATGGGATCGCCGAGCGCCTCCGAAGCCGCCGGGGAAAGCCCCGCCACGACCGAATCGGCCAGGCCCTCGGCCCCCCGGTCGAGCGCATCGGCATTGATGAAAAGATTGGATTCACTCATTTTTCGTCTCCTCGGGCGCCCGGGGCTGGAATTCGCGTGACAGGCGCCATAGATTATGGTACTGAACGGTAACACCCCGGGAAGATACAGACCGGTAACTAACATGTCAAGGGAAACGTCGGGTTTAAATTCGCCAGCGGGCTCGGATATTCGCGAGCTGCCGCGCCCGCCTCTGTCCGAGCCGGAGCTGCCGCCGCGCGCCCGCATCCTCAAGGCCGCGCGCGACCTGTTCTATCGCCACGGCATCCATGCGGTCGGCGTCGATGCCATCGCCGCGGCGGCCGACACCAACAAGATGACGCTCTATCGCCACTTCAAATCGAAGGACGAGCTGGTGTGCGAATGCCTGCGCGAGGTCGGCGGCGGGATCGATCGCGCCTGGGCCGAGATCGAGCGCGCGCATGAAGGCGATCCCAAGGGACAGCTCCTCGCCTGGCTGCGCTTCATGGGCGAGATCAAGCTCGGCCGGAACCCGCGCGGCTGCGCCTTCGTCAACGCCGCGGTCGAGCTTGCGAACGAAAGCCACCCGGCGCGCCGCGTGATCGAGGAGCGCAAGAGCTTCTATCGCGCCAAGTGCCTCGATCTCTGCCGCAAGGCGGGCTTGCGCGATCCGGAGCTTCTGGCCGACGAGCTGTTCCTCCTGGGCGAGGGCGCCCAGGTCAGCCTGCAATGCGTCGGCCCGGAGGGACCGGCCGCGCGCCTCGTCGACATGTTCGAGGCGCTCGTGGCGGCGCACGCGCCGCGCGATTGATCGCCATTCGCGCTGCTCCTAGGCTTCGCCGGTCTAAGGCGCGTAAGCTCTACACCGAGGCCGCGAAGCAGAACAACGGCGACGCCGAGGTCGACCTTGCTGTCATGGAACAAAAGGCGCAGGGCGGACCCGCCGATCTCGCCGACGCGGTCCGGCTGCTGCGGCGCGCCGCCGCTCAAGACTTGCCGAACGCTCAATTCACTCTCGGCCTCACCTTCGAGGAAGGAAAGGGTGTCGCCATCGATCAAGCCGAATCGACGAAGTACATGCGCCTTGCCGCACAGCAGGGATATCCGCAAGCCGAGGACGCGCTCGGCTTCCACCTCGAGCACGGCATCGGCGTGGCCGAGAACCTCGACGAGGCGATCGTCTGGTATCGCCGCGCCGCCGACCAGGGCCAGGCCAACGCGATGCACAATCTCGCCGGGCTCTATGCCACCGGGAAAAGGCGTCGCGCTCGATCTTGTCGAAGCCTATGTCTGGGTGAGCCTTGCCGTGAATTTCTATCCGCCGGACGAGCCGCACCGGCCCGACGCGCTGCGGTTGCAGCGTGACCTTGCCGTCAGGCTCAAGCCCGACGGCCTGCTCCAGGCGCAACAGCGCATCGACGCGTGGAAGCCAACCCCTGCGCGCGCCGCCTGGAAGTTGAGCGGGCGCGGCGCTCGCAATGACAATTTTTTATTATCATTGCGAGGAGCGAAGCGGCGAAGCAATCTCCGTGAACGATCGAGGGAGGTGGCGATGAAGCGGCGCAGATTGGGCGGGCTTGAAGTGTCGGCCGTTGGGCTCGGCTGCATGAGCATGACGCCGATCTATGGCGAGCCGAGCGAGCCCGAGGCGATCGCGACCGTGCATCGCGCGGTCGAGCTCGGCGTCGATCTCGTCGACAGCTCGGACGCCTATGGCAACGGCAAGAACGAGGAGCTGCTGGGCCGCGCCATCAAGGGCCGGCGCGACAAGATCGTGCTCGCGACGAAGTTCGGCCAGATCCGCTCGCCCGACGGCGGCGGCAGCGTGTGCGGCACGCCCGACTATGTGAAAAGCGCGTGCGAGGCGAGCCTGAAGCGGCTCGATGTCGAGTGCATCGACCTCTACTACATCCACCGCGTCGATGCGAACGTGCCGATCGAGGACACGGTCGGCGCGATGGCGCAGCTCAAACAGCAGGGCAAGATCCGCCATCTCGGCATTTCCGAATGCTCGGTCGAGACCTTGAAGCGCGCGCACAAGACCCATCCGCTGGCGGCGCTCCAGACCGAGTATTCGCTGTGGACGCGCGACGCCGAGGGCGGGCTCCTCGATACCTGCGCCGCGTTGGGCATCGGCTATGTCGCCTATGCGCCGTTGGGCCGCGGCTTCCTGACCGGCACGGTCAATGACGCGACGCTCGGCGAGAAGGACCGGCGGCGCGAGCATCCGCGCTTTTCGAAGGACAATATGAGCCGCAACGAGCGGCTCCTGCCGACCTTGAAGGAGCTCGCGCAAAGGGAGCGCTGCACGCCGGCGCAATTGGCGCTCGCGTGGCTGCTGGCGCGGCGGCCGTTCATCGTGCCGCTCCCCGGGACGAAGCAGCGCCGCTGGCTCGAGGAGAATGCCAAGGCCGCCGACCTCGCCCCGTCGCGCGAGACGCTCGCGGCGCTCGACCAGGCCTTCCCGCCCGGCGCGGCCGCCGGGACGCGCTATCCCGAGGCGCAGTTGAAGCGGCTCGGCATCTAGCGCAGGTGCGGGAAGAGGCGGAGCGCGTTGCCGCGGTTGATCATCGCCTGCTCTTCCGCGGTGAAGCCGAATTTGTCGACCGCGGTCGCGGTCGCGACGATCGGGACCCAGGGATTGTCGCTGCCGAACAGGATCTGCGAGAGCCCGACGAGCGCCCGTGAGCCCGGCCATGTTGGGCGGGTTGACGGCGCTCGCCGTGTCGTAGAAGAGCCGCTGCAGCTCGTACAGCACGCCGTTGGGCAGCATCTCCTTCAGCTTCGGATTGCGGCCGAGGTTCGAGATGCGATGCGCGATCGGCGCGATCGTGCCGCCGCCGTGGCAGAAGATGAAGCGGATATCGGGATAGCGCGCGAACGTGCCGTTGACGAGGAAGCTCAGGATCGCGCGCGTCGTGTCGAAGGTGAACTCGGCGAGCGCGGAGGGGATCTGCGGCAGGATGCCGGCGCAGCAGTCGGACACGGTCGGGTGCACGAACACGACCGACTTGCGCCGGTTCAATTCGGCGAACACCGGATCGAACGCGGGCTCGCCCGGCCAGCGGTCGATATAGCTCGTGAGGATGCCGACGCCGTCGGCGCCGAGCTTCGCGCCGTGCTCGATCTCGGCGAGCGAGCCGTCGAGGTCCGGCAGCGGGATCGCGGTGAAGAAGCCGAAGCGGCCGGGATGGGCGCGCTTCATCCCGGCCATGAACTCGTTGCAGTCGCGCGCGAGCACGCGGGCGTCGGCGTCGTTGCCCCACCAGATGCCGGGCGTCGAGATCGAGCCCAAGGATGTCGCGACGCCGTTCTCGTCCATCGCCGCAAGCGCGCGCTCGGGCGTCCAGTCGAGCAGCGCCGACGCATTCTCGCCATAGGACAGCCGGTCGCGCGCCTTCACCTTGTAGTCGGGCGGCAGGACGTGGTGATGAACGTCGATGCGGCGCGGATTGTCGGCCATCTTGCTCTCCCTACACGGTCTTGAGACGCGGCAGCAGCATCAGCGCGTTGTCGCGCTCGATCGCGCCGCGCAGCGCCGCGGTCAGCGGATAGTGCTCGAGCTCCTCGATCTCGCGGTCGGGCACGATGAAGGGATAGTCGCTCCCGAACAGGATGTGCGAGGGCTCGAAGAAGGCGAGCATCGCCGCCAGCTGCGGCGTGCTGACCGCGGAGGCGGTGTCGCAATAAAGCCGCATCAGCGCGGACTCGACGCCGGCGGGATTGTTGGCTGCGAATTCCTTGCTGCGGCCGATGGCGCCGGCGATGCGCGCGGCGAGGAACGGCAAGGCACCGCCGCCATGCGAGAAAATAAAGCGGATATCGGGCGAGCGCGCGAGCCGGCCGGTGGCGAGGAGGCTCGTGATGGTGCGCGTCGTGTCGAGCGGAAACTCGATCCCTTGCGGGATGAGGCCGGGAATGAGGCCGACGCAATTCGGATGCATGGTCGGGTGGACATAGACCAATGCCTTGCGCCGGTTCAGCTCCTCGAACACCGGCGCGAACGACGGATCGCCCAGCGACTTGCCGTCATAGTTCGAGAGCAGTCCCACGCCATCGGCGCCGAGCGTGTCAAGCGCGTAGGCGATTTCCGCGAGCGCGCCGTCGGCGTCGGGTGGCGCGACACAGGCGAAGAAGCCGAAGCGGTCCTTGTGGTCGCGCACCGCCTGCGCCGCGACCTCGTTCCAATCGCGCGTCAGGCGCCGCGCCGCCGCGACATCGCCGAACCATGGGCCGGGCGTCGAGACCGAGCCGATCGCGAAGGCGATGCCATTCGCGTCCATCATGTCGAGCGCCTGGCGCGGGGTCCACGACATGAGACGATCCGCCGTCATGTTGCCGTGGGTATAGCCGGCGATGCGCGCATGCTCCTCGGCCATGTAGCGCTGCGGCAGGAAATGGTGGTGGATGTCGATGCGATGCGGCTTTCCTTCGCTCATCGGCCTCACCCCAGTTCGACGATCGTTTCCGGGAATTTGTGCAGGCGCTCGATGACGCCCTTGTCGCCGACGAGGAAATCGTCGCAGGCCCAGCTATAGGTCCGCTCGGTGACATAGGTCGGGTGGCACGAGAACACCATGTTGGCGCCAATGGGCATCGTCTCGTCGAAGCGCACGAGCGGGCGCTCGACCATGTCGTAGCCCTGGCCGTGGCTGTAGAGGCGCTTTTCCTCGGGCCGCTTGTTGGCGCGCATGAATTCGTTGAACTCTTCCCAGATGTCCTTGCAGCGGGCGCCGGGCTTCATCAGCGACAGCGCGAATTTGCGCGCCTCGAGCACGAAGGCGAATTCGTCCTTCATCTCCTGCGAGGCCTTGCCCAAGACGCAGGTGCGGCCAAGCTCGGTATAGAAGCCGCCGGGGCCGTTGCTTTCCACGAGCAGCGTGAACTGGTCGCCGGCGCGGATGGTGCGAGCCTGGAGATGGCGGTTCGCCATCACCGCCGCGGTGCCGACCGGGCCCGAGGCCGCCATGAAGAGGCCTTGCTCGCTGCCATGGGAATGGCCCACCTGCTCGGCCACGGCCGCGACCTCGATGTCCTTCTTGCCGGGCGCGACCGCGGCGAAGGCCGCCTCCATGCACTTGTCCTGCATGCGGGCGGTGCGGCGCATGTGGTCGATCTCTTCCGCGCTCTTGACGGCCTTGATCTCGTCGACGAGGTCGGAGGCTTCGAGGAAGGTCGCGTTCGACAGGCGCCCGCGCTTCAGATGCTCGACGAAGGCGTGCGGCAGCGAGGCCGTGCCGACGAGGCCGATGGTCGCACCGGAAAACCGCTCGAGCGCCTTTTCGGCAAGCTCGGCGTCGTAGGTGCGGGTGTAGGGCGCGGCGGAATAGGATGGCACCGCGAGCATGCGCTTGACGCCGCGCCGCACGCCGTCGCCCTCGGGCGGGAGCGCGCGGTCCATGCCGAACGGCCCCTGCCCCACCACGCTCATGCCTTCATCGCGCGGAAAGACGACGGTGTAGCCATAGCCGTTCGTGCCCGGCAGATCGGTGAAATACTTGACGTAGCCGCCCATGAAGTCGTTGTTCGCCTGCATGACGAGGACGTCGATGCGCCGATCTTCCATGGCGCGGCGGACGGCGGCCCAGCGCCGCTCGAGCTCTTCCGTCGAAATCGGATGGTTCAAGCGCTCGTTCGTCTCGGTCATTGCGTCGCCTTCGCGCGGTTTACGACATTGATCATATGCTGCGGCTCGCCCGCGAGGAAACGGCGCAGATTCTGCTCGATCACGGGGAGCGAGCGGTCGGGATACTCGTCGTAGAAGCCGCCCAGATGCGGCGTGACGATGACGGTCTTCAGCGCCCAGATCTTGTGGCCCTTGGGCAGCGGCTCGACGCTGAACACGTCGAGCGCGGCGCCCGCCAGGTGCCCGTCCTCGAGCGCGCGCACGAGCGCCTCCTCGTCCACCGTCTCGCCGCGGCCGAGATTGACGAAATAGCCGCCGCGCTTCATCGCATGGAACGCCGCCTCGCCGACGATGCGGTGCGTCGATTTCGTGTGCGGCGTCAGCAGGATGAAGTGGTGCGCCTGGGACAGCGCCTCGGCGAGGCGCTCGCGCGGCAGGACGGTATCGAAGCCCGGCAACTGGCGCGGCGCCGAGGAGACGCCGATGACGCGCATGCCGAGCGCCTGCAAGCGCGGCGCCAATGCCTCGGCGATGACGCCGAGGCCGAAGATGGCGGCGGTCTTGCCGTCGATGAGGCGCGAGGCGAAGCGCTCCCATTCGCCCCGGTCCTGCGCCCGCACCGAGCGCGGGAGCTGGCGCGCCAGGGCCAGCATCGCGGCGATCGCCGCCTCGGCCACGGGCGCGCCGTGGATGCCCGGCATGTTGGTGACGATCACGTCGGCGCCGAGCGAGGGCGAATCCGCAACCCGGTCGACGCCGGTGCCGAGCACCTGCACCCATTTGAGGCTCTTGGCCTTGCGGAACACCTCGTCGCCCATCATCGCGCCGAAGGTCAGCAGGATTTCGGCGCGCGCGATGAAGGGATCGATCTTGTCGCGGTGATTGACGGCGTTCAATTCGATCTCGGGAAAGCGCGCGGCCAAGGGCTCGCGATAGCGGGCGATCACCTCGTCCGGCATCGCCAGCACGATAAGGACGCTGGTCACAGCCCCAGGATCCGCTCGGCGTTGGCGTGGAAAATCTTCTCCATCACCGCGTCGGAATATCCGAGCTCGGCCCATTCCTTGAACAGGCGCTCATGCGGAATGCTCGGATAGTCGCTGCCGAACATCACCTTGTCCTGGAGCCGCGCGCGGATGTCGGTCTTGAGCTGCGGCGGAAAATACTTGGGCGCCCAGCCCGACATCTCCCAATAGACATTGCCCTTGTGCAGCGCGACCGCGGTCATCTCGTCGACCCACGGCCAGCCGGGATGGGCGGCGATGATCTTGAGGTTCGGGAAAATCGGCGGCGAGGTCGTCGAGCGCCGAGGGATGCGCGTGGCGGATGCGCGCGCCAAGCCCGCCCGGCATGCCCGCGCCCATGCCGGTCGTGCCGACATCGATCATCACCGCCGCCTTCAGCTCGTCGATGACCTCGAACAGCGGATAGAAGCGCCGGTCGTTGACGGCGAAATGGCCCATGATGGGATGGAAGTGGAAGCCGAGCATGCCGAGATCGCGGATCGCATGCCGCGCCTCTTCGTGCGCGGCCTCGCCCTTGAAGGGATCGACCGCGCCCCAGCATTGGATGATGCGGTCCTTGTGGCGCTGCTGCATGGCGCGCACGTAATCGTTGGAGCAGGGCGGCGTGCCGACCGTGGTCTCGAGATCGAGCGCCACCAGCACCGCCTCGATCCCGGCGTCGGTGAACTCGGCGACGACCTCGTCCTCCTGCTTCCACGTCCAGGTGCGGTTCCAGTATTTCGCCAGCGCCTCGACATAGGGCCCCTGGCATTTGATCCAGGGCTCGGTGTTGGGATAGCAGTGCAGGTCGATGATGCGCATGGATTTACGCTCGCGCCTTCGCGCCGCTCGGCCTCGAGTTTCTGCGTCACCATCTCGACCAGCGCTTTCTTCGAGACCTTGCCGAATGTGGAGAGCGGGAACTCGCTGCAGCGCCTCGAGCCGCTCGGGCAGCTTGAACTTGGCGATCTCCTTGGTATCGAGGAAGCGGACGAGCTCGTCCAACGCCAGGCTCTTGCCTTGGGCGAGGATGACGCAGGCGCACATGCGCTCGCCGAGCGCGGGATCGGGCATGGCGACGCACGCGACATTCTGCACCGCGGGATGCTGCAGGATGAGGTTCTCGATCTCCTCGGCGCTGATCTTCTCGCCGCCGCGGTTGATGAGGTCCTTCTTGCGGCCCTCGACCATGTAGTTGCCGGACGGATGCTGGCGCATCAAATCGCCCGAGCGGTAGAACCCGTCCGAGGTGAAGGCGCGCTGGTTGTGCTCGGGCGCGCCGTAATATCCGCGCAGCGTATAGGGCCCGCGCGCGCACAATTCGCCGACCTCGCCGAATGGCACGATGCGGTCGTCGTCATCGAGAAGCCGCACCTCGTCGTCGGGCGAGATCGGCCGCCCCACCGTCTCGAGCCGCACGTCCTCGGGATCGGAGCTGCGCACGAAGAACAGCATGCCTTCCGACATGCCGAAATTCTCCTGCACGAAGGTCGAGGGGATGAGCTCCTTGGTGCGGATGCGCACTTCCGGCTGAAGCCGCTGCCCGCCGCTCTGGATGAAGCGGACGGACGATGTGTCGTACTGGCTCACGGCCGGGCTGCTGATGAGGCGGATCAGCAGCGCCGGCACGACCTTGATGTGCGTGACGCGATGCTTTTCGACGAGCGGGAACATCTCCTCGGGCCGCGTCGTGCGGCTCAGCACGACCTTGCCGCCGTTGAAGAAGAAGCCCTGGATGCCGGGACACGCGAGCGGCAGGTTGTGCGCGATCGGAAGCGCCAGGAGCAGCACCGACTCGCCCGCTGACCTCGCACACCTTGGCCGCCGTCTTGGAATTATAGGCGTAGTCGTTGTGCGTCCTCGGGATGAGCTTCGGCACGCCGGTGGTGCCGCCCGAAAGCTGGAAGATGCAGGGATCGGTCGGGTCGAGCTTGATCTTTTGCGAGCTCGGCGCGCCCGCGTTTGGCCGGCCGCTCGATGAGCTCCGTCAGCGACAATTCGCCCTCGCGCGCGCGTGCCCAGCACGATGCGGTGCCGCAGGAAATGCTGTTCCTTGGCGATGCGGGCGATCATCGGCGCGAATTCGAAATCGCTCTGCCGCTCGGGATAGACGCACGCGACCGCCTCGGCGATCTGCACGAATTGCGAAATCTCGTTGTAGCGGTGGGTCGCCAAGGCGGCGATCGGGATGGCGCCGATCTTCTGCAGCGCGAAATAGAGGATCACGAACTCCGCCGCGTTCGGCAATGACGGCACGACGCGGTCCAAGGGCTTCACGCCCAAATCGAGCAGGTTGAGCGCGAGATTGTCGCTCAAATTGTCGATATCGCGATAGCTGTAGCTGCGCTCGCCGTCGACGAGCGCGACCCGCTCGGCGAAATCGTGGAACACGGAGGCGAATTCCTGGGCGAGCGATCGGTCCTGCCAATAGCCCTTGGCGCGGTAGCGCGCGGCAAAATCGGGCGGAAACGGCACGACCCCAGGCAGCATCCTCGGCCTCTTTTTCTTATCGGCGCGCGACCATCCGATGCCGCCCCCCGGCCTGTCAAGCCGGCGCACTTCGCCGCGAATTTTCTGCAACTTGCCGGCGATCTCCACGATGCGGCAACGAATTGCGGACTATCCTCGCCCGCATGACAGCGAAGCGACAATCTCTCGAGTTCGCCCGGCGCGTGGCCGGCGACCGCTCGGGTGCGGCGGCGGTCGAGCTTGCGCTCGTGCTGCCGATGCTGGCCGGCATCCTGTTGCCGATGGCCGATCTCGGCATCGGCGCCTACGACAAGATGCGGGTGCAGAACGCGGCCGCGGCGGGCGCGCAGTACGCGCTCGAGCACGGCTTCACCTCGAGCGCGATCACCACGGCCGTGCAGGAGGCGACGAGCCTCGGCTCGAACGTCACGCTGTCGCCGGCGGCGGTCCAGGCTTGCTATTGCACCAATTCGGGGACGATGGCGCCGCCGCCCAACGATACGACCGCGCCGTCGCCGCCCTGCACCTCGGGCGCCTGCAGCGACGGCAGCACGCCCGGCACCTACGTCACGGTGAGCACGACCTATACCTACTCGCCGATCGCCGCCTTCTCGGTTCCGGGCCTCAGCATTCCGAGCTCGCTCACGCTGACGGGCGCGGCCGTGGTGCGCATCAACTGACGCCTCCGGCCGCCGCGCGGCGGCCCTCCCGTAGCGCTTGCGCGGTTCGTGTAGGATGGTCGCCCGGGAGGACGCCATGACGCTGCGCTTCGGCAAGATCATCGACATCAGCCTGACGCTCGACGCCGGCAACTACCGCATGCACACGCCCAAGGGCTTCTCCAAGGACATGCAGTTCGCGGTCGAGACCTTGAAGGAGCACGACGCGCCGGGCGGCGCCGGCCAGATCGTGCGCGGCGTGCACATGCGGCTCCATGCCGGAAGCCATGTCGATGCGCCGGAGCACATGGTGAAAGGCGGCAAGCAGCTGCAGGAGCTGCCGCTCGAGCTGTTCGCCGGCGACGCGGTGGTGGCCGATCTGCGCCATCGCGTGCCGGGCGGCGCCGTAACATCCGCCGACCTCGAAGACGCGGTCGGCCAGAAGCTGCGCACGGGCGACCGGCTCCTTTTACGCACCGACCTCAACAACGATTATTTCGCGCCGGACTGGGCGAAGCGCGCGCCTTATCTCACGCGCGACGCCGTGAGCTGGTGCATCGGGAAGGGCGTGGTGCTGGTGGGGTTCGATTTCTACCACGGCGCCGACGCGCCCGATTCGAACGTCGTGTTCTATACCTCGCGCACCTTCGGCGAGAACGGCGTCGTCACCATGCCCTATCTCACCAATCTCGACCGCATCACGCAGGAGCGCGTCACGCTGCTGGCGCTGCCGCTCAACATGACCGGCGTCGAGGCATCGCCGGTGCGCGCCGTCGTCATCGAGGACTGAACGCGGCTTGGCGCAACGCCGCGCAACCTCTAGTCTCCCGGCACGAAACGAGAGGCTGGAGACGCGCGTGGCGAGCAAGAGCATCGCAGTCGAATCGGTGGCGGAAGCCTATCTGACGCTCCTGGCCGAGCGCGGCATCGAGTATCTCTTCGCCAATGGCGGCACCGATTTCGCGCCCGTGAACGAGGCGCTGGCCGCGATCCGCGCCAAGGGCACGAGCCCGCGGCTCAAGGTGGTGACGGTGCCGCACGAGAACGTCGCGGCGGCGATGGCGCACGGCTACTACCTCATGACCGGCCGGCCGCAGATGGTGATGTTCCACGTCAATGTCGGCACGGCCAACGGCATCAACGCCCTGACCGATGCGGCGCGCGACCGCGTGCCGATGATCTTCACCGCCGGCCGCAATCCGATCACCGAGCGCGGCTTCACCGGCTCGCGCGACACCGGCATCCATTGGGGCCAGGAGATGTTCGACCAGGCCGGCATGGTGCGCGAGCTGTGCAAGTGGGACTACGAGCTCAGGAACGGCGCGCAGCTCGAGGCGGTGATCGACCGCGCCATCGAGATCGCGACGAGCGAGCCGTGCGGGCCGGTCTATCTCGCGCTGCCGCGCGAGGTGATGAGCGAGAAGATGAAGGAGATCTCCTTCACCGCGCCGGTGCGCCGCGCCTACGGCACGGTGACGGGGCCGACGCCGGAGCAGATCGCGCGCGCGGCCGACATGCTCGCCGATGCGCGCCGGCCCGTCATCCTGGCGCGCGAGGTCGCACGCGTCGCCGCCAGCGCCGCGGCACTTGGCCGCGTTCGCCGAGAAATTCGCGATCCCGATCGTCGAGTACCGCTCGATCGCCAATTCGACGCCCAGCGACCATCCGATGCTGGTGGGCTACGACCCGGGCCCGCACATCAAGGACGCCGACGCGATCCTGGTGATCGATACGGACACGCCGTGGATCCCGACCGTGCACGGCGACCCGCCCGAGGGCTGCAAGATCGTCCATATCGGCGTCGATCCGCTGTTCTCGCGCATCCCGATTCGCAGCTTCCCGTGCGATGTCGCGGTGACCGGGCCCGCCTATGTCGTGCTGCCGCAGCTTGGCGCGGCGCTCGCCGGCCGCACGTCCGAGGCGCGCTTGAAGGAGCGGCGCGCGCGGGCTGCGGCGGCGCGCGAGACGCTCGCGAAGCGCGTGGCGGAGGAGCTGCAAAAGGCGAAGGGCGCATCGCCGATCAGCCCCGTCTGGGCCGCGCACTGCATCTCGCAAGCCAAGGGCGACGACGCGATCGTCGTCAACGAGTATTCGCTCATCCTGCGCCACGCGTCGTTCAAGCATCCGCGCACGTATCTCGGCACGCCGACGGCGGGCGGGCTCGGCTGGGGCGTGGGCGCGGCCTTGGGCGCGAAGCTCGCGGCGCCCGACCGGCTCGTCATCGCCACCTTGGGCGACGGCGCCTACATGTTCGGCAATCCCACCGCCGGGCACCAGGTCGCGCGCGCGATGGGGCTGCCGGTGCTGTTCATCGTCTTCAACAACGGCATGTGGGAGGAGGTCGAGGGCTCGGCCCTGCGCGTCTTCCCCGATGGCCACGCCGCGCGCAGCAACGAGATGCCGGTCGGGCCGTTGGGCCCCACCGCGCGCTACGAGCACATGATGGAGATCTATGGCGGCTATGGCGAATGCGTCGAGCGGCCGCAGGATCTGCCCAAGGCGCTTCGAACGCGCGATCCACGCCGTCACGGTCGAGAAGCGTCAGGCGCTCTTCAACCTCATCGTCGGCCGCCGCGGCGTAGCGCCATGATGCGCGGCCGCACCATGAAATGACGCCGCTTCTCGTCCTCGAGCAGATTCTGAACGGGCTGCAATTCGGCGTCATGCTGTTCCTGATGGCGGCCGGGCTGACGCTCGTGTTCGGCATCATGAACCTCATCAATTTCGCGCACGGCTCGATCTATATGATCGGGGCCTATCTCTGCGCCTTCGCCTTCCTCCACACCGGTTCCTACGCGCTCGCGGTCCTTGCCGCGCTCGGCGGATCGCTCGTCGTCGGCATCGCCATCGAGGTGATCGTGTTCCGCCGGCTCTACGCGCGCGACCACCTCGACCAGGTGCTGGCGACGTTCGGCCTCATCCTGTTCTTCAACGAGATGGTGCGCATCATCTGGGGCGACACGGCGCTCTTCTTCGCGGTGCCGAGCTTTCTTTCCGGCCGCGTCACGATCTTCCCGGGCATGACCTATCCGCTCTATCGCCTGGCGATCATCGTGGTCGGTCTGGCGGTGGCGCTCATGCTCTATCTCCTGGTGATGAAGACGCGGCTCGGCATGCTGATCCGCGCGGGTGCCTCGAACCGCACCATGGTGGGCGCGCTCGGCGTCGACATAGCGCTGCTGTTCACGCTGCTGTTCGGGCTGGGCGCGATGCTGGCGGCGTTGTCGGGCATTCTGGCCGGGCCGGTCTTTTCCGTGACGGCGGGAATGGGCGACGGCATCCTCATCCTCGCCATCGTCGTCATCGTGATCGGCGGCATCGGCTCGATCCGCGGCGCCTTCGTCGCGGCGCTTTTGATCGGGCTGGTCGATACGCTGGGCCGCGTCTTCCTGCGCCCGCTTCTGGCCACGGTCATGGCGAAGACGGCGGCCGACAACGCCGGGCCGGCGCTCGCCTCGATGGCGATCTACATCCTGATGGCCTTCGTCCTCTATTTCCGGCCGCAGGGACTTTTCCCGCCGCGGGGGCGCTAGCGATGCGGCTCGACGCGAGACGAGGCGCGATCCTGGTGGGTTTCGCCGCGTTCGCGATCGTGCCGCTCGTCGCGCATGTCGCGGATCAGCCGTTCTATCTCGACCTCTTCACCCGCGTCATGGTGTTCGCGATCGCCGCCTTGAGCCTCGACCTCATTTTGGGATATGGCGGGCTCGTCAGCTTCGGCCATGCGGCATATCTCGGCCTCGGCTCCTATTCGGTCGGCATCCTCGACCATTACGGCATTACGAACGGCGTGGTGCAGTTCGGCACGGCGATCGGCGTCTCGTCCGCGGCGGCATTCTTCATCGGCGCCATTTCCTTGCGGACGAGCGGCCTGTCGTTCGTGATGATCACCTTGGCGTTCGCGCAGATGCTCTATTTCCTCTTCATCAGCCTCAACGTCTATGGCGGCGACGACGGCATGAGCATCGCCAGCCACAGCGATTTCGGGCCGATCGACCTCGCGAACCCGACGATCCTCTATTATTTCGTGCTGGCGGTGCTCGCGCTCTTCTTCTTCATTGCGGCGCGGATCGTCGAATCGCGCTTCGGCATGGTGCTGCGGGGTGCCAAGTCGAACGCGCGGCGCATGGTCGCGGTGGGATTCCCCGTCTATCGCTATCGGCTTGCCGCCTTCGTGATCTCGGCCGCGATGTGCGGCGTCGCGGGCGCGCTTCTGGCGAACCAGCTTCTCTTCGTCTCGCCCAACATCATGCATTGGGCGCGCTCGGGCGAGATCATCATCATGGTGATCCTGGGCGGCATCGGCACGCTCGTGGGCGCGGTGATGGGCGCCGCCATCTATGTCATCCTCGCGCACGAGCTGTCGGCGCTGACGGCGCATTGGCTCGTGATATTGGGGCCGGTCCTCATCGTCGTCGTGCTGTTCGCCAAGCGCGGCGTCGCCGGGCTCCTGGTGCGCGAGCGGGGGGCCGCGCGTGGCTGAGCATCTGCTCGAAATCGAAGCTTTGCAAAAGCGCTTCGGCGGCCTCGTCGCAACCGACGCATTGAGCCTTGCCGTGGTGTCGGGCGAGGTGCATGCCGTGATCGGCCCGAACGGCGCCGGCAAGACGACGCTCGTGGCCCAGCTCGCGGGCGAGCTTCGGCCCGATGGCGGCACGATCCGCTTCGGCGGCGCCGACATCACGGCGATGCCGGCCTATCGCCGCTCGCTTTTGGGCCTCGCGCGCTCGTTCCAGATCACCAGCATCTTTCAGGAATTCTCGGCGCTCGACAACGTGGCGCTCGCGGTCCAGGCGCATGCGGGCTCGAGCTTCCGTTTCTGGCGCGCCGCGCGCAGCGACCCGCGGCTGCGCGAGCCGGCGCGCGCGATCCTCGATCAGGTCGGGCTCGCGTCCCGCGCCCAAATCCAGGCGGCGCACCTGGCGCACGGCGAGAAGCGCGCGCTCGAGATCGCCATGGCGCTCGCCACCAACCCGCGCCTGCTGCTGCTCGACGAGCCGACCGCCGGCATGGGGCCCGAGGATTCGGCGCGCATGGTGCGCTTCCTTTCGGGCCTCAAGGGCAGCCTCACCATTCTTCTCATCGAGCACGACATGGACGCGGTCTTCGCCTTGGCCGACCGCATCACCGTCTTGGTCTATGGCCGCGCCATCGCCACCGGCGCGCCCGCCGAAATTCGCGACAACGAGGACGTGCGCCGGGCCTATCTCGGCGAGGACGAGCAGACGTCATGAGCGATGGACTTTCGCCGCGCGTCATGACGCGAGGAGGCACGCTCTGCCTCGTCGCGGGCTATGTCGACGCGATCGGCTACACCACCCTCGGCAGCGTCTTCGCCGCCAACATGACCGGCAACACCGTGCTGCTCGCGATCGCCGCCGGCCAAGGCGAATTCACGCGCGCGATGGGCTATGCCACGACGCTCGCGGCGTTTCTGGCGGGCGCCATTCTCGCCGCTCTGCTCGGGCGCGCGACCGGGCGGCCGACGGCGGCGCTGGTCGCCGCGGCGGCGCTCATCCTCGCGGCTGCGCTCGCGACGCTCCCGGCGCCGGCGTCGCTGGCGCTGCTCGCGGTCGCGATGGGGCTTCAGGGCGCGGCGATCACGCGCTTCGGCGCGGCCGGGATGCAGACCGTGGTCGTGACGGCGACCATCATCCGGCTTGCGCACCATATCGTGGCCTACGCCATGCCACAGCGCGGCGAGGCGCAAGGGGGCTCGGCGCGGCTCGATGCGCTCGCCTGGATCGCCTACGGCGCGGGCGCGGCGCTGGCGCTCGTCGCCGAGCGGTTCATGCGCGTGCCGCTGTTCCTTGCCGCCGCGGCGCTGTTCGCGGTGGCGCTCGAAGTCGCCGCTAGCGCGCCGCGACCGCCCTCTCGAAGCGCCGCATGAGCCAGGCGATGATGGCGAGCGCCGCGATCTCGAGCGAGCCCAGCGCCGAGATCGCGCCGATGCTGCCGCCGTCCTGCCACAGCGTGAGGCTCAAGGTCGCGAGCACGCCGGTCGAAGGGCCGACGAGAAAGACCGACGCCGCAAGCTCGCGCACCGTCAGCATGAAGACGTAGAGAAACGACGCGATCAGGACCGGCGCCAGCAGCGGCAACAGCACGCGCCGGAACAGCGACAGCATGCCCGCGCCGCTCGCTTCGGCCGCTTCCTCGAGCTCGCGATGGATCTGCGCAAGCCCGCTTGCGGCAAAGCGCATGCCGTAGGGCAGGTGCAGGGTGACGTAGGCGACGAGCAGGATCCACAGCGTGTCGTAGATCGGGATCGGCAGCACGAGATAGGCAAAGAGGATGGAGGCGCCGACGATCACGCTCGGGATCGCGATCGGCGCGAACACGAGCGCGTCGATCGCGAGCGCCGCGCGCGGCGTGCTGCGCCGCGCGAGCCAGGCCATGACGAAGGTCAGCATGACGACGATGCTCGCCGCCGATACGCCGAGGACGAGGCTGTTGCCGGCGGCCGCGGCGAACACCGGATATGTCGCGATGTAGCGGTAGTTGACGAGCGATGCCGCCGCGATGCCGGCGAGGGATGGCGGCGTCACGTTGCGGAAGAGCGATTGCCACAGCAGCGTCGCAAGCGGCAGAAGGACGACCGCCGCGTAAAGCAGCGCCACGGCGATTCCGACCGGCCAGCGCCACCGGCCGAGCCGGGCGGGCGCCGCGCGCGCCGACCGGCCGGTGATGGTGGCGAAGGCTTCGGCGCCCAAGGTGGCGCGGCGATAGAAATATATTCCGGCGAAGGACAGCGCGAGCAGCGTGAAGCTCAATACCGCGGCGATGCCCGGCTCGGGCGGGACCGTGCCGGTCGCGTCCTCGATCTCGGTGGTGAAGACGTCGATATGCGCCGGCAGGCCGATGATGACCGGCACCTCGAACAATTCGATGCCGCGCAGGAAGAGGAGCAGCAGCGTCGAAAGCACGGCCGGGCGCAGCAGCGGCAGGCTCACGCGCAACGCCACGTGGAGCGCGCGCGATCCGGCGACGAACGCCGCCTCCTCCATGCGCCGGTCGAGCGCACGGAGCGCCGGACCCATGAGGAGATAGGCCAAGGGAAAATTGTGGCTCGCCAGCACGAACATCATGCCGGCCATCGAATAGACGTTGAAGACCGCGCGGCCCAAGAGCGCGTTGAGCCAGCCGATATTGGGGCTGAGGACGAGCGTCCAGGCCATGGCGAGGAGCAGGCCCGGCACGGCGAAGGCGAGCAGCGCCAGCGCATGCAGCAGCGCGCGGAGCGGCGCGTCCGTGCGTTCGACGACGAAGGCGCCGAGCGCGCCCAAGGCAAAGCTCAGCACGCTCGAGCCCACGGCGAAGACGAGCGAATTGGCAAAGAGCCGCGGGATGTGCCGGCCGATATAGGCGTCCGCGAAATTGCCGAGCGTGAAGCCGCCGGCGCCGAACGACGTGCTTTCCGTGAATCCCACATAAAGGAGCGCGGCAAGCGGCACGAACACGAGCCACGCGACCAGCCCCCCGCATAAGAGAAGGAGGATGCGCGGGCCCGGCAATCCCCTCATCCCGCCCGCGTCTCCCGCGTCAGCGCAGCGATTGCCGGAGGTAGCTCGTGTCGACGTAATCCTGCAACGGATGGGCCGGGCGCGCCGCCGGCGCGGCATAACGCTGGCGCAGATCGAGCACGACCTTGGCGCCGGCTTGGTCGAGTGCCAGATCGCGCGACAGGCCGGTGCGGCGGTCGGCAAGGAGAGCGTAGATGCGCGCGAGCTGCGGCTCGGCGACGTTGGGCATTTCCTGGCGCAGGAGCGCAATCGCCGCGTCCTTGTGCGCGGGCGCGACGAACCAGCGCGTGGCATTGCGGTAGCCCTTGATGAAGGCGACGAGCGTTGCCGCGTGCTCCTTCGCCCAGCCGCGCCGCACGGCGGCGACCGTCGCCGCATAGTGGCCGAAGCCGGCCGGCGACCGTCTCGAGCGCGACGAACCCCTTGTCCTCGGCCGCGAGATCGAACGGCATGGAGAGCAGCGCGCCCTGCGCCTTGCCGTCGAGGAGTGCTGCAAGCCGCGCGCCGCTGCTGCCGGCCGTGACATAGCTCACCGCGTCCTTGCCGACGCCGCCCCGCGCCAAAAGCTCTTGCAACGCGAAGCTGAAGCCGGTGGTGAGGGCATCGACCGCCATCGTCTTGCCCTTCAACTCCGCGACCGATTTCGTGCCGGGCGCGGTCACGAGCGTGAGGAAGCCGCTATCGCCGCCCGTCACCGCGACGAGATCGAGCGGCCCGCCGAGATCGGCCTCGCCATGCCCGTCGTGATAAGCGACGACGTTGTCGAGCGCGGTGATGAGCACCTGATAGCGGCCCTCGACCAGGCCCTTGAACTGATCGACCGAGCCCTTCGGGTGCGTGAGCTGGACCTCGAGCCCGGCGGCGTGGAAGAAGCCCTGCTGCTGCCCGGCCACGATCGCGACGCCCGACGCGCCGGCAAAGCTGTTGACGCCCAGCGCCTCGTCGGCGCGCGCAGCGCCCGGTGCCAGCGCCAGCGCCACCGCCAGCGCGGCGGCCCCAAAATTTTCGTGCTCATCCGCCCGTCCCTGTTCTATCTCCTGCCCGAGGCGCCTGCTTTATAGAGGCGGAGCCATAAATCATAGGATCGCGCCGGGCGAAGTCAGCGCCCGATGCCGGCGGCGGGCGGCGGCGGGAAGCTGCCGTGCCGCTGCGTGAAGGGGCCGATCGCGCGCATGTCCATCTCGACGATCGAAAGCCCCTTGTGCTGCATCGCGGCGGCGAAGGCGGGAGCGAAATCGTCGATCACGGCGAGGCGCCGGTGCGGAATGCCGAGGCTTTCGGCGACGCGCGCGAAATCCGGCGTCAGCAGATCGGCATAGCATTCCCGTCCGCCATACATGTTGTGCTGAATGTTGCGGATGACGCCGTAGCCGCCGTCGTTCATCACGAGGAGCGCGATGTCGGCGCCCGATTCCGCCGCGGTCGCAAGCTCGCCGAGATTGAGCACCAAGCCGCCGTCGCCGACGAGCGCCACGGTCTTGCGCCCCTCGCCCGCGAGCGCCGCGCCCACCGCCATGGCAAGCCCCTGGCCGATGCCGCCGCCCATCGCGTGCACGGCCGAGCGCGGATTGCGCATCGGCGGGACGCGGTTGCCCCAGGTGCTGTTCGAGAGCGTGATGTCGCGCACCCAGAGCGCGTCCTGCGGCATGAGGCGCGCAACCGCGTCGAGCATCGGACCATAGGGCGCGATGCTGCGGCGCAGGCCTTCCTCCGCCGCGCGCCGCGCCGCGGCCACGTCGCCCGCGAACGCGGGATCGGGCGCAAGCCGCCCCTTGAGCCGCGCCGCAAGCCCTTCGAGCGCAAGCCGCGCGTCGCCGCGCACGAAGATCTCGCACGGATAGCCCCGCCCCGCCGCCGCCGCATCGACATCGATGCGCCCGCGCGCGAGCGGCAGGCGCAGGTTGTACGTGCGCGTCTCGTTGCTGCGCAGGTGCGAGCCGGCGACGAGCATGAAATCGACGCTGCCGTAAAGCTCCTCGACCGGCGGCGACGCGCCGAAGGCGCCGAGGCTCATCGGATCGTCTTCCGCCAGGATGCCGCGCCCGGCGGCGCTGGTGACGACGGCGACGCCCATCGCGGCGAGCGACGCCACGGCGTCGCCCGCTTCGCGCGCGCCGCCGCCGAGCCACAGCAGCGGGCGGCGCGCCCGCGCCATGCGCGCGGCAAGCCGGTCGAGCGCCGCCGCATCGGGCGCGACCGCGACCGGCGCCAGCGGCGCAAAGTGCTGCGGCAGCGCGGCCGGCGCATTCTGCACGTCGATCGGAATCTCGATGCTGACGGGCCCGCGCGGCGCGGCGAGCGCCAAGCGTCGCCGCCTCGTGCAGCACGGCGGGCGCCTCCTCCGGATCGACGATGCGGAACGCCGCCTTCGACACCGCGCGCAGCATGTCGAATTGCGCCGGAGCCTCGTGCAGGAAGCCGAAGCCGCGGTCGAGGAACGGCTTGTCGACCTGGCCGGTGAAGTGGAGGAGCGGCGTGCCGGCGGTCGCGGCCTCGACGAGCGCGCCCGCGGCGTTGCCGGCGCCGGTGCCGGTGCTGGTGACGACGACGCCGAGCCCGCCCGAGATGCGGGCCGACGCGTCCGCCATGTTGGTGGCGCCGGCCTCGCCGCGCGCCGGCACGAAGCGGATGCGCCCGCGCCGGTGGATCGCGTCGAGGATCGGGATGTTGTGCACGCTGACGACGCCGAAGGCGAGGCGCACGCCGGCCTCTTCGAGGAAGGCGGCGATGACGTCGCCGAGCGTGGAAGGTGGTTCGCTCATGGCGCGTCGAGGAAGCTCAGCACCGCGTCGTCGAACGGGCCCGGCGCCTCGATGTAGCAGGAATGGCCGGGACCGGGCAGCAGCGCGAAGCGCGCGCCCCGAATGGCGTCGGCGACGGCGCGGCACTGCTTCTCCGGCGTGACGGTGTCGGCGCTGCCGACGAGGACGAGGGTCGGCACGGTGATTCCGCGCGCCTCGGCGAAGATGTCGCCGCGCCCGAGCATGCGCACCGCCTGGGCATAGCCTGCGGGCTTCATCTCGCGCATCACCGCCTGCACCAGCATGAGGGCGCGCCGCGGCGCCTGCGCCGACAGCACCTCGGGCCCGCGCTTTTCCGCGAGCCCCGCGGGCCCGAGCGCCGCCATGTTCTTGAGGCGGCCCTCGACGCGCTCGGCCCGCAATTCGGGCGCGGCGCTGGCATAGCCGGGCGTCGGCGAGGCGAGGATGAGCTTCTGGACACGCGCGTTGCCGGTGATGCGGCAGAACGCGGCCGCGGGCAGCGCGCCCATCGAATGGCCGAGCAGGAAGAACCGCTGCAAGCCGATCGCATCGGCGAAAGCGCCAAGCGCCTTGGCATAGGCTTCGGGCGCGGGGTCTTCCTCGGCCAGCGGATCGGAGCCGCCATATCCGGGCGCATCCCACGCGATGACGCGCAGCCCGCGCGACGGCAACGACACGAACTGCGCGCCGAACGACGCCGCGAGCGAGCTCACGCCGTGCAGCAGCACGATGACGCGCTCGTTGTCGTAGCCCAATTCGCGATACTGCATGACGCGCCCGCCGACGGTGACGCGCTGCGGCGGCGGCGAGCCCGTCTCGTAGCCGAGCAGGTCCATTTCCATGGCCGGGCTAGCTCCGCTTCAGCTTCGAGAGCGGATGGTCGGGCGGATATGTCGGCGTCGTCGGCTTCGCCGTGCCGAGCATGACGCACATGAGCGCGTCCTCCTCGCCCTCGTTCTTCAAGCCGCGATAGACGCCGGCCGGCACGGAGCACAGATCGCGCTCGCCCAATTCGGTCTCCCAGGTCTCGCCGTCCTTCTCGAAGAAGAGGCGGATCCTGCCGCGGATCATGAAGAACACTTCCTCGACATCGGTATGGATGTGCAAGGGGCCCTCGCAGCCCGCCGGCAGCAGCATGGTCGAGAAGGTGAAATGCTCGGCCGGCACGGCGTTGTCGTCGTGCGCCACGCCGGTGCCGCCGGTGCCGATATAGCGCAGCTGCGCGCGGCGGTATTTCGTGTCGTAATCGGCCTGGAACTTGAGCGCGTCCCAATCGTAGCTGCGCGTTTCGTGGCGCGCGATGCGGCCCTGCAAGGTCGCTTCGAGACTGTTGGGCTTCCCCGGCATCGGCATCTCCTTCAATTCATCACGAAGCCGCCATTGACCGGCAGCAACTGCCCGGTGACGAAGGCGGCTTCGTCGGACAACAGGAACAGGACCGCGCCGACCACGTCCTCCGGCATCTGCTTGCGCGGCATGGCGCGGTTCTGGACGTAGAGGCGGTGGCGCTCTTCCGGAATGTAATCGGTGGCGCCGGTGATGGTGAGGCCGGGCGCCACCGCGTTGACGGCGACGCCGTCGGGCCCGAGCTCGCGCGCGAGCGCAGCGCGTCATGGCGATGATGGCGCCCTTGCTCGCGACGTAGTGCAGGAGGCGCGGCGCGCCCCAGAGCGCGGTGTCGGACGCGATGTTGACGACGCGGCCCGCGCCCGAGCGGCGCAGATGCGGCGCCGCCGCGCGCGTCACGAGCCAGGTGCCGCGCACGTTGACGGTCATGACGCGGTCCCAGGTCTCGAGGTCGATCTCGTCGAACATCTTGCCGCCGATCGCGGTGGCGATGGCGGCGTTGTTGACGAGCCCGTCGAGCCCGCCGAGCATTTCCGCCGCAGCGCCCACGCCGCTCTCGACCGAGCGCGGATCGGCGAGATCGAGCGCCACGAATTTCTGGCCGAGCCCGGCCGCAACCTTCTTCCCTTCGGCGCTCTAGGATGTCGGCGAGCACGACGCGCGCGCCGGCATGGGCACAGGATTCGGCAAAAGCGCGGCCCAGGCCGCGCGCGGCGCCCGTGACGAGGACGCGCTTGCCGTTCAAGCCGATCATTTCGCCGCCACGGCATTGGCGCGCGCCAATGCCTGAACCTGCTCGGATGCGAGCTGATGGAGGCGCCGGCGCACGCGCGACAGGCCGGTGTCGTGCTGATAGAGGAATTCGTGCTCGCGCGCGTCCGACGCCATCGCCTCGAGCACGGCGCGATCCTGCTCGAGCACTTCCCAGTGCAAGCCTTCGAGCCGGTTCTTGTAGAGGAAGCGCCAGGCGTCGCGCTGCCAGCCCGCGACCTTGCGGCAGCGCCAGAAGAACACGCGGCAGTTGCGCTCGTCGACCGGCGTGACGAAGCCCACGATGTAGAACGTGCCGCCCGGCCCCGCGTCCTTGCGATAAGGGATCGAAAGCCGCATCCAGGGCGCAGCCCGTCTCGCCCCATTCGACCCAGTCGAAATTGACGTCGCGCTGGCCCACCTTCTCGAACAGGAAGCCCGTGTCCGTCGGCACGATGCGCATCACCGCGGTCTTGTCGCCCATCGCCATCGAGTGCGAGCTCGCATGGAGATATGCGCCGTGCATCGGGTCCATGACGTTCTCGATCGCGTAGCGGTAGTTGCAGCGCCAATGCGCGGTGCAGAGGAAGCTGCTCCATTCCGGCGACGCGAGCTCTTCGGGAAATTCGAGCGGCGCGGGCGCCTCGTGCAGCGCGTCGCCGAACCACACGAAGATCGCGCCGTGGCGCTCCTGTACCGGATAGGATTTGACGGCGCGCTGCCCCTCCAAGGGACATGAGGTCTGCGCCGGGACGCGCAGCACCGTGCCGTCTCCTCCCACCTCGATGCCGTGATACCAGCAGGCGACGCGATCGCCGACGTTCCAGCCGAGCGACAGCCGCGCGCCGCGATGGGGACAGCGATCCTCGAGCGCATGCGCCGCGCCGTCCTTGTCGCGCCACAGCACGATGCGCTCGGACAGCCGCGTCAATCCGACGGGCGCGCCGTGCACCATCCAGCTCGGCGCGACCGGATACCAGAAATTGCGCAATCCCTGCTCGACCAGCCGCTCGATCGCTTGCGTGCCGGGCTCCGCCATGGCTCAGCGTCCGAGCCGCGCGAGCTCGGCGGCGAGCAGCGCCTCGGTCCAGCGCGGCGATCCCGCGGGCGGCGGCACGCGCCCGTTCAAGCGCTGGACGATGCCGGGAAGCTCGTAGATCTCCTCGGCGAAGATCGCCTGGAGCGCGTCGGCGAGCGCGTTCTCGGCGTCGCTCGGCGGCGCCGCGCGCGTCTGCCACGCGATGTTGCCGACGCGGTCGGGCTGCTCGATCCCGGCCTCGCTCCCCTTGTCGCGCGGATCGGGCGTGAGGCCGGGGTTATGGTCGCTCATGCGGCTCATCTAAGTCCCGCGCGCGCGCCCGATCAAGCAACGGCTTCGTCGGCGATGCCGTTGGCGAGCGTGCCGACGCCCGACACCTCGACCTCGAGCTTGTCGCCGGGTGCGAGCCAGCGCGGCGGCTTGAAGCGCGCGCCGGCGCCGATCGGCGTGCCGGTCGCGATCACGTCGCCGGCGCGAGCGCGGTCCAGGTCGAGATGTAGGCGATCAGCTCGGCGAACGAGAAGACGAGATGCGCCGTCGTGTCGTTCTGGCGCAGCTCGCCGTTGACGCGCGTCATGACGCGGAGATCGGCGAAGCCGCGGAACTCGTCGGCCGTCACCATCCACGGGCCCAGCGCGCCGCTTTTGTCGAAATTCTTGCCCTGCGTCACGTTGAAGGTGCCGTGCCGCGTCCAATCGCGCAGCGTGCCCTCGTTCATGCAGGTGAGGCCGGCGATGTGCTCCAACGCGCGTTCCTTCGGGATGCGCCGCCCGGCGCGGCCGACGATGATCGCGCACTCGCCCTCGTAGTCGAGCTGGACCAATTCGGGCGGGCGCAGAATGTTCTCGCCGTGGCCCACGAACGAGCCCGGCGTGCGCAGGAAGATGTTGGGGTATTTCGGGCGCTCGAGATTCTCGTACTCGGTGTTGCGGTCGGCATAGTTGACGCCGACGCAGACGATCTTTTCCGGCACGGGAACGGGCGGGAGAAAGCGCACCTGGTCGAGGCGGAAATCGGCGGCGGCGCCTTTGGCCGCGACCTCCGCGCGCGCGAGGCCGCCGGCGATGAGCTCGCGCAAGGTTCCGCCGATGCGCCGCCCCAGATCGATGACGCCGCTTCCGTCGGCGATGCCAAAAGAGCGCGTCCCCGCCGCCTCGAACGACATGAGCCTCATGGTCTTCCCTCCCGCCGCTGCCGGCCGCACCTGTTATGCTAGCCCTCCGCGCGCCCGGAGGAAACGCACCGGCACATGTTCCTCACCCTGCCGCTCTACGACGACGCGCCGCACAACGGGCGCGAGGTCGCCACATACGGCCTCATCATCGCGTGCGCCATCGTGTTCCTGTGGCAGCTCGAGCAGCCGCACGGCGACGAGACCGCGCTCGCCTATGGCATGATCCCGGCCGTGCTGTTCGGCCATGCCGAGCTGCCGGCGCATCTGCGCCTCGTGGCGCCGTGGATGACGATCTTCACCAGCATGTTCCTGCATGGCGGCTGGTTGCACATTCTCGGCAACATGCTTTATCTGTGGCTGTTCGGGCGCGGCGTCGAGACGCCCCTGGGCTTCCCCCGCTTCATGGCGCTCTATTTCATCTCGGGCGTCGCGGCGGCGATGACGCAGGCGCTGGTCGATCCGGATTCGACGGTGCCGATGATCGGCGCGAGCGGCGCCATCGCCGGCGTGCTCGGGGCCTATCTCGTGCTCCATCCGCGCGGCAACGTCGTGACGCTCATCTGGATCATCATCTTCGTGCGCCTCGTCAGCGTGCCGGCGGTGATCCTCCTCGGCCTCTGGTTCCTGTTGCAGGTGCTGGGCGCGATCGGGTTCGCAGGGCGAGCCCGGCGTCGCCGTCTGGGCGCATGTCGGCGGCTTCATCACCGGGCTCGTGCTCGTGATGATGCTGTGCCCCTCGGGCGTGCCGCTCTTTCACCCGGCGCGCACGCAAGCGTTCCGGCTGGCGCCGCGCGGGCGCCAGCGCGGACCGTGGGGATGAGGCGGCTCAGCCGACCGTGGCGGCGCCGGCGCTCGCGACCTGCTCGTCCTCGTGCGACTGCACGCCCGAGACGCCGATCGCGCCGACGCATTCGCCCTGGTACATGACCGGCACGGCGCCCTGGATCGGCAGCCCGGCCGGGAACTTGACGAAGGCGGGCCGCTCCTTGACGCGGTCCTCGAGGAACTTCGACGGCCGGCGCAGCGCGATCGAGGCGTGCGCCTTGCCGAGCGCCACCTGCGCCGTGATGCCAGGCGCGCCGTCCAAGCGCTCGAACAACAGGAGATTGCCGGCGTCATCGACGATCGCGATCGAGACGTTCCACTTGTTCTTCTGCGCCTCGGCCTTCGAGGCGGCCATCATCTTCTGCACGTCGTCGGATGTGAGGGTCGGTCGGCTGCGCATGTCTCCACCTCCGCTGTTATTCCGGCAATGGTAGGCGGATCGGGGAAGACGCGCTAGCGCCTCGCTAGCGCCGCGCTCAGGGGCGGCGCCGGCGGCCGGATCGCCTTGCGGCTGCCGCACGGTGCTGTTCACGAAATCGTCGGGCGAAGCGCCCCGGTGGAAAATCGCGCGGCGCTTTGTTATTGGTCTAGCCGCTTCCAGTTCCGTGCATGAGGGAGCCGATGCGCGTACGACGGATCATCGCAAGCCTTGCCTTCGCGCTCGTCGTCCTGCTGTGGGGCAGCACCCCGGACTGGGCGGCGGCGTCCGACACGACGAGCTTCATGAACGATCTCGGCTCGCGCTTGCTGAAGATCATCAACGACAAGGGCACCCCCGAGGCCAGCCGCAAGGAGCAATTCCGGCAGCTCGGCGAGCAGGCGTTCGACATCCCCAAAATCTCCCGCTTCGTCCTCGGCCGCTATTGGCGGACGATCACCGACGACCAGAAGAAGCAGTTTGGCGATGCATTCGAGACTTACATGCTGCAGGTCTATTGGTCGCGCTTTTCGGCCTACAACGGCGAGACCTTCAAGGTGACGATGACCCAGGACGAGGGCAACGGCACCATCCTGGTGACGACGCAGATCTTGCGCGCCTCCGGCCAGCCGCCCGTCAGCATCGACTGGTCGCTCGCCAAGAGCGGCGACAGCTTCAAGATCGAAGATGCGGGCCTCGAAGGCGTGAGCCAGGCGATCACCTATCGCGACGAATTCAGCTCGATCATCGAGCGCAACGGCGGCCAGGTCTCGGCCCTCATCAATCAGCTCACCGCGCGAGGCAAGGGCTGACCGACCCCGGGAGGTGGGTCGATGTCGCTCACGGGGTCGCTCAAGAACCTGATCCTCGGCCGCTCGCTCGCCAACCGGGAATCGGCGACGGAGCGCCTCGGCGTTACCGCCGGCGTCGCCGCGATGGGGCTCGACGGGCTCTCGTCGGCGGCCTACGGGCCCGAAGCGGCGCTCGTGCTGCTCGTGCCGCTGGGCGCTGCGGCGCCCGGTTTCCTCGCGCCGATCATGCTGGTGATCCTGGCGCTCCTCGGCATCCTCTATCTCTCCTACCGCCAGATCATCGAAGCCTATCCGGTGAATGGCGGCTCCTACACCGTCGCCAAGGAGAATCTCGGCGCGAAGGCCGGGCTTCTGGCCGCGGCGGCGCTGATGATCGACTATGTGCTGAACGTCGCCGTCGGCATCTCGGCCGGCGTCGGAGCGCTGGTGTCGGCCGTGCCGGCGTTGCAGCCGCTGACGGTGTGGCTGTGCCTCGCCGTCCTCGGCGCGCTCACGCTCGTCAATCTGCGCGGCACGCGCGAATCGGGCTTGGCGTTCGAGCTGCCGACCTATTTCTATATCGCAAGCCTCGTCGCCGCGATCGCTGTGGGATTCGTCAAGATGGCGTTGGCGGGCGGCCATCCCGCGCCCGTCGTGGCGCCGGCCGCGCTGCCGCAGGCGAGCGCGGCGGTGGGACTTTGGCTCGTGCTGCGCGCCTTTGCCGGCGGCTGCACCGCGATGACGGGTGTCGAGGCGGTCAGCAACGGCGTCACCGCGTTCGGCGATCCCGCCGTGCCGCGCGCCAAGCGCACGCTCACCATCATCGTCGTCGTGCTGGCGCTGCTGCTCGCCAGCATCGCCGTGCTGGTCAAGGCCTATGGCATCGGCGCCATGGACGAGACGGCGGCCGGCTATGAGAACGTGCTGTCGCAGCTTCTGGCCGCGGTGTGGGGCAAGGGTGCGCTCTATTACATCGCGATCGCCAGCATTCTCGCCGTCCTTTGCCTCTCCGCCAATACGAGCTTCGTCGGATTCCCGCGCCTCTGCCGCCTCGTCGCGCAGGACGAGTTCCTGCCGCGGTCGTTCGCGCTTCCGGGACGGCGCCTCGTCTATTCGGTCGGCATCGTCTATCTCGCGCTGACGGCGGGGCTGCTGATCGTCGTGTTCGGCGGCATCACCGATGATCTCATTCCGCTCTTCGCGGTCGGCGCGTTCCTCGCCTTCACGCTGGCGCAGGCCGGCATGGCGATGCATTGGCGCAGCCATGGCGGCGCGCAGGTCAGGCTCGCGATCAACCTCGTCGGCGCCGTGGCAACGGGCGTGGCGCTTCTCGTCATTCTCGCCGCCAAGTTCAGCGCCGGCGCGTGGATCACGGTGCTGGTCATTCCGTGCGTGTTCTGGCTGCTCACCGCGATCAAGCGGCAGTACCGCTGGGAGGCGCGCGCGCTGCGCGAGCGCACGCCGCTGGTGATGCAGACGAAAGACCCGGTCATCGTCGTCATGACCGAGGGCTGGAACCGCCTCACCGACAAGGCGCTGACGCTCGCGCTCAGCCTCGGCGACGACGTGATCGCGATGCATCTGACGGATCTCGAGGGACCGGATGCGAACGAGCCGCTCGCGGCCTTGCGGCGCGATTGGCGGCGCCAGGTCGAGGCGCCCGCGCGCGCGGCCGGCCGCGCGCCGCCGCAGCTCGAAATCGTGCACTCGCCCTATCGCAAGGTCATCGAGCCGTGCCTCGGCTTCGTCGCCCAGGTCAGGCGCGAATTCCCCGGGCGCCCGATCGCTCTCCTCATCCCCGAGCTCGTGAAGATCCATTGGTGGCAGCACGTGCTGCACGGGCACCGCGCCATCCGCCTCAGGAATGCGGTGCTGCGCCACGGCGGCGAGGATGTCGCCGTGATCGAGGTGCCGTATTATCTCGAGGAAACGCACATCGAAGAGGCGCTCGACGACGAGGACCGGGCCGCGGCGAAGCCTTGACGCGTCAGCGTCTGAACCGCTGCCGCGGCGCGGCGCGAGATCGGCGAGATCGGATGCGACGAGCCGCTCGGCCAGCTCGACGACCCCTTCGCAGCGCGCGCCGTCGGTCACCCAGTCGGCTTCGGCCTTGAGCATCGGCAGCGCGTTCGCGACCGCGACGCCGCGGCCGCAGGCGGCGAGAAAGGCGTGATCGTTCTCGGCATCGCCGATCGCGACGACGTGACTTGGGTCGAGCGCAAGCTCCTGCAACGCCGCCCGCACTCCGCTCGCCTTGTTGACGCCCGGCGGCAGAACCATCACCGAGCCCTTGTTGAAGATGATCTGCAATTCGAGGCCGAGCGCACGGATCGCCTCGAGCACGTCGTGGTCGTAGGGCGCGACCGTGGCGACGACGACGCGCCCGATCGCGAGCGGCGTGACGCCGCGCCGCTCGAGAAATGCGACGAACGCGGCGGGCGGCGGCTCGGCCAACGTCACGGTCTCGCCGGTTGCCGGGCGGTGAATGAGTGCGCCGTTTTCGGCGACGATGCGGTCGAACAAGTCGAAGCGCGCGAACACCCGGCCGAGATCGCCGAGCTCGCGGCCGGTGACGAGCAGAAGCTTGCGGCCCGACCGGCGCACCTGTTCGAGCGCCGCGATGGCAGCGTCGCTGACGACGCCATCGGCGGCGAGCGTGCCATCGAAGTCGGTGGCGAGCGCCTTGAATTGCATGCACCCTGTTAACCGGCCGCGCCGCCCTCTCGTTCCAGGCTCAGAAGATCAGCTCCACGAGCAAAATGAGGTTGAGCGCCAGCACCGCGACCGTGCCCACGACGGCAACGACATGGGTGATCGCGCCGTTGGCGTAGGATCCCATGATGTCGGCGCGCCGCGTGAAGATGACGAGCGCCACCATCGGCAGCGGCAGGGCGAGGCTGAGGATGACCTGGCTTATGACGAGCGCGCGCGTCGCATCGACGCCCATGGCCACGACGATGAAGGCCGGCACCATCGTCACCGCGCGCCGCACCCAGATCGGGATCGCGAACCCGACGAAGCCCTGCATGATCATCTGACCGGCGAGCGTGCCGACCGCCGAGCTCGACACGCCCGAGGCGAGCAGCGCGACGAGGAACACGCCCGACGCCGCCCCGCCCAGGAGCGGCGTCAGCGTGTGATAGGCCGTCTCGATCTCGTCGACGTCGCTGTGGCCGGCGTGGAACGCGGCCGACGCCATCATGACCATGGCCATGTTGACGAGTCCGGCGAGCGCCAATGCCACCAGCACCTCGTGGTTCGAGATGCGGACGATCTTGCCTTTCTCGGCCTCGCTGCGCGGCGGGATGCGCGCCTGCGTCAGGCCGGAGTGAAGATAGACCGCGTGCGGCATGACGGTCGCGCCGACGATGCCGACCGCGAGCAGGAGCGCGCCGCCATCCGGGATCGCCGGCACCACCGAATGGAAAGCGGCCGCGCCCCAATCGATGGGCGCGATGAACAGCTCGACGAGATAGCAGAGCGCGATCGCCGCGACGAGGCCGCCGATGATGAGCTCGACCGGCCGGAACCCGTAGCGGTCGAACATGAGGATGCCGTAGACGACGACCGCCGTGACCGCCATGCCGTAGAGAAGCGGCAGGCCGAACAGGAGCGAGAGCCCGATCGCGCCGCCCAGGAACTCGGCGAGGTCGGTCGCCATCGCCGCGACCTCGCTTACGAGCCACATGCCGAGCGCGACGGGCCGGGAGAAATTCTCGCGGCACAATTCGGCGAGGTTGCGCCCGGTGACGATGCCGAGCTTGGCCGAAAGCGCCTGAAACAGCATGGCGATGAGATTGGCGAGCAATACCACCCAGAGCAGCGCGTAGCCGTAATGCGCGCCGGCCTGGATGTTGGTCGCGAAATTGCCCGGATCGACATAGGCGATCGACGCCACCACGGCGGGACCGGCAAATGCCGCATAGCCGCGCCAGCCGGGCCGCCCGCTGCTGAGCGCCTGCCGTGCCGCCTGCACTGTCCACTCGGATAAGGTCATGACGCGAAACCGCAATTTACAATATCGACGCGGCCGCCTGCCAAGCCAAATGATGGGCGCTCTACGCCCGGGAGTTGCAAGCCCCGGCGCGCCGGCGCAACAAAATGCGCAGCCGCGCCGTGCCACGGGCGGGCGGCGCGGCGTTGATTCGGCATGAGCATGGGCAAGATCGCGGGCGCGCTGGCGCTCGCCGGGCTCCTCGCCGCCTGCGGCCTGATCCACGATCTGCGCGACGAGGGCGTTTCCGAGCGCTGCGCCGACATGGTGAGCGCGGCCTGGCCGGGCAGCGTCGCTATCACGGAGCGCCGCGCCAGCGTTGCCGACCGCATCGAAACCGCCGAGGTCAGGGGCACGGCGAACGGCACGCAACTCGCAGGCGCAGTGCCGCTTCGAGCGCGACGTGCTGACCGATTTCCGCTGGCTTTCCGGCCCCTTCGCCGCCGCGACGCGGCAGCCCCGGTCCCCCATCCGAAGGGGGTGGGCACCAATAGGCCGGGGGAAGCGTTCGCGCCGCATGGGGTCGAGGTTTGCCGCCATGATGCGATTTGTTCCCGGCGCCGCTTGCCTGCTCTGCGCCGCGAGCGCCATCGCCCAACCGCCCAATGACGGGGACTACACGCTAGCCCCGTGGTTCCAGAGCCTGCGCCAGCCGGGCAGCGGCATCTCGTGCTGCTCCTTGGCCGATTGCCGCACCACCGATTACCGCACCGACGGCGGCAGCTACGAGGCGCTCATCGACGGGCGCTGGCTCGTCGTACCCGAGGACAAGGTGCTGCAACGGACCGACAACCCGACCGGCCGCGCGGTCGTGTGCTGGACGCCCGCGCGCGGCATCATGTGCTTCGTGCGCGCGAACGAGACCTGAAGCCGCGGCGCGATCCCTTGCCGCCTCGCTTGCGCCGACGGCGCGGCTCAGCGTCTGCGGCGTCCTACCGTTTTGTCGACAGCGTCATACCCTTTCCCGCCAGTTTTCCGCGCGCCTCATTGAGTTCCCTGAGACTGGCAAGCGTTTTTGCCGATCGTTTCGTCGCCACGCCAACAAGCAGCGCCTCGATAAAGCCGAGCGTCACCGTATGCATGCTCAGCATCTCCGCGTGCCCGCGCGGAACGGAAAGAATCAAATCGACCCGGTGCCGCAGGGCCGCGGCGAGCGTGTCGGTCAACAAATACGATCGCAGGCGCAATCGCTCTATCTCATCGACGAGCGCGGCGAGCTCGGCGTAAACGCGCCCGTAGGCGAGCATGATCACGAGGTCGCCCTTGCGCAGCTTCCGCAGATCGTCGGCAAACAAAAGCCCGGTATTCGTCAGGGTAAGGGTGTCGAACCCGAAGCGGCCGAGCTGCATCGCGAGATAGCCGGCAATGGCGCTCGAAGGTCCGATACCGAAAGCGACGATACGCTTCGCCCGCGCGATGCCGTCGATCGCCTTCTCGAATTGCCCAGGCGCGATGGAGCGTCGAAGACCTTCAAAACACCGTAAGTGGATATCCAAGGTCACCCGGAATGCGGCGGAAACGTCCCCGCCCACTTCGCCAAGCGTCCGGGCCAATCGATCGGACAGCGACAGTGAGCTGTGCAGTTCGTCGGCAAGTGTGCGGCGCAGTTCGTCGAGGCCCGAGAAACCGAGAGCCCGCGCGGCGCGAACCACCGTCGCGTCGCTGGTCTTGGCCTTTTCCGCCAGCGCGGCTGCCGAGGCGATCAGAACTTCCTCGCGATGGTCCTGAAAATACCGGACCACGCGTTGCTCGGCGGGACCCATTTTATTAAGCCGTTCTACAATCCTTTCATCGAAGTTTTGCAATCGACGGTCCTTCCCGATTGACTTATGTCGTATATGCGACAACAATGCGGAATAATGTAGTATATGCTACAGTCTATCAATAGGCCATAGTTTATAATTTAGTGGGTTCTACAATCAACCAGCCGGGGACATTTATGCGTCCAGCTTCCTGCAGCGTCACATGAGTGGTTGGCTCGTCCGGCGATGAAGCTCACCTTATGCATGGCCGCGCTCCTCGCGAGCTTAATCGCATTTTCCGCGCAGGCGCAAATCACGGTCAAGCCCGGTACCGGGCCTGGCGCGAACGCGGCACCGCAATCGTTTTTCGTCGTCGCGGGACCGACCTACATGGCCAATCCGCAAGAACCGTCGACGGCGGGCGGCGGCGGCCGGGATGAAAACTACACCGAGGCGCACGCCTTCTTTCACCAGCAGATGGGAAGCTGCTCACCGACCGAGATCAAGTTCGTCTATCTCAACGGCGGTTGGGAATTGGCGATGAATTTCACGACCGGCGGGCCCGGCAATAGCGCGACATTCGAAGCGGATTACGAATACCCGGCCGGAACGCCGCACCGCATCACTTTCAATGGCGGCAATAACACCGCCACAGTCGGCAATGCGAATTTCCTGATCAGCGACGTTGTTACGACCAATATTCCCCCGGCGCTTGCCCATTTCTACACGATGACGCGCGTGCAAGTTGCGTCCCACAATAGCTGGTTCCGCGCGCAAGCGCCGATCTGGACGGATGGAAATATCAGCGAGGGCGTCAGTGAGGATTCGGCCAACGTCGATCAGGTGATGACGCCAGGGCCGCCAAAGGAGCAGGCAGGCGGCAGCTCGCCCGTCAGCGGTGCGTCGGCCGCGCCCGGGCTTGGCCCGATTGCGATTTTAGGCAACGTGTCGGATTGTCACTCGGTGCTTCTGTGGGGCGATTCGTACGTGACCGGCACGGACGATTATCTGGAATGCAGCGGATCGCCGCTTTATCAGTGCGGCATCTTCGCGCGCGGCCTGCACGACGCCAGAAACAATCTCATTCCCTATATCCGCGCGAGCAAGGGCGGCGTCCGGTCAAGCGATTGGGCGAGCGGCGCCGCGCTCGATCTGGCGCTGCTGCCTTACGTCAAGAACATGATGGCTGGCGTGTGGGGCAACGATTTCAACGGATCGCGAAATCAGGTTTACACCGCCGCGCAATCCGAGAGCAACATCACCAGGATCGCCAAAGCGGCAGCACTCGCTGGCGTGCAATTCTTCCCGGCAACGCCGCCGCCCTTCACCGCATCGAGCGATCAGTTCGAGACCTTAAAAAAGCAGTCGAAGGACAGCCGCTTTTCATCGTCCGGCCCGGCGGGACAGCTGGTGGCATGGTTGCTGGGGGGCGGCGCAAGCCCGGCGGCGAACGTAATCGACGGCGAACTCGGCAACCCGGTCCCGATCAAAGGAATGGCCGCTCCGTCCGACAAATTCCTCTGGGTCGTCACGGGAGCTCCGTATTATTCGACCGGGCCGAGCCGTTTCGACGCTTCGCTCGGCGGCGTGCACCCAAACGGTCAAGGCTACGGGTTGGGGGCGAGCGACATTACTGCGAATCACATCTCGCAACTTCGCTAATCAGAAATTCGCGCCGCTAAACTTCAGGGCGTTGGGATGCAGCACCGTGACCTGCGGCAAGGCGGCGATGCTGCGCGCGCCGACCTGGCCCATCGCCATGCGGATCTCGTCGGAGAAGAACTCGACGACATGCTGCCCGCCCGGCGCGCCCAGGGCCGCGACGCCGAACAGGAACGAGCGCCCGGTGAAGACGCACTTGGCGCCCAACGCGAGCGCGCGCACGACGTCGAGCCCGGTGCGGATGCCGCTGTCCATCAGCACGGTCATGCGCGATCCCACCCGCTCCACCATCGCCGGCAGCATGTCGATCGACGGGGGCGCTGCGTCGAGCGTGCGTCCGCCATGGTTCGAGACGATGATGCCGTCGGCGCCGAGCGCAAGCGCGCGCATCGCATCGTCAGGATGGATGATGCCCTTGACGACGAGCGCGCGCGGCCACAGCTTGCGCACCCGCTCCACCGTCTCCCAGGCGAAGCCGCCGCGAATCTCGCGCGACGAGCACGCCGACACTTCGGCGTTGGACGCGCCCGGCCCGGCATAGGCCCTAAAATTCTCCGGGCACGGCGTGCCGTTCTTCAGCACTTCCGCAAGCCAGAACGGCGCGCGCGCGACATCGAGGACAGTGCGGAGATTGGGCTTGAACGGCACGGCGAGGTTGTTGCGCCAGTCCTGCGGCCGCTTGGCGCGCACCGGCGTGTCGATGGTGACGACGAGCACGTGCGCGCCCGCCGCATCGGCCCGGCGCACGAGATCGAAGGTGATGGCGTTGTCGTTGCGCGGCGCGCCGTAGAGCTGGAACCAGAACACGCCGGGCGCGATCTTGGCGATCTCCTCGATCGATGCGCTCGCCGGCGTCGACAGCACATAGGGCACGTTCATCGCCTGCGCGCCGGTGGCGAGATGGCGCTCGGCCTTGGGCCACAAGCAGCCCGCCCATGCCCATGGGCGAAATGCCGATCGGCGCGCCATAGCGCCGCCCGAAGAGTTCCACCTCGGTCGAGATCGCCTCGCGGCCCAAGCCATAGCGCGGCACGAGCTTCACCGCGTCGAAGGCGACACGGTTGCCGTCCCGCACCTCGTTCTCGCCGCAGCCGCCATCGACGAAATCGAAGGCGAAGCGCGGCACGCGCCGGCGCGCGCGCTTGCGCAGGTCGGCGATCGTCGGATAGCGCTTGAGGTTCGGCGGCAGGCCTTCCGCCCCGGTCCCGCCGCGGTTGCGGTTCTCGGCTGTCGCCGCCGGCGCCGGCGCCTTCGCGTCCATGTTCACCTCGCCCCGTCGAATTCGAGAATGGTAAGGCCGGCGTTCGTATCGGTCACGTACATGATGCCGCGCCGGTCCACCAGCACGTCGCACGACTGGATGACGCGCGGGCGCTTGGCCTGCTCGGGCAGCATGCGCTCGGGCGCCGCCGGCACGTAATGCCCCACCTCGCGCGGGGCGAACGGATCGGCGATGTCGAAGACGCGCACGCCGGCATTGTACCAGGTCGCGAACACGAGCTGGTCGGTCTGAAGCATGCCGGGCCGGTTCTCGTGCAGATTGTGCGGCCCGAATTTTCCCCCCTTGGCGCCATAGTCGGCCTCGGCGGGCTGCGGCATGGTGGCGATGCTGACCGGGTTCGCGGGCTCGCGCACGTCGAAGATCCAGGCGCATTTCCGGCCGTCGGCGCCGTTGTCGGCGGTCGCCTCGTCGGCGACGACGAGGAGGTTGCGAGACGGCAGCGGCAGCGGCGAATGCGTGCCGCCGCCGAAGGGCGGCGACCAGTTGCGATGGACGAGAAGCTTGGGGCGCGCCGGATCGCTCACATCGTGCACGGTGAGGCCGCCGTCGCGCCAGGCGCCGTAAGCGAGCGTGCCGGCGACGAGCGCGTGATGCAGCGCATAGCGCCCCTTCCAGGTGGGAGTCTCGCCGCCCGCGCGCCACATGCCCGGGTGCCACCAGCGCCCGACGATCTCCGGCCGCATCGGCTCGCGCATGTCGACGATGGCGAGGATGTGGTCGGCGAAGCCCTCGAAATGCGCCGAGCAATAGAGATAGCGCCCGCCGACATACCACATGCGATGGACGCCGAGCCCGTTGACCGGCATGAACCCCACTTCGCGCGGGTGCTCGGGACGCGACACGTCGTAGACGCGGATGCCGGCCGCGAATTCGAGATCGCGGCGCTGCGTGTCGGCCAAAGGCTTCGTGAAATAGTCGGCCGAGGCGAGCGACTTCGCCGGGTTGGGCCCGTTAACGACAAGCAGCAGATCCTCGTGCAGCTGGATGTGGCTCGCGCGCGTGTTGGCCGGCATGGGAACGAAAGCGGCCGGCTTCGGGTGCTTCGGATCGCGCAGGTCGAGCACGGAGACGCCTTCGGCATAGGTCTGGCCGACGAAGCCGAAGCCCGAGCGGTGCAGCATGAACTGCACCCCGTCGGGCTTGCCGCCCTGGTCGGTGCGCGCGAGGAAGCGGATGTTGCGGCTCGAATCCCCGTTCATCGTCCGACCTCCAGCCGCGCGATGCCCAAGGACGCGGCGAGCTTGTCGAGATTTTGCGCCAGGTGCGCGGCAATGGGGATGCCGTTTTTCTCGCGTTCGAGCGCGGTGCGATAGCCGTTCAGGCCCGGATAGCGCACCTCCTTGATGCCCGGCATCGGCTTCGAGGTGCGGATGTCGCGCGCCACGGTGTCGATGCGGCGCTTGAAGTCGGCGACGTCGCCGAACGCCTTGACGTCGAGCGCCATGATGGTCTGGCCGGTGTTCCCGGCGGCGCTGACATCGTCGATGCTGGCCGTGCCGCGGCCCGTGCGCATGCCGTTCAAGGCCGAGCCCATCAGGCTGAAGACGAGCGAGAGCCCGAACCCCTTGTAGCCGCCGATCGGCAGGAAGAGACCATCGACCGCCTGCTTCGGATCGGTGACGGGATTGCCGTCGTGGTCCATGACCAATCCCTCCGGCAGTTTCTCGCCGCGGTCGGCCGCGAGCCGGACCTTGCCGGCGGAAATGGCGGTGGTCGAGATGTCGAGCACGATCGGCGGCTCTGCATCCGTGGGGATCGCGACCGCCACCGGATTGGTGCCGACCAGCGGCTCGATCCCGTCCGCGGGCGCCATGTGGTTGTTGTTGGCGACGGCGAGATAGAAGCCGATCATGTCGCGCGCCAAGGGCATGGTCGCATAGCAGGCGCCGGCGCCGGCGTGGTTGCTTTGGCGCGAGCCGACCCAGGCGATGCCGGTCGCGGCCGCCTTCTCGATCGCGCGCTCGGCGGCAAAGCGCATGACCAGATGGCCCATGCCGTTGTCGCCATCGACGAGCGCGGTCGAAAGCGTTTCGCGCGCGATCCTTATGTTCGGGCGCGGATTGATGCCGCCGGCGCGCAGGCGCGCGACATAGCCCGAAAGCCGCACGATGCCGTGGCTGTCGATGCCGCGCCGATCGGCGTAGAGCATCATCTCGGCAACGGCGTCCGCGTCCTCGCCGCTGAGGCCGCTGGCCGCGAGCGCGCCCGCGATGAAGCGGCGTCCCTCCGCCACGCTGAAGCGGCGCGTCTCTGCTTCGGCCATATCCCTGTCCCCTTGCGGCCGGATTATAGCCGCGCGCCGGCCGCCGCGAACCCCCGCGTGGCCCCCGGCGTTGGCGGGGCGGAGGACGGCGATGGCGGGGAAATTGGCGGGGGAACCGAGCGAGGCGGATCTCGCCCATGGCCGCGAGGCGACCTGGCCGAGCCACATTCCGGCGCGCGGCTGGCGCGACATCGCGCTGCGCGTCGGCGAGAACATCTCGCGCACCAACCTGTCGCTGATCGCCGCCGGGCTCGCCTTCTTCGCCTTTCTCGCGATCCCGTCGGCCTTGACCGCGCTCGTCGCGCTCTATGGCCTCGCGTTCGATCCCGCCGCGGTCGGCAGGCAGATCGCGGCGATGAAGGGCGTCGTCCCGGATGCCGCGATCGGCATCATTTCCAACGAGCTGACGCAGATCACGCAGAGCTCGGGTTCGAAGCTGAGCTTCGCGCTCGCGCTCAGCGTCATCGTCGCGCTGTGGAGCGTGCGCTCGGGCACGGCATCGCTCATCGCGGCGCTCAACATCGCCTATGACGAGCGCGAGAAGCGCGGCATGTTCCGCTTCTATCTCGACGCGCTCACGCTGACGGCGTGCGGCACGCTCTTCGTCACCGTCGCCGTGGCGCTCGTTGCCGTGCTGCCGGCCGTCATCGCCTTCCTGCCGCTCGGGCCGTACGCGAAGATCGCCGCGGCGGCGGTGCGCTGGCCGGCGCTGCTCGCGCTCGTGATGGCCGCCCTTGCCGCGGTCTACCGCTATGCGCCGAGCCGCGAGAAGGCGCGCTGGCGCTGGGTGAGCTGGGGCGCGGCGATCGCGACGGTGCTGTGGCTCGGCGGTTCGGCGCTCTTCTCGCTCTACGTGTCGAGCTTCGCCAGCTACGAGAAGACCTATGGCTCGCTGGGCGCCGTGGTGGCGCTTTTGATGTGGCTCTACGTCTCGTGCTTCGTCGTGCTGCTCGGCGCCGAGATCAACGCCGAGATGGAGCATCAGACGGCGCGCGACAGCACCACCGGCGCGCCGAAGCCGATGGGCGAGCGCGGCGCCACCATGGCCGACACGCTGGGCGAGACGAAATAGCCATTTCGCGGGCGCCGGCGCGGGCCCCGCGCGATCGGTTGCGGGGGGCCACGCAAACACCGATACTTCCGGCCGCTGAGACGAGCGGGGGCGCGCGCCATGAAACTCGAAGGTCAGGTCGCGATCGTGACGGGCGCCGGCCGCAATATCGGCGAGGCGATCGCCAAGCTGCTGGCCGCGGAAGGCGCGCGCGTCGCGATCATCGATTCCGACCGCGCGCGCGGCGACAAGGTGGCGGCGGACATCCGCGCCGCGGGCGGCGAGGCGCTGGCGCTGGCGGCCGACGTCTCCAAGGGCAGCGAGGTCGCGGCAGCGGTCGCCGACGTGGTGCGCGCGCTTCGGCCGCATCGACATCCTCGTCAACAACGTCGCGATCTCGGACAACAAGACCATCCTCGACATCACCGAGGAGGAATGGGACCGCGTCATGGCGGTGACGCTCAAAAGCCAGTTCCTCATGGGCAAGCACGTCGCGGCGCAAATGGTCGCGCAAGGCCCGGGCGGGCGCATCGTCAATATCGGCTCGACCTCGGGCCATCGCGGCCGCCCCCGCGCCGTCGCATATTCCGCGGCGAAGGGCGCCGTCGCCAACCTCACGCGCGCCATGGCGGTGCAGCTCGCGCCGCACGGCATCCGGGTCAATTCGATCTCGCCCAACAAGACCGGCTCGCCCGTCGGCCGCGACGAGTTCGATCCGACGCGGCCCATCACCAACCTGGTGAAGCGCCCCGGCCAGCCGCTCGAGACGGCGCGCGCCGTGCTGTTCCTCGTCTCGGACGATTCCTCGTTCGTGCTCGGCGAGAACATTTTCGTCGATGGCGGCGTGATGGCGATGGAAGTGCCCTGAGCGATGGCGACGCGCATCGCCACCGCCGAGGAAGGCGGCACGTTCTGGACGCAAGGGCTGGCGCTCAAATCCGTGCTCGAGCGCGAGCCGCTTCTGGCGCCGATCGAGATCGCGGCGTCGCCCGGCGCCAGCATCGAGACGGCGGAAGGGATCGCCGCGGGCGGCGCCGATTTCGGCTTCATGGCGGCGAACTGGATCCCGCGCGCGCTTGCCGGCGAAGCGCCGTTCGCGCGCCCGCTCGATCTGCGCATCGTCGCGCCCATGAATACCGGGCCGCTCTTCTTCATCGCGCGCGCCGACCGGCAGTATCGCAGCGTGCGCGACCTTGCAGGGCAAGCGCGTCGTGTTCGGGCCGCAAAAAAGCGGCATGGCGCAGCATGCGCGCGTGATCCTCGATCTGCTCGGCCTTGCCGTGACGCCGATCCATCTCGATTTCGAGCGCGGCGCCAAGGCGGTCGAGACGGGCGAGGCTGACGCGCAACTGCAATGCCCGATCCCGAACCGCGTCATGACCGAGCTTGCGGGACGCTGCGACGTGCACGTGCTGCCCTACGACCACGCCGGGCTCGCGCGCGTGCTTTCGGTTCCGTTCTATCGCCGCGCCCTCATGCCGAAAGGCGCGCTGCGCGGGCTCGACGCCGACACGGCGCAGCCGGGCGTGCTCAATCTCCTGGTGACGCGCGCCGGCGCCGACGAAGCCGCGGTCGCAACCTGCGCCCGCGCCATTGCCGAAAACATGGCCGAGCTCGCGCGCCGCAATGCGCTTTTCGCGGGCTTGGCCGCGCTCTTCGCCGATCTCGCATCGATCGGCGGCGGTGCCGCTCCTTTCCACGACGGCGCGGCGCGGGCCTATCGCGAGCTGCGGCTGCTTGAAGTAACGGGAGACACTTCGACATGCGCGCTGCCAGGAGAATCTATGGCGTTGATCGCGCTCGCGGCGGCGCTTCGCGCCCGGCGCCCATGCGCTCGAGCACGTCAATGTCGCCACCTCCAACAGCAGCAGCGATGTCGGCATCTTCATCGCCGACAAGAACGGCTATTTCCGCGACGAAGGGCTCGAGATCAAGATCATCCCGTTCGACTCCGCCGCCAAGATGGTGGCGCCCTTGGGCGCGGGCGAGCTCGATGTCGGCTCGGGCTCGGCCGCGGCCGGCCTCTACAGCGCTTACGCCCGCGGCATCCATGTGCAGATCGTCGCCGACACCGCATCGGCGCCGCCCGGCTACGGCCACAACATCCTGCTCGTGCGCAAGGACCTGATCGCGAGCGGCCGCTACCGCACGCTTCAGGATTTTCGCGGCATGAAGGTCGCGCTGACCGCGCCGGGCGCCAGCTCGAACTCGACCATGAACGAGGCGCTGAAGCAGTTCGGCCTCGCCTTCCGCGACATCGAGCCCGTCTATCTGGGATACCCTGCGCACGTGACGGCGCTCGTCAACAAGGGCGTCGATGCCGGCTTGACGGCCGAGCCCGCGGCGACGCAGGCGATCGCGGCCAACGCCGCCGTGCGCATCATGAGCGACGACATCATCGATCCCTATCACGAGGCCGCGGTGCTGCTCTACTCCGCCAAGTTCGCGCACGAGCGCCAGGACGCGGCGACGGCCTATATGCGCGCCTATCTCAAGGCGGTGCGGTTCTACAACGACGCGCTCGCCGGCAGCGGCCTCAAGGGGCCGACCGCCGACGCCGTGATCCAGATCCTGACCGAGTACACTGCGATCAAGGATCCGGCGGTCTATCGCGCGATCTCGCCGCAGGGCTGCAACCCCGACGGCCACGTCAATGTCGCGAGCCTCGAGAAGGATTTCGCCTTCTACAAGACGCAGGGCTGGATCGAGGGCGAGGTCAAGGTCACCGAGCTCGTCGACGATTCCTTCGCGGCGGCGGCGCTGAAGGTGCTCGGCCCCTATCGGCCGAAGGCGCAGTGACGTGCTGCGCCTTGCCGCGCTCGCGCTCGCCGCGTTTCTCGCGCTCGCTGCGTCCAGCGGCCGCCGATACGGCGGTCGATCTGCAACTGGTGCTCGCGGTCGATGCCTCGGGCAGCGTCAACCAGACGCGCTTCGAATTGCAGCGCCAGGGCTATGCCGCTGCCTTTCGCGACCGGCGCGTGATCGAGGCGATCGCGGCCGGCGCGCACGGGCGGGTCGCGGTCGCGATGGTGCAATGGACCGGGCCGACGCTCCACGTCATCGTGGTGGACTGGACGCTCGTCCACGACAAGGCGTCGGGGAACGCGCTTGCCGATGCGATCGCCGCGGTGCCGCGCCAGCTTTTCGGCGGCGGCACGTCGCTCTCGGGCGCCATCGATTTCGCCATGACGATGCTGCCGCGCGGGTCCTTCCGCGGCGACCGGCGCGTCATCGACATCTCGGGCGACGGCTCGAACAATCGCGGCCGGCCCGCCGCCGACGCGCGCGACGAAGCGGTGAAGCAGGGCGTCATCATCAACGGCCTGCCGATCCTCGCGGTCGAGCCCGGCCTCGACGACTGGTATCGCGACAACGTGATCGGCGGTCCCGGGCTCGTTCCTCGTCGTGGCGCAGAATTTCGACGCTTTCGCCGACGCGATCGTGCAGAAGCTGTTGAGCGAGATCGCCGGCCGCGAGCCGCGGTCAGGTCACGTCATGGCCAGGCTTGCCCCGGCCATCCGCGAGCACGCGGCAAATTAGCCGGGGCTAGCGCTTCTTGCCGATGTCGCGCAGTTCTTCGAGCGTCTCGGAGATGCGGCGGGTCAGCACGTTGAGCGTCTCGCTGTTGGCCTTGGCCACGAGATCGCCCAGTTCCCGGGCATTCGACATGCCGCTTTCGAGCGCGCTCTTCGAGAATTCCGCCTGCTTCGCCAGGCGATCCTCCATCGACCCGTTCGGCTGGAAGAGCGAGGTGAACATCGTCGACAGCTCTTCCATTGTGCGGCGCGTCATTTCCATCTGGTGGCGGATAACCGCTTGCACGCCCTCCATTGCCACCTGATTCACCTCGGTCAGCGCCTCAAGGTTTTTGCGCTGCATCGCAACGAGGGTCTCGACATCGACCATCGGCGCCCGCATGTCTCCCATCGCCTTGGTGAAGTCCGTAAGCCACTCGGCACCCGCAATGGGGTTCGCCATGGCAGCCTCCCGCTTGTTCCGTTGCCTGGAACAATGCGCTTCCCCGGCCGCTTGCGTCAAAAGGTTTCTGGGGCTGCCTTTTCAGCGCGGCGCGGTCCGCGGCGGCACCAGAACTCGAGCGGTCGAGCGCCGCCTTGAAGTCGCGCTCGACGCGCGTCGTGATGTCGGCGGTCTGGTCGTCCGTGCTGGTGACGGAGGGCGTCATGAACATGATGAGCTCGGTGCGCGCCGTCGTGTTGTTGCGATTGCCGAAGAGCGCGCCCAGGACCGGGATCTCGCTCAAGAGCGGGATGCCTTGCGAATTGCGGTTGTCCTGGTCCTGGATGAGGCCGCCCAGGAGGATCGAATTGCCGTTGCGCACGCTGATCGTGCTGGTGAGGCGGCGCTGGCTGAAGGTCGGCGAGTTGATGGTCGAGGTCGTGGTCGGCACGACGCTGCTGACCGATTGGCTGATGTCGAGCGTGACATAGCCGCTGGCATTGACGCGCGGCGTCACTTCGAGCACGACGCCGGTCTCCTTGTATTCGACGTTGCTCAAGACGAGCGGGCTCGTGCTCAAGGTGCTGGCGGCCGACTGGGTGATGATCGGCACCACGTCGCCGACCTGGAGCCGCGCCGTCTGGTTGTCGAGCACCATGAGCTGCGGCGTCGAGATGATCTTGGTTTGCGTCAGGCCCGAGAGCGCGTTCAAGACCACGCGCGGCTGCAGATTGGCGGCGGTGAATGCCAGCGAGAAGCCCGGAACGGTGGGCACGATCCCGGCCGCCGTCGTGCCGGTGGTGAGGAGCGCCGAGACGTTGCCCGAGCTCTGCCCGCGCGAATTGAGGAAGTACTCGACGCCATATTGCAGATTGTCGTTGAGCGTGACCTCGGCGACCGTGACCTGGATCAGCACCTGCAAGGGCGGCGTGTCGATGCCCTGGAGCACGTCGCGGATCAAGCCGTAATCCTTGGGCGTCGCCGAAATGAGGAGCGCGTTGTGCGCTTCGTCGGCCTCGATGCGCACGCTCGGGCGGTTGGCCGCGCCCGGCGGCGGCGCTGCCGGCGCGGGCGTTGCGAGCGGCGCGGGGGCGGCGATGAGCGGCGGCGGCGACGGGAAACCGGGCGCCGACGGCGGCACGGTCGTGGCGGAGAGCGCGGGCCCAGGCAGTTCGGAGGATGATGACGCGGTCCCCGCGCCCAATCCCGCGGGCGTCGCGGTCTCGGCGCCCTTCACCTCGACATCGATGCCGGAGAGCGCGCCTTGCAGCGTCTGCGCCACCTGGCCCGCGCGGCCATATTGCAGGTAGTACACATAGACGCGCTGCTCGTTCATGTTGCGCGTCTGGTCGAGCCGCCCGACCCAGGCGCGCGCCTCATCGAAGAGGCGCGGCTCGCGCGTCATCACCATCACGGCGTTGAGCCGGTCGATCGCGAGGAAGCGCACCGGGTTGGTCTCGGCCTCCTTGCGGTTGGCGTCGAAAATGTTTTCGAGCTCGACCACGACATCGGCCGCATCGGCCGCCTTCAATGGCAACAGCGCGACCGAGGTTCCGCTCAACTGGTCGATGTCGAAGACGCGGATCGTGTCGGCGGCGAGGCGCAATTCGTCGCTCGTGCCGGCGACGAGCAGCAGTTTCCGGCGCTCGTCCGGCACCATTGCCGTTCCGGGCGGCATGATCTTCGCCAGCACCGATGCGATGTCGGCGACCGCGACGAAGCGCAGCGGAAAGATCTCGATGCGCTCGCCGACCGCGCCGCGGTTCAAGGCGAGCGGCGCGCGCAGGGCGCCGTTCGGCGCGCGCGCCAGGACGCGCACGATGCCGTCGGTCTCGACGAGCGCGAAGCCGCGGCTTTCCAGCACCGCCTCGAGCACCGGCAAGACTTCGTCGCGCCGCAACGGCCGGCTCACGTTGAAGGTGACCGGGCCCGTCACTTCGGGATCGACCACATAGTTGAGCTTCAAGGTCTGGCCGAGCACGGACGCCAGCACGTCGCGAATGTCGGCGCCGGAGAAATTGAGCGTGATGTCGCCGGCGTGTTCGGGCTGAACCGCAGCCGCGGCTTGCGCCGGCTGCGCCGGCGGAGTTCCGCACGACGATGGGCTCGGCGGCCGCTTCCTTCTCGTCCTGCGGCAGCACGGTCAAGGCGCGCTCGGCCTGCGCCTGGGTCGATGGCGGGAGCGAATTCAGGAGCGCGGTCGGCGCGGATGACGGCGGCGGCGCGGCGCTCTTCTGCGTCGCACAGGACAGAGAGCGCGAGCGCCAGAACGGCGACGAGCGAAAATGTGCGAACGATCTCGAAACCCCCCGCGCTTGCTGGACACAAGCAGTTCTTGTGCCGTACGATGCACCCGCGCAGGAAAGAAAGTCAACGGCGGGCGGCGTGGCAAAAACCGCCGCCTTCTTCGTCTCTTGGGACAAAGGATCAAGCGCGCCTGAGCGACCGTTTGCCCATGCTGCTTCTGACGTTCTTCGCCGTTCTTTCCGGCGCGGGACTGGCGCTCGCCTGGTATCTCGCGGTCGAGCCCGTGCTGGCGCGGATCGGCGCAAGCCGCATCGGGCGCCTGCGTCCATTCGCGCGCAGCGCTCGCCATTCTCCTCGTCCTGCCGTTCGCGGCGATCGCCGCGACCATCGCCATGAACGGCAGCCGCCTGGCCGCGAGCGTGCGCCCCGCGGAGAGCGCCGCCGATCCATCGCTCGACGCGGCACGGCGCGCGGCGCCGCACGATCTCGAAACCGCGGTGCAGCAGCTCGAAGCGAAGCTCGCGCAATCGCCCGACGACCAGGAAGGCTGGCGCCTGCTGGCGCGCTCGTACGCCGAGCTTGGGCAACCCGACAAGGCGGCCGACGCGGCCAAACGCGCGGCTTCGCTGGGCGCCAAGCCCGGCGACGCCGAGGCGCAGTCGGCGCGCGGCGAGGATCTGGTCACGGCGGCCAACGGCGTCGTGGGATCGGATGCGCGCCAAGCCTTTGCCGCGGCGCTCGCCGCCGATCCGTCCGATCCGCGCGCGCGCTTCTTCATGGCGCTTGCGGCGGCGCAGGACGGAGACAGCGAGGCCGCGCTCACGCGCTGGCTCGCGCTCGAGAAGGATTCGCCGCCCGATGCGCCGTGGCTCGGCGGATTGCGCTCCAACATCGCGCGCCTGGCGCAGCAGATGGGGCTGTCATCGGACGCGCTTGCCGCGCGCCGGGCCAAGGTCGTGAGCGTCGCACCGATCGCAGCGGCGCCGGAACCCGTGTCCGCGCCCGCGCCGGCGGCGGCAGCGTCCGCGGCTGCGCCGGGGCCGGGGCCGAGCGCCGCCGATGTCGCCGCGGCGCAGAACATGTCGGATGCCGACCGCGCGCAGATGATCCAGGCCATGGTGGCGCGGCTTGCCGCACGGATGGAGCAGACGCCGCAGGACGTCGACGGCTGGATGCGCCTCGCCCGGGCCTATGCCGTCTTGGGCGAGAAGGACAAATCCTTGGATGCCTATCGCCGCGCCAGCGCCGCCGATCCGTCGCGCGCCGACGCGCGTGCGGCTTATGACGAGGCGCGCGCCGCGATCGGCGCGGGCCAGGGCGGAGGACAATGATGACACGCACGTTGCTTGCCGCTCTCGCCGTCGTTCTCGTCGCGCACGGGGCGCCGGCGCAGGACGAATCCTCGCTCGCTCAGCGTCTGCCCGGCAACACGGTGAGCGCGGTTCTGTTCCTGCCGCACCAAGGACAAACCGGCGAGGCGCTCGACCGCGTCATGTTCCAGGCCTATCTGCGGCCCGGCGGCAGCGCGCTGATGCGGCGCTGGGACGGTAGCCGCGACGCCTATACCGCGGCCGCCGAGGGGAGCTGGCGCGTTTCCGGCGACACGCTCTGTCTTTCCTTCCCCGACATGGCCGGGCCCGGAAATCTGCGTCGAGACGCATGTGTGGGGCCCGCGCATCGCCGGCAATACCGCGGGGCCGGGGCGCTTCGCGCTACTGGACGGCAATATCGAGCCCGGCAATTCGCTCGTCGCGGCCCGTTGAGCGCTTTCCTTTCGCGGCATACTCAAATAGATTGGCGGACGAGCGCGCCTTTGCTTCGAGGAGGGGGCAGTGAAGATCGAGGATGTGAGAAAGACCGCGTTCGCCATGCCGCTGACGAGCCCCGCCTTTCCGCCGGGCCCCTATCGCTTCATCGACCGCGAATATCTCATCATCACCTATCGCACCGATCCCGAGGCCTTGGAGCGCGTCATCCCCGAGCCGCTCAAGGTTGCCGCACCGCACGTCAAATACGAATTCATCCGCATGCCCGACAGCTCGGGCTTCGGCGACTATACGGAATCGGGCCAGGTCGTGCCGGTGACGTTCGAGGGCAAGCCGGGCGGCTATGTCCATTCGATGTTCCTCGACGACGAGGCGCCCATCGCCGGCGGCCGCGAGATCTGGGGCTTCCCGAAGAAGCTCGCCAACGTCTCGTTCAAGGTCGAGACCGACACGCTCGTCGGCACGCTCGATTACGGCCGCATCCGCATCGCCACCGGCACGATGGGCTACAAGTACAAGGCGCTCGACAGCGCCGCCATCGCGCGCGCCATGGTGGAGCCGGGCTTCCTCCTGAAGATCATACCGAACGTCGATTGCAGCCCGCGCATCCTCGAGCTCGTGCGCTACAGGCTCGAGGACGTGACGGTGAAGGGCGCGTGGACCGGCCCGGCGGCGATCGAGCTGTCGCATCACGCGCTCGCGCCCTTGACCGACCTGCCGGTGCGCGAGGTGGTGTCGGCGGTGCATTTCGTCGCCGACCTGACGCTCGGCCTCGGCGAGGTCGTGCACGACTATCTGCGCTGAGATCGCTGCTTCGTCCTTGAACTAGCCGCCGTTGCCGCGCGCGGGCCCGGCGCATCGCGACCGCGCGCCCTACTTGTCGTGCATGACCATCGGGCCGTAGGCGGCTTCCTCGTCGGACAGCCGCAAGCGCTCGACATGGATTTCGAGCAGGAGCTGATCCTCTTCGGGCGCCTCCTGCTTCAGCGCCTCGAACAGCTTGACCGCGCGCGGGTCGCGGTGTTCGGCAAGGTCGTAAGCCTCGACATAGCGCATCATGTAGGGCGAATGGGCGCGCTCCTCGTCGAGCGGCTCGAAAATGCCGAGCGCCTCCTCGCGGCCCTTCGGCACGATGACGTGGATCGGGCGGAACGGGATGTCGGAGATGCAGGAGCGCGTCGTCTCGCTGACGCAGATGTGCGTGCCGAAATATTTGTTGACGCCCTCGAGGCGCGAGGCGGTGTTCACCGTATCGCCCAAGGCCGTGTACTGCATCTTGTCGTGCGAGCCGAAATTGCCGACGACGGCCGTGCCGGAATGGACGCCGACGCGCGTCACGCCGAGCTCGATATCCTCGTTGGGATATTCCTTGGCGAACGCGGCGTTCATCTCGGTGCGGAACGCCTCGGTGCAGCGCTGGATCGCGAGCGCGCATTTGACGCCGCGCTCGGCATGGTCGGGCTGGTCGGCGGGCGCGTTGAAGACGGCCATCACCGCGTCGCCGATGAACTTGTCGATCGTGCCTTCGAGCTTCAGGATCTCGGCGCAGACGCGGTCGAGATAATCGTTGAGGAGCGGCGCCAGCCGGTGCTTGCCGTCGTCCCGCTCCTTCTGCGCGAGCTTCTCCGAGAGCGTCGTGAAATTGGCGATGTCGGTGAAGAGGAACGTCATCTCGCGCTGCTCGCCCTCGAGCGCGAGCTTCTCCGGATTGGCCACGAGACGCTGCACCACGCCGGGCGCCACGAACTTGCCGAAGGCGGACTGGATGAACTCGCGCTGGTGACGCATCTGGCGCCCGATCACCATGTCGGTGCCCCATTGCGCGAGGCCCCCGGCGATGGTGGGGCTGATCAGCACGATCAAGATGCCCTCGAAGCGGAAGAGCGCGAACCCGCCCGCCCACAGGATCGCGAACGACAGGAAGCCCGCGGCAATGCGTGCGAGGAGCGGTATCTGCAACGCGCCCAAGGACGCGCCGAGGAGCGCCATGATCAGCACGAGCGTTATCTCGGACCATGCGCCGAGATTCCTCGGCTTCGTTCCCTCGAGGAGCTGGGCCACGGCGTTGGCGTGGATCTCGATGCCGGCGAGCGAGCCCTCGTTGCCGCCATAGACCGACGAGAACGGCGTGCGGTGCCGGTCGGTCAGGCTCACCACCTCGCCGATCAGCACGATCTTGCCCTTGATCCACGCGGCCGGGATCACCGGCACGAGATGCGCGGGAAACTCCTTGAAGGCCGGCGTGTCGTCGGTGGGCTTGCCGTGCCAGACCATGTCCGGCTGCGTGTTGGGCGTTTGGATGCCGATCTTGGCGAGAAGCCCGCGCGCGAAATCGAGCACGACGGTGCCGTCGCGCTCCGTGATCTCGGGCAGGATCCAGCGCACCACGCCGAACGCGTCGGTCGGGATCTCGGCCGCGACGCGATCGCCGGCCGGCACGAAATCGTTGACGTAGGCGAGCTGCTTGTCGTCCACGAGCTCGTGATTGCTGGTGTAGGAGATGACGAGCGGCGTCTTGATCGCGCGGATCTCGGCCCTCAAGGCCGCGTCCTTCTCGGGCTCGGTCGCCTGGTCGAGCAGGACGTCCATGGCGATGGCGCGCGGCTCTTTCGCGTCGAGCGCCTTCAGCAGATTGGCGAGGAAGGCGCGGTCGACCGGCGAGCGATAGGGAAAGAGCTTGAGCGTGTCCTCGTTGACCGCGGCGATGACGATGTTCGGATCCTGCAGCTCGGGCGGCAGCAGGGTCGCGATGCGGAGATCGCCGACGAAGCGTTCGGCTTGCGTCAGAAACGCGACCTGATGCGTCAGGATGATCGCGATACCGGCCGACAGCACGGCGACCGCCACCGGGTCCATCGCCGCCTTGAAGATCGCCCGCAGCTTCACCATCGGGTCCCCGTCCCCTCCGGGGCGCGCGCTATTTTTTCAGCATCGACAGGAGCGCGTTCGCCTGGCTGTCGCAGCCGACCTCGGCCATCCAGCTCGCGCGCATGACGTCGTTGCCGACCGTGGCGGGAATGACGCGCACCGTCACCGGCGCGAGCTTGCCGCCGATATTGATGACATAGCTCGTGCGGTCCTTGAGCGGCAGGGTCTGCGGCATCGACAGGCGGTCGGAAGCGGCCGGCCAGCTGCCCGAGACCGACCAGCTCCGGTCGGCCGGCGCGAGCGACACTTGCGTCGCGGTCAGATCCTCGCTGCGCCACAGCACGACGGAGTGGCCGGGAATGACGCAGCTCGTGCCGGGATGCGTCACGTCGACGACCCACGGATCGGGCAGCTTCACGTCGTTCTCGCCGCGCACCACCCCGACCTCGCTGGTGCGGGCCTGGCGCTCGGTCAGAAGCGCCGTGACCGCCGACGCCGCGTCGGTCGTGCCGCCCTTGACCTGGCTGTCCGGGGCGCCGTTGAACGGCCCGTCGATCTCGATCACCTGCCCGTTCGCGGCGAGGTATGTCACCTGCTGCCCGTCCTCGAGCTTGATCGATCTGGCTGCCGTCGATGCTCTGGCCCGGCGTCAGGCGCAGGCCGTGCGCCGACACCACCACCAGTTCCGTTGCCGCCGCGGCGCTGGCATATCCGGCGACGAGAGCGAGGGACAGTGCGAAGGGGCGAATCATTGCGGCTTCTCCGGTGTAGGCGCTGCGCTGGCGACAGGGACGGTATTCGCAGATACGGCGCTGTGGGTCCCCTGGACCACACCCCCATCGCCGATCAAGGTAAATGCCGCCCAGAAAAACGGGTGCGCGGTCGCCGGCTGCGCCGCGAGCGCGAGCTGCGACTGGCGCAGCGACTCGGCGATCCCGCCAGTTGAGATTGGGCCCCAGGCGCTGGAACAGGCCGGTCATGAGCTGCACCGTCTGCGCCGACGGCACCTCCCAGTTGCTGGCGAGGATGGCGCGCGCGCCGGCATGGAAGAACGCACCGGCGAGGCCCGACAGCGATTCGCCGCCGAACTGCCCTGCGGCGGTGGCGGTGTTGCACGCCGACAGCACCACGAGATCGGCATTTAGGTGGAGCTGCGCCACCTCGCTCGCGTCGAGCACGCCGTCGGCGTCGCGGGTGGCGGCCGGCGCGGCCGGCGGCGACAGCACCAGCGCCGGCTCCGACTGACAGCGCAACGCGGTCGGCAGGAGCCCGTGCGTGGCGAAATAGAGCACGCGGTAATCGGGCAAGGGCATGGCGCGGAAGCGCGGCTCGGTCGCTTCATTGCCCATCAGGAGCGAGCCCGCATCGGCATGGAGGATGGCCGCCACCTTGCGCACCTCGTCGGCGGTGTCGGGCAGCGGCTGCAGCGCGCGCAAGAGCTGCGGCGGCACCGGTCCCTCGTCGCGGCATTGATTGTCGAGCGCCTCGAGGCCGGACACTTGGCCCGCCTTCTGCGCGCCGCCGGCGAAATTCGGGTTGGCGACGGCGAGCAGCGGGCGCGTGGCCGGCGTCTGGGCGCCCAGCGCGCGCAATGTCATGAAGGCGCGCGCCGACGGCACGTCGCTGATCGCGGTGCGCTTCAAGAGCCATTCGGCGTGGGCATAGTCGCGCGGCGCGGCGCTCGGGCTCTTGGTCACGAGCAGGCCCAAGGGCAAGCTCGCAAGCGGGCCGGTCGGCACGACGATCAGGTGGTTCACCCCCGCCAATCCCTGCTCGATGCTGCCGAACAGGCCGCGATAGAGCGTATAGGACCGGCCGAGATCGAACGCGTCGACCTGGCCCTGGCGCACGATGAAGGCCTTGCGCAGATTGGTGACGGCGTCGCCCATCGTGCCGGAATCGAGCGCCAGCGGACGCGCGATCATGCTGTCCTTGCGCACGAGGATGACGAAGCTGCGCTCGCGCCCCGCCTCGAACAGGGCGAGTGCCTCGTCCGGACGCAACTGGCCCTGCACGTCCTGGAGCGAGACCGGGCCGGGATTGGCGAATTTCGAATAGTCGGGATACTCGGTGGTGATGCGCTTCTCGAGCGCGTCGGACTTGGCTGCGGCGGCGTTGATCTGCGCCAGCAGCGCGTTCTCGCGGTCGCTGCCGCGCTGGTCGTCCGGCAGCGACACTTCCTGCGCGAGCGTGAGGCGCGCCGCATCGCGCTCGCGCCGCGCCTGCTCGAGTTGGTTGACGAGGCCGGCGATCGCCGGCGCCGCTTCGGCAAGCCGCGCCGCGACGCGGTTGACCGTGTCGTCGACGAGGCTCTTGCCGATGAGCTGGCTCGCCTCGAACAGCTCGGCGTCGAGCTGTGCGCGCTGGCTCGGATCGGCTTGCGCGACCGCGTTCGCGGAAACGATGAAGGGCGTGATCTGATCGACCACCACCTCGGAGCGCGCGACCTCGTCCTTGCGCAGGATGTCGAGCGCCAAACGGAACGAGCGGATCGATTCCTCGTAGAGCCGCTCCTCCGCGAAGACGCGCGCGAAGACGAGATAGGTCACCGCCGTCGGCGCGGTGTTGCCGAACAGCCGCTCCTGCAGGATGAGCGCGGCGCGGAACGCGTTGTCGGCGTCGTCGGGCCGCCCTTGCGCGGCGCGGATCTCGCCGATCGTGGTCAGCACCTCGGCGCGCCACCACGGCGGCAGAGTCGTCATCTCGGTGATGATCTGCGCCGCCTCGGACGCATCGGCGTCGGCCGCCGCGAGGTTGCCGGTCCTGAGCGCCATTTCGGCGGCGAGGTCGAGGCTGAACGCCAATTCGCCGCGCTCGGGCGATTCGGACAGGTCGGCATTGAGCTCGCCCGAGTTGACGTTGCCGGCATTGAGGATGTCGCGCCACGTGCCGGCGGAATTGGCGGCGAATTCGAGCGCCTCGTCGAAGCTGCCGCGATTGGCCGCGTCGAACGCCTGATAGAGCAGGAGCCGCGCGCGGTCGGCGGCGGTGCCGTTGGCCTGGATGATCGGATCGGCGCGGCGGAACAGCGCCGCCGCCTCGTCGAAGCGCTCCTGGTTGCTGATCTGCAGCGCCACCTCCATGAGGAGGAGGCCGGCGCCCGGCGACTGGTCGCCGAACACGCTGCCGATGATGGCGAGCGCCTGGCGGTAATGGCCCTCGGCGCCCGCGAAATTCTTGCGGCTCGCCTCGACGCGCGCGGTCTCGGTGAACTCGCCGTAATTGTCGAAGTCGGCCGCCGTCGCCCTGAGCCAGCGCTCGCCGGCGAGCTTCACCAGGCGATCCTTCGGCGCGCTCGCCGCGGCGAACGCGATGGCCGCGCCGCCGTCCTTGCCGGCGAGCCGCGCCATCGCCACCTCGAGCGCCGGCAGCGCCGTCGGCAGCCCTTCGCCGCGCAGCAGCAGCGGACCGATCTGCATCGCCGCGATCACCTGCGGCCATTCGCTGTCGTTCAAGGCGCACGGCTGCAGCATCAGGTCGGTGCCGTCCGGCAACTTGTCCCAGGTGGGGTTGGTGCAGGTCATGCGGGCCTCGTCGTCACGGCCGATGGCGGTCGCCGCAACCGCGCGCAAGATCGCCTGTTGCCGCGCCGCCGGATCGGTCGGCAGCGACGGCGGCACGAGCAGCGCCGAGACCGAGCCGGTCGGCCGCTTGGCGTCGCCGCAAAAGACATTGACCGGAGCGGGCGCGCCGCGCTCGGCGGGAACATCGGTGCGCCCCTCCCAGCGGCACGAAGCGCCCTCAAGATCGGCGCCGACCGAGGCCCCGGTGCCGGGGGCGTCGGGCGCGGCGGCTGGGGCGGCGGGCGCCGCCGCCTGCTGCGCGCCGGCAAAATTTGACGCGGCAACGGCGGCGAGCGCAACGAGCGCCGCGCGCACGAAATACTTACCCATGTGTCTCGTCTCCCTGCCGTGCCCGGCGGCATGCGGATGCGACAAGGTCGCTGCCGCCCACCGATCCGACGCGGCACCCCACCCGAACATAGAACCCTATCGGAGCCACCGGTCCAGCCGTCAAATTCTAGAACCGCACCGCCGCATTAAAGAGAATACGCGCCCCGGTTTTTCCCATATCGTTATTGGGCACGGCCTTCAACTCTTGCGCAAATTCTATACCACTCGTGATCCGTTGCAGCAATGCCACACGCACGCCAATGCCCGTCGAATATAGAGAATGGCTCTGCATGAGCCCGTTCGGCGGAATCGGCTCGTCGCTGTGCCGCGGATTGACCCGGGCCGCGTCGAAGAAATAATAAAACTGCGCGGTATCAATTTTATATTCGGGAAAATGCGTGTCGTAACGGAGTTCGCTGGCGATGCCCATGCCGGCATCGGCGGCGAGCGAGGCGGGGTCGTAGCCGCGCCCGATTCCGGACCCGCCGAAGCTCGTTTGCTCACCAATTACAAGACGTTCGACGGACCATTGGGCGAGCCCGTGGAAATTGAGGCTGACCGGACCCTTGAGCGGCTGGTCGTGATTCACGACGAGGGTGTATTTGGTAAATCCGGTCGAGCCGCCGGCCGCAGCACCCAGATAAGGCGGCGGGCTCAGGCTCGCGTTGAAGGGCGAGGTGCTGCGCGCGCCGAACAAATCCAAGCCTTGCGTCACGCCGATGGTCATGCCGGTGGTTGAATCATAAATGAGGCCGCGCTGCTCCCAGGTCAGGGCGACATCGACCTCGCGCCAGTGGTCGTCGTCGAACGTCGCCGGCGGAGGCACCAGGCCGGGACCCGCGACCGGCGGCGTGGCCGCGGCCACGACTGCCTCCTGGATGGTGAGTCCGCCTTCGACCGTGAGCCGGGTCGGGCGCGTCACCATGAGCGGATAGCTGAGCCGGGCGCCCAAGGCGTTGCTGTCGCTGACGAGCGCGCCGCCCAACGCCGCCGGCTGGCCGTGCGCATGCACACCCAGCACCTTGAAGAGGGCGCCGTTAAGTCCGACCGGGACGACGTAATTGGCCTGGAGCAGGTTACGGGTTTCGAAGCCGGGAGTGCCGGAGAAATCGAGCATGAACTGGCCCGGCACGTAGGGCAGCGTGTTGAGGATCGTCTGGCCGCCGATGGTCCACGAGCCGGTGATCGCGGCGCCGCGATTGTCGGTATAGAAGGTGATGTCCCACGGGTCCTGCTGCAGCGAGACCAGCAGGTCGGAGGCGCCGGGCTCGGTCGGCGACGGCCGCAGCAATCCCGCCGCCGTGGTGCCCGGAAGTTCGTTCGAGAGGAGCAGGCCGCGCTCCATCGACGCGAGCGTCGCCGGCCGCTCTTGCGTCACCGGCTCGATGTAGGCCTCGACACGCTCGCGCGTCGCGTCGTCGCCCCCGCTCACCGCCGTCGCCTTGACGTAGCCTTCGACCACGTTGATCTGGAACACGCCGCTCGACACGGTCTGCGGCGGCACGTAGGCGCGCGTCAGCACATAGCCGTGCGCGCGGTAGAGCGCCTCGATCTTGTCGGCCACGCCGATGATGTCGGAGAGATGCGCCTTGGTGCCGATGAGCGGCTGATAGAGCGGCTTGAAAGCCTCGGGCGGGAACATGGTCGCGCCGTGGACCTGGACGTCGGAGACGTCGAACTCGATCTCGTCGACGGCGCGCGGGACGGGCCCGCGCTGCGGCGCCGGGATGCTGAATTCGAATTGCGGCCCGGGCGTGGGCGATGGCGGCGGAACGTTGCGCCCGGGTTCGGGCTGGCCCGGAAACGGCGTCGGCGAAACCTGTGCCGGCGCGACTCCGGCCCAGCACAAAGCGGCAAGCGAGAGGCCGCACACGAAGCGTATGCGCCGCCCCCTGGCATGCCAGCCGCGTAACCTATGCCGCAACCGGAATCCGCCGGCGCCGGCCCCTACCCCCCGCTGCAAAGTGCTCATTCCCCCGCAATTTCATTATGGGCCGCGACGCGACGGCAGGCGAGAATAACCGAAACATCCACGGGAGGAAACTATCCTCTCGGCACAGAGCCGGTGAGGTTGCAACTCGTGATCGGCACGTTTAGCTTGTCGCGGTACAAGCGATCGTCGCGCGGGGGATGATGACGAAGATGCTGCTGCGGGGTCTCGCCGGCATGGTGCTGTGCTGGGGGATCATGGCGCAGGCCGCGGCGCAGACGCAGGCGCCGGCGTCCGACCCGGTCCATCTCGGCGTCGCGAGCTGCGCCGGCAGCACCTGCCACGGCGCGGTGCAGCCCCTGAAGGGTTCCTCGGTCGCGCAGAACGAATACATAACCTGGTCGCGCCGCGACAAGCATGCCAAGGCCTATGCGGTGCTGGGCGAGGCGCGCGGCGAGCGCATCGCCCGCAATCTCGGCTTGGGCGACGCGCGCACGGCGCAGATCTGCCTCGACTGCCACGCCGACAACGTGCCCGCCGACCGGCGCGGACCCGAGTTCCAGATCACCGACGGCGTCGGCTGCGAGGCGTGCCACGGCGGCGCCAAGACCTGGCTCGGCGTGCACATCTCGGGCGCGTCGCACGCCGAGAATATCGCCGCCGGCATGTACCCGACCGATCAGCCGGTGGCGCGCGCGGAGAAATGCCTGTCGTGCCATTTGGGCGACGACAAGCGCTTCGTCACCCACCTCATCATGGGCGCGGGCCATCCGCGCATGGGCTTCGAGCTCGACACCTACACCGCCGCCGAGCCGGCGCATTTCGTCATCACCAAGACCTATGTCGAGCGCAAGGGGCCGGCGAACGACGTGCGCGTCTGGGCCGTGGGCCAGGCGGTCGCGCTCGAGAAATTCATGGATGTGGTGCTCGATCCCAAGCACGCGCCCAAGGGCCTCTTCCCCGAGCTCGTGCTGTTCGACTGCACCGCGTGCCATCACGGCATGGACGCGCTGCGCTGGCAGGAGCGGCCGGCGGCGGCGCTGCCGCCGGGACTGCCGCCCTTGAACGACGCCAACGCGATCATGCTGCGCGTCATCGCCGAGCGCGTGGCGCCCGATCAGGCGAAGCCGCTCGCCGAGCATCTCCTCGCGCTGCACCGCGCCAGCACCGAGAGCTGGGCCGCGGTGACGCGCGAGGCGCGCGCGCTGCGGCAGATCGCCGCGACGCTCGTGCCGGTCGTGCAACGGCACGAGTTCGGCACCGACGACATGCGGGCGCTCGCCGACGGCGTGATCGCTTCCGGCTTGAGCCGCGATGCCGCCGACTATCCCGGCGCCGAGCAGGCCACCATGGCGCTCGCCTCGATCGCAAGCGCGCTGCGCCTGACGGGCGGCGCCAACGAGACGCAGGCGAAGGCGATGAACGACGCGCTGAACGGCCTCTACGAAGCGCTCGTCAAGAACGAGACCTACCAGCCCGATACGTTCGTCGCCGCGCTCAAGGACTTTCAGAAGACGCTGGCGCTGCGGTGACTGCTTCGCGCGCGATACTGTTGAACCGTTCTCCCAGGGGGTGAGCATGGCTTTGGCAGAATCGACGCGCACCGCCGACTCGTTCGTCCGTTCGGCCGAAGAACTCGCCCCGCGGATCAAGGAGGTGCGGCACGATATCGAGCGCGATCGGAAACTGCCGCCCGCGCTGGTCGCAGCGATGGGCGATGCGGGTCTTTATTCGCTGTGGCTGGCGCGCGGCTTCGGCGGGCCTGAACTCACGATCACCGAATACGCGCGCGTCATCGAGGCGCTATCCCGCGCCGACGGCTCGGTCGGCTGGTGCGCCATGATCTCGGCCGCCTACAGCCGCTTTTCCGGCTACTTCGCCGAGGACGTCGCCCGCGAGATCTTCAGTGGGGACCACACGATCCTGGCCGGCGGACTCGCTCCCCAGGGCAAGGCAAGTCCGGTGCCGGGCGGGTTTCGCCTCACCGGCCGCTGGAATTACGGCAGTTTCATCCACCACAGCCAGTGGGTGGTCGGTGGCGCTTTCGTGCATGACGCCGACGGACCGCGACGCGACGCTGCGGGCAGGCCCGACTTCCGCTTCCTGTTCTTTCCGACGAGCGCGGCCGAGATCATCGATACGTGGCACGTGTCCGGTCTGCGTGGCACGGGAAGCGACGACTACCGGGTCAACGATCTGTTCGTGCCGGAAAATTTCGTCATTCCTGTGCTCGCGCAAAAGCCCATCCAACCCGGGACGTTTTACGCCGCCCCGATGATTACCGTGTTTTCCGTCTGCATTGCGTGCGTCGCGCTCGGCATTGCCCGCGCTTCGATCGACGCGTTCGTGCCTTTGGCGGCGGCGAAGACGCCGTTCGGGTCGCAGGTGCTGCTGCGCGACAAGCCCGCGGCGCAGATCGATCTGGCGCGCGCTGAAGGGTTGCTGCGCGCCGGCCGTGCGTTCCTGTTCGAGGCTGTCGAGGAAATGTGGGCCGAGGTGGCCAACGGACGGACGCCCTCGCTGCGGCAGCGCGCGCTGGTCCGCATCGCAACAGCGCAGGCTGCTTCCATGTCGGCGCAGGCGGTCGATCTCCTCTACAACGCCGCGGGCGGAACGTCGTTGTTCGAGACCAACCCGCTCGAACGCTGCTTCCGCGACGTCCACGCGACGACGCAGCACGCCGCCACGTCGGGAGTCAATTTCGAGACGGGCGGCCGGATAATGTTCGGGCTCGATCCCGGAGCCCTGATCATGTGAGCGGATTGAACGGACCCCTCAAAACGCGAGCGGACCGTAGAGCCACACGATCCAGCCGGCGAGCGCCAGCGCGGGGCCGAACGGCACGCGATCCTGGAGCGCGCCCTTGAGCCGGAACGAGCGCACGGCGAGCGCGCCGGCGAGCGCCGCGAGCGACGCGATCAGGATGACGCTCGGCAGGCCGCTCAATCCGTCCCACGCGCCCAATGCCGCCAGGAGCTTCGCGTCGCCGCCGCCCAGCCCCTCGCGCCCGCGCCAGCGCCGATAGGCCGCCGCAATCACGGCAAAGAGCGCGAAGCCCACGGCCGCGCCGGCGACATTGTCGCTGATCGTGCGCGGCACCGCGAACCACGCGACGCCAAGTCCGGCGGCAAGCAAGGGCAAGGTCAGCGCGTCGGGCAGGATCTGGCGCTCGAAATCGATCGCCGCCAGCACCAGGAGCGTCCAGGCGAGGCCGCAGCTCGCCCACAGCAGCCAGCCGTCGGCCGCGCTCCAGGCCCACAGCGCGAGACCGAGCGCCGCAAGCTCGACCGCCGGATAAAACCACGGGAGCCGCGCGCCGCAGCTGCGGCAGCGGCCGCGCTGGGCGAGCCAGCTCAGCAGCGGCACGAGGTCGCGGGGTCCGAGCGTCGCACCGCACGCGCGGCAGTGCGAGCGCCCGGCGATCCCCTCGCCCGCCGCGAGGCGCAGCGCCAGCGTGCCGGCAAAGCTGCCGACCGCCAGCGCCACCAGCGCCAGGAAAAGGAGGCGGATCCAGTCCGCGCCGCTCATCGTCACCGCGCCGCTGCCGGCATCGCCTTCACATTACAAGTTTTTGTCATTGCCGTAATCGGGGCCGTGCTCATAAGATGCCAGGAAATAGGCGCCGCAGCCGGCGCATTCGCTTCATGCCCAGGCCGCGCGCGAGGGCGCTCCCAAGCGGGAGCGCCGGTCGATCGTCAACTTCATCGGGGGCTCCGAGAGATGGCCACTACCACCACCACGACGGCAGCCGCGGGCGTGCGCTCGCTCGCCGGCAAAGCAGCGATCGTCACCGGCTCCACGAGCGGCATCGGGCTCGGCATCGCCCAGGCGTTCGCCGCGGCCGGCGCCGACGTCATGCTGAACGGATTCGGCGACGCCAAGGAGATCGAAAAGATCCGCGGCGAGCTCGCGGCCGAGCACAAGGTCAAGGCGGTCTATGACGGCGCCGACATGAGCAAGCCCGACGCGATCGCCGGCATGGTGCAGAACGCCATCAAATCGTTCGGCAAGGTCGACATCCTCGTCAACAACGCCGGCATCCAGTTCGTGGCGCCGATCGACGAGTTCCCGGTCGCGAAATGGGACGCGATCCTGGCCATCAACCTGTCGTCGGCATTCCATTCGACGCGCGCGGCGCTGCCCGGCATGAAGAGCCGCAAGTGGGGCCGCATCATCAACGTCGCCTCGGCGCATGGCCTCGTCGCTTCGCCCTTCAAGTCGGCCTATGTCGCGGCCAAGCATGGCGTCGTCGGATTCACCAAGGTGACGGCGCTCGAAGTGGCCGAGCTCGGCATCACCTGCAACGCCATCTGCCCCGGCTATGTCTGGACGCCGCTCGTCGAAGGCCAGCTCGACGGCCAGGCGAAGGCGCACAACATGACGCGCGAGCAGGTCATCCACGACGTGCTGCTGGCCGAGCAGCCGAACAAGCGCTTCGCCACGGTCGAGGAGATCGGCGCGCTCGCGCTGTTCTTGTGCAGCGACGGGGCGGCGTCGATCACGGGCACGGCGCTGCCGGTCGATGGCGGCTGGACCGCGCACTAGGCGGCCGGCCGAAAAAAGGGGGGACGCGCCTATGAACGACATCGCATCGGAAGATGCCGTCGCCAAGACGGCGCGGTCGCCCAAGGGCGCGCGCGCGCCGGCGGTGAAGACGATCAACTTGGCGCTCCAGGGCGGCGGCGCGCACGGCGCCTTCACCTGGGGCGTGCTCGATCGCCTGCTCGAGGAGCCGGGCCTCGCGTTCGAAGGCATCAGCGCGACGAGCGCCGGCGCGATGAACGCCTCCGTCCTCGCCTATGGCCTCACCGTCGGCGGGCGCGAAGGCGCGCGCAAGGCGCTCACCGCCTATTGGCGCCGCATCAGCCACGCGGCGATGACGAGCCCGCTGCAGCCGAGCTTCCTCGACCGCATGTTGAAGGACCATTCGCTCAAATATTCGCCGATGTTCCAGTTCTTCGACATCATGACGCGGCTGATGTCGCCTTACGAATTCAACCCGATGAACTACAACCCGCTGCGCGACGTGGTGCAGCAGTCGGTCGATTTCGAGGCGCTCAACAAGCCCGACTGCCCGGTCAAGCTGTTCCTGTCGGCGACGAACGTGCGCAGCGGCAAGGTCAAGATCTTCGAGCAGGGCGAATTGTCGGTCGAGGCGGCGCTGGCATCGGCCTGCCTGCCCTTCATGTTCCAGGCGGTCGAGATCAACGGCGAGGCCTATTGGGACGGCGGCTACATGGGCAATCCGGCGCTCTATCCGCTCATCTACAGCTGCAAGAGCGCCGACATCCTCATCGTCCACATCAACCCGCTCGAGCGCGCCGAGGTGCCGAAGAGCGCGAGCGACATCCTGAACCGCATCAACGAGATCAGCTTCAACAGCTCGCTGATGCGCGAGATGCGCGCGATCAGCTTCGTCACGCGTTTGATCGAGGGCGGCCATCTCGACGAGGGCAAGCACGTCTTCATCCACGGCATCTCCGACGACAAGCTGATGACCGGCCTCGGCGTCGCGAGCAAGCTCAACGCGGACTGGGAATTCCTCACCCATCTGCGCGACGCCGGCCGCACCCGCGGCGAGCAATGGCTCAACGAGTGTTTCGCCAAGGTCGGCAGCGAAGCGACCGTCGACATCGACAAATTCCTCTAAGCGGCGGCGCGCCGCCGCCCCGCGCGATGGACCTCGTCGACTTCCTGAAATCGCGCGGCCGGCTCGACGCGGTCCATTGCGAGCGCGTGCGCGCCTTGAAGCGCGAGCGCGGCGAGAGCGAGGCGCTCATCATCACGCGCCTCGGCATGGTGGGCGAGCGCGAGATGGCCGAGCACCTCGCGGAATTTTTGGGCATCCCGCTCGCGCTGCCGCGCGACTATCCGCAGGCGCCGGTTCTGTCGACGAGCCTCAAGCCCGATTTTCTCGCCCGCGCGCGGGCCTTGCCGCTGGCCGACGAGCCGCAAGGGATCGTGCTGGCGATGGCCGATCCGACCGACGACTACACGATCAAGGCGGTAAGGCTCGCCGCCGGGCGCCCGGTGATGATCCGCGCCGCGGTGCCGGGCGAGCTCGCGGCCGCGCTCGAGCGGCTCTACGGCGCCGACGCCTCGGGCGAGCCGCGCGGCGCAGCGCCGCTCGAAGCAGCGTCCGGCGACATGAAGCGCCTTGCCGATCTCGCGAGCGAGGAGCCGGTCATCCGCTACGTCAACCGGCTCGTCGCTGCGGCCGCCGCCGCGCGCGCGTCCGACATCCACATCGAATCCTCGCCCGATCGCGTCGTGCTGCGCCTGCGCGTCGATGGCCTCTTGCGCGACATGGAGCCGCCGGCGGCGGGCTTGCACGACCGCATCGTCAGCCGCATCAAGATCACCGCCGGCCTCAACATCGCCGAGCGCCGCCTGCCGCAGGACGGACGCTTCCGCATGGCGGTCGAGGGGCGCGAGATCGATCTGCGCGTGTCGATCGTGCCGACGCTCCATGGCGAGAGCGTGGTGATGCGGCTCCTGGACCGCGAGCGCGCGCCCTTGGACCTTGCGGAATTGGGCTTTTCCGCCGAGCTGCGCCACGCGCTCGAGCGGCTCGTCGCGTTGCCGAGCGGCATGCTGCTCGTCACCGGCCCGACCGGCAGCGGCAAGACCTCGACGCTCTATGCCGCGCTCCAGCTTCTGAACAAGCGCGAGCGCAAGATCCTCACCGTCGAGGACCCGGTCGAGTACCAGCTCGCCGGCATCAACCAGATCCCGGTGCGCCCGGCGATCGGATTGAGCTTCGCCAATCTCCTGCGCGCGCTGTTGCGCCAGGACCCGGACGTGCTGCTCGTCGGCGAGATCCGCGATCTCGAGACCGCGCGCATCGCCGCGCAAGCAAGCCTCACCGGCCACCTGCTGCTCTCGACCGTGCACACGAACGACGCCGTCTCCACCGTGGTGCGGCTCCTCGACATGGGGCTCGAGGATTATCTCCTCGCCTCGGTGCTGAAGGGCGTGGTGGCGCAGCGCCTGGTGCGCACGCTGTGCCGCGCCTGCCGCGCGCCGTTCGAGCCGGCGCGCGAATTGTGGGAACGCTCCGGCCTCGGCGTCCTCGCGCCCGACGGCGCCACGCTCTACCGCGCCGCCGGCTGTGCCGCCTGCGGCGACACGGGCTATCGCGGCCGCACCGCCATCGCCGAGTTTCTGGCGATCGACGAGCGGATCTATCCGCTCATCCTCGCGCGCGCCGACCCGCAGGCGCTGGCGCGCGAGGCGCGTGCGGCCGGCATGGTCGATCTCCGCACTGACGGCTTAGCGAAGGCGCTCGCCGGCACGACGTCGCTCGAGGAGGTGCTGCGCGTGACGGGAGCGGCCTAGATGCCGCGCTTTCGCTACCGGGCGCTGCGCCAATCGGGCGGCGAGATCGAGGGCGAGCTTCTGGCCGCCGACGAGCGCGAGGCGGCCACGCACATCCAGGACGAAGGCAGCTATCCGATCGAGATCGCGCCGTCCCGCGCGCGCGCGCGGCCCGCGCTCCGCCGACGCGGCGGCATCGCCAGGATGTCCTCGCGCGAGCTGATGCTGTTCACGCGGCAGATGGCGGCGCTCTTGAGCGCGGGCGTGGCGCTCGACCGCGCGCTCGGCTCTCGTATCGGGGGACCGCGCGTCGGGCCGCCGCGCGCTTCTTGCGGCATCGCTCCACGCCGCGGTCGAGCGCGGCGAAAGCCTGTCGCACGCGCTCGCCGCTCATGCCGCCATTCCGCATCACTACGCGGTGATCGTCGCGGCGGGCGAGGCGCGGGGCGATCTCGGCGCCGCGTTCGAGCGCCTGGCCGCGCTCGTCGAGCGCAACCGCGCGATCGGCCAATCGCTCGTCAACGCGCTCATATATCCCGCGAGCGTGCTGGTGGTGGCGTGCCTCTCGATCTCGTTCCTCCTGGGCTTCGTCGTGCCGCGCTTTTCCGCCCTCATCGAGGGGTTCCGCGCGGCACCTCCCTTCGCCATGCGCTTCCTCCTCGCCGTATCGGCGGTATTCCAGGAGGGAAGCCTGCCCGTCATCGCGCTCGGGGTCCTCGCCGCCATGTGGTTCGCGGCGCGCCGGCGCGATCCCGCGTTTCGCGTGGCATTCTCGCGCCGCGTTCTCGCGCTGCCGCAAATCGGCGCGCTCATCGCCAAGGTCGAGAGCGAGCGCATGGCGCTTCTGCTCGGCACCATGCTCGAGGCGGGCGTGTCCTTGCCTTCGGCGCTTGCAGCGGCGCGCGATGCGGCGGGCAACGCCGCCCTTGCCGCGGGCCTCGGCCAAGCCGTGAGCGCGGTCGAGCGCGGCGAGCGCCTCACCGCATCGCTCGCGGCGGCGGGCGCGGTGCCGGCCCTGGCGCTCGAGCTGGTGCGCGTCGGCGAGGAGACGGGCGACTTGGCGCCGATGCTGCTGAAAGCCAGCGACATGCTGAAGAAGGAGATCGAGGCGACGGCAAGCGAATGGATCGCGCTCGTGGCGCCCGTGAGCCTCATCGTCTTGGGCCTCATCGTCGGCTTGATCGCATTGGCCCTCTTCGGCACCGTGCTCGAGGTCTACGACATTGCGTCGTGAGAGAGGCTTCACGCTGCTCGAACTCATGATCGTGCTGGCGATCCTGGGGCTCGTCGCGGTCATCGCGTTCCCGCGGCTCATCAATCGCGCGCCCGGCGCCTCGCTCGGCGCCGCAGGCGAGGAGCTGCGCGCGGCGCTCGCCACCGCGCGCTCGGCCGCCATCGCCGAGGACCGCGAGGTGTGGGTCGCGGGCGGCATCGGTTCCTACCGCGTCGATGGCGCGCGCCATGGTCTTGTCGCGGCCGCGGGCGTGCGCATCGACATGCCGCGCGGCGCCATCGCGTTCTTCCCCTCGGGCGGCTCGTCGGGCGGACGCATCGTCTTGCGCGGCGGCGGGCGCAGCGAAAAACTCGACGTCGATTCCCTGACCGGCCGTGCGTCGTTCGCGCGATAGCCGGGGATTCTCCCTGATCGAGGTGCTGTTCGCGCTCGCCGTGGTGGGCTTGGCGCTCGGCGCCACGGCCGGGCTCTTCGGCAATTTCGGCCTCGGGCACGAGACCGCGGACGATGCCGACCATGCGCTGGCCTTGGCCGAGAACATGCTCGCCGAGGCCGGATCCGAAGCGCCGCTCGCGCCCGGCGAGCGCGCGGGGCGCGACGGGCGCTTTTCCTGGCAGCTTGCGGTCGCGCCTTACGCCGACCCCGACACGCCGCAGACCTATCGCCTCTACCGGCTCGAGGCGCGCGTTTCCTGGCGCGACGGGTTGCGCGAGCGCCGCCTTGCGCTTGCGACGCTGCGCCTCGCACCCGCGCCGCCGCCATGATGCGCGCGCGCAGAACGGCTTCACGCTGGTCGAGCTGCTGATCGCGCTGGCGCTCGCCGCCATCGTCTCGCTCCTCGCGGTCAGCGCCACGCGCTTTGCCGCGATGGGGCTCGAGCGCGTCTCGATGGGCGCGCAGCGGCTCGAGACGCGGCGCAACCTCGAGGCGATGCTGCGCCGCTCGCTCGAGCAATCGCTCGTCGCGTCGTCATTGCCGAACGAGCGCGCGCTCGACGGCGACAGCGTCCGCGTGAGCTGGCTGACGCTCGCCGAGGATGGCGGCGCCGGGCTTTATCGCGACGAGCTGCGCCTCGACGGGCAAGCGCTCGTCCTCACGCGCCAGCCGATCGGCGGCGGCGCGGAGCAGCGCACGGTGCTCGTGCCGCGCGCGCGCTTGCGCCTCGCCTATTTCGGCACGGAGTGGCAGGACTCGTGGACGGGCATGGCCGCTCTGCCGCGTCTCGTGCGCATCGCGCTCGATCTCGAAGACGGGCTCGACCGGCCGGCCATCGTCGTGCGCCTCGTGGCGGCGGGCCGATGACGCCCCGGCGCGACGAGCGCGGCGCGGTCGCGATCCTGGCGCTCTGGGTCATGGCGATCGTGTTCGCGCTCGCGGTCGCGGCCGGATTCTCGATGCGCGCCGAGACGGCGATCGTGCGCAACGAGCTTGCCGGCGCGCGCGCACGCGCCGCCGCGGAGGGTGGCGTCGAGCTTGGCCTCGCGCATCTGCTCGCGCGCCGCGCGGCGGGCCGCACCATCTTCGACGGCACGCCCGAGCTTTGGCAGGACGGGCAAACCCGCGTCTCGATTGCGATCACCGACGAGGCCGGCAAGATCGACTTGAACGACGCGCCGCTCGGGCTCCTCGCCGGGCTCCTCGCCGCCGCGGGCCAGAAGCAGGAAGTGGCCGCTCCTGCTCGCCTGCCGCATCGTCGCGCATCGCGGCACGCCGTCATCCGCCTGCCCCGAGCCGCCATCGGCCGCGCCCGAGCCGGCGGCGCTTTTCGCCGTGCCCGAACAGGTGGCCGAACTCCCGGGCTTCGACGATGGGCTCTACCGCGCGATCTCGTGCTGCGTCACCACCCTCTCCGGCGCGAGCGCGATCGATCCGGCCGTGGCGCCGCGCCTTGCGCTTCTGGCGCTGCCGGGCGCGACGCCGGCGATGGTCGATGGCTGGCTCGGCGCGCGCGCGAGCCTGATGGCGATGGCGCCCGAGATGAGCGGCTTCGAGAGCCTGCCCGACGCGGGCTTTCTCGCGGTCAGTCCGCTGCGCGACTTCACCGTCAGCGCCAGCGCGACGACGCCGGAAGGCGCGCGCGCGCGGGCCGAGCTTGCCGTGCGCCTGACCGGCGACGCGCGGCACCCTTACGACATCGTCGCCTTCCGTACCCCCTAGTTCCCACGCCCTTGGCCCGTGCGCCATGCTAATCTCGGTTCGCTCGAGCCGACCCGCACCTTTGCGCCGATGACCGCCGCCGCCGATCACGAACCGAAGCACTTCATCTCCTGGGCGCGACAGGGCCTCGCCTGGTGGCTCGGCGAGCTTCTCGGAGTGTGGCGCGACATCGCCCGCATCATGCCGTGGCGACACGCCGACGCCGCGACCATCGAGGCGGGCGAGCGCTATTGGATCGTGCGCGCGAAGGGCGCCGTCCTGGGCCAGGTCGATTGCGCCGAGGCCGGGGATTGGGAGCGCGCGCTGCGCCGTCTCGTGGCGCCAGGCAGGCGCGGGCGGAGCGCGGTCGTCGAACTCCCGCCCGAGCGCGTGCTGGCGCGGCGCGTCGATCTTCCCGCGGTCTCGCGCGGCGATCTGAGCCGGCTGTTGCGCTTCGAGATCGCGCGCCATTTCCCGTTCCCGGCCGAGCGCGCGCATTTCGCCCATCGCGTCCTGCCGCAGCGCCATCCCGGCTCCGACCGGATCGAGATCGAGATCGTGGCCGTGGCGCGCGAGACCGTTGCCGAGATCCGCGCGGCACTCGCCGCGGCCGGGATCGCCGCCTCGCGCATCGTCGTTGCAGGCGGCGCGGGGCTTGTTCTCGACGATGCCGCCGGCGCGCCGCGCGGCAGGGCGCATCGCGCGCTGGTGGCGGCGCTCGCCGCTCTCACCATCGCGGCCGTCGTCTCGCCCATCGTGCGCGACCGCCTCATGCTCGCATCGATCGAGCGCGAGATCGCGGCCGATTGCGCCCGCGTCTCGCGCCGCCGCGGCGGCGCGCGACGCGCGGCGCAGCCAGGAGGCGCAGCTCGCCGGCCCGTTGCGGCTCGCAGCATCCCGCCCGGCGCTCGTCGCCGTGCTCGATCGCCTGACCAAGGCGGTGCCGGACGGCGCCTGGCTGCAATCGCTCGGGATGTCCGGCCAGGAGCTGACGCTCGACGGGCTTGCGCCGTCGGCGGCCATCGTGGCGCTCCAGCTCGAGAAAAGCGGCGCCTTCGCCAACGTGACGTTCCGCGCGCCGATCGCGCGCGATCCGGCGAGCGGGCTCGAGCATTTCACGCTCGCCGCGACGATCGCGGACGGCAAGCCATGACGCTTTCCGAGCACGTCTCGCTCTCGCGCGCCGCGGCGGTGGCGATCCTGCTGGCGCTTCTGGCGGCGTTGTGGCTCGGACCCGTGGCGCTCTACCAGGACCTGCGCGCGCACGATGAAGCGGCGCTGACCGCGGCGGCGGCAACGCTCGCGCGCGACCGCGCCGCCCTCGCCACGAAGGATGCGGGGCCCGGCGATGCGGCGCAGATCCTTCTTCCGGTGCTCTCCGACGCGGAAGCCGCGGCGCTGTTGCAGGAGACGCTGAAGCGCGCGGCGCAAGCGTCCGACGTCGAGATCGAGGGCATCGAGGTCATGCCGGCCGATACGCTCGCCGGCGCGGCGCGGGTCGGATTGCGTCTGCGCGCGCGCGGCGATGCGTCCGGGATCGCGCGGCTGCTCTACGCCGTCTCGGCCTCGCGCCCGCTGCTTTATGCCGACAATCTGCACATCGCCGCGCACGCGGCGGCGCCGGGCGCGGCGCCGGCGCTCGAGTTCGAATTCGATGTCTCGGCCTTCAAGGCGGGAGCCGCCTCGTGAGCGCGCGCGCGGGCGTGGCCCCGCTGCCGCTCGTCATCGCCACGGCGGCGATGGCGCTCCTCGCGCTCTTCCCCTGGGTCATGGGTCCGGCGACACCAGCCATTCCGCCGTCCGCGCCGGGCGAGACCTTGCCGCGCCTTGCGCCGCTGCCGTCCTTTGCCGATTTCGCGGCGATCGCGGCGCGGCCGCTGTTCGCGCCGACGCGCCGGCCCGACGCGGCGCGCGCGGCATCCGGCATCGCCGCGCGCTACCGGCTCCTCGGCATCGTCATCGCCGGCGCCCAGCGCCATGCGCTCCTGGCGCCCATCGCCGGCGGCCCCGCGCTCGAGCTCGCCGAGGGCGGCACGATCGAGGGCTGGACGCTCGTCAAGATCGAGGACGGACGCGTCATGCTGTCGTCGCCCACGCTGGGCGCTGCGAGCCTGGCGATGGCGCCGCCCGCGCCCCCGCCGCGACAGCGCCCGTGAAGCGGGCGCCGGCCGCGCCTCATTCGTACGCAAGAGAAGTGCGTAACGGCCAGGCAGGTCGGCCCGGCACAATGCCGGCCCCGGCAAGGGCTTAGGTCTTTTTTGCGGAACGAACCCAATTCGGCCCGAGACAGGAATCGAGAGAACGAAGCCAATTTCGCGGAACGGAGCCAATTTGTTGGCGCCGGTGACCAAATCACCGATCCGTCATGGCTGGGCTTGTCCCGGCTCTCCACGAGTTCCTTCTTGCCTCTCCAACACGTGGATGCGCGGGACGAGCCAGCGCATGACGAGTGACTTATGCGTTTCACCGAACGAACCCAATTCACCGGACGCAGCACGCCAGCGGTTTCGCGGAACGAACCCAATTTATATGAGCAATATCAAATAGTTAGTTTTTCGAAGGCGTCGCTTCCGCGGCCCGGCCGGAGGGCGCGCGCGCGGGCCCGACGAAATCCTCCATCTTCACCTTGTCGCTCACGGTGAAGAGCTTGCCGTCGGGGCCGAGGTAGAATTTCCGCATCTCGGCGGCGTCGAACGGGCGCGAGCCGATGCGGCCGAAGACGGCGATCTGGTGCCCGGTCTCGTCGACGCCGCGGTCGCGCTCGAGCCCGCGCGAGAGGGCAAGCGCGGGCGACGCGGTCTTGTACCAGGCGACGAGCTCGGGCTTCGGATCGGGCGAGAAGCCGTAGAAATCGGGCTGGGTCTCGGGCGACATGAGCTGGATCACCTTGAGCCCGGCCGCGCCGTCGGCGACATAGGCGAAGAGCGAGGCGTTGGTCGCGCCGATGGCAACGTCGCGCACGTCCTTCAAGGCGCCGTCGGCCGTGTACTGCATGTAGAGCTTCGGCTGCTCGGGCCGCTCGACATCGATGATGGCGATGCCGTCGGGCCCGTCCGCGACATAGGCATAGGTGCGCGTGACGGTGACGCGCGCCGCGTGCGCCAAGCGCCATGTGCGCGCCCGGCAGCACCACGGGATTTTGCGGATCGGTTACGTCGACCACGTCGAACCCGCCGCGGCCCGACGACGAAGAGATAGCGGAACTGCAGATATGACGCTTCGGCGCCGGCGATCGGGATGACCGCCATCACCTTGGGATGGAGCGGGTCGTCCATGTCGAGCTCGACGACGCCCTTGTCGGCGCTGACATAGAAATGCGTTCCGGCGATCGTCAGGTGGCGCGCGCCGTCCAGGATGCCGCCCTCGTTCCAGGTCAGCGCACGCGTCAGGAAATTGTTGCGCGGCTCGCCGTCCTGCAGCGTGTCGATGTTGGTGAGGATGAGCCCTTCCTTCGCATCCGTGATGTAGGCGTATTTGTACAGCGGATGCATCGGCTGCTCTTCGTTGTCCTCGAGCATGGTCTTGGCGAAATCGGTCTTGGGCAGGATCGGCTGCTGCATGCCGGCGTTGCGCTCGGGATTGATCGGCTGGTTCGTCGGCAAGGCGACGCAGGTCGCGTCCTTCGAGGCGATGTGCGTGTCCTGGCCCAAGGGCGAGACCGGCGCGGTGATGATGCGCTCGGAGATGTCCTTGTTGGCGATCGAGGCCACGTCATAGACGCGCATGCCGCCGCTGCCCTCGGCGACGTAGAGATATTCGCCGCGCAACTGCAGGCAGCGCGCCTCGTTCGAGGCGTGGCCGTAGGCTTCCTTCAGCTCGCGGCCGGCGGCGAGGTGCGCCTTGTAGTCGTCGGGATAGGCGTATTTCTCGAGATAGCTGCCGATCACGGCCTGCGGCTCGTCCCAGTGCGTGACGCGCACCGCCTCGATCCGGCTCGCCTCGCCGACCCAAGCGTTGTAGCCGACGAAATTGACGAAGTTCGTGCCGTAGAGCAGGAGCTGCGCCATCAACGCGTTGTTGTCGTTCTGATCCGAGACGTGGCAATCGGTGCAGGTCTTGGTCTCGGTCTTGCGCTCGGTGTGCGGATAGTGCGCCGAGAAGGCCTGGCTCGAATAGCCCGACGAGGACACCGGCGGCTGCTGCACATAGATGTGCGAGCGGTTGATGTTGGTCGAGCTCAGGACGAGCGCCGAGCGCGAGGCGATGGGCGCGATGATGTTGCCCTTGATCGTGCCGGCGATGCCGAGCTGGAACATGTCGTCGCGCGCGACCTGCGGGATTGTATGTCGCGAAATTGCGCGTCTCGCCGCCTTCGTAATGGTGCTTCTCGGTCTTCCAGTTGGCCTCGATCGGCAGGTGGCAGCCGGCGCAGCTCGTGGTCCACGACAGGTGGCAGGAGAAGCACGCCATCTTGTCGCTGGAATGGGCGAGCTCGGATTCGCGGAATGCCCGGGCCCCATTTCATCGAGGTGCCCATCGACATGAGCTTCGCCCGCGCCGCGCGCGGATTGTATTCGGGCTTGGCCGGATCGACCGTGTCCTTGACCAGCGTCACCTGCCATTCGAGGCTCGGATAGAGCGCCGAGCGCTGAAAGAGGTGGCCGTCGCGCCATTCGAAGCGCGCGCGCCCGTCCGCCGTGCGCAGGAGCGCGAGGTCGTTGTAGGGCGGCGGGCCGGCCGCCGGGCCGCTCGCGAGAAGATCGGGATATTTCGTCGCGGTGCCGTGGCAGTCGGCGCAGGTGATCTCGATCGCGGCCTGGACCTCGTCGTAGATGTGGCCGCTGCCGTGCGCGTCCTGCGCGAAATGGCAATCGACGCAGTGCATGCCGTATTCGATGTGCACCGATTCGAGATGGACCGCCTTCGCGAATTTCTCGGGATCGTCGGTCGGCGATGATGTTGTTGTGGTCGTCGAGCAGCCTGCCCTTGCGGTCGTGCTTGAAGACCGCGCGGAAATTCCAGCCGTGGCCGTGATAGTCGGCGAACTGCGTGTCCTTGATCTGCGGGTTCAACTCGCTGTCGTCGGCGGTGAAGTCTTCGCTCGCCCACTTGCCGCGCACGGCCGCGCCTTCGGGATTGCGGTCGAGCACCTTGCGCTCCTCGGCGATCGAAAGATGCTGCTGCTCCTTCGGCCACATCTGCGGCGCCGCCGTCTCGTAGTCCCACATGGTGTCGCCGAGCCACGTGTTCATGAAGAGGTTCGGCTGGTGCATGTGGCAGATCATGCACTGCTCGGTCGGGATGGCGTTGGTCATCACGTGGCGGATCGGATGCGCCGGTTCGCCGTGCGGGATGGTCGGATCGACCGATCGCGCTCGTGCCGCGGTTGCCGAACTTGGCATAGGGCCCCGACGCCTCGACGTCGCGGTTGTTGGCATAGACGACGTGGCACGAGGCGCAGCCGGAATTGCGATAGTCGCCCGGGTTGTCGTTCGTGCCCATGAACCAGGTGAAGGGATCGTTGAGCCGCGTCTTGGTGATGTTGAGGACCGGGATCGAGACGCGCAGCCCGGTGCCGGGGCCGCGGTTCGACTGGCGGATGTCGGGCCGGCCCGGCTCCTCGATGCGCTGCGAGCTCGCCGTTCGAATCCGGCAAGCCGATCTCGGGGAAGGTGCTGTTGATGTTGCGGCCGCCGCGCTCGAACACGCGGAAGACGTCGGCGGGCGGGTAGTCCTCCCACGCCGGCAGCGGATAGATCTGCGCGATGATGCCGTGGTCGTGCGTCATCTGCGGCGTCGGCTTCACCGGCGCCACCTCGCTCGCGGGCTGGCCGTCCTCGGTATAGGCCTCGCCGAGGACCGAATGCTTGAACGGCACGATGCCGTTGTTGTAGGAGGCGGCGCCCCAGAAATGCGCCGCCGTCGCCATGAGCGAGCGCTCGGCCGCCTGGATGATGCCGAGATGGCAGGCGCCGCACGCCTCGCGCGCGACGCGATAATCGCTCGGATTCTCGAAGCGGATGAAGGCCGGGTTCTCGCGATTGAGGAGCGTGTAGCTTTCCTCGGGCTTGGCCGAGGACGGCCAGTGCCAGTCGTCGGGATAGCGCGGCTGGACATGCGCGCGCTCTTCGAGCTGGCGATAGTCCTCGCTCCCCTCGGCCACGACGGAGGCGCGCATCACGCCGCCATCGCCGCCGTGGCAATCGGTGCAGCCGAGATTGACGCCCGGGCTCGTGTGCATCGTCAGCGAGTCCGTTTGGGTGTGGCAGCTCATGCAGCCCGCGGTCTTGGCCGCGGCCGCGTCCGGCGTCTGCATCGCCGGCGCGGCGGGCGGCGGGGCATCGGCAGCGGCAAAGCCGCCGCTCAGGGCAAGGAGCCCCGCCGCCAAAAACGCCGCCGTGATCGCCCGCACCGCCATCGTCTCAGTATGTCAGGATGATGTTGAAGAGAGCAGAATAAAGGAAGTGTCCGCCCGAGAACGGATCGACGTTGCCGGTCTGATAGAGCGCGTTGAGGCCGGCGCCGGGGACGAGCGTCGCGCCCGAGACGCGCAGCACGATGTTCTGCGAATTGAGCGGGCGGTAGGTCGCCGCGACCGACAGGTCCCAGCCGATCGAGTTGGGAATGTTGGACTGGTGCCGGAGCAGCACGAGCGGCGCCGTCGTGACGAAGCGCAGGTAGTTGGCGTTGCCCGAGATGCGCAGCTCGGGCAGGACGTCGAAATCGACGCCCGCGCCCAAGAGCTCGAGGCCCGGATTGATGAAGTTCGACTGGCCCTCGTCCTTCGAGGAGCGCAGATCGGCGAGCACGCCATTGGGCTGCGACAGCGCGACGCCGCCGCCGCCGATCAAGGGAATGCCCTGGCGGATCCAGTAGCTCGAATCGGCGCCGGCGAATTGCGGATTCTCGAAGATCGCATCGAAGCCGGTGGCGCGCCCGCTCTGCGGATTGGCGTCGCCGCTCTGGTAGAGCGCGGAGCCGCGCACGCGGACCCAGTCGAAATCGATGGACGGCTCCGCCGCGAAGAAGAACCCGTCGATATATTGCGGGCTCGGCAGCGGCGACGGGCTGAACTCGTTGTTGCTGAGCTGGCCGAATTGCCAATAGGTCGAGACGGTCAGGTTGAGGCGGCCGAAATGCCCGTCGCCGTTGTAGCCGAGATAGTTCACGTCGTAGTTGTAGCCGGTGAAGCTGCCGACCGGCAGCGGCCGCACGAGGAAGCCGTTCGAGTCGTAATAAAACGAGCCGGCCTCGTGGTTGTCGTTGCGGACATAGGTGATCTGCGAGGTGAAGCCCGGCATCGGCGTGTCCTGGCGATAGAGATTGGCGACGAACACGTCGTCGCGGCGAAGCTGCTTGCCGATATCGTTGAGGCCGCTGTTCGTGTCCTTCTCGAGCCGGCGGAAATAGGCGAGATTGTATTGCCACAGGTTGTTGTTGCGGTCGCCGAAGAGGCGCACGCCCAACTGCGTGTCCTGGAACAGGAAGCCGCGGAAGTCGGTCGAGAACGGCTGGATGCCGACGCGGATCGAATCGAAATCGTAGCGCTCGGACACGTTGCGGATGTGGTAATCGACGAACGCCTCCTGCAACGCCGTGAAGGTGTCGTCGCGCACGGTTCCGTCCTGCGGGTTGATGTTGATGACGCCGCGCTCCTCGACGGCGGTGTGATTGAAGTTGAAGGCGGGGGTGACGCGGAGCTCGATATCGGGCGGCTTGTAGGCGGTGTCGCCCTTGAACAGGTCGAGATTGATGAGCGCGGTCTCGCTGAAGAGGGTGCGCCCGTATTGGCCGAACACGCTGTTCGAGCCCGGCGTGGCGACCGATTGCGGCGCCACCGGCGTCGGCACGCGCGCCGGCTCGTAGAGCGTGTCGAGGATCGCGCCGAGGCTGAAGAACCAGTCGTTGCCGAAGATCGGCTTGTCGCCCTTCAAGCTGTTGGTGTTGTAGGGGTCGAACATGTTCTCGCGGCGCCCGAGCGCGTCGAGGATGCGCCAGCGGTCGGGCACGGGAATGAACATGTCGCTGGTCGTCGTCGGCTGCGGCGGCGGCACGGCATTGGGATTGCCGAGCGCGGGCGGCGCCACCGGCGGCGGCGGCTGGCCCGGGATCTGCCGCTCTTCGGGCGCGGTCTGATCCGCGGGCGCGGGGGCGGTCTGATCCGCCGGCGCGGCGGTTGCGGGGGCCGGAGTTTCGTCCGCGAGGCCCACGCGCGCGACGAGCGCAAGGCCCGCCATGAGCAGACCCGCGCGCAGCCTGTCGGCTCCCCCCGGCCGCATGTCTATGCGCCGCTCCGGCCGGTCACGAGCATGGCGTCAATTCTCGCGAGGTGAGGAACGGCGCGGTGGGGCAGGTCACAAAGACCAGATTGGTGCCGTCGACCGTGACCGTGTCGGCGCGAATGCCCGAGGGCGCGTTGCTCACCGTGGGCACGCCGGCGACGCTGATCGAGCCGTCGCCCTGGATGCCGATATAGGCGATGAGCGCGTCCTGCTGGATGCCGTCGCCGGAAATGCCGAGCGCGCCGACAAGCGTGCTGCCGCGGTAGATCGGGAAGCCGCCGGAGAAGATCTGCAGGCCGTTGGCGAGCTGCGTGATGCCCTTCGAGTTGACCGGCAGTCCCGCCGGGGTGCCGGCACCGCCGAAGCCGCAGCCCTGTGTCGGCGCCGCGCCGCCGCCGAGGGCATGGGCGAGGTCGAACTTGATCAGATCCACCTGCAGGCCGGTCGAAAAGACGCTCCACCGCCCGGCCGGAAGGCTGAGCGGTCCGTTCGGATTGCCGTCGATGCCGTCGGGATAGAACGGGCGCGCGAGGTTGCCGATGGCGATCTCCGAGAACGCGGTGCCGACATTGAAAAGCGTCGGGTCGGCCACGCTTTCGGCATCGGCATAATAGTGGAAGTCGCCCGTGGGCGAGCTCGGGGCGACCGCCGGCGCGGTGATGGCGTTGATCTCGGTGAAGGCGTTGCTCGCGTCGCTGCGCGAGAAGAACACGGCCGAGCGCGCCTTTTGCAGCGCAACGTCGATGCCGAAAACCGGCGCATCCTCCGACCGCGCGATCGCCAGGATGTTGCCGTCGAGATCGACCACGCTGGCCGACACCTCGGCGGCCGAATTGAGCGGTATGCGGATGCCGGCGCGCGTCTGGGCCGCAACCGAAAGCGCGTTGCCGACCAGCGCCTGCGCTTCGGCGGCCGTGATGAAGCCGACCGCTGGCGACGTGCCCGGCCGTCGGCGGAAAGCGATTTCGGCCGGTTGCCGGTATTGTAGAGGACGAAGGCATTCACGTTCGGGAAACGCCGTGATAGGACGGAGCCGTCGAGCGGCAGTGAACTCGTCGGCCACGATGCCCGACGCGGTCGTGCCGTAGTGCTCGCCGCCGATGATCGCGCCGGCGAAGATGCCGGCGAGACCGGGAAGGCCGGCGCCGGAACCGGCGTCGCGGACGATACGGTGGGCGTCGCCGTCGGTCCGAGGAAATCGAGCGAGACGCCGTTCACGAAGATGTTGGGGCCTTCGATCACGAGCGGCGGGTTGAAGCCGCTCTCGCCCGCCAGCGCGATCGCCTCGTCGGTGCTGGCACGGAGCGGCGGCGGAGCGGGATTGATCGAATATGAGGCGGTGCTCATCACGCCGATGCCGCCGACTTCCACGCCATCGATGTAAAGCGGCAGTCCACCGGCATCGGCGGCAAGCCCGAGCGGCGCGGCGTGCGGCCCTTGCGTTGTCGCGCTCGTCTGGATGTTCCGGATCATATCGGAGCAGGCAAGCTGGCTGAACTGGACGCCGAACAGCGGGCCGCCGAGATTGCCCGACGACGCCGAGCGGGAAATGCTGCTGGATGATCTGGTTGGCGGTCCGCGTCGAGAAGGCATTGCCGCCCGACGACAGGTAGGCCGCGGTGACCGCCTTGGAGATCGCCGCAATCGTCGGTCGGCACCACCGTGCCCTCGAGCCCGCCGACCGCGCCCGTGCCCGAGGTGATCGTCGCTGTGGTCGGCGCGCCCGGCCATCTGCGCCACGGCCAGCACGTTGCCGAGGCGATCGACGACGGCGATCGTCGCCGGCGCGCCGAGGCTCGCCGCCGCGTTGACCGCCTGGTTCACGGCCGCCGTCACCTGGGCCGACGTGAGCACTTCCGTGGTCGGATCGGGGACCGCGTAGGTTTCGATGCCGAGCCCGCCGCCGCCGCCGCCGCAATTGCCCGGACGCCATGCACAGCACCGAAAGCACGGCCATCGCCGCCTTGAACAGCGGCGAGGACGCGAGCCTTGGCGAAAGATGCTTCATCGAATCGGTCCCTTTAATGGGCGGCGCTCGCGGTCTTCATCTTGCCGAATTCCGGACGATGGAAGATGTGGCACGAGGTGCAGGTGGACTGCGCCTTCAAGGCGGCGCGCTCGCTTCCGTGGCAGGAAACGCACGCCTCGATGCCGGGCACCAGCACGTCGCTGCTCTTCTCGGAATGAGCCGCGTCGTGGCAGTCGCCGCAGGCGAGCGCCTGGTGCTTGGCGTGGTCGAACTTGGCCTCGGGCAGGAAGCGCGTGCGCAGCACCACCGGCGCCACCGTGAAATTGCCGCCGCTCTCCCCCGTCACGTGGCAATAGGCGCAGCCGCGCTTCGGGTCGAAGATGATCGACATGGCGTCCTTCGCGCGCGCCGTGGCCCAGCCGAGCGCGTCGCGCCGCTGCGGTCTCGGTCGGCGTCTCGGGCGTTCCGACCGGGCGGCGCACGAAAGCGGGCGCGTCCGGATCCTGCACGCCGCCTTCGAGCGCCATGCGCGCGTAGAAATCCTGGACCGCGTTGACGACCCCGGCGACGTCGCCGTGCGGCACCTCGCGCCACGGCAGATCGGCGTCGAACTTCAAGTCGTGGCAGGAATGGCACTGGCCCTCGAAGGTGATCGGCTGGAAGCCCTGCCCGCTCGGCTCGGGCACGTGGCAATCGGCGCACGATCATGGTCTTGTAGCCGTGCTGCGTCAGGAAGCCGCCCGGAACGAGATGCGCCGCATGCGAGAAGACGAGATTGGAATGATCCTGCGGCGCCGACTTCGCGTCGAGCGCAACGCGCGCGAAGCTGGGCGCGGCGGCATCGGCGACGACGGTCGCGCGGAATTCGGGGTGGCCCGCGGGAAAGCCGCTCACGTTCGCGATGCCGGCCTTGGGCGCCGTGTCGGCGAGGTTGGCGTGGCAATCGACGCACAGCGCCTCGGCCCGGATGACGAGGGCGTGGACGCCGCGATGCTCTTCGTGGCACTCGGCGCAGCGCGTCGTCTCGAGGTCGTGGCGCGTGCGCCCGAGATCGGCCGCGGCTTCGAGGTGGTTGCCGATGTCGGCGTGGCACGAGAGGCACGCGGCATCGGGCACGCTTGCGAACGCGGCGCGGTGGCAGGTGCCGCAATCCTGCGCGAAGAAGCGGTGCGGGTTCGAGATGTCGCCGGCGTTCCATGACAGGTTGACGTAGGTCAGCGCGTTGGTGCTCGGCCGCTCCTTGCTCGAGGTGATGACCGTGCCGAACGGATAGACCGCGATCGGCAGCGCCAGACCGATGACCGCGAACAGGAGAAACGCCAGCCACGACCAGCGGCGCCGGCTCCAGCCCGGTCTCGGCGAGACCGATGCGGTTTTGCGACGTGAGCCGTTCGAGCGCGTCGCCCAAAGGCTGCTTCAGCTCGACGGTGAGCGCCGCGTCGAACCCCTGCGGCGGCGCGACGATCACGATCTCGTAAGGGCCGACATTGATCTTGTCGTTGGGGCGGACGGTGGCGCTTGCCGCGCTCGCGCCGTTGATGCGCAGGAACTCGTCGGCCGCGCGCTCGATCGACAGGCCGCCTTCGCGCTCGCTCAGCACCGCGGCGTGCAAGCCGACGCGGATGTCCGAGAGCGGCACCTCGTTGTCGGTGCCGCGCCCGAACCGGATCACCTCGCCGGAGACGGTCTGCGAGCGGCGCATGAGCGCGTCGGGGCCGCGGCGGGTGAGGAAGGTGACCTCAACCTGCATCGGCGCGGACCTCGGCGGAAATATTCGGCTCGCTCACGACATGCTCACGGCAGGCTCGCTGGTGGCGGACGCCCTCAATAGAGGAAGAAGACGGAGACGACATGGGCGAGGAGCGCCGCCAGGAGCCCGAAGGACAGCGGCACGTGGAAATAGAGCCAGACGTCCATCATCGCCTTGTAGCTGAGGTCGCGCCGCGCGCGTTCGAGGAGCTGCGCCTTCTCGTCGAGCAGCACGCGGACCTGGCGATAGGCGTCCTGTTGTTCGGGCGGGCAACGCGCGGCGACCTCGTCGACACCGAGGAGCGCGCGCCTCGTGGTGCAGTTTGGATATTCGCCGCTGATCTGCTGCCAGGCCGAGCCGCCGATCTCGGTGCGCTCGGTCGCGTCGCGCACGAGGCGCGCCGTCGCGTCGTCGATCGTCATGGCGGAGGAGCGCAGGTTGTCGTTGATGACGGCGATGCGCGCCAGCATCTGCGGCATGGTGATGCCGCCGCGATTGTCGGTCATCAGGCGCGGATAATGCACATAGCAATAGATGCCGAACGCGCCGCTGGCGATGACGAGCAGCATCAGCACGTAGGCCGCGGTGTGGATGTTCCAGCCGAAATGGAACCCGGTATGGAGCGTGGCGACGACGAGGAGCGCCAAGCCGAGATAGACGTGCGCCGACAGCCATCCCTCGAGCTTGCCCTGGCTCACCGCGTAGGAGCGCTTCCGGTAGCCGAACCACATGAGCCACAGGATGAGGAGCGCGCCCACGGTGCCGAGCGTGTAGCCGGCCCAGGTGCCGCCGTAGGGCTCGCCGAGCGGCCGGTCGACGAGATAGATCCCGATCGACACGATGACGGCCGCCGCCGCGATCTTGAGGAAGAGGAAGCGCCGGTACTCGAGGAACGGGGTGTGCCGGTCCTCCTCGTGCGCGGGACGCGCGACCCGCTCCGCGGCCGCCCGCGCCTGCGCCCGCATCAGGCGCCTCCCCGGATGACGCCGATGAACTGCTCCGGATTGACGCGGATGGCGGCGCCGGTGGGGCACGCCCTGACGCAGGCCGGCCCGCCGTCGATGCCCTTGCACATGTCGCACTTCACCGCGTGCTTGCCGCCGGTGCGTTTGGCGAGCGCGTCGGGCGACTTGTCCTCGCCGGGCCCGGCGCCGCGGCCGAACAGGAGCCACTGCAGGAGGCTCGGCTTCTCCGCCGGCACGGCCGCCATCTGGATCACGCCATAGGGGCAGTTGCGCTCGCAGTTGCCGCAGCCGATGCATTTGTCGTCGATGAAGACCTCGCCGTTGGCGGCGCGGTGGATCGCGTCCGCCGGGCAATCCTTCATGCAGTGCGGATGCTCGCAGTGGCGGCACGAGGTCGGCACGTGGATCGTGGCGAAGGTCGGCCCCGCCTCGCGGTTGAGCCGGCTCACGCCGTGATGCGTCTCGGCGCACGCCTTCTCGCAATTGTCGCAGCGCACGCACAGCGATTCGTCGATCAGCAGCACGTCGGTCGCCTCGCCGAGCCCCTGCCGGATCAGGAACTCGATGAGGCCGCCCTGCGGCACGCCGTGCTCCATCCGGCGCTGTTCCATCATGCGGTGCTCGAGCCGGTCCTCGACCTGGCGGTGCAATTCGGGCGCGCTATCGAGGAGCGTGCGGAACGCGGCGCTGTCGATCTTGATCGCCTCGCACGCGACCGCGGCGCGCACCGTGGCCGAGCGCTTCGACTTCGTCAGCATCGCCATCTCGCCGACGTAATTGCCGGCCGGGAGATAGCTCAGCACGATGTCCTTGCCGGCGATCTTGCGCGACACCGTCACCGAGCCGGTGCGGATGAGATAGACCGGATCGTCCTCGGCGCCCTCCTCGATCAACTTGTCGTTGGCCTTGAACTCGACCACCTTGGCGCTGTCCAGGACCTCGTGCAGGCGCTGCTCGTCGACGCCGGGCGCGAGATAGGTCTTGATCTGCCGCACCACCGCGTCGCGGTCGATCACCTGCTTGATCTCGGGCACCGAGCGCGACCAGCCTCACCATCGTGTTGCGGTCGACCTCGAGGAGCAGCGCGGGCTGAGTGGCGACGACGGTCGCGGTGCGGCGGCGGCCCGAGATCAGGCCCATCTCGCCGAAGAACTGGCCGCGCCCGAGCTTCACCATCTCAGCGGGCTTGTCCGGATTGATCTGGATGCCGACCTCGCCGTCGAGCACCGAATAAAGCGAATTCGTGTAGTCGTTGCGCTTGAACACGACCTCGTTCGGCAGCTTCGAGTGCAGCTCGGAATGGAGCAGGAACTCGCGGATCTGCAGCGAGGTGAGCGAGCGGTAGAGCGGCAGCCGCTCGCGGATCGCCGTCACCAGCTCGGTCACCGACATGGCGACGCGCGCCTGGTTCAGCTTGTCCTGGAGCAGCGGCTCGTCGGCCGGCGGAATGTTGTTGCCGAGGATGTACTCCACCACCTCGTAGCCCTGGTTGAGGCAGTGCTTGATGAGCGGGTAGCCGGCGAGCGCGCCGATGATGTAGAGGCCCGGGATCTCGGATTCGTAGGTGTCGGAGACGTGCGGATAGGCCGTCGGGCTGTCGCTCGTGAACTTGATGCCGCAGGATTCGACGAACTTGCGCGGCGGCAGCGCGCCGATGCGGGCGATGATGCGGTCGCATTTGACGCGCGCCTCGCCCTCGGCCGTGTCGATGACGAGCGCGCCCGGCTCGACCGCCTTGGGCTCGGAATTGACGAAGGCGGTGATGTTGCCCTTGTTGATCATGCCCTGGATGAGGGCGGCGTTGGCGGGCTTCGCATAAGGATAGTCGGCGACGCGGTTGATGATCGTGACGTTGTTGTTGGCGGCGAGCGCCAGCGCGTTCTCGATCCCGGCGTCGCCGGTGCCGATGACGATGATCTCCTCGCCGTGATATTCGTCGGGATCGTCGAGCTGATACTGGACGAACGGCTGCTCCGCGCCGGGGATGCCGAGCTTCCTGAGATTGCCCTGGACGCCGATCGAGAGCACGACATGCTCGGCGGTGAAGCTCTCGCCGCCGGCGAGGCCGATCTGGAAATTGCCGCGCTCGCCCTTGATCGAGATGACTTCGGCGTTGAGGCGGATGTTGGCCTTGGCGCCCTCGACGCCCTGGGTCCAGGTGTCGATCACCTTCTCGCGCGCGCTTTCGGCAAAGCCGAGCTCGCTCCTGAGCGGCAGGAACTCGGGCGTCGCCATCACGTGCTTGCGTTTTTGATACTTGTAGATCGTGTCGTTGATGTGACCGGTGCGCTCGAGCAGGACGTGCTTTTTGCCGTTCTTGGCCGCGCGTGCGGCCGCGCTCAGGCCAGCGGGGCCCGACCCGACGATCGCGATCGAAAAATCTGCGGCCACATGCCCCCCGCGGATGCCCCCGCAGCGCCCCGAAAACCCTCGGCGCCGCGTTCCGTCATGCAATACCAGATCGCCGGTTTAGACAATAGCAATCATAGCTTGGGCGCGGTTTCGCCGCATCGAAGCGGCGCTTTCAGACGACCCCGACCGCGCGGCCGAGCGCCTCCCCGATCGGCAGGCGCACCACGGCGTCGGCACTGGCGATCGAGATGGGTCGGATCGCGGTTGACGATGGCGAGCGCCGCGCCGTTGCGCTTGGCGGCTTCCGGAAACGAGGCCGCCGGATAGACCACGAGCGAGGAGCCTATGGCGATGAAGAGGTCGGCCGCGCGCGTCGCGGCGTCGGCGCGCAGCATCGCCTCGACCGGCATGGCCTGGCCGAACGAGATGGTCGCCGTCTTGACGAACCCGCCGCAGCGGGCGCAGCGCGGCGCGGTGCCGTCCGCTGCGAATTGCGCCCGCAAATCCGCGATCTCGTAGCGCCGGGCGCAGTCGAGGCAATGCGCATAGGTGGTGTTGCCGTGCAGCTCGACCATCTGGCCGGGCGGGATGCCGGACGCCTCGTGCAGGCCGTCGATGTTCTGCGTGATGACGCACTCGACCTTGCCGCGCCGGACCAGCTCGGCGACGGCGCGGTGGCCGCGATTCGGCCGGGCGGCGCGAAAGATCGCCTCGCTCTCGAACCTGCGGCGCCACGATTCGACGCGCGCCGCCTCGGACGCCAGGAAGCTGTCGTAATCGATCGGCACCTGCCTGGTCCACAAGCCGCCGGGGCTGCGGAAATCGGGAATGCCCAACTCGGTGCTGATGCCGGCGCCGGTGAAGACGACGGCGCGGCGCGACGCCGCGATGAGGCGCGCCAGCGCCGCCAGCGAGTCGTCGGCATCCGTTTCGTCGCTCATGGCTCGGCGCCCGCCACGCTTTCCGCGTGGCTCACCAGGCCCATGCTGCCGGCGGTGTTGGCGACCGCGGCCAGGCAATAATCGGCGCGCGCCGGCGGCAGCCACACGAGAAACCGCGTGACATAGCGGCCGCCTTCGCTCTCCGGCAGCTTCTGCGCGTCGAGCCGGACGATGTTGGCGCCCGACTGCGCGAAGATGTCGGCCAACCGCGCGATGAGGCCGAGCTGGTCGCCGCCCTCGATCTCGACCCGGTGCGTGATGCGGCCGGTCGGCCCCGGCACCGGATCGAACGGATAAGCGACGACGCGGATTTGCGCGCCGTCGAGCTCGGGCAGGCTTTTCAGGCCCTCCTCGAGCGCAGCCGGCTGCGAGCCCGGCCGGCACTTCGCAGATCGAGGTGAACTCGGCGCCCTTGCCGAGCACGGCGAAGGTCGTGTCGCGCAGATTGATGCCGAGCGCGAACATATGGTCGGCGATGGCGGCGACGAGGCCGATCCGATCGCGGCACAAAATCGACACGAGCGCGACCTCCGGCATGGTCCTTACCAGTTGCGCGTCGGCGGCGCGTTGTAGAGCGCGTCCTTGATCTCGTCCATGTGCGCGACGGCGTATTGGTAGGCGTCTTCCATGGTCTTGCCGAGTCCGCGCCAATCGAGGAGGCCGATCGCGCCCAGCGTGGGCTTCAGCAGCACGTCCGGCTTGAACCGGGCCGATCCATAGGTCGCCGCGGCGTTGATGGTCGCGACCCGCCACAGCACCTGGAAGATCGATGGGCCCTGGTAGGGGGCGCGCCAGGAAAAGCGGCGCGACTTCGTTTCCGTCTTCGCGGTGAACGGCGTGTCGGAATGGATATCGACGGCGATGATCGGCCCGCGGCCGAGCCCGCGCATCACGTCGACCGGCATGTTGTTGATGATGCCGCCATCGACATAGATCTGGCCCTCGTCGATGAGCGGCGGAAAGATGCCGGGAATCGAAATCGACGCGCGGATCCAGGTGGCGAGCTTGCCCTTGTCGTGAATCGCGGGGCCGCCCTTGGTCAGATTGGCCGAGAGACAGAAGAAGCCCAGCGGCAGGTCCTCGATGTCGAGTCCGCCGAACCATTTCTCGAGCCAATTCCCGATGCGCCGCCCCGACAGCAGCGCGACCGTGGGAATGGTGAAATCGGTGAGCGGGCTGCGGCCGCTGAACGTGTCCTCGTAGCATTGCAGCATCTTCTCGCGCGGCCATTCCGCGGCGACCATGCCGGCGACGATCGAGCCGATGCTCGTGCCGCCGACGAGATCGACCGGCACGCCATGCTCCCTGAGCGCCCAGATGACGCCGTAATGTGCGACGCCGCGCGCGCCGCCGCCCGCGAGCACCAGCCCGATCGCGCGCCCCGTCATCATCCGCGCGAGCCGCTCGATGTCGGTGTCGCTGCGGATGTGGTGATGCATCTTGGCGTCGTGCAGCGCGAGCCAGCCGGCGGTGCCTTTGATCGGCGCATCCTTGTCCCACACGAGCGCGAGATCGACCGGCCGGATCGATCCGGGCGTGCTGTCGAAGCGCAGCGCCTCGAACGGATGCGGGGTCAGGCCGCCGCGCGCCACGAGCAGCAGCGAATCGGCCTGGCGCAGGCACAACTGCGTCCACGGCGAGGGGCCGGGCTCGGCCACGTAGATCACCAGATTGTGCCCTGCCTCGAGCTCGCGGAACCAATCGAGCGAGCGGCCGGCCGCAATCTGGCGCGTGACGCAGACGACCGAATGGTATTTCGCGAGATTGGCGACGAGCTTCAGCGCGAACGCTTCGATGTCGAGCTCGGGGTCGCTCGGGATGATGGCGAGCGAGCGCTCGAACGCCTTCGGCGGCCGGTCGCTTTGCGAGGCACGCAGGCGCGTGATGAGCGTCTGCGTGATCGCGAGCAACGCGCCCGGATGGCGGTCGGCAAAGGCTTCCCATTCCTTCTTGGCGATCGCCAGCACCTCGGCGTCGCGCAGGCACCGTACGGTCGCCGAGCGCGGCTCGCCGCTGATGAGGCCCATCTCGCCGACCGTCTCGCCCGCGCCGATGCGGCCGACGAAGCGCTCGGAGCCGGCGTCGCTCTCGACATAGACGCCGAGCCCGCCGCTCACGATGATGAACAGCTCGTCGGACGGATCGCCTTGCCGGATGAGGGTCTTGCCGCCGAGCGCCGTGAACCAGGTAAAGCTATCGGCGATCTCCGCGAGCTGTTCTTCCGAAAGATAGGAGAACGGCGCGACCTTGGAGATGAGCGCGACCCATTGGTTCTCGATCGCTCCACGCGACATGCGTTCAGAACTCGCCCGCCATGTTCGGGTGCCCTCGTTCCCCCAGACTTAACCCCGAGTCGCGCGTTAACGATATCATAGCGCGCTTTCGCCGCTCAAGGCGCGCGCGTGCCCGGCGCAAGCGAGCGTTCGCCAAACAAGCGGATTCCGCAACGATATCAATGGTTGCAGGGACGGCAATAAAGATTTACGCATTATTGACATCGGCCTCTTTCAGTGCAATTCTCGCGCTTGGGGGAACGATGCGGTTGGGGGGTTCTTTCCGAAGTCTTCCAAGCCACGCCTCCAGCGGACTGAGCACAATAAGGGAGATTTCACCAATGGCGCGAGTCTTGCCAATTCTGACTAGCATCGCCGCTGTTGTTGCGCTGGCCTTTGCGGTACCAGCGCACGCGGCCGGCTTCGACGGCAATTGGGTCCTCGATGCTCCGCCGGCCGGCGGCGCGATCGGATCCGAGGGCCAATATACCTGCCCGGCGATCCGTATTCCCTTCACCGTCAGCAACGGCAGTGTGGTCGGTGATCTGCACCGCACGGCGGAAGGCACGATCGAGGCTGGCAAGTCGTCCAATTCGTCGCCCCTCAGCGGTTCGGTCAATGGCGATGGAACGGCGTCGGTCAGCTGGCAGAACTTCCACGTCACCGGCAAGCTGAGCGGCAATTCCGGCTCGGCGAGCTGGGCCGGCGAGTGTGGACCCCGCACCGGCACGATCACCAAGGTCCAGTAGTTGATTTGAGAGCCCCCGATCGCGGCACGAGCGGCAAAGGCGCCGCTCGTGCCAGTGGGGCGCTCTCCCGTCAAAGCTTCAGGTTCCAGGCGTTGGCCCGCACGTTGTCCATCACGGCAACGTAGCGCGGGTTTTCGCCGTTCATGGGCTGAGCCATGCGCGACAATCGGGTAAGGCAGATCTGGGCGGCCGGCGGCACGGTCCTGAACGGCTGGTGCGCCATACCGAGCGGCTTCTCCGCCGAGCTGATGGCCCATCTCGGCTGGGACTCGATCGCGATCGACTGCCAGCACGGGCTCGTCGGCTATAGCGACATGGTGGCGATGCTGCAGGGCATCTCCACCACGGCCGTGACGCCGCTGGTGCGCGTGCCGTGGAACGATCCCGCCGAGATCATGAAGGCGCTCGATGCCGGCGCCTATGGCGTCATCTGCCCCATGATCAACAGCCGCGCCGAATGCGAGGCGCTCGTCGGCGCCTGCCGCTATGCGCCGAAGGGCTATCGCAGCTCGGGCCCGGTCCGCGCCGCGCTCTATGGCGGCGCCGACTACACGGTGAAGGCGAACGAGACGATCGTCGCCATGGCGATGATCGAGACGAAGGACGCGCTCGCCGCGCTCGACGCCATCCTGTCGACGCCCGATCTCGACGCGGTCTATGTCGGCCCCTCGGACCTGTCGGTGTCGTTGGGATTGCCGCACGGGCTCGACCGCAACGAGGATATCGTGCTGCGCGCGATCGCCGACATTCTCGGCGCCTGCCGCCGGCACGGCGTCAAGGCCGGCATCCATACCGGCAGCGCCGCCTACGCCAAGCGCATGGTCGAGATGGGCTTCGATTTCGTGACGCTGATGAGCGACGCGCGCTTCATGACCTTGGCGGGCGGCGAGATCGCGCGCGACATGCGCGCCGCGATCGCGGCACACAAGAAATCGTGACCCCTGCCGCGCCGGCGCGGCGCATCGACGTCCATTTCCACATCATTCCGCCGTTCTACCGTGACGCCGCCTACGAAGCGGGCTCGGGGCCGGCGTTGGGGCGCTATCCCGAATGCTCGCCCGAGCTTGCGCTCGACCTCATGGACCGCAGCGGCATCGAGCTTGCGCTCACCTCGGTCTCGCAGCCGGGCGTGCAGTTCGCGCAGGCCGCCGCCGCGCGCACGCTGGCGCGCCGCTGCAACGACTATGCCGCCGAGCTTCAGGCGCGCTGGCCCCAACGCTTCGGCGCCTTCGCGCTGGTGCCGATGCACGACGATCGACGATGCGCTGGCCGAAATCGCGCATGCTTTGGATGCGCTGCGCTTTGCCGGCGTGTGCCTCTTCGCCAGCTACGGCACGAAGTTCCTGGGCGATCCGCGCTTCGATCCCGTGCTCGCGGCGCTCGATGCGCGCGACGCGGTGGTGTTCGTCCATCCGGCGTACCACCCGTCGAGCAAGGCGATCGACCTGCCCTGGCCCGGCTTCATGATGGAGTTCCTGTTCGACACGACGCGCGCCGCCGTGAACCTGCTGTTCTCGGGCGCGCTCGAGCGGTTCCCGCGCATCCGCTTCATCCTGGCGCATGCCGGCGGGCTCGCGCCCTACTTCGCCTGGCGGCTCTCGGTTGCGCCGATGGTCGATCCGCGGCTGCCGCAGTGGCCGCGCGAGAAAATCCTGGCCGGCTTGCGGCGCTATTGGTACGACACCGCGCTCTCGCCCGGGCCGCAGACCATGGGCTCGCTCGCCGCGGTCGCGGCGCCCGAGCGCATCCTGTTCGGCAGCGACTGGCCTTATGCCAACGCCCGCGTCGTCGCCGCCGCCATCGCCGAGCACGAGGCGCCGGGCCTGCATACGCCGGCCGAGCGCGCGGCGATCGACCGCGGCAACGCGCTCGCGCTTTTTCCGCGGTACGCGTAGGGCTCAGGCGTCGAGGACGAGCTTCGTGCCGTTCTTGAGGCGCGAGACGCAGATGCAGAGCTGCTCGTTGCGCTCGTCCGGCTGCAGGTAGTGGTCGCGATGCTCGATCGCGCCATCCGTCTCGAGCACCGGCAGCGGGCAGAAGCCGCATTCGCCGCGGCCGCAATAGAACTGCGCGTGATAGCCTTCGCTGAGCAGCGTCTCGAGGATGCTCGCCTCGGGCGGCACGAAGGCGGTGATGCCCGACTGCCGCAGCTCGACCTCGAAGCCGATGTTGGTGCTCGGCACCGGCGGAGCGGGCGGATCGAAGCTCTGCTGCAGGATCTGCATGCGCGAGAGCCCGTTGTCGAGCGCCGACGCGGCCAATGCCTGCACCAGCGGCCGCTGCCCGCAGATATAGACCTCCGCCGGATAGCCCAACGCCGCGAACACGGCGTCGAGGTCGAGCTTGCCGCCCTCGAAATGGAACTGCGCGCGCTCGCCCGCCAGGCGCTGAAGCTCGTCGCGATAGGCCATCTCGGCGGCATCGGGCCCGGCATAGTGGAGCCGGAACGGAATGCCGCGCCGCACCAGCACGCGCGCCATGGCATAGATGGGCACGACGCCGATGCCGCCCGCGACGAGCACGCGGTCGGCCTCGTGCAGGTTGAGCTGAAACTCGTTGCGCGGCGCCGCGATCGACAGAGTTGCGCCGACCGCGACCTCGTCGTGCAGATAGCGCGAGCCGCCCCTGCCCTCGGGCTGGCGCTCGACGGCGATGCGATAGCGGTGCGCCGGATCGTCCTCGGTCTCGGTCCCGCCGATCGAGCGCATAGGCGCGCGGCTCGACCGCGCCGCCGGGAAGCGCCACATCGACCTCGATGTGCGCGCCCGGGGTCCACGGCGGCAGCGGCGCGCCGTCGGCCGCTTCGAGCACGAGCTCGCGAATGGACGGCGTGAGCTGACGCGCCTCTTTCACTACGACCGCGATCGCGCCCATGCACCGTCCTCCTTGCCGCCGCGGATCATAAAGGATCGCGCCGCCCGCGCGAAGCGCCGCTAGAGTTTCTTGAGCGGCGTCGCCGGCGGCTGCGCCGGCTGCACGTCGAACGCGATCGCGGTGAGCGACACGGTCGAGAAGTGCCCGACGATCGCCACGAGCTCCACGAGCACGTCCTGGCCGAGCCGGTCGAGCGCGCGCTTGTATGTCGCGTCCGACAGCGTCCGCCGCCCCAGCAGCTCGCTCGCGAGCTGATAGGCCGCCTCCTCGTCGAGATCGGTGAAGGACGGGGTCTTGCCCTCGCCGATCGCCGTGACGGTCGCCTGCGAGAGGCCCGCCTCGAGCGCGCGCGGCACCTGCGCGCTCCACGGATAGTCCGCGCCCCAAAACCGCACCGACATCAGCACGCCGATCATCCTGAGCTTCGGCGGAACGATCGATCCGTCGCGGAAATAATCGGACAGTTCGAGGATGCGCGCGCACAAGGGCGGCCGGTGGATCCAGGCGGAATAGGGCCCGCCGATCTGCGGCCTGCCGATCGACTTCTTCACTTTCTCCGCGACTGCCTTCTGCTCTGCCGACATTTCCGCCGGTACCGAGATACGCGCCATGGCCGCCTCCAGCTTCTCAATTTCGCCCGCTATGATAGGGTCAACGGACCCGACGGGAAATGGCATGGTTCGAACCCGGTGAGACTGGCGCTCGCACACCTCCCCTCGCCCTTCCTCGCGGCGCCTCGCGTCGTCGCGAGCGGCGCGAATGGCGCATGGCATGAGTGCGCGAAGCTGCTTCCGACAGCGCGCGACCTGGCGCAGGCATTGGCCGCGCTGTCCCTGCTCAGCGGCGCCGGACGGCAGCGGCTCGAGCGCGCGCTCGATGGCATGGCGGACGGCATCGCCGCCCCGCCCTTGCTGAAGCCGCTCGAGCCCCTCGGCAAGATCCTGCTGACCGAGGGATCGGTCGCGCTTGCCCGCTCGAACGACCAGCGCCCGGCGCAGATGGTCGTGGGCTTCTCCAAATTCGCAACCTCGCTCGCCGACCCGGACGCGACGATCCGCCTCGCCGGCGCGGGCACCCGCTACGACGTCGAGGCGGCGCTCGCCGCCGTCGTGGGCCGCCCGGCCAACCGGCTGACGCAGAAGGATGCCGCGCGCGCCATCGTCGGATTCACGCTCATGGCCGAAGTGACCGAGCGCGACATGTTCGAGGCCGAGGCGCGCACCAACAACAGCCTCTTCGCCAAGAACATCCCCGGCCTTTCGCCGCTCGGCCCCGCGATCTGGATCGGCGGCGTCGCGGAGCTCGATCCTGCGGCAGAGGTGACGCTCACCATCAACGGCGCCGTGCGGCAGCGTTTCACGCCCGCCGATTTCGCGCACGGCATCGAAGCGGCGGTGCGCGCCTGGTCGCGCGTCGTGCTGGCGCCCGGCGACATGGTGGCGCTCGGCGCCGCGATCTGCCGGCCGCAGCCCGGCAGCGAAGTGGATTCGCCGATCCCGATCGCGCCCGGCGACCGGATCGAAGTTTCCCACCCGCAAGTGGGCACGCTGCGCGCGAGGGTGGCCGCATGAAGTTCGTCAATTTCGCCGCAAACGGAGCCGAGCGGTTCGGCGCGCTCATAGGCGACGGGCGCATTCTCGATCTCGAAGGTGCTTCGGCGGCGCGGCTCGCGCGCGAGATGCCGGGGGATCGCGCGCGGGCGCTGGCGCATGCCTTGACCCCGCCCGACGCGCGCGACTTCATCGCGACGGGACGGCCCGCGCTCGACGCGGCGAAAGAAGCTCTCGATTTCGCCGAGCACGCGCTTCGGCGCGGCGAGACCCTGCAAGGTCCCGGCGGCGAGGCGATCCTGTTCGACGTGGCAAGCGTCCGCATCCTCGCGCCGGTGCCGCGGCCGCGCAAATTCATCGCCGCCGGCAAGAACTATTTCGCGCACCAGCAGGAGATGCAGCAGCGCGCAACTCCGGTCGGGCCGCAGCTGCCGATCGCGCATGTGCAGTTCGCCTCGACCATCGTCGGGCCGGGCGAGACCGTGCGCTTCCCGAAAGAGACGAAGCACATGGACTACGAGGTCGAGATCGCCGTGGTGATCGGCCGGCCGGCCTTCAATGTCGGCCGCGACGAAGCGCTCGCTTACGTCTTCGGCTACACCATCTTCAACGACCTCACCGACCGCGACATGTATCGCGGCGAGAATCGCGCGGGCGGCGGGATCGGGCTTCTGGGCAAGAATTTCGCGGGCTTCGCGCCTTTGGGCCCCGTCCTGTGCACGCCCGACGAGGTCGGCGATCCGCAACTGCTCAACCTGCGCACCCGCGTCAACGGCGAGACGCGCCAGGATTCGCGCGCGGACCTCATGATGTTCAAGATCGACGAGCAGATCGCGCACTGGTCGAGGATCGGCCTCGAGCCGGGCGATATCCTGGGCTCCGGCACGCCCGGCGGCGTCGCCGCGGGGCGCAAGCCCGACGAGAAGCCGTGGTGGCTGAAACGCGGCGACCGGGTCGAATGCGAGATCGAGCGCATCGGCATTTTGACGACACACATCGCGTGAAGAGGAGGAAGACATGAACGACAGCGAACGACGCCTCATCGTAGATGAGTGCCGCGACCTCGTGGTCGAGCTGTGCCAGCTCAGCGACCACGGCGAAAAGGACAAGGCGGTGGCGTGCTTCACGCCAGACGGCACCTGGATCCGCGGCGGCAAGCCCTTCACCGGCCGCGCCGAGATGCTGCAATCGTTCCGCGGCTCGCCGACGCAGGTGATCCGCCACCTCACCTCGAACATCCTCATCACCGTCAAGGACGACAAGATCGGCCGAGGGCGTGACCTATTACCTTGCGTTCCACAACGACCCGGGCACGGCGCAGCCGAAACTGCCGCTGCCGCTCGAGCCGCCCTTCAGCCTCGGCGAATGGCACGACAAGTTCGTGCGCACGGCGGAAGGCTGGCGCATCTCGCATCGCGAGGTGCGGCGCTTCTTCCAGCACACCGGCGGCCATTGACGCCAATGGCCGATGACCCGCGGCGCGCGACCAACCCGCTCTTCAACGACAACAAGCTGAAGCTCGGCACGTTCGGCACGAACGTCAGCAACGGCTGCGCCATCACGCTCGTCGAGGAAGCGATTCAAGACGACGTGGCCCAACACGCTGGCGGCCGCGCGCGAGGCCGACGCGCTCGGCCTCGAGGCGCTCGTTCCGGTCGCGCGCTGGAAAGGGTTCGGCGGCAAGTCGAACTTCAACGGCACGAATTTCGAGACCTATACCTGGGCCGCCGGCCTCGCCCAGGCGACCCAGCACAGCGCCGTCTTCACCACCTCGCACGTGCCGACGGTCCATCCGATCATGGCCGCGAAACAGGCGGCCACGGTCGATCACGTGAGCGGCGGGCGCTTTGCCCTCAACATCGTGTGCGGGTGGTTTGCGCCCGAGCTCGAAATGTTCGGCGCGCCGATCATGGAGCACGACACGCGCTACGAGTATGCCGCCGAGTGGATCGAGATCATCAAGCTTTTGTGGACGCGCGAGGAGGAGTTCGATTACGAGGGCAAGTTCCTGCGCGTGCGCAAGGGCTTCTCCATGCCGAAGCCCATTCAGAAGCCTTATCCGCCGCTGATGAACGCGGGCTCCTCCGGCAAGGGCCAGCATTTCGCCGCGAAATATGCCGACATGGCGTTCCTCACCATCGACAGCAACGATCTCGAAAAGACGCGCGCCCATATCGACTCGTACCGCCGCCTCGCGCGCGAGGAATACGGGCGCGAGCTGCAGATCTGGTGCAACGCCTATGTCGTGCAGCGCGAGACGCAGAAGGAAGCCGACGACTACGTCCATCACTATGTCGTCGAGCGCGGCGACGACGAGGCGCTCGACACGCTCCTCTCGATCCAGAACATTCAGCGCCAGCAGCTTCTGCAGCAGGAGCTGGAGCGGCGGCGCTTCAACGTGAAGGCCGGCTGGGGCGGCTTCCCGCTGGTCGGCACGCCCGACCGCATCGTCGAGCGCCTCCTCGCGGTGAAGGCGATCGGCATCGACGGCGTGCTCTTGAACTGGGTGGAGTATGTCGCAGGCATGCGGCTCTGGCGCGCGGATGTCGCGCCGCGGCTCGAGCAGGCGGGATTGCGGCGGCCGGTTGGGGCGGCTTAGCGCGCGGCCTTCTTGTCGCTGATGCGCTTGTGCAAGTTCCGCACGATGAGGCCGGTGAGGCGCTCGTCGTGCACGAAGAGCCGCTGGCCGATCGGATAGGGATCCTGCTTCGTCACCTCGATCGGCTCTTTCAGCGCGTCCTCGGCGGAGAGGCCGCGCTCGACGAAGCGTTCGACGAGGCCGATCCAGTTCTCGATGATCTGCGCCTGTTCCTGCAAATAGGCCTTGCTGCATTGCTCGCCATGGCCGGGCACGATCACCTCGACATCGAGCGCGCCGATCCGGTTCAGCGCGTCGAGCCATTCCCACGGATCGCACTCCTGGAGCCAGGTGCGGCATTTGTGGAAGATGTTGTCGCCGGTGAAGACGACGCCCTCTTCCGGCACGTGGATCGAGGTCTGCGGCGCGGTGTGGCCGGGATGGTGGATGATGTGGAAACTGTGGTTCCCGACATTGAGCGTCAGCTCGTCCTTATAGGTGAGCTTCGGCGGATTGGACGGCGGATAGTCGGGATGGCCGATCAGGAAGACGCTGTCGGGATCCTGCTGCTTCATGCGCTCGCGCTTCTCCTCGATCGTGCCGAAGGCGTAGAGATAGCGCTCGAAGCACTCTTTCAGCTTCTCGTGGCCGACCACCGTGACGTTCGGGAAATAGGCGTTGCCCGAGATGTGGTCGCCATGCGGCTCGGTATTGATGAGATAGCGGATCGGCGCCTTTTCCTCCATCATCTCGCGCCAGCGCACGGCGTCGATCGGCTGCTGCGGCGAGTCGATCATGACATAGCCGTCGCTCGTCTCGATGAAGCCCGGATTGCAGCCGGCGAAATAGATCTCGGTGAAGCTGTGCGGTCCGACGCGTCGCATCGCTTAGCTCTCCTTCGTCTCTGATCAGGCGAGGCCGAGGCCGAAAAACTTGTCGGCGTTGCGCCACAGAATCTTTTCCTTGTCGGCATCGGAGATCGCGCAGGTTCTTGACGATGTCGACATGCTCGGAGGGATCGATCGGCACCGGTCCGTAATCGGTGCCGAGCATGACGCGGTCGGGACCGAACACCTCGACCGCCTCGCGCACATGGGGCGCCCAGATGCCCATCGTGTCGACCGCCAGATGCTCCTTGAGATAGGAGCTGGGGAGACGCTGGCACTTGATCTTGGCCGATTCGGGCATGCCGTCGCAGCCGAGCCGCCAGCCGAAATCGAGCCGCCCCATCACCGGCAGGAGCCCGCCGCCCATGTGCGCGACCACGATCTTGAGGCGCGGGAAGCGATCGAACAGGCCGGACAGGATCATGCGCGCCAAGGCCATCGCCGTGTCGAACGGGCGGCCCACGAGCTCGTCGAGCTTGTACTGGTCCATCTGCTGGTCATGCCCGATCGGCACGCGCACCGGATGGATGAAGATGGGCGCCTGGCGCGCCTCGGCGAATTCCCAGAACGGATAGGTGTCCTCCGTGTCGATGAACCTGCCGTGCCAGCTCGAGCAGACGAGCAATCCCTTGAAGCCCAACGGCCCGAGACAGCGTTCGGCCTCGGCGATCTGCGCCTTGTCGAGCGGATTGACCGTGCCCATGCCCCAGGTGTTGTGCGGCGCCTTCGCCACGATCGCCGCCACCTCGTCATTGCCGTACTTGACGATGTCGAGCGCCGGCTTGCTGCTATAGGGCGTCACCGATTCCGCCATGAACGGGCTCGACATGAGGCGCCGCGTGATGCCGGCCCTGGCGCTCACCTCCTGCTGCAAGGCGAAATCGAACATATCGCCATAGCCGACCGCGGGCAGGCCGCGAAAATTGCTGATCATGTTCTTGCCGACGATCTGACCGCGCATCAGATCGGCGACGCCGAACGGATCCTCCCGGGTCGGGATGGCGGCATGCGTGTGAATATCGACCATGTGCGCCATGGGCGGCCTCCTCTTTTGCCGGCCAGCATACGCCCGGCCGAAGCGGTGCTTCAATCGTGTCGCCGCCGCAACTTGCGGGCGAAGGCGCCAAGATGCTGGACTGCGAGAATGCTCTATCGCGGCATGGACAAGGCGACGCTCGATCGGGCCTACAATATCGGCGCCGCGACGGGTTTGGAGCGGCGCGACCGCATCATCGCCGACTGGACGCAGCGCACCGCGGCGCTTGGCGAGAAGGTCGGCGCGCGCCGCGATCTGCGCTATGGCGACGGCCCGCGCCACCGCCTCGACTTCTATCCGTGCGGGCGAGCGGGCGCGGCGACCCTCGTCTTCCTGCATGGCGGCTATTGGCAATTCTCGGACAAGGAGAATTACGGCTGCCTCGCCGCGGGGCCGCTCGCGCACGGCATCAACGTGGCGCTGCCGGAATACACGCTCGCGCCCGCGATCGGGATCGACGGCATGGTCGCGGAGGTAAGGCAGCGCGCTCGAATGGCTGCTGCGCGAAGGGCTTGCGCAGAGCTTCGTCGTCGCCGGGCATTCCGCCGGCGCCCATCTCGCGGCAATGACGATGGACGAGGCCGGCGTCATCGGCGTCCTGCCGGTGAGCGGGCTCTTCGATCTCGAGCCGATCCGGCTGAGCTTCGTCAACGACAAGCTCGGCATGGACGAGGCCACGGCGCTGCGCAACAGCCCGCTCCGCCACATCCCCGCCGCGGCGCCGCCCGTCGTCGTCGCGTGGGGCGCGAACGAGCTGCCGGAGCTGCGCCGGCAATCGGCGCGAATATTGCGACGCGCTGCAAGCGGCCGGGCGCGACGCGCGCCGCCTCATGCTCGACGGCCACGACCATTTCAGCCTGCTGGAAGAGCTCGCGAGCCCGGACGGAAAACTCACCGCGGCGGTGCGCGACCTAGCCGCCCGCTGAGGCGCGGCGCAGCACCACCAGCGCATCGAGCACGAGCCCGCCCTTCCCTTCCGGCAGCGCCACGAACGGATTGATGTCGATCGCCTCGATCACGTCGCCGAGATCGACGGCGATCCGGCCGAGCGCCACGAGCGCCGCCGCCGGCGCTCTCGACGTCGCAGCGCGGCGCGCCGCGAAACCCGGCAAGGAGCTGGGCCGCGCGCGTGCGCGACAACAGGTCGCGTGCCTTCGCCGCATCGAGCGGCGGTGCCGCGAACGCCACATCCTTCATCAGCTCGACGAGGCGCCCGCCGCTTCCCGCCATCACCACGGGCCCCATCTCGGGATCGCGGTGCAGGCCGAGCGCCAGCTCGACGCCGCCCTCGATCTGCTGCGCGACGAGCATGGTCTCGATCGCGCCGATGCCGTGCTCGCGCAGATTGCGCTGGATGCGCTCCCAGGCGAGCGCGACATCGTCCTCGCTCTCGAGGCCGAGGATGACGGCGCCGACTTCGGATTTGTGCGGGATCGCCTCGGAGACGGCCTTGAGCACGACGGGAAAGCCGATCGACGCCGCTTCCCGCATCGCTTGCGCGCGCGTCGCCACGAGCGCTTCGCGCGGCGTGGCAAGACCATAAAGACGCAGCAGCGCCTTCGAGTCCGCTTCGCCGAGCGTGACGGCCACGTCTTGCGCCTTGCCGCGCAGCTGCGCGAGCGCCGCCGCGTCGGGCGGAGATTGCGGCGCCACCGCATCCTCGCTGCGCACGCGCTCGGCGCGGCGCACGATCTGGTCGATCGCGCGCAATGCCTTGCCGGATTCATTGAGGAACGAGAGGTGCGGCAGCTCGGCGCGCAGCGCGCGGCTGTAATCGTTGTGGCCGTGGCTCAGCACCGAGACGAAGGCGATCGGCTTCTGCGCGCGCGCCGAGACATAATGCTCGACGCCGCGCAGATAGGATTCCGTGCGGTCGGCGCCGGGCCCGCGCGGCAGCTCCTCCTGCAGCAGCAGCATGTCGATGTTGGGATCGTGGTCGAGCGCCTCGACACAGTGAAGATAGGTCTCGCGGCTCGCGAGCACGCCGTAGCCGCCATCCAAGGGATTCGACACGAGCGATCCGACCGACAGGAGTTGCCGCAGCCGCGCGTCGGTCGCGGGCGCGAGCGGCGGAAAGGTGAGATTGTTCGCCGCCGCCGCATCGAGCAACAACCCGCGATATGCCCCCGACAGCGTGATGGCGCCGAGGCGGCGCCCCGCGGGCGGGCGCGTGTGCGTCAGAAACTCGACGAGCTCGACCGCGTCGTCGAGCGACTTCGCGCGCATGACGCCGAGATCGTCGGCGACGGCGTCGAACGCCGCGGCGCTGCCGGCGAGCGATCCGGTATGCGCCATCGCCGCCGCGCGGCCGGCGTCGGATTGGCCGAGCTTGTGCACGATGACGTATTTCCCCGCTTCGTGCGCGGCGCGGCAGGCGGATTTGAAGCGGGCGAGATCGGCGATCGCCTCGACATAGCAGAGCACGATCTTCACCTCGGGCTCGGCGGCGAAGAAGGCGATGTAGTCGGCGATGCGAAAGCCCCACCTCGTTGCCGCTGGTGATGACGTAGCCGACGCCGTGCCCGCGCTCCTCGAGCACCCACTGCGTGAAGATCATCACCCCGCCGCTCTGCCCGACCATCGCGACCGGCCCGGGCGCGAGGCTGGCGTGGCGGATTTCGGTGAGCGTGGCGAGCCGGCTTGGCGCGCACAAATTCCCCATGCAGTTGGGGCCGGAGACGGCGAGCCCGGTCTCGGCGATGACCGCCGCGAGCGCACGGCGGCGCGCGAGCCCGTCGGCATCCTGCGCCTCGCCGAAGCCCGAGGAGAACACGGTGGCGCTACGCGCCCCGGCCGCGGCACCGGCGCGCAGCGCGTCGGCGACGCCCGCGGCCGGAATGAGCACGACGAGATGATCGGGCGGCTCCGGCAGGTCGCGCAGATCGGCATAGCAGCGCACGCCCCAGATCTCGGCCCGCCCGGGATTGAGCGGATAGACCGCGCCGGGAAAGCCGCAGCGCTTCAGGTTGCGCCACACGCGCTCGGGCCAGCTTCCCGGCCGGTCGCTGGCGCCGACGATGACGACGTTCTTCGGTGCCGTGAGCGCGCCGACGAGGCGCCGCGAGGTCTCGAGCCCTTGATCCATGAGGGGTGAATTTGCCACGGAATCCTGCGATGCTGAAAGCACGACGTTCGTAGAGGGAGAGCTTGATGCCCGCCGAGAGCAAATACGAGACGGTCCTCATCGAGAGGGAGAACCGCATCGCCTTCGTCATCCTCAACCGGCCGGAAAAGCGCAACGCCATGAGCCCGCAGCTCCATCGCGACATGGACGCGGCCTTGGACGAGGTTGCCGACGATGCCGAGACCGATATCCTCGTCCTCACCGGCGCGGGCGATGCGTGGTGCGCGGGCCAGGACCTGCGCCTCTTCTTCCGCGAGGGCGACAAGAACCCCGGCTCGATGCGCAAGGCACGCGCGGCGTCCCATTCGTGGCGCTGGCAGAAGCTGTCCACGTTCCCGAAGCCGACCATCGCCATGATCAACGGCTTCTGCTTCGGCGGCGCCTTCACGCAGGCCTGCGCGTGCGATTTCGCGCTCTGCGCCGACGAGGCGGTGTTCGGCCTGTCCGAGGTGAACTGGGGCATTCTGCCGGGCGGCATCGTGTCGTGGAACGTGGCGCAGGCCTTGAACTTCCGCGACGCGCTCTATTACGCCATGACCGGCGATACGTTCGACGGCAAGAAGGCGCAGGCGATGGGCTTCGTCAATTTCTCGGTGCCGCGCGCCGAATTGAAGGACGCCGTGGTGAAGCTCGCGAAGAAGCTGCAGGAAAAAAGCCCGGCCGCGATGCGCTATACCAAGGACGCGATCCGCGCCGTCCGCACCATGAGCGAGCCGCAGGCGGTCGATTATCTCAACGCCAAGAGCGACGCGCTCCGCTTCAACGACCGCGAGAACGGCCGCGACAAGGGCATGCGGCAGTTCCTCGACGAGAAGACCTATCGCCCCGGCTTCACGCAGTTCGAGCGCGAGGACAAGGGCTGAGCTGGTTCAGTCGTCGCCGGCGGTCTCGAGCGCGCGCTTGCGCTTGGCGATCGCGACCTCGTCCTTCAATCCCTCTTCGGAGATGTCGAACCAGTTGCCCTCGATATCGACGGCCCGGAACTCGGCATAGGGCCGGTCGCCGGGCCGCGCCTTCGGCGTCTCGACGCCCCATTTCTCGAGCTTCTTCACGATCTCGGCGCGGTCCTCGATGTTGAAGCCGAAATGGTTCAATCCGACCGCCGCCTCGCCTTCGAGCCGGTGCGGCAGGATCGCCAGCATGAGATAGCCGTCGCTGATGAAGTAGGCGTTCTTGCCGGCGTGCTTCAGCTCCATGTCGAAGACGCTCATGTAGAAGTCGGCGACCTTCTTCGGATCCCTTGCAAACAACGCGAGGTGACGGATCTTCGGCTTCGCCATCGGGCCCTCCGGATGTCTGTCGCGGTTAATCTAAGAGCCGGGCGTGCTAATGTCCATCGCGAGGGACCGTCACACGAGGGAACGTCATGGCCGCCGCGTCCGCCACGCTCATCGTCGATACGCACCACCATCTCTGCCCGCCCGCATATCTCGAGATGGTGAAGCGCAAGCAGGGCCTGCCCGCCTTTGTCGAGCAGGTGTTGCGCCGGGGAACGCCCGAGAAATCCCTGGAGGACATGGAGCGCGCCGGCGTCACGCGCTCGATCATGTCGCTGACGACGCCGGGCGTGTGGTTCGGCGATGTCGCCGAGGGGAGGAAGATCGCGCGCGAGGTGAACGAGCATTTCGCCAAGGTCGTCTCGGATCATCCCGGCCGCTACGGCGTGTTCGCGGCAATTCCGCTGCCCGATGTCGAAGGCTCCTTGAAGGAGATCGAATACGCGCTCGACACGCTGAAGGCGGACGGGATCGGCCTCTTCACGAGCTATGGCGAAAAGTATCTGGGCGATGCCGCGTTCGCGCCGGTGTTCGCCGAGCTCAACCGGCGCAAGGCCGTCGTCTACACCCATCCGCGGCGGCCCGATTGCTGCGCGCCGCTCTTGCCGGAAATCTCCGAGGCGATCATCGAGTACGGCACCGATACGACGCGCACGATCGCGAGCCTCGTCTTCAGCGGCACGGCCGCGCGCTGCCCCGACATCCGCTTCCTCTTCTCGCACGCGGGCGGCACGATGCCGTTCCTGATCGGCCGCTTCATCGGCCTCGCGCACGCGCCGCAATTCGCCGGACGCATGCCGAACGGCGTCCTGCACGAGCTGCAGCGCTTCTATTACGACCTCGCGCAGGCATCCAATCCGGGCGCCACGGCCTCGCTCATGAAGCTCGTCAAGATCAGCCAGGTGCTGTTCGGCACCGACTATCCCTATGCGACCGCGGCGCAGCACGTCGAAGGGCTGGCGCAGTGCGGCTTCGGCGCGGACGAGATGCGCGCGATCTACTACGAGAACGCCGCGCGCATCCTGCCGCGCGTCAGGGCCTAGGCGCGGCCATAGGCCTTGTCGCCGGCCTCGGCGATGCCGTTCATGTAGAGCTGCCACACGCGCAGATTGATCTCGCAGGCGTGCACGGCGGCGTCTTCCATGCGGTACTCCTCGGCAAAGCGCGCGACCGCGCCCCAGCCGAGATTCGAGTGCTCGACATCGGCTTCCTCGTGCACCGACCAGAACTGAAGCTGCTCGTCCTTCAGGCCGAACAGATCGGCCCAGCGCCGCCGCTGCACCCATGACCAGCCGTGCTCGCGCTGCGCGCCTTTGCCGTAGCCCGGCACGTTGACGCGCTCGGCGCAGGTGTTGGCGACGATGCCTTCGAGCCAGTGCTTGCCGGTCATCAGCCCGTCCCACGCGGCCCAGGCGATCTCGGTCGAGGGAATGGGTTTCTCCGCGCGGATCTCGTCGAGCGGCAGGCCGATCGCCACGCCCATCTCCTCGATCACCTGCCAGTGCGGCTTGCCGCCGGCGAACTCGTTGTCGGCGATCACCTCCTGGGCGCACGCTTTGAGGATGCTCATGCGCGTGTCCCAGTCGGGGCAGTTGGTGGCGACGCGCAGCTTCAGCACCGAGTTGCGCTGGCGCGTGTTGAGGCGGTGCTGCTTCACGAACATGCGGGCCGCGGCCCATCGTCATGTCCTCGGTGAAGAACAGCACGCGGCCGACATGCTCGTCGACCACCTCGTCCATCTTCTTCAGGATGCGATCGGCGTTCATCTTGCCTCCTCAGTCATAGACCGTCTCTGAATAATGCGCGGCGTCCACCATCGCCTCGATCACGGTCGGGCCGCTTGGCGAGAAGCGCGCGGCGGAGCGCCTCCTCGAGCGCCGCAGGGGTCTCGGCGGCGACGGCCGGGACCCCGAAATAATGCGCCGGCGGCGGCGCCGGGTCGAGAGCGGTGCCGAGGTACGGGTAGGCGCGGCGCTCCTGCTTCACCTTGATGAGGGCGAGCCAATTGTCGTCGAGCACGACGATCGGCAGGCTGAGGCCGAGCCGGCGCGCCGCCGCGACCTCGCCGCACGTCATCTGGAAACAGCCGTCGCCGATGATCGCCACGACCGGCAGGTCGGGCCGCGCCAGCTTGGCCGCGATCGCGGCGGGCAGGCCGAAACCCATCGACGACCAGTTGTTGGTGAGCAAAAAAGTTTTTGGCGCGTGCGCCGCCCATTGCGATGCGATCTGGTGCGTGTGCGCGCCGACATCGAAGGCCAGGATGCCGTCGCGCGGCAGGACGCGGCGCACGACATCGATCGCCTGGTGCGGCGAAAAGCTGTTCGTCGGCGGGCGCAGCGAGGCCTGGAAGGCGGCGCGGTGCGCCGAAATCTCGTCCGCGCGCCAATCGGTATCGCCCTCTCCCTCGGCCAGCGCCGCGAGCGCGCTTTCGAGCCGCCCGACCACTTCTCCCCTTATCGTGACGCTGCCGTCGGTATCGGCGCGCTCGATCGCGACATGAAGGAGCGGCACGGCGCCGATCCACGCCTCGTATTCGACCTCGGCGGTGTCGTAGCCGATGCCGACGATGAGATCGGCGCCGCGCAGGAAGGCGCGCTGCACCTGGCGCCGCGCGCGCTCGATGCAGCCCAGCGACAACGGGTGGTCGTCGTCGATCATTCCTTTCGCCATCGCCGTCGTGGCGAACGGCATGTGGTGGCGCTCGACGAAGCGGCGCAGCGCGGGCGAGCCGTCGAGCCGCATCGCGCCGGCGCCGATGATTGCGACGGGCTTTCGCGCGCGGTCGATGATTTTTTGCGCCGCCCGCAGCGCCTCGTCGCTCGCCGCCGCGAGCGGGACCGGTTCCGAAATCGCGCACGGCAATTCCGTGGCAGGGGCGAGCGCCACATCCTCGGGCAGGTCGAGATGGACCGGCCCTTGCGGCTCGGTGAGCGCCAGGCGGATGGCCGCGGCGACGGTGGCGGCGATGCTGCCCCGGCGCAGCGCGAGCGTCGCCTTGGTGATGGGCCGCATCAGCGCGTGATGGTCGATATGCATCTGCACGCGGCGCCCGTGCTGCGCCACCGGCACGTTGCAGGTGATGGCGAGCAATGGGCGAGCGGTCGAGAAAGGCGCAGCCGATGCCGGTGGCGAGGTTGGTGGCGCCCGGCCCGTGCGTGGCGATGCAGAGGCCGGGGCGGCCGGTGACGCGCGCCGTCACGTCCGCCGCGAACGCGGCCGAGCCTTCGTGCGCCGTCAGGACAAAGCGCATGCCGCCCGCGCGCATCGCCTCCATCAGCGGCAGGACGTTGCCGCTCGGGATGCCGAATCCGAGCGAAATCCCGCCTGCCTTGAGCTGGCTCACGATGAGATCGGCGTTGGACGCCATCGCGTGCGATGTTAGGCGGCGCAAAAATGCGATACAAGCCGCGGGCCATTCGAGGGAGGAGCGCGATGGAGCTGGGCTTGGCGGGACGCCGCGTGCTGGTGACGGGCGGGTCGCAGGGGATCGGGTACGCGGTGGCGCGCGGGTTCCTCAAGGAAGGAGCGAGCGTCACCATCGCCGCGCGCGACCAGGGCCGGCTCGAGGCGGCGGTCGAAAAACTCGCGCGCGAGGCGCCCGGGCGCATCGCCGGACATGCCAGCGATCTCGCGCAGCGCGGCGCGCCCGAGGCTCTGGCCGCGGCGCATGGCGATTGCGACATCCTCGTCAACAACGCCGGCGCCATTCCGACCGGCGACCTCATGGAGATCGACGAGGCGCGCTGGCGCGCGGCGTGGGACCTGAAAGTGTTCGGCTACATCAACCTGACGCGCGCCGTCTATCAGAAGATGCGCGGCCAGGGCCGCAAGGTCATCGTCAACGTGATCGGCACCGGCGCCGAGCGCCCGCAATGGCGCTATGTCTGCGGCAATGCCGCCAACATCGCGCTGAACGGCTTCACGCGCTCCTTGGGCGGGCGCAGCATCGATGACGGCATCCGCGTCGTCGGCGTCAATCCCGGCGCGGTCGATACCGAGCGCTGGCGCGGGCTGCACCAGGCGCGCGCCGCCAAGATCCTGGGCGACGCCGCGCGCTGGCAGGAGGTGCTGTCGCAGGACCGGCCTGAGGGCCGCGCCGCGTCGCCCGAGGAGATCGCCGACGTGGTGCTGTTCCTGGCGTCGGACCGCGCGAGCTGGATCTGCGGCGAGGTGGTGAATGTCGATGGCGGCGCGCTCTTCCGCGAAAACTCTTTCTGACACTTGCCTGGCGCGCGGCGAGCGCAGATGATCGCGCATGCGAGGTTTTGGCATGCGTAGCATTTCTGTTGCGGCCCTCGGTCTCGTCTGCGCCTTGACCGGCTGCTTCGCGATGAGCGGGCGCACGGGCGAGGCCGGGGCCGAGGCGCACGCGGCCTGGGCGCATTGCGACGAGCTGCGCCAGACGGGCCAGGTGAAGACGCATGTGGCCGCGGTCGATTGCGCCGTGAAGCCGGTGCTCGGGGCCTATGAGAGCGCGGACTATACCTTCATGGATCTGGTCTATGTCTCGATCCAGGCGCGGCGCATGGGTGCGATCCGCGTCGACAATGGCGATCTCACCGACGAGCAATACCGGCGCGACGTGGCGGCGCTCGATGCCCGCCTCGCCGCCGAGGAGAAGCGGCGCAAGGACATCCAGTTCTATGGCGGCCGGACGGCGCCGGTGCCGCCGGAGCAACTGGTCGCGGGCCTGGCGTCGTTCGCGCCCGAGGCGAGGGCGAGCGCGCCGCCGCCGGGACCGGGCGGCTGCGTCCCCTTGGGCGCGATCAGGACCTGCAAGTAGCGCGCGCTTTGAGCTCCGCTATTGCGGCCGGTCCGAGTTCCACGTGTCTACGCTGCACTTCCACGTGCCGTCCGCCTGCTTCTTCCAGATCTCGACATACTTGCCGTGATCCTCGATCTGCTCGCCGTTCGGAGCCGAGAATGCGATCTGATAGACGCCACGCGCGTAGCCGAGATCGCCCGAGCGCGCGACGTTCGACCTTCTCCGCCTGCCAGCCGATCTTGAGCTCGGGCAGGATCAGGATCTGGTTGACGATAGTGCCGATGTCGGCCTTGGTCGTGGCTTCCTTGTCGTTGGGCGGCAGGACCACGGCGTCGTCCGTGTAGAACGCGAGCCACGCCGCGACCTGCTTCGTCTGCGCGGCCTTGGCCCAATCCGCGTCGGCCTTGCGGATCGCCGCCTCGTCCTTGGCGCGCGTATCGGCGGCCTGTTGCGCATGGGCCAAGCCCGCGGCCATGACGGCGGACGCCACAGCAAGTCCCATGGCGGCGCGGCGCAGCATCATCGCAACATCTCCCCTCTCGCCGGGCTCGACGATCATCCGAGCGGGCCCTGGAACACCGGCCCGCAATAGGTGTCGCTGAGCGCCGGCAGGTTCTCGGGCCAGTGGCCGTTGTCGATCTTGCGCCGCGTTTCCGGCGGACGCGGGCGGCCGTCCCAGCCGATCTGCTCCATATAGTAATAGAGCTGGATCGCGTGGCCCTCGGGATCGAGCGCGAAGGCCGAATAGTCGATGCCGGGGAAGAGCTCGGGCGGCAGGTAGCGGATCGTGACGCCGCGCTCGCGCAAGAATGCGAGCGCGTCCTGCAACTGGCGATAGGACCCCACCTGCATGCCGTACGACATGCACAGCGAGTCGGCGCGCAATCCCAATTGCTGGCGCAGCGCCAGCGGATAGAGCGCGATCGTGTGATGCTCGGTGTTGCAGCGGAAGAAGAGCGCGCGGTGGCCCTGCCAGGAAATCTCCTCGGTGAGGGTCATGCCCATCGTGTGCGCATAAAACCGCGCGGCCGCGTCGAGGTCTTGCGCGAAGAGGCGGATCGGGCCGTTCCGCACGATGCGGAACGGGCGCGCGAGCTTGATGCCGGCGACGTCGTAGCGCGGCTCGCCGAACGGGCGCTGGTGCAGGCCCTGGCGCAGGTCGAGCCCGCCTTCGATGGCGGAGCGCGCCATCGGAAAATCCGGCTCGGCCGCGTCCTCGACCGGCGGCAGCGCATCGCCGGCGGGGCAGATCGGCACCGGCTTCGAGACGCCGTCCCAGCCGATCTGGTCCATGCCGTAATAGATCTCGTTCGAGATCGCGTCGGCATCGGTCACGGTGAAGTTCCAGTTGGCGCCGCGCGCGTCGCGCCCGCCCGGCCGGGCGATGCGCACCTGCTGCTCGCTGAGCCAGCGCCGCCCCTCGCGTCACCTCGCGCAACGTGCCGACCTGCCACGCCATGTGGCTGATCCATTCCGTGCCCGGCGCCTTCGGCTGGTTCGCCGCCTTGAAGGCCCAGTGCGGGAACAGCACGACCGCGTGGTGGTCTGCGCCGACGCGCAGGAAATAGCCGTTCGGGTCCTTGCCCTCGGCGCTCGTGACCTTGAACTGCCGGCCGAAATCGACCGTGTCGGTCTGCGGCAATCCAAGCAGGTCGCTGTAGAACGACAGCGCCTTCTCCTGATCCTCGACATTGAAGCCGAAGTGTCCCAGCCGCTGCACGCGGAACGGCCGCGCGAGGCGGATGCCGCCGACATCGTAGGTGGCTTCGACCGTCGCCATGTTGCTCTCCCTCTGACCTTGGCCCCATTCTAGCCCCGCGCGCCCGGCGCCGCCCAAGGCTGCTCGGGCGCGGAACTCGAAATGCTTCGTTCTGCATAGGAATTGGGTTCGTTCGGCAAAATCGCCGACCACCTGCTGCCCGTCAACCGCATGCGGATCCGACGCAGTCTCCGGCCCCGTGACGGTTGCGGATGTAGCGTACGAGCGCAGCGCAGCGGGCGACGGCGGCCGGGAGCGGCGGCACGCGCGGCGGCGGCCGTCTTCATTCGTTGCCGAGCCGCTCCGCCGCCGCGTTCAGGCCGGCGATGTAGCCCTGGCAGGTGGCGCGGGCGAGGCCGTGCTGGCTGAAGCCGCCGGCCGATTCGCCGCCGCAATAGAGGCCGGGGATGATTTTGCCGCCCATGTCCACCACCTGGCAGCGCCCGTTGATGCGCAAGCCGGCGCGCGTGTCGTGCACCACGGGCGTCGCCCACGCGGCGTAGAAGGGCGGCGTCGCGATCTTGAACTGCGGCGCGGGCTTGTCGAAATCGGCGTCGGCCCCGGCCTCGACGAAGGAATTGTAGCGCGCGACCGTGGCGGCGAGGTTTGCTGGCGGCATGGCGACGCGCTGATATTTCATCACGATCTTGCGCGCGAGGCCTTCGAGCGTGTCGGAAGCGAAGAAGAAGCCCGCCGTCGACATCGACGTTGGGCGGCTTCGGGTCCCAGTTCTCGCGCGCGACCGCGTCGGCGTCGAAGATCGCCCAGATCGGGCCGCCGCCATTCTGCCCGTCGTCGAGCCCGGCCATCGCCGCGTTGATGAAGTTGGCGGGCTTGAATTTCATGTCGCGCGCGTTCTTGAAGCTGCCTTGCGTGTAGGGATCGATCGAATTGTAGTTGTTGCCGAAGAACTGCTCGCCGGTCTCGTCGTAGAAGCGCCGGCCCAGCATGTTGACCATGATCGCGTCCTGCCAGTTCTGGATGCGCAGGCCCGAGGCGCGCGCCTTGTGGAACACCTCGCTGTCCGGCATCCATTGCAGATTGCGATAGCCGTACTGGCAGCCGAGCATGCCGGCCTTGGTCAAGGTGAGGCCCACTTCGCTCGTCTGGTTGAACAGGCCCCAGAGCGCGGCGCCGACCTCCATGCCGGCGAGCTCGCCGCTGGCGTCCTGGTCGGACCACGGCGCCCCGGCGAGACCGCAATATTCCTCGGTCAGGCGCGGGTCGAACATGCGGCGGAATTCGAGATTGCCGGTCGAGCCGCCGGTCGCGATCACGACGGCTTTCGCGGCGCGGATGTTGAGCCGCTCGCCCTTGGCTTCGACGGCGATGCCGAGGACGCGGCCCGAGCGCGGGCTCTCGCGGTGGATCGCCACCATGCGGTGCTCGAGCAGAATCTCGACGCCGGCCTTCTTGGCCGCGACTTCGAGCGGGCGCATGAGGCCGTTCCCGGTCGAGTACGTGGCGCGCAGCTCGGGCGTCGGCTGCGGCTTGCCGGTCTGCGCCATGGGCCAGTCCAGCGCCGCGCAATGCATCTCGCGCGGCACCGAGTTGCCGACCGAATTGCCGCCGCGCTCGTCCGGCGCCTTGTCGACGAAGATGACGCCGTGCGCCAGGAGCCATTCGAAGGTCGCGACGGTGTTGTCGGAGTAGGCGCGCACGATCTCGCGGTCGTTGTAGCGGTAGTCGGGGAAGCCGTTGGGGCCCACCACCGACCAGTCGGTCAGGTCGCGGAACTGCAGGTCGGGCGTGTCGGCGATGCCGTATTTCCGCTGCACGCTGGTGCCGCCGCCCAGGGGCACGTTGCCGCCGCTCACCATGGCGTGGCCGCCGATGTGGCTTTCCGCCTCGACCACGATGACGCGCGCGCCCGCCTCGCGCGCCACGATCGCCGCCGGCATGCCGCAGGCGCCCGAGCCCACCACCACCACGTCGGCGGAAAGATGCCAGGTGACCGGAGAAGTGCTTGCCATTTGCCCGTTCCGTTTCTTCGAGACCCGCCCGCTTTTACCACGGGACCGCGGGGGCGTTGAGACCTTGAGCAGCGTCTTGGCCGGGAGGGCCGGCATCGTCTAAGATCGCTGCCAGCGAATTCGGGGGCCTTGGGGGCCCGACCTAGGAGGAAGAATGGACGCGCGCGAAACGATCATCCGGGATCCTGCCGCCGACACCGACTACAACCAGAGCAAGATCCTGACCAATGCGCGGCAGCAGGCGATCCGCCGCAAGTACGAAGACGTCTTCATCATGGATGTCGACGCGCATCATTACGAAAGCGACAGCTACGACGAGATCCTGGAATACGTCGCCAATCCGATCCTGCGGAACGAGATCCGCTACCAGGGCTGGGGCCGCAACGGCGTGATGTCGCCCGACGGCACGTACCAGAACATGGGCGGGCGCATCGCGCGCCTGACCGGCCGCGGCAGCGAGAAGGCGCCCCCCGGCGTCCACCGCGACATCGCGCTGACCAAGCGCTGGATGGACGCGATGGGCATCGACATGATCTGCCTGTTCCCGACGCCGATGCTCACGCTCGGCGCGGTGCCGCGGCGCGAGGTCGAGAACGAGCTCGCCATGGCGTATGCGCGCTGGCTGTGCGAGCGGGTGATCGGCCAGGAGCCGCGCATCCGCTCGATGCTCTATCTGCCGTTCAACGATCCCAAGGCCTCGATCAAGATGGTCGAGGAATTCGGCGACAAGAAGGGCGTGATCGGCTTCATGATCACGGCGCCGCATCGCCGCGGCTGCTATGAGAACGACTACATGCCGCTCTATGCGATGCTGCAGGAGCGGGGATTGCCGCTCGGGATTCCACGGCAGCTTCACCTGGCACGAGCAGACGTTCGCGACCTTCAACCGCTTCATCGTCGTGCACTCGCTGGGCTTCACCTTCTTCAACATGGCGCACATGGCGAACTGGGTCATCAACGCGCTGCCCGAGCGGTTCCCCAAATTGAAGCTGGTGTGGATCGAGAGCGGGCTCGCCTGGCTCCCCTTCCTCATGCAGCGGCTCGACAACGAGTACATGATGCGCACGTCGGAGGCGCCGGGCCTGAAGCGCAAGCCGAGCGACTATATCCGCGAGATGTATTTCACCTCGCAGCCGATGGAGATGGTCGAGAACCGCGAGATGCTCGAGGCGACGTTCAATATGATCAAGGCCCCGACGCAGCTTCTCTACGCGTCCGACTATCCGCACTGGGACATGGACCTGCCGAGCACGATCTTCGACCAGCCGTTCCTTTCCGAGGACGCGAAGCTCAACATCCTCGGGCGCAACGCGCAGCGGCTGTTCAACATCCAGCCGGTGTGGTCGGAGGAGAAGCTCGCGCGCCGCGCCGCGCGCGCCCAGGCCGCGCAATAGGACGGGGAGAACCCCGGAGGGAGGCGACATGGCGATCAAGACCGAAGCGATCGAGTACCGCGAGGGCGCGACATCGCGTGCGAAGGGCATTTCGTCTATGACGACGCCAAGCCGGGCAAGCGCCCGGGCGTGCTCGTCGTGCACGAATGGGGCGGGCTCGGCGACTATGTGAAGCAGCGCTGCGGCATGCTCGCGGAGCTCGGCTATGTCGCGTTCGGCTGCGACATCTTCGGCACGGGCGTGCGCGCCTCGACCGCGTCGATGGAGGATTGCGCCCGGGTCTCGAAGCCGTTCTACGAGGACCGCGGCATGACGCGGCGGCGCGCGCGCGCCGGCGTCGATGCGCTGCGCGCGCACGCGCGCGTCGATGCCGGCAAGGTCGCGGCGATCGGCTACTGCTTCGGCGGCATGGTCGTGCTCGACATCGCGCGCGAGCAGATGCCGGTGAACGGCGTGGTGAGCTTCCACGGCCAGTTGATGACGCCGGCGCCGGCGAAGAAGATCGACGCGAAGGTCCTGGTGCTGCACGGCGCGGTCGATCCGGTCGTGCCGCCGGCGGAGGTGGCGGCGTTCGAGAAGGAGATGGAGGACGCGGGCGCCGACTGGCAGCTCGTGGCCTACGGCCACGCGAAGCACACCTTCACCAACTACAACCTGCCGCGCAACCTGCCGGCCGATCTTCCCTTCGCTTATGACGAGAAGGCCGACAAGCGCTCGTGGCTGGCGATGCAGGATTTCTTCAAGGAAGTGCTGGGGGCGTAGGCCTCACGGCACCGCCACGCTCAAGGGCGATGCCGTCGATGAGCACGAAGCCAACGCGCGTTTCGACCGAGTTGATGATGCTCAAGCCCGCCTGCCGGAAGATTGCGGCCCATTCGCCGCGTACTCGCTCACGCCCGGTCAGCAAGGTCATCATCTGAATATCCATCGTGAGATTCCGGTGCGGTCCGACGATCGGAACGGGAAGGTCCTGGTTGGCGATCAGGACATGGCCGCCCGTCCGCATGGCTCGTCGACAATTCGACAGAATCCGCACGCACTCGCCATCGTCGAAATCGTGCAGTACGCCCTTGATGACATAGCAGTCCGCGCCACCCGGAACCGCATCGAAGAAGGTCCCGGCAATTTTTTCGGTCCGGTCCGAAAGCCCCGCATCATCGAGGCGGGTTGCGACCGCGATGACTTGCGGCTGATCGAAGAGTACGCCCCTGGCATTGGGCGCACGGGTCAGAATCTGTGCCAGGAGGCCGCCACGGCCGCCCCCGACATCGACGATCCGTTCGAAGCGCGTGAAATCGTATGCGGATGCAATCGCCGCATCGTCGGCATCCGAGACGCGCGCCATGCCATCGTCGAACCGGCGCTGGATATCGGCATTATCGCGCAGATACTGGAAAAACCGAACACCATGAACATGTGAAAAAGCGGACTCGCCGGTCCGCACCGTGTGCTCCAAATCTCCGACCGCCGACCACCAGAAAGCTCTGATCCTTCGCAGGTTGGCGCGAACCGATTGCGGATGGTCGTCGCGCAGCACCGAAGACAGCTCCGTATTGCAGAATCCGTCAGGCGACCGCTCTTCGAAGATTCGATAGGCGGCAAGAAATCGCATCAGCCGACTGAGGACCGCGGCTTCGGTGCCGGTCTTCTGAGCGAGGCTCGCCGCCGTAACCGGCTCGCCGGTCATGTGATCGGCGATCCCCAGTTCAGCGGCGACATGGACCGCGCGCGAAAGGTAGAAAAGTCGGGAGATTTCGTCGATCAGGCGGGCGGCGGACTGTCCAGCATCGTCCGACAGCAGTTCTGGCCTTTGCATTGGGACGCTCCGTCACGTCAATGTAAGGAACAGGCGTCGGCCGCTCGGCTGGCAGGTCGCTCTTCTTGACGCGGCTTGAGAATGCGATCGGCTCGGGCGGCGGCGCGCGGCGTATTCACGGCACCGGCAAGAGATTCGTCTCGCCGTCGTCGAGCTGCATGTCGAAGGCGCAGAGCAGCGCCGCGGTCGCGACGTAATTGCCCATCAGCGACACGAGATCGACGAGCTTGCGCTCCCCGTATTTTTCGAGGAGGCGCTTGAACGTCTCGGGCTTGACCTTCCTCGCGCCGAACACTTCGCGGCCGAACTCGATGATGAGCGCGTCGGCCGGATCGAGGCCCGCGGTCGGGCGGCGATGCTTGATCGCGTCGATGACCGCTTGCGGCACGCCCTCCTTGCGCGCCTCGGGCTCGTGCGCCGCCCATTCGAAGCGGCTGTCGCATTCGCGCGCGGAGATGAGGATGGCGACCTCGCGCTCATGCGGCGTGAAGCCCGCCTCGAAGCGCAGATAGCGGCCCGACGGGTCCGACATGCGCGCGTATTTGCTGCTCCACAGCCTGATCCCGCCGGGGCCGGCGAGGCCGCGGATCATCTTGCCGCTTGCGCTGGTGAGCCGCTCGTAGGCGGCGCGGCCATCGGCGTCGAGCTCCTCGGGCTTCGGCAAGGGCAGGCGGAAACGCGAGGTCGGATCGATATCGGGGGGAAGGTTCGCCACGTCGGGCCTCCTAGAGCGCGAAGACGCGCTCGGAATTGAGGTGATAGAGCTTCTGCATGTCGCCATCGGGCAGGTCGAGCGCGTCGATCGCATCGACCGACGCACGCGCGTCCTCGAACGGCCAGTCGGCCGCGAACAGCACGTTGTCGATGCCGATCTGCGCGATCGTCATCTTGAGCGGCTCGGCGAAATTCATGCCGCTCGTGGTGACGATGACGTTGTCGCGGAAATAGTCGCTCGGCTTGCGCTTCAGCTTCGGCGCCGTGCCCGCCATCTCATGCTCCCAGAAATAGCGGTTGTCGATGCGGTCGAGATGGAACGGCAGCCCCTCGCCCATGTGGCCGATGACGATCTTCAGCTTCGGGAAACGGTCGAACACGCCGTTGCCGATGAGGCGGATGATGTGCGTTCCCACCTCGGCCGCCCACGACCAGCCGATCTTGAAGCCCGTCACCTGGAACGGCGCGATCATCTGCGGCGAGGGATCGCGCGGATGGATGTAGATCGGCACGTTCATCGCCTCGACCGCCTCGAAGATCGGCCAGAATTTCGCATCGTCGTAATATTCGCCGTTGGCGTGCGAATTGACGATGCCGCCCTTCAAGCCCGAGCTTCTTGACGGCGCGCTCGAGCTCGCGCGCGGCGCGCTCGGGATCGCGCGGCGCATAGGCCGCAAGCCCGGTGATGCGGCCCGGATATTTCTTGGCGGCGTCGGCGAGCCGGTCGTTCGAGAGCGCCGCGAGCTCGTTCCCCTGCACCGGGTCGATGTCCTGGATGACCGCGCCGGCGAGCACGCAGACCTGCGTCGCGATGCCGTCCTCGTCCATCGCCTTGATGCGGCCGTCGCCGAGATCGAGCAGGCCTTGGAACACGTGGCGCCGCATTCGGGTGGGCGGCCCTGACCGCTCGGCGAAGCGCAGCTTCGCGATCTCGGGGATGGTGAAGCCTTCCTCGACGGCGATGCGCCGGTAGCGTTCGTTCTTCTTGTCGGGCATTTCCTCTTCCTCTAGCGATGATGCGGCGCGTTCTGCGTAGTGGAGGCGCAGCAGGTCCATGCCGTAATCGTTGCCGTTGGGCGTGCGCACGATGGTGTGGACGTGGAATTTCGCCGGCGCCGAATTGGTCAGGAACACGCCGCCGTGGTGGTCGAACTCGATCATCACGACCGGGCTCTGGATGCGGTAGTAGAACGGGCTCTCCTCGTCGAAGCCGCCGATCCAGCAGAAGCGCGTGTCGGCGAGATGGCGCTCGATCTCCTCCATGCGCGCCTTCTCCGGCCCCTCGGGCATGCGGCGCGATATAGCAGGCGGCGAGCTCGACGAGGCGGCGGCGCTGCTCGGCGGTGAAGTCGCGCGCGCGGATGCCCTCGTAGGGAATGATGCGGTTGTCCTGGTAGGCGCCGCCGAGATGGAGATTGTCGGCGAAATGGCGCCGTCCCGGCGGCAGGTCGCCGCCCACCATCGAATGCGCGACGGTCGCCTGGCGCTGCTGATAGGGCGTAAGCGCGCGCATCAGCGACAGGCCCTTGCGCTCCTCGTCCTCGAACAGGCGAGTGCCCTTGAACGGGCCTTCGTCGGCATAAGCGGGCTCGGCGCCCCAGAACACCGGCGCCAACGCCATCTGCTGGCCGATGACGAGGCAGTTGAGGCTCAGATGATGGCCGAAGAACTGCCAGCCCCACGGCTCCGACGGACCCGGCTCGCCGAACAGGCAGAAGATGATAGCTCCATTCGCCCAAGACATGCGGGCCGCCGACGAGGTCGCCGAGGAAGCGATTGAGGCGCATCACGTCGCGCGTCATCGCGACGCCCTTGGCCGAGAGGCTCGCGCGCAGCACGTCGAGCACCGACTCTTTCAGCGCGTCCGGCACTTCCTCGAGGCGGAGGCCGTAATCCTCGACATAAAGCTCGGTGTTCTGCCAGCTCCGCCAATGCTCGGACCCGACCGGGAAGCACGATTTCGCGCGCTGCTCGGGCGAGAGGCGCGCGAGAAGGGCCTTCGCCGCCGCGATCATCGCAGCGGCCGGCGCGCCGTTGGCGCCGAGCGAGAACAGGCCGGGCACGACCGTGCCGTCAGTGGTGATGCCGCGGAACGGCTCGTCGAGCTTCGCCTTCCACGCCGCCGCCATCGCCTGGCCGCGCGGGCCGCGCGCCGCGCCTGGCGCATGCGCGCGCGCGGTGGCGCCGGCGATCTTCGATTGCGCGGGCGGTCGGGATGAAGGGGCGGAAATCGGACGTGCCCATGCCGCACAGTCTGCGCAAAAGCGCGCGCGTCATGGCAAGTTTCCAGAAGCGCCCGTTCCTGCGATAATCGGCCCATGCCAGACCGACATGAACAACCCACCCCGCTCGTCGCCAAGGCGCGCGCGCTCGCCCCCCTCCTCCGCGCCGAGGCGCACAAGCACGAACGCGACGGGCGCCTCAGCGACGCCACCGTCGCGGCGCTCCAGGACGCGGGCTTCTTCGGCCTGCTCGTGCCGAAATGCTTCGGCGGGTTCGAGGCCGGGCCGGTCGAGGCGCTGGCGATCTACGAAGCGCTCGCCGAGGCCGACGGCTCGACCGGCTGGGTGCTGATGGCGTGCAATGTCGGCACCGGATCGGCCGCGGGATACCTGCCGCCCGAGGGCGCGCAGGCGGTCTTCGGCAAGCACATCCCGATCATCGCCGGCGAAGGCGGCCCGCGCGGCAAGGCGGTGCGCGAGGGCAAGGGCTATCGCCTCACCGGCCGCTGGAGCTATGGCAGCGGCGTCCTGCACACGGAATACATCCACACCGGCGGCATGGTGATGGAGAACGGCAAGCCGACGGAAGCGCGCACCTTCATCGTGCCGACGAAGCAGGCGAAGTTCCTCGGCAACTGGGACGTGCTCGGCCTCAACGGCACGGGCAGCATCGATTACGGGCTCGAGGATGTGTTCGTGCCCGAGGAGATGACGCACTCGCCCAACGCGCTCGTGGGGCGGCAGGGCGGCAGCCTCTATCGCCTCGGCATCGTCGGCATGTCGCCCTTGGGCCACACCGGCTTCACGCTGGGCTTGGGCCGCCGCATCCTCGACGAGCTCAAGGCGCTCGTCCACGCGCCGACGCGGCCGAGCCCCTTGGCCGAATTCGGCGGCTCGACCAGCTTCCAGGAGAATTTCGCCACTGCCGAAGCGAAGTTCCGCGCCGGACGCGCCTTCTGCTACGAGGTGTGGCGCGACGTGCAGCAGAGCCTCGATCGCGACGAGCCGTGCACCTCGCGGCAATTCACGCTGATGCGCCTCTCGCTCAACCACGTCACCACGGCGGTGACGGAGGTCGCGACGTTCGCGCATCGCGCCGGCGGCGGCGTGGCGCTCCGCTCCGGCATCCTGCAGCGCTGCTTCCGCGACATGTTCGGCGCGACGCAGCACCGCATCGTCTCGACCAACATGCTCGGCGAATGCGGCCGCGAATTGCTGGGCCTCGCCGAGGGCAAGGAATGGCAGAGCCGCGGCCTGGTCGATCGCACGTGAGGAACGCGCCATGGGCATAAGAACGGGCGCGCAGGTTCTCGACGGGCTGCGCGACGGGCGCGAAGTCTATATCGACGGCGAGCGCATCGCCGACGTGACGCGCGACCGGCGCTTTGCCAGGGCCGCGCACTCGCTCGCCGGGCTCTACGACATGCAGCACCGCGCCGATCTCAGCGAGCGCATGACCTATCGCTCGCCCGCGAGCGGCGAGCGCGTGGGCTTGTCGTTCATCGAGCCCAGGTCGCGCGAGGACCTTGCCGCGCGGCGCGGCATGATGAAGCTGTGGCACGACGAGACGCTCGGCATGATGGGCCGCGCGCCCGATTTCATGAACGTGGTGGTGAGCTCGTTCGCGGCAGGATCCGAGCATTTCGGCGACTATGCGCGGAACATCCGCTCCTACTGCGACTTGATCCGCGAGCGCGATCTCGTTCTGACGCACAGCCTGACGAACCCGCAGGTGGACCGGTCGAAGAACATCACGGCGCAGGCGAAGGACCTGGCATTGCAGGCGGTGAAGGAGACCGACCGGGGCATCATCGTGCGCGGCGCGCGCATGCTCGCGACGCTGGGCGCGCTGTCGGACGAGATCCTGATCTTTTCGGCGCCGTCCTATACGCTCCCCATGACCGAGGAGGCGAAGCCCTATGCGCTGGGCTTCACCCTTCCGGTCGCAACGCGCGGCATGCGCTTCATCTGCCGGCCGAGCGTGATGCACCAGTCGGGCGCGCCGCTGCTCGATCATCCGCTGTCCTCGCGCTTCGATGAAAGCGACTGCATGGTCGTGTTCGACGACGTGCTGGTGCCGTGGGAGCGCGTCTTCTGCTATCGCGACATCACCGTGCACAACACGGTCTATGCCACGACCGGCACGCGGCTTGCGATCCAGCAGCAGACCGCGACGCGCGATCTCGCCAAGGCCGAGTTCATGATGGGCCTGGCCTTCACGCGTGGCGCGCACCACCAAGGTGGACGAGTTCCTGCACATCCAGGGGCTTTTGTGCGACCTCATCAACGATGTCGAGGTGCTGCGCGCGTGCCTGGTCGCGGCCGAGGCCGATGCGCGGACGATGCCGCACGGGCTCATGGTGCCGGCGGGCGGGCCCTTGACCGCGATCCGCTTCATGTTTCCGCAGATGTACCGGCGCGCGTGCGAGGCGATCCAGATCATCGGCGCGGGCGGGCTCGTCATGGTGCCGTCATTCGCCGAACTGGCGGGGCCGGTCGCTGCCGACATCGAGACCTACGCGCAAGCCGCGGGGGCCGATGCGAGAAGCCGCATCAAGCTGTTCCGGCTCGCGTCGGACGCGGCGCTCTCGAGCTTTTCCGGGCGCCAGCAGCTCTACGAGCGCTATTTCGCCGGCGACCCGGTGCGCACGGCGCAAGGGGTCTATATGGGCTACGACAAGGAGCCGCATTTCGAGCGCATCTGGCGGCTGCTCGAAAAGTTCGAGACGGAAGCGTAGCTGTCATTGCGAGCGCGAGCCGAAGCAATCCCCTTCCGGCTGGAGATTGCTTCGTCGCTTACGCTCCTCGCAGACAGAGACTACTCCGCCGGGACCGGCACGCGCTCGGCGCGGGCGAGGCGCTCTTCGTAGGTGCCCATCCAGTGCTTGCCGCGGGGTGCTATGTATTGCCCGCTGCGCGCGCCGAGATAGATCATCGGGTCATCGACCCCGGGCGGCGCAGCACCCGTCTCGGCAAAGCGCGCACGGTGCGCAGGATGCGGCGCCGCGTCTGCGCGATCATCAGGTCGCTCGGCGCCAGGTTCTCGAACGAATGATCGACGATCTCGCCCATGCTCTCGGTGATCATCTGGTCTTGCCCGTGCACCGACGCGATGCCGGTGTAGCTCTTCTTCGTGCGCTGCGCCGCGCGGTCGATCTGGTGATCGTTGTCGCGGTTCGCCGCCATGCGGAAGCGGCCATACCAGTCCGTCGTGTTGGGCAGGAGCTCGGGCACCTCGAAGCGGATGCCGGCGAACATGATGAACATGGTGTGCGTGTCGTCCATCGGGACCCAGGCGCGCGCGTTGATGTGATGCTCGAAATCGCCCTGCGGGATCTCGGTCCAGAACGGGAAGAGATATTGCGCGCAGCGGTAATGCACGTGCTCCGCGTCGGCGTCGCGATATGCGGCATACATCGTGCCCCATTTCGTCTCGGCGAAATGGTATTCGGGCGTGCGGCTGTAGACCGTGTAGTAGTAGGGATCGTCGGGCGACATGGTGCGGTGATCGAGATGGCCCGCATGGAGGAAGCCGAAATGCGAGGTGTCGATCTCGCCCTCGATCGCCTGGAGCCAGTTGCATTCGCGCTGGATGAAGCTCACCTGCGCGTCGGCGATGAGCGCGGCCTCGATCGCGGGCATGGGCGGCGGCTCCTGGCGCGGGCCCATATAGGTCCACACGATGCCGTTGCGCTCCTTGGCGGGATAGGCCTTGGCGCGCACCTTGCCGGAGAACTCCTGGTGCGGCGGCAGGTTCGCCTGGTCGAGGCAGTTGCCGTCGACGTCGTATTTCCAGCCGTGATAGACGCAGCGCAAGCCGCCCTCTTCGTTGCGCCCGTAAAAGAGCGAGGCGCAGCGATGCGGGCAGCGGTGATCCATGATGCCGACGCGGCCCTGGCTGTCGCGCCAGGCGATGAGCTTCTCGCCGAGGAGTGCCAGCCGCACCGGCGGGCCGTCGGCCACGAGCTCCGCGGATTTGGCGGCCGGGATCCAGTATTGCCGCATGAATGCGCCCGTCGCGGTGCCGGGCCCGACGCGGGTGAGGAGCGCGCTTTCTTCGGCGTTGAGCATCGGTTCCTCCTCAGGCCGCCGGCGCCTTCAGGGCCGCGGCGAGATTCGTTTCCTCCGGCGACACGGCGAGCGTGCGCCAATCGGTTTTCTTCGCAACCATACCCTCGAACGAGGCGAGCTGCACCTGCGGCACGCGCGGCGCCCTCGCTGCCGATGGCGACGCCTTCGTCGCGCATGCGCTTGGCCGCCGCCACCATCTGGCGCCGGAACTGCGCCACGGCGAGATCGCTCGAGCCCAGGTAATCCTTGGTGCGGTCGACCATCGGCCCCATCGATTCCCACATCGCCATGTCCTGCGCCGGGATGCCGGATATGCCGGTGAAATCGCCGCGCTTCATGGCCTCGCGATCCTGCAGGTAGCGGTTCTCGAGATTGCGCAGCTTGCGATAATTGCGGTCGAGATCGACGCCCACTTCCGCGCCGCAGAATTTCCGCCACGCATCCTGGTCGATGCCCTTGCCTTTCTGCTCGTGCCACGCGACCCAGTAGAACATGGCGTTCGCGTCATCGACCGGCACCAGCATCTGCGCCAGCTTGTACTGGTCGTTGGGCGGGATCAGCACGGTGAAGGGCGCGATGTAGAGCGTCGTGCGCACGTAATCCTGCGTCTCGGGATTGAGGATCGGCTTCCGGATCGCGGCGTAACGAAAGCCCCAGTGCGTCTCCTGCACCTGGATGCGCGGCGACTTGTCGGTCGATGGGCGCGGCCACACGGTCCCGGTCGCCTTGGCGCCATCGACGGCCATCGTCGGCATGTTGGACGAATGCAGACTCGAACTGTGCGCCGAATCGATCGAGCCTTCGAGCACCTGGGCCCAGTTGCAGGCGACATGCATCTTGACGATGGAGATGCGCGTGTCCGCCGTGGGCGCCCAGGCCGGCGGCTCGAACTCGCGCATCGTCTCGCGCGCGCCCATATAGACCCAGGCGAAGCCGCCGCCCTCGCGCACCGGATAGGATTTGTGCTTGAGCGTCGTGGCGAGCCGGCTGCCCTCGGGCTCGGACGCCATTTCGAGGATGTTGCCGTCGACGTCGACCTTCCAGCCGTGATAGAGGCAGCGCAGGCCGCATTCCTCGTTGCGCCCGAAAGCGAGCGACGCGCGGCGGTGCGGGCAATGCTCGTCGAGCGCGCCCAAGCGCCCGGCGCTGTCGCGGAACAGCACCATATCCTCGCCCAGGAGCCGGACCCTTACCGGCGCGCCGTCGCGCTCGGCCACCTCCTCGGACATGCAGGCCGGAAGCCAGTGCCGGCGCATGATGGCGCCCATCGGCCAATCGCCCTCGACGCGGCACAGGAGCTCGTTTTCTGCGGCGGTGAGCATCCCTTCCCTCCGATTCGTTTTGTATATGGCCGCGCCGGGCCGCTGTCGAGAGGCGGGAACAGGGGGACCAGGAGGGGACTCGTAAAGAATTCCGACCGGCGCCCGGCCGCGCCCGGGGGATTGCGTCGCGGTCCGCGCGATGACAGGCTCTGCGTGCGAGGGAGGAGAGAATGGCCGAGCAAAAACCGCCGTTCCGCGCCGATCATGTCGGCAGCCTGTTGCGTTCGAAGAAGCTGATCGCGGCGCACGAAGCGGCCGAAGCGGGCAAGCTTCCGGCGGCGGAGCTGCGCGCGCTCGAGGACGAGGCGATCCGCGATGCCGTCGCGATGCAGGAGCGCGTCGGCCTCCACGCCATCACCGACGGCGAGTTGCGGCGCAACAATTGGCGCGACCGCTTCTTCGAGCGCACCGACGGCTGGAGCCGCGAGCGCATCGACAGCTCGTTCTACATGACCGAGTATTCGGGCGAACGGCACCGCGGCATGCCGATCCCGACCGTGGTCGCGAAATTGCGCCGGCGCGAGAGCCTGACGGCAGGCGACTTCGCGTTCCTGAAGCCGCTGACGCGGCAGACGGCGAAGGCGACGCTGCCGTCGCCCGCGGCCAATCATTTCTATGCCGGCGACCGCAGCTTTGCCGGATCGCCCTATAAGAGCCGCGCCGAATTCTTCGCCGACGTGACGGCGATCTACCGCCAGGAGATCGCCGAGCTGGCGCAGCGCGGGTGCAGCTATCTGCAGATCGACGAGGTCCCGATCGCCGTGCTGTGCGATCCCGAAAACCAGGCGATCGTGCGCGCGCGCGGCGAGGATCCCGACGCGCTCGTCGGCGACTATATCGCCGCGATCAACGAGGCGGTGCGCGGCCGGCCGCCGGCGCATGACGGTGTGCGTCCATCTCTGCCGCGGCAATGCCGGGCACGGGCTCGCGAGCGGCGGCTATGACCCGGTGGCAGAGCGTCTCTTCGGCGCGCTCGACGTCGACGGCTTCTTCCTCGAATACGACACCGAGCGCGCCGGCGGCTTCGCGCCCTTGCGGAGCGTGCCCAAGGGCAAGAAGGTCGTGCTCGGCATCATCAGCACCAAGCTCAAGGAGCTCGAGAACGTCGACGAGGTGAAGCGCCGCATCGACGCGGCGGGACGCCATCTCGATCTCGGCCAGCTCTGCCTCTCGCCGCAATGCGGCTTCGCCTCGGGCTTCCAGACCGACCGCATCACGGCGGGCGACGAGGAACGCAAGCTCGCCCATCTTGTACGCATCGCGCGTGAGGTGTGGGGCGAGGCGTGAGAATTTGCGGCGATCCGGCGAGCGCCGGGCGGCGTAAAAGGTTGCAGCAACCGTTGGTTAATGTCGGAATTTTTTACACTCGGCCGCCCTGTTTGGAAAATAACTACTGTTTCTCAATAGTTTAGGCTTATGGCATGGAACGTGCACCCCAGGATTTGATGATTCGTATGATCAGCCGCATCTTCGTCCTCGGAACCGCGCTCGCGGGCTTGGCGTGGGCGTTGCCCGCCGCCCGGGCCAATTCCATCGCCATCAACAACCAGACCGAGGTCGCCTACTACAGCCAGGGCAGCCCCTATTCGGTGGGTGGCGATTACTGGGGCGCGCCCGAGATCGGCTACCGACCTACTACACGCCGTCGGGCAACATCACGGCGATCAACGACGGCAACGGCACGTCGTCGATCACGATCCAGTTCAACACCGGCTTCTACGGCGGCACCGATACGACCTACGAGAGCGCCTACGGCATCACGGTCTATGGCGCCGACATCTTCATCAAGTCCGGCGGCGGATCGAGCCTGCCGGTGCCGGGCTCGTCCTTCTACAACTATGCCATCGCGCTCGGTTTCGAGGGGCGGCGACGATGGCGGCTATTCGACCGGCGGGGCTGTACCAGTCCAGCACGACCGGCGCGGGCCTGTCGTCGAGCGCCTACAAGACCTCGAACCAGGTGTGGGACCCGAGTCCGATCGGCAACCGCGGCGAGTTTCTATTACGGCGGCGAATACGCGCCCGCGAGCGCCTTCACGGGCAGCGGGGCGTGCGTCAGCAGCCTGACGAGCACGACGCCGTGCAGCGTCGCGCAGCAATCGCCGACCGTGCTGCTCGACAACAGCTCGAGCAGCGAAGTCGGCGGCGTCTCCGTCGTCGTGAACGGGTGCGAATTCGGCTCCTTGGGCTGCACCGATCCCGCCAACTCGGATTCCGCGGCGGGCTCCCTTTCGGTCACGCTCTCGGGCTCGACCAGCATTCTCGCAGCGATTTTCAGCGATTTCGATATATTCTGGGGCACGGGAGACTGCTCCAACGCGCCCATTTGGGGAGACGTGACGAATGTTGCGGTGCCTGAGCCTTCGACGCTCGCGGTATTGGCGTCGGCGCTCGCGCTCCTCGGCTTGGCCGTGCGCCGCCGGCGCCGCGCGGCGACACCCGCCTAGCTTCCCCCTCGCACGGCCCGAAATTGCGGCGCGCCTGTGGCGCGCCGCGCTCGTTCTCGCCCTCGCGCTCGTGCTGCTGCCGGCGGCGGCGCGGGCGGCGCTCGACACCGACACGTACCGGGACGACCTGTCGGAGGCGATCCGGCTCGAATCCGCCGGCGACCTGCGCGGCGCGCTCGACCGGCTGCACGAGGGCGTCGCGCTCTATCCGCGCAACTGGAATTTGCGGGTCGAGCTGGCGCGGGTCTATCTCGCGCTCGGCAATTCGCCCGCGGCCGAGATCGAAGCGCAGCAACGCCCAGCGCGCTCGGCGCCGTCGACGACGAGGTGACGCCCGTCCTGGCGCAGGCGCTGCTGCAGGAGAGCAAGCTCAGCCTGCTCATCACCAACATCGCGCCCGGCACGCGCGATCCCAAGGCCGAGGCGATCGTGCGCGCGGCGCTCGGCATCGCGCGGCTCGAGCTCGGCGAACAGAGCGCGGGCGAGGAGCTCCTGCACGACGCGCAGCGGCTCGACCCGAACGCGGATCTGACGAAGCTCGGCTCGGCCGAGCTGCTTCTCTACAAGGGCGACATCGCCGGCGCCGAAAAGGCCTTCGCCGCGGCGCGCGCGGCCGATCCCAACGCGATCGACATGCTGCGCTTCGAGGCGAACCTGCTGCGCATCAAGGGCGACGCGGCCGGCGCGCTCGCCGCCCTCGACAAGATCCTGGGGCCCAATCCCGACGATCTCGGCGCGCTCACCACGCGCGCGAGCATCCTCATCGCGCAAGGCAAGCTCGACGACGCGCAAAAGACGCTCGACCACGCGCTCAGGGTCGCGCCGGAAAGCATCGCCCCCAATTTCCTCAAGGCGACCATCCTCGCGCGCACCAACAAGATCAAGGAAGCCGACGATATCCTGACCGCCATCAGCCAGTATTTCTCGTCGATCCCGAACGGGTATTATCTGCAGGGCGTCGTCAAGTTCGCGCTCGGCCAATATTCCGAGGCGATCGACGACCTGTCGAAATACCTGGCGCGGCGCCCCGAGCATATCGGCGCGCGCATCATCATCGCCACCATCGCATTGAACCAGCACGATCCCGGCCGCGCCATTTCCGTGCTGGAGCCCTATATCGACGCCAACCTCGCCAACCGCAGCGCCGTGGCGCTCCTCGCCAGCGCCTATGCGATGGCCGACAAGCGCGACAGCATGGTCGATCTCTACACGCGCGCGGCGGCGGCGCGGCCCACCGATCCGCGCGCCCAGGTGGACGCGGCACTCATACGGATCAGGGCCGGCGAGACCGACGCCGGCATGAATGCGCTCGAGAAAATTGCCGCGACGCCCGCGGGGATCGACGTCGCGGGGCCCATCCTCGCGCTCGGCGAACTGCAGAACGGCGATATCGGCAAGGCGGCCGCAACCGCCCAAGCGCTGGTGCAGCAGAACGGCAAGGACCTGGTCGCGCAGAACCTTCTGGGCGGCGTGCGGCTCGCGCAACTGCGCTTTGCCGATGCCGAGAAGATCTTCCGCGCCATCATCGCCGCCGACGCCAATTTTCGCGCGGCGCGCACCAATCTCGCGCGCACATATCTCGCAATGGGACGGCCGCAAGACGCGATCGCGACGCTCACCGAGCTCCTGGCGCGCCAGCCCCAGGACGCCGGCGCGATGATGGCGCTCGCCAGCGCGAGCGACATGGCGGGCGATCATGACGGCGCCGCCACGGAGCTCAAGGCGGCGGTCGCGGCCACGCCGCCCGACGATCCCGATCCCGCCTTCGCGCTGGTGCAGCACTATGCCGCCGGGCACCAGTGGCCGGATGCGCTCATTGCCGTGCAAGGGCTCGAAAGCCGCTTTCCCGGCGACTCGAAGGTGATCGCGCTGCACGCCTCGGTGCTCGCCGCTTCGGGCGACCTCGTCGGCGCCACGCAGGAATATCGGCCGCTGACGCAGCAATTCGCGCGCTCGCCCGAGATCTGGCTGGAATATTCGTCATATCAGTTCCATGCCGGCGACAAGGACGGCGCGCGCGAATCGGCGAAGACCGCGCTCACGGTGGCGCCGCTCGACGCAACCGCGATGGCGGCGCTTGTCGAGCTCGATGCCGACACCGGCGGGACCGACGCGGCGCTCAAGACCGCGCGCTCGTTCGGCCCGGTCGATCCGGTCGCCTCGGCGATGCTGAGCGCGAACGTGCTCGTCAAGGCCAAGCGCGACGACGAGGCGATCGCCATCCTCGCCAAATCGCAGAGCCTTTATCCGGCGGAGCAAACGCTGCGGCGGCTCGCCGAGCTGACCTACGCCGCGGGCCGGCGCGATGACGCCGAGAAGCTGCTGCAATCGTGGCTCGCCGCGCACGACGACGCGGATGCGGCGCGGCTCGCGCTCGGCAACATGCTGCTGCTCGACCGCAACTACGACGGCGCCGAGGCGATCTATGAGCGCGCCTTGAAGGACATGCCGCGCGACGCCGATCGTGCTCAACAATCTCGCCTGGCTCTATGCCAGGAAGAACGATCCGCGCGCGCGCGATTTCGCGTTGCGCGCGCTGCGCGTGGCGCCCGACGACCACAGCGCCGATACGCTCGGCTGGGTGCTCGTGCAGGACGGCGACGCGCGCGACCGGCCTGCTCTATCTGCGCCAGGCCGCCGCCGGCATGCCGCAGGACCTTGCGGTGCAATACCATCTCGCCGCCGCCTTGAAGGCGACGGGCGACAGGAAGGCGCGCATTGGCGCTCATCGAGCGCGTGCTGCAAGCGGGCGCGGATTTCGACGGCAAGGACGGCGCCGAGCGTCTGCGCGACAGTCTGCGCGGCGGCTGACCGATCAGCGCGGCACGTCGCCCTTGACCGTGGTGCGGTGCATGTGGCGGCGCAGGTTCGGCGGGCAGCCGTGCGCGAAATGGATGACGCAGCGGTTGTCCCAGAACACGATGTCGTGCTCGCGCCAGCGGTGGCGATAGGAAAAGCGCCCGCCGGTCGCGTGCGCGAAGAGATGGCGCAGCAGCTCGTCGCTCTCATCCTCGGGCATGTCGAGGATGCGGGTGGTGAAGCCCTCGCTGACGAAGAGCGCCTTGCGCCCGGTGTCCGGATGCGTGCGCACGACCGGATGCGCCACCTCCTGCACCTCGGCCTTCTGCTCGGCGCTGAGCGCGGGGCGGAAGGTCGAGCCCTCGATCTTGTCGTAGGTCTTGCGATAGGAGTGGACGGCGCGCTTGCCGTCGATGCGGCGCTTCACGTCGGCCGTCAGCGCCTCGTAGGCGGCGGACATGTTGACGAACGAGGTGTCGCCGCCTTCGGAGGGAATTTCCTGCGCATGCAGGAGCGAGCCGAGGCTCGGCTCCGGCATGTAGGACAGGTCCGAATGCCAATAGCGCCCGGCATCGCCGAGGCCGACCGGCTTGCCGTTCTCCATCACGTTCGAGACGAGCAGGATCTCGGGACGGCCCGGCAGCAGGAACTGACGCAGCACGTGGATCGCGAGCGGGCCGAAGCGCCGGCTGAATTCGATGTGCTGCTCCGGCGTGATGGCCTGATCGCGCAGGACGAGCACGCCCTCGCTTTCGAGAAAGCATGTCCGCACCGCGGCGAAGGTCGCGTCGTCCAAGGGCCGCGTCAAGTCGAGGCCGCTGATCTCGGCACCGAGCGGCGCTGCGAAGCGGGCATGGCGGAAGGGGAGCGCGCGCGTCTCGCGCGGATCGGCGGCAAGGCTCATCGTCCGGTCTCCTGCAATGGCAACGACGAACCGGCGAAGTCTACTCCGCGGCGGCGCCGCTGCCTACCACACCTGCGGCAGCGCCCGGCGCAGGAACGGCACCAGCGCGGCGATGTCGTCGCCGCCATGGCCGGCCTCGACCGCAGCCGAAAGGCTCGCCGCCGCCGCGGCCGCAGCGGGCGTCGGCACGCCATGGAGCGATGCGGTCGCCACCACCGACAGCAGGTCCTTCCTGAGCGTGCGGATGTCGAGCGTGGTGTCGTCCTCGCCGCCGAGAAGCACCTTCTTCTTGGCGTTGAACCACGGCGTCGCGGTGATCGAATTGCCGATCACCTCGATCATGCGCGGCAGCGACAGGCCTTGCGTCGCGCCCATGGCGAGGCTCTCGGCGAGGATCTGGAGATATGAGCCCATCATGTTGTTGACGACGAGCTTCATGGCGGCGCCCGCGCCGACCGGGCCGATATGCTCGATGCGCGCCGTCAGATGCGCGAGCACCGCGCGGGCGCGCGCCAGATCGGCCTCGCTGCCGCCGACGAGCGCCACGAGCTTGCCCTCGCGCACGGTCGGGAATCGAGCCGAGCAGCGGGCTGTCGATGTAGCTTGCGCCATGGCGCGCGGCGAGGAGGCTGAGCGCGCGCACCGTCATCGGCTGCAGCGTGCTCATCTCGATGAAGAGCTTGCCGTTGATGTCGACCTCGAGGAAGCCGCCGTTGCCTTCCCACAACCCGCGCGCGCCGCCATCCTCGGTGATGATCGACAGCACGGTTTCGGCGCCGGCGGCGACCGCGCGCGGAGTGTCCGCCGCGTGCGCGCCCGCGTCCGCGGCGCGCTTCACGCGCGCGCCGTCGCGGTCCCAGGCGATGACGCGTTCGCCGCGCTCCTGCAGGCGCTGCGCCATCGCCATGCCCATCTTGCCGAGCCCGATCAAGCCGATCATTCATTCCTCCTCATGTCTTGAGCCCGAGTTTTTGCAGCGCCGCCGGGAGATTAGCGCATCGCTGTCATTGCGAGGAGCCGAAGGCGACGACGCAATCTCCCGGGAGATTGCTTCGCTACGCTCGCAATGACAATCGGTGGATGGCTCAGGATGAGGAGCTTTGGGTGAAGCTCAAAGAAAAGTCCTCATCCTGAGCGTAGCGCGAAGCGCGTAGTCGAAGGACGCACCCCTGTTCCGCTCAGCTCACTTCCACGGCGTCGGCTTCGGCACCGGTGCCGCGGGCGGCATGTCGACGGTCGTGAAGTCGGCCGGCGCCGCGATCTCGAGATATTCCATGTCGGGCGAATAGTCGTAGAGGTAGTGCACGATGCCGGGCCGCTGATGGACGCAGTCGCCGGCTTTGACCAGCGTGTCCTTGTCCTCATACATGAAGCGCGCCCAGCCCTTCAGCATGATGACGATATGGAACTTGACCTCGTGCCGGTGCCAGCCGGTGCCTTCCTCGGGCGCCCGCTTGGCGCGCGTGAGCTGGGCCACGACCTGGCCGCCGGTCGCGTCGGCGATGCCGAGGTCGCGGTACTCGAAGAAATCGCGCAAGCCGCCGTCGCGCCACGGCGTGTCGCCCTCCTTGACATGCGAGAAGGCGGTCTTGGTCTCATCCATCATCAAGCCGTCGGCCATGTCGTCGCTCCTTGCGCATCGGCCGCCACGGGCAGCGGGCATTCCGGCCCGGTCCGCGAGGGTCCGCGCGGGGCCGATGCTCGCTGCCCAGACATGCGAAATCCGCGCCACGCCGGGCGACCCGTGAAATGCCGCGAAAACCCGGCAATTCATGCGCGCGCCGCCGCGCCCGGTGGCGCGGCCGCAGGCACATGCCCAGCCCTTGGGCAGCAGAATGGGTACGCGCTGGGCATCAGAATTCGACCTCGAGCTCCTCGATATCCTCGGGCTCGCGCTTTGCCGCGTCGAGCCATTCGCGCATTTCCGGCATCGCCATGATGGTGTCGCAGTAGGATTTCGAGGCGCGGTCGAGCGTCACGTCGTAGGTCAGGAACCGCGTCACGACCGGCGCATACATGGCGTCGGCCATGCAGCGCTGGCCGAACAGATAAGGCCCGCCATATTTGCCGCGGCAATCGGCCCAGATCGCGACGACGCGCTCGATGTCGGCCTGGGCGCGCGACCACACCTTGAAGCGCGGGAAATGGCCCTTGAGGTTCATCGGCAAAGCCCCGCGCAGCGCCGAGAAGCCCGAATGCATCTCGCCGCAGATCGCGCGGCAATAGGCCCGCTGCGCGCGGTCGGCGGGCAGCAATCCGGCCTCGGGCCGCGCCTCGGCGAGATATTCAGCGATCGCCAGCGTGTCCCACACCTTGAGCCCGTCATGGATGAGGCACGGCACGAGGATCGACGGCGACAGCAACAGAAGCTCGGCGCGCGCGTCGGGATCGTCCGGGGGCACGACCTCCTCGCGGAACGGCAGGCCCGAGAACTTGGCCAGGAGCCAGCCCCGGAGCGACCACGAGGAATAGTTCTTGCTGCTGATGGTGAGGACAGCCTCTGCCATGGCGGAAGCGCCTTCTTTCGGTTTCTCCCGAAAGCCCCGGTCGCAAGGGCCGTGCCAACCGGAGCCCGGGGCTGGTGCGCAAATTGCAAGGAGCCGTCCGGTCCTTGAGGAAGGCGTGCGCCTCATGCTTTACCAGGCCTACCAAGCAGGGGCCGACGGGCTGCTGCCGATGCGCCTCCTGGCGGAAGCGACGCGCGGCGTGTTCTCGCAGCCGTTCCCGGGCGGGCTGGAGCTGCCGTGGTCGCGTGCGGTTGCGGCATTGTGCCAGCTCATGGCGCGCGCCGAGCTGAGCCACAAAAGGCCCGACTTCGAGATCTCCACCGTGCGCGTCGGCAACGAGGACGTGGCCGTCCACGAGGAAGCGCTCGACGCGACGCCGTTCGCGACGCTGCTTCATTTCAGAAAGGAGATCGCGGCGCCGCAGCCGCGCGTGCTGCTGGTGGCGCCGATGTCGGGCCATTTCGCGACGCTGCTGCGCGATACCGTGCGCACCATGCTGGCCGATCACGACGTCTACGTGACCGACTGGCACAACGCGCGTGCCGTGGCGCCGCGCCACGGCACGTTCGGCTTCGACGCCTTCATCGAGCACATCATCCGCTTTCTCGAGGCGATGGGCGAAGGCTCGCACATCCTTGCCGTGTGCCAGCCGTGCGTCGCGGCATTCGCCGCGGCGGCGATCATGGCGGAGGACGGCAACCCCGCCCAGCCGCGCAGCATGACCTTGATGGCGGGGCCGGTCGACACGCGCGTCAGCCCGACCCGCGTCAACGAATTCGCGACCCAGCATTCGATGGCGTGGTTCGAGCGCAACGTGATCGGCATCGTGCCGCAAGGGCATGCCGGCGCGCTGCGCAAGGTCTATCCCGGCTTCGTGCAGCTCGTCGCCTTCATGTCGATGAATGTCGAGCGGCACATCAAATCGTTCCAGGACGTCTACAACCACACGATGCGGGGCGAGCCCGAGAAGGCGCAGACGATCCTCAAATTCTACGAGGAATATTTCGCGGTGATGGACCTCTCCGGCGAGTTCTATCTCGAGACCCTGCAGCGCGTCTTCAAGGAGCACGACCTCGCGCGCGGCGTGTTGCGCTATGAGGGGCGGAAGGTCGATCCGCGCGCGATCCGGCGCACGCAGCTTCTGACGATCGAGGGCGACCGCGACGACATCTGCGCCGTGGGCCAGACGCTGGCGGCGCAGGAGCTGTGCTCCGGCATCGCGCGCTTCAGGAAGCGCCACTACGTGCAGCCCGGCGCCGGCCATTACGGCGTCTTCAGCGGCCGGCGCTGGTCGCAGCAGATCTATCCGCTCGTGCGCGACGTGATCTACGCCAGCGCGTAGCGCCGCTCAGACCGTGAACGAGAAATCGCCCGCGCGCGGCCGCCGCGTCAGCCAGCGATAGACGCGCGACGGCTTCGGCCATTGCGTGACGACGCGGCCCGCGGCGTTGACGAAATAGCTGCGGCACCCGCTGCCCCACGTCGTTGCGGCAAGCGTCTTCTGCAATTCGCCGTTGAAGCGCGCCTGCACCTCGGGCCGCACGCTCATGCTGCGCGCGCGCCCGCGGCCGAGGCGGCGGATGCATTTGAGGATGTAGCCGATCTGCCCTTCGAGCATCACCACGATCGAGGTCGCGGTGTTGGTGTTGGGGCCATAGAGCATGAAGAAATTGGGAAAGCCCGCGACGGTGATGCCGAGATAGGCCTCGGCGCCGTTCTGCCACGCCTCCTTGAGCGCGCGCCCGCCCGATCCCGTGACGCGCAGCGAGGCAAGATAGTCGGTCGGAATGAAGCCGGTGCCGAAGATGATGGCGTCGAGCGCGTGATGCCGCCCGTCCTCGTCGACGAGGCCGTCCGGCACCGCGCGCGCGATCGGCGCGCGCACGATCTCGACATTGTCGCGGTCGAGCGCGCGCAGGTAATCGCCCGACTGGATCGTGCGCTTGCAGCCGAAGCGGTAGGTCGGCGTGAGTTTCTGGCGCTTCTCGGGATCCTTCACTTGCGAGGCGAGATACTTCAGCGCGGTCTCCTCCGCCGTCTTGCGCGCGCGCTCGTCGATGAAGACGGCAAAGCGCCGCTCGAACGCGACGTAGGTCTTGATGCGCTCGATCCGGCGCAGGATGGGAAAGCGGCGATAGGTTGCGCGCTGCGCCGTCGTCGAACGTGCGCTCGATCTTCGGCAGGACATATTGCGGCGTGCGGATGAAGGCGACGAGCCGGCTCACCTGGCCCACGATCTCGGGCACGTACTGCGCCGTGCTGCAGCCCGTGCCGATGACGGCGACGCGCTTGCCGGCGAGATCGTACTCGTGATCCCAGCGCGCCGAATGGAAGCGCGCGCCGGCGAATTCCGCGAAGGCCGGGAATGTCCGGTAATGCCGGCTGGTTGAAGAGCCCGCACGCCGAGACGAGCACGTTCGCCTCGAACCGCCGCCCGTCCGCGGCCGTGAGGCGCCAGAGCGCAGCGGCCTCGTCATAGTCGGCGCGCGCGATCTCGGTGCCGAAGCGGATGTGCGGGGCGATGGCGTATTTCGCGACGCAATGGCGCAGATATGCCGCGATCTCGGGCTGCGTGCCGTGCGTGCGCGACCAGTCCCAATGCGGCTCGAACGAATAGGAATAAAGGCTCGAGGCGACATCGCACGCCGCACCCGGATAGGTGTTCTCGTACCAGACGCCGCCCGCCTCGTGCGATTTGCTGTAGATGGTGAAGGAGTGGATGCCGGCCCGCTTCAGGCGGATCGCCATGCCGATGCCGCCGAAGCCCGAGCCGATGATGGCGATCGCCGGCGTGTCCATTACGCCCTGATCGTGACGCGGTGCATGGTGCGCCGTTCGGGATAATAGTCGTTCGCGGCGTAATGCTGCGTCGGGCGGTTGTCCCAGAACACCATGTCGTTCACGTCCCAGCGCAAGCGGAACTGGTATTCCGGGATGCGCGGCTGCTCGAACAGGAACGCAAGGAGCGCGCGGCTTTCATCCTCGCGCATGCCCTTCACCGCGATGGTGAACTGCTCGTTGACGAAGAGGATCTTCTGGCCGGTCACCGGATGCGTGCTGACCACGGGCCGCACGGGATTGGGCAGCTCCTCCTCCATTTCGGCGAGCTTGGCGTGCTTCTCGCGCGGCGGCAGGTCGTCGAATTTATGGCGGAAGTTCTGGAAATCGTGCACCGCCTCGAGGCCCGAGAGGAAATGCTGCATCTTGTCGGACAGACCTTCGTAGGCGGCCGCCATGTCGGCCCAGAGCGTGTCGCCGCCGCGCGGCGGGCGGCGCAGGCAGCGCAGGATCGAGCCCATCGGCGGCGCCATCCGAAACGTCTCGTCGGAATGCCACACGTCGGTCGTGAAGACGGGATTGTCCTTGTGGTTGTCGAGCACCAGCACTTCGGGGTGCTCGTCGAGATGCGGCGCGAAGGGATGCACGGTGAGATCGCCGAACAGCCGCCCGAACGCGACATGCTGCGCCGGGCTCATCGCCGCGCCGCGGAAGAACACGACCTTGTGCTCGATGAGCGCGCGGTGGATCGCCGCCGCGGTCGCGGCGCCGACTTCGTGCGCGAAATCGACGCCGCGGATCTCGGCGCCGAGCGTGCTGCCGAGCGGGACGACTTCGATGGAATTGAGGCGTGCGGTCCCGGTCATGCGGTCATTGTCGCGCAAAGGCCTAGGCCGCGCCAGCGCGCGGCTTGACCTCCGGGTTGGCGAGGCGGAGCGGGCGGCCTTCCGCGAAGGCGGCGATCTGCTCGTAAGCCTCGCCGAAATAGAGCTCGAAATTGTCCCACTCGGCCCAGGCGCTGTGCGGCGTCGCGAGGACGTTGGGCAGGGCGAGGAGCGGATGGTCGATCGCGACCGGCTCCTCCTCGAAGACATCGAGCGCGGCATAGCCCGGCCGGCCCTGGCGCAGCGCGGCGAGAAGCGCGCCCGGCGCGATGAGCTCGGCGCGCGCCGTGTTGACGAGGAGCGATGTCGGCTTCATGCGCGCGAGGTCGTCGGCGCCGACGATGCCGCGCGTCTCGGGCGCAAGCCGCACATGGAGCGAGAGCACGTCCGCCGCCGCGAACAAGTCCGCCTTGCTTGCCGCCACTTCATATCCCGCCGCGCGCGCCCGCGCGCGCGAGCCGTCGCGGCCCCAGACCAGCACCGCCATGCCGAGCCCCCTGCCCGCCTCGGCCACGCGCTCGCCGATGAGGCCCAGGCCAAAAATGCCGAGCGTCGTGCCCGCGACGCGATGCGCCACCGTGCGCGGCAGCTCGCCGCGCTTCATCGCGTAGGATTCGCGCGCGATGTTGCGGCGCGACGCAAGGATCAGCGCCATCGTGTGCTCGGCCGGGGACTGCCGCGAATCGCTCTTGCCGGTCGCGACCGGAATGCCAAGCTCGGTGCAGGCGGCATAATCGATCGTGCGCGCGCCGCGCCCGACGAGCGCGATGAGGCGCAGCTTCGGCAGGCGCGCGAGGAGCGCGCGCGAGAACGACAGCCGCTCGCGGATCGCCACGACCACATCGGCATCGGCGAGCCGCGCGACGAGCGTGTCGAGATCGTGCGCGGCGTCCGTGTAGCGCACCACCTCGTGCTGGCGGATGAGCGCGAAGCTGCGCGAGCTTGTCGGCGATGTCCTGATAGTCGTGCGGAATGACGATCTTCACGAAGGCGCCGCCTCACGCTCCGAAGGTGAAGCGGCTGCCGACGTTGGAGGCGACGATCCGGTCCGGCATGCGCCGGTGCATCGCGGCGATGAAACCGGCGCCGGTGCAATGCATCGGCACGACCACATCGGGCCGAAGCGCCTCGAGTTCGTCGATCGTGTGCTCGATATAGTCGGGCTTCGATGCCGTCAGGTGGAAGCCGCCGATCACGGCGTGCAGCTTGTCCACATTCGCGACCGCCATCGCCGTCCTGACCGAATTGACGATGCCGGCGTGACCGCACGAGGAGATCACGACGAGCCCGCGCCCCTGCACGATGTAGCAGGTGGCATGCTCCTCGGGATGAAGGTCCTTGACGAGCTGGCCCTGCCGCTCGGCCGATGTGAAATGATCCGCCGGCTCGACCAGGGTTCCGCCGGTCACCTCTTCGAACGAAGTCCGCGCGATATATCCCGAGGTGAAGGCGCCATCGAGCGCCGTCGGCGCGCCGCAGCATACGGACGTGACTTTCTCGGCCCGGAGCAGCATGGCATCGACCGCGCCCCACGAGATGACGCCATCGCTCGCCCGGCTCGCGCAGCCATTTCTCGCGAAACACGTTCTCGGCGCCGACATAGAGCGCAAGGTCGTCGCCGCATGTGATGGCGATGCTGCGTCACGAAGTCCGGCGAGCCCGCCGTAATGGTCGCGGTGGCCGTGGCTCAGGATGAGTCCGTTGCAGCCGTGCGGGATCGATGTCGAGGAGCCCGAGATTGCGGTTCACGATCTCGGGCGTGTAGCCGAAATCCAGGAGGTACTGCGCCTTGCCCGCGGCATTTTCCGCCTCGAGATGGAGCGAGAGCCCCCACTCGCCCGCGAGCGTCGCCATCGGCCGGCCGGGAATGGCTCCGACATGCTCGATCGCGACGGACGGATGCGCCGCCTTCGGCAGGAAGCGCTCGTAATGCGAATCGACGACGACGCGGACCGAGAGCCGGTTCACGACCGGCGCGGCAAACGACGCGGTCTTGTCGGAGAGAGCGCTCATGCGGCCCATCCTTCTGTCATGGACGCCAAGACGGCAGGCGGAGACTTTAGGCGCCGGAGGCATAGTCCGCCAGCACGCTTGGCTATGGCTAGGCGGGCGCCGCCACCGAAGCGCGGTTCGCGGCGCGCTTCGGGCGATGGGCGATGAGCGCGTCGAGTTCGCGCGCATCGATCAGCTCGAGCCGGCGCCGGCTGTGGAAGCGCACGATGCCGCGCTCGGCGAGCGCGCGGAAGCCGCGGCTCACGGCCTCGGCCGAAAGCCCGACATAGCGCGCGATGTCGCCGCGGCTCATGGGAAGCCGCACGGCCTCGCCGCGATTGCGGTTCTGCATCATGCGGATGAAGAGCGCGAGGCGGCCGAGCGCGTCGCCCCGGCTCAGCAGCGCGACCTGCTCGGCGCGCGCGGCGAGCTCGGCGCAGGCGAGCTGCAGCAGGCGGCACGCGGCGGCGGCGCTGTGCCGCACGAGCTGCGCCACCTGCTCGCGCCCGAAGCCATAAACGAGCGTCGGCGCGATCGCCTCGGCGGTATCGGTGTGACGCTCGGCCGCTGCCAGGCCGAGCACCGCGCCGGCGCCGCGGAAGCCGAGCACGGTCTTGCCGCCGTCCGGCAAGGGCAGCACCGTGCGCACGCCGCCATTGGCGATTTCGTAGAGCGCCGCGGCCGGTTCGCCGGCGCGATAGAGGGTGGCGCCCTTGCGCAACCGCACGACGGACGCGGTCGCAACCAGGTCGGCGAAGGCGGGATCGTTGAGAAGGCCGTCGTGGGCCGGCGCGGGACGGGCAAGCTTGCGCATGGAGGAGCCTCATTCGGTAGCCCCGCTATCTCATTGAGACCGGAGGCTTTGCGTCCCCGGGTCGCCCCGGGTTTGCCGTTTCGTGATGCCGCCCCACCGCGGGGTCGCCACCGCACGCATGACGTGCACTCTGAGATACGGGCGAGCATGGCTAATTGGTCTTTACCAATGTGCAAGGGAGCCATGCATTTTCTGCAAATCTTTGCTTTCGATCAAGATTGGGCGTAGCCTCGGGGCTGCATGAGCCAGGAATTACAGGGACTTGTGTCGGACCGGCTCGACCCGGGCGAGCACGACGCCCTGCGCCGGGCGCTGCGCCGGTCGGGGCCGACAGGGCGGCGCGCGAGCGAGTTGCTGCACCGTTTCCTGCTCGCGGAAGTAGTAAACGGCCTCCTTCATTCCTTGTCGTTCGACGAGCTGCTCGGCCGTCTCCTCGAGCTCGCCGCCCAGACGCTCGCGGCCGACCGCGGCAGCATCTTTCTGCACGACGCGGAGAGCGACGAGCTGTTCGCCTATGTGGCGCATCAGCGGCGAGATCTCCGAGCTGCGCATTGCGCGCGCGAGCGGGATCGCCGGCACCGTGTTCGCATCCGGCGAAAGCGCGATCGTGCACGACGCCTATGCCGATGCGCGCTTCAATCCCGCGGTCGATCAGCGCACCGGATACCGCACCCAGTCGGTGGTGTGCGTGCCGCTCAAGGGGCATGACGGGCACACGATCGGCGTCGTCGAGGTGCTGAACAAGCGCGACGGGCACTTCGATCAGGTCGACCTCACGCTGCTCCAGGCGATCGCCGCCCAGGCCGCGACCGCGCTCGGCTGGGCGCGCGCGCTGAACCACGAGCGCCGCGAGCGCTCGCGCGACGACAAGCAGCTCGAGGCCGCCGAGAGCATCGCCGTCGAGCTCGACCTCGACCGGCTCCTGGAGCGCATCGTCGCGACCGCTTCGGACCTGCTCGACTGCGAGCGCGCGACGCTGTTCGTGCACGACGCGGCCGCGGGCGTGCTGTGGTCGCGCGCCGGCGCCGGCGGCACGGTCGACGAGATCCGCATCGCGAGCGATGCGGGCATCGCCGGTGCGAGCTTCACCGGGTGCCGCGTCATCGCCGTCGCCGACGTGCGCGCCGACAGCCGCTTCAACCCGGCGGTCGATGCGAAGACCGGCTATGTCACGCGCAGCCTCCTGTGCGTGCCGATCGTCGACATGAAGGGCCAGGCGACCGGCGTGCTCGAAGCGCTCAACAAGCGCACCGGCCGGTTTACCGGCGCCGACGAGCGCCGCCTGCGCCTGTTCGCCTCGCAAACCGCGACGGCATTGCAGAACGCGCAGCTCTTCGCCGACGTCCTGTCATTGAAGCACCACACCGAAAGCATCCTGCGCTCGCTCAGCGACGCCGTCATCGCACTCGACCGCGATTACGGCATAATCCGGGTCAACGAGGCGGCACGAAAGGCGCTGCGCATTCCGGAGGGCGAGAAGATCACGGGATCCGCCGACCAGCTTTGGGGCGAGGCCAACCCGTGGCTCAGGGAATCGCTCGCCTACGTGTCCGCCACGGGCGCCGCCGATTACCGCGCCGAGGTGCTCTTCGCCGCAGGCGACGGCGCGGCGCTCGACATCAATGCGACCGTCGCGCCGCTCAAGGACCGCGGCGGCGAAATGACCGGGATCACCCTCATCTTCCAGGACATCAGCCGCGAGAAGCGGGTCCGCGCGACCATGACGCGCTACATGGCGAAGCAATTCGCCGACCAGGTGCTCGCGTCGGGGACGGAACGGGCATCGAGCTCGACCCATGTCGCGACCGTGCTGTTCTCCGACATCCGCCGCTTCACCACGCTCGCCGAGTCGCTGACGCCGCAGGAAGTGGTCGACATGCTGAACGAGTATTTCGGCGTGATGACCGATATCATCGAGAGCCATGGCGGCGCGATCGACAAATATATCGGCGACGCGGTGATGGCCGTGTTCGGCGCGCCGATCGAGCGCGAAGCCGCGGCCGAAAGCGCGGTGGCGGCGGCGGTGCGCATGGTCGTGCGGCTGCGCGCGCTCAACTCGCGCCGCGCCAATCGCGGCGCGCGGCCGCTCGAGATCGCGATCGGGCTCGCGAGCGGCGAGATCGTTGCCGGCCCGGTCGGATCCGCGACGCGCATGGAATACACCGTGATCGGCGACAGCGTGAACCTCGCCTCGCGCCTCGAGGGCGTCAACCGCCATTACGGCACCACCATTCTTGTCGACGCCGCGACGGCCGGGCGGTTGGCGCCGCCGACGCGGCTCAGGCCGATCGATCTCATCCGCGTCAAGGGCAAGGAGAACCCGACGGAAATCTTCGAGGTGCTCGATCACGTCGAGGACAAGATCGGCGCGTGCCTCGACCAGTTCCTGCCGCCGTTCGAGGACGGCATCCGCCATTACCGCGCACGCGACTGGTCGGGCGCGCTCGGGCGCTTCGCGGCGGCGCTCAACGTCATTCCCGACGACGGCCCATCCTGGGTCTATACCGACCGCTGCCTTTATTACCGCGACCACGCCCCGCCCGCATCCTGGGACGGCATCTGGACGCTCGAGACGAAATAGCTTGCGCGGGCTCAGGCGCCGCGCCGCGCGCCGTGGTTCTTGACGATCGCGGCGATGGCCTCGGGCCGCGCCGGCCGGCAGATGAAATAGCCCTGCGCCGCATCGCACCCGAGTTCGACGAGGAGCGCCAGGCACGGGGCCGTCTCGACCCCTTCGGCGACCGCGAACAGCTCGAGCCGTTGCGCGATGCCGATGACGGCTTCGACGAGGACGCGGCATTCCCTTTTCTCGCACATGTGCATGACGAACGACTTGTCGATCTTGATCTCCGAGAACGGCAGCCGCTGCAGTTGGACGAGCGAGGAATAGCCGGTGCCGAAATCGTCGATGCTGAGATGCATGCCTTTCAAACGCAGGCGGGTCAGCACGTCCATCCCCTGCGCGATATTGCCCATCGCCGCCGATTCCGTGAGCTCCAGCGTCACCGCGTCGGTCGCAAGCCCGGCCTTGTCGCACTGGGCGACGATCATCTCGGGCAGCTCGATATTTTCCAGATTGAGGGCCGAGATGTTGAGCGCGAGCTGAAGCGGCAGGCCCTGGCGCTGCCACTCGGCGGCCTGGCTGATCGCGCTGGCGGCGACCCATCCGGTCAGGTCGTGGATCAGCCCGTTCTGCTCGGCGAGCGCGATGAAGCGATCGGGCGGCACCAGGCCGCGCGTCGGATGCTGCCAGCGCACGAGCGCCTCGACGCCGAAAATATCGCCCGATTTGCAATCGAGCTTGGGCTGATATTCGAGCAGGAGCTCGTCATTGCGGATCGCGTGCGCGAGCGCGCTGGCGAGGAGCGGCGTTTCGACTTCGCGCAGACACTCGAGCCGGTCGCGCAGCATGGCCGCGCGCACCGGCTTGTGCAGGGAGCCCGCGATCGCGAGCCCGCGTTCGGCCGCCAGTCTCGCCGCCGTCTCGACCACTTTCACGTCGAAGCCGCTGGCGATCAGGATCTTGGCGGCGGATTTCGTCTCGCCCAGCGAGCGCAGCAGCTCGACGCCGTCGACCTTGGGCATTTGCAAATCGAGAATGATGACCGAGGGACGCCACGAACGGACTTTCTCCTTGAAGTCGTCGGCATCCTCGGTGACGACCGTTTCGTAGCCCACCGTCTCGCTCACGCGGCGGACGAAGCTGCGGAAACCGGCGTCGTCGTCGATCACGAGCAAGCGGTCTCGATTCACTTCGGCTCCTCTCGCGGGCGTGCGGCCCGGCCCCGGGTCCTGGAGACCACGCGCAGAGCCGTAGTTTCCCGCATACGTTGCAATCGTATCGCTGACATCACTCTATCGATGTAGTAACTAATTGACTACAATCAAGAAGCGTTGCAACCCATGCGCGATCCTGCGGAACAAAGGTCGAGCCCCGCGCCGCGCGCATTCGTCCTGCCGACCGTAAATTGCACTCCACCGGTCGTGCGGCGAGATGAAACTCCCCTTTTGCGGGAGCGATCCGAACGCGGATTAAGTACGGCGCCGCGGCAGCGATGGCCAGCGCGGCCGCTTGTTGGCGTGGACGCTTGCCGCGCGGCACGAATATGTTAGTTGAGGCGAGCGCGGCGACATCGTCGAGCCCGTGATGTCGAGCCGCCGCCGGCAATCGGGGAGCGTCCGATGGAAGCGAAAAGGAAGATCCGCGTCGCGCATCTGAGCGGCCCCAACGCCACGATCCAGAACACGCCGCCGCTCGTCACCTCGAACAAGGCGCGGCAGAAATTCGGCCTGCCGCTCGCTGCGGGACGCGGACGGGAGCGCCGCGAAATACGACGCCTTGCGCGCGCAGCGCCTGGCCGCGCCGGTCAAGATCTATGTCGAGCAGTTCTCGGCGCATCCCTTGGAGCGCGACGCGTCCGAGCTTTATGGGCCGCCCGACGGCTATCTCGATGCCGACGGCGTCTTCCACAAGGAGCGCCGCGGCGAGCGCGACAGGCCGGTCTACGAGATCGAGCTGCGCCCCGAGGACGGGCTTTATCCGCTGCCCTACATGGCGCGCCAGGCGGACGGGCGGGCCTGGGAAGAGGAATGCGCCGATCCGGGCGCGCCGGCCGAGCGCGCGCGCCAGGGCTTCTTCCCCGATGGCTCGCGCAGCTTCGAGGAGATCGACCGCCTGTCGGTCGGCATGCACGGCGTGGCGAGTTCGATTTCGGCGCAGGCCGAGGTCGATTTCTATCGCCTGCTGCCGCCCGGCGGCTTCACCAAGGGGCTCGCGGCGCACCTGCGCACCGATGTCGGCGAGGGCGACATTCCGCCCGAGCGCCGCGGCAAGGACTTCTTTCCCTACAAGCCCTATCACCTCGGCGCCGGGCCGCCGCGGCCGACGCTCGCGCGCATCACCAACATCGCGCAATCCGTCATGTCGAGCGGCACATACGACGGCGCGATCCTGACGCAAGGGAGCCCCGCGGTCGAAGAGACCGCCTATTGGCTCAATCTCCTCATCGACACGAGCGCGCCGATCTGCGGCAACGCGGCGCAGCGGCCGCAGGGCCAGACCAGCAACGACGGGCCGCAGAACATCGTCGATTCGCTCGCCTATATCGGCTCGCGCATCTGGGCCGACCGCGACGGCCGCGATCGCGCCGGCGTCATCGTGCTGCAAGAGCAGCGCTTCTTCGCCGCGCGCGAAGTGGCCAAGGTCGATGCGCGGCCCGGCGGCTATGCCGCGACGGGCGGCCATGGCGGCATCCTCGGCGGCATCAATCACATGGGCCGGCTCGCGCTGCTCTATGTGCCGGCCTACAAGCACACCTACCTGTCCGAGGTGAACACGAGCCGGCTGCCGGACACGGCCGAGGCCGTGCGCGCCGGGCCGAACGGGCCCGAGCGCTTCGCGATCGCGATCAAGGGCAAGGGCGGCGAGATCCTGGGCGACGCGATCCCGTCCGTGTCGATCGTCAAGGAGGGCAACTACACGAGCGAGGAGTTCGGCGACGATCCCGCGCTCGAGCGCGATCTCCAGTTCCTGATCGAGCACAAGCTCGGGCTCGGCCGGCTCGCCGGGTTCGTGACCGAGGGCCAGGTGCCGTATGGCCGGCTGCCTTCGCCGAAGCGTCAGAAGGCGATGGAAAAGGCGATCTATAGCGGCCTGCCGGTGGTGTGCGTCGGGCGCGGCAATAGCGAGGGCTTCGCCGACGGCACGCCGATCTTCCTGTCCGGCTCGAACCTCACCGCGACCAAGGCGCGGCTGCTGCTGATGGCGTGCCTGATGCGGTTCGGCGCGCTCCCGCCGGCGCGCGATCCCGACCGGCCGAGCGCGCGCGGAAAAAAGCGCGATCGAAGCGGCGGTGGCGCGCTACCAAGCCATCTTCGACACGCATTGATCGGGCCGCGCCGCGGCGGCCGGCTCAATCGTGCCGCGCCCACCGGCTTTGCGGCGCGGGCAATCCGAGATTTTCGCGCAGCGTGCGGCCTTCGTAGGCGCGGCGGAAGAGGCCGCGCCGCTGCAGCTCGGGAATGACGAAGCCCACGAAATCCTCGAGCCCCTCGGGAAAGGTCAGCGGCATGATGTTGAACCCGTCGGCCGCGCCCTTGCGATACCATTCTTCGAGCGAGTCGGCGATTTCCGCCGCGGTGCCGCAGATCGCGCGGTGCGCGCGCGCGCCGGAGACGCGCATGTAGAGCTGGCGCAGCGTGAGGTTCTCGCGCCGCGCCATGTCGAGCACGACCTTCTGGCGGCCGTGCTGCTCCGTGTTCGTGCGCGCGCAGTTCCGGCAACGGCCCATCGAGCGGATAGGGCGAAAGATCGAAGCCCACGATCTCGGACAAGGTCTTGATGCCGAGCGCGGGATGGATGAGCGCCTGCAGCTTCTCGTAGCGGGCCTCGGCCTCGGCCCGCGTCCGGCCCACGATCGTCATCACGCCGGGCATGATCTTCACGTGATCGGGCGAGCGTCCGTGCTTTTGCGCGCGCGCCTTCATGTCGGCATAGAAGCCGCGCGCCTCCTCCAGATCCTGCTGCACGGTGAAGATCACCTCGGCGTGGGCGCCGGCGAGCTCGCGTCCGGCCTCGGACTGGCCCGCATGCACGATCACCGGCCGTCCCTGCGGCGAGCGTTTGATGGTGAGCGGCCCGCGCACCGCGAAATGACGGCCGCTGTGATTGAGGAAATGGAGCTTCTCCGGATCGAAAAAGAGGCCGCTCGCCTTGTCGGCGACGATCGCGTCCGCGTCCCAGCTATCCCACAGGCCGAGCACGACTTGCGCGAACTCGGCGGCGCGATCGTAGCGCTCGCCATGCGCGACGTGGGCGGCGCGGTTGAAGTTGAGCGCCTCGGCGGCCGCCTGCGAGGTGACGAGGTTCCAGCCCGCGCGGCCCGCGCTGATCTGGTCGAGCGAGGCGAAGAGCCGGGCGACGTGATAAGGCTCGAGATACGTGGTCGTCGCGGTCGAGACCAGGCCGATCCGCTCCGTCACCATCGCCAAGGCCGAGAGGAGCGTGAGCGGCTCCAGGCGCAGCGCGCCGGTGGTGCGGCTCCACACGCCGACATCGTCGGGGCCGAACGTCGCGTTCGTATCGGCGGTGAAGAGCAGGTCGAAGCAGCCGCGCTCGGCGACGCGCGCCATCTCGGCATAATGCCGCAGGCTCAGCACCGCCCCGGCGTCGCTCGCCGGATCGCGCCAGGCGGCGATGTGATGCCCGTTGCCGGCGATGAAGAGGCCGAGCTTCATCATGGCGCAAATGATCGCGCCGGCGCGCGCGCGGGCGCAATCGTTTCGGGAGGCGCGCCGCCGCCCGTCATATCTTGCCTGCCGCGGCGGCCGCCATTGACAGCATCCGCCATTCCCCGTCCAATTGCGCGCGCGAGCCGGAGGAGATGGTCCATGTATCTGCGCAATGCCTGGTACGTTGCGGCGACCATCGACGAGATTGCATCGGCGCCGTGTTTTGCCCGCACGTTGCTCAACGAGCCCATCGTCTTCTTTCGCGATGCCAAGACCGGCAAGCTCGCGGCGCTCGAGGACCGCTGCTGCCATCGCGGCGCGCCGTTGTCGCTGGGCGAGATTTCGGATGCAGGCCTGGTGTGCGGCTATCACGGGCTCGTCTTCGACGCGAACGGCATCTGCGTCGGCATGCCCGGCAGCCACGGGCGCATTCCGGCAAGCGCGCGCGTCAAATCCTATGAAGTCGTCGAACGGAGCGGTTTCGTCTGGATCTGGATGGGCGAGCGCGCGCGGGCCGCGGAGCATCTCATTCCCGTCATTCCGCATTACAGCCGGGACGACGACGAGCAGCCGCGACGCTCGCATGGCGTCATGCACGTCAAGGCCAGCTACGTGCTGTTCCTCGAAAACCTGATGGACTTGACCCACCTCCCCTTTGTCCACAAGACGACGATCGGCGGCCATGCGTCCGACCACACCGCGGCCGAGATGGCAACGAGCGACACGGCGACCGGCGTGCGCTTCGCCCGGCTGATGCTCGATGCCGCGCCGCCGCCCGGCTATGCCAAGCGCTATGGCTTCACAGGACGGATCGACCGCTGGGAGGAGTTCGAATATGTGGCACCCGCCTCGGTGCTGCAATTCACCGGCGCCGTCAATGCCGGGGACTACAAGAAAGGCATCCGCCGCGGCCACCATCATCTGCGCGGGATCCACACCTTCGCGCCGGAGACCGAGCGCACATGCTTTTATTTCTATTCGTTCATCGACGGCTATCGCGGCGCGGGCGCCGCGACCAATACCGCGATGAGCGAACCCGTCGTGCTCAGGGAAGACGCCAACCTGATCGAGCAGCAGCAGCTTCGCCTCGAAAACTATGACATGGAGAAATTGACCGCCATCCCGAGCGACGTCGCGCGCGTCCACATGGGGCGCTTCCTCGCGCGCAAGATCGCCGAAGAGCAGGCGGACCGCACGGTTGCCGCCGAATAGACGCGGCGCGACGGCGCGATCAGGGCCAATGCCAGGCAAGTGCGTGCGCCCACGCCGGCGGCAGCGGCAACGCATCCGCGCTCAGCGACAACACGACGACGCCGAGAAACGACAACAGGGTCGCGATCGTCACTTCCGGCCCGAACACTTCGTGCCGGGGATTGAGCCAGCGCGACACGTGAATGCGGATGATGTTGCTGAGCGCCGAGATGGGCGCGATGATCGTCACGGGGGCAAGCGCCAGCCCCATGTAATAGAAGAGCTGCGAGATATAGACCGTCACCGCCGAGAACAGGAACCATTTGGCGGCATGGGAATTGACGGTGCGCATCTCGCGCCAACGCCCCGGCGCCAGAAGCACCAGCGCGATGACGACCGTCGCCGTCACGGTGCTGATCACGCCGCCCGCGAGCGTCGCCTCGAGGCCGAGGCCTTGTCCGGCATAGCGCACCAGCACCGGCGTCATACCGTAGCAGAACGCGGCGAGGCCGGCGAAGAGCGTAGCCCTCGAGGCGCTGCGGCGTGAAATCGATTTGCTCCGCGCGCGCGGCCCGCACGCCTTCGCGCGACACGACGACGGGTCCGACGAAAATCAGGAGAATGCCCGCGATGCGCAGCGGCGTGAGCGTCTCGCCCAAGAAGGCGATCGCCAGCGCGAGCGAGACCACGAGATTGAATTGCAGCACCGGGCCCGACAGATTGGTGCCGAGCGCGCCGATGGCGCGGTAGTTGGCATAGCGGCCGATGATGAAATGCGTCGCGCCGACGACCGCGAAGGCGATCATCGAATGGTACGGCAACTGGCCGAGCACGCTCGGCCTGCCGCCCACGAAGAGCGCCGCGACGAAGATCGGCACGCCGATCGGAATCGACAGGGTCGTCGCCTGGAGCGCCGAACCGCTCAGCACGCCACGGCGCACCGCCGCGTTGCTGATGGCGAACGTCATCGCCGAGCAGAATGCCAAGAGACCGCCCAGCACGCCTAGCTTCTCCCGTGCCTCGAACTCGAGCAGCACGAGGGTCGTGAGCAGCGCGAGATTGACGAAATTGAAGGCGACGCCCAGTGCAAAGCCTGGCGCGTAGGTGCCCCACACATCGTAGAGCGCGCCCGCCGACCAGCTTCCGAACGCCATGCCCATGCCGCCCGACAGCAGCTGCAACGGCACGCGGCGGGCGGCCTGCGACGGCGGAAAATGCTGCCCGATCGCGACGATATAGCCCGGGACGATGCCGCTGAATCCCAACCCGAACACGGCGGAGACGGCGAACAGGCCCGCCTCGCTTTGCGTCAGGAGAAAGCCGGTCATGGCGACGGCCTGCACCACCGAGGCCGCGAGCGAGGCGCGCAAGCCTCCCACCTGATCCGCGGCCCAGCCCCAGAATTGCCGGCTGAAGAAAGCCGACGCGAGCAGCACCGACAGCATCCCCGCGCCCGTGACCCGGGAAATCCCGAGGTCGCCGCAGAAGGCGACGAGATGCGTTTGCGGCATCGACATCGTGACGCAGCATGAGAAGTTGGCCGCGAGCAGCATCGTCGCGATGGTCGCGGCCGGCATGCCGAGCACGCGCTGTCCGCTCTCGCGGCCGCGCGTCTCCCTGGCGGGCGCGGCGCGGACCGGCGGCGGCGGCCGCAGCAGCCACAACGCAGCCGGCACGACGCTCGCGCATTCGAATGCGGCAAAGCCGAGCATGGTCGCGCGCCAGCCCGCGGCGCCGATCGCAAACTGAAACAGCTCGGGCCACAGCACGCCCGCGACATAGGCGCCGCTCGAAATGAGGGCGATGGCGGAGCCGAGCCGCCGGTCGAACCAGCGGCAGACATAGACGTAGAGCGGCGCGTTGATCGCGCCGTTGCCGAGCAGCCCGATGAAAAGACCATGCCCGAGGAGGAGCGTCATGGGGCCGCCGCTGGCCGCGAGAGCGAGGCCCGCTGCGATCATCGCGGCGCCGAACACCACCGTCTTCTTGGCGCCGAACCGCTCGGCCGCCCGGCCCATCACCGGGCCGCCCAACGCCGCGCCGAGCCAGGCGAGCGATACGCACAGCGACACCATCGAGCGCGTGCTGTCGAGCTCGGCCGAGATCTGTCTCAACGCCACGATGGCGATGAACGGCGCGCCCAACGTCACGGACATGATGCCGAGTGCGGTCATCGCCGCGATCCACGATGCCCGGTTCTCGATGCTTGCGGCGCGCTCCGCGTCGATCGCGCGCGCCAGTGCGATCTCGCTTGCCATGGCGCCAGAGTGCGCGATGCCGCCTGCACTTACAATGGGGATGGATGCGAATGGGGACGGAGAAGCCGCGCAAAATTGCACGGCAGCTATGGCAGATCGCGGCGGCGAATCGGGCGGGCGCGCTCAGGCGCGCATCAGATCGGCGCGCGGCGCGTCACGGCCTCGTCGTAGACTTGCGCCAGATCCTTTTCCTTGGGCGCGATCAGATAACCGCACCAGCGGTCGTAAGCATCGGGTCTGTCGACCCCGGGCGGCACGGCGCCGCTGTCGCGCAAGGATTTGGCCGCATCGAGGAGACGCCGCCTGATGCGCACGACCGCGAGATCGCTCGGCACGAGGTGCTCCTTGTCGCGCTCGGCGATCTCGCCCATGGTTTCCTGCACCATGCTGTCCTGCACGTCGAGCCCTTCGACGCCGGAATAGCTGAGCTCGCGCTGCATCTCGCGGTCGATGCGATAGTCGTTGGCGCGGTTCGCGGCGAGGCGCCAGCGCCCATACCAGTCGGACGTGTTGGGCAGGAACTCGTACTCGAACGACATGTTTGGGACCGTCGCCGGATGCGAGGCGCGCGGACCCTGCGCCATGAGATAAGTGTCGGTGCTGATCGAGAACAGCATGGTGTGGGTGTCGTCCATCGGCACCCACGCGCGCGCCACCGCCTCGGTTCCGAACGCGTTGGGCGGCGGCTGGGTCCAGAACGGCAGCAGGAAGTTGCCGATCCGCCAGTAGGTGTTGCGCTCGTCGGCGGGACGGAATCCGCCGGCGAGGAGACCGCCCTCGGTCTCGAGCACCTTGTATTCGACGGCGCGGTTCTCGACGTCGAGCGATACGCCGTAAGTGCTGTTGGCGTGCGTGTCGCGGCGCGCCTGGCCCATATGCAGGAAACCCGCGTGCGAGGTGTCGAGCTCGCCCTCGATCGGCTGCAGATAATTGCACGCGCGCTGCTCGCACCAGACGCTGAGCCGTTCGGGCGGCAGATCGAACGCGGGGAAACGCGGCAGCGGCGGCGGCTCGGCGCGCTTGCCCATATAGACCCAGATCACGCCGGCGCGCTCGGTCGTGGGATAGGCGTTCGTCCTCACCTTGTAGGCCGAGCCGAGATGCGGCGGCACGTTCGGCTGATCGAGACAGTGGCCGGCAGCATCGAACTTCCAGCCGTGGAAGACGCAGCGGATGCCATCCTCCTCGTTGCGGCCGAAGAAGAGAGAGGCGCGCCGGTGCGGGCAATGATGGTCCATGATGCCGATTTTGCCCGACGTGGCGCGGAACGCGATCAGCCGCTCGCCGAGCAGCATCAGCCTGAGCGGCGGCGCGTCGCGTTGCAGCTCCGACGACATGAGCGCCGGAATCCAGTACTGCCGCATCAGCTCGCCCATCGGCGTCCCGGGCCCGACACGGGTGAGCATCTCGTTGTCGTTCATGCCCCCTGCTTCCCGAAGCGCGGAGAAAGAGATGTCGCAGCGCCCATGTCCGATTGCGGCTAGTTCTTGCCGTTGACCCGGGCCGCCGCTTCCGTGACGAGGCTCAGATCGGAGAATTTGGCGACATCGACCTTGCCGGCGAGCAGCCCCATCTCGGTGAGCGCATCGAGATTCCGCTGCGTCGCGTCGAGATTGGGACGATCGTCGGGGTCGCGATAATAGTCGCCCTTGGTGAAGAGCCACGCGTCGTAACGATCGGCCGGTTCCTTGGTGAGGCCGGTCACGAGCTTCACCATCTCGGCGTGGTTGGCGGGATCGCCGAACCAGCGGCGCTCGCGGATCGTGTCTTCGAGCAGATCGACGAGCGCCGCGCGGTTCTTCTCGATGAAGCCGGTGCGCGCCGTCCACAGCACCATCTGCGTCGCGCCCGCGGCGTCATGCTGCGTGAACAGCGTGCGCGCACCCTGGCGCAGGCTCGGGTCGGCCGAGAACGGCAGCGGACTCGTGATCATATCGACCTTGCCGTCGAGCAGGACCGCGCGCTGATTGGACATGCCCACCTCGATGATGGTCACGTCCTTCAATGGATCGAGCCCGTGCTTCTTCAGCATGATGCGCATCGGCACATCCATGGCGCCGCCGATGCCGCTGGTGGCGAGGATCTTGCCCTTCAAATCCTCGACGGTGCGGATCGGGCTGTCCTTGCGCACGAAGTAATCGCCCGAGTAATAGCCGGGAACGCCGTCCTGGATCTCGTCGGCGATGATACGGACATCGCTCAATCCGGCCTTCGTGACCGCGGCGGCGAAGGAGGAATAGGCGAACGTCGCGATCTCGAGATCGCCGGTGGCGAGCGCCGGAATCATCAAGGGCGTGCTGTTGAAGTGCAGCGACTCGAAGGAATAGCTCTTGCCGTTGTGCCGCATCAGGTCCGGCTTCAGATCCATGATCGAGGGCATGTTGGTGACGATCGCCACCCACGAGACGCGGATTTTCACGGGCTCGGCGCGCGCCGCATCGCCCGATGCGGCAAAAAACGCAGCCGCCGCCGCCAGCGCCGTCACTCTTTTCCACATGGCATCCTCCCCGTTGCGCGCGCGGTTTCCGCCTCGATCGACGAGTGGGCGGCGCCGATCAGGCTTTCGCGGGCGACCAGTCGTAGATTTGCGTCAGCGTCTCGCCCATCAGCGCCGCGCGGTCGCTCTCGGACAGGCGATCGGTGACGCGAAAGGCCTCGACGCCTTCTTTGTACGTCAAGAGTGCGACCGCACGCGTCCAGTCGGTGCCCCACATGCAGCGCTCGAAGCCGAAGGCGTCGAACATGCGCACGAGCGGATCCCACAGATCCTTGTAGGGGAACGGCTCGTGCGACAGCGTGCAGGCGCCGCTGATCTTGATCGCGACGTTGTCGTGCGCGGCGAGCGCCAGCACCTTCGGCAGTTCGGCCCAGGGCTGCGCCGGCGGCGGCGGCTCGAACGGCTGTTGCAGCCCAAGGTGATCGATCACCAGCATCGTGTTGGGGTTGCGCGCCGCCAGGCGCTCGACCTGGTCGAGACGGCCCCAGCACATCAGGTTGACCGGCAGCGCGTGGCGCGCGGCGGCGGCGAGAACCCGGTTGATGCCGGGATCGGCCGGATCCTCCGACACCACCGAACGGTTCAGCATGAGCCGGATCGCGACCGTGCCGTCGGTTGCCGCCCATTGGGCGACCGTATCGGCGACCGCGGGATCGGCCGGGTCGACCGGCTTGATCAAGCCGAACCGGCCGGGATGGGCGGCATGGACTGCGATGGCATAGCTCGCGTCGTAGCCGTACATGGTGAAGGGCGAGACGAGCAGCGCGCCGTCGACGCCGACCGCGTCCATGGCGGCGACCATCTGATCGCCGGTCGCCTCCTTGGGCCCATGGAGAACGCCGAGCCAGCGGCGGCCAGGGTGATCGCGTTCGTAAGCGTGCACTTGGGCGTCGATCGTCAGCATGAGTTGCGCCCTCCCGATAGCGCTCCGTTCGACAAGGGTATGAGGCGCTGCCTCTTGAGGCGAGTCAACCGAAGGCGGGCAGTCGCTTGACCGAGGCTACCACGCCGCGAAGGGAACCTCACCACGCGCGCGCATCCCGGCCTCGAGCGCCGGGCGCGACGCGGTTGTGCCGCCGCCTCGAACGCGCGAATATTTGTGCCGGAGGGGGCATGACGATCGCGGAGCTCGGGCGCCGGCATTTCGGCACATTCGACTATGTCGTCGTCGGCGCCGGCAGCGCCGGGTGCGTGCTCGCCAACCGGCTGTCGGCCGATCCCGACGTCAGCGTGCTGCTGCTCGAGGCCGGCGGCCGCGACAATTACATCTGGATCCATGTGCCGATCGGCTATCTCTATACGCAGAACAATCCGCGCACCGATTGGTGCTTCAAGACCGAGCCCGAGCCCGGGCTGAATGGCCGCGCCCTCAATTACCCGCGCGGCCGCGTGCTCGGCGGCTGCTCGTCGATCAACGGCATGATCTACATGCGCGGCCAGGCGCGCGACTACGATCACTGGCGCCAGCTCGGCAATGTCGGCTGGTCATGGACCGATGTGCTGCCCTATTTCCGGCGCTCGGAAGATTTCGTCGGCGGCGCCGACGCGGAGCACGGCGCGGGCGGCGAGTGGCGCGTCGAGGAGATGCGTCTCTCCTGGGAGATCCTCGACGCCTTCCGCGCCGCGGCGGCCGAGATCGGCATCCCGCGCACCGACGACTTCAATCGCGGCGACAACGAGGGCTGCGGCTATTTCCAGGTCAATCAGCGCCGCGGCGTGCGCTGGAGCACGGCCAAGGCCTTCCTGCGGCCGGCGCAAGGGCGCGCCAATCTGACCGTTCTCACCGGCGCCCAGGCCGAGCGCATCCGGTTCGACGGACGCCGTGCCACCGGCATCGAGTTCGTGAAGGACGGCGCGTCGGCATTCGCCGCCTCGCGCGCCGAGCTCATCCTGGCGACGGGCTCGGTCGGCTCGCCGCAGCTTCTCGCAGCTCTCCGGCATCGGCCCCGGCGATCTGCTCGCCGCGCACGGCATCGCGGTGCAAGCCGAGCTTGCCGGCGTCGGCGCCAATCTGCAGGACCATCTCCAGATCCGCATGGCCTACCGGGTGGCGCACACGAAGACGCTCAACGAGCGCGCCAACAGCCTCATCGGCCGCATCGGCATGGGGCTCGAATATTTCCTCTTTCGGCGCGGGCCGCTGACCATGGCGCCGAGCCAGCTCGGCTGCTTCGCCAAGAGCGACCCCGCGCGCGCGAGCCCCGATCTCGAATACCACGTGCAGCCGTTGAGCCTCGATGCCTTCGACAAGCCGCCGCATCCCTTTCCGGCCTTTACCGCCTCGGTGTGCAATATCAGGCCCGAGAGCCGCGGCACGGTTCGCATCAAGAGCGCCGATCCGCGCGCGCATCCGGCGATCCGGCCCAATTATCTCGCGACCGACGCGGACCGGCGCGTCGCCGTCGCGGCGATGCGCTTGACGCGCCGCATCTGCGCCGCGCCGGCGCTCGCGCGGTTCGAGCCGGTCGAGTTCAAGCCCGGTCCCGGGCACGACGACGATGCCGCGCTGGTGCGCGCGGCCGGCGAGATCGGCACCACCATCTTTCATCCCGTCGGCACGTGCAAGATGGGCAGCGACGCAGGCGCCGTGGTCGACGAGCGGCTGCGCGTGCGCGGCATCGGCGGCTTGCGCGTCGCCGACGCCTCGGTGATGCCGACGATCACCTCGGGCAACACCAACGCGCCGACCATCATGATCGCCGAGAAGGCCGCCGACATGATCCGTGCCGACCGCCACGCGCTTGCGCGATAATGGCGCTGCGTATCGCGTTGTGGATGAGGACATGCCGCACACCATCTTCAAAATCTGCACGGCGGCGGAGTGGCGCGAGGCCGAGCGCGCCGGCCTCTTTCTCGGCACGCAAGTCGATCGCCGCGACGGCTATATCCATTTCTCCGCGGCCGACCAGCTCGCCGAAACGGCGGCGAAGCATTTCGCCGGGGCGCGCGATCTCGTTCTGATCGCGGTCGATGGCCGAGCGCTCGGATCGCGGCTCAAATATGAGCCGTCGCGCGGCGGCGCGCTCTTTCCGCATCTCTACGGAAGCATGACGCTCAACGCCGTGTCATGGGTGAAGCCGCTGCCGCTCGATGCGGGCGGACGGCACGTCTTGCCCGATCTGGAGTGACGCCCGCTCATGACGCGCGGCGACAGCTATGACTACATCATCGTCGGCGCCGGATCGGCGGGCTGCGTCCTCGCCCACCGCCTGAGCGAGGACGGCGACACCAAGGTCCTGCTGCTCGAAGCGGGCGGGCGCGACCGGCATCTGTGGCTGCGCCTGCCGCTCAAATTCCGCGACCTCATGACGGACATGCGCTTCAACTGGGGCTATGACAGCGAGCCCGAGCCGCAGCTCGACAACCGCCGCGTCCATATCCCGCGCGGGCGCGTCGTCGGCGGCTCCTCCACCATCAACGGCATGATCTATTCGCGCGGCCATCCGAGCGATTACGACCATTGGCGGCAACTGGGTCTTGCCGGCTGGAGCCACGCCGACGTGCTGCCTTATTTCAAGCGCGCCGAGAGCTTCGCCAACGGCGAAAGCACGCATCATGGCGGCGCCGGGCCGCTTTCCGTCGCGACCGGCGACGGCGCGAGCGTCGCGCATGCGGCCTATGTGGCGGCGGGCCGCAACGCCGGCTTCCCCGTCACCGACGATCTGAACGGACCCGCGCCCGAGGGGTTCGGACGGTGCGACTACACGATCGCGCGCGGACGGCGCGCCAGTGCCGCGACGACATATCTGCGCCTGGCTCGCGCGCGACGCAACCTCACCATCGTCACCGGCGCCCACGCCACGCGCGTGCTCTTCGACAAGTCGCGCGCCATCGGCGTCGAGTACCGCGCCGGGGCCCGTACGATCACAGCCCATGCCGCGCGCGAGGTCCTGCTCGCCGGCGGCGCCTATAACTCGCCGCAGCTGCTGATGCTGTCGGGGATCGGCCCGGCCGATCATCTGCGCGCGCACGGCATCGCGCCGCTCGTCGATGCGCCGGAGGTCGGCGGCAATTTGCAGGATCACGTCCATGTCGGCGTCGCCTATGCGACCGGGCACATGAAATCCTTCGATCGCGAGCTGCGCGCCGACCGCTTGGCCTTGGCGTTCCTCAACTGGTGGCTCTTCGCGCGCGGGCATCTGACCAGCCTGCCGGTCGGCTGCCTCGCCTATCTGCGCACGCGCGACGGTCTCGCGCGGCCGGATATCGAGCTGCTGATGAACCGGGTGGCACCCGACGCGCATATCTGGTTCCCGGGCATCCGCAAGCCGCATGGCGGCTTCATGGGCAGCCGCATCATCCTGCTCCATCCCGAGAGCCGCGGCCGCGTGAGCCTGAGGAACGCCGACCCGAGCGCGAAGCCGGTCATTCATCACAACTACCTTTCGGCCGAGCGCGATCGCGTGACGCTGCGCGACGGCATCAGGACGGCGCGCCGGATCTATGCGACCGCGCCGTTGCAGGGCATGGTCGAGGACGAGCTTTTTCCGGGCGCAGCGCTGGCAAGCGATGACGAGCTCGACAAATTCGTGCGCGAGACCGCCAGCACGATGTATCACCCGGTCGGCACCTGCCGCATGGGCACGGATCGCGAGGCGGTCGTCGACGGCGCGCTCAAGGTCAACGGCGTCGAAGGCTTGCGCGTCATCGACGCATCGGTCATGCCGACGGTGCCGGGCGGCCACACCAATGCGCCCACCATCATGATCGCGGAGAAAGCCGCCGATCTGCTGCGCGGCCGCGCGGCACCTGCGCGGGGAGATGCCTGAACTCTAGGGAGCGAACGATGGAAATGAGAACGCTGGGCAGGACCGGGCTGAAAGTCTCGCTCCTGGGGTTCGGCTGCGGCGCCGTCGGCGGGCTCATGGTCAAGGGCAATCACGCCGATCAGGAACGGGCGGTCGCGCGCGCGGTCGAGCTCGGCATCAATTATTTCGACACGGCCGCGTTCTATGGCGATGGCGAGTCCGAACGGAATCTCGGCCGCGTGCTCGCTTCGTTGCGTCCGAACGTGATCGTCGGCACCAAGTTCCGCATTCTCCCGGCCGAGCGCGGGCGGATCGGCGCGGCGATCGAGACGTCGCTGGCGGCGAGCCTCAAGCGGCTCGGGCGCGAGCAGGTCGATCTGCTGCAGCTTCACAACGAGATTTCCGGCGACGATCTGCCGGCCGCGACCGTGCTCGACGAGGTGGTGCCGGCGCTCGAGCGGCTGCGGCAGCAGGGCAAGATCCGCTTCTGCGGCATCTCGGCCAAAGGCGACACCGATGCGGTCCATCGCGTGATCGATGCCGGCGCGATCGACACGGCGCAGGTGATCTACAACCTCCTCAATCCAAGCGCGGGCGGCAAAGTGACGGCGCGCTTTCCGGGCGCAGGATTTCCGCCAGCTGCTCGAGCGCACGCGCGCGGCGCGGGTCGGCGCGATCGTCATCCGGGTCTTGGCGGGCGGAGCCTTGAGCGGCTCGGAGGAGCGCCATCCGCTCGGTTCGGCCAATGTGCCGCCGATGGGTTCGGGACCGGCCTATGGCGACGACGTGGCGCGCGCGCGGCTGCTCGCGCCCTTGGTCCAGGAGGGACATGCCGCGAGCCTCGTCGAGGCTGCGCTGCGCTTTGCCATCGCCAACGAAGCGGTCGGAACGGTGCTGGTCGGCTACTCGACCATCGAGCAGCTCGAATATGCCGCGGCCGCGGTCAACAAGGGCCCGCTGTCGCGGGCGGCGTTGCAGCGCGTGGCCGCGCTTCTGGACCGATGAACGCGCGCCGGCGCGCGGGTTATTTGAGCGGCGCGCCGCCCGGCTGCGTCAGCCACACCCACGCCTTGGCGCTGCGCGTCGTAGCGCACGACGATGGCGCTGTCGGCGCCGAGCCCGCGCTCCGGATTCGCCTTGAAGTCGTAGAAGCCGTCGATGCCGGCGAAATCGGTGAGGTTGGCGATGTAGTTGCGCACCTGCTCGGCGCTGGCGTCGGGCCCCAAGGCCTGGAGCGCCGCGACGACGATGAGGCCCGCGTCCCAGCATGTGGCCACGAGGTTGTCGGCCTTCAGCCCGTGTTCCTTGAGCGCGGCATACATCTCGTGCTGCGCCGCCTCGATGCGCGGGTCGAGCTTCCACACGCCGTCGTGCTCGGGAAAGAGCGCCGAGCCCATGACCAGCCCCTTGGGCAGGAAGTCCGTCCACTGCTCCATCTGCGCGAAGACCTCGTTGCCGCTCGTCGGCGCGACCGGGATGTCGAGGCCGGCCTGGACCATGCCCTTGAACACGGTCGCGGCCGGAGAGCCGGTCACGCCCGCGATGATGGCCTGCGCGCCCGACGCCTTGATGCGCTCGATCTGCGCCGCGACGCTGATGTCGGTCGGATTGAAATGCTCGCGCTCGACCAGCTTCACGTCCTTGTTCTCGGGCAGCGCCACGACCTCGTCCACGGCCTTGTCGTTGGCCTGGCCGGTCGCGTCGGTATTGTTGAGGGTCGCGATCTTGGTCCAGCCCTTCATCCGGTAATAGCGGATGACGGCGATCGACTGGTCGATCGCGGAACTCGACGACGAGAACGACGAAGCCGCCCGCGGGCGGGTGGTAGGCCGGCGACAGGCAGTAATCGACCGGACCGCTTTTCATCAGCGGCGCGATCGCGGCGCACATGGCAACGAGGCTCGAGCCCAGCACCACCGCGGGTTTCTCGGCCAGCACTTCGTTGGCGAGCTGCACCGCCACCTGCGGACTCGACTGGTCGTCGTGATAGACGAAATGGAGCGGCCGTCCCTTGATGCCGCCCGACTTGTTGACGATCTCGGCGAGGATTTCGAAGCTGTCGCGGTGGCCCTTGCCGAGGAAAGCGCCGCCGCCGGTCAACGGCAGGATGACATGGATGTCGTACGGCTCGGCAGCAGGCGCCGGTGCCGCAGCACCCGCCGAAAGCGCGAAGGCCAACGCCAGCGCCGTCACGTGTCTTCTCATCGCAGAGTCTCCCTGGCCGGCGTCAAGGCCGGCATTTCAATCGTTGGAACGACCGGCTCCTTGTCCCAGCCGCCGACCGGATCATAGCCCCAGACCCATTCGGCGTTGCCCATCACGCCCCTCTTGCCGGACGCGATCAGCGATCTTTTGCGCCGCGCTGTCGCGCATGTGCTTGAAATGCGCATTGGCGAAGGAAAGCTGCTGGACCGCGTGCACGCGCGGAATGCGGATGCGGCGGAAATTGGCGAACGCCTCGACCGGATCGGGACAGGCTTCGAGCCAGCGCGCGAGGATATAGGCGTCCTCGAACGCCTGGCACGCGCCCTGCCCGGCATTGGGCAGCATCGCATGCGCCGCATCGCCGATGAGCTGGATGCGGCCGCGGCCCCAATTCTCGGTCAGCGGGCGCGTGAACAGGCCCCATTTCGAACATTCGGTGACGATGCTCAAGAGCTTCTCGAGCCGCGGCTCGGGGTTGGGGAAGCTCAGCCGCATCTCATCGGGATCGCCGCGGGTCGACCAGCCTTCCTCGACCCATTTGTCGGTATCTTCCTGGGTGACGATATTCACGAGCTCGCGGTTGCGAATGTAATAGGCGAGAAGATGGCAGCCGGGCCCTACCCACTGGATATGGCCCGTGGGCTCCATCACGTCGGGCGGAACGTCGCTGCCCTTCAGCAGCGCGCGCCACACCATCTGGCCGGTATAGGCGGGATTGTCGTCGCCATAGAGCGCGCGGCGGATGACCGAGCGCACGCCTTCGGCGCCGATCACGATGTCGGCTTCGAACGTGGCGCCGTTGGCGAAGGCGAGCGCGACCGTGGCGCCGCGCTCCTCGATGCCGGCGATCCGGTGGCCGAGATGGATCAAGGCGGGATCGAGCCCGCTCGCGAGCGCGTCGAGAAGATCGGCGCGGTGGAAGCTGTAGTAGGGGGCGTCGTAGCGCGCCGAGGTCTTCTTGCGGTCGTTGAATTCGAGAAACTCGCCGGTTTGCATGTTGCGGGTGTAGATGCCGGGCGAGGATGTGGCGACGGCGGCGATCTTGTCGCCGAGACCGATCGCGCGCAGCGCCTTGTTGGCTTGCGGACTGGTATTGACGGCGGCGCCGATCTCGCCGAACGCCGGCGCCGCCTCGAAAATCTCCGCCGCCATGCCGAAGGCGGCCAGCGCATGCGCCGCGGCCAGCCCGGCGAGCCCGCCTCCGACGATCGCGATCCGGCGCTCTTGCGTCATCCAACGCCTCCTAATCGAGAGGATACGGGTCGTTCGGCAACGGCGGCAATCCGAGCGCGTCGCGGCCGGCGATCTGCATGGCCGGCGCGGTCCATTGGGCATGGTGGCCGATCGCATGAAGATCGCGCCAGTGGCGCTGAATCGGGTGCTCGCCGTCGAGACCGTGCGCGCCGCTCAGATCGAACAGGCGATCGACCGCGCGTTGCAGCAGATGCAAGACCATCGCCATGTCGCGGCGCTGGCGCGTGGCATCCTCGCGCGCGACCTTGCCGCCCTTGAAGATCGTGGCCACCATCCGTTCGGTCACGAGATAGGCGAGATCGATCTCGGCCCTGAGATTCGCCGATCGCGATCTGCACCGGAACCAAGTCCGCCGGCTTCGCTCCGAGCGGGCGGGCGCCCCGTCCGGCGGTGAGATCGACGAACGCTTCAAAGGCGCCGCGCGCGATGCCATGCAGCGGCGTCATCACGGCGAAGCCCGAATTGAGCACCAGCGGCGAGCGATAGAGCACGCCGTCGTGGACCGTATGGCCGGCGGCGCGGCCGATCAGCGCCTGGTCGTGGTCGTAGACGAAGGATGACGGCACGAAGGTCGGCTCGACCACGACGTCGTTGCTGCCCGATCCTTTGAGGCCCACGGCGTTCCACACGCGATCGATGCGGAACTGGTCGGGCCGCAGCAGGAAGTTCAACCGCCGCACCGCGCCGTCCGCCGCTTTCACGACCGCGCCCAGGATGGCCCATTGGCAATAATCGCCGGCGGACGCGAATTTCCAGCGCCCGCTGATCTCGAAGCCGCCGCGCGACCTCCTTGGCCTGTCCGGTCTGGTTGAACGAGGTCAGGATGGTCGGGTCGGGCTGCCGCTCGTAGACGAAGCGCTGCGCTTCCTCGGGGAACAGGCTGAGGAAATACTGGTGCTGGATCAGGAAGGTCATGCACCAGCCGGTCGAGCCGCAGAAGCGGGCGACCTCGCTGACGCAATCGATCTGGGTCATCCAGTCGCCTTCGTAGCCGCCGAACATTTTGGGCCGCATCAAGGGCATGAGCCCGGATGCGAGGATCGCCCGGATATTCTCCTCGGGCATGCGGCGCAGCTCTTCGGCGGCGACGGCGTTCTTCTGGGCGACCGGCACGATCGTCAGCGCACGCTCGATCGCCTCCTCGTAGGGGATCGTCATGCCGCGATAGTTCGAGGAGAATCTGGGGCCGGTCACGAACATGCTGGTCTCTGCCGTCGTTCGATCGGAGGCGTGCCGGCTGTTATTCGATCGCGGGGACAAGCGGCGTCTTGTCCCAGCCCTCGACCGGATCGTAGCCGCAAATCCATTCCATGCTGTCGACCTTCTGCTCCTTGGCGAGGATCGCCTTCTGCGCCGCGCGGTCGTGCATGTGCTTGATCCGGGCATTGACGAACGAGCGGGTCTGCACGCCGTGGACGCGCGGTATGCGGATGCGGCGGAAATTGGCGAACGCTTCCTCCGGGTCGTCGCGCTCGGCATCGAGCCAGCGCGCGAGCGTATAGGCGTCCTCGAACGCCTGGCACGCGCCCTGCCCCGCGTTCGGCAGCATCGCATGCGCCGCATCGCCGATGAGCTGGATGCGTCCGCGGCCCCATTTGTCGGTGAGCGGCCGCGTGAACAGGCCCCACTTCGAGCATTCCTTCACCACGTCGAGGAGCGCCGCGAGCCGCGGCTCGGGGTTGGGAAAGCTCAGCCGCATCTCGTCGGGATCGCCGGGCGTCGACCAGCCTTCCTCGACCCATTTGTCGGTATCTTCCTGCGTCACGATATTGACCACCTCGCGGCCGCGCAGATAGTAGGCGAAGAAATGGCGGCCGGGTCCCATCCACTGGATATGGCCCGAAGGCTGCAATATTTCGGGCGGAACGTCGCTGCCCTTCAACAGCGCGCGCCACACCATCTGGCCGGTATAGGCGGGATTGTCGTCGCCATAGAGCGCGCGGCGCACGACCGAGCGCACGCCGTCCGCGGCGATCACGACATCGGCCTCGCGGGTGACGCCGTTGGCGAAGGTCAAGGCGACGCTCGCCGCGCGCTCCTCGATGCCGGCGAGGCGATGATCGAGATGGAGCGACGACAGGAGCGATGCCGCTCGCCAGCGCATTCATGAGGTCGGCGCGATGGAACGTGTAGTGCGGGGCGCCATAGCGCGCCGATGCCGCCGGCGTATCGCGAAATTCGAGCTTTTCGCCGGTGTGAATGTCGCGGGTGAAGATGCCCGGCGAGATGATTGGCGACGGCGGCGAGCCGATCGCGCAAGCCGATCGCGTTGCAGCGCCTTGACCGCCTGGCTGCTGATGTTGATGCCGGCGCCGATCTCGCCCAATGTCGGCGCCTGCTCGAACACCTCGGCGTCGAAGCCGAAGGCAGCGAGCGCATGCGCGGCCGCGAGCCCCGCGAGCCCGCCGCCGACGATCGCGACACTATAGCCTCGCCGCATTCACGCTCTCCAAGGCGCTCCTGCCCGATTGGCGGAGATCGGGATTATGCCCCGTCTGCGCGCGGCCGTGCCACCCTGTCGCTACGACATCGGATTGGGCGCGGACGGCGGCTCCGGCAGCGGAATGAATTCCTGATTGTCGAAGTCGGGCAGCTTCATGCGGCCGGCGCGCCAATCGGCGCTCGCCTGCGCGATGCGCTCCTTGGACGAGGACACGAAATTCCACTCGATGAAGCGCTCGCCCACGGGCTCGCCGCCGAGCAGCATGACCGCCGACGGCTTCAGCGCGCGCAGCACGGCCGCCGCGCGCGGTTCGAACACGAGCATCTGGCCGCCGTGAAAGGATTGTCCGTCGAGCTCGACTTCGCCGGCGACGATGTAGGCGGCACGTTCGGGATATTCGGCCGGCAATTCCGTCCGCGCGCCCGTCTCGAGCTTGCAATGGAGATAAAAGAGCGGCGAGCGCACATCGACCGAAGCGCGCTGGCCGAAGGCGGCGCCGGCGAGAAGGCGGGCCCAGACTCCGCCCGCCTCGATCACCGGCAGGCTGTCGGCGCCGTGATGCGCGAAGGCCGGCGCACATTCCTCTTGTCCATCGGGCAGCGCCACCCACGACTGGATGCCGTGCATCGCGCCGCCCTCGGCGCTGGCCCGCTCGAAGCGCTCGGAATGGGTGATGCCTTGGCCCGCCACCATCCAGTTGACCGCGCCGGGCCGGATCGGCTGCTCGGTGGCGAGACTGTCGCGGTGCATGATCTCGCCGTCGAACAGATAGGTCACGGTCGCGAGGCCGATATGCGGGTGCGGGCGCACGTCGGCGCTGCGCGGCAAGCCCTTGGGCAGCGTCACCGGACCCATGTGGTCGAAGAAGATGAAGGGCCCGACCATGCGGTGCGTGGCAAAGGGCAGGACGCGGCCGACTTCGAAGCCGCCGAGGTCCCGTTGCCGCTTGTCGATGACGAGGACCGGCATGCTTGCCTCCTTCCCTATTTGACCCGCCCGCGCTCGATCCTCAGGCGCAAGCGCTCCGCCGTCACATAGAGCAGCGGGATGACGAAGACGCCGATCAGAGCCGCGGCGATCATGCCGCCGAAGACCGGCGTTCCCACCGCGCGGCGCGTGATCGCGCCCGCGCCCGTGGCGAACACCAACGGCAGCAGCCCCAGGATGAAGGCGAAGCTCGTCATCATGACCGGCCGGAAGCGGAGAAACGCCGCCTCGATCGCGGAGGATTCGATATCTTTGCCGCGCGCCCGCTGCTCGACCGCGAAGGCGACGATCAGGATGCCGTTCTTGGCGGCGAGCGCGATCAGGACGACGAGCCCGATCTGCGCATAGACGTCGAAGCTGGCGCCGACGAGCGCGATCGAAGCGATCGAGCCGAGCACGGCCACGCTCACCGACAGCAGGACCGGAACGGGGATGCTCCAGCTCTCGTAGAGCGCGACGAGGAACAGATAGGCGAAGAGTATGGCGAGCGCGAGCACGATGCCCGTGCGGCCAACGGCGGCTTCTTCCTGGAGCGCGGTTCCGGTCCACTCGAAGCTGTAGCCGGCGGGGAGCGTCGCGGCCGACGCGCGCTCCATCGCGCCCAATGCCTCGCCCGAGCTGAAGCCGGGCTTGGCCGCGCCGTTGACGACCGCGGCGCGGAAGCCGTTGTAGCGCACCACCGCCTGCGGTCCTTGCACCAGCTTCGCCTCGGCCAAGGCGCGGATCGGCACCATCTCGCCCTTGGCGTTGCGCACGTAGACGCGATAGATGTCGTCGACGTGCTGGCGCAAGGGCGTGTCGGATTGCACGTTGACCTGCCAGGTGCGCCCGAACAGGTTGAAGTCGTTGACGTAGAACGTCCCCATCGTCGCTTGCAGCGCGTTGAAGATATCGACGATTCTGGATGCCGAGCACCTGCGCCTTGTCGCGATCGATGTCGAGATAGACCTGCGGCGTGTCGGCGGCATAGGTGCTGAAGACGCCGCTCAGCTCGGGCCGCTGGTTGGCGGCGACGAGAAGGCCGCGCATGGTCGCCGCGAGATCGGTCGGCGGCTGGCCCTGCAACGCCTCGAGCACGTACTGGAACCCGCCGGTATTGCCGAGGCCGAGGATGGGCGGAAGATTGAAGGGAAAGGCGATGGCACCCTGGATCGCCGCCATGCGCGGACGCAGCGCGGCCAGGATGGCACTGGCGCTTTCGGCGGCGGCGGTGCGGTCCTCATAGGGCTTGAGGCGGATCACGAAGAACGCCTGGTTCGACGCGGCGATGTAGTCGATGAAATTGAGCCCCACGACCGACAGCACGCCGTCGACGCCGGGGATGGGCTTGATGATGTCCTCGACTTGCTTGACCACTTCCGCGGTGCGGTTGATCGAGGCGCCTTCCGGCAGGCGCAGCGCGGCGAACAGCGCGCCCTGATCCTCCTCGGGCAGGAAGCTCTGCGGCGTCTTGCCGTAGATGAAGGCGGCGCCGCCCATGGCCGCGACGACCACGACGGCGCTCACGGCGGCGATGCCCACGAAGCGCCGCACCACCGCGACATAGCCGTCCCGGGCGCGGTCGATCCCGCCCAGCACATAGCGCATGGGGCCGCGGCTCGTGTGGCCGCGCTTCAGCAGCACCGCGCACAGCGCCGGGCTGAGGCTCAGGGCGTTCAACGCGGAGATCAGCATCGCCACCGACACCGCGACGGCGAATTGGCGGAAGAGCTGCCCGCTGATGCCGGGAATGAACGCCACCGGAACGAACACCGACAGCAGCACCAGCGTGATGGCGATGATCGGGCCGGTGATCTCGGTCATCGCCTTCTTGCAGGCGTCCGGTATCGTGAGGTCCGGCTCCTCCTCGATCACGCGCTCGATGTTCTCGACCACCACGATGGCGTCGTCGACCACGATGCCGATGGCGAGGACGAGCGCCAGGAGCGAGACCGTGTTGGCCGTGTAGCCCACCGCCAGCAGCACCGCGAACGTGCCGACGATCGACACCGGGACCGCGACCAGCGGAATGAGCGTCGTGCGGAACTTGCCGAGAAACAGGAACACCACCAGCGTCACGAGCGCGATGGCGATCACCAGCGTGCGAACGACCTCGCGGATGGTCGCGTTGACGACGATCGTGGTGTCGTAGAACACGTTGTAGGCGAGATCGTCGGGAAAGCGCGCCGCCAGCGTGTTCATGGTCGCGCTCACGCGGCGCGCCACATCGACGGCGTTGGAGCCGGGCGTCTGATAGATGCCGAGGGCGGCGGCGGGCGCGCCGTTGAAGCGGCTGTAGCGGTCCTGCGAGCGCGCTCCCATCTCGACGCGGGCGACATCCTTGATGCGGATGACCGAGCCGTCCGGATTGGCGCGCAGGATGATGCCTTCGAACTCTTCGGGCCGCGTCAGCCGCCCCTTGGTCTTGATCGTGAGCTGAAGCTGCTGCTCGCTCGTCACGGGCGCGGCGCCCACCCGGCCGAGCGCCGCCTGGACGTTCTGGCCCTGCACGGCCGTGATGACATCGTTCGGCGTCAAGTTGTATTGGGTCAGCCGGCCTGGATCGAGCCAGATGCGCAGCGAATAATCGAGCGGCCCGAACAACGTCACCTGGCCCACGCCTGCGAGGCGCGACAAGGGATCGATGATGTTGATCGTCGCGTAGTTGCTGAGATAGACGGAGTCGTAGGTGTTCTTCGGCGAGTAGATGTTGATGACCTGCAGCAGCGCCGAGGATTTCTTGCGGATGGTGAGGCCGGTGCGGTTCACCTCGTCGGGCAGTTGGGGCGTCGCGACCGCGGCGCGGTTCTCCACGTTGACGGTGTTGATGTCGGGATCGGTGCCGAGCGCGAAAGTGACGGTGAGGCCGTAGGTGCCGTCGGCGCCGCTCGTCGACTGGTAATAGATCGCGTTGTCGATGCCGTTGATCTGTTCCTCGATCGGCTGCGCCACCGTGCTCTCGATCGTCTCGGCGTCGGCGCCGGGATATGTCGCGGTGAGCGACACCTGGGGCGGCACGATGTCGGGAAACTGCGCCACCGGGATCACGCTGATGGCGATGATGCCGGCCAGCGTGATGACGATGGCGATGACGAAAGCGAGCCGCGGCCGGTCGATGAAGATGGCGGAAAACATGGAGGCTCAGTCGCCCGCGGCGACGGTTGCCGCGACGGCTTGTCCGGGGCGCACCTTCAGCATCCCCTCGACGATGACGAGCTCGCCCTCCTTCAAGCCTTGCGTCACGGTCACGGCGGTGCCCTGGTCCGAGCCCGTCGTGATGCGCCGGAGCTCGACCTTCTTCGATGCGATCGACGACCAGGACGTAGCTTCCGGCCTGGTCGAGCGCCACCGCGGATTGCGGCACGACGAGCGCGCTCTGCGGCTTCGCGGCCTCGACGACGACGCCGACGACGCCGCCGGCGGTCAAGAGCCCCTGCGGGTTCGGAAGCTCGGCCCGCACCGCCACCGTGTCGGAACTGCCGGTCACCTGGATGTCGAGGAAATTGCTGAGGCCCGGCTGGGCGTAGATCGTGCCGTCGGGCAGGCGCACGCGGACGGCGACGTGGCCGTTCTGATCGCCGAGCTCGGCGATGCGGCGCTTGTAGTCGAGAATGTCGCGCTCGCTCACCTGGAAGATCACGTAGATCGGGTCCTGGCTCACGATCGTCGCGAGCGTGCCGGTATTGGGGCCGACCAGATTCCCGACGGTGAAGTTGGCGAGCCCGATCCGTCCGTCGATGGGCGAGTGAATCTCGGTGTAGCCGAGATTGATCTGCGCCTGATCGAGCGCCGCCTGCGCCGCGAGCACGTCGGCCTGCGCCGAGGCTTCGTCGGCCGCGCGCTGGTCGACCGTCGATTGCGGGATGTTCTGGTTCTTGACCAGCTCCTTGCCGCGGGCGAGCTGCAAGCGCGGCGTTGACCTCGGCCGCCTTGGCCTTGGCGAGATTGGCGGTCTGCTGCTCGACGGCGGCCTTGTAGGTATCCGGCTCGATGCGGAACAGGAGATCGCCGGTCTTGACCATCTGGCCTTCGGTGAAGAGGCGCTGGCCGATGAAGCCCGGGACCCGGGCGACGATGTCGACCTTGTTGATCGGCGTGACGCGGCCGACGAAATCGGCGGTTGCGCGCACCTCGCGGCTGACCACCGGCGCGACAGTCACCGCCGGCAAGGGAGCGCCCTGCGCGCCGGCGTCACCGCCGCTCAGCAGGAGACAAAACACCGCGGCGGCGAACGGCGAAGAGGCGGACGATCGGCCGATCAAGCATGGAAACCTGCCCTGCGAATGCGGCGACGGCGATGCGCTTGGCGACGGTGGCCGGGCATTCTGCCACAAGAGGCCGCCGTTTCGACCCGCGGATTTTGCAAGGGGCGCACCCGGTTGCAGATCCGTACATCGCGGCGGCGGCAAGTCATAGCGAAGCGGCGCGCCGGCGCGCGCGAGCCTAGGTCCGGCGCGACTTCGCCTGGTGGAGCGCGCGCCAGACCTTGAGCGGCGTGCACGGCATCTGCACATAAGGCACGCCCGCCTGCGCCAGCGCATCGTTGATCGCGTTCATCACCGCCGGCAGCGAGCCGACGGTCCCGGCCTCGCCCGCGCCCTTGACGCCCAAGCGGATTGGTCCGGCACGGAACCTCGTTCGTCTCCATCGCGATGGACGGCAGATCGCCCGCGCGCGGCATGCCGTAATCCATGAACGAGCCGGACATCATCTGACCCGAGTTCGGGTCATAGATGATGTCCTCCATCAGGCACTGGCCGACCGCCTGCGCGATGCCGCCATGCACCTGGCCCTCGAGCAGCAGCGGATTGATGGCGCGGCCCACCTCGTCGACCGCGCTGTAGCGCACGATGTCGATCGCGCCCGTGTCCTCGTCGATCTCGACCTCGCAGACATGGCAGCCATTGGGGAAGGTCGGCAGCCCGCCGTCATAGGTCCCGGTCTCGAACAATCCCGCCTCCATGCCGCGCGGCAAGCGGCCCGGCTGGAACGACGCTTTCGCCACGTCGATGAGGCCGATCGCCTTGTCGGTCCCGGCAACGGCGAACTTGCCCTTGTCGAACACGAGATCGGCTTCGGCCGCTTCGAGCAGGTGCGCCGCGATCTTCTTGCCGCGCGCGATCACCTTGTCGGCGGCAAGCACGATCGCGCCGCCGCCGCACGCGACCGAGCGCGACCCGAACGTGCCGGTGCCCGTGACGACGGCGTCGGTGTCGCCGTACCTGAACTTGATGAGATCGGAATCGATGCCGAGCTTGTCGAACACCATCTGCTTGAAGGTCGTGGCATGGCCCTGGCCGTGGTCGTGCGTCCCCATCAGCAAAGTGAGCGTGCCGGTCGCATCGAAGCGCATCTCGGCGTGCTCGAGCAGGCCCGAGGCCGTCGCCTCCATCGTGTTCGACACGCCGATGCCGCGCAGCCGACCGCGCTGGCGTCGCCTCCTCGCGCCGCGCGGCGAAGCCGGCATAGTCGGCCATGTGCAGGCATTGCTCGAGATTCTTCGGGAAATCGCCGCTGTCGATCGTATAGACCAGCGCCGTCTTGTACGGCATCGCCGCGGCCGGCACCGTATTGCGCCGCCTGAGCTCGGCCTTGTCGATGCCGAGCTCGCGCGCGGCGAGATCGATCATGGTCTCGATCATGTAGGCGTTTTCCGGCCGGCCCGCGCCGCGATAGTGGCCGGTGAGCTGCGTATGCGTCATCACGCCCGACACCTCGACATGGAAGGCCGGCGTCGTGTAGGTCGCGGACAGGCATCCGACATTGGCGAGCGGCGGCCCCGCCGCGCGGTCGGACGTGTGATAGGCGCCGATGGCGGCGTAAGTCTTGATGCGCAAGCCAAGGAAATGCCCGTCGCGATCGAGCGCGAACTCGGCATCGACCACGTTGTCGCGCGAATGCTCGTCGGACAGGAGGCCCTCGGAGCGCTCGCAAATCCATTTCACCGGCCGGCCCAACAGCCGCGCCGCCGCCGGCACGAGGATATATTCGGGAAAGATCGCGCCCTTCATGCCGAAGCCGCCGCCGACATTGTCGGCGATGACGCGGATGCGCGTCTCCGGCACCTTGAACAAGCTGGCCATCGCCGCCTTGGTGCGATGCGGCGCCTGGATCGTGCAGCGGATGACGTAGCGGTCGTCGTGGGTGTCGTACTCGGCCAGGCAGCCGCGCGGCTCCATGGTGTTGGCGGTGATGCGGTTGATGATCATGCGCTGGCGCACGACACGGTCCGCCTTGGCGAGCGCCGCATCGACCGCCGCCTTGTTGCCCCATTCCTGATAGAAGGCGACGTTGTCGGGGCATTTCTCCCACACCGCGAGCGCGCCCGGCAGGATCGCCTGCTCGGTCGAGACGATCGCCGGCAGCGTTTCGTATTCGACCTCGATCAGCTCGGCCGCGTCTTTCGCCTGGTCGAGCGTCTCGGCGATGACGCACGCGACCGCCTCGCCGACGAAGCGCACGAAGCCGCGCGCGAGCCAAGGCTGCGCCGCGATAAAGCCGGGCGAGCCGTCCTTGCGCTTCCGCGGCATGCGCGGCGCCTGGAGCCCGAGCGCCGTCACCGCGGGATGCTCGCCGGTCAGCACCAGCAGCACGCCGTCCGCGGCCTCGGCCTTGCTCACGTCGATCGCTGCGATGCGGGCATGCGCATGCGGCGAGCGCAAAAAATAGGCGCGCGCCACGTCGAGCTGGCGCACGTCGTCGACATAGCGGCCGCGCCCGCGCAACAGATACGGATCTTCCTCGCGCGGGACCGGCTGCCCGATACCAAACTGGCCCATTTTTCGACCTTATGCTGGAAGCGCCGGCTCAGAGCCGGCGCGAGATGGGGTGTCGCGGCATTTTACGCGCGACGGCGGCCCTATCAACACCGCCGTCCGCGCGCCGGCCTCAGGCCTCTTCCTCGAACACCTCTTTCGCCAACGACGCGGCCGACATCGCGGTCGGCCAGCCCGAGTAGAAGGCCAGGTGGGTGATGAGCTCGATCAGCTCATCCTTGGTGACGCCGTTGGCGAGCGCGCGCGCGAGATGGCCGCGCAACTGGTCGCTGCGATAGAGCGCGACCAGGGCCGCAACCGTGACGAGGCTGCGGTCGCGCTTCGACAGGCCGGGCCGCTCCCAGACATCGCCGAACACGATTTTCTCGGTGTATTCGACGAGCTTCGGCGCAACGGTGCGCACGCGGTCGCGGGCGGCGGTCGAGGGTGGCTTGGGCATGGGTCCTCCTTATTCTGTGCGGGCGCGTAGCATCGGGCGCGCGCGCCGACAAGCATAGCGGAATTTCAGCGCCGGCGCGGCGAGGCGGCCGTGGCGAGCGGCGAGGTGATGTCGGCGAACGACACGGCGAGCGAGGTGCGCACGTCGATCACCGTCGGCACGCGCGCGTGGAGCGCCTCGCGCAAGGCGGGGCCGAGCGCGTCCGGGTCGTCCACCCGCGTGCCGCGGCAGCCCATGGCGCGGGCGATGGCGGCGTGGTCGAAATCGGCGAACTCGGCGGCGAACGGGCCGCTGCCGTGCAGCACCCAGCCGAGCGCGCGGTTGTTGAAGATGACCGTCACGATCGGGATGTCGTGCTCGAGCGCGGTCATGAGCCCGTTCATGGTCATGGCGAAGCCGCCGTCGCCGCACGTGGCGACGACCGGGCGCCCGGGATGAACGAGCTTCGCCGCCAGGGCCGCGGGAATGGCAAAGCCCATCGGGCCCGAGCCCGCCGCCTGCAGGAACCCGCCCGCGCGCTTCGTCTGATAGAAATGCGTCATCATGATGCGATTTTCGCCGGCGTCGCAGGTGACGATCGCATCCTCGGGCAGCGCGCGCTGCAATTCGCCGATGAGCCGCTGCGGCAGGATCGGCCGGTCGGCGGCGCGATATGCGGGATCGTCGAAATAGCCGTGGCTCTTGCGCTGGCGCGCCACGCGCTCGCGCGCGGCGGCGGCGCGGTTTGCATCGCGCGCCGAGCGCGTCCGCAAGCTGCGTCAGCACGGTCGCGGCGTCGCCGATCAGCACGTGCTCGGCCGGGAAGGTCCAGGACGCGTTGCGCGGCTCGATGTCGATCTGCACGAAGACCTGGCGCGCCGGATCGAGCAGGTCGCGGTTCTCCCACGCCGTGTCGCTCGGCCCGAGCTTGCTGCCGACGGCGAGGACGAGGTCGGCCTCGGCGATGGCGGCATTGGCGGCGGGCGTGCCATAGGTGCCGAACACGCCCAAGGCCAAGGGATGCGTCTCGGCGAACGTGCCCTTGCCCGCCGCGGTCGTCGCGACCGGCAAGCCCGCGCCTTCGGCGAGCGCCGCGAGCGGCTCGTAGGCCGCGGCGATGCGCACCCCGCCGCCCGCGATCAGCACCGGGCGCTGCGGCCGCGCGGATCGCCGCCGCGGCAGCGGCAACGCGCGTCGGATCGGCTGGCGGCGGCGGCGGCGGCAGGTAGTGGCGCGTCGGATAGAGCGCCGGCTGCGAGCCCGGCGCCACGGTCCCGGCGAGCGCGTCATGCGCGAACAGCACCGCCACCGGCCCCGGCTGCCCCGCCAGCGCATGCTTCAGGGCGAGCTGCGTCGCCTGCACCGCGGCGACGGGATCGCGCGCCTCGATCACCTGCTTGGTCACGCCGCCGAAGGCGCGGCGCGCGTCCCACGAGCCCCAATCGCCGGTCGCCTGCTGGTAGGGCGCGTGCAGCGGAAAGCGCGGCGCGTCGCTGAGATCGCTCAACAGCAGCATCGGCGAGCCCGAGAGAAACGCCTCGAGGATGCCGATCATGCCGTTCCCCAGCACCCACGGCCCCTGCCCGATCATCACGCCCGGCCGATGCGTCAGGCGGCCATAGACCTCGGCCATCACGCCGGCGAGCGATTCCTCGCGCACCAGGACCATGCGCACCGCGTTCTGCACCTTGGCGAGCGATGCGACGATGCGGCCGGTGTGCCCGCCCGAGATGCCGAACACATATTCGATCCCCGCCTCGGCGATGACGCGCGCGACGAGCTCGGCCGCAGGCTCCTCGGTGCTTGGAATGGATTGGATCATGGCCCCTCCTCGATCCCCGTTCGCACTGGCAGCAAGCGCCTCGCCCGGCTTCGAGGACTTACGCGCCGCGCGCGCGGCGGCTCATTGCGACGGCCGCGCGGCGAGGACGAGCGCGGGGTCGGCGCGATAGAGGTCGGGATAGAGGCTCTTCAGACTGTCGATCTTCGGCAGATCGTTGAAGACGATGTAGGGATAGTCCGGGTGGCGCGTCAGGAAATCCTGATGGTATTCCTCGGCCGGGTAGAAAGTCTTGCCGGGCTCGATGGTGGTGACGATCGGCGCGTCGAAGGCATGCGCCTTGGTCAGTTGCGCGATATAGGCCGTGGCGATGTCCGCCTGCGCCGGGCTCGCGGCAAAGATCGCCGAGCGATATTGCGTGCCGGTGTCGGGCCCCTGCCGGTTCAATTCGGTCGGATCATGCGCCACCGAGAAATAGATCTGCAGGATCCGGCCATAGCTGATCTGGCGCGGATCGAAGGTGACTTGCACCGATTCCGCGTGGCCGGTGGTGCCCATGCTCACGGTCTCGTAGTGCGCCGTATCCTTGGCGCCGCCGGCATAGCCGGAAACGGCCGCGGTCACGCCTTTGACGTGCTGAAAGACGCCCTGCACGCCCCAGAAGCAGCCGCCCGCGAGGACGACGGTCTCGGACGTGGCCGCCGGCGTTGCCGGCTCGTCGAGCGCGGGCGCGGGCAGGACGCGCGCGCCTTCGGCGGCGGCGGGGAGCACGCCCAACCCCGGGGCCGCCGGCAGCAGAAACGCGATCGCGAGCGCGGCCGCGCCCATCGCCCGCACGACGCGCCCTAGGCTGAATTTCGCGAACTGTTTCGGCATGGGTGAGTTTTACCACGCCATGGGCGCCGTGCCCATCATCTGCCACAGACGCTTGGCCGCATAGGGACTCTTCGGGTCGCCACGCTATGTTTCGCGCTGTGACCACGGCCACAAGGAGCGCCGCCATGACAGACTGGCCGAAACTCTCCGCCGACCTCGAACGCCTCTTGCGCCTGCGTAATGCGCCGTTCGGCATGAAGCTATTCGAGCGGCACGAAGACATGGAAGCGATCCCGCGGATCCGCCGGCCCAAGGCGGTTCACACGCTCGACCAGATCGTGGCGCAGACCGCGCGCCTCGGCTGGACGGTCGGCGTTACCGCCGACAATCTGGTGGGCGCGCAATGCCGAGCCGTGGTCGGTCTCGGCAGTGCCAAGGACGCGGCATGGCAGTCCGGTCAGCATATGGTGGGCGTCTGGTTCGAGAAGCCGGAGGACGCCGCCTCACACCAGGCCGCCATGCAGTGCGTGCCCGACGGCCGCTATCAGGCGCTGGCGCTCGCCCCGCTCGCCACGGGGCGGCTCGATCCTCCGGACATCGCGCTGTTCTACGCCACGCCCGGCGCGATGATGTATTTCATCAATGGGCTGCAATGGTCCGGCTACAAGCGCTTCGACTGGAGCGTTGTCGGCGAGTTGGCGTGCGCCGACTCTTGGGGGCGGGCGTTGAAGAACCGGGAGCCCAGCCTGTCCATCCCCTGCTTCGCCGAGCGCCGTTATGGCGGTGTCCTTGACGACGAGATGCTGATGGCGCTGCCGCCAGCGTACCTGTCGCAGGCAATCACTGGCATGGAGGCGCTCGCCAAGAACGGATTGCGCTATCCATTCCCGCAGTACGGGATCCAGCAGGACGTCCGTGCCGGCATGGAGGTGAGCTATGGGGCCGCCAAGGGCTAGAGCCCGGTTTGCGCTCGGGATGGGATTCAATTAGGTTGAAGAAAATCACACCGTCGTCGTTGCGACGCGAGGCGAGTGGAAAGGGAGGCAATTGATGCGCATCACATGGGGCCTCGCGGCCGCGCTGGCGAGTGTCGTCCTGGTCCACGCGCCCGGCGCCAAGGCGCAATATTCCGACAACAAGATCAAGATCGGCATCCTCGACGATTTCTCCGGGCCCTATTGCACTGACATTTGTCAGGGGCCGCTCGTCGTGACGCAGATGGCGGTCGATGAGTTCGGCGGCAAGATCAACGGCGTGCCGATCGAAGTCATTCACGGCGACCATCAGGACAAGCCCGATGTCGGCGTCCGGCTGGCCGAGCGCTGGTACGATACCGAGCAGGTCGATGTCATCGTCGATGTCGTCTATTCGGGCGTGGCATTGGCGGTGCAGGAGGTGGCGCGACAGCGCGACAAGGCCGTGCTCTACAGCCAGGCGGGATCCGACGCGCTGACCGGCAAGCAGTGCGCGCCCTACAGCGCGCAATGGACCTACGACACGTATCAGCTTCCGAACCTCGGCGAGGCGGTGCCGAAGCTCGGCAAGACCTGGTTCATCCTGTCCGCCGATTACGCCTATGGCAAGGCGCTGGTCGCGGGCGTCACGCGCAGCGTCACCGCGGCCGGCGGCCAAATCGTCGGGACCGTGTTTCATCCCTTCGGCGTGTCCGACATGTCTTCGTTCATGCTCCAGGCGCAGGCCTCGAAGGCCGAAGTCATCGCGCTCGGCGACGCCGGGCCCGACATGCAGAACGCGATTAAGTCGGCGAACGAGTTCGGCCTCATCAAGAGCGGCGTCAAGGTGGTGCCGCTGAGCATGGACCTGCAGGCGATAGAGGGCGCGGGCGGCTTGGCCGCGACGCAGGGCATGATCATGGCGCTGCCGTGGTACCGCGACGCCAATCCGCCCAAGTCCGAGGCCTTCGCCGACGAGTTCGAGAAGCGCGAGGGCAAGATGGGGACCTATCTCATGGCCGGCCTTTATTCCGCGGTGCGCACATATCTCCTCGCGGCGCAGGCGACCGGCAGCGATGATCCCAAGAAGATCTTCCCGTGGATGCAGAAGCACGTGATCGACGACGCCTTCACCAAGCACGGCACCCTGCGGCCCGATGGCCGCATGGTGCACGACGTCTATTTGGTCCAGGTGAAGACGCCGGCGGAATCGACAGGCCCGCGCGATCTGGCGAAGCTGCTTGACGTCATTCCGGGCGACAAGGCGTTCCGGCCGATGGATCAAGGCGGGTGCGCGCTGGTCACGGGCGCGAACGGCGGCAAATAAATGGCGTAATGCCGTTGAGTGACGACGTCCTTCTGCGCACCGAGGCGGTGACCAAGTCCTTTTCCGGATTCGTCGCGGTCAGGGGCGTCAGCCTCGATGTGAAGCGCGGCGCCATCCACGCGCTGATCGGCCCCAATGGCGCCGGCAAGACGACTTATTTCAATCTGTTGACCCGATTTATGCCGGTGACCAGCGGGCGCATCTTTTTCAAGGGCCGCGACATCACCAGCGCCAAACCCGACGACGTGTCGCGCATGGGCATCGTGCGTTCGTTCCAGATCTCCGCGGTCTTCCCGCGCCTCACGGCTCTGGAAAATGTCCGGATCGCGCTGCAACGCTTTCGTGCGGACAATTATTTTTTCTGGCGCTCCGACGCGGTGTTGAGCGAGCTCGACGCCAGAGCGCGCGCACTCTTGGCCGATGTCGGGCTCGAAGCCTACGCAGGCCGTGGCCGCCGCGGAACTGCCCTACGGCCGCAAGCGCGCGCTCGAACTCGCAACGACCCTGGCGCTCGACCCGGAACTGTTGCTCCTCGACGAGCCGACCTCGGGCATGGCGAGCGGGGATATCGGCCGCATCGTCGAGCTGATCCGCCGCATCGCCGTCAATCGCACGGTGTTGATGGTCGAGCATAATCTGTCTGTGGTCGCCGACGTGTCGCATCGCATCACGGTGATGCAGCGCGGCTCCATCCTCGCCGACGGCTCCTATGACGACGTCGCAAAGAACCCGGCCGTGATCGAGGCCTATCTGGGTTCCGGCCTTGGCTGACGCGAATTTCCGCTTTGCCGCAGAAGTCGCGGGCAATATGGGCAAGCGCGAACACTATTTCGCGTTCTGACGGAGAGAGCGGGCATGTCGGCCACCGCCTTGTTCGGGCAATTGTTGCTGGGCCTCATCAACGGCTCGTTTTACGCGATGCTGAGCCTCGGCCTCGCCATCATTTTCGGCCTCCTCGGCATCGTCAACGCGGCCCAAGGCGCGTTCTACATGCTGGGAGCTTTCATCGCGTGGATGCTCTTGCATTATCTCGGCATCGGCTATTGGTGGGCCTTCGTGCTGGCGCCGCTCGCGGTCGCGATCTTCGGCATGATCCTCGAACGGACGCTGATCGCCCGCGTCTACAATCTCGATCATCTTTACGGTCTGCTGCTGACCTTGGGCCTGTTCCAGATCATTCAAGGCATGTTCGTTCATTGGTACGGCACCTCGGGCCAGCCCTACGATTATCCCTACGGTCTGACCGGCGGCTACAATCTCGGCTTCATGTTCATGCCGGCTTACCGCGGCTGGGTCGTGGTCGCGTCCTTGGCGTGCTGCTTCGGCACCTGGTACGCCGTCGAAAAGACCCGGCTCGGCGCCTATTTGCGCGCCGCCACCGAGAACCCGACCCTGGTGCGCGCCTTCGGCATCAACGTGCCGCGCTTGGTGACGCTTGCGTTCGGCGGCGGGGTTGCGCTCGCCGGATTGGCCGGCGTGCTGGCGGCGCCGATCTATCAGGTCAACCCGCTGATGGGCGGCAACATCCTCATCACCGTGTTCGCGGTGGTGGTGATCGGCGGCTTCGGCTCGATCTTGGGCTCGATCGTGACGGGCCTGGCTTTGGGCGTGCTCGAGGGCTTGTCGAAGGTGTTCTATCCCGAGGCCTCGAACATGGTGATCTTCGCCATCATGATCCTCGTGCTGATGGTGAAGCCGGCCGGCCTGTTCGGGCGGGAGCGCCAGATGGCGGCGATGCAAGTTAGCGAGGCCATGCCGGCGATCGCCGACCGGACGCGCGACGGCGGTTGGCTTGGACTGGCTGTCGGCGTCGCCATCCTCGTCGCGGCACCGTTCCTGGTCTATCCGGCGTTCCTGATCGAATTGCTGTGCATGGCTCTCTTCGCCTGCGCGTTCAATTTGTTGATCGGCGGCGGCGGCCTGCTCTCCTTCGGCCATGCCGCGTTCTTCGGCGGCGGCGCCTACATTGCCGCCGAGACCGCGAAGGCGTTCGGCTTTTCCTTCGAACTGGCGCTGCTCAGCGGCATCGCCTGCGCGACGTTCCTGGGCTTCCTCTTCGGCATCATCGCCATTCGCCGCCAGGGCCTGTTCTTCGCGATGATCACCTTGGCGTTGACGCAGGGGGTCTATTTCCTGGCGCTCAGGCTCCCCTTCACCAATAGCGAGGACGGCATTCAGGCCGTGCCGCGCGGCTGGCTCTTCGGGCTCGTCGATCTCAAAGACAATTTCGCCATGTATTACGTCACGGCGGCGATTTTCCTGGCCGGGTATCTGCTGGTGGCGCGGGTGTGGAAATCGCCCTTCGGCCAAGTGCTGCGCGCGATCAAGAACAATGAGCCGCGCATGATTTCGCTGGGCTACCCGGTCGACCGCTACAAGCTGATGAATTTCGTGCTGTCGGCGGCGCTCGCCGGCGTCGCCGGCTCGTTGAAGGCGATCGCGCTCGGCCTTGCCACCTTGACCGATGTCGATTTCACGACCTCGGCGGCGGTGGTGCTGATGGTGCTGTTGGGCGGCATGGGCACGCTCCTGGGCCCGGTCGTCGGCGCCATTCTCACCGTCTCGATGGACGAATACCTGGCCGGCATCGGCGTCCCGGTGCCGGTCGTGATCGGCGTCATTTTCGTGGTGATCATCCTGGTGTTCCGCCGCGGCATCGTCGGCGAGGCGTTTCATTACTGGAACCGCTGGCAGGCGCGGACGGCGCCCTCATACCGCTCGGGCTGACGGCGGCCCGGAGCGATCGCACTCCGGCTTGCCTACAGCTCGATCGCCTGATTGCGCCGCCATTCCGCCGTCTTGCTGATCGCGCCGGTTCGCGTCCGCACGCCGAGTTTCCGGAAAATCGATTCCAGATGGAACTTCACCGTATGGAGCGAGATGCCGAGCCGGCGCGCAACGGCCTTGTTGGTCAGTCCCTCGGCGATCGCATGCAGCACCTCGCTCTCGCGCGGCGTCAAAAGTCCCTGTTCCTCGACGTCCTCGAGCGCGCGAAAACCGGATTCCGACGTGCCCGGCGCCCGGACGATCAGTCCGACGGCGACAGCGCGGAGCGCCGCATCGATCTGCTGCGGATCGGCATCGGCTGCCAGCAGTCCGGCCGGCTCTTGCTCGTCCGTGCCCGCATTTACGACGACGTATCCGCCGGCGCTGACAGAGAGGACGACATCGGCGTCCCTCATCGATGGCGCGAGCTCGTGTCCCGCCCGGCCAATGATGGTGATCAAGGCGGCGCGCCGTGCCGCGTCCTCGGCCGAGACGAAGACGCGGAGCGGGCCCGCCTGGGCCAACATGGCCGCGGCGCCGCTCATGCCGCCGGCCGTGCCTCGATGACGGCCTGCACGCTGACGAGCGCGCCACCGCGCAGCAGCCGAAGCTGAGCCGCCCGGCCGACGCTGTCGGAGCCGAGGTGAGGAACGACCCGGCGGACGGCGGTCGTCGCCGTGCCGTCCACCGCAAGGACGATGTCGCCGGGCATGATCCCGGCCTTGGCGGCGGGTCCGCCCGCAGCCAAGGAGAGCACCATGAGCCCCGACGCCTGACCGGCCTGGGCCTGCAGCTGAGTCCGGGACCGCAACGGGTCGAAAGGCAACACCGAGCCAGCCGCGCGCAACTCGACCGTGCTGCAACAGCACTGGGATTACGGCGTCGATCGTGTCGGCAGGAATGATCAGGACCCGCCCGCGCGGCCCGAACGTCGTAATCCCGAGCCGGCCGCCTTCCGCTGCATAGACGGGCCCGCCTTCCTCGGCCGGCGCCAGACGGATGTCGAGCACGATCCGGGAATCGATCCGCCCGCCGGAACGGCTATACCATTCCGGGCCGACGAAATTGACCGGCCCCATCCGCGCGGTCGCGCCGCCGGCGCCGTCGGCGCCGAAGGCGAGGGCGAGCGCGCCCGCTTCGGTGCTGGCATTGCCGGTGAGCGGCGCCGGCTGGGGCTGAGCGAGCCGGAGCAACGCGACATTGGTGCCCGGGTCGCGACCCGCAAGGACGGCCTCGCCGGTGCCGCCGCCGGGCAGCACGACATCGAACTTGTCTCGCTGCGGAAGCGATTGCTCGGAGGCGACGAGAAGATCCGGCCGCCAGATCGTGCCGGTCAGATGCCGCGCCGGCGAGAGCCGGATCGCTGCGATGCCCGCGCGCGCCGACGCCGCGCGCTCTTTGAGCGCGCTCGAGAGCTGCACCAGGAGGTCTTGCTGATTGGCCATCGAAAGGCTCCCACTCAATAGATGGGAAGTAGATGGTCGATTTCAGCGCACGCGAACATCGGCCAGGTGGCCAGGTAAGGCCCCGGCCGGATGGCCGGGTTGGCGGCGACGATTGCCTCGGCAAATTTCTATGGCATGTATCCCGATGCCCTTGCCGAGCCGTTGTTCGACCCTTATTCGGATCTGGTCTCGCGCGCCTTCGAACGCATCGGCCCAGCCGTGGTTGGCGTGCGCGCGGCGCGAAAGGATGGACGCGCCCTCGGGCAGGGCTCCGGCGTCGTCTATACGCCCGACGGCTACGTCCTCACCAACAGCCACGTCATCCGCAATGGCGAGCGTATCGAGGTGTCGCTCCCCGCCGGCCGCACGCTCGAGGCGGCGATCGTCGGCGATGACCCCGAATCCGATCTCGCGGTGCTGCGGGTTTCTGGCAACGATCTCGAGCACGCCACGTTTGGCCGCTCGGCGGAGCTGCGCGTCGGGCAGCTCGTGATCGCGGTGGGCAATCCGCTCGGCTACCACGCGACCGTGACAGCCGGCATCGTCAGCGCGCTCGGGCGGACGCTGCGCGCTCCTTCCGGCCGTCTCATCGACAGCGTCATCCAAACCGACGCCGCCCTCAATCCGGGAAATTCCGGCGGGCCGCTCGGCGATGGGCACGGCCGGGTCGTCGGCATCAATACCGCCATGATCGGCGGCGCTCAGGGCATCTGCTTTGCGATCGGCATAGATACCGCGAGCGACGTGGCGCAGCGCTTGATGCGCGACGGGCGCGTGCGCCGAAGCCGGCTCGGCTTTGCCGGCCAGACGATCCAACTGGACCGCCGCGTCGTCCGTTTCCTCGAGCGCACCCTCGCCAACGCCATCATGATCTCCGAACTCTCGCCGAACGGACCGGCCGCGCGCGGCGGATTGCAGACCGGGGACGTTGTGCTCGATTTCGACGGCGAGCCCATATCCGGCGTCGACCATCTCCATCGCCTGCTCACCGCGGAACGCGCGCATGTCGATATTGCGGTCCGATTGCTCCGCAGAGGCAAGATCGTGGACGCCACGGTTCGGCCAGATGCCGATTGAAAAGCCGAGCGGTCTTCGCTCTCACAACGGGTCGGTCACCGCCTTAATTTTCGCCTGATCGTCGCTTTGCTGCCCAACTACCGGGCCGGTATGGGCACGGAGACCGGGAGGGTCGTGCGCCGACGCTCTCCCCAAGGGCGGCTTTGCGACCATCGAACCGGCGCCTAAGCGATTGCCTGTGCTGGGTTTACCGGCTTTGCCGCACCCTTTGGCGAGCGACGCTCCGGTTTGGCCTGGATTTCGCATGAATTTGGCCGAAGCAGCCGCCCACTGAAGCCGTGGACTGGATAATTCGTGAGCATAGAAGTCGCGCTCCATCATCGCACCGAGTACCGCTACGACCGGTTCATCTCGCTCGGGCCGCAGGTCGTGCGGCTCCGGCCGGCGCCGCATTCGCGCACGCCGGTGCGCTCCTATTCGCTCACCGTCGAGCCGGCTTCGCATTTCCTGAACTGGCTGCAGGATCCGCAGGGCAACTACCTCGCGCGGATCGTCTTTCCGGAAAGGACGAACACTCTCACCGTTACCGTCGACCTGGTGGCCGACATGGCGGTGATCAACCCATTCGATTTCTTTCTCGAACCCGGCGCCGAGAAGTTTCCGTTCGCCTATGACCCCGCGCTCGAGCACGAGCTAGCGCCATTCCGGCAGACTTTGGCGTGCGGGCCGCTGCTCAAGGAGTTTCTCGGCGGGATCGACCGAACGCAAAGCAGCACCATCGATTTTCTCATTGCTATCAACGTCAAGGTGCAGCAGCACATACGTTACATCGTCCGTCTCGAGCCCGGCGTCTATACGCCCGAGGAGACGCTCGAGCGCGGCCAGGGCTCGTGCCGCGACACCGCCTGGCTCCTGGTGCAACTGCTGCGTCAGCTTGGCTTTGCCGCGCGGTTCGCGTCGGGATACCTCATTCAGCTCGTGGCCGATCAAAAACCGCTCAGCGGCGCGGCGGGGCCGAGCGCCGACTTCACCGATCTCCATGCCTGGTGCGAAGTCTATCTGCCGGGCGCGGGCTGGATCGGCCTCGATCCGACCTCGGGCCTGCTCGCCGGCGAAGGCCATATCCCTTTGGCCTGCTCGCCCGACCCGCTCAGCGCCGCCCCGATCTCCGGGTCCGTCGAGCCCTGTGAAACGGTGATGCGCCACGAAATGTCCGTGCGCCGCATCGCCGAGGCGCCGCGCGTGACCAAACCCTATGACGATGCGGCGTGGCATCGCCTTGTCGCGCTCGGCGAACGCGTCGATCGGGAATTGGCGGCGCGCGATGTCCGGCTCACCATGGGCGGCGAGCCGACCTTTGTCGCTGCCGCCGATCCCGACGCGCCGGAATGGAACACCGAGGCGCTCGGTCCGACCAAGCGGCACTATGCCGGCCGGCTGCTGCGCCGTCTCGCGGACCGCTTCGCGACCGGACCGTTGCTGCATTACGGCCAGGGAAAGTGGTACCCGGGCGAGCAACTGCCGCGCTGGGCGTTTTCGTGCCACTGGCGGAGCGATGGCGAGCCGGTGTGGCAGGATCAATCGCTGCTTGCGGCAGACGGCGACAGCGACGCGACGCTCGGACCCGAGGCCTCGCGTCGGTTCGCGACCCGGCTCGCCGAACGCCTGCAGGTCGATCCCGGGTTGTGCGTCCCCGGCTACGAGGACAAGTGGTACTACCTGTGGCGGGAGCGCCGGCTTCCGGTCAACGTCGATGCGCTGAAGAGCGAGGTCCGGGACCCGCAGGAACGCGCACGGCTCGCGCGCGTCTTCGAGCAGGGGCTGTCGAACGTCGTGGGCTTCGCCCTGCCGTTGCGGCGCGTCGGGCTTGGCGATGCGCGCCACTGGCAGAGCGGACCGTGGGTCTTCCGTCCGGACACGATGTTCCTGCTGCCGGGCGATTCGCCGATGGGCTACCGGCTGCCGCTCGACTCGCTTCCTCACGACGGCGCGGGCGACTATCCCTATCCTTATCCGCAGGACCCGACCGAGCCGCGCGGCCGGCTCCCGAGCTACGCGGGCTTGCGCCGCTTCGCGGAGAACGGACGCGCCACGCTGCCGCACGCCGCTCTCACCGGACCGCAGCGGCGCGAGCAAGTCCCGCTCAAGCCGCAGCCGGGCCAGCCCGACGCAAGCCTGGTGCGCACCGCGCTTTGCATCGAGGTGCGCGGCGGTCTGCTCCACGTCTTCATGCCGCCGACCGAGACCGCGGAGGATTATCTCGAACTCGTGGCGGCGGTCGAAGCCGTCGCGGCGGAAAGCGCGCAGCCCGTTGTCGTCGAAGGCTATCCGCCGCCGTTCGATCCGCGCCTCGTGCAATTCTCGGTCACGCCCGATCCCGGAGTGATCGAGGTGAACATCCATCCGGCGGCGCATTGGCCGGACCTCGTGCGCACGACGACTGCGCTCTACGAGGAGGCGCGCGCATGCGAGCTCGTCACCGAGAAATTCCTGCTCGACGGGCGCCATGTCGGAACCGGCGGCGGCAATCACGTGACGCTCGGCGGGGCGAGCCCGGCTGATTCGCCGCTGTTGCGCCGGCCCGATCTGCTCAAGAGCCTCATCGGCTATTGGCACAATCATCCATCGCTTTCCTATCTCTTCTCGGGGCTGTTCATCGGGCCGACGAGCCAGCATCCCCGCATCGACGAAGGACGCGATGATGCCACCTACGAACTCGAGATCGCCTTCAAGGCGCTCGACGCCATCAAGAGCCCGCTGCCGTGGACGTCCGACCGCGTCTTTCGCGACATCCTCATCGACATGACCGGAAACACGCACCGCACGGAGATGTGCATCGACAAGCTCTACACGCCCGAAAGTGCCGGCGGCCGGCGCGGCCTGCTCGAGCTGCGCGCCTTCGAGATGCCGCCCGATGCACGGATGAGCCTTGCCCAGCAATTGCTGTTGCGGGCGCTCATCGCATGGATGTGGCGCGAGCCCTACGACCGGCCGCTCGCGCGCTATGGCACGCGGCTGCACGACGAGTTCATGCTGCCCTACTTCGTGGCGAACGACTTTGCCGACGTGCTCGACGATTTGCGCCGCGCCGGCACGGCGTTCGATCCCGCCTGGTTCGCGGCGCACCTCGAATTCCGCTTTCCGCTCATCGGCAAAGTGGCCTATCGCGGCATCGAGATGGAGCTGCGCACGGCGCTCGAGCCGTGGCACGTGCTCGGCGAGGACGGGGGCCCCGGCGGCACCGCGCGCTATGTCGACAGCTCGGTCGAGCGCCTTCAGGTCCACATCGACGGCGCGACCGGCGCGCGCCATCGCCTTGTCGTCAACGGCCGCATCGTGCCGCTGCGCGCGACCGGCCGGCAGGGCGAGTATGTCGCCGGCGTGCGCTATCGCGCCTGGCAGCCGGCGCGGGCCCTTCACCCGACGCTGCCGGTCGACGCGCCGCTGGTCTTCGATCTCTTCGATACCTGGAACGAGCGGGCCATCGGCGGCTGCACCTATCACGTCGCGCATCCCGGCGGGCGCAATTACGAGCGCTTCCCGGTCAACGCCAATGAGGCGGAGACTCGGCGGCGCGCGCGCTTCTTCCCGTTCGGGCATAGGCCCGGCATCGCTCTCCCCGTCGAGTCGCGGCCGAGCGACGAGCATCCGGTGACGCTCGACTTGCGTCGGCCCGCGGAATCCGGGTGATTCGCGCGCGCCCTGTCTCTTCCGCGATTGACGGGCCGCGGAATTTGCGGAATTGAAAGCGACGGGATTCGGGGTCGGCAAGGAGTTGATGCTTGGCATCGTCGTATGACGAGATGGTGACTGGAGGGGGCGCGCTGCGGCCGCATTGGCGCGGCGTCATGGAAGCGCTCGGCGCGCTCAGCCCAGCTCAGCGTCTGGAAAAACGCGACAGCATCGTCGCGCAAATGGCCGACGACGACGAGTTGCTGACCTTTCCGGAGCGCAAGGCAGCGGCCGCACCATCGCGCCTGCTCGATCCGCTGCCGTTGATTCTGCCCGAGGCGGAATGGGCGCAGATCGCGGCAGGGCTTGAACAGCGCGCCCAGCTTCTCGATTCGATTCTGGCCGATGTCTACGGACCGCAGCATCTGATCGAGGAGCAACTGCTGCCGCCGTATCTCGTGCTCGGCAATCCCGCCTTCCTGCGGCCGATGCGGCAGCTTCGGCCGGTGCGGCAGCTGCCGCATCTTTATTTCTACGCCGCCGACCTCGTTCGCCTGCCGACGGGCGAGTGGCGCGTCTATGCCGACCGCACCGAGGCGCCGGCGGGGTTCGCTTATGCCTTGCACACACGGCACGTATTGGCGCGCGCCTTTCCCGAACTTTTCCGCGGCGCGCAAGTCCGTCGCCTCGATCCTTTCGTCGAATTGTGGCGCTCGAGCCTGCGCGCGCTTGCGAGCGACACGAGCGGCGGCGCGCCGACCATCGTTTTGCTGACGCCCGGACCCTACAACGACGCCTATTTCGAGCACGAATTTCTCGCCCGCGCCCTCGGCGTCTCGCTGGTGCAGGGCGGCGACCTCACCGTGCGCGGCAACTTCGTCTATCTCAAAACGCTCGACGGTCTGGTGAAGGTCGACGTGATCTATCGCCGCGTCGACGGGGATTTCTGCGATTTGCTCGAGCTGCGCGAGGATTCCGCGCTCGGAACGGCCGGGCTCGTTCAAGTGGCGCGCACCAATAACGTCGCGATCGTCAACATGCCGGGCTCGGCCGTGGCGCAAACGCCGGCATTCGCACCGTTCCTGCCCGAGCTCGCCCGCCATCTCCTCGGACGCGAGCTGGAGTTGCGGGCGGTCACGACCTGGTGGTGCGGACAGGCGCACGCCCTTGCCGAAGTGCGCGCCGATCTCGACCGGTTCTCGCTGCATTCGGTGTTCGACCCGACGCCGGAACCGATCGAGCCGGCGCTTCTTTCGCCCGAGGAACGCGCGCGGTTCGAAGCGAACCTGGCGCAACATCCCGAGCGTTTCGTCGCACGCGAGCGCATGAGCCCGAGCCTGGCGCCGTGCTTTGCCGACGAGCGGGACACGCACAAGGAGCAAGGGTTGGTTCCCCGTCCCGTGGTGCTTCGCGCGATGGCGGTGTGGCACCACGGACGGTGGCTTGCGTTGCCGGGCGGCGTGGCCCGTGTCGTCCGCGGCAACTCGATCTATCGTCACTTCTGGTCGCACGGCGGGATTGCCAAGGATGTCTGGGTGCTGTCGCATCAGGACAGCAATCAATCCGCCGCCGCCGCCGCAACGGCTCCCGCTCCTTCCGTCGTGGTCCGGCCGGCCGCGCAGGAAACCGGACTGCGCAGCCGCACCGCCGACGATCTCTTCTGGCTCGGGCGCTATGTCGAGCGTCTCGACGCCGGAGCGCGCCAATTTGCCGCGACGCTGCAGCGCTTCATGCGCGGCGGATTGAGCGCACGAGACCTTGCCGAGCTCGGCCGTCTCGCCGAGGCGCTGAAGCGTACCGGCTGGATCAATTATTCCGTTGCCACAGCCCCGGTCGATGGCGCGATGTTTCAGGCCGGCGTGACGAGCGCGGCAGCCGAGGGCACCGCCATGCGCGTCTCGATCGACGCCTTGCGCCGGCTGACCCGCGACGCGAGAGACCAGCTTTCTCCATCCATGTGGCTCGCATTGCAGCGGATAACCGCCGCTGCATCGGCGCAGTTGGGCCGCGGAACGAGCGCAGCCGACCCTTTGCTCACCTCGCTCGACGCAACGATCGTCGCCGTCGCGGGCTTCTCCGGCTTTGCCGCGGAAACGATGCCACGCGGTACCGGTTGGCGCTTTCTCGATCTGGGCCGCCGGATCGAGCGCACGATGACCGTCGCCCAGCTCGTCCGCGCGCTCGCCACCGGTCCGGCAAGCCAACTCGAAGCCGGCATGCGGCTTGCGCTCGAGCTGTGCGATTCGACCACCTCGTTCCTGTTCGGCCTCCCGGCCGAGGCACAGCAGGTGCAGGCGCTGGCCTTTGTCCTGACCGAGCGCAGCAATCCCCGCTCGCTCGTCTACCAGCTCGAGCGGATCGAGCGTCTCCTCGCAACGCAGGCAGGCTCTGGCACCGCGCCGGCCATCGTGACGACCGTGCCCGCGCTCGTCCGGTCGATCGAGGATGCGATGCCGACGACGAGCGATGACGTGGCGAGCGAGCTGCCCGCGCTGTTCGAAGTGCTGGACCGCGCCGTCAGAGAGCTCTCGGAGCTATCGAACTCGATCACGCGCGTCTATTTCACGCATCTCGCGCCCGAAATCGTGCTCGTATCCCCGCGCCGTCCCGTTCCCGCCGAGGCGATGCGATGACGCGCTACGCGGTGCGCCACGAAACGGTCTATGGCTATGCCGTGCCGGTCGAAATGGGCCTCCATATGCTGCGCGTGACGCCGCTCAACAACCGCGGCCAGCGCTCGATCAAATTCGGCCTGACCATCGTGCCCGAGCCGGCATGCGTGCACGGCTTCGTCGATCATTTCGGAAATGTCGTCCACCACGTCGCAGTGGAGACGACCCATGCACGGTTCTCGGCGACCCTCGATGCCGTGGTCGAAGTCGACCGGAACGCCGGCGATGAGTCCGGGCCGCCGTGGGAGAAGGTTCGCGACGCGATGCGGGGCGACGGCTTTCCGGTGCCATTCCAGGTCGCCGAATTCGCATACCCCTCGCCGCTGGCGCCGGTCGACGACGCGGCGACGCGCTATGCCGCAAACTCCTTCGGCGCGGACCGGCCGATCGTCGACGCCGCGCGCGATCTCGCCGGCCGTATTCACCGCGACTTCTCCTATGTGCCGAATTCCACGACCGTCGCAACCAAAGTCGACGAGCTGCTGGCGACGCGCCGCGGCGTTTGCCAGGACTTCGCGCATCTCATGATCTCGGGCCTGCGCGGATTGGGCCTGCCCGCACGCTATGTATCGGGATATCTTCATACGCGCGCGGCCGACCCCGCGGCGCAGCGGCTCGGGGCCGATGCAAGCCATGCCTGGGTCTCGCTCTGGTGCGGCGACGAGCTCGGCTGGATCGGCATCGATCCGACCAACGATCTCCTCGTCGCAAGCCGGCATATCGTGGTCGCGCACGGCCGCGACTTCGCCGATGCAACGCCATTGCGCGGCGTGCTGCTCGGCGGCGGAGCCCATACGCTCGGCGTCTCCGTCACTGTCGCCGCGCTCGACCGGGAGGAGCGGAACGCCTCCGACAACGAGCCCGTTTGACAGAGATTGCGCCGCGGAGCATCGCCCTTGAAGCTTTTCGAATGCGATCATTGCGGACAGACCGTGTATTTCGAGAACACGCGTTGCGAGCGGTGCGGTCATGCGCTGGGTTATGCGCCCGAACGGACGGACCTCCTCGCGCTCGAGCCCGATGGCGACGGATGGCGCGCGACCGCCGTGCCGATGGACCGGTTTCGGTGCTGCGCCAACGCCAGATACGAGGCCTGCAACTGGCTTCTTCCGGGCGACAGCCCGGACACGCTTTGCCTCGCGTGCCGGCATAACCGGACCATTCCCGATCTGTCGATCGCCGAGAACCTGGCGCGCTTCCGGCGCCTGCAACGGGCAAAACACCGGCTATTCTATTCCCTGCTGCGCTGGGGCTTGCGTCCGGCGACCCGCAGCACCGATCCCGAGCATGGTCTTGCGTTCGATTTTCTCGCCGAGACGGGCGCCGGGCCGACGGTCATGACCGGACATATGAACGGCGTCGTCACCATCAGCGCCGCCGAAGCCGAAGAGGACGAGCGCGAGCGGCGCCGCATCCACATGGGCGAGACGTATCGCACGCTTCTCGGCCATTTCCGCCACGAGATCGGTCATTACTACTGGGACACGCTTTTGCGCGCTGGACCGCGCCTCGACGAATTCCGCGCGCTGTTCGGCGACGAGCGCCAGGATTATGCCGCCGCTCTCGAGGCGCATTACAAATCCGGACCGCGCGCCGATTGGCCGAACAGCTTCATCAGCGCCTATGCCAGCACGCATCCGTGGGAGGATTTCGCCGAAAGCTGGGCGCATCTTCTGCACATCGTCGACACGCTCGAGACCGCGGCCACGTTCGGCCTCGGGGTGCATCCAACGGTCGAGACGGCGCCCGAGAGCGATATCGATCCCCGCTTCGATCCCTATCGTGTTCGCTCGATCGGGATACTCATCGAGCGCTGGCTGCCGCTCAGCTTTGCGGTCAACAGCCTCAACCGCAGCATGGGCCAGCCTGACCTCTACCCGTTCGTGCTGAGCAGTCCGGCGATCCAAAAGCTTGCGTTCGTCCGATCCCTCATCGAAGCGGCTGGCGCGCGATGAACGAGACCCCGCCGATCACGGAAAAGGACGAGCCGCTCCGTTACGACATACGCCTTCTCGGCCGCATTCTCGGCGATACGGTGCGCGCGTGCGAAGGCGGCGAGACGTTCGATCTCATCGAGCGGATCCGGCGAACGGCGCTGCTATTTCATCGCGACGCCGACGAGCCGGCGCGGCTCGATCTCCAGGCGATCGTCAGCGGCCTTACGCCTGATGCGGCGATCCGCATCATCAGGGCCTTCAGCTATTTCTCGCATCTGGCGAACATCGCCGAGGATCAACATCACATTCGCAGGACCAGGGCTCATGCCATGGTCAGTGCGGCGCCGCGCGAAGGATCGATGGCGTTCGCGCTCAATCGCGCCAGGAGCGCCGGCTTGTCGCGCCAGCAGCTTCAGGCCTTCTTCGCGTCCGCCCTTTGCGCCGCCGTGCTGACGGCGCATCCGACGGAAATCCGGCGGCAAAGCTCGATCGACCGCGAGCTCGAGATCGCGCGGCTGCTGGACGAACGCGACCGGGTTCAATTCACACCGGAAGAGCTCGCGGTCAACCGTGTGGCGCTCCGCCGCGCAGTGTTGATTCTCTGGCAAACGAGCATGCTGCGCGGCACGCGCCTGCGCGTCATCGACGAGGTGGCAAACGGACTCTCGTACTACGACTACACGTTTCTGCGCGAGTTGCCGCGCCTTTATGCCGATCTCGAGGACCATTTGGCGCTCGATCCGGATTGGCAGGGAGCGAGCGTACCTTCCTTCCTCAGGATCGGTAGCTGGATCGGCGGCGATCGCGACGGCAATCCGTTCGTAAGCGCGGATGTTCTAACCCAGACCCTGAGCCTGCAGAGCACCAAGGCGCTGCGCTTCTATCTCGAGGAGCTTCATCGGCTCGGCGGAGAATTGTCGCTTGATGGCCGCGTGGTTCGGGTCTCCGAGCCCTTGCGGCTGCTGGCCAGCCAATCGTCCGATCAGTCGCCGCAACGCCAGGAAGAGCCGTACCGCCGCGTCATCGCCGGAATTTACGCCCGGCTGGCCGCAACCGCCTGGTCGCTCAACCGGATCGAGGCGCCGCGACATGCCATCGGAACCGCGCTGCCTTATGCAAACAGCGACGCGTTCCTTGGCGATCTCGATGTCATCTATCTCTCGTTGACCGAGCACGGCGCGGGCGAGCTTGCGCGCGGGCGGCTGCGGTCGCTGCGGCGGGCCGTCGATGTCTTCGGCTTTCATTTGGCGTCGCTCGACCTGCGCCAGAACTCGGATGTGCATGAGCGGGTCGTTGGCGAACTCCTGAACGCCGCAGGGGTCAGCGCCGACTACCGCGCGCTTTCCGAGGACGCTCGGATTGCCCTTCTGTCGGCGGAGCTGCGCACGTCGCGCCCGCTTACGTCGCCCCATCTTTCCTATTCCGATCGAACTCAGGGCGAAATCGCCATCTTGCGTGCGGCCGCCGACGCCCATCGCCAGTACGGCGCGGCTTCCATTCCGCATTACGTCATCTCGAAGGCCGATGGCGCGTCGGACATTCTCGAGGTGGCCGTCCTGCTCAAAGATGTGGGCCTGCTGCGCCCGCACCGGCATGAGCTGGACATCGACATCGTTCCCTTGTTCGAGACGATCGAGGACTTGCGCCGGTGCGGCGAGATCATGGAAGAACTATTCGCGCTGCCCGAATATCGCAACCTGCTCGCGTCGCGCGGCAACGTCCAGGAGGTGATGCTCGGCTATTCCGACAGCAACAAGGACGGCGGTTACCTCACCTCGACCTGGGAGCTTTACAAAGCCGAGATCGCGCTGATCAAAACCTTCGAGAGACATGGCATTGCGCTGCGTCTCTTCCATGGTCGCGGCGGTTCGGTCGGACGTGGCGGCGGCCCGAGCTATCAGGCGATTCTGGCGCAGCCCTCAGGTGCCATGCAGGGCGCAATTCGCATCACCGAGCAAGGCGAAGTTATCGCCGCCAAATACTCCAATGCCGAAGTCGGCCGGCGCAATCTCGAGACGCTGGCCGCAGCGACACTCGAAGCGACGCTCCTGACGAGCGAGGAGGCGCCCCGCGCCGAGTATCTTGCGGCCATGGAAAAATTGTCCGCGGCCGCCTACGAGGCTTATCGCGGGCTCGTCTACGAAACCGAAGGGTTCGAGCGCTTCTTTCACGAAGCGACGGTCATCGGCGAGATCGCCAACCTGAACATCGGCAGCCGGCCCGCCTCGCGCTCGAACTCAACACGCATCGAGGATCTTCGAGCCATCCCCTGGGTGTTCAGCTGGTCGCAATGCCGACTCATGCTGCCGGGCTGGTTCGGTTTCGGGACGGCCGTCAAGGCTTGGCTTGCGCATCGGCCCCAGGATGGGCTCGCCATCCTGCAGGAGATGTATCGAACGTGGTCGGCCTTCACCGCCATGCTTTCGAACATGGACATGGTCTTGGCGAAGAGCGACATCGCGATCGCATCGAGGTATGCCGAGTTGGTGTCGGACAGAGAGCTTCGCGACGCGATATTCGCGCGCCTGCAAGCCGAATGGAGCGGCTCAATCGAAGCGCTGCTGGCGATTACGCGGCAAACGCGTCTCCTCGAGCGTAATCCGCTGCTCGCGCGCTCCATTCGCAACCGCTTCCCTTATATCGATCCGCTGCACCACGTTCAGATCGAATTGCTGCAACGACTACCGCGCCGGCGACACGAGCGCGCGCGTGCTGGAGGGAATTCACCTGACCATCAACGGCATCGCCGCCGGTCTGCGGAACAGCGGCTAGGTTCCGGAGACCAATCTGCCGAGGCCGGCGCTAGTGGTGATGCATCTCGAGTTGCCGCATCACCTCGTCCAGGTTGAACGAGGCAGGTTTCTGACGCGGCGGATAATCGATGAAGTCCTGGATCTGCTCCGCCACCAGCGCCTGCATCCCGTAGAGCAGGAAGGCGTGATCGACCAACCAATCCCAATAAGTGTTGGAGTTGTCGAGCGCGCGCTCGAACGGATCGCGACGCAGGTTGAATATATGCGGGACCCTCAGCTTCACGAAAGGTTCCGCCCAGACATTCATCTGCATCGCACGCTGCTCCTCCAGAACGAGCTTCCAGTCCTCATACCGGATCGCCATGACGTCGCCGTCATCGCTCATGTAGAAGAAGGCGCGTCTCGGGCTCTCAGGCACTTCGCCGGTCAGGTAGGGCAGCATGTTGAGCCCGTCGATATGCACCTTGAAGGTCTTCTTTCCGACCCGGTAGCCGGCGAGGAGCTTCTCGCTGATCTGCGGATCGCCCGCCGCCGCCACCAACGTCGGTAGCATGTCCTGGTGCGAGACGATGCCGGTCAGGACAGATCCCGCCTTGATTTTTCCCGGCCAGCGCAGGAACGCCGGAACGCGCCAGCCGCCCTCCCAGTTCGTGTCCTTCTGGCTGCGGAACGGCGTATTGGCGCCATCCGGCCATGTGTCGTTTTCGGGGCCGTTGTCGGTGGAGTACATGACGATCGTATCCTCGGCGATGCCCAGCTCATCGAGCTTGTCGAGCATCTGGCCGATTTGCTCGTCATGCGTGACCATCCGATCGCTGTAGTCGTCCTGCCCGCTCTTGCCCCTGTTCTTTGCCGCGAGGTGGGTCCTGAAGTGCATGGCCGTCGAGTTGTACCAGAGGAAGAACGGCTGCTTCGCTTTCGCCTGCTTCTCCATCCATGCGAGAGCGGCTGCCGTGATCTCCTCGTCGATGGTCTCCATGCGTTTCTTGGTGAGCGGGCCGGTGTCTTCGACCGTCTGCCCGCCCTTGCCATCGGCCACGCAGTGCAGCACGCCGCGGGGTCCAAACCTTTTCTTGAATGCCGCATCCTTGGGGTAGTCGGGCAGTTCCGGTTCCTCTTCGGCGTTGAGGTGATAGAGATTGCCGAAGAATTCATCGAACCCGTGCAGGGTGGGAAGGAATTTGTCCTTGTCACCCAGGTGATTCTTGCCGAACTGGCCGGTGGCGTAGCCCAACGGCTTCAATAATTCGGCGATCGTCGGGTCTTCAGCCTGCAGCCCGACATCGGCTCCGGGCATACCGACCTTGGTCAGGCCGGTGCGGATCGGATTCTGGCCCGTGATGAAGGCCGCCCGTCCCGCGGTGCAGCTCTGCTGGCCGTAGAAATCCGTGAAGGCGACGCCTTCGTTGCCGACGCGGTCGATGTTCGGCGTCCTGTAGCCCATCTGTCCACGGCTGTTGTAACTGATGTTCCACCAGCCGATGTCGTCTCCCCACAGGATGAGGATGTTGGGCTTCTTCGCGTTGGCCAATGCTGCCTCCTGACGCTGATCCGGGAAGTTGCGGGGTTCGGGCCGAATGCCGCCATCCGGTCGTAGGCGTAGTTCTTGAAGCAATTGGATGTAGGATTTCCTCGCAATCGCATTGCCAAGGATCACGCCGGCGGAGGCGCGCCTCGGGGCTGACGGAAATCGCAAGACGCGATTGGCGGCGGGAACCATTAACGAAAGTTGGCGTTTCCGCGCCGATGCGCTTACCCGTCCTCGTGGCAATCGTCTTGATCGGAAGTGGCGTCACTGCCGCCCGCGCGCAGAACGTCGATGATCAGTCTCGGCTGCAGTTCCTGGTTACGCCCTATTTCTGGGCCTCGGGGGTCGACACGACCATCAACACGCCAAATCCGAACGTGCCCAACCTGAACGAGACCGTCGATTTCAATAAGATCTTCAATCATCTCACCTGGGTCCCGTTCATGGGAGCGGCCGAGCTTCGCTATGGTCCGTTCGGCGGCCTCATCGACTATATCCACGTCCCGCTCCGGGTACCGGTCACCACGCGCAACGTGCTTTTCAGCGGTGGGACCGGCACATTGTCGATGAATATCGGGACCGCGGCCTTCCTGTATCGGGCGATCGCAACGCCCAATCAGTCTCTCGATGCCGGCGTGGGAGTGCGGGCCTGGGGGCTCTCGACCACGGTCGCGTTGAACCCTGGCTTGCTGCCGGGCACGTCCGTTACGGGTGGCGGCAGCGTCGCCGACCCCTTGGTCGCATTGCGCTATCACCACATACTGGGAAACGGGTTCGGTTTCACCGTCTATGGCGATGTCGGCGGCTTTGGGCTCGCCGCCCATTCCGATTGGCAAGTGCTCGGGACCATCGACTACGCGGTAAATTCGTGGATCGACCTGCACGCCGGGTATCGCAGTTTGAACATCAATTACACGGGCTCGCGTAGTGTCGGTTTCGATGTCGCCATGAGGGGACCAATACTCGGCGCCACATTCCGCTTCTGACTCGTCGTCGATCAGGAAGACCCGCCGGTGGCACAATTGGCGTGCGCCCGGGTTGCTGCGCTCGCGGGAGCGGCTGATGCTTCCGCTCCAGACCGCATATTCCTTTCACGGCGTCCCCATACGGGAATTTGCGCGCAAAAGCCGGGCTACATGCGGATGGCCGCGCGCGGACATTCGGCGAGAGTGACAGCGGCGTTCGCGCTTTGAAATCCGGGAGGTCTCGATGCGCAGGTTGCGGACCAAACTCATTCTTTCCTGCCTTCCCTCGTTTGTGCTTGCCACATTCTTCATGGCAGAGCGCACTCAACATGGAGGAGCCGCATGCTTCCGCGCCGCGCAATGATGGTAGTTGCGGGTCTCGTGATCGTTGCTGGATGCCAAGGCGAGACCCAGACGCTCAACAAGGAACAAGACGAAGCCATGAACGCAGCCGCGCGCCGTGGACGATTTGAGATGGGGTGCCCGAGCGCCACAGGCACGGTGCTGTCGCGAAACGTGCTCCAGCCTGCCGCTTGGGGCGGGATCGAGCGGGCCGAGTATACGATCGGCATGGACGGTTGCGGAAAGCGCGCGACTTACGTCTCGGTTTGCCCGGTCGAAGCGATCGGAACGAGCGACTGTTTTGCCGCATCGGCAGTCGACAACAGCCGAACCGGAAGTTCCACGCCGCCCTGATCGGCCGGAGTCCTTTGGTCGGCTGCCGGTTCCGCAGAAGGGCGAGAGAGCGGCTTTAGGCCCGTGTCGAGAGCGCGGGCCTTGATCCACCTCAAGGCAGTATGGAAGGAGACGCGTCATTGTCGGCTTCGAAAGCTTGGGAGCCACCCATGAGCGACGATCGGGTATTGCAGCAGCGCGTAATGGACGAACTCGCCTTCGATCCGATGGTGGAATCAGCGCATATCGGCGTCTCCGCCCGCGACGGCACGATCACTCTGACGGGCCACGCAAATAGCTACGCAACGAAATTTGCCGCCGAGCGCGCCGCCCGGCGCGTGCGCGGGGTGAAGGCCGTGGCCCAGGAGATCGACGTTCGCCTGCCCTCGGACAAGAAGACGGCCGACGACGAGATTGCCGCCCGTGCCGTCAAGCTGCTCGAGTGGGACGTAGTGATCCCGCACGATTCCATTCGGGTCAAGGTGGAGAATGGGATCGTCACGCTAACGGGCGCCGTCGATTGGGCCTATCAGCGCGCCGAGGCCGAACACGACGTGCTTCGCCTGAGCGGCATCAAGCTCGTCCTCAACGAGATTCGCGTGCGGCCGCACGCCCAGCCCGACGACGTCCGAGCCAAGATCGCGGCCGCTTTCGAACGGACGGCCGAGCACGACGCCAACGCAGTTACCGTGGATGTGCGCGACGGTACCGTAATCCTTGGCGGCAAGGTCCAAAATTGGCTCGAACGCGACGAGGCGCTGCGCGCCGCCTGGTCCGTCCCGGGCGTCGATACGGTGGTAGACCACATCCTTATCGCGCGGCCTTGAGGTTTCGGGAGCAGAGCCGTGGGACATAAGACAGAAACGCCGGTCGAACTCGCCATCAGCCCGGAGAAAATCGGATTCATCATCGTCAAGGCGCGGGAGTACGACGCCAAGGTCGAGCCCGATGACGAGGATTCAGGCTCCAATCCCGCCGACGATCTCGAGGCGGATGTATTCGAGGATTCGGACGACGACGCAACACTCGAGGAGTTGAGCGCGGCGATCGACGCGCTCAACGAGGACGAGGTCATCGACCTCATCGCGCTCGCCTGGGTCGGACGCGGCGATTTCCGCAAGGAGGAATGGCGCGAGGCACGCGCGCTCGCGGTCGAGCGGCATCGTCCGCATTCGGCGACGTATCTCATCGGCATGCCGGCGCTCGGCGACTATCTCGAGGAAGGTCTCGCGGCCTTGGGATATTCGCCGACCGACTTCGCCTCGGACCACCTTTAGAAGCAGCAACCGAAAAAGACGCCCACCGCGGCGGAGAAGGGTGAGCCCGAGACTTCGCGTATAAGGGCTAATACCTATCCTTGAGCTGGATCAAAGCCAGCCGACGACGATGGCCGGACAATCGGTGCCACAACTGCGGGAGCCGATACCATGTCCACCGGTGAAGCCCTTTATCTCGTCCTGGTGATCGCCGCCATGCTCGCCTTCTGCGCGACCCTTGCGTGGGTCACCTATGGCGGCAAGGCGGAGCCGCGGAAGCCGGCGTTGCCCCGACGCGCGACCCAGCACCATCAACCGGCCGGTCCCCACTGAAGCGCGCCCGACGCGATCGCGCCGATCGGCGCGGGCATTGGGGACGCGCGCGGGCGACCCCGCCCGGACTGCGGATTCCTCATTCGCCCGGGCGCGCCAGAAGATCCGCCTCGATCGCCATGCGCACCAGCTCGGACAGGCTGTGCGCCGCCATTTTGTCCATGACGCGCGCGCGGTGAATCTCGACCGTTCGCGGACTGATCGACATGCGATGGGCTATGACCTTGTTGGGATGTCCCGCGACGAGATGCTCGAGCACTTCGCGCTCGCGCGCCGTCAGCTGCGCCGCACGCTCGCCGACCGCCACAGCGGCCGCGCGCTCGTCGCTTGACGTCCGATCGAGCTGCAGCGCGCGCTCCACAGCCGCGAGAAGCGCTTCCTCGGCATAAGGTTTCTCGATGAAATCGGCGGCACCCGCCTTCATCGCGCGCACCGCGAGCGGCACATCGCCATGGCCCGTGATCACGATCACGGGAAGCCGGACTTGGCGGCGCTTCAATTCCTGCTGCACCTCGAAGCCGCCCATGTCCGGCATGAGGACATCGACCAGCACGCAGCCCGAAGCGCGCGGCGGCAAGGCCTCGAGAAAGGCCCTGCCGCTGGCATAGGAGGCGACCCGGTAGCCGCTCGTCTCGAGCAGAAGCCTCAGCGAATCCCGCACGGCGCTGTCGTCGTCGATGACGAAGATCGTGGCTTGGTCCATGCTCGGCCGCAAAGTTTGTCGCAGCGGCCTCTGCGACGCAACTCCCGCGCGCCGGAGAGATTGCGCCAGGTCAAGACAAAATGGCTGTAAACTGACTATGGATTCGCCTCGGTGCCGAGCCTCGGGAGGATGACCATGGGCTTCAAAGACGTGATCGTAATCTTCACGGACGCGCACAGGGCTGCGAACCGGCTCAAGATCGCGGTGGAGATCGCGCAGCCCGACGGCGCGCACCTCATCGGTCTCTACCTCGTGCCGCCCATCACCCTGCTCGACGGCGGAATGCCCTATTCCGGATCCGTGACCGAGATCCGCGCGCTCGAAGCAATCGACGCCGAACGCCGCGCCGGCGCGCTCAAGACGGCGGGCGAAGTCGAGAGCGCGTTCCGCGCGGCGGCGGAGCGTGCCGGCCTTTCCTACGAATGGCGCCATGCAGAGGGCGATGTGGTGCAGAACGCCGTGCTGCACGCGCGTCACGCCGACATCGCGATCCTCGGGCAGAACGATCCGGACCATCCGGCGGTTGCGCCCCATCTTAGCGAGTCAGTGCTGCTGGGCGCCGGCCGGCCAGTCATCGTCGTGCCCTATGCCGGGAGCTTCGACACCGTGGGCGGCACCGTCCTCGTTGCCTGGAACACGACGCGGGAGGCCGCGCGCGCCCTCAACGACGCCATGCCGATCCTCGCAAGGGCGAAAAAAGTCACGGTGCTGTCGATCAATCCGCCGAGCGGGGAGATGGGAAGACCGGTCTGGCCCGGTGCCGACATCTCGCTTCACCTCGCGCGCCACGGCGCTAACGCCGAGGCATCGTCCACGGTGAGCCGCGACATCGACGCCGGCAACACAATCCTGTCGCGCGCCGCCGATTTTGGCGCAGACCTCATCGTGATGGGTGGCTACGGCCATTCGCGCCAGCGCGAGTTCCTTCTCGGCGGGGTGACGCGGACCCTGTTGCAGCACATGACCGTGCCGGTCCTGATGTCGCATTAGGCGAACGCGCCGTCGAGCGCGACCGGTTGCCTGCTACGCGCCGCTGGCGGCAAGCGCGCCCTTCACCAGCGCGACAAGATCATTGCCGCGAAATGGCTTTTCCAGGAGTGCAAACGCCCCCGCGGCAGCCGCGAGGGCGCGGACCTTGGCGCTCGGGTCGCCGGTCATCAGGATGACGGGCGGAACGCGCTCCTTGTGCCGCAGCCGTTGCAGCAGTTCGAGCCCCGACACGCCCGGCATCTGAATGTCGAGAATGAGCAGGTCGGCCGTGGCCGGATCGACCGCCGCGCAGAGCGCATCGCAAGACGCGAACGCGCTCACGGGCAGCGCTTCGCATTCCAGCAGCAGGGAGATTGCGTCGAGCGTCGCATCGTCGTCGTCGGCGAGGCAGATCATCGGCCCCAGACCTTCTTAGACTGAAAAGGTCGCGCATCGGCTGTCCAAGTGCCTTGATATGGATCAGCGGTACCGTAAAATCGCGGTCTCCGGCGATTTGGCGTTACGTTTATGAACAGTGACAACGATCCTGGCGCGGCGCGCCGCCGGCCGGGAAGCGTGCTTCCGCCAAGCCACTACGCAGCCATGGTCGAATCGTCCGACGATGCCATCGTCGGCGAGACGCTGGACGGCATCGTCACGAGCTGGAATGCCGCCGCCGAGCGAATCTTCGGTTACACCGCCGCCGAGATGGTCGGCGCACCCGTATCGGTACTGGCGGCGCCCGGCCGCGAGGACGAAATGCCGCGCCTTCTCGCGCGGATCAAGGCCGGCGAGCGCATCGAGCATTACGAAACCGAACGGCGGCGCAAGGACGGACGGAGCGTCCCGATCTCGTTGTCGGTCTCGCCGATTTTCGACGCGAACGGCCGCCTCTCCGGCGCCACCAAGATCTCGCGCGACATCAGCAACGAGTGGCGCATGCGCAGGCAGATCGAGGAACGGGAAGGGCTTCTGCGCTCCATCCTCGATACAATTCCCGACGCGCTCATCGTCATCGACGAGCACGGCATCATTCAGTCTTTCAGTACGGCGGCGGAACGGCTGTTCGGCTTCGAGGCGGCGAGGTCTGCGGGCGCAACGTGAAGATGCTGATGCCGTCGCCGCACCAGGAGCATCACGACGATTATCTTCGACCGCTACATGACGACCGGCGAGCGCCGCATCATCGGCATCGGCCGCGTCGTCGCCGGGCTGCGGAAGGACGGAACCACGTTTCCGATGGAGCTCTCGGTCGGCGAGGTGACGCAAGGCGGCCGCCGCCTCTTCACGGGATTCATCCGCGACCTGACGCAGCGGCAGAGGACCGAACGGCGCATCCAGGAGCTGCAGGCCGAACTGCTCCACGTGTCGCGCGTGACGGAAATGGGACAGATGGCGTCCGGCCTCGCGCACGAGCTCAATCAGCCGCTGACGGCCGCCGCGAATTATCTGCAGGCGCTGCGGCGGCTCATCGGTCGCGGCGACGAGGCTTCGCTCGCCCGCGCGGCCGGCGCCGCCGAGAGCGCCGTGGGCCAAGTGAGCCGCGCCGGCGAGATCATCCGGCGCCTGCGCGAGTTCGTGAAGAAATCGGAGCCGGAACGGCGCGAGGAGAACATCGTCACGCTGATCGAGGAGGCGTGCGGGCTCGCCCTCATCGGCGCGCGCGAGCAGGGCGTGGCGGTGCGGTTCCGCACGGCGCCGCAATTGCCGGCCGCACTCGTCGACAAGGTCCAGGTGCAGCAGGTCCTGGTCAACCTCATCCGCAACGCCGTCGAGGCGATGCAGGCGAGCGCGCGGCGCGACATCACGATCGAGACGACGCTCGACGAGGACGGGTTCATCCGCATCGGCGTCATCGACACCGGCCCGGGGATCGCGCCCGAGATCATGGAGCGGCTGTTTCAGCCTTTCGTCACGACGAAGCCGCAAGGCATGGGTGTCGGCCTTTCGCTCTGCCGTGCCATCGTCGAGGCGCACGGCGGCCGGCTCTGGGCCGAGCCCAATCCCGGCGGCGGCGCCATCTTCCGCTTCACCGTGCCCAGGGTGGGACGCGCTCGAACGTGACCGGCGCGTCTTTATGGAGATACCGACATGCACTCACGCGCGGGGCATGTCGTCGGGTTCGATCGCCATGCCCGAGACCGGCTCGACCCAGACGAGATGGTCGACGACCTTCGTGACGCCTTCGATGTTCTCAGTGGCCACCCTGAGCGCCACACGCTGCCGCTCGTCACCGATGACGCCCCGCAGGTCGACACTTCCATGGTCTACGACCACGTCGAGGCAGCCAGGAAAGACCCCAAGATGTTTGTCGAATTCGGCGAGGATGCGGCGGCGGATCTCGGCGTCGCCCCGCGCCGTCTGCGGCACGTGCGGCGCCAGATGCGCCAGCAGACCGAGAAGATCGGCGCGGCTCACGATGCCGACGAGCTTGCCGGACTCGACCACGGGAAGGCGCTTGATGCGGTGCTTCTCCATGAGCCCGACCACCGTCTCGAGCGCCGTCGAGGGATCGACCGTGACCACTTTCTTGGTCATCACCTCGGCGATCTTGCGGCCGTGGCTGTGGACATACTCGTCGGCGAGCCGGCCGGGCCCGAGCAGAAATTCGAGCCAGTGCGCGCGGTGCCGCTCGGTCCCAAGCTCGGCGCGACGCAGCAGGTCGCCTTCGCTGACGATGCCGACCACTGTGCCCTTTGCATCGACGACCGGAAGGCCGCTCACCCTGCGCTCGAGCATCACTCGCGCGCCCTCCGCTACGGTGGCGTCCGGCACGATCGTCGTCACACGGTGCCTCATTACATCTGCGGCTCTCATTCCTCGTTCTCCCCGGATTGCGGTGGCAGTCTGCAGCGGCCCGAAGGGACGCGCCTTGAGGTACGTCAAATGGACGAGCGAGGCAGCGTCAATCTCCGCTGTGTGCCGTCAGGCCGCGCTTGACGAGGAGCGCCCAGGCCTCGTCCGCGCTGTCGGCGTAATCGAACAGCGCGCAATCCTGCAGGCTTACCATCTCCTCCTCGGCGAGCGCGGGAAAATTCACGACCTTCTGCCAATAGCTCTTGCCGAAGAGAACGATCGGCAGCTTTGGCGCCTTGCCGGTCTGCACCAGGTTCAGGATTTCGAACAGCTCGTCGAATGTGCCAAAACCGCCGGGAAACACGACGAGCGCATTGGCGCGCATGGCAAGATGCATCTTGCGCATGGCGAAATAGTGGAACTGAAAGGTGAGCTCGGGGGTGGTGTAGGGATTCGGCTCCTGCTCGGCCGGGAGCGTGATGTTGAAGCCGATGCTGGGTGCCCCGCACTCGAAGGCGCCGCGGTTCGCGGCCGCCATGATGCCGGGGCCTCCGCCCGTGGCAATCACGTTGTCGCGCCAGCGGTGATGCGGGGAGAAGGCGCCGCCGCGCTGCGATACGATCCGGCCGAAAGTCCGGGCCGCCTCGTAATAGCCGGAGCGGGTGGCAAGCCGCTCGACATGGGCCGGGTCCATGCCGGCCGCGCGCGCCGCTGCCACATCCTCGGGCGAGGGCGTCCGTGCGCTGCCGAACACCACGACGGTCGAGCGGATGCCCCAGTCGCGCAGCAGCAGCTCCGCCTTCGCATATTCGAGCGCGAAACGGATATCCCGCATTTCGTCGCGCAGCAGAAAGGCGGTGTCCGCCACCGGAAGGATATAGCTCGTCGACGCCTTTTGCGGACCGTTGTCGGACATGTCGGAACTCCTGCGGGCCAGACCCCGGATTTTGCCGCCGGCAAAGGTCCGCATTTGCGGCGGGACCTGCCTTGATCGGCATCAGCTTGCGCCAGATCAAGGCGGACAGGTGCCGTTCCATGCGCTTCTTAGCGCCATGACACAGAACCGCGAAACCGCCTCTCTTATGGATGATGCCGATATCGAGGCCTGGTGGGCCGAGGATGCCGACATCACCGGACGCCTCCTGGTCGCCATCGCTGCCGCTTGTATCGCGGTGCCGGCCTTCAATGTGCGCTACGACGAGGGACGCCAGCGCTTCGAACCGCTGTCAACGATCGATATCGGGATCGCGATCGAGACGGAAACGGGCGTGGCGATGCCGGTCCTTGCCGATGTCGGCCACAAACCGATCACGGAAATCCGGCGCGGTCTCAACGCGCTCCGCACGATGATCGAGGATCGATCTTCCCGTCCGAGCGTCACGCTCGTGAATTTCGGCCGCGGCCCGTGCCGCTACGCGAGCCTGCCGCTTGTTTCGCCGCAAGTGGCAATCGTCGCAGCCGGGCGGGTCGTGTTGCAGCCGGCACGACAGGGCGGCCGCATCGTTCACCACCACCAGATTCCCCTGACGCTCACCTATGACACGCACGCGAGCAACCTTCTCGGTGCGACGCGCTTTCTCGACGCTATGAAAGCCGATCTCGCGATGCGGGACCTCCCGTTCGCCCGCGGCTGGCACGACTAGGCGCGGTTCAAATCCGCTCCCAGATGCCGGTCTCTTCGTCAAGCCGGCCCTGCTCGTCGCCGCGGAAATCGCCCTTGGAGACGACGCCCACGACCTTGCCGTTCGCGATGACCGGCACGTGCCGGAAGCCGCCGTCCTGCATCAGCCGCAAAGCCTCGATCGCGGTTTTGCCCGGCGGCATCGTGTCGGGTTTGTGGGTCATGACGTCGGCAAGAGTGGTGAGCGCGGCATCCCTGCCCTCGGCGAGCACGCGGACGGCGTCGCGGCCGGTGAAGATGCCAAGCAGGCGCTGGTCCGGATCGGTCACAAGAACGGCGCCGACGCGGCGATCGCGCATACGCTCGCAGGCGTGTTTCACCGTCGCCGCCGGATGCAGCGTGAGCGGCTTCTGGTTCCTGACAATCTCGGACATCTGTCTCATGGCGCACCTTCCATGCTTGCACGCGATCGCCATCTTGGCGCCGCGCGGGTCCCGGGCGCCATGACCTGCATCAAGGCCCACGCATACGAACCGGGCCGGCGGCGTCAGCGCGGCTGCAGGCTCGGCGAGATAGGCCGAGATGTCGTCGATCTGCTGGCGCGACAGATTGAGGTTCGGCATCGGCGGATGAGGGTCCGCGAGCCAGGTCTTGACCCATTGCGGGTCCTTGCCCTTCTGCTCGGCGAGCGCCGGGAGCGAGGGCGCCGCGTCGGTGCCGCGGTTGCTGCCGCCGACAACGTGGCAGCCGGTGCACCATTGCTGCGTCAGCCGCTTGCCGGCGTCCACATCGGCGGCGGCTGCTTGCGCCACGGATGCGGCAACGACGACGAGTGCCAGGCCAAGCTGGGTCAGAGATGACGAGGTCATGATTACGATTTCCTTCGCGCTCAACGCTCATGCACGTAACGGCCCGGTGCGGGCCCGAGTGGCGGCAGCCCCTGTTCCGGGCACCCATGGCGGGCGGCGCCACACGTCCGGTCGACTTCTCCTCGAGCCACGACGCCCAGGCGGGCCACCACGAGCCATCGTTGCCGGCACCGTTTCATACCACGCATCGGGATCGATATGAGGCTTGTCGGCGGCGCGGTGAGAGATCCTGTAGTGCCGATTTGCGTGACCCGGCTCGCTGACGATGCCGGCATTGTGGCCACCGCTGGTGAGGACGAACGTGACGTCGGCTGCCGCCGATGAGATTGATCTTGTAGACCGAACGCCATGGCGCGACATGATCGTACTCCGTCGACACCGCGAAGACCGGGGCGCGGATGTCCTGCAGCTCGACGGACTTCCCGTCGACCGCATAGCGGCCCTCGAACAGGTCGTTGTCGAGAAAAAGCCGGCGCAAGTATTCGCTGTGCATGCGGTAGGGCATACGGGTCGCGTCTGCGTTCCAGGCCATGAGATCGGTCATCGGGCTGCGCCGCCCCATGAGATAGTCCTCGGTCATATGCGACCAGACGAGATCGTTCGAGCGCAGGAGCTGGAACGCGCCGGCCATCTGGCGTGTGTCCAGATAGCCCTGGTTCCACATGATGTCTTCGAGAAAGTCGAGCTGCCCCTCGTCGATGAACAGCATGAGCTCGCCGGCCTCGGTGAAATCGGTCTGCGCCGCCAGGAGCGTGACGGAATTGAGGTCGGCGCGCTTGTCGAGCGCGAGATAGGCGGCCGCAATCGCGAGCAGCGTTCCGCCGAGGCAGTAGCCCATGGCGTTGATGCGGCGATCCGGAACGATCGTTCGGATCGCATCGAGCGCGGCAAGCGGCCCCAATCGCAGATAATCGTCGAGCCCCAAGTCGCGATCGCCGGCACCCGGGTTGTGCCACGAGATCATGAAGACGGTGTGGCCGCGATCGACCAGGTATTTGACGAGCGAATTCTGCGGCGAGAGGTCGAGAATGTAGTACTTCATGATCCAGGCGGGCACGATCAGGATGGGCTCGGCATGGACGGTGTCCGTCGCCGGGGCATACTGGATCAGCTCGATGAGGCGGTTGCGATAGACGACTTCGCCGCGCGTCACCGCAACATTCTCGCCCGGCACGAAGGCTTCCGATCCCACTTCTGGCCGTCCGCCCAGCGCCCGCTCCCAGTCCTCGAGAAAATTCATGACGCCGCGCGCGAGGTTTCGGCCGCCTTCGCGCATGCGTCGTCTCGAGCAGGTCGGGGTTGGTCAGGATGAAATTGGTGGGCGCGAACACATCGAGCAATTGGCGGGCGGCGAACGATGCCACCTGCTGATGATGGAGCGAGACGCCGCTGATTCCGGTCGTGGCGTTATGCCACCATTGCTGATGCAGGAGGAACGACTGGTAGATGAGGTTGAATGGCCATCGTTGCCACGCCTCGCTGCGAAAGCGATGATCTTGCGGCAAGGGCTCGATACAGGGCGGAGCGCCGGGTTCGGTCCCGTGGCGCGCGGCGTAGATGAACAGGCGGACCGCCTTGCGCGCCGCCTTTTCGACGAGCTGCCGCTGCTTGCCGGGCGCGCCCGCGAGATGCATGGCCCAGTCGGCATAGGCCAAGGCGAGCGATGCCGGTGAAAGGCCCGCGGTAAAGCGGCCGACGACGGCGTGGAGCAGCCGGTCGATGCTCGTCGGCGGCTCGATGTCGCCGGACCCGTCACGCGTTGCGCTCGTGTGTTGCGCGAGCGACAGCGCCGGGCGAGCACCAGCGGAGCCCGCTTCAGGCTTAGGCAATTGCCAAAACCGCGCAAGCGCGTCCGCGTCAAGCCAGGGAAACGGCCAGTGCGCACCTGCGGACGAACCGTTGCGCCGCGCCGTCTCTTCCCGCGCGCCGGCGGTCCCTTGCTCGGTCATGCGTCACTCCGCTTTACGTGCATCTGGTGTGTCTGCCCTCCCGGCGAGGCGGCGCCAAGCCACGCCTGAATTTGCAACCCAAGCTTCATGGCCGCCTTGATCCAGCGCAAATGCGTCCGGCGGGCCTGATCGCGTCGCGCTACGTTGAGGTTGCGCAGGCGCGGAACTGAGCCGACGAAGGCGGCCGCCGGAACCCATACGTAGAACTACGTAGGGGAAGTCACGAATTACGGCCACGCTCGCGTTGCGATATTCCTCGCACAGAACGACAGGACCAGCGAGGATACCGAAGCCATGAACCCAAACCTCCGGATTGCTGCCAACGCCACGCCAGTATCCCTGCAACAGGCTGCGGCGGGAGCGCTCGCAGACGAACTCGCCGCGCTCGATCGCGTCGGTACGGTCCAATCGCTTCGCCGCGATGACGTCTTGTTCCGTGAATGCGATGCAGCCGAGCATTATTTCAAGGTGGTCACCGGCGCCATTCGCAGCTCAAAGTTGCTCGCGGATGGACGCCGCCATGTGAGCGAATTCTATCTCCCGGGCGATTTCATCGGCCTCGACGCCGACACGAGCTACCTCTTCACCGCCGAGGCGATGGCCGACACCACGGTGGTGCGCTACGCGCGGCGCAAGGTCGAAGCACTCGCCTGGCAGGAGCCGAGAATCGGGCGCCGTCTCCTCAGCATCGCCTGCCACGGGCTTTCATCGGCGCAGCAGAAACTCGTCCTGCTCGGGCGCAAGACTGCCGAGGAGCGGATCGCCTCGTTCCTGCTCGATCTCGACGAGCGCATCGGCAAGGCGGACGGCGTGTTTCTGCCGATGAGCCGGACCGATATTGGCGATCATCTCGGCCTGACCATGGAGACGGTGAGCCGCGGCCTCAGCCAGCTCAAGAACGAAGGCATCATCGCGCTCGAGAACAGCCACCAGATCCTGATACGCAATCGCGCGGCGCTCGAGGATTTGGCGGAAGCCGCGTGAGGAGCGCGGCCGCCGCATTCTCGTCATCGCGCACCACCTTCAGGGCTTTCGTTCGTCCACGCCGCGCATATCGCTAATGCGCGAGCAGGATGGGGAGAAGGCTCGCTCCCACGACCTGCCGCGTCGCCCCGCCGAAAAGCAGCTCGCGCCACGGCCGGTGCCCATAGGCACCCATCACCAGGAGATCCGCGCCCTCGCCGCGCGCCTCGGCCAGGAGTTGCTCGCCCGGGCCTACGCCCTTGACCGGCGGCACCGTGCAATGCGTCGCTGCGATCCCGTGTGCTGCGAGGTAATCGAGCAGAGGAATCGCGTCATCATAGGCCGCCTCGCCGACCGTCATCACAAGGAAGGTCCGCGCCGTCTTGAGAAGCGGGAGGGACGCGACCAGCGCATGTACGGCCTCCGGCGATCCGTTCCAGCCGACGGCGACGATCTCACCGAACTTTTCCGGCGGCTTGGCGGGCGCCAGCAATACCGGCCGTCCGGAGTAAAGCAGGGTTTCCTCGATCGTGTCGGTGTGCGGCTCATTGACCACGCGCTCGGACCGGCCAAGCACGACGAGATCGAAGAAGCGTGCACGGCGGGCGACGACGATCGGCGCGTAGCCCGTCTCGACCCGCCAAGCCGCGGAGGATTTACCGCGCTCGGCCACGAGTGCGAGATTGTGCCGCTTCGCGATCCCCTCAAACGATGTCTTGGTCTTTTCGGCCAGCGCGTCGGAATTGGCGACAAGCCGGTCGAACCACGCGCCGGAAAGCGGCATCCCGAAACCGTCGGCCATGGTCGCGACGATCTGTCTCGGATCGGGCTTGACGTGCAGCGCCTCAAGGCGCGCGCCGGTGCGTTGGGCAGCACGACAGGCGGTTTCGATCGCCGCGTCACTTGCTGCGCCGCCGCTCGCGGCGACGAGAATTGTCTTTAATGCCACGGCGATCCTCCTGCTATCGGGCAAAAGTAGCAGCCGTTCCGAACGCCGCATTGACCTACATCATGCGCAGTGGTTGCCTTTCTGTGCGATCGCGTAGGGACAAAACGCAGGGAGCGGACACCCGTCCCGGAACAGGCCATCCTTGTCGGTGTCTTGCGGGGCCAAAGGGGGTGCGCCACACTTAGGTCGATGCTGCGGTTTCAAGATTTCGCGCGGAGGAGGTAATTCACGTGATCAAACTGACCGACCCAATCCGAAAAGTGCTGGCCTCTGCCCTCAAGGACGGGACGCCCTGCCTGCTCGGCACCTCGACCAAGGACGGCCATCCACAGATCAGCCCCAAAGGCAGTGTCACCGTATTCGACGACGAGACCTTGTGTTACTGGGAGCGCAGCAACCGGTCGGCGCTGAAGCGGATCGAAGAAAACCCGCACGTCTGTATCTTCTATCGCAACCCCACGCATGCGGGCGAGTTGAAATACCGCGCTGGCGTCATCCGCTTTTACGGCGACGTCCGCTTGGTCACGAGCGGTCCGGACCGCGATAAGGTGTGGGACCTGATCCCCGACGAGGAGCGCAAACCCGATCCGGAAAAGAAGGGGACAGCCGTGTTGGTACGGCTCAGCAGTGTCGAGGAGTTGACGGGCAACGTCATTATGGCGCGCGACTAATAGGATTGGCATTGCCGTCCACTGGGCCAGTTACATTGCGCACCAACCTCGCCGACTACCCGGTGACAATGGCCCTGAAGCAAGGGAAGGCGGCGCGGCCCGTCTGGGACGCGGCGCTTCAAGTCGCTTGTGACCGCACGGAAAGCCCTCCTTCGCCGGTGGCTTCGGAGGGCATCCTGCTTCGCAAGGATGGGGCGACGCAAATCCTGCGAAGCACGTAATGCGAAGCAGGGTGGCGGAGGGGACAGGATTCGAACCTGCGATAGGGTGTTATCCCTATAACGGTTTAGCAAACCGCCGCCTTCAGCCACTCGGCCACCCCTCCACCTAGAGCGGTGACATCACGGCGCATGCCGGAGGCCTTCTAGCGGGCCCCTCCAGGGCCTGTCAACGCGGGGGAGCCGGCAGCCGCGGGCCGGGCGGTTTACCTCATCTTAATAAAGAGCGCCCGATGATTCGCGCCGCGGAGAGTGGGAGAAGGACATGGGGCTGTCCAAGCGTTCCATCGAGATGCTGCTCGATCTCGTCGAGATCAAGCTCAGCTATATGGACATTTCCGATCGCGAGGATCAGCGCGACATGCAGATCCTCGAGCGCTGCAAGGCCGAGCTCAGGGCGCTCGACCAGGGCACGCAGGCGATGCTCGCGAACGAGCGCCGGCGCCAGGCCCGGCCGCGCGCCGAGCTCTAAGGCTCAGAAGCTCGCCGCCATCGCGCGCGCCGCCGCCGGCCGCGCCGCGATCGCCTTGAACCAGCGCTCGACATTGGGGAATTCGCCGAGCGCCACCTTGTGCCATTCATAGCGCGCGACCCACGGATATGTGGCCATGTCGGCGATCGAATAGTCGCCGGCGAGATAGGGCGCCTCGCCGAGCCGCTTGTCCATCACGCCATAAAGGCGCCGCGTCTCCTTGACATAGCGCTCCTGCGCGTAGGGGATCTGCTCCGGCGCCTGGCGCAGGAAATGATGCGCCTGGCCGAACATCGGCCCGACGCCGCCCATCTGGAACATCAGCCATTCGAGCACGGCGTATTTGCCGCGCGTGTCGGACGGCATGAACTTGCCGCTCTTCTCGGCGAGATAGATGAGCATCGCGCCCGATTCGAACACGCGCAGCGGCTTGCCGCCCGGGCCGTCGCGGTCGATCAGCGCCGGGATCTTGGAATTGGGATTGATGGCGATGTACTCGGGCGTGAACTGTTCGTTCTTGCCGATATTGATCTTGTGCAGCTCGTAGGGGAGGCCGGTCTCCTCGAGCATGATCATCGGCTTGCGCCCGTTGGGCGTGCCCCAGGCATAGAGATCGATCATCGCCAGTCCCTTTGTTGATGCGCCGTCGGCGTCCTAGCGCACGGGCCGCTCGCGCGGAAGGGGCGGAGCGGGAACGAAGCTTCGCCCGTGGCGTTGGCCCGGCGCGGAAATCCGCCCTGCGCGAGGGAGTTCGGGATGCGCATTCTGGTGACCGGCGCCGAGGGCTATATCGGCGCCATGCTGACGCCGCTCCTCGTCGAGCGGGGCCATCAGGCGGTCGGATTGGATGCCGGCTTCTACCGCGACGGCTGGCTCTACGAGGACGGGCGCCGCCGCCCGGGCACGATCGCCAAGGACATTCGCGACATCTCCGCCGCCGACCTCGCCGGCTTCGACGCCGTCGTGCACCTGGCCGAGCTGTCGAACGATCCCTTGGCGCAGCACGACCCGCGCCTCACCTACGCCATCAATCACCGCGGCTCGGTCGAATTGGCGCTGAACGCCAAGAAGGCCGGCGTGCGCCGCTTCGTCTATACCTCCTCGTGCAGCGTCTATGGCGCGGCCGCCGAAGGCGGCTACCGCACCGAGGAATCGCCGCCCAATCCGCAGACCGCCTATGCCAACTGCAAGGTGCTGGTCGAGCGCGACGTGATGGCGCTCGCCGACGACGGCTTCGCGCCGGTCTTCCTGCGCAACGCCACCGCCTATGGGCCGAGCCCGCGCATGCGCTTCGACATCGTCTTGAACGATCTCTGCGGCCATGCCTGGACCAGCGGCGAGGTCAAGGTGCTGAGCGACGGCACGCCGTGGCGCCCGCTCGTCCATGTCGAGGACATCTGCCAGGCGATCGCCTTGGCGCTCGAGGCGCCGCCGGAGGCGGTGCACGGCCAGATCTTCAATGTCGGCGACGACGCGCAGAACTATACCGTGCGCCAGATCGCCGAGATCGTGGCCTCCGCCTTTGCCGGCTCAAGGCTGAGCTTCGGGCCGCCGTCCGCCGACAACCGCTCCTACCGCGTCGCCTTCGCCAAGATCGGCAAGCATCTGCCCCTCTTCCGCTGCCGCTTCAGCGCGGCCGACGGCGCGCAGCAGCTGCACGACGTGTTCGCCGGCATCGGCATGAGCGCCGAGACGTTCGGCTTCCGCGCCTATACGCGGCTGAAGCAGCTGCAGCACCTCGTCGCGACCGGCGAGATCGACAGCGAATTCCGCCGCCGCACGGAGCGGCCGTCGCTCGTCAGCGCATGATCTTCACGCCGACGCGCCTTCCGGGCCTCGTACTCGTCGAACCCGAGCCGCAGCGCGACGAGCGCGGCTCGTTCGCGCGCATCTGGTGCCGGCGCGAATTCGCGGGCGCCGGGCTCGATGTCGAGATCGCGCAAGCGAGCCTCTCCGCCAACCGCGCGCGCGGCACCTTGCGCGGCCTCCATTTCCAGCGCCCGCCGCACGACGAGGTGAAGCTCGTGCGCTGCATCACGGGCGCGATCTTCGACGTGGCGGTGGATTTGCGCCCGCAATCGCCGACCTATCTGCCGCTGGCAGGGCTTCGAGCTTTCCGCCGCGAACGGCGCCGCGCTCTATATTCCCAAGGGGTTCGCGCACGGGTTCGAGACGCTCGCCGACGACAGCGAGGTGCTCTATCAGATCTCGGCGTTCTACGCGCCGCAATCGTCCTCGGGCGTGCGCTGGGACGACCCTGCCTTCGCCATAAAATGGCCGCTTCCGGTGGCGGCGATCTCGGAAAAAGACCGGTCCTGGCCCGATTATCGAGCTTTAACCGCCTTGCGCTAAGATTGCGCGGCGCGCAGTCTGGCGTGCGACGGAAAGGACGAAGGCATGGCGGCACGGGTCCATCCCGTGATCCTGTCGGGCGGCTCGGGCACGCGGCTCTGGCCGATGTCGCGGGCGCTGCATCCAAAGCAGCTCCTGCCGCTCGTGTCGGAGCGCAGCCTGCTCCAGGACGCGGCGCTGCGCGTCGCCGATGCGAGTGTCTTTGCCGCGCCGCTCGTCATCGCCAACGACGAGCACCGCTTCATGGTCGCCGAGCAGCTCCGCCTGGCCGAGATCGCGCCGCGCGCCATCGTGCTCGAGCCCGTGGGCCGCAACACCGCGCCCGCCGTCGCGATCGCCGCGCTCCTGGCGCTCAAGGCCGAGAAGGATGCGGCTGCTCCTCGTCATGCCGTCGGACCACGTGATCGCCGATGGCGACGCGTTCCGCGCCGCCGTCGCGCGCGCGGCGCCAAGCGGCGCGGCTCGGGCGGCTCGTCACCTTCGGCATCACCGCCGACCGGCCGGAGACCGGCTACGGCTATATCCGGCGCGGCGCCGCCATCGCCGGCGCGCCCGGCAGCTTCGCCGTCGCGGCGTTCGTGGAAAAGCCCGACCGCGCGCGCGCGGAAGCCTATATCGCGTCGGGCGAGCATTACTGGAACAGCGGCATCTTCCTCATTCCCGCCGAGCTTCTCGTCAGCGAGATGGAGCGGCTCCATCCGGCGACCTTGGCCGCCTGCCGCACGGCGCTCGAGCGCGCCAAGGCCGACCTCGATTTCCTGCGCCTCGACCGCGAGTCCTTCAGCCGCGTGCGAGAACATCTCGCTCGACTACGCGGTGATGGAGCACACGCGCCATGCCGCGGTCGTGCCGGTCGAGATGGGCTGGAGCGATGTCGGCACGTGGGACGCGCTGTGGCAGATCGGCGCGAAGGACGACGCCGGCAACGTGCTCTCGGGCGACGTCGTCGCCGAGGCCACGCGCAATTCCTATCTGCGCTCGGAAGCGGGCCTCCTCGCCACGCTCGGGATCGAGGATCTGGTCGTGGTGGCGATGCCGGATGCGACGCTCATCGCGCACAAGAGCCGCGCCGCCGATCTCAAGACCCTCATCGCGCGGCTCGAGCGCGACGGCAGGCCCGAGCTGGCCGCGCATCCGCTCGTCCACCGCCCGTGGGGGACCTACCGCACGATCCACAGCGGCGAGCGCGTCCAGGTGAAGCACATCATGGTGAAGCCGGGCGGCAATACTGTCGCTGCAGATGCATCATCATCGCGCCGAGCATTGGGTCGTCGTGCACGGCACCGCCAAGGTGGTGCGCGGCAACGAGGAGATCATGCTGCACGAGGACGAGTCGACCTACATCCCGCTCGGCACGCGCCATCGCCTCGAGAACCCGGGAAAGATCCCGCTGCACCTCATCGAGGTGCAGTCCGGCAGCTATCTCGGCGAGGACGACATCGTCCGCTTCGAGGACACGTACGGGCGGGCCTGAGCCTCAGATCTGCGTGCTCAGCCGCAGCAGGAAGATGTTCTGCGAATAACCCGTCGTGGACTGCGTGCCGCTCGAATTGCGGCGCTGGAAGGTCCAGGTGAATCCGAGATAGAGATTGCGGTTCATCAGGTATTTGGCGCCGGCGCCGATGCTGTAGATGTCGTCGGTGCGGTTGATCCCCTTCCAGTCGTCGGTCTCCCAGCCCGCATTGCCGTTGAGCAGCACGTTGCGCAGCAGCTCGTGATCGAGGCTCACCCCGAGGATGCTTCCGAGATAGCCGGGCGAAAGCGCCGTGCCCGGCGCGCCCGTGCCGATTTCGGCATTGCTGTTGGTGACGGTGCGCACGGAGGTCAACTTCAAGGTGTCGAGCGTGCTGAAATTCCACACCACGCTCGCACCGAAATCGGGGCCGCCGATGGTGCCGAATTGCGACGCGGAATAGTTCTGCTCCAGCCAGCCGCCATAGACATCGGCATAGGTTACGCCGGTCAAGTCGATGCGCATGCCGGCATCGATGCGATAGCCGTTCGAATTGCGGATCGGAATGCCGTTTCCGGCGGCATGGTCGAATTGCTGCGTATTGCCCGAGCCGCGCAGATAGGCCTGGTAGTCGGGAAAGAATTCGTAGGTGCCCTTGACGACGCCTTCGTAGCCGGTTTCGTCGCGGTCGCTCTGGAAGACGAAACCGCCACCGACGGCCGGCACCGCGTTGTAATCCCACCGCGTCACGTTCCCGGAGACGAGATAGCCGATGCGCGTACCGGTCTGCTCGATGCCGACAGAGCCGTTCTCGGTGTTGTAGACGACCGGCTGCGCCGCATTGCCCGGAGAATCAGGCGACGTGCGCGGAACGTGCAGGCGGTCGATGCGCGCGCTGGCGAGGATGTGAGTGAGCGCTGACAGATCGATGCGGCCGCTGATCGCGCTGAACGCGTCGTCGTAATTCTCGCTGGTATGGCTCGCATAGCGCCCGAGCGCCGCGCCGGCGCTCACCTCGATCGCGTTCGTCGGCAGGTTCGAGATGATGTCGAAGCTCGGCACGATCTGCGTCAGCCAGGCGCTGACCTTGCCCGATTCCGTCGCGAACAGATTGTCGGTGTAGCCCTCGTCGATTTCGGCGCGCGGGAAGAAGAAGAAGTCGCCGAAGCGGATGCCGAGCGGATCGATCTCGGGCCGCGCGCGGTCGGTCACGGTCTTGCCGACCACCGCCGGCTCGCCCGGCTGCGGCGGCGCTTGGGGTCCGGCCGGCAGCGGCGGCACCGGCACCAGGGGTCCGACGACCTGCGCCCATCCGAGCGTCGGCATCAAGCCGAGCGAGGCGCTGCACAAAGCGACCAGAATATTGCGTCGCATGGCGGGTACTCCCCCTCGCGCCAAGAACCAAAAAAACTAAGCAGTTGATATCAAGGGCGAGAAATACTGACAAGCAAGCCCTTGACGCCTGCCCCGTAATCGTCACGACTCGTGACAAAACAATCACTGTGACTGAGAAATCCTTATCCGAAAGTACGAGAGCCCATCACCACAGCAAGTACAAAAGGCCGAGCGGTACGGCCCAGCCGATGAGCCCCGCGGCGAGAATCACGATGAGGCGCAGGCCGACGGGAAGGCTGCGCGCCGACGCGGCAGCTTGCCTCTCCGCGCTAATGTTCTCGCCGGTTCCCTCGAGCCGTCGCACGCCGGGCGCCTTGATCCCATTCCCCCCGCCCACGATACCACCATGGGCGGGAAGCGCAATCTCAACCTAGGCGGGTGCGAAGCCGCTCGTTCACCAATGCAGGGTTGGCCTTGCCGCCGGTCGCCTTCATCACCTGCCCGACGAAGTAGCCGAACAGCTTGTCCTTGCCGGCGCGATATTCCGCGATCTTGTCCGCCTCGCGCGCGAGGACGTGCTCGATCGCGGCGTCGATCGCGCCCGTGTCGGTGACCTGGCGCAGGCCGCGCTCCTCGACGATCGCCTTGGCGCTCTTGCCGCTCTCGACCATGGCAGCGAACACGTCCTTGGCCAGGCGCCCCGAGATCGTGCCGTCGGCGATGAGATCCAAGAGCTCGCCCAGCGCGGTCGCGCCGACCGGCGCGTCCGCGATGCCGACGCCACGCTTGTTGAGGACGCCGTAGAGGTCGCCCGTCACCCAGTTGGCCGCGAGCTTGCCGTCGCGGCCCTGCGCAACCGCCTCGAAATAGTCGGCATGCGCCTTCTCGGCGACGAGCAGATCGGCCTCGCCCGCGCCCAACCGATACTGCGCGATGAAGCGCGCCTTCTTCGCGTCCGGCAGCTCCGGGAGCTGCGCGCCGATCCCCTTCACCCAAGCCTCGTCGAGCACGAGCGGCAGGAGATCGGGATCGGGGAAATAGCGGTAGTCGTGCGCTTCTTCCTTGCTGCGCATCGGCCGGGTGATGCCGCGCGCGGCATCGTAGAGACGCGTCTCCTGCGCGACCGTGCCGCCCTCTTCCAGCAGCTCGATCTGGCGGCGCGCCTCATAGTCGATCGCCTGCATCACGAAGCGGACCGAATTGACGTTCTTGATCTCGCAGCGCGTGCCCAAGGGCGCGCGCCGGCCGACGCACCGAGACGTTGGCGTCGCAGCGCAGGCTCCCCTCCTCCATGTTGCCATCGCACGTGCCGAGATAGCGCAGGATGGCGCGCAGCTTGCGCAGATATGCGCCCGCCTCCTCGGCGCTGCGCAGATCGGGCTCGGACACGATCTCCATGAGGCCGACGCCGGCGCGGTTGAGATCGACGAAGGTCGCGTTGGGATGCTGGTCGTGGAGACTCTTCCCGGCGTCCTGTTCGAGATGGAGGCGCGTGATGCCGATCTCGCGCGTCGCTCCGTCGGCGAGATCGAGCGCGATGCGGCCCTTGCCGACGATCGGCCGGTCGTATTGCGAGATCTGATAGCCCGCCGGCAGGTCGGGATAGAAATAGTTCTTGCGCGCGAACACCGAGACGAGGTTGATCTTCGCGTCGAGCCCGAGGCCCGTGCGCACCGCCTGCTCGACGCAGAACTTGTTGAGCACCGGCAGCATGCCGGGGAACGCCGCATCGATGGTCGAGACTTGCGTGTTGGGCTCGGCGCCGAATTCGGTGGCGGCGCCGGAAAAGAGCTTCGCCTTGGCGATCACCTGGGCATGGACCTCGAGGCCGATCACGACCTCCCAGTTCCCGGTGCGGCCCGCGACGAGGTTCATGCGCGCCCGCCGGCGATGAAGGCGGGCTCGGCGGAAAAGCCGGCGGCCGCTTCGAGCGCGGCCGCAACCGACAGCACGGTCTCCTCGTCGAACGCGCGGCCGATCACCTGGAGGCCCAAGGGCAAGCCGTCTTCGCTCAATCCCGCCGGCAGCGAGATCGCGGGCAATCCCGCGAGGCTCGACGGCACGGTGAACACATCGTTCAGGTACATCGCCACCGGATCGTCCATCTTCTCGCCGATGGCGAAGGCGGGCGACGGCGCGGTCGGCGTCAGGATCGCGTCGCACTGCTCGAAGGCAGTGGCGAAATCGCGCGCGATCAGCGCGCGCACTTTCTGGGCCTTCAGATAATAGGCGTCGTAATAGCCGGCCGAGAGCACGTAGGTGCCGATCAGGATGCGGCGGCGCACCTCGGCGCCAAAACCCGCGGCCGCGCGTTTCCTCGTACATCGCCTCGAGGCTTTCGCCCGGCACGCGCAAGCCGAAGCGCACGCCGTCATAGCGCGCGAGGTTCGACGACGCCTCGGCCGGCGCGATGATGTAATAGGCCGGGAGCGCGTATTTCGTGAGCGGCAGGCCGATCTCGACGACGCTGGCGCCGGCCGCTTCGAGCCAGCGCCGGCCCTCCTGCCACAGTGCCTCGATCGCGGCGGGCATGCCGTCGAGGCGATATTCGCGCGGGATGCCGATGCGCAAGCCGCGCACGGGCTTTGCCGGAGCGCCGCCTCGAAATCCGGCACGGGCAAGGGCGCCGAGGTCGAATCCTTCGGATCGTGCCCCGCCATGGCGCCGAGCATGATGGCGGCGTCCTCGCACCGTGCGCGTCATCGGCCCGGCCTGGTCGAGCGAGGACGCGAACGCGACGATGCCCCAGCGCGAGCAGCGTCCGTAGGTGGGCTTCAATCCGACGATGCCGCAAAAGCTCGCGGGCTGGCGGATCGAGCCGCCGGTATCGGTGCCGGTGGCGGCAAGCGCCGCGCGCGCCGCCACCGCCGCGGCCGAGCCGCCCGACGATCCGCCCGGCACGAGCGGCCGGTTGTCGTGCCGCCGGCGCCACGGATTCTCGACATTGCCATAAGCGCTCGTGACATTGGCCGAGCCCATGGCGAACTCGTCCATGTTGAGCTTGCCGAGCATCACCGCGCCGGCGCGCCAGAGATTGGCCGTGACGGTCGATTCATAAGGCGGGCGGAATCCCTCGAGGATGCGCGAGCCGGCGGTGGTCGCGCACGTCCTCGGTGCAGAACAGGTCCTTGATCGCGATCGGCAGGCCTTCGAGCGCGCGGCCTTCGCCGCGGGCGAGGCGGCGGTCGGATTCGGCCGCCATCGCGCGCGCGCGCTCCGGCGTCTCGACGAGATAGGCGTTCAGCGGGCGCGCCGCGGCGACGGCTGCGATATGCGCCTCGGTCAGCTCGCGGGCGGAGAATTTCTTCTGCCGCAAGCCGTCGCGCGCGGCGGCGATGGTGAGGCCGGTGAGGCCCGTCACTCCACCACCTTCGGCACGACGAAGAATCCGCGCTGCTCTTGCGGCGCATTCTTGAGGATGCGCTCGCGCATGTTGCCGTCGGTGACTTCGTCCTCGCGCACGGGCAGGCGCATGTCGGCGACGCTCGCCATCGGCTCGACGCCGTCGGTCGCCACCTCGTCGAGCTGCGCGATCCAGTCGAGGATGTTGGACAGCTCGCGCGCCAGATGCTCCTGCTCGCTGTCCGGCACTTTGATGCGCGCCAGCGTGGCGATTCGCGCGACCGTGGCCTTGTCCAACGCCATGGTCGTCACCTAGCATCCGTCATGCCGGTCTGCAACCCCAGCGACCTCAAGAAAGCGCTTCAGCCGGGCGCGCGGCTCCTGGGGCTCGATGTCGGCACCAAGACCATCGGCATGGCGCTTTCCGACACGCGGCTCGTCATCGCCTCGCCGCTCGACACGATCCGCCGCACGCGCTTTCGCGACGACGCGCAGCGCATTTTTGCCGAGCTCGAGAAGCACCGCGCCGGCGCCGTCGTCGTGGGACTGCCCCTGGCGCTCGACGGGCGCGACAGCTCGCGCACGCAAGGCGTGCGCCAGTTCGCGCGCAACCTCCTGGCGCTCAGCGACCTGCCGCTCGCGTTCTGGGACGAGCGCTTCTCGACCGAAGCGGTCGAGCGCGGGATGATCGCGGCCGACCTGTCGAGGAAACGCCGCGCCGAGATCATCGACAAGGCCGCCGCCGCCTACATCCTGCAGGGCTTTCTCGACCGGATCGGGCGGGCGTCGTGACTTACCGCCGCCGTAGCCGGCCTTGCGCGCGTCCTCGGCCGTGGCGAAGAGCAGCACGTCGCCGGGCGCAAGCCCGGGCAGGCGGTCGAAATCGGAGGACGGCATCCTCGTCGCGAGATCGACATAGCGCGCGATCTCGGTGTCGGTCTCGCAATAGACGCAGCGCGCCAGCGCCCGGCTCGAGCGGATGAACCAGAATTTCGGCGCCAGGTGCGCCTTCTCGCTCGGATGCTGCGTGATGCAGCGCGGGTTGGGACAGCGCATCCCCTCGACATGGCCATAGATCTTGCGCGGCGCGGGCGTTTCGCGCGTGGCGAAGGGCATAAGACCGAGCACCTTCGCGATCAGCGCCATGCGCACCGGCACGCCATAGGCGGCCTGCTTGAAATAGACGCCGCGCGGATCGCTGTCGAGGTCGTAGCCGAGCTCGTTGACGCGCGGCAGCGGATGGAGCACGCGCGTGTCGCGATAGCGCCGCCCGCGCAGGAACTTGGCGTCGATCACCGGATAATCCGTGCCGAGCTTCTGGCCCGGCGCCAGCCGCTCGCCCTGGAGCCGCGTCACGTAGCACACGTCGAATTTGAGCGCGCGCTTTTGCCGCCGGTTGGACGCGTCCTCGTCTGCGCTCGCGGCTGCCTGCCCCTGCGCGCTCAGATTGAGCTCGCTTCCGGGCGCGACATAGACCACGTCGATCGGCGGCAGATCCTCCTCGCTGCCGAACACCGCCTCCTTGGGATAGGGATGATGGTGATATTCCTCCTGCAGGCGGCGGCCGACATGGTCCGGCAGCTCGAACCCCTTGGCTGGCATCGGGATGATGTTCGCCTTGAAGCGCGCGAGGCCGTAGACCAGCGAATGGACGGTGCGCCCGTTCTTCAAATCGCCGACCAGCAGCACGTTCAGATCCTTCAAGGTGCGGTTCTCGCGCCGCAGCGTATAGAGATCGCACAGCGTCTGGGTCGGATGCTCGTGGCCGCCGTCGCCGCCATTGATGACCGGAATATCCACATATTCCGCGGCGGCGCGCGCGGCGCCCTCGTAGGGGTGGCGCATGACGATGAGGTCGGCATAGTTCTCCATGACGCGCACCGTGTCGGCGAGGCTTTCGCCCTTGGCCGCCGAGGACGACACCGCATCGACCGTGCCGAGCACGTTGCCGCCCAGCCGCACCATCGCCGCCTCGAAGGAAAAGCGCGTGCGCGTCGAGGGCTCGTAGAAGAGGCTCGTCATCACCTGGCCGGCCGCGTCGTGGCGCCGTCCGCCGATCTGGTGCGGGCGCTCGGGCTTGCCCATCTCGGCGAGGAAGCGGTCGGCGAGGTCGAAGATTTCCTCGATCTCGCCGTTGCTCAGGTCGTTGATGGTGCAGACGTCGCGCTTCATCCGGCCTCTCCGCCGCCATATAGTGATAAGAGGTTCACGCGAAGAGTTCCATGTCGGTGTCATCCGGAGCGGGCGGATATGCGCTCTGCGCGGCGCTCGCTTATCTCCTGGGCTCCATCCCGTTCGGGCTGATCCTCACGCGCCGCGCGGGCTTGGGCGACATCCGCCGCATCGGCTCGGGCAATATCGGCGCGACCAACGTGCTGCGCACCGGCAACAAGGGCTTGGCCGCGCTCACCCTGGTGCTCGACGGCGGCAAGGGCGCGGCGGCGGTGCTTCTGGCGCGGGCGTGGGGCGCGGAGTTCGCGGCCGTGGCGGCGCTTGCCGCCGTGATCGGCCACATGTTCCCGCCCTGGCTTCACTTCAACGGCGGCAAGGGGGTGGCGACATCCGGGGGCGCGCTTCTGGCGCTCGCCTGGCCGGTCGGGCTCGCCTGCGGCGCCACCTGGCTCCTGGTCCTCGCCGTGACGCGCTATTCCTCGCTCGCCGCGATCGTCGCGGCCGCGCTCTTGCCGGTCTATGCCTGGCTCGTGACCGGCACCGGCACGACCAGCGCGGTGGCGCTCGTCATCGCGCTGCTCGTGCTTTTGCGCCATCGCGACAACGCGCTCCGCCTCCTGCGCGGCGAGGAGAGCCGGATCGGCGGCTGGCGACGAGGCCAGTTGACGCAAGGCCCCGGTTTTTCGCATGGTGCGGCCCCTATGACCGGCGCCGCGCGATCCCTGAGCCCGTCCGAACGGTTCGACTGGCTGCGCCTCATCCGCAGCGAGAATGTCGGGCCGATCACGTTCTATCAGCTCTTGGCGCGCTTCGGCTCGGCCGGAGCGGCGCTCGATGCGCTGCCCGAGATCGCGCGCCGCGGCGGACGTCAGCGCCCGCTCGCGATCGCGACGAAAGCCGCGGTCGAGCGCGAGCTCGAAGGGCTGACGAAAGCGGAAGCGAAGTTCGTCGCCTGGGGCGAGCCCGCCTATCCGCCGGCGCTCGCCGCGATCGAGGACGCGCCGCCGCTCCTCTCCGTGCGCGGCCACGCCGATCTCCTGACGCGGCGCGCGGTGGCGATCGTCGGCGCGCGCAACGCCTCGGCCAACGGGCGGCGCTTCGCGCGCGAGATCGCCGGCGAGCTGGGCGGCCAGAAACTCGTCATCGTCTCGGGCCTCGCGCGCGGCATCGATGGCGCGGCGCACGAGGGCGCGCTCTCGTCCGGCACGATCGCCGTGCTCGCCGGCGGCATCGATACCGTCTATCCGGAAGAGAACCGCGCGCTGCACGAGGCGATCGCCGAGCGCGGCGTGCTCGTCGCCGAGATGCCGGTCGGCATGGTGCCGCAGGCGCGCCATTTCCCGCGCCGCAACCGCATCATCTCGGGGATTTCGCTGGGCGTGCTCGTGGTCGAGGCGGCGGTCGGCTCGGGCTCGCTCATCACCGCGCGCTGCGCCCTGGACCAGGGGCGCGAGGTGTTCGCGGTGCCGGGCTCGCCGCTCGACCCGCGCTGCCGCGGCACCAACGATCTGATCCGCAAGGGCGCGCGGCTGGTCGAAAGCGCCGCCGACATCATGGAGGAGCTGGCGCCGCTCATCGAGGTGCCGCTGTCCGAGCGCCGCCGCGGCCTGTTCGCGGCGGCAGCCGCCGCCCCCCTCGACGAAACCCAGCTCGAGCGGGCGCGCGACAGCCTGTTAACCCTCCTTTCACCTTCCCCCGTTGAGGTTGACGAACTGGTCCGGCAATGCCGCCTGCCCCCGGCCCTGGTCGTGACCGCGCTGCTCGAGCTCGAGCTCGCCGGCCGGATCGAACGCCACCCCGGGAACCAGGTTGCCTTGCTATGAGGCCGCCTCGTTGCCATTTGTTGCCGGTTCCCACCACCCCAGACCCTTCATGAACAGCGTCGTCGTCGTCGAATCGCCTGCCAAGGCCAAGACAATCAACAAATATCTGGGCCGCGGCTACACCGTGCTCGCGAGCTATGGCCATGTGCGGGACCTGCCGCCCAAGGACGGCTCGGTGCGGCCCGATGACGATTTCGCGATGTCGTGGCAGGTCGATGCCAAGGCCGACAAGCGCCTCAAGGAGATCGCCGCCGCGGTCAAGGGCGCCGACCATCTCTTCCTCGCGACCGACCCCGACCGCGAGGGCGAGGCGATCTCGTGGCACGTCGAGGAGGTGCTGCGCCAGAGGAAGGCGCTGAAAGGCGTCGACGTGAAGCGCGTCGTCTTCAACGAGGTGACGAAGCAGGCGGTGCTGGAAGCGTTCCGCCATCCGCGCGCGCTCGACCGCGAGCTGGTCGATGCCTATCTGGCGCGGCGCGCGCTCGATTATCTCGTGGGCTTCACCCTCTCGCCGGTGCTGTGGCGCAAGCTGCCCGGGAGCCGCTCGGCCGGCCGCGTGCAGTCGGTCGCGCTCCGCCTCGTGTGCGAGCGCGAGGACGAGATCGAGGCATTCCGCGCGCAGGAATACTGGACCGTCGAGGCCGAGTTCCAGACGCCGTCGGGCGAGCGCTTCCGCGCGCGCTTGACGCATCTCGACGGCAAGCGGCTCGACAAATTCGACCTCAAGACGGAAAGCGAGGCGCGCGCCGCCGCCGACAAGATTCTGGCGGCGACGGACTATGCCGTCGCCTCGGTCGAGAAGAAGCAGGTGCGGCGCAATCCGCCGCCACCCTTCACCACCTCGACCTTGCAGCAGGAAGCCTCGCGCAAATTGGGCCTCAGCGCGAGCCGCACCATGCGCATCGCGCAGCGCCTCTATGAGGGCATCGATATCGGCGGCGACACGGTCGGCCTCATCACCTACATGCGCACCGACGGCGTCACGATCTCGAACGAGGCGATCGCCGCGGCGCGCCGCCTCATCGCGCAGGATCATGGCCAGCGCTACGTGCCGGACGAGCCGAGGATCTATCGCACCCAGGCGAAGAACGCGCAGGAAGCGCACGAGGCGATCCGGCCGACCGACATGTTCCTGCCGCCCGCCGCAGGTCGCGCGCAACCTCGATCGCGACCAGCGCGAGCTCTACGAGCTCGTGTGGAAGCGCGCGCTGGCGAGCCAGATGGCGAGCGCGCTCATCGACCAGGTCGCGGTCGATATCGAGCCCGCCGGCAAGAGCGTGACCTTGCGCGCGACCGGCTCGACCATCGCCTTCGACGGCTTTCTGGCGCTCTACCACGAGGACGAGGACGATCCCGAGCAAAGCGAGGACGGCAGCCGCCTGCCGCCGCTCGAGGAGACCCAGAAACTCGCGCGCGGCGCTGTCGAGCCGTTGCAGCATTTCACCCAGCCGCCGCCGCGCTACACCGAGGCGAGCCTCGTGAAAAAGCTCGAGGAGCTCGGCATCGGCCGGCCCTCGACCTACGCCTCGATCCTCCAGGTGCTGCAGGACCGCGACTACGTGCGGCTCGAGAAGAAGCGCTTCATCCCCGAGGATCGCGGCCGCGTCGTCACCGCGTTCCTGACCTCGTTCTTCGACCGCTATGTCGAATACGGCTTCACCGCCGATCTCGAGAACAAGCTCGACGACATATCCGGCGGCCGCATCGAGTGGCAAAAGGTGCTGGCGGATTTCTGGCGCGATTTCTCGGCCGCGATCGACGCGACCAAGGACCTCAAGATCACGCAGGTCATCGAATCGCTCGACGAGGTGCTGGGCCGGCATTTCTTCCCCGATGACGGCAGCGGCCGCGACGCGCGCCTGTGCCCCGCCTGCCAGAACGGGCGGCTCGGATTGAAGCTCGGCAAGTACGGCGCCTTCATCGCCTGCTCGAACTATCCCGACTGCAAATACACGCGCGCCTTGGGCCTCGAGCGCGGCGACGGCGCCAATGGCGGCGATACGGGCCCGCGCGAACTGGGCGCCGATCCCGCGAGCGGCGAGAAGGTGGCCTTGAAGAAGGGCCCGTACGGCGACTATGTCCAGCTCGGCGAGGGCGAGAACGGCGACAAGCCGAAGCGCGCCTCGTTGCCGAAGGGCATGGCGCCTGCCGACGTCACGCTCGAAGTGGCGTTGAAGCTCCTGGCGCTGCCGCGCGAGGTCGGACCCCATCCCGAGGGCGGCGAGCCGATCGTTGCCGGCATCGGCCGCTTCGGCCCCTATGTGCGGCACGGCAAGACCTATAAGTCGCTCACCGCCGGCGATGACGTGCTGACGGTCGGCCTCAATCGCGCGGTGAGCCTCTTGGCCGAGCCCAAGACCGGCCGCGGCGGGAGGAGCCCGCTGCGCGTCGTCGGATCGCATCCCGCGGACCAGGCGCCGATCAATCTCTTCAAGGGCCGCTATGGCCCCTATGTCAGCCATGGCGGCGTCAACGCCACCGTGCCCTCTGACATCGACCCCGAGGAACTGACGCTTGACGAGGCAATCGCCCTCCTCGCCGCGCAGGCGGCGAAGAAGAAGGGCGGGAAAGGAACACGGGGCGGTGCCAAGACGCGAGCGCCCAAGCGCAAGCAAAGGGCGCGCGAGCCCGTCGCCTAGGCGCACGCCACCCGGCGCGCAGAAGCGCGGCGGCGCGCCGCCGCCGCTTCCCGAGATCGGCGTCCTCGCCATCACCGATATCGACCTCGACGGCGAGATGCGCGGCCGGCCGCTGTCGTGGCATGAGCGGGTCGAGGCGCCCGACATTCCCGTCTTTGCCGAGCCGGGCGCGCCCGCGCTTGCCGTGGGCGAGCGCGCGGTGGTGCGCTATCGCCGCGGGACCGACGGCTGGGAGGCGCGCATCGTGCGCGCCATCACCGAGGAAAAGCGCGACCGCGTCCTCGGCATCTATCGCCGCAATCGCGAGGGCGGCCGCATCGAGCCCACGGACCGCAAGGTGCGGAACGAATTCGCCGTCGCGCGCGGCGCCGACATGGGCGCGGTCGAAGGCGAGATCGTGCTCGCCGAGATCTTGCCGCAACGCCGCTTCGGCCTGCCCGAGGCGAAGATCGTCGAGCGCGTCGGCGACAGCGCCAATCCGCGCGCCTTCAGCCTGATCGCGGTCCACACGCACGGCATCCCGACCGCGTTTCCACCAGAGGCGCTCGATCTCGCGGCGAAGGCGCGGCCGGTGACGCTCGGCCAGCGCACGGATTTGCGCGCGATCCCGCTCGTCACGATCGACGGCGCCGACGCGCGCGACTTCGACGATGCCGTCTGGGCCGAGCCCGATCCCGAAGCGCCCGATGCCTGGCACGCGCTCGTCGCCATCGCCGACGTGGCGTGGTACGTGCGCCCCGACGATGCGCTCGACGGCGCCGCGAAGGAGCGCGGCAACTCGGTCTATTTCCCCGACCGCGTCGTGCCGATGCTGCCGGAGGATCTGTCGAACGAGCTGTGCTCGCTCAAACCCGGGGTCGAGCGCGCCTGCGTCGCCGCGCATCTGTGGATCGACGCGCACGGCAACCTCAAACGGCACCGCTTCGTGCGCGGCCTGATGCGCTCGGCCGCGCGCCTCACCTACGAGGAGGCGCAGACCGCGATCGACGGCAGCCCGAGCGACCAGACGCGCGATCTCGTGGCTCCGGTGCTGCGGCCGCTCTACGGCGTCTTCCGCGCGCTCGAAGGGGCACGGAAAAAGCGCGGCTCGCTCGACCTCGACCTGCCCGAGCGGCAGATCCTGCTCGATCCCGGCGGCCGCATCGCGCGCGTCGAGACGCGCCAACGGCTCGACTCGCATCGCCTGATCGAGGAGCTGATGATCGCCGCCAACGTCGCCGCGGCCGAGACGCTCGAGCGGCTGCGCCAGCTCTGCATGTATCGCGTCCACGACGTGCCCGACCCGGCGAAGCTCGCGGCGCTCGGCGAGTTCCTGGACAGCCTCGGCATTCCCGGCCTCAAGCTGGCCAAGGGGCAGGCCGTCCGGCCGCACCATTTCAACGCCATCCTCACGAAGGCGGCGGGCACGCCTTACGAGACGCTCGTTCATCAACTGGTGCTGCGCACGCAGGCGCAAGCGGTCTACAGCCCGACGAATCTCGGCCATTTCGGCCTCGGCCTCAGGCGCTATGCGCACTTCACCTCGCCGATCCGGCGCTATTCCGACCTGCTCGTCCATCGCGCCCTCGTCGCCGGCGAGAAATTCGGCGCGGGCGCGCTGCCGCCGACCGGGCTCGAGGAATTCGCCGCGACGGGCGTGCACATCTCCATGACCGAACGCCGCGCCGCCGCGGCCGAGCGCAGCGCGTCCGACCGCTATCTCGCGGCCTTCCTCGCCGAGCGCGTCGGCGCGCGCTTTCCCGGCCGCATCAGCGGCGTGACGCGCGCCGGGTTGTTCGTGACATTGCACGAGACCGGCGCCGACGGGCTCGTGCCGATGCGCAGCCTGCCCGGCGATTTCTACGTGCACGACGAGGCGCACCATCGCCTCGTCGGCCGCCGCACGCCGCCGCACCTTCACCCTCGGCGATGCCGTGACGGTGCGGCTCGCCGAGGCCAACACCGTCACCGCTTCGCTCCTGTTCGCGCTCGACGAGGATGAGACCCCGCGCCCGCGCCCGCGCAGTACCGCGCGCGGACGGCGCGGCCGTTAAGGTTTCGACTCGTCCGACGCCGCCGCTCGCCGTCAAGGGGCAAGGGAATGAATAATTCCTTCCTTCCCCGGCCTGCACTTGCCCGAGCGCGAGCGCTCGGCGCAGAATGAGCTTGAAGAACCGGTTCGGGGGCTTCTTGCGAGTATCGAGCAGAGTTCGGCGCTTTTCCGGCGCGGCGCTTTTTCTTGCGCTTGGCGCGTGCGGCACCGGGGGCGCGCCAGCGGCACAGGACGCGCAGCTTTATGGCGAGGTCTATGCCGATGTCGTGCGCTATCACATCGAGGCGACGGATCCCGAGCGCCTGACGCTCGGTCTCCTCGCCGGGCTGCAGCGCATCGACCCCGCCTTCTCGGTGAGCGTGGAGAAGGGCGCCGTCACCTTGAGCGACGGCAGCGAAGTGGCGCGCGAGCTTGCGCCGCCGTCCGGCGATGCGGCGGCGTGGGGCAATCTCACCGCGCGGATGCTGGCGAAGGCGCGGCAGCGCTCGCCGCTGTTCGCCGATGTCGCGCCCAGCATCGCCGACGAGCGCCTCATCGGCGCGGCGCTGCACCCGCTCGACCGCTTCTCGCGCTATGTGCGGCCCGAGGTGGCGCGCGCCAACCGCGCCGAGCGCGACGGCTTCGTCGGCTTGGGCGTGACGCTCGATTTCCACGACGGCGCGGTCCGCATCGCCTCGGTGCTGCCCGAGACGCCCGCCGCCCAGGCCGGCATCCAGGTCGCCGACCGCATCGTCGCGATCGACGGCGCGGCGCTCGCCTCGCTCACCGAGGAGGACGTGCAGCAGCTCCTCTCGGGCCCCAAGGACACCACCGTCGCGCTCGAGGTCGCGCGCGCCAGCGGCAACTCCCGCCTCACCTTCGTCATGCGGCGCGAGATCATCTTCCGCCAGACCGTCACGCTCGAGACGCACGACGGCATCGCCTGGCTCCGGGTCGCGGGCTTCAACCAGCGCACGGCGCGCACGGCCGCGCGGCTCCTGCGCGAGGCGCACCAGCAGCTCGGACCCTCGTTCCGCGGCATCGTGCTCGACCTGCGCGACAATCCGGGCGGGCTCTTGGACCAGGCGATCGATCTCGCCAGCATCTTCCTCGACGGCGCGCCGGTCTCGACGACGGTCGGGCGCGTGCCGGAGAGCCATCAGAGCTTCGATGCGCCGAGCGAGGGCGAGCCGGAGAAGGCGCCGCTCGCCGTGCTGATCGATGGCGGCTCGGCCTCGTCGTCCGAGATCGTCGCGGCGGCGCTGCAGGATGCCGGCCGCGCCGTCGTCATCGGCAGCGCGTCCTTCGGCAAGGGCACCGTCCAGACCGTGCTGCGCACCGCAAATGGCGGCGAGCTGACGGTGACGTGGGCCGAGCTGTTCGCGCCTGCGGGCTATCCCTTGAACCGGCACGGCGTGGTGCCGACGGTGTGCACCGGCGCGCCCGACGTGGCGGCGGATGAGCTGCGCGTGCCGCGCGCCGGGCTCGACGAGGCACGGCTGGTCGCGCTTGCGCGCGCTCTGTCCGCCGGAGCACGCGACCGGCGATCGCGAGCGCAGCGCGGCCTTGGCCCTTCTTGCCGATCCCGCGCGCTATCGGGCGGCGCTCATGGCCGCGTCCGTGCGCCCGGCCGAGGCGCGCCTGCCGCAATAGGCTCCGCTACGCCGCGCCGGCGCTGCAGAAATGCCAGGCCTCGGCGCCGTGGCCTTCATGGCCGTAAAGCAGGTAATAGCGCTTGTCGCCGCTGTGGCTCGTCAGCACGGTGAGGCGGTCGCCGGTGCACGGGTCCTCGCCCTTCGCCGGCATGCCCATGCGCTTCAGCTTGGCGCAGGCGGCGACGTCCTGCGGCAGGTCCTGCGCCGCCACTTTTGCCGGCGGCTTGCCGTCGATCTCGACGAAATAGCCTTGCGGCGCTCCGTTCTTGACGTTCGCCTTCACCTCCATGCGGCCGAAGCGCGAGTGGTAGAGGCCGGCGTTCTGCACGCCGTCATTGAGGCCCGAGGGGAGCGGGCGGAACGCGATCGCCGAGCAGGCCGGCGCCGCGCGCGTATCGGCGGCGGCCGCAAGCGCCAGCCGGCAGCGACAAGAGCCCGCCGACAGAGTGCGGCGAGCGCGATTTCCAGCTTTGCCATTTGCCAATTCCCCTCATTCCCGTCTGACGCGGACGGGCAGCCACGCGACGTGCCGATTATGCGGATTTGCCGCCCAATTCGGCAAGCGCCGCACGCATCCTTTACCTTGCCTTAACCACGCCGCACGCAGGCTCGGGCTTTCGCAAGGGCCGGCGATGCGCTTAGTTCCCGTTCTCGTTCTCCTCCTCGTCGCAGCCTGCATGCCGAGCGCGCCCGACTCCCTGTCCACTTCCGAGCCCGAGACGCGCGTCGCCGCCGCGGCCGATGCTGCCGTCGCACGCGCGCCGCGGCCCGATGGTTTCGCGCTCATGGCCGAGCCGTTCGTCGCCGCCGACGGCACGCGCCTGCCCCATGCGGCGCTGGCTGCCGCACGGCGAGACCCGCGCGGTCGTGCTGGCGCTGCACGGCTTCAACGATTATTCGAACGCCTTTGCCGATGCGGGCCCCGTCTTCGCGGCGCAGGGCATCGCGCTCTATGCCTACGACCAGCGCGGCTTCGGCGCGGCGCCCGCGCCCGGGCGCTGGGCGGGCACGCGCCACCTGGTCGATGACGCCTTGGGCGCCATGCAATTGCTGCGCGAGCGCCATCCCGGCGTGCCGCTCTATCTCATGGGCGAGAGCATGGGCGCGGCGGTATCGGTTCTCGCCGCCAACCGTGCCGGGCACGGGCCCTACGCTCCCGACGGCGTCGTTCTGCTCGCGCCGGCGGTGTGGGGCCGCGACACCATGAACCTGTTCGAGCGCGCCGGCCTGTGGTTTGCCGATTTCCTGCCGAACGTGCGCTGGTCGCCCGATCTCATCCCGGTGCGGATCCGCGCGTCCGACAACATCCCGATGCTGCGCGCGCTCGGCGAAGATCCGCTCATCATCAAGGAGACCCGCTCGGATGCGTTGAACGGCCTCGTCGATCTCATGGGCGAGGCGCTCGCCGAGGCGCCGCGTTTTTCCGCGCGCGCGCTCATCCTCTATGGCGAGCAGGACCAGATCGTGCCGCGCCACGCGGTCGAGCGCTTCGTCGCCGGCCTGCCGCCCGCCGCGGCTTCGCGCCAGCGCGTCGCCCTTTATCCGGCGGGCTATCACCTCTTGCTGCGCGACCTCGAAGGCGCGCGCGTCGCGGCCGACGTGCTCGCCTGGATCGCGGCGCCCGATCAGCCGCTGCCATCGGGCGAGGACGCCCATGCGCGCGACCGCCTCGCCGGGCGCTCGCCACCTGCGGCCACCGCGCCGGCCCCTGCCGCGGGGCTCGCCGCGCCGCCGCAACGCGCGCCCTCGTGAGACGGGGCGCCGGCGCCTTCGCGATCGCCCTTTCGCTGTGCCCGCCCGCTTGCGGCCGCGCGCTCGCCGAGCCGGTCGATGTGGCGCTCGTCCTCGCGGTCGATGTCTCGGAAAGCGTCGATGCCGAGGAATACCAGCTCCAGCACGAGGGCATCGCGCGCGCCTTCGAGAACAAGGCGGTGGTCGACGCGATCCGCGGCGGTCCGCACGGCGCCATCGAGGCGATGGTGCTGGAATGGTCGGACCGCGACAAACAGGTCGTGACCGCGCCCTGGACGCGCATCAATGACGCCAACAGCGCCGCCGCCTTCGCCGCCGCAGTGCGCGCCTCGACGCGCAGCTCGGCCGGCCTCACCGCGATCGGCGACGCGCTGCTCGCATCGGCCGCTGCGCTGGAGCGCCTGCCCGACCCGGCCGACCGCCGCATCATCGACGTGTCGGGCGACGGCATGGCCAATATCGGGCCGCCGCCCAACGAGGTGCGCGACACGCTCGTCGCGCAGGGCATCGCCATCAACGGCCTCGCCATCCTCAAGACCGAGCCGTGGCTCGACCAGTACTACGACCAGTACGTCGTCGGCGGCGAGCACAGCTTCCTGCTCAAGGTCGAGGATTTTCAGTCCTTCGCCACGGCGATCCAGCAGAAGCTTCTGGGCGAGCTCGCGCTGTTGGCGCCTCACCCCCTGTCATGGCGAGAAGCCGAAGGCGACGAAGCAATCCCCCGGGGGGATTGCTTCGGCCTCGCGCTCGCAATGACGGTTGGCGGCTAGATGCAGTAGGTCCGGATCGGCGGAAAGCCGTTGAAGCCGACCGAGGCATAGCTCGAGGTATAGGCCCCGGCCGCCAGGATCTCGACCTTGTCGCCGACCTTGAGGTCCACGGGCAGGCGGTAATCGGCCTTCTCGTAGAGAATGTCGGCGCTGTCGCAGGTCGGGCCGGCGATCACGGCCGGCGCCGTGGCGCCGCCGTCGGCCGGCGTGCGGATGCGGTACTTGATGCTCTCGTCCGCGGTCTCGGCGAGCCCGTTGAACTTGCCGATGTCGAGATAGACCCAGCGCCGGTCGTCGGCGAAGGATTTCTGGGAGATCAGCACCACCTCGCTCTGGATCACGCCGGCGTCGCCGACGAGCGAGCGGCCGGGCTCGACCACGATCTCGGGCAGGTCGTTGCCGAAATGCCGGGTGATCGCGGCCATGACCGCGCCGGCATAGCGCTCCAAGGGCTGCACCTCGGTGCGGTAGCGCGCCGGAAAGCCGCCGCCGATGTTAACCATCTTGAGCGCGATGTCGGCTTGCGCCGCGGCCACGAACACCTCGTAGGTGCGCGCCACCGCGCCGTCCCATTGCGTCAGGTCGGTCTGCTGCGAGCCGACATGGAACGACACGCCATAGGGCTCGAGCCCGAGCTCCTTCGCCTGGCGCAGCAGCGCCACCGCCATCTCGGGATCGCAGCCGAACTTGCGCGAGAGCGGCCATTCGGCGCCGTCGCACTCGACCAGCACGCGGCAGAAGACGCGCGCGCCGGGCGCCGCCCGGCCGAGCTTCTCCAGCTCCGCCTGGCTGTCGAAGGCGAAGAGGCGCACGCCCTTGTCGTAGGCGAAGGCGATGTCGCGCTCTTTCTTGATGGTGTTGCCGTAGGAGATCTGATCGGCGCCGACGCCCTCCTTGAGGCACAGCTCGATCTCGCTCGGACTCGCCACGTCGAAGGCGGCGCCGAGCGCGGCCAGGCGGGCGACGATCTCCTTCGCCGGGTTCGCCTTCACCGCGTAGAAGACGCGCGCCGACGGCAGGTACTTGACGAGCTCCTTGTACGCCTCGGCGACGACGTCGAGATCGACGACGAGGCACGGCGTGGCCGGCTTCTCGAGGGCGAGGAACTTGGCGATCTTGTGGTTGAGGTCGGCGGCTCTTGTGACCGCCTGGGCCGTGCGCCGGCGCGGACGCAGCACCACGTAATCCGGCGACTTCTTGCCGGCGGGGGCGTTCGCGCGAGCGGTGGCGAGAGCGCGTGCCACCAATGCCTTCTCCATCACGAAAAGAGTTGGAACGAATTCGCTAACACACGTCCGTGTCGAGCTCCGGCACGGACGCCGGTACACCGGTCAATTCAGACTGCTCGGATCGGTGGACACCCGGCCGCCGGTGCCGCGTGCGTCCCTGAGGTGCCGCGGCGTGTCGTCAGGGCAGGGCGCTGCGGCCCTGCGTCGGTGAGCAACCATATCGACCTCCCTCTCGGGACCGGTCCACGATGACCGGATCTGCCAAAAAGGACGCGCTACGTCGTTGCATAACCACGATGGGCCATTGGCACGTGCGAATTGCGTCGCCGCGGCGATACATACGCGCATCGTCGCGTGATTCAAGAAAAAAACATCGGCGGGAGAATTTTTTTTCGCAAATGTGTCGCGGCGGGCGGCGGGCGCGCGGAAGTTAAGGCGCGCTTAATCTCCGTTAGCGGTTTGCCGGCGCCTCGATCACCGCGACGGCCGCGCCGCTGCGGGCGTTGAACAGGTAGATCGCCTCGCCGCCGCCCGCGAGCGCGACGCGCACGACGAGACGATCGCCTTCGAGCTCGGTGGCGACGATGCGGCTCCCGGCGGGCAGCGCCGCGTGCAGCGGCTCGGCGCTTGCGCCACCGGCGGCGGCGGTGGCGCTGCCGCCGCGCTCGGCCCGCAGCACCAGCGCCGCCACGAGCGCCACCGCGCCGGCGACGAGCGCCACGCCCATGACGACGACCAGGACCTTGAGTGACCGCATGTCTCGGGTCCACCCTAGCGGCCATGCCAAGCGAACCGATTGCGCACACCGTGACGGTCGAGGAGAACGAGGCCGGAGAGCGCCTCGACCGGTTTCTGGCGGCGCGTTTGGACGGGCTCTCGCGCACCCGGCTCAAGCGCCTCGTCGAAGAGGGCCACGTGAGCCTCGGCGGCGCGACGATATGCGACCCCTCGCTCAGGGTCAAACCGGGGCAGCTCTATGCGGTGCGCGTGCCGCCGCCGGAGGACGACCGGCCGCAAGCGCAGGCGATGGCGCTCGACATCCGCTTCGAGGACGAGCACGTCATCGTCATCGACAAGCCGGCCGGGCTCGTCGTCCATCCCGCGCCCGGCAATCCCGACCGCACCCTCGTCAACGCGCTCATCGCCCATTGCGGCGCAAGCCTCGCCGGCATCGGCGGCGTGCGGCGGCCCGGCATCGTGCACCGCCTCGACAAGGATACGAGCGGGCTCATGGTGGCGGCGAAGACCGAGCTGGCGCATGCGCGTCTTGCCGCCGACTTCGCCGCGCGCCGCATCGAGCGGGCCTATCGCGCCTTCGCCTGGGGCGTGCCGCTCCTGCCCGCGGGCGAGATCGACGCCGCGATCGGGCGCAGCCCGCGCGACCGCAAGAAGATGGCGGTGCTGGCGAAAGGCGGCCGAAGCGCGCTCACGCGCTATCGCGTGGTGCAGGCGTTCGGCGGCGTCGCGTGCGAGCTCGAATGCCGCCTCGCCACCGGGCGCACGCATCAGATCCGCGTGCATCTCGCCGCGCGCCATCATCCGATTATCGGCGACGCCGCTTATGGCGGCGCGCGGGGCGCGGGGCGCCTCGGCACGGTGCCGGAGCCGGTAGCGCGCCGCGCTGCACTCGTTCCCGCGCCAGGCGCTGCACGCGGCGACGCTCGGCTTCACCCATCCGGCGACCGGGGCGGCGCTGCGCTTCGAGAGCGCTCTGCCGCCGGATCTGGCGGCGCTGAGAAAGCTTCTGGAGGGTCTCTAAATTGGACAGGGCAAGCCCGGTGCGATAGCATTTTCCGCCATGGCCATGACCACGACGCTGCCGACCGTTGCCCGCGAAGGCGGCCTGCAGCGCTATCTCCAGGAAATCCGCAAGTTCCCGCTGCTCGACCCGGGCGAGGAATACATGCTCGCCAAGCGCTGGCGCGAGCACGACGATCCCGAGGCGGCGCACCGCCTCGTCACCAGCCATCTGCGCCTCGTCGCCAAGATCGCGATGGGCTATCGCGGCTATGGCCTGCCCTTGGCCGAGCTCATCTCCGAGGGCAATGTCGGCATGATGCAGGCGGTGAAGCGGTTCGATCCCGACCGCGGGTTCCGTCTCGCCACCTATGCGATGTGGTGGATCCGCGCGTCGATCCAGGAATACATCCTGCACTCCTGGTCGCTCGTCAAAATGGGCACGACCGCGGCGCAGAAGAAGCTCTTCTTCAACCTGCGCCGCCTGAAGGGCCAGATCCAGGCGATCGAGGAGGGCGATCTCTCGCCCGAGCACGTGAAGAAGATCGCCGCGGAGCTCGACGTGCCGGAGGCCGACGTGGTCAGCATGAACCGGCGGCTTGCGGCCGCGGACCACTCGCTCAACGCGCCGCTCCGCGCCGACAGCGAGGGCGAGTGGCAGGACTGGCTGGTGGACGAGACCGACGACCAGGAGACGCGGCTCGCCGAGCGCCAGGAGTTGGGCGTGCGGCGCGACCTGCTGCGCGACGCGATGGCGCATCTGAACGAGCGCGAGCGCGACATCCTGGCGGCGCGGCGCCTCAAGGAAGAGCCGGCGACGCTCGAGGATTTGTCGCAGCGCTATGGCATCTCGCGCGAGCGCGTGCGCCAGATCGAGGTGCGCGCCTTCGACAAGCTGCAGCGCGCCATCAAGACCGGCGCGCTCGAGCGCAAGCTCGTGGCGGGCTGAGGCGCGCCATGGAGCTGACGGGCCGCACCGCGCTCGTCACCGGCGGCGCGCGCAATATCGGCCGCGCGATCGCCGAAGCGCTCGCCGCGGCGGGTGCTGCGGTCGCGATCAACACGCGCTCCTCGCGCGCCGAGGCCGAGGGAGCCGCGGCGGCGATCCTGGAGAAGGGCGGCACCGCGCACGTCGTCCCGGGCGACATCACCGACGAGCGCGCGGTGGCGCGCGTCGTCGCCGAAACCGTCGCGCGCTTCGGCACGCTCGACATTCTCGTCAACAACGCCGCCGTGCGGCGCGAGACGACGATCGACGAGCTCGATCTCGCGCGCTGGCGCGAGGCGATCGCCGTCATGCTCGAGGGGCCGTTCCTGTGCATCAAGGCGGCGCTGCCGCATCTGCGCGCGAGCCCCGCCGGCACGATCGTCAACATGGGCGGCATGACGGCGGCGAGCGGCGCGCGGATGCGGGCGCAGGTGGTGGCGGCCAAGGCCGGGCTCGAGGGCCTGACGCGGGCCTTGGCGCTCGACCTGGCGCCGGACCGCATCACGGTCAACTGCGTCTCGCCCGGCCTCATCGCCACGACGCGCGACCCGTCGCTTCCCCTGCCAGCCACGCACCAGGGCCGCACGCTGCCGCTGGGGCGGCTCGCGCCGGCGGCCGAGGTGGCATCCATGGTGCGGCACCTGTGCGGCCCCGACGCGCGCTTCATCACCGGGCAGGTGATCCACGTCAACGGCGGCAATTACCTCGGCGGCTGAGCCTAGCCTTCGCCCCACTCGGACGCGATCTCGGCCGCCCGCGCCTGCAACCGCTGCTCGGCCTGGCGCGCGCGGAATTCGAGCACGATCCCGGCCAGCGCCGGCATGGCGGCATGGAGCCCCCAACCGATCGCCGCCGCGCCGTACATGATGAGCCAGTTGTGCGGCTCGCGCAGGATGGTGAGGGCGCCGGCGAAGCTGAATTCGAGGTGCAGCAGCGCCGCCGCCGGCGGCACCACGCCGGCGAGGTTCGCCGCCGCCACGGTGCGGGCGAGATCGCGGCGCGGGCTGCGGTCGATGAGGAACGCGACGCCCGCCGGCAGCATGCCCGCCGCCAGCACGACACAGAGCGGCAAGGCCGCGAGCAGCAGCACCGTGCAGAGCACGATCGGCACCGCGCCGCCGCCGCCGCCGCCTGCCGCGCCGCGCGCGGTCCCGATCCGGCGCGCCATGCTCAGCCCCCGACCACGAGCGTGCCGATCGCCACCGCGGCGGCAAGCGCCGAGGCGAGCGCGAACGACATCGTGCCGCCCAGTTCGGCCGCCCGCTCGGGACGCTCCGCGGCCGCGTTGGCGAGCGCGGCCAGCTCGCCCCGGATCAATGCCTGCTCGCTCCGCGCGGCGCGGAATTCGGCCTCGTCGCGCTGCAATTCGGCGGGATCGGTGACGGCGGCGAGCATGGCGGCGAGACTTCCGTCCGCGGCAAGCCGCGCGAGCGTCGCCCTGAGCGCCATGCGGCGCGTCCGGCTCCTGAGGCGCTCGATCGCCGGCGGCAGCTCGCGCTCGATCCGCGTCGCGAGCGCGGGCCCGGTCTTGCGCCCGCCGAGCCCCTCGAGATAGGCGAAGATGCCGAGCGTGCCGAGAATGCGCGCCTCGGGCTTCTGGCTCGCGAGCTGATCGAGCCAGTCGCTGCCGGCCCTGGCGCAGCGCGCGGCGATGAAGGCGGCGAGGTGGCGGTCGATCAGCGGATCGCTGATCCGCCCGTCCACGGCGGCGCGCTCGAGCGCCGGCATGACCGCGGCCCCGTCCATGACGTGCTCGCGCTCGATCGCAGGCGAGAGGCAGTGCAGGCCGGGATTGAGCTCGTAGAGGACGCGCGCGAGGCCGAATCCGCTGCGGCGGTCTTCGAGCAGCGCCCGCAGGCGGTCGAACGTCTTGAGGAGCGGCACTTGCTCGGGCCTGAGCGGACCCTGCACGCCGACCCAGAATTGCGGCAGCCGCGTCATGATCGCGTCGGCGATCGCGGTCGCGGCGGCGCCGGCGCGGAATGTCGCGGCGAGCGCCGGGCCGAGCCCGTCGAGCGCCGCGGCGAGCTCGGCGTAGCGCAGCGGCGCCGCCGGATCGAGCGCCATGGCGACGCGCGCGACGAGATGCGCCTCGCTTGCGGGGTTGCCCGCCTCGCTGCCGTCGACGGCGCGCGCAACCTGCGCCGCCGCCTCGCTCTCGCCGAGGCTCCGCGCGAGCCACGCTTCGAGGTCGCCGGAGCGGATCGGCTTGATCGCCGCCGCCGGGCTTTTCACGAACGCGCGCGCCAAGGGCCGCGCCGTGATATGGCCCTCGTCCTCGAATTCGAACGGCCGCGCGGCGCGTTTTTGCGGCGGCAACTGGCGCAGCGGCACGCGGCGGCTCGTCAGCCATATGCCGAGATCCTGGAGCGTCCAGCGCTCGCGCGGGTCGTCGGCGAGCAGGCCGCGGACCGGCTCCAGCATGCGCGTCGGCAGGTTCGTGCCGGCGAGAAGCGTGGCGACCGAGCCGCGCGCGATCTTGGCGGCGAGCAGCTCGTCGTCGGGAACGCCGGCGACCGGGTCGCGCCCGAGCAGGAGCACGGCGAGCGTCATGCCGAGCGCGTAGAGATCGTCGCCCGGCAAGCCCGCGCCGCGCCCCATCGGCTGGGCGAGACCGCTTTCGATCGTCTCGAACGCCATCGGCTGCGCCGCCGCGGGCGGCATGCTCACGCATTCGCCGAGCACGATCCTGCCGTCGCCGGTGCGGAACAGGTTCGCCGGACGCAGCGCGCGATGGGTCGCGCCGAGGTCGAACAGCGCCTTCAATGCCGTCAGCGCCGCCGGCAGCACGTGCTGGAGAATGTCGTCGTCGGAGAGCGGCGGGAACGGCGCCGTCGAACCGGCGACGAGGCGTTCGCCCGGCTCGTTGAACAGGATGACGAAGAGGCGCCGGCCGCGCGGCGGCCAATCGACCGTGCCCCAGGCGATCGGCCGCGACAGCGTTTCGGTCTGCAGCGCCGCCACCGCGTCGAGGAGCGTGGCGCGCGGCGGCAGGCCCGGCTCCGTCACGAGCGCATAGACGGCGGCGCCGGGCCGCGCGCGGTCGAGCGCGCGATAGGCTTCGCCGCCCGGCGGGGCGAACTCGCCAAGCGGCGTGCCCGGCAGGATCTCGTAGCGCTCGCCGAGGCGAACGGACAGGCCCGCCCCGTGTGATTCGGCTTCGACTGGCGCCACCAGCGCGCCTCCTACGACCCCTCGCGATGAAATCGTAGGGCCGCGTCGCGTAAGGAATTGTTAATGCGCCGGGTGGCGCCGGCCGCCCCGGACGGGGGCTCGCGCGCCCGTGGTGGACGGCAGGCTGAGCGGCAGATCCTCGGCGGCGCGGGCGGCGAGATAGGCGAAGGCCTGCGCCTCGAGCGCATCGCCGTTGCACGAGAGCGCGCGATCGATGGCTTCGACCGGCGCGCCGAGCTGGACACGGAGCATGTCCATTAACGTTCCGTTATGCCTACCGCCGCCGGTGACGACCCAGTGCGCGGCGGGCCGCCGGAAATGGCGCGCGGCCGCGGCGACGGCGGCGGCGGTCATGGCGGTGAGCGTCGCCGCGCCATCCGCGTGCCCGAGCTGGTCCGGGACCGACGCGGCGAAGTCGTCGCGGTCGAGCGACTTGGGCGGCCTGCGCGCGAAATAGGGATGCGCGAGGAAGCTCGCGAGCGTGCGGCTCGCTGACCCGTCCCTGGCGCGCCAGCGCGCCGTCCGTGTCGAACGGCGCTCCGGCATGCCGCAGCATCCAGTCGTCGATGAGCGCGTTCCCCGGCCCCGTGTCGAAGGCGAGAATGTCGTCCTCGCCCGCGCCGATCCAGGTGACGTTGGCGACGCCGCCGACATTGAGCACCGCCGCCGGCCGCGCCAGCGCGCCCGCGAGCGCCTGGTGATAGAGCGGCGCCAACGGCGCGCCCTCGCCGCCCGCGGCGACATCGTTGCTGCGGAAATCGTTGATGACGTCGATGCCGGTGAGCCGGGCCAAGAGCGCGCCGTCGCCGATCTGCCAGGTCCGCCGCTCCTGCGGCCGGTGCAGGATGGTGTGGCCGTGGAAGCCGACGAGGTCGATCGGCCCGAGCGCGTTCGCTTCGCGCAACGCCGTCACCGCCTCGGCGTGGAGGTGGGTGAGCTCGCGCTCGACGCCCGCGACATCGCCTTGGCCGCCGAGCACGCCCCTGAGCCGTTGGCGGAACTCGGGCGCGTAGGGCAGCGTCAGGAACGCACCCGGCTCGAGCTGGCCGCGCCCGTCCGTCGCCAGGAAGGCGGCGTCGATGCCGTCGAGCGAGGTGCCGCTCATCAGGCCGATGACGCGGTAGACGCGCGCCGCACTCATGCGCTAATCCGCCGTCCCAGCATGGCCGCCCGTTCCTTCCTCGCCGCCGCCGAAGAGCGCGGCTTCGTGCATCAGGTCACCGACCGCGACGCGCTCGAGAAGCGCCTCGGCGCGGGGCCGGTGACGGCCTATATCGGCTTCGATTGTACCGCCGACAGCCTCCATGTCGGCCATCTCTTGCAGATCATGTTGTTGCGACTCTGGCAGCAGACCGGCAACAAGCCGATCGTGCTGATGGGCGGCGGCACCAGCAAGATCGGCGATCCCTCGGGCAAGGACGAGTCGCGCCAGCTCCTGAGCAACGACGAGATCGCTGCCAACATGGCGAGCATCCGCCGCGTGTTCGACCGCTTCCTCACCTTCGGCGAGGGCCCGAGCGATGCGCGTCATGGCCAACAACGCCGACTGGCTCGACCGGCTGCTCTACATTCCGCTGCTGCGCGACTATGGCCGGCATTTCTCGGTCAACCGCATGCTGACGCAGGACAGCGTGCGCTTGCGCCTGGAGCGCGAGCAGCCGCTCACCTTCCTCGAATTCAACTACATGGTGCTGCAGGCCTACGATTTCGTCGAGCTGGCGCGGCGCCACGAGTGCGCGGTGCAGATGGGCGGCTCCGACCAGTGGGGCAACATCGTCATGGGGGTCGAGCTCGGCCGCCGCGCCGGCGGCTTCGAGCTTTTCGGCCTCACCTCGCCGCTGCTGACGACCGCGTCGGGCGCCAAGATGGGCAAGACCGCCGCGGGCGCGGTGTGGCTCAACGAGGAGCGGCTCGTCGCCCTACGACTACTGGCAATACTGGCGCAACACCGAGGACGCGGACGTGGGCCGCTTCCTGCGCCTTCTGACCGAGCTGCCGCTCGACGAGATCGCGCGCCTCGAACGCCTCCAAGGGAGCGAGATCAACGACGCCAAGATCGTGCTCGCGACCGAGGTGACGGCGCATGTGCCACGGGCGCGCGGCGGCGCTCGCCGCCGCCGAGACGGCGCGCCGCGTCTTCGCCGAGGGCGGCATCGGCGAGGATCTGCCGGTGGTCGAGCTGGCGCGCGCCGAGCTCGAGGCGGGCGCGCCGGCGATCCAGCTTTTTCACCGCGCCGGCCTGGCCGCGAGTCTCGGCGAGGCACGGCGCCTGATGCGCGGCGGCGGCGCCCGCATCAACGACGAGGCCGTGACCGACGAGGCGCGCCGCCTCACGCCCGCCGACCTCCAGGACGGCGTGATCAAGCTTTCGGCCGGCCGCAAGCGCCACGCCCTCGTGCGCGTGGCATGATGGGGCGGAGGTGACGAGCCTCCTGCACTCTCTCGCCGAACTGCCGGCGCCGGCGGACGGGAGCGCGGCGGCGGCGGGGTTCGCGCGCTGGCGCGAGGCCGCCGACGAGGCGGACGCGAAGCTCGGCCATTTCATGCGCGCGCTCGCGGCGGACGAGGCCGGGCATCGCCTGCTCGCGGCGCTCTTCGGCAACAGCCCGTTCCTGACGCAATGCTGCCTCGCCGAGCCGCAGTTCCTGCGAGCGCCTGCTGGCCGACGGGCTCGACGCGGCCTTCGCGCACGCGACGGGTGCGATCGAGGAAGCGCGCGCGCTCCTGCTCGACGAGCCCGTGCTCATGGCGGCGCTGCGGCACGCCAAGCGCCGCGTGTCGCTGCTCGTAGCATTCGCCGACATCGCCTCGCTCTGGCCGCTCGAACGGGTCACGGCGAGCCTCAGCCGCTTTGCCGAGCTGGCGCTCGACCTGTCGGCGCGGCATCTGCTGCGCGCCGCCGCGCACGCGGGCGAGATCGAGCTCGCCGATCCCGCCGATCCGGCGCGCGGCAGCGGCCTCGTCGTCCTGGGCATGGGCAAGCTCGGCGCCTTCGAGCTCAACTATTCGAGCGACGTCGATCTCATCCTGCTTTATGACGCCGAGCGCGCGCGCTATCGCGGCCAGCGCGGCGTGCAGCGCTTCTTCACGCGCCTCGCGCACGATCTTCAGCGCCTCATGAGCGAGCGCACCGCCGAGGGCTATGTCTTCCGCACCGATCTGCGGCTGCAGGCCCGATCCCGCCTCGACCCCGCCCGCCGTGTCGATCGAGGCGGCGCTCACCTACTACGAAAGCGCCGGCCAGAACTGGGAGCGCGCCGCCCTCATCAAGGCGCGCGCCGTCGCCGGCGACCGCGAGGCCGGCGAGAAATTCCTCGCCGAGCTGACGCCCTTTCTGTGGCGCAGGCATCTCGATTTCGCGGCGATCCAGGACATCCACTCGATCAAGCGCCAGATCGACGCGCATCGCGGCGGGCGCGGCATCAAGGTTCTGGGTCACAACGTCAAGCTCGGCCGCGGCGGCATCCGCGAGGTCGAGTTCTTCGCCCAGACGCAGCAGCTCATCTGGGGCGGGCGCGAGCCCGAGCTGCGCGCGCCCGCGACGTGCGACGCGCTCGCAGGCGCTCGCCCGCGCCGGCCGCATCACCGCGGAGGCCGCCGCGGAGCTCGAAGAGTGCTACCGATTTTTGCGCCGCGTCGAGCATCGCCTGCAGATGGTGAACGACGAGCAGACGCACAGCCTGCCGGCCGACGCCGAGGGCTTGCGGCGCATCGCGCTCTTCCTCGGCTTCGCCGACGCCGCGCAATTCGCCGCCGCGCTGACGCGCGTCCTCGGATTGGTCGAGCGCCACTATGCGCACCTGTTCGAGGAAGCGCCCACCCTTGCCGCGCCCGCCGGCAATCTCGTCTTCACCGGCATCGAGGACGATCCCGACACGCTCGAAACGCTGCAGCGCTTGGGCTTCGCCGATCCGCCGGCCATCTCCGCCATCGTGCGCGGCTGGCATCACGGCCGCTATCGCGCGACGCGCAGCCAGCGCGCGCGCGAGCTCTTGACCGAGCTGGTGCCGGCGGTGCTCGAGGCGTTCGGCAAGGCGGCCTATCCCGACACCGCGTTCGTGCGCTTCGACCAGTTCCTGGGGCGCCTCCCGGCCGGGGTGCAGCTGTTCTCGCTCTTCACCAACAATCCGCCGCTCGTCGCGCTGATGGCGGAGATCATGGCGGCGGGCCCGCGCCTCGCCGACGAGATCGCGCGGCGCCCGAGCCTTTTGGACGGCGTGCTCGCCACGCGCTTCTTCGACGAGCTGCCGCCGCGCGCGGATCTGGTGCGCGATCTTGGCCTCGTCGCTCGACCGCGCCGCGCACTACGAGGATCTGCTCCACCGCGCGCGGCGCTGGACCGCGGAGCGCAAATTCCAGGTCGGCTTGCAGCTCCTGCGCCGCAAGCTCGACGGCGAGGCGGCGGGCGCGGCCTTTGCCGACATCGCCGAGGCGGCGCTCGCCGCCCTGCTGCCGCGCGTCGAGGACGAGTTCGCCAAAAGCCATGGCCGCGTCGCCGGCGGCGCGCTCGCGGTCGTCGGGCTCGGCAAGCTCGGCAGCCGCGAGATGACGGCGACCTCCGATCTCGACCTCATCCTCATCTACGACGCGCCGTTGGGCGTCGAATCCGCGGGCGGGCCGCATCCGCTCTACGCCTCGGCCTATTACGCGCGGCTGGCGCAGCGCTACATCAACGCGCTCACCGCCATGACCGCCGAGGGCAATCTCTACGAGGTCGACATGCGCCTGCGGCCCTCGGGCACGCAGGGGCCGCTCGCGACCGGGCTCGAAGCGTTCCGCCGCTACAACGACGAGCTCGCCTGGACCTGGGAGCACATGTCGCTGACGCGCGCCCGCGCCGTCGCCGGCTCGGCCGAGCTGGCCGCCGCGATCGGCCCCATCGTGCGCGACATCCTGGTGCGGGCGCGCGATCCCGACCGGCTCGTCGCCGATGTCGACGACATGCGCCGCCGCATCGCCGAGGCGCACAAGGCGGCGAGCCCGCTCGACCTGAAGCACCGCCGCGGCGGCATGATCGATATCGAGTTCATCGCGCAGTACCTCCTGCTGCGCGAGGCGGCCGAGCATGCCGACGTGCTGCGCCAGAACACGCGCGCGGCGCTCGAGGCGTTGCGCCACGCCGGCGCTCTGGCGGAGGATGCGGCGGAGACGCTCGTCGCCAGCCTCGCGCTGTGGCGCGACCTGCAAGGGCTGATGAAGCTCACGGTGGACGAGCCGTTCGACGAGGAGCGCGTGGCGCCGGCCCTGGGCGCGATCCTCGGCAAGGACGGCGGATTTGATTTTTCCGCGCTCGCGGCCAAGATCGAGGCGGCGGCGGCCGCGTCCCTCGCCGTCTACGAGCGCATCGTCGCGCGCCCGGCCGCGGCGGCGCGCCAGCGCATCGAAGAGAAGGAGCACGCCCCATGAGCCTCGAGCCCGGCGCCAAGGCGCCCGATTTCACGCTCCCGACCGACGGCGGCGGCACGCGTCAGCCTCGCGAAGCTCAAGGGCAAGCGCGTCGTCCTTTATTTCTATCCGAAGGACGACACGTCGGGCTGCACCGCCGAGGCGTGCGGCTTCCGCGACATCTTCCCGAATTTCCGCAAGGCCGACGCCGTGGTGATCGGCGTCTCGCGCGACAGCGCCGCCTCGCACGACAAGTTCAAGAAGAAGTACCAGCTCCCCTTCACGCTCGCCGCCGACACCGAAGGCAAGGTCACCGAGAAATACGGCGTCTGGGTCGAGAAGAGCATGTACGGGCGGAAATACATGGGGATCGAGCGCGCGACATTCCTGATCGACGAGAAGGGCGTCATCCGCAACGTCTGGCACAAGGTGAAGGTGACCGGCCACGTCGACGAGGTGATGACGGCGCTGAAGGAGCTGTGACCGACGCTTGCCGCCTGCGCCTGCGCCGTGCTCGGCGCGGGCGCGCCCGACGAGAAGGTGGCGCTCACGCGCCGCTTCGCCGCCGACTGGCGCGAAGGACGGCTCGAGCCCGGCGCGGGTGATGAGACGACCGCCCGAACGTCCGGCGCGGCCGGAGCGGCCCATCCTCAAAGCCGCCGCGCGACATGCCGCGCCGCCGCGCCGGCGCCTCGCATGCCGGCCGGGTGGCGCTGCTGCACGCGGTCGCGCATATCGAGCTGAACGCGATCGATCTCGCCTGGGACCTGATCGCGCGCTTCGCCGCCGGCATGCCGCGCGAATTTTCCGACGACTGGGTCGAAGTCGCCGCGGAAGAGGCGAAGCATTTCTCGCTGCTGGCCGCGCGGCTCGCAGGAGTTCGGCGCGCGCTATGGCGACCTGCCGGCGCATGACGGGCTGTGGGAGGCGGCTGCCGCGACCTCGCACGATCTCCTGGCGCGGCTCGCGGTGGTGCCGCTGGTGCTCGAGGCGCGCGGCCTCGACGTGACGCCGGCGATGATCGAGCGCATGCACCGCTTCGGTGACGACGACAGCGCCGCCGTGCTGCAAACGATCCTCGACGACGAGATCGGCCATGTCGCCGCGGGCGCGCGCTGGTTCCGCTTCCTGTGCGCCGGGCGCGGTCTCGATCCCGCCGCCACATACCGCGCGCTCGTGCGCGCGACATTTCCGCGGCGCGCTCAAGCCGCCCTTCAACGAGCGCGCCCGCACGGCGGCCGGCCTCGAGCCCGCGTTTTACGAGGCGTGAGCGCCCGTGTATCGTAAGCCCGGCTGAAGTGGAGCAGTGCGGCATGGCGGCGCTCATCATCCGGAACGGCACGCTGATCGACGGCTCGGGCGCGGCGCCTGTGAAGAACGACGCCATCGTCATCGAGGGCAACCGCATCAAGAGCGTCGGGCCGCTGCCGCCGGGCGTGCGGCTCGAGGATGACGGGGTCGAGGCGATCGATGCCGCGGGCCAGTGGATCATGCCCGGCCTCATCGACGCGCATGTCCATCTTTCCTACGGCTATCCGAAGCTGCCGGGCGAAGGCCAGGGGCGCGGCAACCTCCGGCCCGAGCTCAACACCTTGAAGGCCGCGCGCGGCGCGCAGGCGGCACTTCGCGCCGGCGTCACCTGCGATCGCCGTGCCGGGCGGGACCTATTTCATCGATGTCGGCGTGCGCGACGCCGTCAACCTGGGCGTGATCGAAGGTCCGCGCATCCATTGCGCCGGCCGCATGATCGTCGCCTATGGCTGCATCGAGGACGACGAGCCGTCCTGGGTCGGCACGCCCGACCATTCCGTGGGCGTCCTCTGCAACAGCGCGGCCGAGATGGTCGCGGAGGTGCGCCGCCAGGACAAGCACGGCGTCAATTTCATCAAGATGGCCGACAGCCGCTCCGGCACGACGCAGATGCTGGCGAAGGAGGAGATCGCCGCCGTCGCGGCCGAGGCGCATCGCCGCAAACTCCGCGTCGCGATCCACTCGCGCGGCGCGGGCTCGACGCGCGCCGCGGCCGAGGCCGGGGTCGATTGGATCGTGCACGCCGATCTCGCCACCGAAGCCGATCTCGCGGCGGTGGCGAAGGCCGGCATTCCGATCCTGCCGACCGCGACGTTCCTGTGGCGCGTCATCGAGGAAGGCACGCGCGTCGGCGCCGAGCAGGTGCAGCTCGACGTCAACCGCATGAAGCGCCACTTCGACAACATCGTGAGCCTGATGCAGCGTTCCAAGGAGCTCGGCATCAAGCTGCTGCTCGGCACCGACAGCGGCAACAACACCTTCATGCCGTTCGGCGAGCTGCACGCCAAGGAAGCGGAGATTCTCGTGAAGTACGGCGGCTTCTCGCCGCTCGAGGCGATCTCGTGCGCAACCAAGGGCAATGCCTTCGCCGTCGGGCTCGACGGCCAGGTCGGCGAAATTTCCGCAGGCAAGCTCGCCGACGTGATCGTGCTGAAGCAGGACCCGGTCGCCGACATCACCGTGCTGCAAGGCGGCCGGCATCTCGCGCACGTCATCAAGGACGGCCGCGTCATCGACCTCGCCCGCCTCGGCGGAGGATCGCCCGTGCGCTTCCAGCACGCGGTGGCGTAGCAGAGTTCGCTCTGCCTTCGCCTTGACAGGCCGCACGACTTTTATGCTTTACGTACTACATAAAAGACGTAGAATGCGGGCGAATGATCCAATCCTTCCGCGACCGAAGGACCGCGCTCTTTTACGAAGGCGTGCGCGTCGCGGAGTGGGAGCCGTTTCGCCGCCAAGTCGAGCGGCGCCTGCAGATGCTCGATGATGCGGTGACGCTTAGAGACCTTGCGGCAATTCCCGGAAATCGTCTCGAAGCGTTGAGCGGCAATCGCAAGGGGCAGTTCAGCATTCGCATCAACCGGCAGTGGAGGGTTTGTTTCACGTGGCAAGCAGATGGGCCTCATGATGTCGAAATCGTCGATTACCACTGACCGAGCCAGCGGACGGCTCAGGCCCAGGAACCGGATGCGTCCGGTTCACCCTGGCGAGATCTTGCGCGAGGATGTGCTCGCTGAACTCGGCATGTCGGCGAACGCGTTGGCGAAGGCCTTGGGCGTGCCGCCGAACCGGGTCACGGCCATCCTCAATGCGGAGCGCGGCGTTACCGCCGACACGGCGCTGCGGCTCTCGCGCTACCTCGGCACGACGCCGGAATTCTGGCTGAGCCTCCAGGCGTCCTATGATCTTCGCACCGCCGAGCGCGACACCGGCAAAGGCGATCGCGCGCACGGTGAAGCCGCGCGCGGCCTGACCTACTCCGCGCGCTCTTCCTTGGCCGCTTCGTCGAGCCTTGGATACGCGCGGCGAGCGAGGCTTCGAGGAAGCGGTCGAGGTCGCCGTCGAGGACCGCGTTCGGGTTGCCGGTTTCGACGCCGGTGCGCAGGTCCTTCACCATCTGATACGGCTGCAAGACGTAGGAGCGGATCTGGTGGCCCCAGCCGATCTCGGACTTGGTCGCGTTCATCGCGTCGACCTGGGCCTCGCGCCTTTGCAGCTCGATCTCGTAGAGCCGGCCTTCAGCATCTGCATCGCCTTGGCGCGGTTCTGGTGCTGCGAGCGCTCGTTCTGGCACGCGACCACGATCGGCTCCGAGCCGGGCGGCGTATAGGTGAAGCGCACCGCGCTGTCGGTCTTGTTGACGTGCTGCCCGCCCGCGCCCGAGGACCGGTACGTGTCGGTGCGCAGGTATTTCTCCTGCACCTCGACCTCGATCTTGTCGTCGATCGCCGGATAGACCCAGCACGAGGCGAAGCTGGTGTGCCGGCGCGCGTTGGCGTCGAACGGCGAGATGCGCACGAGGCGATGGACGCCGCTCTCGGTCTTGAGCCAGCCATAGGCGTTCTCGCCGTTGATGCGCACGGTCGCCGACTTGATGCCGGCGCCCTCGCCCGCGCTTTCCTCGAGCCATTCGACCTTGAAGCCGTGCTGCTCGGCCCAGCGCGTGTACATGCGCAACAGCATCTCGGCCCAGTCCTGCGCCTCGGTGCCGCCTTGGCCGGCATGGATTTCGAGAAAGGCGTCGTTGGCGTCGGCCTCGCCCGACAACAGGCTCTCGAGCTCGCGCGCCTTCGCGTCGGCCTGGAGCCGCGCCAGCGTCTTCTGCGCATCGTCGAGCATCGCCTGGTCGCCCTCGGCGTCGGCGAGCTCGGCCAGCGCGAGCGTGTCGGAAAAATCCTTCTCGATGGCGCGATAGCCGGTTACGCCGCGGTCGAGCCGCGTGCGCTCGCGCATCAGCGCTTGCGCGCGGCGCGAATCATCCCACAGCTTCGGGTCCTCGACGAGCGCGTTGAGCTCGGCCAGGCGCCGCGTCGCCACGTCCCAGTCAAAGATGCCTCCTCAGCAGCGCCAACGAGCGTCTGATCTCGTTCGCGACCGCCTCGATCTCGGCGCGCATGCCTCACTCCCGAACTCTGCCGGTGCTCAATATAAGCCGCCGGTGCCGCCGGCGGGAGACGCCGATTGCGGCATGTCGCCCTCCTCGGGCGCGGGCACCGCGGCCGCCGTCGGCACGGCGCCGGCCGCGGGAACCGCCTCGCTGCCGTTGAGGACGACGCCGGCATCGACGGCCTTGGGCTCGGTGCCGGGCTTGAACGGCTCGTAGATCGCGCTGCGGTCGCCGCCGCGGGCGAGCTGCCCGGTCGTAAGGTTGACGCGCACGATGTCGAGCCCCGGCGGAATGCGGAACGGGATCGCGGGCTGACCCTTGAGCGCCTCGCCCATGAACTCCTTGAAGGCGGGCGCGGCGACGCTGGCGCCGGTCTCGCGCTTGCCGAGGCTCTTCGGCTGGTCGAAGCCCACGAACACGCCGCATACGAGATCGGGCGTGAAGCCGATGAACCAGGTGTCGTTCGAATCGTTGGTCGTGCCCGTCTTGCCGGCGAGCGGGCGGTCGAGCGAGGCGATCGAGCGGCCGGTGCCGCGCTGCACCACCCCTTCCATCATCGTCACGACCTGATAGGCGCTCCTCGCATCGGCGATCTGCTCGCGCGTGTCGGGCAGCTCGGGCGGCGGGCCGCCGTCGTAATCGGCCGCGGCGCAGCTTGCGCACGGCTGCTTGTCGGCGCGGTAGATGGTCGTGCCGTTGCGGTCCTGCACGCGGTCGATGAAGGTCGGCGAGATGCGCTTGCCGCCGTTGTCGAGCATGGCATAGGCGGCGGTGAGGCGCAGGAGCGTCGTGTCCTCGGCGCCGATCAGCATCGCATCTTCCAGCGGCACGTTGTCGGTGATGCCGAAGCGCTTGAAATACTGCCCGACCGTGTCGGTGCCGACGGCAAGCCCGACGCGCGCGGTGACGAGGTTCAGCGATTCCTCGAGCCCGACGCGGAGCGGCACCGGCCCATAGAATTTGTGCTCGTAGTTGGTCGGGTCCCATTTCGGCAGGCCCGGCCCCTGGTCCACGACGAGCGGCCCGTCGAGCACCAGCGTCGAGGGCGTGAAGCCGTGATCGACCGCGGCGAGATAGACGATCGGCTTGATCGCCGATCCGGTCTGGCGGCGCGCCTGGGTCGCGCGGTCGAACTGGCTGATGGCGAAGCTGAAGCCGCCGGCCTCGGCGAGGACGCGGCCGGTGTGCGGATCGAGCGCGACGATGCCGCCCGACACCTCCGGAATCTGACGCAGCCCATAGAGCGGCGGGCCTTTGGCGCCCGGCGCCGCGGCGAGATTTTGCACCAGCACCACGTCGCCGGGTTGCAGCACCGCCGCCGCGCCGGCCGGCACCGGACCCAGGCTGCCGTCGGGCATGACGCGGCGCGCCCAGGCCAGCTCGGCCGTCGGGATGAACCCGCGCGCGCCGTTGGCAAACCCGATCTCCGCCCCCTCGGACGGCGCGCGCAGCACGACGGCGAGCTTCCAGCCGACATCGGACGCGCCGGGCGGCAGCGGCACCGACGCGAGCGTCCGCTGCCAGTCGCCCGTGACGGCGATGCGCTGCACCGTGCCGCGATAGCCATGGCGCCGGTCATAGGCGATGAGCGCATCGCGCAGCGATCTCTGCGCGATCGCCGCGAGCGCCGGATCGAGGCTCGTGCGCACCGACAGCCCGCCCTCGTAGAGCGCCTTGTCGCCATAGCGCTCCAACAATTCGCGCCGCACTTCCTCGGTGAAGTAGGGCGCATCGATGATCTCGGTCGGATCGCGCCGGCGCAATTCGATGGGCTCGGCCTTGGCCGCGTCGCCTTGCTCCGCCGTGATGAAGCTGGCCTCGACCATGCGGTCGATGACCCAGTCGCGGCGCGTCCGCGCGGCATCGGGATTGCGCTCGGGATTGTAGTTGTTGGGCGCCTTCGGCAGCGCCGCGAGATAGGCCGCCTCGGCCACGTCGAGCTGATCCAGCGGCTTGTTGAAATCGTTGAGCGCCGCCGCCGCCACGCCATAGGCGCCGCCGCCGAGATAGATCTCGTTGAGATAGAGCTCGAGGATGCGGTCCTTGCTCAGCACGCGCTCCATCTTGATGGCGATGAGCGCCTCCCTGACCTTGCGCTCGAGCGAGACCTCGTTGGTGAGGAGGAAGTTCTTGGCCACCTGCTGCGTGATGGTGGACGCGCCCTCGGGCCGGCGATTGGTGCCGATGCGCGACATGTCGGTGATGCGCCGCGCGCAGCATCGACATCGGATCGATGCCGGGATGGGAATAGAAATAGCGGTCCTCGGCGGCGAGGAAGGCGTGGATGACAAGCGGCGGCATCGCGCTCACCGGCACGAAGATGCGTTTCTCGGTGGCGTATTCGGCCAGAAGCCTTCCGTCCCCGGCTTGAACGCGCGACACGATCGGCGGCTGGTACTGGGCCAGCTGCTGGTAGTCCGGCAGGTCGCGCCCGAAATACCACACGGCCAAGCCCGCGACCGAGGCCGCCGCCACCGCCGCGAGTAACCCGAGAAAAACCAGGAACTTCAGAAATTTAGTGATGAATTTCATGGGCTTGGTGCGGTGCGCGCGCCGTCCCGTGCGGCCCCGCCTCCGGGCGAAGACATGGCGTAAAGGTGTTGCCGCTTTATGGCGCCTTCAAGGCGCGCTTGGCAAAGGGCGCCAACCCCCGGAACAGGCGCCCCCCGGAACAGGCGATTGTGGCGGAGGCGCGGCACTTGTATTGTGGGAGCGCGATAGACCGTGGATCGCCGCACCGGCGAAGGCGCCGGCGGCGGCGGCGCCACCGCGGGATTTGGGAACGGGCGTTCCCGCCCTTTTGCGCCGAACATTCGGTGCAGCCTTGCGGCGCCCTCCCTGCCCCCGCCCCGGCGTCAGCCCCGCGGTATGGATGAACCCAGAAGCCCGCCCTGCCCTGTGGCCGGGCGCGGCAGCCTCGACGAGACGCGCTATGGCGACCTATTACATGATTTCCGCCGCACGATTCCGAGGCGCTGCCGGCTTCAGTGAAATCGGGCCAGCGCCGCCGTCCTGCTATCGCGACGATGCGCGCGCGCCCCTCGGAGCTAGAGTCGATGGTCAAGCGCATGCTGATCGACGCGGCCCATCCGGAAGAGACCCGGGTCGTCGTCCTCAATGGTAACAAACTCGAAGAATTCGATTTCGAGACTTCGACCAAGAAGCAGATCAAGGGCAACATCTACCTTGCCAAGGTAACGCGGGTCGAGCCGTCGCTGCAGGCGGCGTTCGTCGAGTACGGCGGCAACCGGCACGGGTTCCTCGCCTTCAACGAAATCCACCCGGACTATTACCGGATTCCGGTGGCCGACCGGCAGGCGGCGCTCGACGCCGAGCGCGCCGCCGAACAGGCCGCCAACGCGCGCGAGGAGGCGCGCGACCGGCGCCGCGCCGAAGCGCCGGAAGAGGAGCCGGAGGCGCACGACTCGACCTCCGATACGCTCGACGAGTCGCGGGAAGAGCCCGACGACGACGACGAGTCGGATGCGGACAACGGCGCAACGCCACGCGGCGCTCGCGGCGCCCGATGAGACTTTGCGCGAAACCGCGCCCGAACCTGCCGAGGACGAGGAGGACGACTTCGCGTCCGAACCTGCCGAGGACGACGACGCGTTCGATCCCGGCACGCCCGATCCGCGCGACGCGCTCGGCGGCGGCGGCGAGGCCGGCAACGGGCTCGAAATGGCGCCCGAACCTCGTTCCTCATCCGAACCGTCGGACGAGCATCGCTCGAGCGAGCCGGGCGAGGACGGCATGCCCGACGCCGCGACGGCGGCCGCGGCGGTGCGCGACGAGCGCTTGAGCGAGGTCACCGAGCACCACTCGATCGAGACGGTCGGCGGCGACGAGCTCGAGGAGACGGCGCGGCCGCGCGCGCGCCCCTACCGCCACTACAAGATCCAGGAAGTCATCAAGCGCCGCCAGATCATGCTCGTCCAGGTCGTGAAGGAGGAGCGCGGCAACAAGGGCGCGGCGCTGACGACCTATCTCTCGCTCGCCGGGCGCTATTGCGTCCTCATGCCCAACACGCCGCGCGGCGGCGGCGTGTCGCGCAAGATCACGAGCGCCACTCGACCGGCGCCGCCTCAAGGACATGATGAGCGACCTCGAGCTGCCCGAGGGCATGGGCGTCATCGTCCGCACCGCCGGGAGCGAGCGCTCCAAGGCCGAGATCAAGCGCGACTTCGAATATCTGCTGCGCCTCTGGGACGAGATCCGCGACTTGACGCTCAAATCGACGGCGCCGGCGCTCATCTACGAGGAGGGCAATCTCATCAAGCGCTCGATCCGCGATCTCTATGCGCGCGACATCGACGAGGTCATGATCGACGGCGATGAAGGCTACAAGACCGCCAAGACCTTCATGAAGATGCTGATGCCGAGCCACGCCAAGCGCGTGAAGCTCTATCGCGATCCGGGCGTGCCGCTCCTGCACCGCTACCAGATCGAGCAGCAGATCGACGCGATCCACTCGCCGCTCGTGCAGCTTCCCTCGGGCGGCTACATCGTCATCAACCCGACCGAGGCGCTGGTCGCGATCGACGTCAACTCGGGCCGCTCGACGCGCGAGCGCAACATCGAGGAGACGGCGCTCAAGACCAACGTCGAGGCGGCCGAGGAGATCGCGCGGCAGTTGCGCTTGCGCGACCTCGCCGGCCTCATCGTCATCGACTTCATCGACATGGAGGAGCATAGGAACCGCGGCCAGGTCGAGCGCCGGCTCAAGGAGGCGATGCGGCACGACCGCGCGCGCATCCAGCTGGGCCGCATCAGCCCGTTCGGGCTGCTCGAGCTGTCGCGCCAGCGCCTGCGTCCGTCGTTGGTCGAGGCCTCGACCATGCCGTGCCCCTATTGCAACGGCACCGGCCATATCCGCTCGATCGAATCGACCGCGCTCCATGTCCTGCGCGCGATCGAGGAAGAGGGCATGCGCCGCCGCTCGGCCGAGATCGCCGTCACCGTGCCGCCGAAAGTGGCGCTCTATGTCCTGAACCAGAAGCGCGCGGCCTTGCAGCAGATCGAAGCGCGCTTCGGCATCCATGTCAGCTTCGGCAGCGACGAGACGCTGGTGCCGCCCGCGTTCCGCCTCGAGCGCGTGCGCGCGCTGACGCCGGCGGAGCTCGCGGCGCTGCCGTCGGCCCTGCCGCCGCCGCCCGAGCCCGAGGAGGACGAGGACATCGTCGCCGAGGAGGAAGAGGCGCTGCCGCCGCCGGCGCGGCCGCGCGGCCTGCCGACCGATCTCATCGCCGATGCCGAGGCGCGCGAGGAGGAGGAGGCGCACGAAGCGCGCGAGAGCCGCGAGGGACGCGAAGGCCACGAAGGGCACGAAGGCCGCGACGGCAATCGCCGCCGCCGCCGCAGCCGGCGCGGACGTCACGACGAGCGCCACAGAGGCGACGCGCCGCGCCCGCCCGAGCGCCGCCCGTCGCCGGCCGAGGCAGCGCCCGAGCCCGAAGACGCGGCCCCTTCCGCTGCGCACGACGAAGGCGCGCCGCCGCACGAGGAGCCGCATGGCGCGGCAGCGCACGGCGATGCCGAGGACGCCGAACGCCGCCGCCGCCGCCGCGGCCGGCGCGGCGGACGCCGCCGCCGGCGCGACGGGCCGCAGCGTCCGGGCGAAGGCGCCGCTCAGAACGCGCGGCCGGAGCACGAGTTCGGCGAGCCCGATGCGCTCGAGCCGCCGCACGGCCACGAGCGGCCCGAGACCGAGACGATCGAGCTGGTGCCGCCCGAGCGGCTGCATGACGAGGCCGCGGGCGACGTCGTCGAAGCCTTTGCCGCGCCGCCGGCGCCGCCCGCGAGCGGGCTCGATCCGGAGAGCGTGCCGGTCGCCGACGGCGACACCGCGCCCGAGAGCGAGGACACGCCGGAAGAAACACAGCGCCCGGCCGCCTACAACGTCCCGCCGCCGCACGAAGTGACGGGTCCGCCGCCCAATCCGCGCCGCGGCTGGTGGCGGCGGTAGCCGCTAGCGCCGCCACTCCTTGAGGCGGCGCGCCGCGGCGGCGATGGTTGCGCATCGCCGGCGAAGCAGAGACGCAGCGTCTGGTGGCCGCGCGCGGGGTCGAAATCGACGCCGGGCGTGGCCGCGACGCCGATCTCGCGCAGCATGCGGCGGCAGAATTCGCTGCTGTCGTTGGTCAGGTGCGCGATGTCGGCATAGAGATAGAAGGCGCCGTCGGCCGGCGCGAGGCGGTCGAACCCCGCCTTCGGCAATTCCTCGAGCAGCAGCGCGCGGTTCTCGGCATAGCGCGCGACGTAGGCGCGCAGCTCGTCGTGGCAGGAAAATGCCGCGAGCGCCGCGTGCTGCGACAGCGTCGGCGGCGAGATGAAGAGATTCTGCGCCAGGCACTCGATCGCGCGCACCATGTCGGGCGGCACCGCCATCCAGCCGATGCGCCAGCCGGTCATCGAGAAATATTTCGAGAAGCTGTTGATGACGATGACGCTGTCGCTCAGCCCGAGCGCGGTGGCGGCCGGCGCGCCGTAAGAGATGCCGTGATAGATCTCGTCCGAGACGAGGCGGATGCCGGCAGCGGCGCAATGGCGCGCGAGCGCCGCAAGCGCGGCTTCGTCGATCATCGTGCCGGTCGGATTGGCCGGGCTCGCGACGACGAGGCCGGCGAGGTCGCCGTGCCGGCGCAAGAGCTCGACGGTCGGCTGGAAGCGCTCGGCGGGCCCGGTCGCGAGCTCGACCGGCACGAGGTCGAGCGCGGTCAGGATGTTGCGATAGGCAGGATAGCCCGGCGTCGCCAGCGCCACCCGGTCGCCCGGCTCGAACGCGGCGAGAAACGCCAGGATGAAGCCCGCCGACGATCCCGTGGTGACGACGATCCGCGCCGGATCGACGACGGACGCCATAGCTGTCGCGATAATGCCGCGCGATCGCCTCGCGCAGCGCCGGCAGGCCGAGCGTCTCGGTATAGCCGAGCGCGTCCTCGTCGAGCGCGCGCCGCGCCGCCGCGCGCACGAGAGCGAGGCGCGGGCGTTCCGGGCTGGCCGATCTCGAGGTGCAGCACATCGGCGCCCGAAGCCGCGCGCTCGTTGGCGGCGCGCAGCACGTCCATGACGATGAAGGGCGCGATGCCGGCGCGCCGCGCCAGCTTCAGCGCCATCGCAAAGCGCGCGCCCGCAACGGATTACGCGGTTGACGCGGCCCGCCCCGATGTCCGAAGCTTCGATGCGGCAAGGAGCGGTTTCGCGTGCGTTTGCGCACTTTTGTCACGGCCCTCTCGATTGTCCTGGCGGCGCGCTGCGGCTTCGTGCAGGCGGCATTCGCGCAGGATAGCAACTCGTCCGATCAGCCGCAGCTCATTCGCGACGCCGAGATCGAGGGCATCATCCGCACGTGGTGGACGCCGATCCTGCATGCGGCGAGCCTCGATCCGCAGGCCGTGCATATCTACATCGTCGAGGATCCGGAGATCAATTCCTTCGTCGCCGGCGGACAGAACCTGTTTCTCAATACCGGCCTCCTCTTGCGCAGCCAGTCGCCGAACCAGGTCGTCGGCATCATGGCGCACGAGACGGGCCACATCGCCGGCGGCCACCTGGTGCGCAGCGACCGCGCCATGACGAAGGCGGTGATCGCCAGCATCATCGCCATGGCGGCGGGTCTCGCCGCGGGCGTGGCCGGGCACGATTCCAACGCCGCCGCCGCGGGCGTGCTCGGCGGCGCCGAGCTCGGCGAGCGCAACTTCATGGCCTTCTCGGTCGGCCAGGAAGCCTCGGCCGACCACGCCGCGATGAGCTTCCTCGACCACTCGCATCAATCGGCGCGCGGCCTTCTGCAATTCTTCGAGATGCTGCAACAGGACGAGATGCTCGCGGGTCAGAAGGAGGATCCTTATCTGCGCGACCATCCGCTGACGCAAGACCGCATCAATTACGTGCGCGATCATGTCGAGCATTCGCAATGGTCCGATGCCAAGGACCCGCCGGAATGGATCGTCATGCATCAACTCATGAAGGCGAAGCTCGACGCCTTCATGAATGCGCCCGCGCAAGTGCTCGGCCGCTACAAGGCCGACGATCAGTCGATCCCGGCGCGCTATGCGCGCGCCGTCGCGTATTATCGCATCCCCGAGCTCAAGCAGGCGCTGGCGCTCGTCGACGGGCTCATCGCGGCCGAGCCGCACAATCCCTATTTCCAAGAGCTGAAGGGGCAGATGCTGTTCGAGAACGGGCGCGTCGCCGACGCGGTCCAGCCCTATCAGCAGGCGGTGGCGCTGGCGCCCGACAGCGCGCTCCTCAAGATCGAAGCGGCGCAGGTCGAGCTCGAGTGCCGAGGACGCGAAGCTGGTGCCGGCGGCGACGGTCCTGCTCAACGAGGCGGCTCCCTTCGAAGGCGACAATCCCGATCTGTGGCGGTTCCTTGCGATCGCCTACGGCCGCACCGGCAACATGGGCATGGCGGCGCTCGCGCTCGCCGAGCAGAACATGGCGGAGGGCAACTGGAAGGGGGCCCGTCAGGAGGCGGCGCGCGCCATCAAGATCCTGCCGCCGGGCGCGCAGCGCCAGCGCGCCCAGGACATCGCCGACGACGCGACGCGCTCGCGCGAGCGCGACGATTGACGGCCGCAGGCGCGTTCATGCGATTGCGCACGCTCGTCCTCGTCGTGCTGGCGCTTGCGGTTGCGGCGCTGCCGGCGGCGGCCGATCCGCTCACGCCCGAGCAGAAGGACGCGGTCGAGCAGCTCATCCGCAACACCATCGCCGAGCATCCCGAGATCGTCATCGATGCGCTGAAGGCGGCGCAGGCGAAGAATGACGCCCAGACGGCCGAGACCGTGAAGAAGGCGATCGCCGCCGAACACGATCAGCTCGTCGCCGATCCGTCCTCGCCCGTCGGCGGCAATCCCAAGGGCGACGTGACGATCGTCGAGTTCTTCGATTACCGCTGTCCCTATTGCAAGGAGGTCGAGCCCTCGCTCGAGGCGCTCGTGAAGAACGATCGCGGCATCCGCTTCGTCTACAAGGAGTTTCCGATTCTGGGGCCGGCCTCGGTCTATGCCGCGCATGTGGCGCTCGCGGCGCGCGCGCAAGGCAAGTACGACGAGTTCCACCGCGCCATGATGGCGGTCAAGGGCACGATCGACGAAGGGGTGGTGCGTCGCACCGCCGCTGCCGTCGGCATCGACATGAAGGAATTGGACGGCGCCATCGCCGCGCCCGAGATCGACGGCATCATCAAGGCGAACTACGCGCTTGCCGAAGCGCTCGAGATCGACGGCACGCCCGCCTTCGTCATCGGCGATTATCTTCTGCCGGGCGTCCCCAACGCCGACACGCTGCGCAAGATCGTGGCGGAAATCCGCAAGGGCGGCTGACAGCGTCCTCAGCGAGGCGGCGACGCGCAGCGCGGCGCCGGCGAAACCCAGGATTTCCTCGGCGAGCGACGCGATCTCCTCGGCGCCGCGGTTGTTGGGCGCGCTTTCGTGGATGCCGCGCCCTTCCGCGAGCGCGGCGGCGAGCGCCACGCGGTTGCCGATCTGGCTCTTGGCGACCGGCACGCCCAGCGCCAGGAACTCGGCCAGCATCGCCTCGGTGAGGTTGGCGCGCGGCGGCACCCGGTTCAGCACGAGCAGCGCCGGCACGCGCTCGCTCCGCGCCAGCTCGAGCGTGGCGCGCGTCGCCCACAGATCCATCGGCGAGGGCTGCACCGGCACGAGCACGAGGCTCGCGCAGCGCACGGCGATGCGCGCTTCGGTCGCGGCGTGCGGCGGACTGTCGATCAGCACGACGTCGTGGCTCCGCGCCTGGCGCTCGACTTCGGCCGCGACGCGCCAGCCGGTGATGGCCGCGACCTCGATGTCCGGCGCGGCAACCCGGCGCCGCTCGCGCCGCAAGCGGAACCAGGACGAGAGACTCGCCTGCGGATCGATATCGACGACCGCAACCCGGTGGCCCGAGGCGAGCCACGCGAGCGCCAGGTGCGCGGCGAGCGTGGTCTTGCCCGCGCCGCCCTTCTGCTGCGCGATGGTGATGATGTTGGCCGGCATGTTCACGCCCCCTGGCGCGCGCGCCACTCGATCATGGCATTTCACTATAACTCATTCGGCGCGGCGCGCCCGCGCGAATTCGCGCCTTGAATGATAATTGGGCAAGAGGCGCGGGCTCGGGCGTTCCCGGCGCGTGGCGTCCGCGACAAAAAGCGCGCACGAGATTCGCCCCGCGGTTCTGGCGTTGCCGCAACCTGCATTTGCGGCGCTCCTTGCGCTCTGCTTCGCCGCGGTGGCGCTGCCGGTCGTCCTGTTCCCGGTCGCGCCGCTCGCCGATTACCCGAATCATCTCGCGCGCATCTATACCATCGCGTCGCTCGACCGCGATCCGCTCCTTGCGCGCTATTACGGCGTCGTCTGGCGACTCGTGCCGAACCTCGGATTCGACGTCATCATGCTGGCCTTGGCGCGTCTCTTCGGCGTGTTCACGGCCGGCAAGATTTTCCTCCTCGCCTGCGTGCTGATGCTGCCGGCGGGGACGATCGCGCTCCACCGCGCCTACCATCGCCGCGCGAGCCTTTGGCCGCTCGTCTCGTTCCTGTTCGTCTACAACCAGGTGTTCGGCTACGGGCTCGTCAATTACGAGTTTTCCTCCGGCCTCGCGCTCATCGCCACGGCGATCTGGGTCGCGCGGCGCGACAACTCCGGGCCCTTCGCGCGCGGCGCGCTGTCGTTCGTCTTCATCGCCGCCATGTTCTTCGTGCATTTCCTCGGGCTCGGCATCTACGGCATGGCGATCGGCTGCCTCGAGCTCGAACGCTGGCGGCAACGACGGCCCGCGGCGCGCGCCGCCGCGATCGACGCCGCCGCGCTCATCGTGCCGTTCCTGCTGATCGTGCCGCTGACGCTGGCGAGTCCGACCGTGGGATTCGCCGGCGAGACGCACTGGACCCTCGATGCGAAGCCGCTGGCGATCTATTACCTCTTCAAGCTCTCGAGCAAGGCGTCGGCGGTCGTGTTCGCGGCTTCGGTGGCGGGCGCCGTCGTCTGGGGACTGGCGAGCGGCCGCTTGCGCGTCGGCTTCGCCGGCCGGCTCTTCGCCGGGCTTGCGGCGGCGGTCTTTCTCGCCATGCCGTTCGACCTGATGAGCGCGCTTTTCGTCGATGCGCGGCTGCCGTCCACCTTCCTCTTCTTCCTCGTCGCGCTGAGCGATTGGCATCCGCGCCGGGCCGGCGAGACATGGCGCTTTGCCGGCGCGCTCGGCGCGCTCTATGCCGTCGTGCTGACGGCGGTGATGACGGAATGGGCGCGCTACGAGCGGGTGCTCGACCAGTACGAGCGTTCCTTCGCGCTCATCGCGCCGGGAAGCCGCGTGCTCGCCGCGGCGAACCAGGCGGCGGCCGACCCGACCGACCTCGCCCGCGAAGTGCATTTCCCGGCGCTCGTGATGATCTGGCGCTCGGCGATGTACGCCAACGCCTTCACCCATCCGGCGCAGCAGCCGCTCGTCTTGAAGGAGCCGTACCGCGCCGCAGCACCTTATGACGGGCAGATCCTTCCGCTCGAGGAACTTGCGGCGGCCGACCATCACGCCGCCGGAAGCTGGCTCGCCGCCCACATGCCACGCGCGGCGCGGCCGGTCTATTGGCAGGACTGGCGCGACCATTACGACTATCTCTACGTGATGTTCACGCCCGAAAACTTCGTGCCGCCGGCGCATCTGACGCCGCTGTGGCAGGGGAAGGATTTCACCCTCTACAAGATCGAGCACGGCGGCGATTGAGGCGCTAGTTTCCGGCGCGTGACACGGCGCCTGCAACCATCGCAGCTCGACGAAGCCGCGCGTCTCATCCGCGCCGGCGCGCTCGTGGCGTTTCCGACCGAGACGGTTTACGGGCTTGGCGCCGACGCGCTCGACGACCGCGCCGTCGCCGCGATCTTCGCCGCGAAGGACCGCCCGCGCTTCAATCCGCTGATCGTGCACGTGGCCGATGCGGAAGCGGCCGAAGAACTCGCCGTGTTCGATCGCCGTGCGCAAGATCTCGCGGCGCGGTTCTGGCCGGGGCCGTTCACGCTCGTGCTGAAGCGGCGCGCCCTTTGCCCGGTGTCGCTCCTTGCGAGCGCCGGGCTCGACACGGTGGCGCTGCGCGTGCCGGCGCATGAGCTGGCGCAACGGCTCCTGCGCGCCGCGCAAAGGCCCATCGCCGCGCCGAGCGCCAACCGCTCGGGCCGCGTCAGCCCCACGACGGCGGATCACGTCGCATCCGAACTCGGCGGCCGCATCGCCGCCATCCTCGACGATGGTCCGTGCCGGGTCGGCCTCGAATCGACCGTGCTCGACCTGTCCGGCGGCGCGCCGCGCCTCCTGCGCCCCGGCGGCCTGGCGCTCGAAGCGATCGAAGCGGCGATCGGGCCGGTCGCGCGCGCAAGCGATCCGGCGCGAGGCGCCGCGCGCGCCGGGAATGCTGCAAAGCCATTACGCGCCGTCGTTGCCGCTGCGGCTCGAGGCGCGCAGCGTCGCATCGGACGAGGCGCTCCTCGCCTTCGGCCGCGACGTGCCGCCAGGTGCCGCGCGCGTCCTCTCGCTGAGCGAAACGGGCGATGTCGTCGAGGCGGCGGCCAATCTCTTCGCCGCCTTGCGCGCGCTCGACCGGGGCGAGTTTCGCGCCATCGCGGTGATGCCCATTCCCGAGCACGGGCTGGGCCTCGCCATCAACGACCGGCTGCGCCGCGCCGCAGCACCGCGCCAGGCGCTTGCGGGCGGCGGCGGCGCGGGTTAGAGGGTGCGCGTGACCGCCATGGCGCTAAGCCGCATCGACGAGGCGCTCGACCGCATCAAGAGGCGGTCGGGCCGCAGGGCTTCGTTGCCGATGCCGCCGGCATGGCGCCCTATCTGCGCGAGGAGCGCGGGCTTTACCGCGGCGCAGCACATCTCGTCGTGCGTCCGCGCACGACCGCCGAGGTCGCGGCCGTCGTGCGGCTCTGCGCCGGGGCGAATCTGCCGATCTATCCGCAAGGCGGCAATACCGGCCTCTGCGGCGGCGCCGTGCCGGACGAGGACGGGCGCGGCATCGTCCTGAGCCTTCAGCGCATGAACCGGGTGCGCGCGCTCGACGCCGGCAATTTCACGATCACGGTCGAGGCGGGCGCGATCCTCGCCGACGTGCAGCGCGCCGCCGCCGAGGCCGACCGGCTCTTTCCCTTGAGCCTCGGCGCCGAGGGCACGTGCCAGATCGGCGGCAATCTTTCGACCAATGCCGGCGGCATCGCCGTGCTGCGCTATGGCAACATGCGCGAGCTGACGCTCGGGCTCGAGGTCGTGCTGGCGGACGGGACTCTGTGGGACGGGCTCAACGGCCTGCGCAAGGACAATACCGGCTACGATCTGAAGCAGCTCTTCATCGGCGGCGAGGGCACGCTCGGCATCATCACCGCGGCGACGCTCAAGCTCTTCCCGCGCCCGCGCGAGATCGAGACCGCGTATCTGGGCTTGGCGCGCGTCGAGGACGCGATGACGCTCTTCGCCAACGCGCGCGCCGCGACCGGCGATCAGCTGACGGCGTTCGAGCTCATCCCGCGCATCGGCCTCGACATCGCGATGGCGCATATTCCGGGCGTCGCCGATCCGCTGGCGCGCCCGCATGCCTGGTACGTGCTGATGGAGCTGTCGTCGAGCCAGGAGGGGCGCGGGCTTCGCCAGGCGCTCGACGATCTCCTCGCTTCATCGCTCGAGCGCGGCCTCATCGAGGACGGCACCATCGCGCAAAGCCAGGCGCAGGCGAAAGCGCTGTGGCGCATCCGCGAGGGCATGGTCGAGGCGCAAAAACATATCGGCGCCTGCATCAAGCACGACGTCTCGGTGCCGGTGAGCAAGGTCGCGGAGTTCATCATCGAAGCGTCGGCGCGCGGTCGCTGCGCACCAGCCCGGCATCCGCACCATCCCGTTCGGCCATGTCGGCGACGGCAACATCCACTTCAACCTGGCGCAGCCGCCATCGGCCGCGCCCGCCGTCCTTCAGCGCCGAGACCGAAGCCTTGAACCGCATCGTGCACGACATCGCCGCCTCCTATGCCGGCTCGATCAGCGCCGAGCACGGCATCGGGCGTTTGAAGCGCGACGAGCTGACGCGCTACAAGCCCGCGCCCGCGCTCGACCTGATGCGCCGCATCAAGCACGCGCTCGATCCCGACGGCATCATGAATCCGGGCAAGGTCATCGCCCCATGAGCGAATACGCCGCACCCCTGGCCGACATGCGCTTTGCGCTCGACGAGATCGCCGGGCTCGACGGGATTCCCGCCGATCTCGTCGCCGCCGTGCTCGAAGGGGCGGGCAAGCTCGCGGGCGAGGTGCTGGCGCCGTTGAACCATCCGGGCGATGTCGAAGGCTGCGTCCTCGAGAACGGCGTCGTGCGCACGCCCAAGGGCTCGGCCGAGGCTTATGCGCGGTTCGTCGAGGGCGGCTGGAACGCGATCACGTTCGCCGAAGAGCTTGGCGGCCAGAACCTGCCGCACGCGATCGCCACCGCCGTCGCCGAGATGTGGTCGAGCGCCAACATGGCGTTCGCGCTCTGCCCGACGCTCACGATCAGCGGCGCCGCGGTGCTGGAAAACTTCGGCACGGACGAGCAGAAACGGCTCTACCTGCCGCAACTCGCGAGCGGCGAATGGACCTGCGCCATGGGCCTGACCGAGCCGCAGGCGGGCTCGGATTTGGGCGCGCTGCGCACGCGCGCCATTCCCGACGGCGACCGCTTCCGCATCAAGGGCCAGAAAATCTTCATCACCTATGGCGAGCACGACTGGACGCCCAACATCGTCCACCTCGTGCTGGCGCGGCTGCCCGACGCGCCGCCCGGCACGCGCGGCATCTCGATGTTCCTGGTGCCGAAATTCCTGGTCGAGCCCGATGGGAAACTCGGCGCGCGCAACGATCTGCGCTGCGTCAGCCTCGAGCACAAGCTCGGCATTCACGCGAGCCCGACCTGCGTCATGGCCTATGGCGACGCCGACGGCGCCATCGGCTGGCTCGTCGGCGAGCCCAATCGCGGCCTCAACGCGATGTTCACGATGATGAACCGCGCGCGCCTCGACGTCGGGCTCCAAGGCGTGGCGATCGCCGAGCGCTCCTATCAGCAGGCGCGCCTCTTTGCGCGCGCGCGCGTGCAGGGCCGCCCGGCCGGGACAGCGGAAAGCGCCGCCGCCGCGCCGATCCTCCAGCACGCCGACGTGAAGCGCATGCTGCTGTGGCTGCGCGCCACGAGCGAGGCGACGCGCGCGCTTGGCCTATTACGTCGCGGGCGAGACCGACCGCGCGCAGCACGGCGCCGGCGAAGCCGCGCGCGGCCTTGGCGCAGCGCCGCGTCGATCTTCTCATCCCGGTGGTGAAGGCGTGGAGCACCGATCTCGGGCTCGAGGCCGCCTCGACCAACATCCAGGTGCATGGCGGCATGGGCTTCATCGAGGAGACCGGCGCCGCGCAGCATTTCCGCGACGCGCGCATCGCCCTCATCTACGAGGGCACCAACGGCATCCAGGCGAACGACCTCGTCGGGCGCAAGCTCATGCGCGACGACGGCAAGGCGGCGCGCGAGCTCGTGGCCGACATGCGCGCCACGTGGCGGAGCTCGGAGCGGCCGGCGCCGATCTCGCGCGCGCTGCGCGCGCCGCTCGCCGCCGGCATCGACGCGCTCGAACAGGCGACCGGCGCGCTCGTCGCAACGCATGCGGCCGATGCGGCGCGCGCGCTCGCGGGGTCGGTGCCCTATCTCAGGCTCATGGGCATCGTCGGCGGCGGCTGGCTCATGGCGAAGGGCGCCTTGGCCGCGGCGCGGCGCATCGCGCAGCGGCGAGGGCGATGCGAAATTCCTGCGCGCCAAGATCGCGACCGCGGTCTTCTTCGCCGAGCATTTCCTGCCGCAGGCGCCGGCGCTTCTGCCCGCCATCCGCGGCGGCGCGACCGTGACGGGCTTCGATCTCGAGCTGCTTTAGGCGGCCTTGTCGTTGACGCAGCGCAGCAGCTTCCAATAGCCGAACAGATTGCTCGGGCGGATTTCGCGCACCGCGAGCTTGCCCGCGGCGAGAAACTTCTCGAGCGAGAAATCGGCGTGGAAGCCGATCTTGCCGGCCAAGGGCGCGAGCCACTCTTCGACATGGCGCATGACGAAGCCGTCGCTCTTGAAATGGTTGACGATGACGATCGTGCCGCGCGGCCGGCACACGCGCCGCATCTCGGCGGCAAAGCGCGCCGGGTCCGGCACGACCGAGGCGACATAGAGCGCGAGCACGGCATCGAAGCTGTTGTCGGCGAAGGTGAGGTTCTCGGCGTCCATCTCGATGAGCGCCTTCACCTGCGGCAGTCCTTGGCGCGCGACGCGCTGCCGCGCCTTCGCCAGCATCGGGGCCGAGACGTCGATGCCGGTGACCTCGGCATCGGCGCGGAAGTACGGCAGCGACAAGCCCGTGCCGACGCCCACTTCGAGGATGCGCTGGCCCGGCCCGTCATTGGCGATGCGCACCGCGTCCTTGCGCCCCGGGTGAAAGACCGGCCCGAACACGAGATCGTACGGCCCGGCGAAGAGTCGATAGGTCTTGAGTGTCTGCTCCAGCTCCATTCCTTGTCCCCTCGGCGCTTCCCTCTCCACTCGGCGCGCCGCATTCGCGGGCGCGCCGCGCCGGCATTCCCCCAACGATCCGCCGCTCAGATCAAGGTGACGCGATCGGCCTCGAGCCCCTTGCGGCCGTCGACCACGGCGACGCGCACGCGCTGGCCCGGGTCGAGCGCCTCGACGCCGCTGCGGCGCAGCGTCGTGACATGGACGAAAATGTCCTTGCCGCCGCCATCGGGCGCGATGAAGCCGAAGCCGCGCTCCGGCTCGAACCATTTGACCGCGCCTTCGAGCGTCTGCGCCGGCCGCGCGCCGATGCCGCCCTCGCCTCTGTTCGCGCGCGGCGCGGGGTGGGCCGTGACGGTGCTGTTGTCGATCGTGAGCACGGAGACGACGAGCGGCCCTTTGGCGCCGGCGCCGATCTCGCAGCGGATCGAGGCGCCTTCGCGCACGTCGTCATAGCCGGCGCGGCGCACCGCCGCCATCGGCAGGAACGCGTCGGGCGTGCCGTCGTCCAGCGCGACGAAGCCGAAACCTTTGGACGCGTTGAACCATTTCACCTTGGCGTCGACCTGGCGCGCGGCCCCGCGCTCGTCGTCGGCGCGGAAGAAATTGGGGCGGCGGTCGAACATGATGCCTCGGGGCGCGCGAGAGCTAGTAAGCGCTCCACGATAGCGCGGACCAGCGCTCACCGCCAGCATCCCGCACCCCCGGCAACAGCGTGTGCGCGCGCGAGTTCCGGGCTTGATGCAACTGATCCAATGGATGTCACGAACTCGGCGATGAGCAAGGTGGCGAACAGCATCCGGCGCGGCCTCGAAGAGGCTCTCGCCTATGCGCGCGGCGAAGCCGACAAGAGCACATACCGGGTCCACGTGCCGAAGCGGATCGACGTGCGCGCCATCCGGATGAAGCTCGGCATGACCCAAGACGAATTCGCCACGCGCTTCGGCTTCAGCGTCAATACGCTGCGCCATTGGGAGCAAGGCAAGCGCCAGCCCGAGGGCGCGACGCGCGCCTATCTCATCGTGATCGACCGCGCGCCCAAGGCCGTACAAAAGGCGCTGCGGGCGGCCTAGGAGGCTGGCGCTAGTTCCGCGACTTGTCGACGAGCCGGTTCTGCGCGATCCAGGGCATCATGGCGCGCAGCTTCTCGCCGACCTTCTCGATGTCCTGCTCGGCGGCGCGCCGGCGCATCGCCTTGAAGCTCGCCTGGCCGGCCGCGTTCTCGAGCACCCAGTCGCGGGCAAAGCGCCCCTGCTGGATCTCGTCGAGGACGCGCTTCATCTCGGCGCGCACATGCTCGTCGATGATGCGGGGGCCGCGCGTGTAGTCGCCGTACTCGGCCGTGTTCGAGACCGAATAGCGCATGTTGGCGATGCCGCCCTCGTAGATGAGATCGACGATCAGCTTGACCTCGTGCAGGCATTCGAAATAGGCCATCTCGGGCGCGTAGCCGGCGCCGACGAGCGTCTCGTAGCCGGCCACGATGAGCGCCGAGAGGCCGCCGCACAGCACGCACTGCTCGCCGAAGAGATCGGTCTCGCATTCCTCCTTGAAGGTCGTCTCGATGATGCCGGCGCGGCCCGCGCCCAAGGCGCAGCCATAGGAGAGCGCGAGCTCGACCGCGTTCTGCGACGGGTTCTGCTCGACCGCGATGAGGCACGGCACGCCGGCGCCGCGCACATATTCCGAGCGCACGGTGTGGCCCGGCCCCTTGGGCGCGATCATGAACACGTCCATGTCGGGGCGCGGCTCGATCAGCTTGAAATGGATGTTGAAGCCGTGCGCGAAGGCAAGCGCCGTGTCGGGCCGCATGTTGGGGCGCAGATCGTCGCGATAGAGCGCCGCCTGGAGCTCGTCGGGCGTGAGGATCATGACGACATCGGCCCACTTGGCGCCCTCGGCCGGCGCCATCACCTGGAACTTCGCGGCCTCCGCCTTCTTCGCCGTGGCCGAGCCCGGCCGGAGCGCCACGCGCACGTCCTTGACGCCGCTGTCGCGCAGGTTCAGCGCGTGCGCATGGCCCTGGCTGCCATAGCCCACGATCAGCACCTTCTTGCCCTTGATGAGATTGACGTCGGCATCGCGGTCGTAATAAACGCGCATCTTTTCCTCCTCAGATCGTCTTGGCGCCGCGGGCGATGGCGACGACGCCGGTGCGGGACACGTCGACGAGCCCGAGCGGCTCCATCAGCGCGACGAAGGCATTGAGCTTCTCGGTCGAGCCGGTCATCTCGAAGACGAAGCTCTCGGTCGTCGAATCGACCACGCGGGCGCGGAAGATGTCGGCCAGGCGCAAGCTCTCGATGCGCTTCTCGCCGGTGCCCGCCACCTTGATGAGGGCCAATTCGCGCTCGACGTACGGGCCCTCGTCGGTCAGGTCGCGCACGGCATGGATCGGCACCAGGCGCGACAAGCTGCGCCTTGATCTGCTCGATGATCATCGGCGTGCCCGAGGTGACGACGGTGATGCGCGACAGATTGTTGGCGCGGTCGATCTCGGCCACGGTCAGGCTTTCGATGTTGTAGCCGCGGCCCGAGAACAGGCCGATGACGCGCGCGAGCACGCCCGGCTCGTTGTCGACGAGCACGGCGATGGTGTGCTGCTCGATGTCGCTCACGTCCGCCGCCCCGCCCTCAGACCAGGACCATGCCTTCTTCGGAGACCGGACCTGGCTCCGTGCGGTCCTCGGGGCCCAGCAGCATCTCGTTGTGCGCGGCGCCCGACGGGATCATCGGGAAGCAGTTCTCCATCTGGTCGACCGCCATGTCGACGAGCACCGGCCGGTCGACCGCCAGCATCTCGGTGATGACGCGGTCGACGTCGTCGGGCTTCTCGGCGCGCAATCCGACCGCGCCGAACGCCTCGGCGAGCTTGACGAAATCGGGCAGCGCGGCGGTGTAGCTCTCGCTGTAGCGCGCCGCCGTGCAGCAGCTCCTGCCACTGCCGCACCATGCCCATGTACTGGTTGTTGAGGATGAACGCCTTCACCGGCAGCCGGTACTGGCAGATCGTCGACATCTCCTGGATGTTCATCAGGATCGAGGCCTCGCCGGCGATGTCGATGACGAGCGCGTCGGGACGCGCGATCTGCACGCCCATCGGCCGCCGGCAGGCCATAGCCCATGGTGCCGAGCCCGCCCGAGGTCATCCAATGGAACGGCGTCTCGAACTTGAAGAGCTGCGCCGCCCACATCTGGTGCTGGCCGACCTCGGTGGTGATGTAGGGATCCTTGCCGCGCGTCAGCGCATAGAGCCGCTCGATCGCGTATTGCGGCTTGATCACGCCTGTCGGACTTGCGCATAGCGCAGGCAGTTGCGCGCGCGCCAGCCCTCGATCGCCTTCCACCACGGCGCGATGCGCTCGCGGATCGGGCTTGAAGCTCTGCGCGCTTCAAGCGCGGCGAGCAGCGCCGTCGAGCACCTGCGCCGCGTCGCCGAGCACCGGCACGTCGACGCGCACGTTCTTGTTGATCGACGACGGATCGATGTCGATGTGGATCTTCTTCGAGCCCGGCGAGAACGCGTTGAGCCGCCCGGTCACGCGATCGTCGAAGCGCGCGCCGACGCAGATCATCACGTCGCAATCGTGCATGGCGTTGTTCGACTCGTAACGTGCCGTGCATGCCGACGAGGCCGAGATACTGCTTGTCCGAGGCCGGGATAGGCGCCCAGCCCCATCAGCGTCAGCGTGCACGGAAAGCCGGTCTTCTTCACCAGCTCGGCGAACAGCTCGCAGGCGCGCGGGCCCGAATTGATGATGCCGCCGCCGCCATAGAAGAGCGGCCGCTTCGGCCTCGGCGATGAGCTCGGCCGCCTCCTCGATGCGCGCCGGATCGGGCACGGTCTGCGGGCGATAGGTCTTGCGCGCGCCGACCTCCTCGGGCGGCACATAGGTGCCGGTCGCGAACAGCACGTCCTTCGGCAGATCGACCACCACCGGCCCCGGCCGCCCGGTGCGCGCGACATAGAACGCCTCGTGCATGACCCGCGCCAGGTCGTTCACGTCCTTCACCAGGTAATTGTGCTTGGTGCAGGGCCGCGTGATGCCGGTGGTGTCGGCCTCCTGGAACGCGTCGTTGCCGATGAGATGCGTCGGCACCTGGCCGGTCAGGCACACGATCGGCACCGAATCCATGAGCGCGTCGGTCAGGCCCGGTGACCGCGTTGGTCGCGCCCGGCCCGCTCGTCACCAGCACCACGCCGACCTTGCCGGTGGTGCGGGCATAGCCCTCGGCGGCGTGGACCGCGCCCTGCTCGTGCCGCACCAGGATGTGGCGCAGCCGGTTCTGCTTGAAGAGCGCGTCGTAGATCGGCAGAACGGCCCCGCCGGGATAGCCGAAAACGACATCAACGCCCTGATCCACCAGGGCTTTGATGACCATTTCCGCTCCCGTCATTTGGCTCAGGGACATGACCGCCGCTCCTTGCGCGAAGCCGCAACCTAGTGAGCTAAATCTTGGCGGTCAAGAGTGACTGACGAATAAATGAGAATATTCCAGGAAATAAACTTTCCGAAAATTGCGCCGCGATGGTGAGCGGACGCAGCCCGGCCATGCGGTGCCGGAGCCAGGTATATTGCCGCTTGGCATAGCGGCGCGTCGCCTGCTGCGCCGCAGCAATGGCCTCATCGCGGCTCGCCGTGCCGTCGAGGAAGCGCGCCGAGCTCGCGCACGCCCACCGCCTTCAGCGCCGGCAGGTCGGGCGCAAGCCCGCGCGCCCGGAGCGCCGCCACCTCGTCGAGGGCGCCGCCCGCGACCATGGCGATGACGCGCGCATCGCACGCGGCATAAAGCTCGTCGCGCGGCGGCAGCAGGATCACGGCGGGCGGCGGCGGCGCGCGGACGGCGGCGCGTCGAGACGCTGCCACTCGGCGAGCGGCCGTCCCGTCGCGGTCACGACCTCGTAGGCGCGGATGAGGCGCTGCGTGTCGCCGGCGGGAAGGCGCGCCGCCGCTGCGGGATCGTGCGCGGCGAGGCGCTGCGCGAAAGGCGGCGCCGCCCAATTCGGCATGGAGCGCGCGCGCCGCCGCGCGCGCCGCTTGCGGCACCGGCGGCACGGCGGCGAGGCCGTTCAACCAGGCATGGAGATAAAGCCCCGTGCCGCCCGCCAGGATCGGCACGCGGCCGGCCGCGCGCGCGCGCCGCAATCTCGGCGCGCGCCAGCTCGCGCCAGCGCCCGGCCGAGCACGCTTCGGCGGCATCGATCACGCCATAGAGGCGATGCGGCGCGCGCGCCTCCGCCTCGGGCCCGGGCCGCGCCGTCAGCACGCGAGGTCGCGATAGACCTGCATGCTGTCGGCATTGATGACGCGCCGCCGAATTCCTCGGCGAGCGCCAATGCGAGCGCCGATTTGCCACTGGCGGTTGGACCCGCGACGATCACCACATCCGGCATGCGCCTCGTTCTAGCACCCTGCCTTGCCTTTGGCGGAGGCGCGGCGGATAAGGCGCCATGGCGGAATTCGTGTTGACGCTCGTGCCCGCCGCGCCTGCGGACGCAAGCCTTGCCGCGGCGGCGCTCGAGAAAATCGGCGGTCGCGTCGGCCGCGCCCGATGCGCTCGCGCCCGATGCGATCGACCTGCCGTTCGACGATGTCGCGCCCGAAGCCGGCCGAGCCGCCGCGCGCGCGGCGCTCGACGGGCGCGCGATCGACCTCGTGGCGCAAGCCCGCGGCCGGCCGGCGCAAGAAGCTCCTGGTCAGCGATCTCGAATCGACCATCATCGAGAACGAGATGCTCGAGGAGCTGGCCGATTTCGCCGGCGTCAGGGAGCACGTCGCCGCCATCACGCGGCGCGCCATGAACGGCGAGATCGATTTCCTGGCGGCGCTCGCCGAGCGCGTGGCGCTTCTGCGCGGCCTGCCCGCTTCCGTCCTCGACGCGGCGGCGGCGCGCATCCGCATCATGCCGGGCGCGCGCGCGCTCGTGCGCACCATGCGCGCCAATGGCGCCACATGCGCGCTCGTCTCCGGCGGGTTTCGCGTGTTCTCCGGCCCCATCCGCGCGCGGCTCGGCTTCGATCTCGACATCGCCAACGCGCTCGAGGTGAAGGACGGGCAGCTCACCGGCGAGCTCGTGCCGCCCGATCTTCGGGCGCGAGGCGAAGCTCGCGACCTTGAAGAAGCTCGCGGCGGAACTGGGCTTGGCGCTTGCCGCGACGCTCGCGGTCGGCGACGGCGCCAACGATCTGCCGATGCTGAAGGCGGCGGGATTGGGGGTGGCCTTCCGCGGCCGGCCCGCGGTCCGCGCCGAGGCGCGCTGGCGCATCGACCACGCCGACCTCACGGCGCTGCTCTACGTGCAGGGCTACCGGCGCGCGGAGATTGTCGAGAGCTAGCTCTGATCGAGCTTCAAGGCGACGAAGCGGAGATCGCCCTGGCGATCGACCAGGAGCAGCACGGATTTCCGCCCCTGCTTCTTCGCGTCTGTCGACCAGATCGTTGATCTGGCTCGCGTTCTTCACGTCTTCCTGCGCCACCTCGACGATCACGTCGCCGGCGTGCACGCCCTTGTCCGCGGCCTGGCTCTTGGCGTCGACGTCGGTCACGACGACGCCGACCGCGTCCTCGGCCAAGGCATAGCGCTCGCGCAGATCAGGCGTCAGATTCGCGAGCGAGAGGCCCAGGACCTGCACCCCGCCCGCGGGCGCCTCGCGGCTTCTGCTCCTTGGCCGGCAGCGCCGCCTGCTCGTCCTCCTCCTTCAGTTCGCCGACCTTGACGTCGAGCGTCTGCTTCCTCGCGCTTGCGCCAGACCGTCACCTTGACCGTCTTGTCGATCGGCGTCTCGGCCACGAGGCGCGGCAGGTGGCGCATGTCGGTCACGTCCTTGCCGTCGAAGTCCAAGCACCACGTCGCCCGGCTGGATGCCGGCGACCTGGGCCGGGCCGCCGTCCTTGACGCTGGCGATGAGCGCGCCCTTGGGCTTGTCGAGGCCGAGGCTCTCGGCGATCTCGTCGGTCACGCTCTGGATGTTGACGCCGAGCCAGCCGCGGCGCGGATGGCCGAAGTCGCGGATCTGCTCGAGCACCGGCCGCGCCACGTTCGCGGGCAGCGCGAAGCCGATGCCGATCGAGCCGCCCGAGGGCGAATAGATCGCGGTGTTGATGCCGATCACGTCGCCCGTCCATGTTGAACATCGGGCCGCCGGAATTGCCGCGGTTGATGGCGGCGTCGGTCTGCAGGAAATCGTCGTAGGGGCCCGGCGTTGATCTCGCGCGCCCGGGCCGAGAGGATGCCGGCGGTGACGGTGCCGCCCAGGCCGAACGGGTTGCCGATCGCCAGCACCCAGTCGCCGATGCGCGTCTGGTCGCTGTCGCCGAACTTGACCGCAGGCAACGGCTTCGACGGCTTGATGCGCAAGAGCGCCACGTCGATCTTGGTGTCGCGCCCGACCACCTCGGCCTTGAAATTGGTGTCGTCCTGAAGCGTGACGGTGATCTCGTCGGCGTCGGCGATGACGTGGTTGTTGGTCACGACGAGGCCCGAGGGATCGATGATGAAGCCCGATCCGAGCGAGGTCGCATGCGCGCGGCAGCGCCTGCGGCGTCCCACCCTCGCCCTCGCCGCCATGGTTGCGGTTGAGGAAATCCTTGAAGAATTCCTCGAACGGCGAGCCCGGCGGGAATTGCGGCATGTCGGGCCCGGTCGGGCCGCCCTTGTCGGACTTGATCGTCTGCGTCGTCGAGATGTTGACCACGGCCGGCAGCAGCTTGGCCGCGAGATCGGCGAAACTGTCGGGTGCGGGCTTGGCCCACGCCGGAGCGACCAGGACGAGCAGGAGCGCGCCCGCAAAGACCTGCGCCAACGCCGCCAAAAAGCTCTGCCGCGCAAGCGATAGAGACCGGCGGCAGGACCGGCGGGCGATGGCGGATGACAAGGACGCGAACTCCCTCGGGCGAGCTCGGGAATGCGCGATCTTACGTGAGATCGCGGACGTGCGAAAGCGCCATCGGGCGCGGGCCGCGCTTCATTTCGCAGATTTGATCGCGTCCGGGGCCGCCCCCGCCGCGCGGGCCGGAACGTCCTCGCCCGGCCCGTTCTCGAGATACTTGAAGAACGGGCTGTCCGGCGACAGCACGAACGTCGTGGTCTGGCCGTTGAGCGCCGTACGGTAAGCCTCGAGCGTGCGGTAGAAGGCGAAGAAGCCCTCGTCCTTGCCATAGGCCTCGGCGGTGATGCGGATGGCGTCGCCGTCGCCCTGGCCGCGCAGGATCTGCGACTGCTTGCTCGAATCGGCGATGATCTCGATGCGCTGCCGGTCGGCGTCGGCGCGGATCTGCTGCGCCTGGCGCGCGCCCTCGGCGCGATATCCCGCCGCCTCGCGCTGGCGCTCGGACTTCATGCGCGCGTAGATCGCCTCGCTGTTCTGCTCGGGCAGATCGGCGCGCTTGATGCGCACGTCGACGACGTCGATGCCGAAGCCCTTCGACTGCGTGTTCACCTCGTCGCGCACCTGCTGCATGATCTCGGCGCGGCGCTGCGAGATCACGTCCTGCAGCTCGATGCCGCCGATGATGCGGCGCAGCGCGCTGGTCATGATCGCGCCGACCCGCTGCCACGCCACCAGCTCGGTCCCCACGCTCTGATAGAATTGCAGCGGGTTGACGATGCGGAAGCGGACATAGGTGTCGACCACGAGCCGCTTCTGGTCCGACGCGATCACCTCCTCGGCCGGCGGCTCGAAATCGAGGATGCGGCGGTCGTACTCGACCACGTCCTGCCACGGCAGCTTGAAATGGAGGCCGGCGTCGTCGACGACGCGGATCGGCTTGCCGAATTGCAGCACCAGCGCCACTTCGATCTGCGACACGACGAAGAGGCTGCTCCAGACGATGATGAGCAGCACGACGATGGCGGCGCTCACCGCGGCGATCATGCGCGTGCTCATCGCCCGTTCCCCCCGGCCGAGTTGGTCTGGGGCGCGGACGCGCCCGGCGGCGGCGGCGGCTTGGGCGCCGGCTGGAGCTGCGGCAGCGGCAGGTAGGGCAGCACGCCCGAGCCGGCCGCGCCCTTGTCGAGGATGATCTTGTTGGTGTTCTGCAAGACGTTCTGCATCGTCTCGATGTAGAGCCGGCGCGCGGTCACGTCCTTGGCCACGTTGTAGGACTCGAGCACCGACAGGAAGCGCGCGGCATCGCCCTGCGCATTCAAGACGACTTGCGCGCGATAGGCCTCGGCCTCCTGCACGATGCGGGCGCCGTCGCCGTGCGCCACCGGCACGATGTTGTTGCGATAGGCTTCGGCCTCGTTGATGAGGCGCTGCTGGTCGATCTTGGCGCTCTGCACGTCGCGGAACGCGTCGATCACCTGGTCGGGCGGATCGACTTTCTGGAGCTGCACGCTCGTGATCATGATGCCGGCGTGGTAGGAGTCGAGAATTGTCTGCATCAGCGCCTGCGTCTCGCTCTCGATCTTGGGGCGGCCGCCGGTCAGGGCGCTGGCGAGCTCGCTGTGGCCGATCACTTCGCGCATCGCGCTCTCGGCCGCGGACTTCACCGTGCCGTCGGGATTGCGGATGTTGAAGAGATAGCCCTTGGCGTCGTTGATCACCCACAGCACGATGAAATTGATGTCGATGATGTTCTCGTCGCCGGTCAGCATCAGCGATTCTTCCGGCAGCTCGCTCGTGCGGCCCTCGGAGCTCGAGCCGCGGAATCCGACCTCGACGCGATTGATGCGCGTCACCTTGGGCAGCAGCACAGTCTCGACGAACGGCAGCTTGAGGCCGAGGCCGGGCGTCGTGGTGCGGTCGTAGGCGCCGAAGCGCAGGACGATGCCCTGCTCGTCGGGCGCCACCGTATAGACGCTCGAGGCGGCGACGAGCATGACCACGACCGCGATGACGACGAGGAGAATGCCGCGGCCCCGACCCATGCCGCCCGGAAAGAGACGGCGCAGGCGATCCTGGCTCCGGCGCAGCATCTCCTCGATATTGGGCGGCTGCGGCCCGCGTCCCCATGGGCTCTGACCGCCGCCCCAGGGGCCGCCGCCTTGATTCCACGACATGTGGTTCCTTTCCGAGCGGCATCGCGCCGGCCGCTCGCTTGGCAGAATGCCCGACTTCTCCCTATATGTCAGCAAAGGTCGAAAGGGCAGGACATGAGCGTCACCGAGAACGAAGTCCTCGCCGCGCTGCGCGCCGTCAAGGATCCCGAGCGCGGCCAGGACATCGTGGCGCTCGGCATGGTCGCGGGCGTGCAGGTGCGCGAGGGCCATGTCGCGTTCGCGCTCGAGGTCGACCGCGCCCGCGCGCCGAAGCTCGAGCCGCTGCGCCGGGAGGCCGAGCACGCGGTCGAGGCCGTCGCCGGCGTGCTGTCGGTCTCGGCCGTGCTCGACCGCCGAGGCGCCGCGCGCGCGCCAGGCCGCGCCGGCCGCGGCGCATCCGCACGCGCACGCGCCGCAGCCGGACGCCAAGAAGCCGCTCGTCCCCGGCGTGCGCGCCATCATCGCGGTCGCCTCCGGCAAGGGCGGCGTCGGCAAATCGACCACCGCCGCCAATCTCGCGCTGGCGCTTCATGCCAACGGCCAGAAGGTCGGCGTGCTCGACGCCGACATCTACGGGCCGTCGATGCCGCGCATGCTCGGCATCTCGGGCAAGCCGCGCATGGCCGACGGCAAGCGGCTCGAGCCGATGAGCAACCACGGCGTCAAATGCATGTCGATGGGCTTTCTCGTGGCCGAGGACACGCCGATGATCTGGCGCGGGCCGATGGTGATGAGCGCGCTGCAGCAGATGCTGCGCGACGTCGATTGGGGCGAGCTCGACGTCATGGTGGTGGACATGCCGCCCGGCACCGGCGACGCGCAACTCACGATGGCGCAGCAGGTGCCCTTGGCCGGCGCCGTCATCGTCTCGACGCCGCAGGACATCGCGCTCCTCGATGCGCGCAAGGGCCTCAACATGTTCCGCAAGGTCGACGTGCCGGTGCTCGGCATCATCGAGAACATGAGCTATTTCCTGTGCCCGCATTGCGGCGGGCGCACCGACATCTTCAGCCACGGCGGCGCGCGGCGCGAGGCCGAGGCCTTGGGCTGCGACTTCCTCGGCGAGCTGCCGCTCGATGTCGCCATCCGCGAGACCTCCGACAGCGGCCACCCGATCGTCATGGCCGATCCGACCGGCGCCCACGCCGAGGTCTATCGCGCCATCGCCCGGCGCATCTGGCAGAAGATCGGCGCGGCAACGGGCGACGGCGCGGCCGGCGGCGCGCACGCGGCACCCCGCATCGTGGTACAGTAGGCTCCCGCCAACTCTCTTGTTGCGCCGCCGATTTCGGGCATTATGGCGGCAACGAGAGCAATTCACCGGGGAGGATCATGCGCAACGTTGCACTGACGGCGGCTGCCGCGCTCGCGCTTGCGCGCGGCGGCCCATCCCGCTTCGGCCGATCCGTGGAAGATGCGCATCGGCTGGGTCACGACACCGGGGCACATGCAGCCGATCATCGACGAGCTGCAAAAGCGCCATCCCGAGCTCTTCCACCATTTCGGCCAGAGCTATGTCGCCGAGGGCGTGCATTTCCAGGGCACGACGCCGCAGATCCAGGCGCTCGCCATCAACGAGCTCGAGATCGCCGCGTTCGGGCCCGAGGCGCTGGCGCTCGCGGTCGACAATGCGCATCTCGACGTGCGCATGATCGCCGACGTGTTCCAGGACGGCGTGCCCAATTACGGCACCGTCACCTACGTCGTGCGCAAGGACAGCCCGATCAAGACGATCGAGGATCTGAAGGGCAAGACCGTCGCCACCAACGCGATCGGCTCGTTCGGCGATTCGGCGATGCGCATCAATCTGCGCGCGCACGGCATTTCCGATCGCGACATCACGTCGGTCGAGGCGCCCTTTCCCGCCATGCCGGCGATGCTCGACGAGGGCAAGGTCGATCTCATCAACCTGGTCACGAACTACCACTACATGATCGACCAGGGGAAATTCCGCGTGCTGTTCACCGGCGCCGACGGCGAGGGCCGCATCCAGGCCGTGCTGTGGGCGATGCGCGCCGAACGAGATCGCGGCGCACCGCGCGGCGCTCGTCGATTTCCTCGAGGATCATGTCCGCGCCGTGCAGTGGCTGCTCGATCCTTCGCATCGCAGCGAGATGCTGGAGATCGCGGCGGCGGTGACGAAGCAGAAGCCCGAGGCGCTCGTCTATACCTACGGCCCCAACGACCAGTTCCACGCGCCCGACGCCAAGCCCGACGTCGCAGCGACGCAGCATGCGATCGACATCGAGAACAAGTACGACCTGATCCACCAGACCTTGACCGTGGCGCCGAACTACGTCGATCTCGGCCCGGTCGAGGAAGCGGCCAAGCGGCTTGGCGGATCCTGAGGGCCGGCAGGGAGGAAGAACATGACCACGCTTCGACCCGTCATCGCCGCGGGCGCGCTCGCGGCGCTCGCGGCGCTCGCAACGCCCGCCGCCGCCGCCGAAATCGAGCATGCGACCATGGCGATGCCGGCCATCGCCATGATCTTCGCCACCGAATACATCGCCCAGGACGCGGGCATCTACAAAAGCGAAGGCCTCGACGTGAAGGAACAGGTCATCGCCGGCATCGCCGCGACCAACGCCGTCATCGCCGGATCGATGGATTTCGCCTATGCCTCGGGCGTGACGCTGACGCGCGCCACGGCGCGCAACCAGCCGGTGCTCGGCATCGCGCTCACCTACGATCACACCGGCTTCTGGCTCGTCATCAGCAAGAAGATCGCCGACGCGGGGCATTTCGATCCGAACGCGCCCTTGGCCGAGCGCGCCAAGCTGCTGAAGGGGGCTGAGCTGGTCGGTCGGCGGCAGCATCCGGGCGATCCCGCATGCCTTTCTCAACGACATCGCCACGGCGGGCGGGCTCGATCCGACGAAGGACTATGTCGTCACGGCGCAGATGCCGGCCGATCAGGCGGCGTCGTTCCAGCGCGGCGCGGTCGACGGCATCTCGGCCGGGCCGCCGATCGTCGAGCAGGCGGTGGCCGGCGGCTACGGCGTCATCATCGCCGACGGCACCAAGGATCCGGACTGGCTCCGCCATGTCGCCGCCAACGTCGTGCTGACGCGGCCCGACACGTGCGAGAAGCGGCGCTCGGTGTGCGAGAAGATGGGGCACGCGACCGCGAAGGCGCTCCTCTACATGCACCAGCACCCGCAGGAATCGATGGCGATCCTCGGCAAGCGCGTCAACATGACCGATCCGGCGATCCTCGCCGAAGCGTTCAAGCACACGCTCGAGGCGACGCCCGAATCGGCCACGCTCGACGCCGAAGGGCTCGCCACCGCCGACCGCATGAATGTCGAGGCGGGCTTCATGAAGCGCGAGGACATGCTGTCGTCCTACACCAAGATCTTCACCAACGAATTCGTGCAGTAGCGCGGCCTATGACGCGCGTCCCGAGAAGGGCGCCGCCACGCGATGGCGTCCAAGCCCCAGCCGGTACAACGGATTCGAAGTCATAGGCAGGTCTCCCGCAAATGAGAACCTTGCTTTTCGCTCTGGCTATTCTCACCCTATCCGGCTGCACTTTCGCGCGTCCTATCACGCTTCCGGACGGAAGCCAGGGAGAACGGATGAGTTGCGATGGTGCCCTCCAATCTATAGCAGATTGTTACCAGAAGGCCGGGGAGGTATGCCCTCGGGGATACGACATTATGGCGGCGAACGGCGAGGCAATTCCATTTTCAATGAGCACGGGCGCTTTTGGCGCAAACCAGAATACGGCTTCCGGGGGCTTCGTGTCGCAGTCTGGGATGGCGGTAACGCGATCTCTCATTGTGCGCTGTCACCCGTGATTTACTACTACCGAATGTTGGGCTCGGTTCCCGCGGCATCGTAGAATTTGGCATAAGCGATGGTCTTGTCGGGCCGCAGCACTTTGACGTTGAGCGCCAGGTCGGCAACCGCATCGCCGGAGCGGCCCGGCATGTGCGAGAAGCGCCGCTCGGTGTGCGAGAAGATCGGACACGCGACCGCGAAGGCGCTCCTCTACGTGCACCAGCACCCGCAGGAATCGATGGCGATCCTGGGCAAGCGCGTCAACGCCGATCCGGCCGTGCTCGCCGAAGCCTTCAAGCACACGCTCGACGCAACGCCCTAATCGGCCAAGCTCGATGCCGAAGGGCTCGCCACCGCCGACCGCATGAATGTCGAAGCGGCTTCATGAAGCGTGAGGACTTGCTGTCGTCCTACATCAAGATCTTCACCAACGAATTCGTGAAGTAAGGCGCCGCTCAACCGGGCCGTCCCAGTGTCGCCATGAGCTCCTGCCATTCGCGCTTGCCGAGGCCGCTGCCCTCTTGCGTGACGGTCTCGCCGGCGAGCATCCGCTGCACCACCGCGAGCGCCGCCGCCGAGAGGTGCGCGCCGCCCATGCCGTGCTGGCGGAACGCCTCGGCCGTCAGCGGGACCCAGCGCTCGAGCATGCCGAGCATCGCCTCGGCATAGACGCGGATCTCGTACTGCGCGTGGGCGTCGGCGCGCAGGCTGAGGAAGTGCATGAAATTGTAGAGATCGATCTTCCAATACCATTGCGTATAAAAATTGAGCGTCAAATTCATGCGCGCGAGCTCGCGCGCGAGGCCTTGCCGCGCGGGATCGAGCGGCGCGCCGTCCTCGCCCTCGTTGAGCAGCTCGACATAGCCGCGATAGGCCTTGTCCGCATCCTCGCGCAGAGGTTCAGCACGCGCTGCGGCCTCGGCTCCTTCGAGCACGTCGCCCCGGCCCTGCCGGTTGCTTATCGACTGCGCCGCGAGCTGCGCCGGCGCCGGCACGTAGAACTCGTTGTCGAGGATCGAATAGCGCGCCGAATATTCGTTCACGTTGGCGGTGCGGTGGCGGATCCATTGCCGCGCCACGAAGATCGGCAGCTTCACGTGGAACTTGATCTCGCACATCTCGAACGGCGTCGTGTGGCGGTGCCGCATCAGGTAGTTGATGAGGCCGCGATCCTCGCAGACGCGCTTCGTCCCCCGGCCGTAGGAGACGCGCGCCGCCTGCACCACCGCCGCGTCGTCGCCCATATAGTCGATGACGCGGACGAAGCCGTGATCGAGCACCGGGATCGCCGCGTAGAGAATTTCCTCGAGCGCCGCAACGGTGGCGCGGCGCGTCGTCGCGGTCTCGGCGCGAAGCCGCGCGATCTCGGCCTGCTGCTCGGGCGTCAAGGGCATGGCCGGACTCTACAGGCGCGCCGGGGAGTCCGGGGAAGCGCCGCTGCAAATCGCCGCGCGCGCGTGCCATAATCCGCGGCGATGGACAGTTTGCCGCTTGAGCCATGGTCGAACTTCTTTATCGCCGAGGCGGGCGCGGCGGCGGCGCTGAGCGGCCTCCTGTTCGTCGCGACCGCCATCAACCTGACGCGGATTCTCGAGATTCCGCATCTGTCCGGGCGCGCCGCCGACAGTTTGGTCATGCTGATCGGGGTGCTGGTCGTGTGCAGCTTCGGGCTCGTGCCGGCGCAGCCGCCGCAGCTTCTCGCGGCCGAATTCATCGCCACTGGCGTCGCCCTGTGGTTCTTTCACACCAGGCACAGACTCCGAAGCCGCGGCCGCTACCAGCCGGACAGCCGGTGGAAGATCATCCTGCCGGTCGTGCTCGGCCAGGCCGCGACGCTTCCTTTCGTCATCGCCGGAGCGGTCATTCTGGCCGGCCACCCGTCCGGCCTTTATTGGCTCGCGCCCGGCGTCGTCTGCTGCGTCATCGCCGCGGTCTGGAACGCCTGGGTCCTGCTTGTCGAAATCATGCGATGACCTATATTGGAAGGGCTGGGAAAGTAACCGGCTATGGCGATAAACGGCGCATGGCATAAGCGTAGCGGACCCGGGGGCAGTACCCGGCGCCTCCACCACTCTTACGGGGGCGAATTAGGATCGACGCGCGTAGTAAAGGTGTTGTCGTCGCCCGGCATGGTACCGCCGATATCGGGCCAACACGTAGTTGCGAACGATAACTTCGCACAAGAGGCTCTCGCGGCCTAATTCCCTAACGGGAATGAAGCTTTGAGTGTTTCGCGGTTCGGGGGGCACCGGGCAACAGAAGCCCCCCACTTCGTTCTGGGAGTGCAAGCGGGCCCGCGTGAAAGATCTCATTCGCTACGACAAGATGGTCGAGACGGCGCTCCGCGGCGTGGTGCGCGAGGTGCTCGCCCGCACCGCGGCGAGCGGCCTGCCGGGCGCGCATCATTTCTACATCACGCTCAAGACCGCCTATCCGGGCGTCGAGGTTCCCGACCACCTGCGCGCCGATTATCCCGACGAGATGACGATCGTGCTCGAGCACCAGTACTGGGATCTCGAGGTCAAGGAGGATCGCTTCTCCGTCACGCTGAGCTTCAAGAACAGGCCCGAGCGGCTCGTCGTCCCGTTCGAATCGATCACCGCGTTCGCCGATCCGGCGGTGAAGTTCGGCCTGCAGTTCCAGGCGGCCCCGGCCGATGCCGCGGGCGCGCCCGCCGCGCCGGCGGAGTCGGACGAGAAAGCGCCGCCAAAGCCCGCGCGCGACGCGCAGGTCGTGACGCTCGACGCCTTCCGCAAGAAATAGGCGACGATGTCGGCGCTGGTAGTGTCCTAATTTGGTTTACCCGATTTGCGTCTGTCGGCTGGCGCTGTCCAATAATGAACTTCCACGCGGTATTTAGTTGCCTCCCAATTTCGCACTTGAGCACCCTGCGGGCCAAATCGACTGCGCTCAGTCAATTTTGCAGCGGTCAGCTATCGGGCATTCCCCCGAGTGGCTCGTTTAAGGAATATCGCGAAGTTTGCTCTCCAACTGGATGCATGTTTATCCTCAACTCATGTCGACGTGCAGCCGTATCCTTTCATAGACGAATAGGACCGCGATTCTGGCTTCGCGCTTTTTTTCGCTCGAACTGCACCGAATTGCTTTAGATAGTCGCCAATTACGTAGCGCATGTTTTCCAACGCTTTAAAAAATTCTGCTAGGTCATCACGTAACGCATTGATCCATGCCTGCCGATCATTTGAAATAGCAGTCCAATGTCCTACGAGCGCCGAGCATAATTGTTCCGACGCCTATAGCGGCAACCAGCGGAATGCAATGGCCCAATTAGATGCCTTCGAATTACTTGGAGGTCCGCGCCACTTCCTCTATGGATTATAGCCGGTTCGGACCCCGCCGCCATCGCCGGCGTGGCTGCGGATAGTCTTGTGCAGCCGCACAAAGTTATAATGGCAGAAGTGAAGCGACACGGCGGCGCGTATCGTGACCGAGCATTTGAAACATAACGGGAGGGAACAGTGAGGTTCCTGACGGTTTGGAACATTACTATCGTGGCGTCGGCGACTGCCGTGCTTACGTTCCTGTGTATAACGGATGCCACCGTGAGTCGAAGTAGCAGTGTTATTGCGGCCGTCCTATTCGGTGAAATTTGGATCAAGATCGGTCCGGGCGGCAACGATTATCGGATGATACCTTACCGGATCATTCTGGGCGCGGATGTCGCTCTAGCGACCGATCGCGCTCGTCATCCGGTCCAGCGTCCGCAAATTAGGACACTACCGCGGCGCCCGCGCGCTTGACTTATGTACGCAAATGTGATATGGTGCGCTCGCTCGCTGCTGCGGCTTTGCGGCGGCGGTTTCGCCCGCGCGCTTGTGCGCGAAAAATCCCCTGCATGCACGGGCCGAAATGGGCGCCAAAAGTGATTGGAAGAGCCGGCGGAGCGATTGCGAGAGGGTGGAGATTCGGCGTTGAAGTACGCTTTTTACAATGCGCATCAAGCTCTTGCGCCGAAAAGCTCGTACCGCGGCTGCGCGCGCGATAGTCATGGATGGGCATGGCGCTGCCGCGAGCATATCGGCAGGCCACGACTCGGGACCGGGAAAGCGCCGGCGAAAAGACGGACAAAACGGTTCGATGCGAGACGCATCCGGTTCTAGACTGCGGCGCATGAGCGACTTCGTCTTTCACGAGCTGTTCCCGTTGGGCGCGGACGACACGCCCTACCGCAAGCTCACCGGCGAGCACGTGTCGGAAGTGGCCTTCGCCGGAAATTCCGTCCTGAAAATAGAGCTGCCGGCGCTCACGCTGCTGGCGCAGCAGGCGATGGTCGATTGCCAGCATCTCCTGCGCCCCGGCCATCTGCGCCCAGCTGCGCGCCATCCTCGACGATCCCGAGGCGTCCGATAACGACCGCTTCGTCGCCTTCGACATGCTGAAGAACGCCAACATCGCGGCCGGAAAAATCCTGCCGATGTGCCAGGACACCGGCACCGCGATCGTGATGGGCAAGAAGGGGCAGCGCGTGTGGACCGGCGGCGGCGATGCCGGCGCGCTCGCGGAAGGCATCCGGCGCACCTACACCGAGACCAACCTGCGCTACAGCCAGTTGGCGCCCTTGTCGATGTTCGGCGAGGTCAATACCGGCGACAATCTGCCGGCGCAGATCGATCTCTTCGCCGACGACGGCGAGGACTACCATTTCCTCTTCATCGCCAAGGGCGGCGGCTCGGCCAACAAGTCGTTCCTCTTCCAGGCGACGCCGGCGACGCTCAATCCCAAGGCGCTGCTGAAATTCCTCGACGAGCGCATCCGCACGCTCGGCACCGCCGCGTGCCCGCCCTATCACTTGGCGATCGTCATCGGCGGCACCTCGGCCGAGCTCAATCTCAAGACGGTGAAGCTCGCGAGCTGCCGCTATCTCGATACGCTGCCCGAGACCGGCAACAAATACGGCCAGGCGTTCCGCGACCGCGGCCTCGAAGCCGAGGTGCTGGCATTGTCGCGCCAGAACGGCATCGGCGCGCAGTTCGGCGGCAAGTATTTCTGCCACGACGTGCGCGTCATCCGCCTGCCGCGGCATGGCGCGAGCCTGCCCATCGGCATCGGCGTCTCGTGCGCCGCCGACCGCCAGATCCTCGGCCGCATCGACCGCGACGGCGTGTTCCTCGAGCAGCTCGAGACCAACCCCGCGCAATTCCTGCCCGAGATCGACGAGACGCGTCTGGCCGGCGATGTCGTGCGCGTCGATCTCACCCGGCCGATGGACGAGATCCGCCGGACCTTGTCGCGCCATCCGGTGAAGACGCGCCTCGCGCTCACCGGCCCGCTCATCGTCGCGCGCGACCTGGCGCACGCAAAGCTCAAGGCCGAGCTCGATCGCAGGCGCCGCGCTGCCGGATTATTTCCGCAACCATCCGATCTATTACGCCGGGCCGGCGAAGACGCCGGCGGGCTATGCCTCGGGCTCGTTCGGGCCGACCACGGCGGGGCGCATGGATTCCTACGTCGAGCAGTTCATGGCGGCGGGCGGCAGCCACGTCACGCTCGCCAAGGGCAATCGCGGCGCCGAGGTGCGCGCGGCGTGCCAGAAACACGGCGGGTTCTATCTCGGCTCGATCGGCGGGCCGGCGGCGCGGCTGGCGCAGGACTGCATCCGCCACGTCGAGACGCTCGCTTATCCCGAGCTCGGCATGGAGGCGATCTGGCGCATCGAAGTGGAAGATTTCCCGGCTTTCATCGTTATCGACGACAAGGGCAACGATTTCTTCGCCAAGCTCGTGTGAGAGCGATGGCGGTCTCGCGCGTGTTCATCGACTATGTGCGCGATCAGCTCCGGCCCTGGCGCGGCGGGGGCGGCATCGCGGCACGGCGCATGTTCAGCGGCGCGGGGCTCTTCCGGGACGGCATCATGTTCGCGCTCGTCCATGACGACACGCTCTACTTCCGCACCGATGCGGGAAACGTGGCGGATTTCGTCGCCGCCGGCATGGCGCCGTTCTCCTACGCGCGCGGCGGGCGCCAGGTTTCATTGGGCTATCACCAGGTTCCGGCCGACATCATCGACGAATCCGACGAGCTGGCGTCGTGGGCCGCCGCTTCCTTCGCGGCGGCGCTCCGTCGCAACGCCCCGCGCCCGCGCGCCCGCGCGCGCCGGCCGCGCCCCCGGCGCCGCGCCTAGGGAGCCGGCGTGGCCGACGCGGTCGATCTCGCGGCGCTGACTCGGGGGGAAAAGCCCGCCTGGGACGCGTTCGTGCGCCGCTATGCCGGCCTCGTGCTGGCCGGGGTGCGCGCGGTCGCGCGCGAGGGGTCCGACGCCGAGGACCTGATGCAGGAGGTGTTCGTGCGCCTCTGCAAGGACGATTACCGCTTGCTTAAGACTTATGACGCGACGCGCGCCGGCCTCACGACATGGCTCACCATCGTCGCGCGCTCGACGGCGCGCGACGTGCTGCGCCGGCGCCATCCGGCGACGACGCCGATCGACGTCGTGCCGGAAGCCCAACTTGCGGTTGAGGACCGCCACGTCGAGCCCCTGAAGCTCCCGGAGGAGCTGTTGTCGCCGCGGCAAAAACTCGTTCTGACAATGCTTTACGACCGCGACATGGACGTCGCCGAGATCGCATCCGCGCTCGGCATCGATCCGCAGACGGTCCGTAGTACCCATCACAAGGCGATGCTGAAGCTGCGCAGCCATTTCGCTCCCGGCGGCGCGGCCGAGACGGCCGAAAAGGACCGTGCCAAGGTGGAGCGGCGGGGATGAAATTATGGCAACTTGCCTAAAAGCGCATGTGAGGAGTTGGTCATGACGGGTCCGGGGGATCGGACGGAAGAATTGGACTTCTGGCGCCGCGGGCGCGCGACCTTGGTTGGAGCGCCGCCGGTCGATGCCGCGCTGCTCGCGGCCTATGCCGAGGGGCGGCTCGACGAGACCGCGGCCGAACCGGTCGAGGCGTGGCTTGCCGACAATCCCGAGGCGCTCGACGACATCATCGCCGCGCGCCAGGCGAATCTCGCCGACCCTGACGCCGCACCCGAAAGACTGATCGCGCGCGCCGCCGCTCTCGTCGCCGGGCCGGGCGCCGAGATCGTGCCGTTCCCGGTGGCGCTCGTCGCCCGCCGCCGGAGCTGGCGCGACGCGGCCGCCTGGGGTGCCGTCGCCGCCAGCCTTCTCGCCACCAGCATGTTCGGCTTCGAGGTCGGCAGCAGCGCCTATGCCAGCCTGACGCAGCAGCCGACCGCCGCCGAGAGCATGGCGCACGAGCTGATGGACCCGCCGACCGGGCTCTTTACCGAAGACGAAGAACCGGCGACTTGACCGTGACCGCCGAAATCTCCGGCCGCGGACCGCGGCACGGGTGGGCGATCTGGATTGCGCTGGCTCTCTCGCTCACCCTCAACGTCTTCGTCGCGGGCGGCCTGTTCTGGTCGATGATGGCCCGGCCGCTCGGCCCGGAGGCGCCGGCCGACCGGCTCGTCGCCGCCGCGCGCACGCTCGACCTCACTCCCGACCAGCAGGCGGCGCTGCGCCAGTTCGCCCGCACCTCGCGTGAATTGCGGCGCACGCTCGCCGAGACCAACGCGCCCATCTTCCGCCAGGTCTGGACCGAAGTGGTGAAGGCGCAGCCGGACCCGGCGGCATCTCGAAGCTGACCGACACGGCGCTCGACAACCGGCGCGCCTTCCAGGGCAAGATGACGGCGAACCTGATGACGTTCCTCGCCACCCTCACGCCCGAGCAGCGCCAGCGCTTTGCCGAGCTCGCGATGCGCCGCCCGGGGGCGCAGCACCCGCCCCCGCCCTAGCCTAAGAAGCGCCGCGCTCCGCCCCCATATCTAGGCCTGTCCCCTCGAGGAGACAGGCGATGGCAGAGACCAGAATCGAGCGCGACAGCATGGGGCCGGTCAACGTCCCGGCCGAGCGCTATTGGGGCGCGCAGACCGAGCGCTCGCGCGCGAATTTCCGCATCGGCGGCGAGCGCATGCCGCTCCCCTTGATCCGCGCGCTGGCGCTGCAGAAGAAGGCCGCGGCGCTGGCCAATATCGCGCTCGGCCAGCTCGACCGACGGCTCGGCGCGGCGATCGCGGCAGCGGCGCAACAGGTGATCGACGGCCAGCACGACGACGAGTTCCCGCTCGTCGTGTGGCAGACCGGATCGGGCACGCAGACCAACATGAACATGAACGAGGTGATCGCCAACCTCGCCAACGAGGCGCTCGGCGGCAAGCGCGGCGCGCCAGAACCCCGTTCATCCGAACGATCACGTCAATCTCGGGCAATCCTCGAACGACAGTTTCCCGACCGCGATGCACATCGCCGCCGTGCGCGAGATCCACGACCGCCTGCTGCCCGCGCTGCAAAAGCTGCGCGCTGCGCTCGACGCCAAGGCGCGCGAATTCGCCGGCATCGTCAAGATCGGCCGGACCCATCTGCAGGACGCGACGCCGTTGCCGCTCTCCGCCGAGTTCGGCGCCTACCGGCGCCAGGTCGAGCTCGGCATCGCGCGCATCGAGGCGTGCCTGCCGCGGCTTTATCCCTTGGCGCAAGGCGGCACCGCGGTCGGCACCGGCCTCAACGCACCGGAAGGATTTGCCGATCGCTTCATCGTCGAGCTCAACCTCCTCACCCGATTGCCGTTCGTCTCGGCACAAGACAAGTTCGAGGCGCTGGCGGCCAATGACGCGCTCGTCGAGCTGTCGGGCGCGCTCAACGTGATCGCCGTATCACTGATGAAGATCGCGAACGACATCCGCCTCATGGGCTTCGGGTCCGCGCTGCGGCATCGGCGAGCTGCACCTGCCCGAGAACGAGCCCGGCTCCTCGATCATGCCCGGCAAGGTCAATCCGACCCAGGCCGAGGCCGTCACGATGGTGGCGGCGCAGGTCATGGGCAACCACGTCACCATCACGATCGCCGGCAGCCAGGGCCATTTCGAGCTGAACGTGATGAAGCCCGTCATCATCGCCAACGTGCTGCAATCGCTGCGCCTCCTCGCCGACGCGGCGACAAGCTTCGCCGACAACTGCGTCAGCGGGATCACGGCCGACCGCGCGCGCATCGCCGAGCTCGTCGGGCGCTCGCTCATGCTGGTGACGGCGCTCTCGCCGCAGATCGGCTACGACAAGGCCGCCGAGATCGCGAAGAAGGCGCACCACGACGGCACGACGCTGCGCGAGGCGGCGCTCGCGCTGGGTTATGTCTCGGCCGCCGATTTCGACCGCTGGGTGCGCCCCGAAGCGATGCTCGGCAGCGCGTGAGCGAGGGCCCGAAAAAGCGCTCGGTGGTGATCGCCGGCCACCGCACGAGCCTGTCGCTCGAGGAGCCGTTCTGGCGCGACCTCGCGGCGGTCGCGCGGACGCGGGGATTGTCGTTGAGCGCGCTCGTCGCCTCGATCGATTCCGGCCGGGGCGGCAATCTTTCGAGCGCGCTGCGGCTTTTCCTGCGCGAGTGTTATCGGAGCGGCGAGCTTCCCCCGCGCGACGACGCGTCCTAGCATCGCCGCAAAAGGAGTGCGCGATGGCCGACCCGGTCAATTTGAATCGCTTTCGCAAGGAGCGCGCGCGGGCCGAGAAAGAGCAGCGCGCCGCGGCGAACCGCGCCGCGAGCGGCCGCACCAAGGCCGAGCGCACGAAGACGCGGCTCGAACGGGACAAGGCGGCGAAGGAGCTCGACGGCAAGCGTATCGACTGACGCGTCACGATCCGAGCGCGCGCTCGTAGAGCGCGAGCGTCTCGGCATCGAAACAGCAGAACAGCACGCGCTCGATCGTGCGGTCCGCGGCGAGAAAGCCCCTCGTCTCGGCCAGCGCTATCGAGGCCGCGCGCGGCTTCGGGAAGCCGTAGACACCGGTCGAGATCGCCGGAAACGCCAGCGAGCGCAGCCCAGCCCGCGCCGCCAGACCAAGGCTCGCGCGATAGCATCCCGCCAGCAGCAGCTCTTCATCGCTGCCGCCGCCGCGCCAGACCGGCCCGACCGTGTGGATCACGTGGCGCGCCTTCAAGCGATAGCCCTTGGTGATGCGCGCTTCGCCCGTGGGGCAGCCGCCGATCGTGCGGCATTCGGCGAGAAGTTCCGGCCCCGCCGCGCGATGGATCGCGCCGTCGACACCGCCGCCGCCCAGAAGCGTCTCGTTCGCGGCATTGACGATCGCATCGACCTCGAGCCGCGTGATGTCGCCGCTCAATGCCTCGATGCCCGCCACGCGCTAACCCGCGGCGCGGCGCCCGCTGCGTTCGGGCTTCATGCCGAGCGCGCGCATGTAGAGATCGAGCAGCGCCTCCTGCTCGTCGCGGTCGTCCTCGTCCATTTTCCTGAGGCGCACCAGATGGCGGATGGTCTTCACGTCGAAGCCCACGCCCTTCGCCTCGGAATAGACTTCCTTGATGTCCTCGGCAAGCGCCCGCTTCTCTTCCTCGAGGCGCTCGATGCGCTCGACGAACGATTTGAGGCGCTCCCCGGCGACGGCGCCGGAGGGACCGTTTTTATCGCGGGCTGGCATGGACGGTGTTGACCCTATACGAGCCGCGCGCGCCGCGCAGGGTGCGGCAAATCAGTGCTGGGGCGCCGCGACCGGCTGCTTCTCGTCCTTCTGGTACTTCGCCTTCCACTCGTCGTACGGCATGCCGTAGACGATCTTGCGCGCCTCGGGATCGGGCAGCTTGATGCCGCGCGCCTCGGCCGCCTCGCGGTACCAGCGCGAGAGGCAGTTGCGGCAGAAGCCGGCGAGGTTCATGAGGTCGAGATTCTGCACGTCGGTGCGCTCGCGCAGATGCTCGACGAGGCGCCGGAAGGATGCGGCTTCGAGCTCGGTGCGGGTGTTGTCGTCCATCGCTCCACTCCGGATATGTTGCCCTAGATATGGGGATCGCTCCCTGCCTGGGTCCAGCCCCCCGCGCGATAGAGATCCGCGCGCGCGAGAATGGGGGCAAGCGCGGCGCATAGAATTTCCGCCCAGCGCGCGGCGCCGTGATCGTCGCGCGATCAGATCCTGGCGCAGCTCGATCGCGACATGCGGGAGCCCGCGCGCGACCGCGTGGTTGCGCACCGTGTAGCCCTGCGGCTCGCGCGCGGAATAGGGCTCGTTGTCGCCGACGACCAGCGACGGATCGGACCTGAGCGCCGCCAGGAGCGGAAGCGGGATGCGCGCATCGCTGTCCCACAGGATGCCGACATGCCACGGCCGCGCCTTGCCGTCCATCACCGGCGTGAAGCTGTGGATCGAGACGAACGCCGGGACGAGCCCGCGCGCGCGCCGCGCCTCGAGCCAGGCATCGATCGCGGCGTGATAGGGCGCGAAGATTTTTTCCTGCCTTGCCGCGCGCGCCGGCGCGGCAAGGTTGCGATTGCCCGGGATCGGCACGCCGTCGCTCGTCTCGGGGATCGAGCTCGCATCATCGAGATCGCGGTTGCAGTCGATGACGAGGCGCGAGAAGCCGGCGAGGATCGCCGGCGCATCGAGCAGCGCGGCCAAGCGCCGCGTCACGTTCGCGGCGCCGATGTCCCAGGCGATGTGGCGCGTCGAGCTCGCTCGCGCCGAGGCCGAGCGCGCCCAACGCGCGCGGCACGATGTTCGAGGCGTGATCGCACGTCAGAAGCAAATTGGCCGCGCCCTCTTCGCGCCAGTGCTGCACCGGCGGCGGATCATCGGCGAGAAAGTCGGTATGCGGCATGACGGAAAGTCGCGGGCGCCTTGGCCCCGGTTGTGTCGTGGACCGCCGCCATCCTATCTTGCCGCAAGATGAATCGCACGCGCGACAGCGAAAAGACCGTGCTGAAGAGCCTGTTCGATGCCGCGCTCGCGGCGGCGAACCCGGCGCGCTGCGTGCCGCCCCACCTGCCGCCGCCGCCCAAGGGCCGCACCATCGTCGTCGGCGCCGGCAAGGCCGCGGCGGCGATGGCGCGCGCGGTCGAAGACCATTGGCCGGAGGCGCTCCAAGGGATCGTCGTCACGCGCTATGGCCACGGCGTCCCCTGCCGCCGCATCGAGGTGGTCGAGGCGAGCCATCCGGTGCCGGACGCAGCGGGCGCCGACGCCGCCCGGCGCATCCTCGCGAGCGTCAAAGGGCTCGGGCCCGACGATCTCGTGCTGTGCCTCATCTCGGGCGGTGCGTCGGCGCTGCTGGCGCTTCCGGCCGCACGGCATCACGCTCGACGACAAGCGCGCCGTGACGCAGGCATTGCTGCGCTCGGGCGCCGCCATCGGCGAAATAAATTGCGTGCGCAAGCATCTCTCCGCGATCAAGGGCGGCAGGCTCGCCGCGGCCGCCGCGCCCGCGCCGGTCGTGACGCTCGCGATCTCGGACGTGGCGGGCGACGATCCCGCCGTCATCGGCTCGGGCCCGACCGTGCCCGATCCTTCGACATTCGCCGAGGCGCGCGCCATCCTCGCGCATTACGAGATCGCGCCGCCGCCCGCGGTGGCGCGGCGCTTGGCCGCCGCCGAGGACGAGACGCCGAAGCCGGGCGATCCGATTTTCGCGCGCTGCCGCTATGTGCTGGCGGCGACGCCGCTCATGGCGCTCGACACGGCGGCGGAGGCCGCGCGCGCGGCCGGCCTCACGCCGGTCGTGCTCGGCGACCGCATCGAGGGCGAGGCGCGCGAGGCGGCGAAGGTCATGGCCGGGATCGCGCGCCAGGCCGCCGCCGGACGGCTCGTCATCGGCGAGCGCGCCGTGCCGCTTCCGGCGGTGCTGCTCTCGGGCGGCGAGACCACGGTGACGCGTGCGCGGCAAGGGGCGCGGCGGCCGCAACAGCGAGTTCGTCCTGGCGCTGGCATTGGCGCTCGACGGGCTCGCCGGTATATACGCGCTTGCTTGCGATACCGACGGGATCGACGGCAGCGAGGACAATGCCGGCGCGGCGTGCGGCCCCGATACGCTCGCGCGTGCGAAATCGCTCGGGCTCGACCTCAAGGCGCATCTTGCCGCGAACGACGCGTGGGGCGCGTTCAACGAACTGGGCGATCTCGTTGTGACCGGCCCGACCCTGACCAATGTTAACGACTTTCGCGCCATACTCGTGGCGACGGTTGAGGAAATGAGGAACCGATGAGACGGCAACGGAGCGCCAAGATCGTCGCGACCCTCGGCCCCGCGTCGTCCTCGCCCGAGATGATCGAAACGCTGTTCCTCGCCGGCGTCGACGTGTTCCGCTTGAATTTCAGCCACGGCAAGCAGGAAGAGCACCGCGCGCGCTACGACGCGATCCGCGCCATCGAGAAGAAGCACGGCCGTCCGGTCGGCGTGATGGCCGACATGCAGGGCCCGAAGCTGCGCGTCGGCACGTTCGCCGACGGCAAGGTGAAGCTCGTCACCGGCAAGCGCTTCCGCCTCGATCTCGCGAAGGCCCCGGGCGATGCGCGCCGCGCCTCCTTGCCGCATCCCGAGATCTTCGCGGCACTCGAGCCCGGCATCGAGCTTCTGCTCGACGACGGCAACATCCGCCTCAAGGTCGACCAGTGCGGCACGGATTTCGCCGAGACGATGGTCGTGGTCGGCGGCGATCTCTCCGACAGGAAGGGCGTCAACGTGCCGAACGCGGTGCTGCCGCTCTCGGCGCTGACGCCCAAGGATCGTTCCGATCTCGCCTTTGCGCTCGAGCTCGGCGCCGACTGGATCGCGCTGTCGTTCGTGCAGCGGCCGGACGACGTGGCCGAGGCGCGCAAGCTCGTCAACGGCCGCGCCGGCATCTTGGTGAAGCTCGAGAAGCCGGCGGCGATCCGGCGCCTCAGCGAGATTTTGGAGCTCGCGGATTCGGCGATGGTGGCGCGCGGCGATCTCGGCGTCGAGATGCCGCCCGAGGACGTGCCGCCGGTGCAGCGCCAGATCGTTCACGCCTGCCGGCAGTTGGGCAAGCCGGTGGTGGTGGCGACGCAGATGCTCGAATCGATGGTGCGCGCGCCGGTGCCGACCCGCGCCGAGGCGTCCGATGTCGCGACCGCGGTCTATGAGGGCGCCGATGCGGTGATGCTCTCGGCCGAGACCGCCGCGGGCTCCTATCCGGTCGAGGCGGTGACGATGATGGACCGCATCATCCGCCGCGTGCAGGCCGACCCGCTCTATTTCGCCGCGCTGAAGCAGGATGCCGGCACGCCCGAGCACACGACATCCGACGCCATCTCGCATGCCGCGCGCGACGTGGCCGAGACGGTCGGCGCCGCGGCGATCGTGTCCTACACGACCTCGGGCGCCACCGCCGTGCGCGCCGCGCGCGAGCGCCCGCAGGTGCCGGTGCTGGCGCTCACCTCGAAGATCGAGACCGCGCGGCGGCTGGCCATCGTCTGGGGCCTGCACTGCGTCCATAGCCGCGACGTGCACAATTTCAACGATATGGTGCAGCGCGCGACGCTCGTCGCGAACAAGGAAGGGTTCGCCGAAAGCGGCGACCGCATCGTCATCACCGCGGGCGTCCCGTTCGGCACGCCCGGCGCCACCAACGTGCTGCGCATCGCCTGGATCGAGGGGCGCTAGAAAAGCGCGCTCACGCGCCGCCGCCCACCACCTTGTAGCCCTTGTCCGTCAGGCATTGCGAAACGGTCGGGCGGCCCGCCGGATCGGATTGTCTGCGACGACGGCGAATTGGCCGCGGCACCGCCCGCAGCACCCGCAACGGCGCCGGCGCCGGTGCCATAGGCTTCGCTCGCGGTATAGGCCGACGCGGTCGAGCCCGCCGGTGCCGCCGATAAGCGCGCCCAGTCCGCCGCCGATCGAGAGGCCGATCAACGCGCCGGCAACGAGCGGTCCGGCCGCGTCGCTGCCGTTGCCGATCGCCTGGCACCGATCGAGGTCGCGCTGATAGACGACCGGGATCGATGTCGGTCATGTCGACGAGCGGCGGGCCCGACGTGGCGCAGCCGGAAAGAGCGATGACGAGGACGGCGAGAATTCTCCGCACGGCACGCGATGATAGCACGCGAGCGCGTCAGGCGCGGACGAGGCCCTGGAGCGCGGGCAGACCCGCAGTGTCGGGGAAAACCTTGGTGCCGAGCGCGGCGGCCTCGAGGCCCAGATGATCGCGCAGGACGCCCTTCATCACGCTGCGCGAATCGGTCGCGACGCGCAGGTCGCGGTCGTCCTGAAGCTGCGCCAGGCCGGGCCAGTCGCCATGGACGCGCCCGCCTTTGACCGCGCCGCCCAGCACCAGCATGGCCGACGCGGTGCCGTGATCGGTGCCGTTGTTGCCGTTGGGCGCGACGGTGCGGCCGAACTCGGTCACGCAGACGACCACCGTGCGCTGCCAGCTCGGCCCCAGCGCCTTCGCCATCGCATCGAGTCCCGCGGCCAGCCCGGCGAGGTTCTGCGCGAGCCGGCCGGTCTCCGCGCCCTGGTTCACATGCGTGTCCCAGCCGAGCATGTCGAGCGCGGCGACGCGCGGGCCGTCATCGGCCGCGAGCAGCTTGCCCGCGACCGCGGCGAGCGGCGCGAACCCGTTGGGGCCATAGCCGCCCTTCACGTCCATCGCCGCATCGGCGCCCAGCACCTGGTCGGAGAATCCTTGCGCCGCAAGCCCGCGCTCGAGCGCGGGGCCGAGCAGCGCGTCGTGGCGATAGAGCGTGCGCAGCGCCACGACGAAGTCGGACGACGGCTGCGGCAGCTTGTCCGGCTCCCACGATGCGACCGCGACCTGGCCCCGCAGGATGAGCGGCACGGCGCCGCCGACGGCGAGGCCGGTGCGCCCATCGACGCCCTTCATCTGCATGAGCGCGCGATTGAGCCAGCCGTCGCCCGCGCGCCCTTTTGCCGCGAGCCCGCTCTCCATCAGATCCTGCGCGTCGAAATGCGAGCGCGTGACGTAGCCGTTGCCGGTCGCATGAACGAGCAGGAGCTCGCCGCTCTTGTAATAGGGCGCGAGCGGCGCCAACGAAGGATGGAGGCCGAACGTCTTGTCGAGCGCGATGACGCCGCCCTCCGCGCCCGGCGGCTTCAAGGCGATCGCGCCGCGCTTCTCGGCATAGTGCGGATCGCCATAGGGCGGCGCGGCCGCGAGCCCGTCCATCGCGCCGCGCAGCAGCACGACGATGAAGCGCCGGTCGGTCGGCGCCGCGGCAAATGCGGCGCGATGGAGGCCCACCGTCAACGCAAAGCCGGCGGCGCCGGCCAGGAATTCGCGCCGCGCGATCGTCATCGTCTTTGGAACTCCGCGCTCGCAAGGAGCAGCGCCAAGCCGTCGCGGCGCGAGGGCGCGCGGGCGATCGCGTCGACGATCTCGGCGGGAGCGGCATCGCCGAGGCTCGCAGTGGCGAGCGCCGCCGGATCGGGTGCGTCCGGCACGCGCTCGGCGAACGCCTCGCACCATTGCGCGCGGCGCAGAACCGCCTCGGGCGAGATCCACGACGCTGCGTCGTCGGGCCAGCCCGAAGGCTGCGGCGCATAGAACGGAAGCTGGTCGAGCATGCGCAGGCCTTGCGCCCATTGCTTGCCGCTGCGGCGACAGTGCCGGTCACGCGGCAGGCGGCGATGGCAAGGTCCGTGGGCGCGCGCACCTTGGCGAAGGGGCCGCGCCAGGCCGTGTCCTCGCGCACGACCGCCTCGCTGACATGGCGCAGGTCGCCGCCGCTGTCGCGGAAGCTTTTGGCGATGCGCTCGACCGCGTCCTGCGGCGGATCGTCGGCGATGAAATGGCGCGCGAGCTTCTTCGCGACATGGCGCGCGGTCGCGGGGTGCGCCGCGAGATCGCCGAGCGCCGCCACGCCCTCGTCCTGCCCGCCCTCGGCATAGCGCTTGCCGAGCAGCGTCTTCGAACCCGGCTCGTGCGCGAACGGACGAAAGCGGAAGCTGCCGGTCGCCGGCTCCTTCGGCCCCGCGATCGACCAGCCGGTCAGGATGCGCGCCAGCCCCTCGACATCGTCCTGCGTATAGCCGCCATCGACGCCGAGCGTGTGCAGCTCGAGGATCTCGCGCCCGAGATTCTCGTTGAGGCCGCGCCCGGTCCGTTGCGCCGACCATCGAATCCGGGCCGATCGACTGCGCGTTGTCGAGATAGAGCAGCATCGCCTGATGGCTCTCGACCGCGAGCAGCATGTCGGAGAAGCGGCCGAGCACATGCGGCCGGATCGCCTCGCGCTCGTAGGCGCCGGCGATGCCGCGCAGGAAGGGGCGGCGCGCCGATACGGTGAAGTGGTTGCTCCAGAAATGGACGAGGCGCTCGACATAGGGCCGCTCGCTCGTGGCGGCGGCGCCGAGCCGCGCCTCGATCTCGGCGAAATAGACGGAATTGACGCGCGCGATGAAGTCCTTGCGGTCCTCGGGCGCGCGCTTGTCGCGCACCGTGTCGCAGGAAGAGCGCGGTCATCTCGGTGCCGGACGGAAGATCGCCGGCGAGTGCCGGCGGCGCACCCGCGAGCTGTTTCAGCACCGCGCCGCGCGGGTCCTGCGCCAGCGCCTGAAGCTCGCCCGGACGCGCGGCAAAGCCGAATCGGGTCGCCGCGATCAAGCGCCGAAAACGCCGTCATGCGCGTGGTACGCAACGTGGTACGGGTTCCATCCCCGTTAATATAGCGGGTTGGGCGGGTTCGCTTCGTCCGGGCGGCGATTTGTGCTACCACCCGGCTCCGATGGAGCTATCGGTCGTCATTCCGGTGCGCAACGAGGCGCCCAACATCGCGCCGCTCGTCGCCGAAATCCGCGCCGCGCTCGACGGGCGCTACGATTACGAAATCGTTTACGTCGATGACGGCAGCAGCGACGACACCGCGGCGGCGGTGCGCGCGCTCGCCCGCTCGCTGCCGCGGCTGCGCCTCGTCCGCCACGCCAGGAAGCTGCGGGCAAAGCGCGGCGATCCATAGCGGCGTCAAGGACGCGCGCGGCCACTTCATCGCCACGCTCGACGGCGACGGCCAGAACGATCCGGCCGACATCCCGCAGCTCGTCGAGATGGCGCGCGCGGCGCCGCGCGAGCCGGCGCTCCTCGTCGCGGGCCTGCGCTTCAAGCGGCGCGACACGGCGGCAAAGCGCCTGGCCTCGCGCATCGCCAACGGGATCCGCGCGCGGCTCTTGGGCGATGCAACCCAGGATACCGGCTGCGGCCTCAAGGTGCTGCGGCGCGAGGCGTTCCTCGAGCTGCCGTTCTTCGATCACTACCACCGCTTCCTGCCGGCGCTGGTGCTGAGGAATGGCGGGCGCGTCGTCTCGGTGCCGGTCAATCATCGGCCGCGCCACAGCGGGCGCTCCAATTACGGCGTGTTCGACCGGCTCTGGGTCAGCATCGTCGATCTTCTGGGCGTGATGTGGCTGAAGCGCCGCGGCAGCCGGCCCGAGCTTGTCTCGGAGCCCGCCGAAGACGCGGAGAGCGCGCCGCCGCGCCTGCGCTCGCGCGTGCCATGACCGATCGGCGCACCCGGCGCCTGCGGCTTTTGGGCCGCGCTCTCGTGCTCGCGCTCATCGTCGCGGGGACGGCCTATGTCGTCGCGAACCACGCGGCGTTCGATCCGCTCGATCTCGCGCGCGCGCTCGGCACGGCGCCGGCGGCGCCGCTGCTCTTTCTCGCGCTGCACGTCGCGGCGAGCCTGCTCTTCCTGCCGCGCACGGTGCTGGCGATCGCGGCCGGGCTTGTCTTCGGCATGGGCTGGGGCCTCATCTGGGCCACGGCCGGCAGCGTTTTGGGCGCGGTCGCGGGCTTCCTGGTCGCGCGCTATCTCAATGCCGGCCTCATCGAGCCCGAGAGCCTTGCCGCGCATCGGCCCCATCCTCGAGCGCGCCGAAGCGGGCGGATGGCGCTCGGTGGCGGCGCTTCGCCTCATTCCCGTGCTGCCGCACAGCCTCGCCAATTACGCGCTCGGCCTGACGCGGCTTTCAATCGGCAGTTACGCGCTCGGCTCGCTCTTGGGCCAGCTGCCGATGACCTTCGCCTCGGTCGATTTGGGCGTCGCCGGCGGGCGCGCCTGGGCGGGCGCGTCGAACTGGCTCGCGCCCACGCTCGTCGGCTGCGCCGTTCTCGTCGCCTCGCTCCTGCTGCCGCGCTTGGCGCGCCAGCGGAGCTAATGCACGCGCGCTGCCCGACCGGCTATTTGTCGGAGCAGCCACAGGCTCGGCGACTGCTTGGCGTAGAAGACCACGTCCGCGTCGAGGACACCGTTGCCGTCGTAGGTGCCGATAACCCCCAGCGCTCTGCCGGGTATGGGGGTCGCGATCTGATCCAACGCCTTGGCCTTGGTGTAGTCGACCGTCACGATTTCGCCGTCTCTTTTTTGCAGCATGATGGTCGTCGGCTGAACACTGAGCGTGTAGCCGAAGATCTCGTTGCCCGGCGGCCTCAGCTCGTCCGCGGCCGCCTGATCGTCCGACGCCGTTGCGTTGACCGAAGCCGTCGCCGGCGGAGCGCCGAGACCGAGGATGACCAGGTTGTTGCCGGCGGCGGCATAGACCTTGCCGTTGGCGACCACCGGCACGAGGTTGGCATTGCCGTTGGACGACGGCCAGGCGCCGATCGCGGTGCTGTACAGCGGCGCCAAGGTCGTGGCATTGAAGGCATAGAGCGTCACGTTGCCGCCGCGTGTCTGCGGACGCGCGAGCGCCCAGATGATGGCCGTTCCAGCCTGATTGAGGTGCGAGGAGACGCTCGTGAAGAACCCGGGATCCTGCCGGTCGCGAGCGGGGTCGACATTCCCTTGCGCACCAGGATTGGCACCGAGGTGGTCGAGGTGATGAGTTGGTACAGCGTGATGGTGGTGCCGCCGCTCGCGACCACGTAGCCGCCACCGGCGTTGATAAAAAAGGAAGCGCCGCACCAGCATGCGCCGATGGGAACCTCCTGCAGCACATTGTCCGGCGCCGCCGTGGCATGCCCTCCATGTTGTCGCGGTTGAGCAGATACATCACGCCCGGCTTGCCGGCAGCGACGGCGAGATGGGGATAGGCCCCGGGCACGTCCGGCAGCAGCGTGATGCCGCCCGCGCCGAGGTCGAAGTCGTTCACGTCCATGGTGTCGACCTGCCACGGCGTGAAGTAGTCGCGGATCGACTTCAGATCGCTCGAGACCTTGAGAGCGCTCTCCTGGAAATTGTTGACGCCGTCATAGGTGCCGGGGTCGGAGTTTCCTGTGAGAACGTAGATGTTGCCGGACCCGTCGGCGGCCGGTCCGAAGCCCGACATCCAGATTGTGCTCAGAAAGCACGGCCCGGCGCCCCCGAGCCAGCAATTGCCGAGCGATGTCGCCAACCGGTTTGTCACTGTGTTGCCGCCGCGCGGCGTCAGCGTAGTTGCGTTCCAGTCAAGCAGCCAGCCGCGCGATGTCTGCTCATGCTGGTCGGCATAGCTGCCGAAGCCCGCATAAATCGTGCCGTTCAATTCGAGGAGCGCGGGACGCTGGCGCTGTGCGCTGGCGGTGAAATTCGTCGTCGTGCCGTCGACCAGCTGATGCGATCCCGTCACGGTCACCGGGGTGATCTTGTCGGCGAGGGTGGTGAGGTCGAGCGCATGCAGGACCAGCGAGAAGGTGCCGGCGCTGCTGACGGCGCTCATGACATACATCGCCCCGCGCGCGGTATCGATGACGGGCGTCGAATTCGATGCCAACCGGGCTGTTGAGGCTCGGCTCGGCGAACGCCGGGATAGGGTTGCCCAAGGTCCGCTGGTTGAGCAGCGCGCCGGTGCTCGCGTCGTACATGGAGACGACGTTCGTTTCGGTTTCGATATAGAGGACGTCGTGCACGCCCTGATTGGGGATGGTCAGGTGCGAAACGATGAGCGGCTGCGCCTGGACGTTGACCGCCCCTGCTTTGCCAAGCGATATGGTCGCGAGAACTCCGAACGTCCCGCCCGACACGGTTGCGGGCGTGAGAAACAATTCGTTCGAATTCCAGCCGGTGCGCAGGTTGTCGTAATGATAGGTGGTGACGTTGACGCCCTGGGCCGCGCACGGGATTGGCCGAGGCCAGCGACGCGCCCAACAGCGCCGCGATCGCGCAATATCGATAGTTGCGGGTCATTATCGTCCTCCAGCGCTGGCCTACCCCCAGCTTTAGAGGGGTCCGCAAAAATCGAGCCAACTTTGGAGAACGTGAAAGATTAGCCAGGATCAATGATTTGGCGCCCACGGACAGCGTGGGTTGTAAAGTTTTCCGACATTTTCCGCTGGTTAACCGAGCGCCGCCGGACGCGGGCCTCCGGTCGCCCAGTCGAGCAGCAGGGCGGTGTGGACGACCGGCACGCCGGCGCCCTCTTCGAGCTGCACCATGCAGCCCAAATTGCCGGTGGCGACGAGCTCGGGCGCGGTCTGCGCGATGTTGGCGAGCTTGCGCGCGCGCAAGGCGCCGGCAAGCTCGGGCTGAAGCATGTTGTAGGTCCCGGCCGAGCCGCAGCAGAGATGCCCCTCGGGCACGTCGAGCACGGTAAAGCCCGCGGCGGCGAGAAGCCGCTTCGGCTCGTCGCGGATTTGCTGGCCGTGCTGGAGCGAGCAGGCGGCGTGATAGGCCACGCGCTGCCCGGTCGCGACGACGGGCGGCTTGAGGCCGAGCGATGCGGCGAACTCGCTCACATCCTTGGCGAGCGCCGCGATGCGCGCCGCGTTCGCGGCATAGCGCCCATCCTCGCGCAGCATGTGGCCGTAATCCTTCACCGTGACGCCGCAGCCCGACGTGGTGACGATGATGGCGTCGAGACCGCCCTCTTCCAGCACCGCCGTCCACGCGTCGATGTTGGCGCGCGCGAACGACAGCGCGTCGCGCCCCATGTGATGGACGAGCCCGCCGCAGCAGCCCGCGCCGCGCGCCACCACGACCTCGCAGCCGTGCCGCGTCAGGAGCCGCACGGTCGCCGCGTTGATCTCGGGCGCGAGCACGCTTTGGACGCAGCCGGTGAGCAGCGCCACCCGTTTCCGGCGCGTGCCCTCCGCCGCGAACACCTGCGGCTTCTCGACCAGGCCGGGCGGCGGAACGCGCGCGGGCAAGAGCCGGCCCAGCGCGCCGATGCGCCCCGGCAGCACGCGCAAGAGCGGCCTGAGCGCGCTGCCCGCGACCGACGCGATGCGAAAGAGCAACGGCCGCGGCAGCACGAGCGCGAGCGCCGCGCGCAGCGCCCGGTCGGCGAACGGGCCGCTGGAATGTCGCCTCGATCCGCTGCCGCGCGAGATCGACGAGGTACATGTAGTTGACGCCCGACGGGCACGCCGTCACGCAGGCAAGGCACGAGAGGCAGCGGTCGATATGGAGCGCGACATTCGCCGAGGCGGCGCGCCCGTGCTCGAGCATGTCCTTGATGAGATAGATGCGGCCGCGCGGCCCGTCGAGCTCGTCGCCCAAAAGCACGAAGGTCGGGCAGGTCGTGTTGCAGAAGCCGCAATGGACGCACTTGCGCAGGTTGTCGTTGGCGTCTTCGAGCTTCGGATCGGCGAGCTGGGCGAGGGAAAAACCGGTCTGCATGGCGCCTACACGTCGCGATACATGCGGCCGCGATTGAGGATGCGGCGCGGATCGAATTGCGCCTTGACGCGCGCCGACAGCGCGGCGAGCGGCGCGGCTTGCGGCTCGAACGGCGGCACCGCGATGCGCAGCGCGTCGGGCGCGCGGACGAGCATCGCGTGCCCGCCCGCGCGGGCGAGCACGCCGCGGATCGCCGCTGCGCCGCCATCCTCGGCCCCTCTCACCGCAAGCCACACGAGCCCGCCGCCCCAGTCGAAGAAATGGCGCGTGTCGTGCGCCGCGGCGACGCGGGAAGCGAGCGCGGGACCGGCGGTCGGCGCCACGGAGACGCGCCACACGGCGGCGCCCGGCGCCGCCACCGGCAGCGCGTCGCGCACGCTCAGCCACAGCGCGTGCGATGCGGCGTCGTGCCAATATCTCGATCGCGCCGTATTCGGCAAGCTCACGGCGGAGCGCATCGGCGCGCGCGGCGACCGAAGGCTCCGGTCCTTCGAGCCGCAAGCAGGTGCGCGGCCCTGCGGCCGATGCGCCCGCCGGCAGATGCGCCGCGCCGCTCACCTCGTGCGAGCTCTTGAGCGCCGCGCTCATGGCGCGGCGGGCGGCTTCGTCATTGAGGCTGAGAAGTATCAGCGTGCGCGTCGCTTCGGGCGACGGCAGCACTTTCAGCGTCACCTCGGTAAGCGCCGCGAGCGTGCCGTAGGAGCCCGCCATGAGCTTCGGCAGATCGTAGCCCGTCACGTTCTTGACGACGCGGCCGCCCGCCTTGAACGGCTCGCCGCGTCCGGAGACGCCGTGAAAGCCCAGGAAATGGTCGCGCGCGGCGCCTTGGCGGATACGGCGCGGACCCGAGAGGTTGGATGCGATCGCGCCGCCCAAGGTCGGGCGGGCATCTTCGCTGCCGAGAAGTTTCCGCCAGTCGCCCGGCTCGAAGGCGAGCATCTGGCGCTGTATCGGCGAGCGCCGCCTCGATCTCCGCCATCGGCGTCGCCGCGCCCGCGGTCAGCACCAATTCCTCGGGCTCGTAAAGGCGGATGCCGGAAAATTCCGAGAGGTCGAGCGTGTGCGGGAGCTGCAGCGGCCGGCCGAGGCCGCGCTTGCTGCCGCCGGCGAGAAGCTCGAGCGGCTCTTCGCGCGCGAGCGCTTCGCCGACGATCGCCGCGAGCTCCGCCTCGTCCTTGGGCCGGAAATTCGTCACGCGTGTCTCAAAGGCGCGGCAGATCGGGGAACGGCACGTGGCCCTTATGCACATGCACGCGCCCCAGCTCGGCGCAGCGATGGAGCTGCGGGAACACCTTGCCGGGATTGAGCAGCCCCTCGGGATCGAACGCGCATTTCAAGCGCTGCTGCTGGTCGAGATCGAGCTTCGTGAACATCGTGTCCATGAGGTCGCGCTTCTCGACGCCGACGCCGTGCTCGCCGGTCAGCACGCCGCCGACGGCGACGCAGAGGCGCAATATCTCGGCGCCCATCGCCTCGGCGCGTTCGAGCTCGCCCGGATTGTTCGCATCGTAGAGGATGAGCGGATGGAGATTGCCGTCGCCGGCGTGGAACACGTTGATGACGCGCTGGCCGAATTGCGCCGAGAGCTCGCCCGATGCGGTGCAGCACCTGCGGCGAGGCAGCGGCGCGGGATGGTGCCGTCGACGCAGTAGTAATCGGGCGAGAGCCGGCCCGCCGCCGGGAACGCCGCCTTGCGCCCGGCCCAGAAGCGCAGGCGCTCCTCCTCGCTCTCGCTGGCGCGGCACGAGACGGCGCCGCTCTCGAGCGCGATCTGGTGCACGCGGCCGATCAGGTGATCGACCTCGGCAAGAGGCCCGTCGAGCTCGACGATGAGCAGCGCCTCGACATCGAGCGGATAGCCCGCATGGACGAAATCCTCGGCCGCGTGGATCGCCGGCCGGTCCATCATCTCCATGCCGCCCGGGATGATGCCGGCGCCGATGATCGCCGCGACGCACGCGCCCGCGCTCTCGTTCGAAGGGAACCCGACGAGCACGGCGCGCGCCGCCGTGGGCTTGCGCAGGATCCGCACCGTCACCTCGGTGACGACGCCGAGCAATCCCTCGGACCCGACGGTGATGCCGAGAAGATCGTAGCCTTCGGCATCGAGATGCTTGCCGCCCAGGCGCACCACCGTCCCGTCCATCATCACCAGCTCGACGCCCAGGACGTTGTTGGTGGTGACGCCGTATTTGAGGCAATGCACGCCGCCCGAATTCTCGGCGACGTTGCCGCCGATCGTGCACGCGATCTGGCTCGACGGATCGGGCGCGTAATAGAACCCGGCATGATCGACCGCGCCGGAGATGGCGAGGTTGGTCACGCCCGGCTGCACCACGGCGCAGCGATTCTCGAAATCGACGTCGAGGATGCGGTTGAACTTGCCCATGCTCATGAGCACGCCGTCGGCCAGCGGCAGCGCGCCGCCCGAGAGCGAGGTGCCGCCGCCGCGCGGCACGACCTTGATGCGGCGCTCGTGGCAATAGCGCAAGACGCGCGCGACTTCTTCCGTGGTCGAAGGCAGCACGACGACGAGCGGGCTCTGGCGATAGGCCGTAAAGGCGTCGCTCTCGTAGGCGCGGCGCTCGTCCTCGGACATGCGCACCGCTTCGGCCGGAAGGAGGGCTTGCAGCTCGCGCGCGATCTCGGCGCGGCGGGCGATCACGGCGGCATCGGGCTGCGGCATGTGCATGGCGGGTCCTCGCGGGCCCCAGTGTAACAAAAAACCGCGCCAGCGGCGCGGTTCGTCGTCCGGGCGGAACGGCCCCGTTCAGCCCTGGCGCGCCTTGTAGCGCGGGTTCACCTTGTTGATGACGTAGACGCGTCCCTTGCGCCGGACGATGCGGCAGTTCTTGTCGCGCTTCTTGAGCGTCTTCAGCGAATTCGCGATCTTCATGGCGGCACTCTCGGAAGGCGCGCGACCATAGGGAGGCGCGCCCGCTTCTGTCAACCCGGGCGGCTATTGCCCGGAAACGGCGGCGATCTTGCGGCGCGTGCCGGTGTCGTTGCGGCGGCCCAGGAACTGCTTGATGTTGCGCACCGCCTGGCGCAGGCGCTGGCGGTTCTCGACGAGCGCGATGCGCACGAAGCCCTCGCCATATTCGCCGAAGCCGGCGCCCGGCGAGACGGCGACGTTGGCGTGCTCGAGGAGCAGCTTCGAGAAGGCGAGGCTGCCCATCTCGCGGAACGCCTTCGGGCAGCGGCGCCCAGGCGAACATCGTCGCGGCCGGGCTCGGGATGTCCCAGCCGGCCTGGCGCAAGCCCTCGACCAGCACGTCGCGCCGCGCCTTGTATTCCGCGCGGATCTCGTCGATGCAGTCCTGCGGCCCGTTCAAGGCCGCGGTCGCCGCGACCTGGATCGGCGTGAAGGCGCCGTAATCGAGATAGGATTTGACGCGCCCCAGCGCCGCGATGAGGCGCTGGTTGCCGACCGCGAAGCCGATGCGCCAGCCCGCCATCGAATAGGTCTTGGAGAGCGACGTGAACTCGACCGCGATGTCGCGCGCGCCTTCGACCTGGAGGATCGAGGGCGGCGGATTGTCGTCGAAATAGATCTCGGCATAGGCGAGGTCCGACAGCACGAAGATGTTGCGCGCGCGGCAGAACGCGACGACCTCCTCGTAGAAATCGAGATCGACCACCTGCGCCGTCGGATTGGCCGGGAAATTGAGGAGCAGCGCCACCGGCGGCGGCACCGAATGCGTCACCGCCTTGGCCAGCTCGCGCATGAAGTCGACGCCGGGCCCGACCGGCACGTGCCGCACCGAGGCGCCGGCGATGATGAAGCCGAAGGCGTGGATCGGATAGCTCGGATTGGGCACGAGCACGATGTCGCCCGGCGCGGTGATCGCCTGCGCCAGGTTCGCGAGCCCCTCCTTCGAGCCCAAGGTCACGATCACCTCGCGCTCGGGATCGAGCGTCGACGCCGAACCGGCGCTGGTAATAGGCCGCCTGGGCGCGGCGCAGGCCGGCGATGCCGCGCGACATGGAATAGCCGTGCGTCCGCGGGTTCTGCACCGTCTCGATGAGCTTCTTGACGATGTGGTCGGGCGTCGGGCCGTCCGGGTTGCCCATGCCGAGATCGATCACGTCGCGCCCGTCCGCCCGCGCGCGCGCTTTCAAGGCATTGACCTCGGCGAAGACGTAGGGCGGAAGCCGTTTGGTGCGGTAAAATTCTTCTGGCATTGCAACCGTCGCGACCTTGAAGGCGCGCATCTTAGGCCCTCATGCAGTCGCCGCGCAAATGGGAGACGCGAGGATGGACGAGCTCGGCTTCATGTATTTCCCGGGCGACTACCGCTGGTCGCACGGCATGCTGCTGGCGCTCGGTGCGGCGCCGTGGGGCGGCGCCGAGATCGGCGAGGTGCATCGCGTCGGGCTCGCCTTGAAGGACCGGCTCGGCGACGATTTCGGCCTGGTTTAGCGAATGGGACGCCATGGCCGGCGCGGCTCGAGGACAAGGGCCGCGCGCTCCTGACGGCGGGCAAGCGCCTCAGCGCCGCCTCTTATCTCTTCCGCGCCGCCAACTACGCCCATGTCGGCGAGCGCTTCCTGCAGCCGAAGACCGCGGCGGGATTTGCCTCCTACCGGCGCGCGGTCGCCGCCTTCAAGGACGCGGCGGCGCTCATCGACCGGCCGCGCATCGAATCGGTCGAGGTGCCGTACGAGGGCGCGAGCCTGCCGGCGATCCTCGTCCACGCCGCGCCCGAGCGCGCCAAAGGCCGCGCGCCCGCGATGGTGTTTTTCGACGGATTTGATGTAACCAAGGAGCTGCAATACTTCAAGGGCGTGCCCGACCTCGCCGCGCGCGGCATCGCCTGCCTCATCGTCGATGGGCCGGGCAACGGCGAGAGCATCCGCTTCCGCAATCTGCCCGCTTCATCACGAGACCGAGCGCTATGCGCGCGCCGCCTATGAATATCTCGCCGCGCGGCCGGAGTTCGACCCGCGCCGCATCGGCGTCATGGCGCTGAGCCTCGGCGGCTACTACGCGCCGCGCGCGGCGGCGATGGAGCCGCGCTTTGCCTGCTGCATCGCCTGGGGCGCGATCTGGGATTATTGGCAGACCTGGAAGGACCGGCTCGACCGCATCGCGCGCGACGAGAAGCTTTCGCTGTCGGTGCCGTGGCAGCATCTCCTGTGGGAGTTCGGCGTCGCGACCAAGGAGGAAGCGCTGGCGCGGCTCGAGGGCTTCCGCCTCGACGGCGTGGCGCAGCGCATCCGCTGTCCGTTCCTGCTGCTGCACGGCGAGGGCGACGCGCAAATCCCCTTGGCGCTCGCGCAACGCTGCATCGAGGCGGTCGGCTCGGAGCGCAAGGAGCTCAAGATCTTCACCCGCGCCGAGGGCGGCTATCACCATTGCCAGTCCGACAATCTCAGCATCGGCACGGCCTATATGTGGGACTGGGCCGCCGAGATGCTCGGCGCCGGTCAGTAAATGCCCGGAAGAAGGCGCGAGGTCCGCGCGCGGTAGGCATCGTATTCGGCGCCGAACTGCGAGCCGAGCAGCCGCTCCTCGGCGCGGATGCGCGCGATGATCGGCGGCACGTTGAGCGCCGCGAGCCGCACGCCGACCCAGGTATGAAACGCGAGGCCCCATCCGAGCGCGTTGACGAGGAGGCCGAGATAGCTCGGATGGCGGATGACGCCGTAGATGCCGCCGGTGACGAGCGTGTGCCCCGGCTGGATCGCGACGAGCCCGCTGAACCTGTCGGCCGAGCACGAACACCGGCCACATCCTCAGCACGCCGCCGGCCGCGAAGAGCGCGACGCCGAGCCAGCGCACGCCCTCGCCGTCGATGATCCAGAAATCCTTGCGGTCGGCATAGGCCGGAAAGTAAGCGGAAAGCAGGCCGATCACGGCGAAAGCCGCGATGACCCAGCGGTTGCAGCGGTCCTCGCGCTCGCCGGGGCTGACATTTCCCTGGGTGAAGAACGCCGCCGCCATGAGCGCGCCGCTCACGAGCGACGAGCGCATCGAGCGGCCGATGCGAGAAGAACGGCGCGAACCCGCCGCTGCCAAGGATCGTGAGGCCGAGATAGGCCGCGACGACGACGAGCTCGATCAGTGCCAGCCTGACCGTTGACATCAGATCATGCGCTCGTCGTCAAGGACGAGGCGATCCGGCGTCACGCCGCCGCCGAGTGCATCCTAGCGTCGCCGCCACTTCGTCCACGCCTTCTCGGCCGCCATGAAAATCCGCGCCAGCTTCCGCTTCAGCCATGGGTGTTCCTCGGCAATGAGGATGAGGCCCAGGGGCAGCATCCACAGCCCAACGACCGGCAGGAACCACAGCAGCCCGCCGAGAATAAGAAGGACGGCGATCGCGCGGCGCAGCCAACGCGCTTCGGGACGGCGCAATCTTTCAATCGCGCGGCGAAGCCGCGGCGGCAACCGTGCCACCAAGCGCTCAATATAGAGGTCGATCTCCGGATTGGAGGGCGCCATGGCGCTCCGGGCGAGGACGCATGGGTTTCACCGCTTCGCTCGCGACGAGAACCGCGCTGACATCATATCATGCGCTCGTCGTCGGGGACGAGGCGCTCCGGCGTCTCGCCGCGCAGCGCCTTGAGGCAGTTCGCCACGGCCATGCGCAGCGCCACATCGTATGTCCCCGGCACCACGGCCGAATTGTGCGGCGAGCCGATCACGTTCGGCAGATCGAGGAACGGGTGGCCGACGCGGAAGGCGCCGTGGCGGATGGGCTCGACCCACCACGCATCGAGGCATGCCCAGAAGCGCGGATGCGCGCTGAGATGCTCGTAGAGCGCCTGCTCGTCGATGATCTCGCCGCGCGCGAGATTGACGAGGATCGCGTCGTCCTTCATGCGGGCGAGCGCGCGCCTGTCGATGACGCCGCGCGTCGCGTCCGTGAGCGGCGCGGTGATGACGAGCACGTCCGCTGCCTCGAGCAGCGCGTCGAGTTTCTGCGGCGGCCCGATCCAATCGACCGGCGCGTCCGTGGCGCCTCTGCGGTTCAGCGCATGAATGCGCATGCCGAGCGCGCGAAAGCGCCGCGCCACGGCGGCGCCGATGCCGCCCAGGCCGAAGATGCCGGCGACGCCGCCCGCCAGCATGCGGTTCGGCGTGAACTGGTTGAAGCGCCCCTCTGCGAGATGGCGATGTTCGACCGGAAGGCGCTTTGCCGCCGCAAGCGCCAGCGCCACGGCGTGCTCGGCCATCGGCTCGGCGAAGGCGCCGCGGTTGCTCGCGACGGCAAGACCGGGCGGCAGATGGCGCAGCGGAATGTAATCGACCCCCGCCGTCATCATCTGCAACAGCTTCGCGTTGGCGATGAGCGGCAGCTCGCCGGGCAGAAGCTCGCCGGTGTGGCGCGCGAGAATGGCGCCGGCGCGGGCGAGCGCTTGCGCCCGCGTGGCCGGCGCGAGCGGCGCAAGCCACACGATGTCCGCCGCTGCGCCGACGGCCTCGACGAGCACGGCGCGCAGGCGCGCGTCGAGATCGAATGTCACCGCCAGAAGATCGCCCGTCATGGTCATCCGACTCGATTAGCCCTTGTCATCCGATGGCAACATATCCGTCATTTGAACGTAACATTAGAACGCCACGATAGCCGCGCGCTTCGACGCACGCTTCGTCGTCGCGACTCGAATCTTATCAGCGTGATCGATCGCCCAAGGAGGGAAAACATGGGGAAATGGCTCGTGGGATTGGCCGCGGCTGCGGCCGTTGGCGCGCTCGCAGGCGACGCCCAGGCGCATGGATCTGAACGGCGCCGGCGCCACGTTTCCGTATCCGATCTACGCGAAATGGGCCGACGCCTACAAGACCGCGACCGGAGTGAGCATGAACTATCAGTCGATCGGCTCCGGCGGCGGCATCAAGCAGATCGAGGCGAAGACGGTGGATTTCGGCGCCTCCGACATGCCGTTGACGCCCGACGAGCTCGACAAGAACGGGCTGCAACAGTTTCCGCCGGTGATCGGCGGCGAGGTCATGGTCGTGAACCTGCCGAACGTCGCCGCCAACCAGATGGTGCTCGACGGTCCGACCATCGCCGACATCTATCTCGGCAAGATCACGAACTGGAACGATCCGGCGATCGCCAAGCTCAATCCCGGCCTCAAGCTGCCGGACATGGGCATCGCCGTGGTGCACCGGTCGGACGGCTCCGGCACCACCTTCATCTTCGCCGACTACCTGTCGAAGGAGAGCGCCGAGTGGAAGGACAAGGTCGGCGAGGGAACCGCGGTCGAATGGCCGACCGGCATCGGCGGCAAGGGCAATGAGGGCGTCTCCGCCATCGCCGCACGCACTCCGGGCGCGATCGGCTATGTCGAATACGCCTACGCGCTGCAGAACAAGCTCGTGAATACCAAGCTCATCAACCACGACGGCGCAACCTTGGCGCCGAGCAGCCAGGTGTTTCAGGCGGCGGCCGCCAATGCCGATTGGCAGAAGGCGCCGGGCTTCTATCTCATCCTGACCGATCAGCCCGGCAAGGAAAGCTGGCCGATCACCGGCGCCACCTTCATCCTGATGCACAAGATGCAGGACAAGCCCGACAACGCGAAGGCGGTGCTGACCTTCTTCGATTGGGCCTATCACCACGGCCAGGACATGGCGGCCTCGCTCGATTACATCCCGATGCCGCCCAAGGCCGTGACGATCTTCGAGGAGAGCTGGAAGACGATCCTCGGTCCCGACGGCAAGCCGGTGTGGACCGCGTCGGCGACCAATTAGGCTTTCGCCAAACTTCCGGCAGGGGCCTCGCGCGCGCGGGGCCCCTTTTCTTTTGCCTGTGCGCGCAGCAGATTGGCGGCCTGTTTCACGGGAAACAATCCGATGCGCGTGCCGATCTTCCAGCTCGATGCCTTCACCGACCGTCTCTTCGGCGGCAATCCGGCCGCGGTGTGTCCGCTCGAGGCGTGGCCCGACGACGCGACGCTGCAGGCGATCGCGGCGGAGAACAATCTCGCCGAGACCGCCTTCTTCGTGCGCGAGGGCGCGGGCGCGGCGGCGGGCGCGGATTATCTCCTGCGCTGGTTCACGCCGGCGGTCGAGGTCGATCTGTGCGGCCATGCGACGCTCGCCGCGGCCGCTGTCATCTTCCGCGCGCTCGAGCCGCAGCGCAGCGCGGTGCGCTTTCGCACGCTCAAGGCCGGCGTGCTCACGGTCAGGCGCGCGGGCGACGCGCTCGAGATGGATTTCCCGTCGCGTCCCGCGCTTGCCGTGGCGCCGCCGCCGGGTCTTCTCGAAGCGCTCGGCGGCACGCCCGCGCGAAGTGTTGCGCGCGCGCGATCACCTCGTCGTCTATGACACCGCCGCCGAGATCCGCGCGCTCGCGCCCGACTTTGCGGCGCTCGCAAAGGTCGATTGCTGGGCCGCGATCGTGACCGCGCCGGGCGCGGAGGGCGTCGATTTCGTCTCGCGCTTCTTCGCGCCGGCGCAAGGCATCAGCGAGGATCCGGCGACGGGCTCGTCGCATTGCACGCTCGTGCCCTATTGGGCCAAGCGCCTCGGCAAGACCGAGCTTGCGGCGCGCCAGCTCTCGCGCCGCGGCGGCGCGCTCGCCTGCACGCTCGACGGCGAGCGCGTGCGCCTGGCCGGCCACGCGGTGCTCTATCTCGAAGGCACGATCACGATCTAAAGAACGCGAGCACGCGACAGGAGAAGATAATGGGCAAGCTCGACGGCAAGATCGCGCTCATCTCCGGCACGGCCGGAGGCCAGGGACGCGCGGCGGCGCTCGCCTTCGCGGATGCCGGCGCCAAGGTGTTCGGCTGCGACGTCAAGGCCGAGGAGGCGGCGGAGACGGTGGCGCTGGTCGAGCGCGCCGGCGGCCAGATGCGCTCGCTCCACCCGCTCGACGTGAGCGATCCCGAAGCGGCGAAGCGCTGGGCCAAGGCGGCCAACGATGCCTTTGGCGGCATCGACGTGCTCTACAACAATGCCGGCTCGCTCCGGGCGAAGAGCGCGTTCGGCTCCACCACCTTCGAGGAGTGGGAGCTCACCATCCGCTACGAGCTGACGAGCGTCTTCACGGCCACGAGCGCGGTCTGGCCCTACATGGTCGCGCGCGGCGGCGGCGTCGTCATCAGCACCGCCTCGATGAGCGGGCATCGCGAGTTCCCGCCGCTGCGCACGGCGGCGCATGGCGCGGCGAAGGCCGGCGTCATGGGCTTCACCCGCATGCTCGCGGCCGAGGGCGCGCCCTACAAGATCCGCGCCGTCAGCATCAGCCCCGGCCTCATCCGCTCGCCCGCGACCGAGCGGTTCTGGACCGGCGACCAGGAGCAGCGCGCCGTCGGCGCCGGAATGATGGCGAAGATTCCGATGGGGCGATATGGCCTGCCGGCCGAGATCGCCGCCGTCGCCGTGTTCCTCGCCTCGCCCGACGCTTCCTACATCACCGGCGCGGACATCCTCGTCGATGGCGGCACGACGTCCGTGTCCTGGGCGCTCTGAGCCCGCCATGCGCCGCCCGCTCGACCGCTACGATTATATCGGGATCGCGCTCGCCGTCTTCGTCGTGGCACTCTTCGTGGCGCATTTCGTGCTGCCGGCCGGGCCGCCGCCGACCGAGCTCTCGCACTGACGCGCCGCGCCTGGTTCAGAGCGGCAGCCGGCACGCCTCGGCGAAGCTCGGCAACGGGCGCGGCAAGGGCCGGAACTTCCACGCCGGCGCCGGCTGCTGCGGATTCCAATTCGCGAGCCAATGATGATTGGCGAAGCCCGGCTCCCACAGATGCGGCTGCCATTCGTCGGTGAGATAGTCCGAAGTCGCACATGTACTCGCAGGCGCCGCCGGCCGGGCACTCGAAATAGCAGAAGATGATCGAGGTCATGCGGTGGCGGCCGAGCCCTTCCTTGCTGGCCCAGCCGCGGCGCTGCATCTCGTTCACCCCCGTCATCAGCTCGTCGATGTTCTCGAGCCCGAAGGCGACATGGTTGAGGCGCGCCGTCTTGCCGCCGCGATGGAAGAAGAGGTTGTGGTGATCGGGCCGGCCGTCGCAGCGCATGAAGACGCCGACATTCTGGATCATGTCGGTGACGCGGAAGCCGAGCCGCTTGACGTAGAACGAGATGCCCTGGTCGATATCGGGCACGCCGAAGACCGCGTGGTGCAGCACCTGGGGCCGCGCTCTCTCGTACCATTTCCGCAGCTGGTTCCAGCGCTTGATCGAGGACAGCCCGTTCTCGGCCTTGCGCCGGATCGACCGGCGGCGTGCGCTCGTAGAGGCGGAATGCGATGGCGATGCCGGCATCGTCGGTGGTGTGAACCGTGCCGTCATTGTCGCGCCTTGTCTGCCGGTCGCTCGCGAGATCGTTCGCGATCGCGTCGAGCGCCTGGCGCCGGTCGACGCCCCACACCAGCTCGCGCAGGCCGGCGGCTTCGCCGAAGGGCGGCGGGAGCGTCGCGTCGTCGGCCGAGCGGATGTCGATCGCGGACCCTTCCGCCAGCCGGAAGCGCGTGCCGCGCTCGCTGCGCTGCTCGGCGGCGAGACCGAAATCCTCGAAGAACCGGCTCGCCGTCGCGACATCCGCGGCGCCGTAGACGAGGCTCTCAATTCCGACGATGCTCATGGCCGCAGCCCTCGCGAAGTTCCATGCAGATTCGAGCGCAGGCGGCGTGGAAGCGCAAGCATGCGCTGGGTCGGGATAGCGGCAGCGAGCGGGTCAAGCCTCGCCGTCCGCGGGCCGTGCCATCATTTCAGGCAAACCAGGGCGCTCCGCTCAAGTCAAGCGGGTCGCCGCGCAAGGCGCGACGGGACGTGCCGCACAACTCGTATTATTTCTTGAGCGATATCCTCGGGCGAAAGAACAAAGTCTATACATCCGCTTGCTATTGCGCTCTCGGGCATGTCCGGCTGCTTGGCTGTCTCGAGCTTCTGCGCGATGGTAATGCCGCCCACTTCTTTTATGCCGCGCAGTGCCGCCGAACCATCGCCGTCATAGCCAGAGACAATGACGGCGATCAGCTTTCCGCTCCAATGCCGGGTGAGAGAGCGCAGGAAAACCGTAATCACGTCGGGCCATCCCCTCGGCTTCGAGATCGGCTTTAGACGGAACTCGCCGTCGAGAACGTGCAAATCGCGCTGCGCCGGGATGATGAACACATGGTTCGGCCGGATAAGCAGCCGTTCCGTGATCAGTTCAACCGGCATTCCGGTGAAGCGCGGGAGAATTTCGTGAAGCTGGGTGTCCACGGTTCGCAAGTGATTAACGATGACGATCGCCACGCCCATATCGGCCGGCAGATGCTGTAGTAAGCGGGCGTAGGCGTCGAGGCCACCAGCTGAACCTCCGACGCAAACGACAGGAAAGGCTTTTGCACTCCCCTTCGTTTTCATTGCCGAACACTCCTGATCGGATTTTTCAATTCCGATGCGCATCGTTCGTGCAAAAAAGGCCGCCCCTCGGGGGGCGGCCATGTTGTCTCGGGGAACGATCAGATCATGCCCCAATAAGGCGACATGCCGTAATACTCGTCGATACGGGTGCCGTAGGTCCGGTCGGACCAGTTCGGCACGTTGGCCGACGTATAGGTCGGCGCCTTCTTGAGCCGGCTGGGATCGAGATCGACGACGAACCCGCCCTTGCCCATATCGTAGGTCAGCACCCGCCAGGGCAGCGGATGGTAACTCTCACCCATGCCGAGGAAGCCGCCGAAAGACATCACGGCATAGGCGACGCGGCCGGTGGCCTTGTCGACCATGAAATTGAGCACTGTGCCGAGACGCTCGTTCTGACGATTGTAGACGGCCGTGCCTTCGACCTTGTCGGAAGCGATGAGGCGATCCGTTTCGGCGATAGCCTGCGCCACCGGCTCTCCCGACCGCGTCGGTAATCGTCGTATTGGTGTCCATTGTTTTCCTCCTTGGAGGCGTGATTATGAAAAACGCGTGGTCCGCGATTTGCACCTTACGCGTCGGTGAGTTCAGCGCGGCAGCTTCGGAATCTGCTCAGCCTGCAAACCCAACTCTGGTGGCGAGGGCGAGCCCTTGTCACCGCCAGCGGCTATAGCCCCAATAGCCGCCGCCGCCGAAGAGCAGGAACAGGACGACGATAATGAGAATGAGCGACATGACTTCCTCCAGTGAAGGGTGAATTCCCTCTCTGACATGTAGGTGCGGGGCGATCTTTCACTAAGCCTCGGACTCTACGCAGCGACGCAAAGCTGCATTCGGTGCGTAGAGCGAGATCGTTGCCCTCGGGCGCGTTTCGCGGGTCCTGGATCTACGTAGTTTCCGAGGCTGCTCGTCTCTGTTGCCTGTGGAGAACGGTCATGCCGCTCGCTTCCGCGCTCGCGACCCGGCTCGCGCGCGCCCGAGTTTGTTCCAACGCGCGCGGCGCACCTCTACAATCGACCCCGACACTCTGACGCAAAGGCATTGCGATGAGCATGAAGCGAGGGATCGGCCACATCCGGACGACGCATACCGGAAGCCTGCCGCGGCCCGCGGACATATTCGACGACGATGCGCGCGATGGCGGCCGGCAAGCCGTGGGATCGCGACGCTTACGAAGCGGCGCTGACGCGGCACGTCGCCGAGATCGTGCGCACGCAGGTCGAGGCCGGCGTCAACGTCGTCACCGATGGCGAGTGCAGCAAGCCGAGCTTTCAGCACTATGTTGCCGAGCGCCTCCAAGGCTTCGAGGAGCGGATGCCGCCGGGCGGGCTTCCGGTCCCCACCGGCCCGATGGGTCTCGACGGCCGGGACGCGCAGATGTTTCCCGATTTCTATCAGAACGTCCTTGAAAGCAATCCCTTCAAGAACACCATCCGCATGGCGCCGCGCGTGTGCGTCGGGCCCATCCGGTATGTCGGGCACGAAAAGCTCCAGCGCGACATCCGGAATCTCAAGGCGGCGATGGCGGCGGCCGGCGCGGACGAGGGCTTCATGCCGTCGTCCGCTCCCCTTCCGGCGATGAAGAACGAGCACTATCGCAGCGAGGGCGATTTCCTCGTCGCCTATGGCGAGGCGATGCGCGAGGAATACAAGGCGATCCTCGATGCCGGTCTTCTGCTCCAGATCGACTTTCCGCGCCTCGTCAGCAATTGGGACACGGCCGGAAAGACCATGAGCCTGGCCGAGTATCGCAAGGGGGCGGCAGCGCAGATCGAGCATCTCAATCACGCGCTGCGCGGCCTGCCCGAGGACCGCATCCGCTTCCATACCTGCTACGGCGTGAATTTCGGTCCGCGCGTCAGCGATCTTCAGCTCGCCGACTTCATCGACGTCATCTTCACGATCAAGGCCGGCGCCTATTCGTTCGAGGCGGCCAACCCGCGCCACGAGCACGAGTGGCGCCTGCTCGAAAAGATCAAGCTGCCCGAGGGCAAGATCCTGATCCCCGGCGTCGTGACGCATTCGAACGTGATGATCGAGCACCCGCAGGTCGTCGCCGACCGCATGGAACGGTGGGCGCGCGCCGCCGGACGGGAGAACGTGATCTTCGGCAACGATTGCGGCTTTCAATCGACCGCCGGCAACACCGAAATTCCCATCACCGTCGCCTGGGCGAAATTGCGCTCGCTGGGCGAAGGGGCGCGCATCGCGGCGGAGCGCCTGTGGCGCTGATCGGAAGCCCCAGACCAGCTCGCGCAGGCCGGCGCCGCCCGCGGCCGGCCGCGTCATTGCGAAATCGCCTTGCCGATCATCACCCAGCGCGTACCGTCATAGCGTTTCATCTGCGTCGCGTGCGTCGGGAAATAATCGTCGGGCGTGGTCGTGAGGCTCATGCCCGGCAGGAACAGCGGGAAGGTCCAGTCCTTCATGTGCGTCGCGACATTCATGACGTTGGCGCGCGTGAGCGTGTCGCCGCATCGCCGCAGCACCTCGACCATGACCTGCGCGGCGAGATAGGCGACCGGCGAGGCGGCGTCGCTCGCCTGGTCCGTCGCCGGCGTATATTTCTTGACGAAGGCGAGATAGTCCTTGACCGCGGGATTGTCGGCCAAGGCCGGATCGGTCGGATCGACCGACGTATCGGTCGGACAGGATGCCTTTGAGCTTCTCGTCGCCGACCGGCGCGAGAATGCTCCGCGCGCTTGCGGCATAGGGCACGAAGATCATCGCGTCGGGGCCGCCCTGGTCGCGCGCGGCCGAGACCGCCTGCGCCGCCTGGCGCGCCGTGGCGAACAGCACGAAGGTATCGGCGCCGGCGCCGCGCAGCGAGATGATCTGCGAGGTGACGGTCGTGTCGGTCGAGAGGTAGCTCTCCTTTCCCACCACCATGGTCTTGGCCTTGTCGCCGAGCGTGGCGAGGAACGGGCCCATGTGGTCGCCGCCGAAATCGTCGTTCTGATAGAAGATGCCGATCTTGGCGTTGGGCCGCTCGGCCAGGATGTACTTCGCCCAGACCGCGCCCTCGAGGCCGTAGCTCGAGCCGAGCGCCACGGTATAGGGGTACTTCTTCGGATCGATCAGGGTGTTCGAGCCGGTGAAGGGAAAGAGCTGCGGAATCTTGCGCCCATTGAGATAGGCGCGCACGGCGAGCTGCGTCGGCGTCCCTTCCGAGCCGAAAATCGCCAGCACCTGGTCCTGCTCGACGAGCCGCCGCGTCAGCTCCACGGTCTTGGGCGGGAGATAACCGTCATCGAGGCTGATGAAATCGATCTTGCGGCCGTTCACCCCGCCCTCTTCGTTGAGCTTCGTGAAATAGCCGGCCATCTCGCGCGGGATCGTGGCTGTCGGCGAGCTCGGGCCGGAATAGGGAAAGGTGTTGCCGAGCTTGATCTCGGTATCGGAGGCGCCGGGATCGTAGGTGCCGCCGGCGTGCGCCGGCAGCGCCGCGAGGGCGAGCGCGAAGATGGCGATGCCGAGCGCGCGCATCATGCCTCGTCTCCTCCCCGTTTCGTGATATCGCTCGCGGCCCGAAAGTTTGATTGGGAATGGTGGGCGCTGGAGGGATTGAACCTCCGACCCCTTCCATGTCAAGGAAGTGCTCTCCCGCTGAGCTAAGCGCCCTCGCGCGCGATCTACCGCACCGGCACGCCGCCCGCAAGTCAGGCGGCGAGGAAGCGGTCGATCTCGCTCACCAATTTGCGCAGATGGAACGGCTTGGCCAGCACGGTCGCCTCGCGCGGCAGCGTTTCGGCGGCCCGGAGCGCCACGGCGGCGAAGCCGGTGATGAAGATGATGCGCAGGTGCGGCCACATGTCGGCGGCGCGGCGCGCGAGCTCGATCCCGTCGATCCCGGGCATGACCACGTCGGCGAGCAGGAGGTCGCACGGATGCTCGCTGATCCAGGCGAGCGCGGTTTTGCCGTCCGGCATGTCGCTCACTTCGTGTCCGGCACGGCGCAGCGCGCGGGCAAGGAAGGTGCGCACGCTGTCGTCGTCTTCGGCAAGCAGAATTCGCGCCATCGCTCGCTCTGATGAGGTCGGCCGGCCAGTCTAAGCCCCAGGACTGAACGAAGGGTTATCGAGGGGATGACAGAGGAAGCCCCTTGCCCCTAATCTCGCCGGATGGAAGGGCGTTTTGAACCCAGCGCGGCGGTCGAGCCGCCGATCGAGATCACCGCGCACCGGCCCCAGGACGTGGCGCTGGTGCTGGCCTCGCCCCATAGCGGCGCCCGCTATCCGGAGGAATTTCTGGCCGCCTCGCGCCTCGACCCGCTGACCTTGCGGCGCTCGGAAGATTCGTTCGTCGACGAGATTTTCGATCCCGGCCAGGGGGTGGCGGCGCCGCTGTTGAAGGCGTGCTTCCCGCGCGCATATCTCGATCCCAACCGCGAGCCGTTCGAGCTCGATCCGGTGATGTTCGAGGACGCGCTTCCGGCCTATGTCAACAGCCGCTCGCCGCGCGTGCGCGTCGGGCTCGGCACGATCGCGCGCGTCGTCGCCACGGGCGAGGAGATCTACGCGCGCAAGCTGCGCTTCGCCGAGGCGGTCGAGCGCGTCGAGCGCTTCTACCGCCCCTATCACCGCGCGCTGAAACAGCTCGTCAGCGCGACGCGCGAGCGCTTCGGCTTCTATATCCTCGTCGATTGCCACTCGATGCCGTCCTCGATCGCGCAAGGCGAGCGCAATCTCCCGAAGAGCCGCGCCGACATCGTCTTGGGCGATTGCCACGGCACCTCGTGCCACGCCGCGATCACCGAAGCGGCATATCAACTGCTGCGCGCCAAGGGCTACCAGGTGGCGCGCAACACGCCCTATGCCGGCGGCTTCACCACCGCGCATTACGGCAAGCCGCACACCGGCGGCCACGCCTTGCAGGTCGAGCTGTCGCGCGGCCTCTATATGGACGAGCTGCGCTTCGACAAGAAGCCGTTCCTGGGGCGGCTTGCCGCCGACATGCGCGAGCTCGTGGCGGCGCTCGTCGCGCTCGATCCGGCGCCGCTGAGGCCGTCGTGAACGAGGGAGCGGGCTTCGCGGTGCGCGAGGCGGCTCCCGAGGACATCGGCGCGATCGCCCGCATCTATGACAATCACGTGTTGACCGGGCTCGCCTCGTTCGAGGAGGAGCCGCCCGGCGAGGACGAGATGCGCCGGCGCTTTGCCGACGTGAAGGAGCGCGGCCTGCCGTGGCTCGTCGCGTGCGATCCGGGCGGCGCGGTCGTCGGATTATGCCTATGTCGCGCCCTATCGTCTGCGCGTGGCCTATCGCTACACGCTCGAGGATTCGATCTATCTCGCGCCCGAGGCGCAGCGCCGCGGCATCGGCCGCGCGCTTCTGGGCGCGCTCCTCGCGCACGCCACTGCGTTCGGCTACCGCCAGATCGTGGCGGTGATCGGCGACAGCGCCAATCTCTCCTCGATCGCGCTGCACGAGCGCCTGGGCTTTCGCCATGCCGGGCTCTTGCCCGCGACCGGCTTCAAGTTCGGGCGCTGGGTCGACAGCGTGCTGATGCAGCGCGCGCTCGGCGAAGGGGCTTCGACGACGCCCGCGAACTCGGCCTCGGAGAGACGCGTTCAGAGGTAGAAGCCATGGACGCTGCGCGCGACTTCCGGCAGAACTGGGACGCCTATGGCGCCGCCGAGCACGCGATCTGGCGCACGCTTGTTCCACCGCCAGGAAGAGCTGCTGAAGGGCCGCGCCTGCCGCGAGTTTCTCGACGGCATCGCGCGTTTGGGCGTCGCCGCCGACGGCATTCCCGATTTCCGCCGCCTCGACGACGTGCTCGGCGCCGCCACCGGATGGAGCATCGTCGCCGTGCCGGGCCTCGTGCCGGACGACGTCTTCTTCGGCCACTTGGCCGGGCGGCGCTTTCCCTCGACCTGCTTCATCCGCCGCCCCGATCAGCTCGACTATCTCGAGGAGCCGGACGTCTTCCACGACATCTTCGGCCACGTGCCGATGCTGGTGAACCCGATCTTCGCCGACTACATGCAGGCCTATGGCGAGGGCGGCTTGAAGGCGCTCCGCCTCGGCAGCCTCGAGCGCCTGGCGCGGCTCTATTGGTACACGGTCGAGTTCGGCCTCATCCGCACCGAGGACGGCCCGCGCATCTATGGCTCGGGCATCGTCTCCTCGAAGGGCGAGTCGATCTATTGCCTGGAAAGCCAGCGCCCGAACCGGATCGGCTTCGATCTCCTGCGCGTGATGCGGACGCGCTATCGCATCGACGATTTCCAGGAGACCTATTTCGTGATCGACGGGTTCGAGCAGCTGTTCGCCGCGACCCGGCCCGACTTCGCGCCCTATTACCGCGCGCTTTCCGGGCTCGCCGACATCGCGCCCGGCGCGCTGCTGCCCGAGGATCGCGTGCTCCATCGCGGCACCCCGCACGCGTGACGTTTCGCGCCGCGCGGCGTTGTCTCTCGCGGGTCTCACCTGCGGAGGGGACAATGGCCGAGGAATCGATCCTGGACTTGCTGCACGAGGACCACGAGGAGGCCGAGGAACTCATCGAGAAGATCCTCGAGGAAGAGGACGGCGCGGCGCGCGCCCAGCTCTTCGCCAAGCTGCGGGACGAACTCGTCGCCCATCTCCAGGCGGAGGCGAAGGTGCTCTACGCCCGGATGGAGAAGCAGGACGAGAACGAGGAAGGCCACCATTTCGCGCTCGAGGGCACGATCGAGCACGAGCTGGTCGAGCAGCAGCTCGCAATTCTCGCCCGCAGCCGCAACAAGGCGGCCGAGGACTGGACCGCGCGCATGGAAGTCGTGCAGGAGATGGTGAAGCACCATGTCGAGGAAGAGGAAGACGAAGGGCACAGGGCCGCCCGCGCGCTCTTCGACGAGCCGACCCTCATCGAGCTGGGCGAGGAATTCAGCGCGGCGAAGGAGCGCCTGCTGAGCGGCGGCGGCAGGACGAGGCAGGCGGCACGCCGGGCGCCGGCGCCCGCCTTTGCCGGCAGCAAGCCGCGCGGCCGGCGCGCAGCGGCGCGCGCGGCAAAAGACCCGGCCGCTGAGCGGTGCCACTCGGCCAGCCCAAAAGAAAAATGGGCCGTGCTCGCGCACGGCCCAAGTTTAGGGAGGAAACGCCTAGAAGACGTACGGCAGGCCATCGGGCAACGGCCATGCCGCAATGCAGAATATGCCGCGCTGCAGCGCACAACGCAAGCGCAAAATCGCACTCGCAATAAATTTGATAGGTGCGACAAAACAGCCATATCTTGGCCAAATTTGCACCCCTGATTGTGCAATGCAGCATCATTGTGCGGTGCATTCTGGAAACAATGTTTCGTGACGCCGCGGGACGCGGCTGTGGCAAGGTTGTGGGCGGGAACGGGTTCCGGCTCGGGGGCGTTCAGCCTACACCGCGAGGCTGCTGTCCCGGTCCCTATGAATCCCGCGAGCACGACACCGCCCCTGGCCGTGCGACCGCGCACGGCGCCAGCCCTCCGCCCGGTGGCGACGGCCGCGCCGGCGCATCGCCTCGTCGTCGTCTCGAACCGCATGGCGGGCGGCGCGACGGGCATGCAGATGAGCGGCGGCCTCGCCGTCGGCATCGAGGCCGCGCTGAAAGCGCATGGCGGCATCTGGTTCGGCTGGAGCGGCGATATCGCCGAGGACGCGCCGGCGCAGCCGGCGCTGCAGCGCTCGGGCGCGGTGACCTACGCGAAGGTGCCGCTGAAGCGGCAGGACTACGAGGAATATTACGCCGGCTTCGCCAACCGCGTGCTGTGGCCGACCCTGCACTTCCGCACCGATCTCATCGATTACCGGCGCGAGGATTTCGCGGGCTACTTGCGCGTCAATCGCCTGTTCGCGCACCAGCTCGCGCCGCTGTTGCAGCCGGGCGATCTCATCTGGGTGCACGACTATCATCTGATGACATTGGGCCACGAGCTGCGCCAGCTCGGCGTGACGCAGCCGACGGGATTCTTCCTGCACACGCCGTTTCCGCCCGGCGCGCTCTTCCGCACGCTGCCGGCGCACAAGGCGCTGATGGCGGCGCTGTGCGCCTTCGATCTCGTCGGCTTCCAGACCGAGCCCGATCTCGACGGCTTTCTTTCGTATTTCGTGCGCGAGCCGGACGCGAGCGTCATGGCCGGCGGGCGGTTCCGCGCCTTCGGCCGGGAAGCGAGCGCGGCCTCGTTCCCGATCGGCATCGATGTCGAGAACGTCGCGGCGAACGCCGCGCAATCGGTCGGCGGCCGCTATCGCCAGCGCCTGCACGAGAGCCTGCGCGAGCGCAAGCTCATGCTCGGCGTCGACCGGCTCGATTATTCGAAGGGCCTGCTCAACCGTTTCGTCGCCTTCGAGCGCCTGTTCGAGCAGGTGCCGGAAACGCGCGGGCACATCACCTTCATGCAGATCGCGCCGCCGACGCGCAGCGACGTGCCGGAATATCTGCACATCCGCCGCACGCTCGAGGAAAAGGCCGGGCACATCAACGGGCGCTTTTCCGAATTCGACTGGACGCCGCTGCGCTATCTCAACAAGAGCTTCAACCGCCGCACGCTCATGGGCTTCCTGCGCGCCGCCAATATCGGCCTGGTGACGCCGATCCGCGACGGCATGAACCTCGTCGCCAAGGAGTACGTGGCGGCGCAGGACCCGGACGATCCGGGCGTGCTCGTGCTGTCGTCCTTCGCCGGCGCCGCGCGCGAATTGGACGCAGCGCTTCAGGTCAATCCCTTTGACGTCGACGCGGTGTCCGAGGCCATGTACGAGGCCTATGCGATGCCGCTCGAGGAACGGCGCCAGCGCTGGTCGTCGATGATGGACGTGCTGCGCCGCAACGACATCGCCGCCTGGCGCGAGAATTTCGTGCGGGCGCTCGGCGAGGCCGCTCTCTACCGCGCATGAGCGGGGCTCCGCGGCTCGTCGGCGACATCGGCGGGACGAACGCGCGCTTCGCGCTCCTGGCCGACGGGATGCGGGCGGCGCGCATCAGGGTCTTGGCGAGCGACGACTACCCGACCATCGCCGATGCGATCGAGGCCTATCTCGCGGCCGAGGGCGTGCGCCCTGCGGTCGCGGCGCTGTCGATCGCCTCGCCCGTCACCGGCGACACGGTCGCGCTGACGAACCATCCGTGGTCGTTCTCGATCGCAGCGCTGCGGGCGCGCCTCGGGCTCGAGCGGCTCGTCGTCATCAACGACTTCGCCGCCAACGCGCTCGCCATGCCGCATCTGGAGCCCGGCGAGCGCGTGCAGATCGGCGGCGGCAGCGAGGTTGCGGGCGCGCCCCTGGCCGTGCTCGGCCCCGGCACCGGCCTCGGCGTCAGCGGCCTCGTGCCGGGTCCTGCAGCGGCTGGATCGCGCTTTCGGGCGAAGGCGGACACGCCACCATGCCGGCCGCCGACGCGCGCGAGAGCGAGGTGCTGGCGCTGATGCGCCGCCGCTTCGACCATGTCTCGGCCGAGCGCGTGCTGTCGGGGCCGGGGCTCGTCAATCTCTACCAGACGCTCGCCGAGCTCGAAGGCACGCCGGCCCATTCCTACACCGCGGCGCAGATCGCCGACCGCCATGTCGGCGAGACCGACCCGCTTGCCCGCGCCACGGTCGACATGTTCTGCGCCATGCTCGGCACCGTGGCGGGCGATCTCGCGCTGACGCTTGGCGCGCGCGGCGGCGTCTTCATCGCCGGCGGCATCGTGCCGCGCCTGGGGCTCGTCTTCGCCGAGAGCGGCTTCCGCGCGCGCTTCGAGGACAAGGGGCGCTTCCGCGACTATCTCGCCGCGATCCCGACCTTCGTCGTGACCTCGGCCATCCCGGCCTTCCTCGGCCTTGCCGCGCTTTTGGCGCACGAGGACTAGCGCCCCCGCGAAACCGCTTCCTTGCGTCCCCGGCCCTGCGCCGATAGGTTTCTCCGACCGCGGCGCGCGCCGCAGGACAAGGAGGAGACGATGGCCAAGGCCTACTGGATTGCGTGCTATCGCGCGATCAAAAATCCCGACGCGCTCGCTGAATACGCGAAGCTCGCGGGGCCGGCGATCCAGGCGGGCGGCGGGCGTTTCCTCGCGCGCGGCAACCCGTCCAAGACCTACGAGCTGGGCCTCAACCAGCGCATCGTGGTGATCGAGTTCGACAGCGTCGAGAAAGCGGTCGCCGCGCATGACAGCCCCGGCTACCAGGCGGCGCTGAAGGCGCTCGGCAACGCCGCCGAGCGCGACATGCGCATCGTCGAAGGGGTCTAGGCGAACTCGCGGCGGATCAAGGCGCTGTGCTCGCCCAAGGCCGGCACGGCGCCCATCGGCGCGCCCGAGGGCAGACCGGGCGGATAAGGCAAGGTCACCGCGCCTGACGGCGTCGCCGTCTCGCCCAGGCGCAGATGCGGGTGGCGCGCGAAATCGGCGACCGAGTTGAGATTGCCGAACGCGATCTCGGCCGCCTTGAGCCGCTTGCCGAGCGCCTCGCGCGTCTCCTTGGCGAAGGCCGCGGAGACCAGCGCCTCGACGTCGCCCCGGTTGGCGACGCGCCGCTCCATCGTGCTGAAGCGCGGGTCGGCCGCGAGCGCGGCATCGCCCAGAATTTCCGCGCAGAACCGCACCCATTCGCGCTCGTTCTGGATGCCGATCACGATCGCCTTGCCGTCGCCGCAGGTGTAGGCGCCATAAGGCGCGATCGAGGGATGCATGAGCCCCATGCGCGCCGGGCCGCGGCCGACATAGATCTGGTTCATGTAGGGCACGCTCATCCATTCCGCGGTCGCGTCGAACATCGAGATGTGGATGAGCGCGCCCGCGCCCGTGCGCTCGCGCGCGTAGAGCGCCTCTAGGATCTGCGCATGCGCGTTGAGCCCGGCGGCAACGTCGGAGACCGAGACGCCGACCCGCGCCGGCGCCTCGGGCGGGCCGGTGATCGAGGCGAGCCCGGTCTCGGCCTGGATCAGGAAATCATAGGCCTTCATGTCGCGGTAGGGCCCGCTCTCGCCGTAGCCGGTGATCGAGCAGGCGATGAGGCGCGGATGTTTTTGGCGCAGCGCCGCCGGGTCGAAGCCGGCGCGCGCCGCGGCGCCCGGCGCCAGGTTTTGCACGAACACATCGGCCCGCGCGATCATGCGGGCGAGGAGCGCGCGGTCGTCCTCGTTCTTCAGGTCGATGACGGCCGACTGCTTGCCGCGGTTGAGCCACACGAAATAGGCGCTCTCGCCCTTGGCGGTCGTGTCGTAGTAGCGCCCGAAATCGCCCTCCGGCCGCTCGACCTTGATGACGCGCGCGCCGGCGTCGGCGAGCCGGCAGCTACAGAGCGGCGCCGCCACCGCCTGCTCGACCGAAACCACCAGGATGCCTTCGAGCGCTCCGCCCACGTCCGGGAGAATGCGGGCACCGGCCCCGAGCGCAAGGTCGCTGCGACACAGGTGCGTCCTTCGACTTCGCGCTTCGCGCTCCGCTCAGGATGAGGAGTCGAAGGATGGGACGGCCCTTGCAGCGCCATCGCCCGCGCCGCAAGGTCCCCGCCATGCGGCCCCGCATGTTGATCGGCACGGCCATCCTGCTGCTTGGGCTTCTCGTCTATGCCGGCGCGGTGATGGCGCTCGTTGCCCGGCTTCCGGACAGTGCGGCGCTCGACTTCACCGTCTATGGCGTGGCCGGGATCGCCTGGGTGGCACCGGCCGCACTGTTGACGCGCTGGATGCTGCGCGAGCCCTAGACCATGATCGGACCGGGCGGATGCTTTGCGCTCCGCCCGATCCGAATCATGGTAACATCTTTAGGTGAGAGCAGATCACGCTTCGCATGGAAACGCCCGTTTCCATGCGAGCGATCTGCTAGCGCCCGCCGCCCGCGGCCTCGGCCAGGGACCGGCGCCCACGGCCCGTCGCGCCAGCGCCGGAAACTGACCACCTTCTTGCTGCCCTCGACGCTGCGATTGAGCATGACCAGCGTCAGGATCTCGCACTCTTCGCGCAGCTCGTGCAGGGTCGTGGCCCAGACCGGCCATTCACGCTGCGGTTTCGCCTCGATGCGCGCGATGAGGCGATTGAGGCGCCCGATCTCCTGCTGCAGCTGCCGCGTTTGCATCCCGCTTCCCTGGCGATAGGCCCGAGCGGTTCGGTAAACGCCGCGCCGGGCGCAATGCTCCGGCGCCCGCCACTTCCTTGCGCCTCACCCCCGAAGGTGCCGAATGGGCGCCATTGAAATGGCCCGGAAGCTCCGGTTAAATCGCGTCCATCCTCCTCCAGGAGAAGGTGAGAGCGGCGATGATGCGCGTAGCGATCCTCGACGATTACCAGGCGGCGGCCTTGCGGTCGGCGGACTGGCGGAGCCTCCATCCCGACGCCACGATCGAGGCGTTTCCCGAACACATCGCCGACGAAGGCGAGCTGGCGCGCCGGCTCCATACTTTCGAGTGCGTCGTGCTGATGCGCGAGCGCACCCAATTCCGCAAGAGCCTGATCGAGAAGCTGCCCAATTTGCGCCTCATCGTCACCGCCGGCATGCGCAACGCGGCGATCGACGTCGAGGCCGCGACCGAGCGGCGCATCCAGGTGTGCGGCACCGAGATGCTGGGCTATCCCACGGCCGAGCTGGCCTGGGGCCTCATCATCGGCCTCGCCCGCAAGATCACGGCCGAGCACAACGCCATGCATCGGGGCCTCTTTCAGACCCCGGATCTGGGCGTCGGCCTCAGCCGGCAAGACGCTCGGGATCCTGGGCCTCGGCCGGCTCGGCGCCATGGTCGCCAAGTACGGCAACGTCTTCGGCATGAAGGTCATCGCCTGGAGCCAGAACCTGACCGACGCCAAGGCGGCCGAGCACGGCGCGCGCCGGGTCGAGAAGGACGCGCTCTTCGCCGAAAGCGACGTGATCTCGATCCACCTCGTCTTGAGCCCGCGCTCGCGCGGCCTCGTGGGATCGGGCGAGCTCGCGCGCATGAAGAAGACGGCCTTCCTCGTCAACACCTCGCGCGGGCCGATCGTCGACGAGGCGGCGCTCATCGATTGCCTCAAGGGGCACCGCATCGCCGGCGCCGCGCTCGACGTCTACGACATCGAGCCCTTGCCCAAGAACCATCCGGTGCTGGCGCTCGACAACGTCGTGCTGACGCCGCATCTCGGCTACTGCACCGCCGAGGGCTACGAGCGCGCCTACGCCAACGCGGTCGAGAACATCCGCGCCTTCATCGACGGCAAGGTGCTGCGCCCGGTGAACCAGCTCGGCTGACGGCGGAGTCGGACTCCCGCATTCGTTCGAAGGCCCGCTCAATTCGCGCCCGATTGCCGCGCGACGTTAGCGCTTTCGTTATCGAGCCGCGGCTAGGCTCGACCCATGCGGACGAGCCTCGCAACCTGCGCCACTCCCTGCACCGCCTGCGCCGCGACACGCACGGCGGCCCGGCGATCGAGTTCGCGCTGCTGTGCCGTTCCTCATCATCATGTTCCTCGGCATCTTCGAATTCGGCCGCGCGATCTGGGTGCAGGGCATCATCGACTACGCGGTCGAGCAGGCGGCGCGCTGCGCCTCGATCAACAGCACGACCTGCGGATCGACCAGCGCGACGCAGACTTACGCCGCAGGCCAGGCGGCGCCGCTGCCGAACGGCTCATCCTCGTGTCCCTCGGGCGCGACCTGCCCCGTCTTCACCGCGACGCAGCCGAGCTCCGGCACCTGCTCCGGCGAGAACGAGGTGACCGCGACCTACGCCTTCAGCTTCCTCAGCATCGGCACCATGCCGGTCTTCGGCGCCTCGCCGTTTCCGACCACGCTGACGCTGAGCTCGCAGTCCTGCTATCCGATCTAGAGCGCGGCGAAGGACTGCGCCTTGGTCGAATTCGCAGAATCCGTTGAAGACTTTATAGACCTCGCCGTAGCTCGGGCGCGCCTTCATGGCACCGATCCAGCGCGTCACGTTGCGGTAAGGCGCGAGGTCGCAATGCACGAGCTCGCCCGCGGTGACGAGCGAGAGGCCGAAATAATCGGCGATCGAGAGCTCGGCGCCGTTGACCCAAGTCTTGCCGCCGCCGAGGAAATGGTCGTTCAGCACCGAGAGCCAATGCTTCGACTTGTCGCCGCCCCATGAGACGACGCCCGCCTGCACCGCCGGGTTCTCGCGCTTCAGGTTCGGGAACACCTGCGGATAGACATAGCCATAGCCCCAGTCGCGATAGAACTGGGAATTGAACCAGTCGAGCGCCTCGTTGACCCGGGCGCGCGCCTGAAGGTCCTTGGGATAGGCCTTGGAGCCGGTCTTCTCGGCGAGATAGCGCAGGATGGTGGCGCTTTCGGTGAGGCGGAAGTCGCCGTCCTCGAGCATCGGGATGAGCTTGCTCGGATTCATCTGCGCATAGGCGTCGCCCACGTGCTCGCCCTTGAAGATGTCGACCACCTGCTGCTCGCAGGGAATCTTCTCGTCGGCGATGAAATGCATGACGGGACGGCTCGTCGTCGATGCCGGATGCATGTAGAGCTTCATGTCGGGTCTCCCTTCGTCACGTTTGCTTGTCAGGCCGGTTCGGCCAGGCTCTTGGTCGCGATCTCGTAAGTATTCTTGCTGAGGCCGGGAAGCGCCAGCACGCGTTCGAGCGCGCCCCGCATGAGGCCCTGGCGCATCGAATCGTGCCGCCGCCAATGGCCCAAGCGGCTGCAGCATGCGCGCCGCCAGCAGCGGGTTCTTGGGGTCGAGCGCCATCACCTCGTCGGCGAGGAAATCATAGCCCGCGCCGCTGCGGTCGTGGAAGCGCACCGGATTGCCCTCGGCAAAGGCCGAGACGAGCGCGCGCACGCGGTTCGGCACCTTGCGGTCGAAGGCCGGATGACGCGCCAGCTCGCGCACGCGCGCGAGCGTGCTCGGCAGGCGCGACATCGCCTGGAGCGCGAACCATTTGTCGATGACGAGATCGTCGCCCGCCCAGCGCGCGTAGAAACGCTCGAGCGCCTCCATCCGCGCCGGATGCTCGAGATCGGCCAGGACGGCGAGCGCGGCCAGCACGTCGGTCATGTTGCCGCCGGTGTCGAACTGCGCCTTGGCGCGGCGCACGCCGTCGTCATCGCCCTCGACCGCGAGATAGGCGAGCGCCGTGTTGCGCAGGCGGCGCTTGCCGATCGCGAGCCCGTCGATGCGGTAGGGCCCGCTATCGGCGAGGCTGTCGTGCAGCGCGCGCAAGCTCCGGCGCGAGCCCGCGGCCGATCGCGACGCGCGCCGCCTCGCGCGCGGCATGGATCGCATCGACATCGACGCGCTCGAGCTGATCGGCGAGATAGGATTCGCTCGGCAGAGTCAGCAGCTCGGCGGCATAGGCCGGATCGCGCGCCGCCTCGCCCACGGCCGCGCGCGCTTCGGCGACGAGCTCGGGATCGACGCCGGGCGCGCCGCCGCGGCCGATCGCCGCCACCATGTCGAGCAGCATCGTCGTCGCCACCTGCTGCGCCGATTCCCAGCGGCTGAACGGATCGCTGTCGTGCCGCGCCAGGAACTTCAAGCGCTCGAGGCCGAGGCCGCGCAAGCGCACCGGCGCCGAGAAGCGGCGGAAGAGCGAGGGCACGGGCGGCGCCGCGACCTCGGTGAAGCGGAAGGTCTGCTGCGGCTCGGTGAGCAGGAGGACGCGCGTTCCGTCCGTCGGCCGCGCGCGTCGCCTTCGCCCTTCGCCGCCAGCGCGCCGCCGTCGGGCCCGACGAACCCCGCCGCGACCGGCACGACGAGCGGCTCCTTCAGCGGCTGGCCCGGCGTCGGCGGCGTCTCCTGGCGCAGCGTCAGCTCATAGGTCTTGCGCGCCGGATCGTAGCGGTCGCTCACGGTGATCTCGGGCGTGCCGGCCTGGTGATACCAGCGCTTGAAGCGCGCGAGATCGACGCCGTTCGCGTCCTGCATCGCCGCGACGAAATCCTCGATCGTCACGGCGTGGTTGTCGTGGCGCTTGAAATAGAGGTCCATGCCCTTGCGGAATCCGTCGCGCCCGACGATCGTCTCGATCATGCGCACGACTTCGGCGCCCTTGTTGTAGACCGTCGCGGTGTAGAAATTGTCGATGCGCAGATAGGATTTGGGCTGCACCGGATGGGCCAAGGGCCCGGCATCCTCGGGGAATTGCGCGGCGCGCAGCCGCCGCACGTCGCCGATGCGGCGCACCGCGCGGCTAGCCCTGGTCGGCCGAGAATTCCTGGTCGCGATAGACGGTGAGCCCTTCCTTCAGCGAGAGCTGGAACCAGTCGCGGCAGGTGACGCGGTCGCCCGTCCAGTTGTGGAAATACTCGTGCCCGATCACCGATTCGATGCCCTGGTAATCGGTGTCGGTCGCCGTCTCGGGCTTCGCCAGCACGTATTTCGTGTTGAAGACGTTGAGGCCCTTGTTCTCCATCGCGCCCATGTTGAAGTCGCTGACGGCGACGATGTTGAAGACGTCGAGATCGTATTCGAGGCCGAAGCGCTCCTCGTCCCATTTCATCGCAGTCTTCAGCGACTGCATCGCGTGCGCGCATTTGTCCTCGTCGCCGCGCCGGACCCAGATGCCGAGCGGCACGGTCTTGCCCGAGCGCGTCGTGAAACTGTCTCCATGCGCCACGAGATCGCCCGCGACGAGCGCGAAGAGATAGGAGGGCTTCGGATGCGGATCGACCCACTTGCGCCAATGCCGCCCGTCGCCGGCATCGCCCTCGGCCACCGGATTGCCGTTCGACAGCAGCACCGGATAGCGCGCGCGCTCGGCGGTGATGGTCGCCTCGAAGCGCGTCATCACGTCGGGCCGGTCGAGGAAATAGGTGATGCGGCGGAAGCCCTCGGGCTCGCACTGCGTGCAGAAATTCCCGCCGGATTTATAGAGGCCGGAGAGCTGCGTGTTGTCCTGCGGGCGGATGCGCGTCTCGATCTCGAGCGTGAATTTCTGCGGCACGTCGGGCAGCACCAGCGCGCCGGGCTCGAGGTGATAGCGGTTCGGCCCCAAAGCTTCGCCGTCGAGCGCGAGCGCGCGGAGTTCCAGCTCTTCGCCGTCCAAACGCAGCGGCGCCTTCGGATCGGCGGCATCGGGATTGCGGCTGAGCTCGAGCCGCGCCTTCACCGTCGTGTGCGTCCTCGCCGAGCTCGAAGGCGAGCGCCACCTTGTCGATCAGGAACGCGGGCGGAGCGTAGTCGTCGAGGCGCACACCCTGCGGCGGAGCGAGGTCGCGAGAAGCATCGGGCATGGGGATCGCTCCGGCAGCGCCATGGGGCAGCGGCAAGACTAGCGCCGCGCCTTCGGCCCGTCATGGGTTCCGTTTCTTGGCGCCTCTGGCATCGGCAGCGCAAATAAGGCATGGTTCGCGCGGTTCGTCCTGCAGGGGGATCCCATGAACTCAAGGCTCGCAACCGCGGGTTTGGCCGCGGCGCTTCTCGCTTTCGCCCAAGGGGCCTTTGCCGCCGACAGCGCGGCGACGATCGCGCGCGGCAAATACCTCGCCATCGTCGCCGGCTGCAACGACTGCCACACGCCCGGCTTCTTTCTCGGCCACCCGGACGCGGCGCGCTATCTCGGCGGCTCCGACGTGGGCTTCGCCATCCCCGGGCTCGGCGTCTTCGTCGGCCGCAACCTGACGCCCGACAAGGACACGGGCCTCGGCGGCTGGACGCGGGCGCAGATCATCACCGCCTTCACCACCGGCAAGCGGCCCGACGGGCGCCAGCTCGCGCCGATCATGCCGTACGATTCCTATAAGAGCCTGACGAAGGCGGACGCCAACGCGGTCGCGGCCTATCTGCAAAGCCTGAAGCCGGTGAACCACAAGGTCGAAGGACCGTTCGGCCCGAAGGACAAGGTCACCGTCTTCGTGATGGACGTGCTGCCCGCGGACGTCTTCAACAGCCTGCCGCCGCCGCCGGCCCCGCCGCCCGGCAAGTAGTTTCCCGCGCGCTCCTGTCATTGCGAGGAGCGAACGCGACGAAGCAATCTCGTCGGGGATTGCTTCGCTTCGCTCGCAATGACAGAACGTGGATAGGAGACCCTAGCGTCCCTTGAACTGCGGCTTGCGCTTTTCCATGAAGGCGCGCCGGCCCTCGACGTAGTCCTCGCTCTCGAAGCAGGCGCGCACCAGCTCGTCGCAGCGCGCGCGGTCGACCTCGTCCTGGAGCTTCGTGAGCTCGGCCACGATCCCCTTCGCCGCCTTGAGGCTCAAGGGCGCGTTCTCGGCGATCATGGCGCAATAGGAGCGCACGAAGCCCTCGAGCTCGCCGTCCGGCAGCACGCGGTTGACGAGCCCCATGCCGTGCGCCTCGGCCGCGCTGAAGCGGCGCGCGGTATAGAAGATCTCCTTGGCGAAGGCGGGGCCGACCAGCGCCATCAGCTTGGTCAAGCCGTCGAGGCGATAGCCGATGCCGAGCTTCGCCGCCGGGATGCCGAACTGCGCGCTCTCGGCGGCGATGCGCAGGTCGCACGACAAGGCGACGCCGACGCCGCCGCCCATGCAGAAGCCGCGGATCATGGCGATCGTCGGCTTCTGCGCGTTGACGAGGCGCGACTGGGCGCGGTTGCCGATCTCCTCGTAGCGCGCGACCCCTTCGGCCGAGGAGCGGTTCTTCTCGAACTCGGAGATGTCGGCGCCCGAGACGAACGACTTGTCGCCGGCGCCGGTCAGCACGATGACGCGGACGGCGGGATCGCGCTCGAACGCGTCCATGATCTCCGGGATCGCCTGCCACATGTCCATCGACACGGCGTTGCGGCGCGACGGGTTGTTGAAGGTGAGCCAGCCGATCGAGCCGTCCACCTCGGCGAGCATGCGCTCGCTCGGAGAAATCATGTTCATCGCGTCAGACGACTCCCTCCTGGTGCAGGCGCCCGATCGCCGCGTCATCGTAGCCGAGATCGCGCAGCACGGCGTCGGTGTGCTCGCCGCGCTCGGGCGTGGCGCTCCTGAGCTTCGACGGCGTGCGGCTCAGCGTGACCGACTGGCCGACCAGCTCCATCCGGCCCATGGTCGGATGCTCGACCGCCTGCGCGATGCCGAGGTGCTTCACCTGCGGATCGGCGAACATCTCGTCGATGCGGTAGATCGGTCCGCACGGCACGCCGGCGCGATTGAGGATGTCGATCCATTCGGCCGAGCTCTTGGTCGCGGTCACTTCCTCCATGATCGCGTTGAGCTTGTCGCGGTTCTGGCGGCGCAATTTCGGCGTGTTGAACAGCGGATCGTCGGTGAGCTTGTCGAGTCCCGCGGCCGTGCAGAAGCGCAGGAACATCTCCTGCCCGGCCGAGGCGATGTTGATGTGTCCGTCCGTGGTGCGGAACACGCCCGAGGGGATGTTGGTCGGATGGTTGTTGCCGGCCTGGCCGGGCACGTCCTTGGCGATGAGCCAGCGCGCCGCCTGGAAATCGAGCATGGCGATCTGCGTGGCGAGGAGCGAGCTTTCGACCCACTGTCCCTCGCCCGAGCTTTCGCGCTCGATGATCGCGATCAGGACGCCGATGGCGCAATACATGCCGGTGGTGAGGTCGGCGATCGGGATGCCGACGCGCACCGGCCCCTGCCCCGGCAAGCCGGTCACCGACATGAGCCCGCCCATCCCTTGCGCGATCTGGTCGACGCCCGGCCGGTCGCGATAGGGACCGGTCTGGCCGAAGCCCGAGATGCTGGCATAGATGAGGCGCTTGTTGAGCGGCTTCAGCGTCTCGTAATCGATGCCGAGGCGGAATTTGACGTCGGGCCGGTAATTTTCCACGAGCACGTCGGCCGTCTTCACCAGCGCCTTCAGGATCGCGACGCCCTCCGGCGCCTTGAGGTTGATCGTGATGCTGCGCTTGTTGCGGTGCAGATTCTGGAAATCGGGCCCGTTCCGCTCGCCGCCCAGGCCGTCGCCGCCGGGCGTCTCGACCTTGATGACGTCGGCGCCCCAATCCGCAAGCTGGCGCGCGCAGGTCGGCCCGGCGCGCGCGCGTGTCAAATCGATGACCTTGAAGCGGGACAGCGGCAGCTTGCTCATGGCGCCCCCACTATCCAACCTCGGCCGCACCGGAGCAAGACTCTTGCCGGACCGCGCGCCAATGTCTTATCTCATGCGCATGCACCACGCGGCCCAACTCTGCTGCACCGCAAGATGCGCCCGCCCCGACCGCGCCGGCGCTGCCGGCGCGCGAGGTGTGGCGCATGATCGGGCCGTTTCTCGGCTATGTCTTTCTTGCCTTTGCCGGGGTACTCGGCCTGTTCACCGCGAGCGACGCCGCCGACCACGCCACCTATGTCGTGGGCATGCTCACCTTCGCAATCGCGGTAGCGATCATCGCAGTGCGGGCGAAGCGTCAGCTCGACGGCGCGGAGATCGGATTTCTGCTGCCCATTTCGCCGGCAGGCGCCGATACGCTTGCCGTCACTGTCGCGCTTTTGGGCATTCTCGGACTCGCCGGCGCGGCGCTTGCCGCATCGGTCGGCGGCGCGCTCTACGGCATCGGGCTCGCGCTCTTCGTCGTGTGCGCCGCTCTCATCTTCACCGAGATTAAACGCTATTTCGACCGCATCGACCGCGCGCCCTGACGGGATTCTTCGCTCGACCTCCCTCGCCGTTCGGGATTAGGATCGTCGCCGGGAGGAAAAACGAGACGATGGACGTAGAACGTTTCATCCTCGAACACGGCGCGTGGACTTATCTCGTTACTCTGATCTGGACGTTCTTCGAGGGAGAGACATTCGTTCTTCTCGTCGGCTTCGCCGCCGCGCAGGGACTTTTGAGCGCGCCCCTTCTCATCGTCGCGGCGTGGCTCGGAAGCTTTGCCGGCGACCAATGCTATTTCTGGATCGGCCGTCATTTCGGATTGCGCCTCATGGCGCGGCGGCCGATCTGGCGCATGGGCGTCGACCGCGCGCTCGGCTGGCTGAAGCGCTACGACATCGGCTTCATCCTGACCTTCCGCTTCATCTACGGCGTGCGCAATTTCTCGTCCTTCGCGCTCGGCATCAGCGGCATCGGCTGGCGGCGCTTCCTGGCGCTTAATTTTCTTGCCGCCTTCCTCTGGGCCTGCGCGTTCGTCGGTATCGGCTATTTGTGCGGCAACGCGCTGCACCACATGATGGGCCACGTCATGCACCAGGTGAGCCTCTTCCTGTTGTACCTCTTCGTCATCCTGCTCGTCGGCGGGCACATCCTGCATCGCCTGCACCGCAGGCGCCGCAGCGCCGCCGAAGCGCGCCGGTCGCGCCTCGGGGTCTCGCCATGAGGCGCCGTGCGTGGCGGCGTGGCGTCGCCGCTGCGGCGGCGCTCGCCGTCGCTGCAGCGCCGGCGCTCGCCGCCCCCGCCGCGCCCTGCTTCAAGCCGGCGGACATCGAGGCCGATCAGGCGGTCCGCTACCAGACCGAGCTCATGGTGCTGAGCGACACCTGCAACGTCGCGAATTACTACCGCGATTTCACGGTGCGCAACCGCGACACCATCGTGCAATACGAGCACCAGCTCATCGATCATTTCCGCCGCACCGGCGCGCACCGCCCCGAGGCGAGCCTCGACCAGTTCCTGACCGAGATCGCCAACGAGCTGTCGATGCGCAGCGGCGCCGAGCAGCGGCCGGTGATCTGCGCCCGCTCGGCCTCGTTCCTCGCCGAAGCGACCAAGCTCGACGGGCCCGAGTTCCGCAATCACGCGGCCGAGCTCGCGGTCGAGCACGAGAGTTCCTATCGCCTGTGCAAATAGCGGGGGCTCACTCCGCGCGCGCGATGACGAGCGCCAACATCCCGCCCAGCGCCGCCAGCGCCGCCATGGCGAGATAAGCCCCGCCGCCATACCGCCCATAGAGCGCGCCCGCCGCGAGTGAGGCAAGCCCCGCGCCCGCGCCGCCGACGAGCGCGTTGTAGAGCGATTGCGCCGTTGCCGCCGCGCCCGCCGGCACGCGGCGCGCGAGGTAATGCATCGCGCCCAGGTGCGTCGCCGCGAACGACAGCGCATGGAGCGGCTGCACCAGCGCCAGCGCCGGCGGCCGAGGCGACGAACGGCGTGATGCTCCAGCGCACGAGCGCGCCAGCGCCCCCTGCCGCCATCAGCGCGCCCGGCCCCGTGCGCCGCACGAGCCGCGCGCCGGCGTAGAAGAGCGCCACCTCCGCGACCGCGCCCTCGGCCCACAGCGCCGCGATGGTCATGTCGCTGAGGCCGAGGCGCTGCCAGTAGAGCGTGCCGAACGCGTAGTAGACGGCGTGACTCCCCTGCACCAGTGCTGCGGCCGCGATGAACACCGCATTCTGCGGCGTCAGCAACACGCGCCACGACGCGCGCGCCGGACGCTCCGCCGCGCCCGCGGCGCGCGGCATGAGCGCGCAGGCGATCACGATCAAAATTGCGATGACGATCGACAAGCGCGAGCACGAGTTCGCTCGAGCGCCCGGTGAGAAGACGCCCGCCGGCCAGCGTCGCGGCGATGAAGGCGAGCGTGCCCCAGAGCCGCACGCGCCCGTAATCGACGCCGCCGCCCGCGCCGCCGCTGCGCGCGCCGAGCGCAAGCGTCGTCGCATCGGCCGAGCGGCAGCAGCGCCGCCGTGGCGGCCGCCGCCACAAGGCAGGGTGCGAGGATGGCCGCGAACCCGCGCGCCGGGCGCGCACAGCAGATAGCCCGCGGCGGCCGCGGCGCCGAGCAGCACCATGAAGCGGCGCCGGTCGCGCGCGCGGTCGGCCGCGGCGCCGAGCAGCGGATTGGCCGCGACCTTCACCCACTGCGAGAGCGCGAGGAGCGCGCCGATCTCGGCCGCGCCGAGCCCGCGCCCGGCAAGCCACACCGGCCAGAACGGCAACTGCACGCCGACCGCGAGAAAATACGCGGCATAGAAGAGCGCGAGGCGCACGGACGGGCTCACGCCTCGTCTCTACCGGGATTTCGCGGTTCGTGCTACGCGCTCCCCATGTTCGATCCCGGCGTGACTGCCGCCTTCGTTTCGGTCGTGCTCATCGACGTGGCGCTCGCGGGCGACAACGCGATCGCGGTGGCGATGGCCGCGGCGGCGCTGCCGGCGGAGCAGCGGCGGCGCGTCATCCTGGCCGGCACGATCGCGGCGACCGTCTTGCGCGTGGCGCTCGCGACGGTTGCGATGCAGCTTCTCGCCATCGTCGGCCTGACGCTTGCGGGCGGCATCCTGCTGCTGTTCGTCGCGTGGAAACTCTTTCGCGAGCTGCACCTGCAACGCCCGCGTGCGGCGGCTTCCGCGGCCGCACGCCCCAAGAAGTTCGGCACGGCGCTGATGCAGGTCCTGGTGGCCGACATCTCCATGTCGCTCGACAACGTGCTCGCGATCGCCGGCGCGGCGCGCGACCATTTCGCCGTGCTGGTGGCGGGGCTTGTGCTTTCGGTCGCGTTGATGGGCCTTTCGGCCGGGCTGCTCGCGCGCCTCATCGCGCGCTACCGCTGGATCAGTTGGGTCGGCCTCGCGGTCGTCACCTTGGTCGCGTTCCGTCTCATCTGGGACGGAACGGCGGAGCTCGCGGCGCTTCGCGGTTGAAGAGCGGCGCGTCAAGACCGTCGCGCTGGCGAGCATGGATCATCGCGGCCGCGCCTGCGTTCCGCCCGCACGGAGAAGTCGGGAGGCGCGGTGCGATGTGGCGTCCGGTGACGGAAGAGGAACTGTTGCTTTACGTCGACGGGCGCCTGCCGTCGGCGCGCGCGGATGCCGTCGCAAGTCATCTCGAGGCAAATCCCCGCGAGGCGACGCGGATCGCGGCCTATTGCCGCCAGAACGAGCTGCTCCTCGCGCTCGGCGCCGCCATCGCGATCGCGCTTCCGCCGGCCGGCGAGGAACGCTTGAAGCGCATCGTCGAACGGCACGCGGCGCGCGCGCGGCGGCGGCGCAACGGCACGGTGGCGGCGGCGGCGGCGCTGGTCTTCGCCGCGATGATCGGCCTCGCCGGCAGCGGCATCATTCACGGATCGAAAGGTGCTGTGGTCGCGGCCCGAGCGCCGGCGAGCCTCGCCAACCACGGCTTTTTCCAACCCGTCGCCGCGATTTCCGGCACGTCGCGCTGAACGTCAGGCCGGCCCGGCCTTCACCGTCTCGGCGAACTGCGTGTTGTAGAGATCGGCGAAGACGCCGCCCTGGCGCAGCAGATCGGCGAACGTGCCGCGCTCGACCAGTGCCCCGTCCTTCAGCACGACGACGAGATCGGCGCTCCGCACCGTCGACAGGCGATGCGCGATGACGAAGGTGGTGCGCCCGCGCGTCAGGCGCGCCAGGCCCTCCATGACGAGCGCCTCGGTTTCGACGTCGAGCGATGAGGTCGGCTCGTCGAGGATCAGGATCGGCGCATCGCGCAGGATCGCGCGCGCGATGGTGAGGCGCTGCTTCTCGCCCTCCGACAAGGCCGCGGCCTCGCCGAGGATCGTGGCATAGCCGTCGGGCAGATGCGTCACGAGCTCGTGGATGCGCGCCAGGCGCGCCGCGGTCTCGATCTCTTCATCGCTCGCCTCGGGCCGGCCGTAGGCGATGTTGTCGCGCACCGAGATGGGGAACACGAGCGGCGGCTGCAGCACCATCGCGATCTGCCGGCGCAGCGCCTGCAAGCGGTATTCGCGCGCGTCGATGCCGTCGACCAGCACGGCGCCCGACGAGGGATCGAAGAAGCGCGGCAGAAGGCTCACGAGCGTCGATTTCCCGGCGCCGGTCGCGCCCACGATCGCGACGCGCGCGCCCGGCTCGACGCGCAGATCGACCTGGCGCAGCACCGGCAGCTCGGGCCGGTAGCGGAAGCCGACGCCGCGCCATTCGACCTCGCCGCGCGCGCCCGCGGCGGGAAAGACGCGCGTCCCGTCCTTGAGGTCGGGCTCGGTGTCCAAAATCTCGAAGCAGCGCTTGGCGCCGATCTTCGCCCCGGCGATGAGGCCCCAGCTCTGCGTGATCTGGTTCACCGGCTGATAGAGCTGCGCGAGGTAGGAAATGAACACGACGAGCTCGCCGATGGTGAGCCGTCCGCCCATGACCGAGCGCGCGCCGACATAGACGACGAGCGCCGTCCCCGCCGCGACGAGGCCGTTGACCGCGGCGGAATAGAGCGTCTGCCAGCTATAGAGGCGGAGCGTGGCGCCGAGGCTCGCGCGGCTCGCGCCCATGAAGCGGCGATACTCGTCCTCCTCCTGGGTGAAGGCCTGCACCAGCTTCACCGAGCTCATCGCCCACTGCACCAGCGAATAGACGTGGCTCTCGCGCTCGCGCACCTCGGTCGCGAGCGCGGCGATGCGCCGGTTGAAGACGGCGATGAGGGCGAAGAGCAGCGGCACGACGGTGAGCGAAACGAGCGTGAGCCGCGCATCGATCGGCATGAGCACGGCGAGCATGCCGGCCAAGAGCACGAGCGCCGACAGGATCGGCAGCAGCCCGTTCATGATCATGGTCTGGACCGCGAAACTGTCGGCGGTGATGCGGTACATGAGGTCGCCGACCTTCTGGCGGCCGTGGAAGGCGAGCGACAAGCCGTTGCAGGTGCGCGTACAGCGCGCCGCGCAGATCGTTCACCATGCGCTGGCCCATGGCGATGGTGGTGTAGTTGTGCCAGAAGCTCGAGCAGCCCCGCGCCGAGATTGACGATGACGAGGCCGATGCACGCCACCACCAGCAGGAGACCGGGCTTGGTGCCGCCGAGGCCCGGAAATTCGACCGCCTTGCCGCCGAGCACGTCGTCGATCACGAGCTGCAGCGGCCACGGCTTCAGGAGATTGAAGCCCGCGATCAGGAACACCTGCGCGAGCGCCCAGGAAAAGCGCCAGCGATAGGGCCAGAGATAGGGCAGCAGCTTTTTCGCGAGATAGGGCATCGCCCGGGTCAGGCGGCCTTTGCCTCGGGCGCGCCCGAGCGGCTCGAGCGGCGCGAGCCCGGCGCGCTGCGCCACCGACTCGATGATGCGGTGCATGAGGCGGCCGAATTCGATGGTGCGGTGCGCGATGCTGACGCCGTGCGCGAGGCCCACGAGCCCGATGACAAGGCCCAAGTCCGGCGCATGGAGAATGAGCGCGACCGCGGCGGCGAGCGCATAGGCGCGCAGCACGAACGCGGCGAAGCGCGAGAAGCGCATGGCGCAGCGCACGCGCAGAAGCCGCTTCGCGCCGCCGTGATTCTCGGTGCAGACGAGCACGAGCGCGCGGCTCCACAATCCCCGCGCGATCTTCAGATCCCACTCGTCCCAGCCCTGGTCCACCACCACGAAATATTTCTGCGGCACGAGAAAGCGCATGAGGCCGCCGAGGAGCGCTTCCTTGTCGTCGCCCGTCTCGCTCCAATAGGAGAGATAGAAGGCGCGCTCCTTCATGGAGATGCGCGCCTTCTGGATCGGCGGCTCGAGCGTCCCGGCCGATTCCGGCGCGCGCATCTCCTTGAGGCGCCACTTGATGCGCTCGAAGCCGCGCAGGATCGGCCCGAGATAGATCAGCAGCGCCACCAGCGCCCGCGCCTTGAGGCCGCGGAAGCGCTTGTCGATCGGCGCCTTCAAGGCGCCGTTGACGCAGATGACCCAGGTCATGACCACGGGCGCCACCATGAGCCAGGCCCAGCCGCCGGCGACGATGGCGATGAGCGCCAGCACGATCGCGACCACGTTCCACTCGAACGTGAGCGGCAGGAACGCCGCCAGCGATGAGGACGGCTCGTAGAGCGTCTGGAACAAGCCGCGCCCGAACACGCCCGAATAGATCACCGGGCGGCGCGACAGCAGGAGCGAGGTCGAGAGATCGCCATAGATGCGGCCGAGCCACTTCGCCTGGCCGAACAGGTTGAAGCGGAACGGATGCTTGCCATAGACGAGCGCTTCGGCCTTGCCGTAGCCGCGCTGCTGGCCGATATAGGCGGCGACCGTGTTGCGGCGGAAATGCCAGACGATGGCGGCCGGGCTGAAGCCGATCGTGTAGCCCGCGTCCTGCAGCCGCCAGCAGATATCGACATCGTCGCCGGCCGCGCGATAGACCGGATCGAAGCCGCCCAAGTTCATCAGCACGTCGCGGCGGAACGCCATGTTGCAGCCGGCGATATGCTCGGCCACGTCGTCGCTCAGGAGCACGTGCGTCGGCCCGCCCGGCGAGACCGCGACCGCCGCCGGCACGAGGCTGTTCTCGGGCGGCGGGAAATTCGGGCCGCCGCAGGCGACGAGATCTGACGTTCTCCATCTTGGCGACGAGATAGGCCAGCCAGTCGGGATCGGCGACGCAATCGCTGTCGGTATAAGCGACGATCGCGCCGGTCGCGGCCTCGGCGCCGACGTTGCGCGCGACCGAAAGCCCCTTGTTGGGCTGGCTGATGATGCGGCAATAGCCGAATTTCTCCGATATCTCGAGCGTCCGGTCGTTCGAGCCGTCGTTGACGACGATCACCTCGTAGTCCGGGTAGTTCAGATGCTCGAGCGAGGCGAGGCACGCCTCCATGGTGCGCTCGGCGTTGTAGGCGCACACCACGACCGAGACGCGCGGCGTCTGCGGCAGGCGCGGCGGGATCGGTCCCTCGTAGCGCTCCTTCACCGCGGCAAACGCGGGCTTGGCGTGGCGCGCGCGATCGACCAGGCCGAACGCCCAGTCCGTGACGGCGTGGCCGCCGGTGAACCACTCGTCGGTCCAGGCGAACACGAACGTCCCGGCCGCGCCCATCTCGAACGCGGTGCGGATCTGCCACGACAGGATGCGCGCCTGCTCGCCCTCGCCCTCGCGCAGCGAATCGATGCCGAACTCGGTCAGGACGAGCGGCCGGTCGACCGCGAGATTGTGGAGCCGCGAGAGATAGCGCCGGAACGCCCCCTCCTGGTGCAGATAGACGTTGAAGCAGAGGAAATCGGTGAAATCGACGGTCAGGTATTCGGTCGACGGGAAATTGGCGTAGGACACGAGCCGCCCGGGATCGGCCTCCTTCACCATGCCGACGAGCCGCTTCAGGAACGCGCGCACGCGCTCGGCGCCGTGCCAGCGCACCATGTCGGGCGGGATCTCGTTGCCGACGAGATAGGCGAAGATCGCCGGATGCCGGTCGAGCCCGCGCACCGCGGCGACGACCGTGCGCATGATCTCGCGCTGCACGCCGCTGTCGTCGAGGAACGTCACATGCTGCGCCCACGGGATGCCGACGAGGACGCGCAGCCCCGCATCTTGCGCCGCGTCGAGCAGCCAGCGCGGCGGCACGGTGAAGATGCGCAGCGTGTTGGCGCCCACCTCGCGCATCAGCGCGAAGTCGCGCGTGACGGTCTCGCGCTCGGGGAACTGGGCGCCGTGCGAGGCCGGGCCGAACGGCCCGTAGGTCACGCCGCGCACGAAGAATTTCTCGTTGCCGACGAAGAAGAACTTGCCGTGCACCTCGACCGGCGGCGGCGCGGCCGCGGCGCGCCGTCTCCGCCGCCGCATCGAGCGACACCGGCGCCGCCTTGGCCGTGGGTGCGATTTCGGCCGCCACCATAGCTCAACAAACTCCTTCGTGCCCGCGCCCTTGTCAGCGTGTGTGCCAGGCCCAGGCGCTGGCGATGATGTCGTCCAAGCCGCGAAAGCCTTGGCGTCCAGCCGAGCAACGCCTTGCGCCTGGCGCGCGTCGGCGACGAGCGTCGGCGGGTCGCCCGGGCGCCGCGCCGTCTCGCGCCGCGCGATGGCGCGCCCGGTGACGCGCTCGGCCGCCTCGATCACCGCGCGCACGGAATGGCCTGCGCCCGTGCCGAGATTGAGCGCGAGGCTGTCGCCGCCCTTGAGCAGATGCGCCAGCGCCAGCACGTGCGCGTCGGCCAGGTCCTGGACATGGATATAGTCGCGGATGGCGGTGCCGTCGGGCGTCGGATAGTCGGTGCCGAAGATGTCGATGGCGGCGCGCCGCCCGAGCGCGGCCTGCAGCACGAGCGGGATGAGGTGGGTCTCGGGCTCGTGCTCCTCGCCGATCTCGCCCTCGGGATCGGCGCCGGCGGCGTTGAAATAGCGCAGCGCCGCGTGGCGCAAGCCCCGCGCGGGCCCGAGCCAGTGCAGCATGCGCTCGATCATCAGCTTCGATTCGCCATAGGGGTTGACCGGGCGCTGCGGCGCGTCCTCGGCGATCGGCATCTTGTCCGGCAGGCCATAGGTCGCGCAGGTCGAGGAAAAGACGATATGCCGCACGCCCGCCTCGCCCATCGCCTCGAGCAGCGTCAGGCTGTTGGCGACGTTGTTGCGGAAATAAAGCGCGGGCTCCTGCACCGACTCGCCGACATAGGCGAAGGCCGCGAAATGCATGACCGCGGCGATCTGGTGCCGGCGCATGGTCTCGGCGAGGAGCGCGCGGTCGGCGAGGTCGCCCACGACGAGCGGCCCCCAGCGCACGGCTGCGCGGTGGCCGCGGCCGAGATTGTCGTAGCTGACGGGCTCATAGCCGGCGCGGGCCAGCGCCTTGGCGGCGTGGCTGCCGATATAGCCGGCGCCGCCGGTAACGAGGATTTGCGTCGTCATTGCGATCCGTTGGACGGCGGGATAACGGCTGAACGGGTCCCCGGCTTCCCTCTACGCCGAAGATGTGGGCGAGGCAAGTTTTGGCCGGGCCGCGCTTGACCCCCGCGGCGCTCTAAGACTAGGGTTGCGCTCGTCCGGCCGGCCCTTCCGCAAAAGATTAATCCGCCTCTCGGCATTCGTTAACCGGCCGTCATGGAGGCGCGGCGGAATATTCGGCGCGTCCCGCCGTTTTGTCTCGCTGACGGAGAGAATTGATGCGCATCGCGGTGATCGGCACCGGGTATGTCGGGCTCGTTTCGGGCGCGTGCTTTTCCGAGTTCGGGGTCGATGTCACCTGCGTCGACAACGATGCCGCCAAGATCGCCCGCCTGCTCGCCGGCGAGATGCCGATCTACGAGCCCGGGCCTCGACCAGGTGGTCGCCTCGAACGTGGCCGCCGGACGGCTCAAATTCACCACCGATCTCGCCGGCGCGGTCAAGGACGCCGACGCCGTCTTCATCGCCGTCGGCACGCCGTCGCGGCGCGGCGACGGCCATGCCGACCTGACCTATGTCTTCGCCGCCGCCGAGGAGATCGCCGCCGCGCTCCAGGGCTACACCGTGGTGGTCACGAAATCGACCGTGCCGGTCGGCACCGGGCGCAAGGTCGCCGAGATCGTGCGCAAGAAGCGCCCGGACGCGCAGTTCGACGTGGCCTCCAACCCGGAGTTCCTGCGCGAGGGCTCGGCGATCCAGGATTTCATGCGGCCCGACCGCGTCGTGATCGGCGCCGAGAGCGAGCGCGCGCACGCGGCCTGATGCGCGAGCTCTACCGGCCGCTCTATCTGATCGAGACGCCGATCCTGTTCACCTCGCTCGAGACGGCCGAGCTCATCAAGTACGCCGCCAACAGCTTCCTCGCCACCAAGATCGCCTTCATCAACGAGGTCGCCGATCTGTGCGAGAAGGTCGGCGCCGACGTGCAGGACGTGGCGCGCGGCATCGGCCTCGACGGCCGCATCGGCCGGAAGTTCCTGCATGCCGGGCCGGGCTTCGGCGGCTCGTGCTTCCCCAAGGATTGCCTCGCGCTGGTGCGCACGGCGCAGGAGGCGGGCGCGCCCTTGCGCATCGTCGAGACGGTGGTCGCCGGCAACGACCGGCGCAAGATCAACATGGCCGATCGCGTCGTCGCGCGCTGCGGCGGCACCGTCAAGGGCAAGACCGTCGCCGTGCCTCGGCCTCACCTTCAAGCCCAACACCGACGACATGCGCGACAGCCCGAGCCTCGCCATCCTGCCGGCGCTCATCGGCGCGGGCGCGACGGTGCGCGCCTTCGATCCCGAGGGCACGAACGAGGCGAAGAAGCTGCTGTCGGGCGTCGACGTTCTGCGCCAGCGCCTACGAGGCGATGGAGGGCGCGCACGCGCTCGTCATCATCACCGAATGGAACGAGTTCCGCGCGCTCGATCTCGCGCGCGTCAAGGCGCTGCTGCAGACGCCGACCATCGTCGACCTGCGCAACATCTACAAGCCGGCCGACATGGCCGAGGCCGGCTTCTTCTATTTCAGCATCGGCCGCGATGCGGCGCGAGCCGCGCCGCGCGGCGCCGCGCGCCGCCGGCAGAGGGTGAGACGCATGACGTTCCACCAGGAAGCGCATCCTCGTCACCGGCGGCGCCGGGTTCCTCGGCTCGCATCTGTGCGAGCGCCTGCTCGCCGAGGGCCACGACGTGCTGTGCGTCGACAATTACTTCACCGGCCGCAAGGACAACGTCGCCGCAGCTTCTCGCCTGCCCGCAATTCGAGGCGATGCGGCACGACATCTGCTTCCCGCTCTATGTCGAGGTCGACGAGATCTACAACCTCGCCTGCCCCGCCTCGCCGATCCACTACCAGCACGATCCGGTGCAGACGACCAAGACCAGCGTGCTCGGGCGCCATCAACATGCTGGGCCTGGCCAAGCGCCTGCGCGCCAAGATCTTCCAGGCCTCGACCTCGGAGGTCTATGGCGACCCGTCGGTCCATCCGCAGACCGAGGATTACCGCGGCAACGTCAACCCGATCGGCCCGCGCGCCTGCTACGACGAGGGCAAGCGCTGCGCCGAGACCCTGTTCTTCGACTATTTCCGCCAGCACCGGCTGCGCATCCGCGTCGCGCGCATCTTCAACACCTACGGGCCGCGCATGCACCCGAACGACGGCCGCGTGGTGTCGAACTTCATCGTCCAGGCGCTGAAGGGCGAGCCGATCACGCTCTACGGCGACGGCAGCCAGACGCGCGCCTTCTGCTATGTCGACGATCTGATCGAGGGCTTCGTGCGCCTGATGGCGGCGCCCGACGAGGTCACCGGCCCGATCAATCTCGGCAACCCGGTCGAGACCACGGTCGCCGAGCTCGCCGCACACGATCATCGCGCCTCGTCGGCTCGCGCTCGAAGATCGAGCACCGCCCGCTGCCGGTCGACGACCCGATGCAGCGCTGCCCGGACATCTCCCGCGCGCGCGACCTGCTCGCCTGGGAGCCGCGCGTGCCGCTCGAGGCCGGCCTCGGCAAGACCATCGCCTATTTCGACCGCCTCCTCACCGAGCGCGGCGACAAGGTCTTGACCGCCGCGTCGTCATTGAGCGCTCCGCTCCGCCGGGCTCGTCGCCCGCTATCGCGCGCGGCATGGCGCGCCACGCCCGGCACCTTGGCCGCGGCGAGCGCTTGCGCCTGGCGCTCGCCCATGCGCGCGGCGTCGAAATCGTCGATCAGCTCGTGGAACAGGCGGTGCCAGTTGACCTCGGCTTTGAGGTGCATGAAGACCGAGCCCAGCCCCACGGCGGCGCGGTCCATGAACACGAATTCGCGCGGCGGCTGGACGCCGCCCAGGCGCCGCAATTCGCGGTGCACGTCCTCGGCCACGTCGCGCCCGGTCGCGCTCGTGGCGATCTCCTGGATGCGGCGCTTCCTGTCCTCCAGAAGCGGCGCATAGACATAGCGCGCCCAGCGGTTCAGCACGTCGATCAGCTCGCGCGAGAGCTTCTTGAAGCCCCAGCTCTCGTAGGCCTCGATCGCGAGCGCCTCGTCGTCGCTGTCGAGCGCGCGGTAGAGATCGATCACGCCCTTGACGAAGGACGGCCTGAACACGCGGATGCAGCCGAAATCCAGAAGGTTGATGCCGAGATCGGGGCGCACCGTGTAATTGCCGAGATGCGGATCGCCGTGGATGACGCCGTAGAAATAAAGCGGCACGTACCAGGCGCGGAACATGTTGCGCGCGATGATGTTGCGCGCCGACGCGGGCTCGTTCGCCGTCTCGAGCAGCGGGCGGCCTTCGAGCCACGTCATGGTGAGGAGGCGCTTCGACGACAGCTCCGGCACCCCTTCCGGCACCGCGATCGCGTCCTCCTTGGCGAGCATGAGGCGATAGAGCCGCAGATGCGACAATTCGCGCGCGTAGTCGAGCTCCTCGCGCAGGCGGTCGGCGACCTCGGCGTGGATCTCGTCGGTCGCGACGGCGCGGTCGTAGCGCTCGTAAAGCGACAGCACGAGCTTCAGCTGGCGCAGATCCGCCTCGACCGCCGAGGCCATGTCGGGATATTGCAGCTTGCACGCCAGAAGCCGCCCGTCGCGCCCGACCGCGCGGTGCACCTGCCCGAGCGATGCGGCGCGCGCCGCCTCATGCTCGAAGCTCTTGAACTTCCGCTCCCACTCGGGGCCGAGCTCGCCCGCCATGCGGCGCTTGACGAAGTTCCAGCCCATCGGCGGCGCGTTCGCCTGCAGGCTCACGAGCTGGTCGGCATATTCCGGCGGCAGCGCGTTCGGAATGGTGGCGAGGAGCTGCGCCACCTTCATCAGCGGGCCCTTGATGCCGCCCAAGCGCCGCCTTGAGATCGGCCGCATGGCGCGTCCGGTCGACCGTGACGCCGAGATAGCGCTCGCCCGCGAGCCTGCGCCGCGAGCCCGCCCATCGCGCTCGAGACGCGGACATAGCGCCGCATGCGCCCCGCGATGTTGTCGTCCTCGGCCACGGGGTCAGCCCATCGCTTCGAGCTCGGCGATGAAGCTCTCGATCACCGCGAGGCCCTTCTTCCAGAAGCCCGGGTCGGACGCGTCGAGCCCGAACGGCGCCAGCAATTCCTTGTGGCGCTTGGCGCCTCCGGCGCGCAGCAGGTCGAGATATTTCTCGGCGAAGCCCTGATGCGCGCCCTCGTAAACCGCGTAGAGCGAATTCACCAGGCAATCGCCGAAGGCATAGGCATAGACATAGAACGGCGTGTGGATGAAGTGCGGGATATAGCTCCAGTACCAGCGATACTCGTCCTCGAAGCCGATCGCCGGGCCGAGGCTTTCGCGCTGCACGTCGAGCCAGATGGCGGAGATCTCCTCGGGCGTCAGCTCGCCGGCGCGGCGCGCGTCATGGACGCGCGTCTCGAACGTGACGAAGGCGATCTGGCGCACGACCGTGTTGAGCATGTCCTCGACTTTTTGCGCCAGCATCGCCTTGCGCCGGCGCGGTTCCGTTTCGCGCGCGAGCAGGGCGCGGAAGGTCAGCATCTCGCCGAACACCGACGCGGTCTCGGCCAAGGTCAGCGGCGTGTCGGACATGAGCGGCCCTTGCGGCCCCGCCAGCACCTGATGCACGCCGTGCCCAAGCTCGTGCGCCAAGGTCATCACGTCGCGCGCGCGGCCCTGGTAGTTGAGCAGGATATAGGGATGCACGCTCGGCACCGTCGGATGCGCGAAGGCGCCCGACGCCTTGCCCGGCCGCAGGCCTGCGTCGATCCACGGATGCTCGAAGAAGCGCTTGCCGATCGCCGCCATGTCGGGCGAGAAGGAGCCGTAGGCGTCGAGCACGATGCGCTCCGCCTCGCGCCACGGCACCGCGACATCGTCCTCGTCCGGCAAAGGCGCGTTGCGGTCCCAGTAGGGCAGCACCTCGACCCCGAACCATTTCGCCTTGAGTCGGTAATAGCGATGCGACAGGCGCGGATAGGCCTCGCGCACGGCCGACAGCAGCGCGTCCACCACCTCGTCCTCGACGAAATTGGCGAGGTTGCGCGACGAGATCGGACGCGCGAAGCCGCGCCAGCGGTCCTCGATCTCCTTGTCCTTGGCGAGCGTGTTGGTGACGAGCGCGAAGAGCCGCGCGTTCTGGCCGAGCACCGCGCCCACTTCCTTCGCCGCCGCCTGGCGCGTGGCGCCGCTCGGATCGGACAGAAGATCGAGCGCCTCGGCGGCGGTGAGCTTCTTGCCCTTGATGCGGAAGCGCAGCGCCGCCTCGGTCTCGTCGAAGAGCCGGACCCAGGCGGCGCGGCCCGCGACCGATTTCTCGTGCAGGAGGCGCTCCAGCTCGTCGGCGAGCTGGTGCGGGCGGAAGGCGCGCACGTCCCTGAGCCACGGCGCATAGTGGGCGAGTTCCGGCGCCGCGAGCTTTTCCGCCACAACCTCGTCGTCGATGCGGTTCAACTCGAGCGCGAAGAACAAAAGCTCGCTCTCGATCGCGTTCACGCGCTCGTGCGTCGTCTGGTAGAAGCGGCCCACTTCGGGATCGCTCATGTCGCCGGCGTGGACGAGCCCGGCATAGCTCGAGACGCGGCCCAGGCGCTCCTGGAGCCGCTCGTACTGGGCGATGGCGGCGCCGAGCCCGGCGCCCGGAAGCTGCGCGAGGCGGCCCTCGTACTGCGCGCGGAAGGCTTTGCCCTCGGCTTCGCCGGTGTCGAGATCGCGCTTCAGCTCGGGGCTGTCGCGGCCGGGATAGAGGTCGGAGAGATCCCACTGCGGCAGCTTGCCGAGCGCCCGCCGCTTCGCCGTCGCTGCCGCCATCGTCCCGCGCCCTCCGCCCCTTGCCGGCAAATCGTTAACACCAGCATATAGGCAACAGGAAATTGACGCCAAGCCGCGCGCCCTGTATTTCGATGGGCGAGGAAACGTCGTTGGACTGCAGAACCTGTCCCAATCTCGTCGTCCTGTTCCTTGAGCAGGCGAAACGGCAAGGCGACCGCCCCTTCCTGTGGGTCAAGGAGGGCGAGCGCTGGCGCGCGACCAGTTGGAACGAGACGCGGCGCCAGGTCACGGCGCTGGCCAAGGGCCTGCGCAAGCTCGGCCTCGCCAAGGGCGACCGCGTCGCGCTCGTCGCCGAGAACCGGCCGGAATGGGTGATCGCCGATCTCGCCATCCTGGCCGCGGGCGGCATCACGGTCCCGGCCTACACCACCAACACCTCGGACGACCATCGTCACATCCTGTCGAACAGCGCCGCGCGCTTCGCCATCGTCTCGACCGCGGCGCTGGCGCAGCGCTTCCTGCCGGCGATGGAGCAGGTCGCGTCGGTCGAGACGCTGATCGCGATCGAGCAGCCCCTGCCGGGACAGCTGTCGCACGCCGACTTCCGTCTCTGGGGCGAGGTGATGGAGCTGGGCGCGGGCGACGCCGATGAGGTCGAAAGCTGGGCCGCGCGACATCGCGCGCACCGATGTCGCCTGCCTCATCCACACCTCGGGCACCGGCGGCTTGCCCAAGGGCGTGATGACGACGCACGGCAACATCCTCGCCAACTGCCACGGCGCGGTGAAGCTGCTGGAGACGATCGGGCTCGGCGACGAGGTGTTCCTGTCGTTCCTGCCGCTGTCGCATTCCTACGAGCACACCGGCGGCATGTTCTTCCCGATCGCGCTCGGCGCGCAGATCTATTTCGCCGAGAAGGTCGAGGTCCTGGCCGCCAACATGCTCGAGGTGCGCCCGACCATCATGACGGCGGTGCCGCGGCTCTACGAGACGATGCACCAGCGCATCCTGCGCCAGATGGAGCGCGAGGGCGGCATGAAGGCGAAGCTGTTCTTCGCCGCGCTCAGGATCGGCCGGAAGCGCATCGAGGCTCCGCGCAGCCTGACGTTCGGCGAGCGCGTGCTCGACGCGCTCCTCGACCGGCTCGTGCGCAAGAAGGTGATGGGGCGCTTCGGCGGCCGCTTGAAGGCGCTGGTCTCGGGCGGCGCGCCGCTCAATCCCGAGATCGGCATGTTCTTCCTCGCGCTTGGGCGTGCCGCTGCTCCAGGGCTACGGCCAGACCGAGGCCTCGCCCGTGGTCAGCGCCAATCCGCCCAACCGCATCAAGATCGACACGGTCGGGCCGCCCTTGGACGGCGTCGAGATCAAATTCGCCGAGGACGGCGAGATCCTGGTGCGCGGCGAAGCGGTGATGAAGGGCTATTGGAACGATCCCGAGGCGACCCGGCGCACGATCGAGAACGGCTGGCTCCATACCGGCGACATCGGCAAGCTCGACAAGGACGGCTACATCGTCATCACCGACCGGAAGCGCGACTTCATCAAGAATTCGGGCGGCGACATGATCTCGCCGGCGCGCGTCGAGGGCGAGCTGATGATGCAGCTCGAGATCGGCCAGGCCATGGTGTTCGGCGACCGGCGGCCCTATCTCGTCGCCGTGATCGTGCCGCGCCAGGAATTCCTCGACCAGTTCACGCGCGAGCGGCGCCGCGACGGCGACGGGGTGGCGCTCGACGGCGCGCTGCACAAGGCGATCGCCGCCGCGGTCGATCGCGTCAACGCAAAACTTCCCATGGCCGAGCGCATCCGCCGCTTCGTCGTCGCGCGCGAGCCGTTCAGCATCCAGAACGGCCTCATGACGCCGACGCTCAAGATCAAGCGCCACGCCATCCGCGACGTCTATGGCGAATCCTTGGCCCAGCTCTACGAGGCGAAGGCGTAAGCGGGCAACGGACCTGCCTTCGTCCTCGCGAAAGCGAGGACCCAGGGCAAGCGACGGATCATTTATCAGCCGGCTGCCTTATCGCTTCCGCCTTCTTGACGAGATCGGCGGGCGTCGCCATCAGCGCCGCGACGCGGCTCCCGAGCTCGTCGCCGCTCATGCCCTCGGGCACGAGCCCGATCTTCTGCGCGTCGGCCTGGAACGCGGCATCGTCGAGCGTTGCGGCGAACGCCTGGCGCAGGATCGCGACGCGCGCCGCGGGCACGTCGGGCGTCGTCAGGATCGAGCGGCCGATCACGTTGGGCGCGGTGAAGAGGCCCATGATCGCCTGCCCCTCCGCCGTGGGCGCGAGCTCGGTGCCGAGCGGCACGTCGGGCGCGAGCTTCGGATGGCGGTCGGCCATGAAGAACAGCAGGTTCACGAGCTTCTGCTCGATCCAGTCGTGGTTGCGGTAAGCGAGATCGGCCCACGCCGCATAGCCGCCATCGACCTCGCCGCGCTCGACCGCCAAGGCCACGTCGTTCGAGCCGCGATAGCCCAGCACCAGCTTGAACCGCGATCCGGCATATTGGTTGAGCGCGCGCGGCGGATCGACCGTGTCGCCCGAGCCGCTCGAGCCCATCGTCGTCTCGCGCTTCTGCGCATCGGCGAAAGTCTTGGTCGCCGAGGTGTGCCAGGTGAAGAAGACCGTCTCCACCGGCGTGATGCGCCCGACCCAGATGAAGCGGCGCACGTCGTACTGGATGCCCTCGACGCCGAACAGCTGGTCGGTCGCGACGCTCTGCGCCGTCAACGCAAGCGCGGTGCCGTCCTTCGGCGCCACGCGGTACATGTAGTTGGCGGCGGCGATGCCGCCCGCGCCCGGCATGTTGACGGCGACCACGGTCGGGTTGCCGGGAATGTGCTGGCCCAGATGCTGCGCCACGGCGCGCGCGTAGAGATCGTACGTGCCGCCGACGCCGAACCCGACATAGAGCGTGACCGTGCGCCCCTTATAGAAATCCTGCGCCTTGGCCGCGTGCGGCGCGAACGCGAGCGCGGCGAGCAGCGCGAGTGCGGCGCGCACCGCCCTCACGCGGCGATGCCGGGCGGCAGCGGATCGGCCTGGTGCAGCACTTCGCGCCGGTAGATCTCGGTGATGCAGTCCCAGCGCGTGCGCACCGCGGTCTCGGCCACTTCGAGCGCGCGCTTCGCGGTCGCCTCGTCGGTCACGAGCTTCGCCACGAGGTCGATCTGCCGGCTCGAATGGTCGGCGTCGGCGACATAGTGCTCGGCGAAGAACTCGATGGTCGGGTGGTCGATCTCGAAGCCGTGGTATTTCTTGAAGGCGGGCAGCATGCGCTCGCCGTTCAAGGCGGGCTGCTGGCCCTCCTGGGTCGACTGCATCGCCACCACCACGCCGAACGGCTCGTCGCGCACGGTGGCGATGTAGAAGTACGAGCGCGCGCGCCAGGTGCTGAGCTGGCGCGTGCGCTTCACCGCGTCGTCATCGAGGCCCGCCGCGCGGCAGAAGCGGAAGATCATGTCCATGTGGTCGTGCGCGACGCGGCCCTCGCCCGGCCCGGCCATGAGGCCTTCCTCCTCGGCGAGGTTCTCGAGGACGAAGCGGCGCGCCTCGCCCTCGGCCGCGCGATAATACGCGATGCCCTGCACCGGCAGCACGCGGCGCACGTGCTGGTAATGCTGCACCATCATCGCCGCGACCGGGCCAAGCCCGAACTTGCCGGCGGCGAAATCGAGAAAGAACGGATGGTTCTTGGTGTGCCACGTCTCGCGGATCGCCACCACCTGTTCCGCCGTCTCGCGCCCGATGCTGCCCGCCATGACGCTTCTCCCTGAGAAATCTGCGCGCGCCCCTGAGTGTAATCCCGCGCGCCGGTTTCGTCATGGCCGCGCTTGCCAGCGGCGCCGCGCCGGGCATAGCCTTGCCGCCAAAGAAAGAAGTTACCGGGGAGGTTGGAATGAGCAAGACCGTGGCGCTTTCGGGCGCGCTCGCGCTCCTTCTTGCGGCGAATTTGCCGGCGCGCGCCCAGAATACTTACGTCATCGACACGTTGCTGCCCCTGACCGGCGCCGCGGCCTTTCTCGGCAAGGGCGAGCAGGAATCGCTGCAACTGGCCGAGGGCGTCGTCAACGACACCGGCGGCATCGGCGGCCAGAAACTCGACCTGGTGTTCCACGACGACCAGTCGAACCCGCAGATCGCCGTGCAGCTCGCGACCGGCTCCATCGCCAAGAAGCCGGCGGTGATCCTGGGCTCCTCGCTGGTGGCGAGCTGCCGCGCCATGGCGCCGCTGATGGAGCATGGGCCGGTGCAATTCTGCTTCTCGCCCGGCATCCACCCCGACAAGGGCTATGTCTTCAGCGGCAACATTTCGACGCTCGACCTGATCGACGCCTTGGTGCTCTACATCCGCATGAAGGGCTGGACGCGGGTCGCGCTCATGTTCTCGAGCGACGCCACCGGCCAGGACGCCGAGAACGGCGTCAAGGGCGCGCTCGCGCTGCCCGAGAACAAGGCGATGCAGATCGTCGACACCGAGCATTTCAACATCACCGACGTGTCGGTCTCGGCGCAGATCGAGAACGTCAAGGCCGGCCCAGCCCCAGGTCTTCATCGCCTGGAGCACGGGGACGCCGATCGCGACCATCTTCAAGGGCATCGTCCAGGCCGGGCTCGACGTGCCGGTCGCGACGACGGCCGGCAACATGACCTATGCGCAGATGCACCAGTACGCCGACTTCCTGCCGAAGGAGCTCCTGGTGGACTCGACGGAATGGGTGGTAACGGACAAGAAGCAGCTCGCGCCGGGCGTGGCGGCGGCGCAGAAGCGCTATTTCGACGCCTTCGCCAAGGCCGGCGTCAAACCCGACGTGTCGTCCGATCTCGCGTGGGACCCGCTGATGAACGTGGTGGCGGCGCTGCGCCACCTCGGGCCCGGCGCCACGGCCGAAGAGGTGCGCGCCTTCCTCGCGAGCCAGACCGCGCTGCCCGGCGTCGACGGCATCTACGACTTCGTCAAAGTGCCGCAGCGCGGCCTCGGCGAGAGCAGCAGCGTGGTGACGGTCTGGGACGCCAAGGCGGACAAGTGGCAGCCGGTCAGCAAGGCCGGCGGCGCACCGCTTTAGGGCGGCGGCGGGCGCGTCAGGCGGCGACGGTAACGCGTAGGCCGAGCGCGCGAAGCACCTTGACGACGGTTGCGAATTCAGGATTTCCGTCGGGCGACAGCGCCTTGTAGAGATTGGCGCGGCTCAAGCCCGCAGCGCGCGCGATCTCGCTCATGCCCTTGGCGCGCGCGAGATCGCCGAGCGCCGCCTTCAGGAGATCGGGATCGCCGTCCTCGAGCACGGCATCGAGATAGGCCGCCACGTCCGCCTTGGTCTTGAGCGCCTCAGCCGCATCCCAGCGGCGCGTTTTGAGTGCCATGCCCACCTCCTAGAGCGCCCGCGCCAGTTCCACGGCGCGAGCGATGTCGCGATCCTGCGTCCGCTTGTCACCCCCGCACAGGAGGACGATCACAACATCGCCGCGACGTGCGAAATAGACGCGATAGCCGGGGCCGTAATCGATCCGCATCTCCGATACACCGCCGCCAACCGCTTTCACATCGCCCGGATTGCCGAGCGAAAGGCGGCGAATGCGCAAGGCGATGCGCGCCCGTGCATGATGATCTCTGAGCCCGGCAAACCACGCGGCGAAGGCGTCCGTCTGCCGAATCTCGATCATCCGAAGTTGTCTCTTATAGAGGACAGAAAGTCAAGCCGGCCGGCGGCCTATACTCGCGCCCGAGGAGGCCCCGAAATGCGCAGCTATGACATCGTCGAGTTCGGCGCGCCGCTCAGCCTCGAGGAGCGCCCGAACCCGGTGCCGCAAGGGACCGAGATTCTGCTCAAGGTGCTGGCGACCGGCGTCTGCCACAGCGACCTGCACATCTGGGACGGGTTCTACGAGATGGGCGGCGGCAAGCGCCTCTCGTTGAAGGACCGCGGCCTGGCGCCGCCGATCACGCTGGGCCACGAGATCGCCGGCGAGGTGGTGGCCGTGGGCCCCGAAGCCTCCGGCGTGCGGGCGGGCGAGCGGCGCGTGATCTATCCCTGGATCGGCTGCGGCCAGTGCGCCGTGTGCCAGCGCGGCGACGAGCATCTGTGCAACCGGCCGCGCGCGCTCGGCATCCAGCGCCCGGGCGGCTATGCCGATCACGTGCTGGTGCCGCACGCGCGCTACCTCCTGCCGCTGGGCCGGCTCTCGCCGGCGCAGGCGGCACCCTATGCGTGCTCGGGCCTCACGACCTTCTCGGCCTTGGGCAAGATCGGCCCGGCCGTCTATCAGAACGAGCCGATCCTCATCATCGGCGCGGGCGGGCTGGGCCTGATGTGCCTCGGCCTGATGAAGGCGCTCTCCGCCAAGGGCGCGGTGGTGGCCGACATCGATCCGGCCAAGCGCGCGGCGGCGTTGGCGGCGGGCGCGCTCGCGGCGATCGACGCCGCGGCACCCGACGCCGCCAAGCAGGCCAACGTCGCCGCCAAGACGCCGCTGCCGGCCGCCATCGACTTCGTCGGCTCGAGCGCGTCGGCGCGCCTCGGCACCGATGCGGTGACGCGCGGCGGCAAGTACGTGATCGTGGGCCTCTTCGGCGGCGACATCACGCTGTCGCTGCCGCTGCTGCCGATCCGCGCCCTCACCATCCAGGGCTCGTTCGTGGGCTCGCTCGCCGAGTTTCAGGCACTCATGGCGCTGGTGGAGAAGGGCACGGCCGGCGCCGTGCCGCTGACCGAGCGGCCCTTGGGCGAGGCCGAGGCGGCGCTGCGCGATCTGCGCGCCGGGCGCATCGTCGGCCGGGCCGTCCTAACGCCCTAAAGGCGGCGGCCGACCTCAACCGGAAGGGGATACGGGAAGAACGCCTGGAACGCTTCTGGTTCCCGTCCGTTCGCCTCGGCGGACGAGGAAACTGGAGCTGTCCTCATGCGGTCTCCCGTGCGCATGGCGCTCGCCGCGGTGGCGCTGGCGCTGCCGATCGCTTCCTGCTCGTCGAGCGGTGGCAACCTGCCGACGCTCGGCGCGAACGCCCCGTCGCTCTCCGGCTACACGCTCGGCCCCGGCGACCAGCTCAGCATCAAGGTGGTCGGCGCCGAGGATCTGACCGGCGACTATCCCGTCACCGACAGCGGCACCGTGTCGGTGCCCTTGATCGGCGACGTCAAGGCCGCGGGCCTGACGCGCCTCCAGCTCGAGCACGAGATCGCGCAGAAACTCGCGCAAGGCTACATCCGCAATCCCAAGGTCAATGTCGCGATCCAGAAATACCGGCCGTTCTATATCTACGGCGAGGTCGCCAAGCCCGGCGAATATCCTTATGCCAGCGGCATGAAGGTGTTGAACGCCATCGCCACCGCCGGCGGCTTCACCTATCGCGCCAACCAGAACTACGTGATCGTGCAGCGCCACGGCGAGAAGGCGAAGGGGCTCGGCGCGTCGCCGATCGAACCGGACGATGTTATCGAGGTGCCGGAACGTCTGTTCTGAGCAGCGTTAACGGGACGGTAATGCCGTCGCTCGCTGCGCTCTGCCATCCGTTGCTGCCGTTGGTCTTGACGATGGCAGTTTTGACGATGGCGCTGGCGGGCGTGGCGCGGGCCGACGGCGATCAGCCGGCCCCGGCCCAAACCAACGTCGCGCTGCAGCAGGTCGGATCGAGCGTGCCGCCGCGCACGGCCGCCGATCCGGCGCGAGCCGACATGCCGCCGCAGCCGCATCCGTTCGCCGCCGCCAAGCCCGACGGCGAGCAGATCTTCATGCTGATGCTGTTCTCGCGCACCACGATCGGCGCGTTCGGCCGGCTCGGTCAATGAAGCTCAGAATTTAGCGGCGACGAGGTCGGACGGGGCGAGAATTGCGGCCGCTTCGATGCTGCTCGCCACTTGCCGCGCGAGGCAGTCGTAGCTCACATCCGTCATGTGCAGGCGGTCGCGCGCGAGCATGAGGCGCAACGGCATCAGCCCCTCGTCGGCCCAGTGCCGCATCATGGCGAAGCGCGGAAAGACCGCGACATCCTCTTCATAGGCGGCGGCGTCGATCACATGCAGCATGTCGCGGTAGCGCGGATGCTGCAGCATGGCCGGCGCATATTGCGGGTTCATGACGAGCACGTCGGCGCCGGCGTCGCGGATCTTGCGGATGCCGGCGTCGAGCGCCACGCCGACCGCGGCCGGGTCGTCGTTCTTCAGCACCGCATTGGTGCCGACCTGCCAGATGACGAGGTCGGGCCGCTCCGACAGCACGTCGCGGTCGATGCGCGCGGCCATCGCCTGCGCCTCCTCGCCGCCGATGCCGCGATTGATGACCCGCACCTTGATGCCGGGATAATGCTCGGCGAGGAACGCGGCGAGCCGGCTTGGATAACTGTGCCGCTGCGAGCTCGCGCCGGTGCCGTAGGTCGAGGACGAGCCGAGCGCCACGATGGTGAGCGGACCGCCCGCGTCGAGCCGGGCCGCGACATGCGCCAGCGGATGGTCGAGCGTCACCATGTCCTCGGGCGCGCCGCACCGGTCGGCGGCGGCGTTGGCCGTGCGCCCGGCCGGCCCGAGCATGACCGCCGCGGCCGCGGCGAAGGCGATGAGCAGCACCGCGACGCAGGCGGCGCGGCCCTCCTTGGGCTCACTGCGCGGCATCGTCGATCGCTTCCGCCATGGCCTCGCCAAGGCAGCGGTACACGTCGCGCGCCAGGCCGACGCGGACGTCTTTCGGTATGTCGACGAAGTTGAACACGCCGTTCTCGCTCCAGTACTTCATCGCCGCGTAGCGCTTGAAGAGATAGACATCGGACAGATCCGCCGAGTGCTGCAATGCTTCCAGATACGGTCCGAAGTCGATAACGGATCCCGTGCTTGGGTTGTACTGCATATCTACCAGCACAATGTCAAAATTGTGTTGCCGCAGCGCAGCAATTCCATCTTGCACTGCAGCGGCAAAAGCGTCGACGTCGGTCGCCCGGACGGCATCGACGGTGCCCGTCTCCCAGATGACGAGGGTCGGGTTGGCCGGCACCACGTCCTTGTCGAAGCGCTCGATCATGTCCTCGGTGGTCTGCCGCGGCACGCCCTTGTTGACGACCGTGATCGCGACGCCGGGATGGCGCCGGCGCAGCGCCTCTTCGAGCTGGTGCGGATAGCCCCATTCGGCGCCGTCGCCGGCGGCGGTTCCGGCCGTCGATGCGCCGCCGATCGCGACGATGGTGAGCGGCTCCTTGGCCTTGAGGCGCTGGCCGGTGAGGGTCAGCTTGATGTCGTCGTTGACGATCTCCTGCGGCACCGCGCAATGCGGGCCCGCGGGCTCGTCGGTGGCGCGCGCGGCGGCGCCGGCGAGGGCGCACGCGAGCGCGAGGCCGAAGAGACTGTGCGGTGCGCGCGTCATCCCCCTACTCCGAAGCGGCCGGACTGCCGCCCGCGCCGGCGGCCCGGCGCGAGGCGGTCTTGAACCATTGCAGCAGCGCGGCCAAGCCCACCATCAGCGCGAAGCCGACGAGGTTCACCGCGACCTGCATGCCGAGGTCGGCGTCGATCTCGGACAGAATGAAATGGCCGAGCACCGAGAGCACGATGCCGAAGCAGAAGATGTAGAGCGAATTCTGGCCGCAGATGATCACCGGCCGCGCCGCGCGCCGCGCAAGAAAGCGGCTGTCGCGCTTGACGAAGTGGAGCGTCGCGCCGGCCAGCGCCAGGAAGCTCAGGAGCCGCAGCGGCGCCAGGTTGGTCTTGTCGAGCGTGTGGCTCCACAGGCGCAGGAAAAGCGGCGGGAACGGGTCGTACCACCAGTGCGCCATCCACGACAGGCTGATGATCAGGAAGCACGCCGCAATCGCGACCGCCGCGCCGGTGATCCAGCGCGGGATCGGCAGCGGCACGACGCCCTTGGCGCGCGCAAAGCCGCAGGTGGCGCCGATCACGAACAGGAACTGCCAGGCGAGCGGATTGAAGTACCAGGCGTGATTGGCCGGATAGGTGTGGAGCGCAAGGCCGAGCGTCAGCGTCAGCGCGTAGAGCAGCGCCGAGGCAAGGCAGGTCAGGACCGGGCTTGCCTCGAGCGCGAGCAGCACCAGGGGAAATGTCGCGAGCAGAACGATGTAGAGCGGCAGGATGTCGAGAAACGGCGGCTGGAATTGCAGCACCAGCGCGCGCATGACGGCGATGTGCGGCTCGCTCAGGAAATCGCCGACGCCGAGCTCCTCGGTGTACATCGGGCTTTGCACCGCGATCAGCGTGTAGGACACCTCGGCCACGAAGATGACGAACAGGAAGACATGCGCGACATAGAGCTGCCACACGCGGCGATAGATCTGCGCGATCGCGAGGAGCGGGCCGTTGCGCCGCAGGCTCGTGCCATAGACGAGCGCCGCGGTATAGCCCGAGATGAAGATGAACACCTCGGCCGCGTCGCAAAACGCGATCGAATGCAGCGTGAAATAGGACAGCAGATTCTCGGGAATGTGGTCGATGAAGATGAAGAACAGCGACAGGCCGCGGAAGAAATCGAGCCGCAGGTCGCGCGCCGGCGCGGCCGCCTTGGCGGGGCCGGCCGCGATTTGCGCCAGTTCGACGGCGGGCGACGCTTGTCTCATCGCGGCTCGCGGCTCACTGCGGCTCTCATTTTCATGACACGGGGCCCGGCCTGGGCGCATCATAGCGGCGCGGCTCTTGCGACCCAAGGAGGGAGCCAGGGAGGGAGATGTCCGACGAGGCCCTCATCGCGGCGGCGCTCAGCGCGCGCGACAACGCCTATGCGCCCTACTCGCACATCAAGATCGGCGCCGCGATCCGCGCCGAGGACGGCAGCGTCCATGCCGGCGCCAATGTCGAGAACGCGTCATATCCCGAGGGAATGTGCGCCGAGGCCGCGGCGATTGCCGCCATGGTGGCGTCGGGCGCGCGCCGCATCCTCGGCATGGCGGTGGTGAGCGAAGGCGCCGAGCCCGCGCCGCCGTGCGGCGGCTGCCGCCAGCGCATCGCCGAATTCGCCGCGCCCGACACGGCGATCGATCTCGCGACCACCGCCGGGCAGCGGCAGCGCGTCACGCTCGGCGAGCTCCTGCCGTTCGGTTTCGGCGCGCGGCATCTCAAGCCGTGAGGCACGGCGTCCTGCGACGACGCGCGCTGACGCTCGCTTCGCTCAGGATGAGGAAACGGGAAAAGTCCTCATCCCAAGCGTCCTTCGACTGCGGCTTCGCGCTCCGCTCGGGATGAGGATTTTCTTTGTGGCGTTAAGAAAGCTCCTCATCCTGAGCGAAGCGTAGCGAAGTCGAAGGACGCACGGGCGGCATGTCCTGGTGTCCCCGCTTTCTTGCGCGGGAACGGCGATCACGACCGCGACGGCACCACGGCGCACGCTGCGGTTTCCGTGCTAGAGTCGATAGTCCTTGCCAAGGTGGGAAGGCCGTGGAGCAGCAGCACGTTGTAAGGGCGACGCGGCGCGCGGTCCTTGCCGGCATCGCGGCGGCGCTGGCGCCGGGGCCGCTGGTCGCGCAAGCGCAGCAGCGCGACGCGATGCGCCGCCTTGGCGTGCTCATGGCATCTCTCGCAAGCGACCCCGAGGGGCAAGCGCGTGCCGACGCCTTGGTGCAAGGGCTCGGCGCGCTCGGCTGGAAGGAGGGCGCCAATCTGCGGATCGCGTGGCGCTGGGGCGGCGACGACCCCGCGCTCTTCGAGCGCGACGCGGCGGAGCTGGTCGCGCTCGGCCCCGATGTGATTTTGGTCCAGAGCAGCTTGCAGCTTGAAGCGCTGCAGCGGCAAACAAGCACCATCCCGATCGTCTTCACGCTCGTGTCCGAACCGGTCGCCCAAGGCTTCGTCGCGAGCTTCGCACATCCCGGCGGCAACATCACAGGCTTCAGCACGTTCGAGCCGCCGATGGCCGGCAAATGGCTCGAGATGTTGACGCGGATCAGCCAGCCCGTTGCCCGCGTGGCGGTGCTGTTCAATCCCGCGACCGCGCCCTATGCCGGTCTGATGCTGAGTGCCATCGAGGAAGCGGCTGCGACCCTCAAGGTGGCGGTGCGGGCCGCGCCTTGTGGCGATGACGCCGAGATCGAGCCGATGATGGCGGGGCTCGCGCGCGAAGAGCGCAGCGGACTGCTGGTTCTGCCGGACGCGTTCACCAATGCGCATCGCGACGCCATCGTCGCCCTCGCCGCCCGATACCGCCTACCCGCAGTCTATCCCTTCCGCTTTTTTGCCACGGCCGGCGGGCTGATGTCCTACGGCGTCGACCGATCCGACCCGTTCCGGCGCGCTTCTGTGTATATCGATCGCATCCTGAAGGGCGCCAAACCGGGCGATCTGCCGGTCCAGCGGCCGACCAATTTCGAGCTGGTGATCAACCTGAAGACCGCCAAGGCGCTCGGCATCACGGTGTCGCAGACTCTGCTTGTCGCCGCCAACGAGGTGATCGAGTAGGACCAGCGACGTCCGGTTTTGGCACATCTCGGACTTGGCGGGATGTCCGGCATGAAGTCCGCGCTGCTCAGCGTCCTGCGACGACGCGCGCTGCCGCACCCTTCGCTCAGGATGAGGAAACGAGAAAATCCTCATCCCGAGCGAAACATCTCTTCCTCGCCGCGTTCAGGCGAATTCGCGCATCCAGCGGGCCGCACCACGGCGCCCGCGCCGGCGCCGAGCCAATCCGCCGACCAGGAGCCGCACGAGCCGGCGATCCTCATCGCCGCCGCCGCCGCCGTCCTCCTCTCCCTCCTCGCCTTCCTCTTCGCCGCCTCTTTCCTCCATGCGGCTGCGGAGCAGGTGAGCCAGGAGCAGGCGGCGCAGGCGCCGGCGTCGAGCCATTCCGCCGATCAGAAGGCGCACCAGCCGGCGATCCTCGCCGCCGCCCTCCTCACCCTCACCCTCGCCTTCGCCCTCACCTTCGCCCTCGTCCTCCTCCTCGCCGCCTCTTTCCTCCATGCGGCTGCGGAGCAGGTGAGCCAGGAGCAGACGGCGCAGGCGCCGGCGGCGCGCGATGCCGCGGCCGATCAGAAGACGCACGAGATGGCGATCCTCACCGCCGCCCTCCTCACCCTCGCCTTCGTCCGCGCCTTCGCCCTCCTCCTCGCCGCCTCTTTCCTCGATGCGGTTGCGGAGCAGGTGTGCCAGCAGCAGGCGGCGCAAGCGGCGGCGGCGCACGATGCCGCGGCCGATCAGAAGGCGCACGAGATGGCGATCCTCGTCGCCGCCCTCCTCGCCTTCACCCTCTTCCTCTTCGCCCCCTCTTTCCTCCATGCGGTTGCGGAGCAGGTGTGCCAGGAGCAGGCGGCGCAGGCGGCGGCGGCGCGCGATGCCACGGCCGATCAAAAGACGCACGAGCCGGCGATCGTCGTCGCCGCCTTCCTCGCCCTCGCCCTCACTCTCGCCCTCGCCCTCGTCCTCCTCTTCGCCGCCTCTTTCCTCCATGCGGTTGCGGAGCAGGTGAGCCAGAAGCAGGCGGCGCAAGCGACGGCGGCGCAAGCGGCCACCGATCAACAGACGCGCGAACTGGCGGTCCTCGCCGCCGCCTTCTTCCGTGTCACGGTCTCTGTCGGCGCCTTCAAGAAAATCGCTGATGGTCGCGGTGTCGGCTGGCATCCTGTTTTCCTCCTCAATAGACGCAGTTCCGGTGCTCCGATCGACGTGCTTGTCGTTTAGATCGAGTTCAGTGCTTCAGCGTTTGCGAGAGGATGAGGCGCTGAACGAGCTGGCGCTGCAGCCGCCGGCGGACAGCCTGCCCAATGATGCCTGTCAGCAGGACCCGGCGGAGTTGCACTTCCTCTTCGAACTCATCGGGTTCCTCATCGTCGTTCCCGGGATCGAGAACGCTGGAGATGCCGGCCTCGAATGCTTCGTCGAGCGCGGCCTCGATTTCATGAAGATTTCGCCGGCCGGCGAGAGCGACGGTTTGGTCCTTTGTGATGTCGCTGCGCTTGCCGGCCGGGTCCAATTTTTCGATCTTGACGACGGCGCCGGTCGGAACGCTGAGCGTGAAGATGAGCTGCTCGGTTTCCTCGCCGGCGCGGCGCGGCCGTTCCCGCTTGCCGCCTGGCTGCTCCTTTTCGTGCGGCGCGCCTCGTTCCGGCGTGTCGTGATGCGCAGGCATCGAAGCCCTCCTCATCAGCTCTCGGGAAAAGCCGCTCCCACCAAGGCCAAGCCGCGTCGCGGCCATCGCGCACGACGATCGCCGGGATAGCCGGTGGCGCGCCGAAACGTGAGACACAATTCTAAGGGCGCAAGGCGTCGCGCAGCGATCCGGTCAAAGCCTGAGAGGCGCACGGCATAATCACCGAGGGAGGCGAGGTTCCGTCCGCCGCTGCGGCGACGGGCAGGCCCGCCGCGCTGCAGCGGACGCCGGCCCGCGGGCGGTCGGTAAAGCTCGATTTACACGACCTCGTTTGCGGCCGAAATCCGGTTAGCCACTTTGCTGCCAGCGCGGCCCTCGAAGCGATCAGAACCCCCTCGCGATGGCCCCGAAAATACTGACCCGCGCGTCGCTCGGCAGACAGCTCATCTCATTCGGCCGTTCTGCAATCCTCGCATCGAAGTTTGCATGCGGCGTGCCCCCTCTTGACTGACGTTGTAAATGCGACAATAATCGTAAATAAATGTAGTGTATGCTACAACCAATTCGCTTCGGGAAATTTCGTGGAACGGCTTTCCTCTGCCTTGCGCGTTGTCGGACGAGGTACAGGAGCAAAAAGCAAATGCCCGTACAGGGCCAGTGCCCCAACTGCCGTCACCACATCGACCGCTGCGATCTTGAAAAGATCGTCATCGGCGACCTCACCAAGGGGCCGATTTTTCATGGGATAAGCGCCTCCTGTCCCGCGTGCAAGACGGTACTCGGCGTCTGCGCCGACCCGGACGTATTGACCACCAGCATTGTTCGGGAAGTCGTGCGCAGAGTGCGACAGAGAAAACAGTGATCGCCGCCCACAACGCGCTTTCCGACGGAGCCCCTCAGCGCGATCGATAGTTTACGGGTGGACTTCCCCAAGCGTCCGGCCGCCGATCGTCACCGGCTGCGCCTCGATCAGCACAAAGGCGATGCGGCAAACCGTGTCAGGCGATGGATTGCGCCACAGGTGATTCGTGCCGCGCTGAACGACGATGTCGCCGGCGCGAAGCGGCACCACTTGGCCGCCGTCCAGTTCGAGCTCGAGCGCGCCACTGAGCACGATGCCGTAATCGATCGAGAAGCTTCGATGCATCGGCGAAGATTTGCCCGGGAGCATGTCAACGATGCGGATGACCGACCCGCCGCGCAGCGTCAAATCGGCGGCCCGATCCGCCCCACTCACATCGGCAAAATTGTCCGCGGGAACCTTTTCCGTGGTCCACACGAGCGCGAACTCGGCAACGCCCGATGGGATCGCTTTCGGCGTTAGCGTATCGGTCGAGAGGACGACGGCGCGGCCTTCGTTGTCATGGGCTGTTACGATGCGTTGGAAGCTTTTCTCCATGCATCCCTCAACGGAGTCCTGTCCAATCAGATCGCCAGAATTGCCACCGGCGCGAGTGTCCCGGGTGGGATTGCTTCGGAGCATGCGCTCCTCGCAATGACGGTAACGGCCCGTCAGATCGCGTCGAGCTGCCAGGCAATGTCGTCGGCGATGGAACACGAGGCCCTACCGCTTCAAATTCGGCAAGTGGAAATCGGACATGCAACTTCCCCTCTGCTGGATCTGCCACTCCAGGGGTACTCTGGGAGCCCCGGACTGAATTCTCCCCTGCGTCATGCGCCAAGGCCGCTCGAAATCGAAGGTGTCGACGCTCGATGGCGCCGTGCTCGCGGCAATCGCCATCCTGGCGGAGCGGCGCCGCGAAGGGAAAAACATCACGTACGGCGCCTTGGGCACGCTGATCGGGCGCCACCACCGGACCTTGACGCCGATCCTCAACCGCGTGGGCGCCTGGTGTTACAGCATCGGCAAAGGGTCGCTGGCAATGCTCGTCGTGAGCAAGAGCGACGGGTTGCCGGGCTGGGGGTTTTTCGAGCGGGGGCCTGGCGAGCGGAATCCGATCACGCGCAAGACCTATCACGCGCGGCGCCGCAAACTCTGCGCCGAGGATTGGTCGCGGGTGAAAATTCCGCCGAGCGCACAGGAGGTTGCGCAAGCGTTCGAGCGCTACGGGCGGGAGTAATCCGCGCTGACATCGCCATCGCGTTGCCGCGAGCTTGAGTGCTGCGAAACGGCCCGACCGGCCGGCCGAAAGTCGGAGATCGCTTACACAGCCTGGTTTACGCGAATTGTTCAGTTGGCCTGGACTGACATCGCTTCACGCCGCCACCCCCGGGATGACCTCTTCCTTGAACAGACGGACACTGCGACGAAGCTGCGACGGGTTTTCGAGGTCGATGAGGAACCCGCAGATCATCACCCCCACGCCGGACGCTGCAAAAGCGCGCATCGCGCGTGTGACGGTGTCCGGGCTGCCGCAGATCATGTCATCGGCGTTGCGCGCAATCGCCCCGCTCGGGTTCTTGATGAAGTAAGCCTCGGCCTCCGACCTGGCCTGTTCGTCAGTCTCCGCCACGTGCACCGCCTTCCCCACCGCCGACCATTCCCGGGCAAGCCTGATCGTCTCCGAGTCGTGGCCGGAGGCCGCAAGCGCCGCATGATAGCCGGCCATCTGCTCGCGCGCGCCCGCGGGGTCTTTTATCGCCGTGAACACCGGCCAGCCGCGCGCGGCGGTATCAGCAATCGCTGCCTGATTCAGGGTTCCGCGTGCCAGGATGGGGCGCGGCTTGCGGAAGGACGACGGGTTGACGGCAACGTCGAGCCTTCCACGGTCTGCGCCTACGGCGAACTCGAGCGGTCCGCCCGTGCCGTCGTAGCCCCAGATGTCGACGACCGTGCGCATCCCCTGTTCGAACAGTGCGTTGCGCTCGGCGAGGTCACGCCCGAATGCCACCAAGTCGGTGTCCTTGAATCCCGGGCCGAAAACGACGACTAGCCGCCCGGCGTTCAGCTGGTCGATCAGGTTGCACGACTCGACCAGCCGCACCGGGTGATGCAGCGCCGGGTTCACCGTGGCGAGAATGAGCGTTGCCTGCGTCAGCCGAGGCGCGAGCGCGCACGCGAACAAGAGCGAATTCTGATAGCCTTGGTTCTCGTGGAGGTGGTGCTCCGTCAGGGAGATCGCGCTGAATCCACTGGTATCCGCCTCGAGCGCGAGGTCGGTCATGCAGTTGATGAGCGGAAGTTCATTCCGTTTGTCTTGGATGCGGGTGCTGAGATGCATGCAGAACTTCATGGTAGTGCTTTGCGTCCTTTCTTCTTTGTCAAACTGAGGCCAGCCGCGACTGCCACTACCAGTAATGCCTCGTAGCGTGGGTATTATCTCATAGAGGTTCTTTTTGCCAGCGAACGGTCGGCAAGTGGCGCCGGCGTTTTGCCGAGTAGCGCTGGACGGGTTGCGGGACGAGCCCCGGTCGGGCGCACCGCGCACGGTCGATGACGCCCGCATCGAGGCGGTGAGACAACGCCTGCGTCGAGGTGGATGTCCGCTTTCCACTCTTTGGCTGCCGAAAGCTGTCCTGCCGCTTCCGGCCAAATGCGGTCGTTCCAGGCTGCGCCGCTGAAAGGCTGCACCTGGCATGCTTCGGAGCATTCGCTCCCCGCGCTGACGGCAGACGGCCGTCAGATCGCGTCGAGCTGCCAGGCGATGTCGTTGGCGATGTTCCAGAGATAGCCGATATTGGCGGTGCCGACGAGCGCGTAGGCATGGCCGTGGTGGCGCCAATAGAGCAGATTGAGATCGTCGCGGTGATCGAAGGTCGGCGCGAGATCGCCCTTCGAGGAGCCTCCGACCACGAGCGTGATCGGCCCCAGCGCCTTGTTGTCGGTGGTGTAGAAGAGCTGCGTCGCCGGGCGCCCGTCGACGATGAGGAAGCGCGCGCCCTGGAACACGAGGCCCCACGGCTTCAAATTCGGCAGGTGGAAATCGGCCGGCAGCTTTTGCGAGCCCTTGCGCGCATCATCGGCATTGGCCGGAACGTCGGCGAGGCCGGTATCGTCCGCGCCGGCATTGACGAAGAGCTTGTGATATCCGGCGATGTTGTCGAGCCAGCTGCGCGAGGCGAGGTCGGCCTGGGCCTGCTCGGCCGCGTTGGTGCCTTGCGCGTCGCCGGCGAAATAGCCGAGGCTGCCGCCGATCATCAGGCCGACGAGCGAGGCCGCGACCGGCACGCCGATCCACCAGCGCCGCTGCTCGATCATGGCGCGCTTGACGCGCAGCGCGATGCTCACGACCTTCGCGGTCTCGCCGCGCGCGGCGGCGATGAGGCGCGCCGGCAACGGCTCGCGCAGCACTTCGTCGAGCGCCGCGCGCAGCAGGTTGGCGCTCTCGCCCAGGCGCTGCGCCGCGAGGCGGAGCTCGGGATCGTGCTCGAGCGCCGACGCGATCTCGGCGCGCTCGCCCTCGGGGAGCTCGCCGTCGAGATACGCGATCAGCTTCTCGTCACTCGGCCTCTGCATCATCCACGCTCCTCTGGAGAGCGCCTCCTGCTTCGAGCTTCTCCGCCAGCGCGACGCGGGCGCGTGCGAGACGGCTCATGATCGTCCCCACCGGCACATCGACGATTTCGGCCGCCTCCTTATAACTCAACCCATCCACCGTCACGAGCAGCAGCGCCGTGCGCTGATCCGCCGGCAGCTGGCGCAGCACCGCGCGGACCTCGCCCAAGGCGATCCGCGCCTCGGCGCGGCGGACCGATTCATCGGTCCCGACCTCGCTGCCCTCGTCCTCGGTCCGCTTCCCGCCGCACGTCCCGCGCGCGGATCTGGTCGATCCAGATCGTCTGCACGATACGGAACATCCAGCTGTCGAACCGTGTCCCCTCCTGAAACTGATGAGCGCGCGCGAGCGCCCGCTCGCACGCGGCCTGGACCAGGTCGTCGGCCTCGGCGGCGGAGCCCGCAAGCCCGCGCGCGAACCGCCGCAGCCGCGGCAGGACGGCGATGAGCTGGTCGCTAAAGGACGGACTCATCGCGCCAATTCCGGCTTCCCCGGGGCGGCTCGACCTGACCAGACAGGATGAGAACGGGTGGGAATTGGCTTTATTCCGTGCGCTCGGGGGCTCGGGTTGGCCGTATCGGCCGAGTGTAACATGGCGTTAAGGAATGAGAAGAGCGGCGCCGCGCCGGCACCACGAAGTAAGCGCGAATCGAGGCATCGTAAGCGCGACTCGCGTCGCTTTAACCTTCACAAAAACCGGCCGGTTGGCTATGCCTCGCTGCGCCGCACACCCCTTCCGCGCCGGCGGACCACGCCCGAAGGATATTCGCCGCAATGAAGATCAGCGTCCCGAAGGAGCGCCGTCCGCACGAGCGCCGTGTCGCGGCGTCGCCCGATTCGGTGAAGCGCCTCCTCGCCTTGGGGCTCGAGCCGGTCGTGGAGCGGGGCGCCGGCGAAGCGGCCTCCTTCAGCGACGAGGCCTACAAGGCCGCGGGCGCCACGATCGCGGCCAGCGCCGCCGAGGCGGTCGGCGCCGGAGATATCGTCTTGAAAGTACAGCGCCCGCTCCCCGACGAGCTGCGCGCGATGAAGCGCGGCGCCGTCCTCATCGGCATGCTGGCGCCGTTGCAGCACGGCGAGGACATCGCGAACTATGCCAGCGCCGGCATCGCCGCCTTCGCCATGGAGCTCGTGCCGCGCATCACGCGCGCGCAGTCGATGGACGTCTTGTCCTCGCAGGCCAATCTCGCCGGCTATCGCATCGTGCTCGAGGCGGCATCCGCGTTCGGTCGCGCGTTGCCGATGATGATGACCGCGGCCGGCACGATCCCGCCGACGCGCGTCCTCGTCATGGGCGCGGGCGTCGCGGGGCTCCAGGCGATCGCGACGGCGCGGCGCATGGGTGCCATCGTCTCGGCGACCGACGTGCGGCTTGCGGCGAAGGAGCAGGTCGAAAGCCTCGGCGCCTCGTTCCTCGTCGTCGATATCGAGGCGATGCGCCAGATGGAGACGGCCGGCGGCTACGCCAAGGAGATGGGCGAGGATTTCGCCCGGCGCCAGCGCGAGCATATCGGCGAGGCCTTGAAGAAGATCGACATCGTGCTGACGACGGCGCTCGTGCCCGGACGGCGCGCGCCGATCCTCATCACGCGCGACATGGTGGCGCAGATGCGGCCGGGCTCGGTCGTCTTCGACCTCGCGGTGGAACAAGGCGGCAATGTCGAGGGCAGCGTCGCCGGCGAGACCGTCGTGACGCCGGGCGGGGTCATGATCCTCGGCCCCCTCAACGTCCCCTCGCACATCCCGGTCGATGCGAGCGCGCTTTACGCGCGCAACCTCCTGGCGTTCTTGGCGCTCATCGTCGACAAGGAGAAGCAGCTCAAGATCGATCGTTCGGACGAGATCGTGAAGGCGACGCTCCTCACGCAGGACGGCGCCATCGTCCATCCCAATTTCGCCGCTGAGCCGGCGCGCGCGGCAGGAGACTAGCATGGAGAACGCGGCCCAACTCGCCGCCGGGGTGCCGGATCCTTTCGTCTTCTATCTCACCGTCTTCGTCCTTGCCGTGTTCGTCGGCTACCACGTCGTCTGGCGCGTGACGCCGGCGCTCCATTCGCCCCTGATGAGCGTCACCAACGCGATCTCGAGCGTCATTATCGTCGGCGCCTTGATCGCCGCGGGGCCGGTGGGCTTCAGCTTCTCGAAGGTGATGGGCTTCGTCGCCGTGGTGCTCGCCTCGGTCAACATCTTCGGCGGGTTCATCGTCACCCAGCGCATGTTGCAGATGTTCAAGAGGAAGACCTGAGGAGCGACGCACGCCGTGACACCCGATCTCGCAGCACTTCTCTACCTCGTCGCCTCGGTCTGCTTCATCCTAGCGCTGCGCGGCTTGAGCTCGCCCGTCACCTCGCGCGCCGGCAATCTCTATGGCATCGCCGGCATGGTGATCGCGGTCGGCACGACGCTCGCCTCGCCGGGCGTCTTGAGCTACGGCACGATCCTCGTCGGCATCGTGATCGGCGGCGCGATCGGCGCCTACATCGCGCGCACCATCCAGATGACGGCGCTGCCGCAGCTCGTCGCCGCCTTCCACAGCCTCGTGGGCCTCGCCGCCGTGTGCGTCGCGGCGGCGGCGTTCTATGCGCCCGCCGATTATCACATCGGGCTGCCCGGCGCGATCGAGCGCGCCAGCCTCGTCGAGATGTCCTTGGGCACCGCGATCGGCGCCATCACCTTCACCGGCTCGATCGTGGCGTTCGCCAAGCTCCAGGGCCTCGTCACCGGCGCGCCGCTCGTCTTCCCGGGCCAGCATCCGTTGAACGCGCTCCTCGGCATCGTGCTGGCGCTGGCGGTCGTGTGGTTCGTCGTGGCGCAATCGGCGGGGGGCTTCTGGATCATCGTCGCGCTCTCGCTCGCGCTTGGCCTGCTCCTCATCGTGCCGATCGGCGGCGCCGACATGCCGGTCGTGATCTCGATGCTGAATTCCTACTCGGGGTGGGCTGCGTGCGGCATCGGCTTCACGCTCTCCAACGCCGCGCTCATCGTCACGGGCGCGCTGGTCGGCTCCTCGGGCGCGATCCTCAGCTACATCATGTGCAAGGGCATGAACCGCTCGATCTTCAACGTCATCCTGGGCGGCTTCGGCACCGAGGGCGGCACGATCGCGGCGAGCAGCAGCGAGAAGGGCTCGGTCAAGGCCGGGAGCGCCGAGGACGCGGCCTTCATCCTGAAGAATGCGAGCTCGGTCATCATCGTGCCCGGCTACGGCATGGCGGTGGCGCAGGCGCAGCATGCGCTGCGCGAGATGGCGGACGAGCTGAAGCACGAGGGCGTCACCGTGCGCTATGCCATCCATCCCGTGGCGGGCCGCATGCCCGGCCACATGAACGTGCTCCTGGCCGAGGCGAACGTGCCTTACGACGAGGTGATGGAGCTCGACGAGATCAACCGCGATTTCGCCTCGACCGATGTCGCCTACGTCATCGGCGCCAACGACGTCACCAACCCCGCCGCCAAGACCGATCCGAAATCGCCGATCTACGGCATGCCGGTGCTCGACGTCGAGCGGGCGAAGACCGTGCTGTTCGTCAAGCGCTCGATGGCGTCGGGCTACGCCGGCGTCGAGAACGAGCTGTTCTATCGCGACAACACGATGATGCTGTTCGGCGACGCCAAGAAGATGACCGAGGAGATCGTCAAGTCGCTGGAGTGAGGCTTACGTCAGCGCCTGCAAGTCGCTCCAGCAACTTCGCCTGTCCCTTGTTGATGCGCAGCCTCGCCTCGGCGAGCGAAAACCACGCCGCGCGGTCGATTTCGGGGAAGCTTTGCCGCCGGCCCGAGCGCGGCGGCCATTCGAGCTCGAAGCTGTTGCTTGTGATGCGCGCGGCATCGACATCGCCGGCGACGGCCCACGCGATGACCGTCTTGCCGCCGGCCTGGCGGATTTCGCCGAGCGGGCGGAAATCGCCATCGATCGCGTGCCCCGTCTCCTCGCGGAACTCGCGCCGGGCGCAGGCGAGCGGGTCTTCGCCCGCAGCCATCTCGCCCTTCGGGATCGACCAGGCGCCTTCGTCCTTCTTCGCGAAGAACGGGCCGCCGGGATGGACGAGGAACACTTCGAGGGCGCCGCCGCGACGGCGGAACAGCAGAAGACCGGCGCTCGTCTTGGCCATGACCCGGAAAAATCAAAGCCGCCACGGCGGGAGCGGGGCGGCTTGCGTCGCGTTCCGGCGCAACTCTAGTAGCCTTCGCGCTCCAAGCGCTTGCGCAGCAGCTTGCGGTAGCGGCGCACGGCCTCGGCCGTCTCGCGGGCGCGGCGCTCGGACGGCTTCTCGTAGTTGCGGCGGAGTTTCATCTCGCGGAAGATCCCTTCGCGCTGCATCTTCTTCTTGAGGGCGCGCAGCGCCTGGTCGACATTGTTGTCGCGAACGAGAACTTGCACGAGGTCTCCTTTCCTTCCACCCGAAGCAAAACCGGCCGCGAAAAGGGCGCACCCGTCATTTTCAAATACCATGAACGCCGCGGTTTGTGAAGGCGGCGGCAGGACATATATTCCCCGCATGGCCATTCTCAAGATCGCCCGCATGGGCCATCCGGTGCTGCGCGGGCAGCCGCGCCGGTGCCCGATCCGTGCGCGCCCGACATGCGCCGCCTCGTCGCCGACATGGACGAGACGCTGGCCGACATCGGCGGCGCCGGCCTTGCCGCACCCCAGGTCCACGTGCCGCAGCGCGTCGTCATCTTCCGCGTGCCCGAGGAGCGCGTCAGCGGCACGCCCTTCGACCAGCCGCAGGACTTGCTGACCCTCATCAATCCCGTGATCGAGCCGTTGGGCGACGAGATGGAGCTGGGCTGGGAGGGCTGTCTCTCGGTGCCGGGACTGCGCGGCGCGGTGCCGCGCTTTCTCCGCATCCGCTATCGCGGCGTCGTCCGACGACGGCGATCCCATCGAGCGCATCGCCGAGGGTTTCCACGCGCGCGTGGTGCAGCACGAATGCGATCACCTCGACGGCATCCTCTATCCGCAGCGCATGACCGATCTCGGCCTTCTCGTCTTCACCGAGGAAGGCGCGCGCTTCCCGATCGAGCTTCCGAAACTCTAGGAGCACGCCTCATGGACGAGACGGCGAGACGGGACGCGCTCATCGCCTCGCTGCTGCCGGACGTGCCGTTCGACGGTTGGTCGATGGCGGCGATGCGCGCGGCGGCGCGGCGCATCGGCATGGACGACGAGGAGCTGCGCCGCCTGTTCCCGCATGGCGTGCGCGATGCGATCGCGTGGTTCTCGCACTGGGCCGACCGGCTCATGCTCGAGACCGTGGCGGCGCACCCCGAAGGCGAGCAAGAAACTCGGCGAGCGCATCGCCGACGCCGTGCGCACGCGGCTTCGGCTGTTGGCGCCCTATCGCGAGGCGGTGCGGCGCGGGCTCTCGCTCCTGAGCCTGCCGTCCCATGCGCCGCTCGGCTTGAAGCTGCTCTACGACACGGTCGATGCGACCTGGTACGCCGCCGGCGACGCCGCGACCGATTTCAGCTTCTACACGAAGCGCGCCATGCTCGCCGGCATCTATGGCGCGACCATGCTCTATTGGCTCGACGACCGCTCGGACGGTTCTGCCGCGACCGAGGCGTTTCTCGGCGCGGCGCTTGCGCGACGTGAGCGCGCTGCCGCGTCTGCGCGCCGGCTTCGAGCGCGCGGCCGGGCGCATCCCCAATCCGCTGCGCTTCTTCCGCGTGGCGAAGCCGCGCTTCTAAGCCTTCGCCTCCGGGTCTTCCGGCACGGCGTCGGTCTGCGCCGGCGGAAGGCGTCGAGTGCCGCCGCGATCGTTGCGTCGCCGAGCGCCAGGATCGACGCCGCGAGCACGGCCGCGTTGACGGCGCCGGGCCGCCCGATCGCGAGCGTGCCGACGGGAATGCCGCCCGGCATCTGCGCCATCGAGAGCAGGCTGTCGAGCCCCATGAGCCCGCCGGCCAAGGGCACGCCCAGCACCGGCAGCGGCGTCAGCGCCGCGACCATGCCGGGCAGATCCCGCGGCGAGTCCGGCGGCGGCGATGATGACCTTGAGGCCGCGCTCGCGCGCGCCGCGCGCATAGGCGATGACGCGGTCGGGCGTGCGGTGCGCCGAGGCGACACGGCGCTCGTAGGGAATGCCGAGCCGCTCGAGCGTCTGGGCCGTGTGCTTCATCGTCTCCCAGTCGGACGCGCTTCCCATGAGGATGCCGACCAGCGGATTCGCCGCCATCGCCCGCTTTCTCCCTTCGCGTGGCGGGCGAAATTAGGGCCGCGCGAAGCCGCTTGCAATCGGCCCGAAAATCTTGCACTGACGCGCCTTTCGCAGAACACGGGGGATCCTTTGCCCGACTCGACGCTGCTCGCCTCCTATCTCGATTCCGCGCTCTCGGACGCCACCATTCCCGAGCTGCCGAACCACTATGCCGGCAAGGTGCGCGACAATTACGACCTGCCGGACGGGCGGCGCATTCTCATCGCCAGCGACCGGCTTTCGGCCTTCGATCGCGTCCTCACCTCGATCCCGCTGAAGGGCCAGGTGCTGACGCAGATCGCGCGCTTCTGGTTCGATGCGACCGCCGACATCTGCCCCAACCACGTCATCGAATATCCCGATCCGAACGTCGTCGTGGGACGCCGGCTCGACATGCTGCCGGTCGAGATCGTGGTGCGCGATTATCTCGCCGGCACGACCTCGACCTCGGTGTGGTCGATGTACAAGAGCGGGCGGCGCGAGATGTACGGCATCCGCCTGCCCGACGGCATGACGGAAAACCAGAAGCTGCCGGAGACGATCATCACGCCCACCACGAAGGGCGAGGACGGCGCGCACGACGAGCCGCTTGCGCCCGCCGACATCGTCGGGCGCGGCCTCCTGCCGAAGCAGACTTGGGACGAGGTGACGCGGCATGCGCTCGCGCTGTTCGCGCGCGGCCGCGAGATCGCGGCCAAGCGCGGCCTCATTCTCGTCGATACGAAATACGAATTCGGCCGCGATCGCGCCGGCGGCGTCGTCCTGGCCGACGAGATCCACACGCCGGACAGCAGCCGCTATTGGTATCTCGCGACCTATGCGGAGCGCTTCGAGAAGGGCGAGCGGCCGGAAAGCTTCGACAAGGACGTGGTGCGCAACTGGGTCGCGGCGCGCTGCGATCCCTATCGCGAGCCCGTGCCGGAGATCCCGCGCGAGGTGATCCTGGCCGCGGCCAACGTCTATGTCGGCGTGTGCGAGCGGATCACCGGCGGCTTCGCCTGGCCCGAGCGCGGCGTCAGCCCGCTCGCCCGCATCCGCGCCAACCTCAAGAAATATTTCTGATGCGACTCGGGGTTGCGATTCCTTTGACGCTCTCCCCATTTCGGGCATAATCCGCAGGCTTTCAAACGACCCAGGGCGCACATGGAAATTCGCGACCGCAAGTCGATCGAGGGCGCGGCAGCGGCCCGCCCGGCCGCGAAGCCGCAAGCTGCGCCCGCGGCGCCCGCCGCCGCAGCGGCGGCGCCCGCGTCCGACGTCGTCGATGTCGCCGGCATTCCCGAGGCCGAGCTCACCGCCAGCGTGCGCCGCGCTTTTGCCGCGCTCATGGAAGAGGTCGAGCAGCTCCGCCGCCAGCTCGAGGACGCCAAGAACCGCATCAACTATCTCGAGAAGCTCGTCGACGAAGACCCGCTCATGCCGGTCGTCAACCGCCGCGCCTTCGTGCGCGAGCTGTCGCGCATGATGGCCTATGCACAACGCTACGGCACGCCGTCGAGCATCGTCTATTTCGACGTGAACGGCTTGAAGCGCATCAACGATCAGCACGGTCACGCCGCCGGCGACGCCGTGCTTGTCGCGGTGGCGCAGGTGCTCGCCGAGAACGTGCGCGCGACCGACGTGGTCGGGCGCCTGGGCGGCGACGAGCTTGGCGTGCTCCTGGTGCAGAGCGACCAGGCGCAGGCGTGGCACAAGGCCGGCGAGCTCGCCGAGCTCATCGACGCGCACAAGATCGATTTCCAGGGCACGCCGCTCAACGTCAGCGTCGCCTATGGCGTCTATACCTTTGCCCAGGGCGACAACGCCGGGAGCATCATCGACGCCGCCGACCGCGCCATGTACGAATCGAAGAAGAAGGTGAAGAGCGCGCCGTGACGGGCGCTCGAGCGGCGCGATTTCGCCTCACGCGATAATGTCGGGTAAGAGCTTCGCCTCGAGCTTGAGGATCAGGTCCTTCAAGGCCAATTTGCGCTTTTTCAGCCGTTGCAAATGCAGGCGATCGACCGGCACAGTCTCCGACAGCCGGGCAATCGCCTCGTCGAGATCGCGATGCTCGCTCTTGAGCGCGGCGACCTTGGCCTTCAAGGCTTCGACGTCGAGGTCCATCGGCAAACGGGAGCCCGTCTCAGGAGTAAGCTCAGTATAGCAAAAGCCGCGGCCGATGGTGAGCGCTTGCGCCATCGGGCGTTGGCACGAGGAAGCGAGGCCGCAGGTCGTGGTGGTGGAGAGCGTGGCATGGCAGAGACGGATCGGAAGACCATCGGCATTCTGACGAGCGGCGGCGATTGCGCCGGATTGAACGCCGCGATCCGCGCCGTGGTGTCGCGCGCGGTGCTGGGCCATGGCTGGCGCGTCTATGGCATCAGGCAGGGCACGATGGGCTTGATGCGCCGCCCGGTCGAATACGAGGAGCTCGATCTCGGCGTCACCAACGTCAACGTCCTCAGGCTCGGCGGCACGATCCTCGGCACGACGAACAAGGGCGACCCGTTCGCCTTTCCGATGCCGGACGGCAGCTTGAAGGACCGCTCGGACGAGGTGATCGAGGGCGCACGCGAGATCGGCCTCGACGCCATCGTCGGCGTCGGCGGCGACGGCAGCTTCGCGATCCTGCGCCGCCTCGCGCAGCAGGGCGGCCTGAAGCTCGTCGGCATTCCGAAGACGATCGACAACGATGTCGGCGCGACCGAGTTCTCGATCGGCTACGACACGGCCGTGACGGTCGCGACCGAGGCGCTCGACCGCTTGCAGCCGACTGCGGCGAGCCACGACCGCGTCATGGTCCTCGAAGTGATGGGGCGCGATGCCGGCCACATCGCGCTCGCCGCCGGCATCGCCGGCGGCGCCGACATCATCCTCATCCCGGAAATTCCCTATACGATGGAGGCGATCGCGGCGCATATCGAGAAGGTGCGCCGGCACGGCCGCAATTTCGCGCTCGTCATCGTCGCCGAGGCGGTCAAGGATTTGACCGGCAGCCTGGTGCAGCGCCGGCACGGCGGCGGCGGCGCGAGCTATGGCGGCATCGGCCATATCCTGGGCGAGGCGATCGCCGACATGACGGGCGCCGAAACGCGTGTCACCGTCCTCGGCCATGTCCAGCGCGGCAGCACGCCGACCTGGGAGGACCGCATGATCGCCTCCGCCTTTGGCGTCGCCGCCGTCGACCTCATCGCGGCGCAGCGCTTCGACCGCATGGTGGCGTGGCAGAATCGCCGCGTGGTCGATGTGCCGCTCGCCGAGGCGATCCAGCGGCCGCAGGAAGTCGATCCCGACGGCACTCTCGTCCGCACCGCGCGCGGACTCGGCATCTGTCTCGGCGATGGCTGAAGCGTTCGACGAATTCTGGCGCTTCGCGCTCGGATTCTACGCGCGGCCGGGCGTGGCGCCCGCCTGCCTCGAATTGCAGGACCGGCACGGCAAGGACGTGCTGATCGCGCTGTTCGCGTGCTGGGTCGGGATTTCGGGCCGTGGCCGGCTCGATGAGCGCGGCGCTCGCGGCGGCCGAGGCGACGGCGCTTCCGTGGCGCACGGGGTGGTCGAGAAGCTGCGCCGCACGCGCCATGCGCTGAAGGGCATCAGCGGCGCCGAGAACCTCTATTCGCGGATGAAGAAGATCGAACTCGATGCCGAGCAGATCGCGATGGAGCGCCTGGCGCCGCTCGCGCCGGCCGCCGGCCCCGCCATCCCGCCGGCCGCGCGCGGCGATGCCGCCCGCGCCAATCTCGCGCTCTATCTCGGCGGGGTCGGCGATTCCGCGGCCGCCGCCCTCATGGCGGCGCTCGACGCGGCGGCTTCCGCCTAGCTGGGCTCGTTGTGCCGGAGCCGGCGCGGCGCCTCGGGCTCCTCGCCCCAGCGCTTGAACTTGCCGGTCTCGAGCCCGAACTGGTCGAGCACCCGGCCGATCGTATGGTCGATCATGTCCTCGATCGTCTGCGGCTTGGCATAGAAGGCCGGCACCGGCGGCGCGATCACCGCGCCCATCTCGGCGAGCAGGCCCATCGTGCGCAAATGCCCGAGATGCAGGGGCGTTTCCCGCACCATGAGGACCAGCTTGCGGCGCTCCTTCAAGGTCACGTCGGCGGCGCGCGTCAGCAGCGAGGAGGTCACGCCCGAGGCGATCTCCGACATGCTGCGGATCGAGCAGGGCGCGATGATCATGCCCATGGTCTTGAACGAACCCGAGGAAATCGAGGCGGCGATGTCCGCCATCGGGTGCACGAAATGAGCGAGCGCCTGGACCTGGGCCACTTTGAGGGTGGTCTCGTGCGCGATCGTGACCTCGGCCGCCCGGCTCATCACCAGGTGGGTCTCGATCGGCATGGCGCGCAGCATTTCGAGCAGGCGGACGCCGTAAATGACACCGGATGCGCCGCTGATGCCTACAACCAGACGTTGTGTCAACGCTCATCGCGGCGCCATCATTTGTTGTTGACCCTAGTGGCGGGAGACGGCCGAGCATATCCCACTTGGCCGCCGCCTCCAATCGGCGTTAGCATGCGCGACGTTGCGTCCTGTCGAGACAGGAGGAGCCATGTCGCTCAGCGATCAGATCGAGGCTCTGCGGAGCCGCCATCGTGGCCTCGAGGAACAGATCGACCATGAAATCAGCCGTCCGCTCCCCAATATGGACATGGTCCACGACCTGAAGCGACAGAAACTGCGAATAAAAGACGAAATCGCCCTGCTCGAAGCGACCACGCACTAAGCTAAGGTCGTGGGTGACGATCGGCGACGAGCCGCCACAAAAAGGGCGCGAGCGGAACTTCTTACTCGCCAGGCAGCGCGCGGCACGGGCCCGCACTCTCGAGCGCATGCGCAAGGGGTGGCCTGTCCGGCGGAACCGCGCGATCGCGAGATCTGCATAAACGATAGTTCTCATCCTTGCCCGCTCGCGGGAGAGGGTGCCGAGCGAACGCGGAGCGACCGCATGCGCCGATCTGAGGTATGTCACTCGATCGCCTTGGCCTGGTCGCGCAGCACGTATTTCTGCACCTTGCCGGTCGAGGTTTTGGGCAAGGCGCCGAACACGATCATGCGCGGCGCCTTGTAGTGCGCCAGGTGCGCGCGGCAGAAGGCGATGATCTCGTCCGCGGTGGCGGACGCGCCTTCCTTCAGCGTGACGAAGGCGCAGGGCGTCTCGCCCCAGTGCGGATCGGGCCGCGCCACCACCGCCGCCTCGAGCACGGCGGGATGGCGGAACAGCACGCCCTCGACCTCGATCGTCGAGATGTTCTCGCCGCCCGAGATGATGATGTCCTTCGAGCGGTCCTTGATCTCGATATAGCCGTCCGCGTGCATGACGCCCAGATCGCCGGTGTGGAACCAGCCGCCGGCGAACGCCTCGCCCGTCGCCTTGTCGTTCTTGAGATAGCCCTTCATCACGATGTTGCCGCGCATGAACACCTCGCCCATCGTGGCGCCGTCCTTGGCCACCGGCGCGAGCGTCGCGGGATCGGCCACCATGAGCCCGTCGAGCACGGGGTAGCGCACGCCCTGGCGCGCCTTCAGCGACGCGCGCTCGGCCGCGGGACGCGCGTCCCATTCCTCGTGCCAGTCGCACACCACGGCGGGGCCATAGACTTCGGTCAGGCCATAGACATGCGTCACGTCGAAGCCGAGCTTCTCCATGCCCTCGATCACGGCGGCGGGCGGCGCCGACCCCGCCGTCATGAGCGCGATCGCGGCGGCCCAATTCGCGCCGCGCGCTCGGCCGGCGCGTTGAGCAGCATGTTCATCACGACCGGCGCGCCGCACAGGTGCGTGACGCCATGCTCGGCCAATCGCCGCGAACACCGGCCCCGCCTCGACCCGGCGCAGGCACACATGCGTCCCGGCCAGCGCCGTCACCGTCCAGGGAAAGCACCAGCCGTTGCAATGGAACATCGGCAGCGTCCAGAGATAGACCGGATGGCGCGGCATGCTCCACACCAGCGCGTTGCCGAGCGCGTTGAGATAGGCGCCGCGATGGTGATAGACGACGCCCTTCGGGTTGCCGGTCGTGCCGGACGTGTAGTTGAGCGCGATCGCGTCCCATTCGTCGGCCGGTCCCTGCCACGATGCTTCGGGATCGCCCTCGGCGAGCAGCTCCTCGTAGGTGAGCGCGCCCAACAGCTTGCCGCCGACCGCAAGCGCATCGTCGATATCGACGACGATTGGTCGTCTCTTGAGCTGCGCCAGCGCCGGCTCGATCACGCCCGAGAATTCGCGGTCGGTGAGCAGAACCTTCGCCTCGCTGTGCTGCAGGATGAAGCCGATCGCCGCGGCGTCGAGGCGGATGTTGAGCGCGTTCAGCACCGCGCCCGCCATCGGCACGCCGAAATGCGCCTCGAACAGTTCGGGCGTGTTGGCGCCCATGACCGCGACGGTGTCGTTCTTGCCGATGCCGCGCGCCTTGAGCGCGCTCGCGAGCCTGCGGCAGCGCGCGTAGGACTCCGCCCAGCTATAGCGCCGCGCGCCGTGCACGACCGCGAGCCGCGCCGGAAAGACCGCGGCGCTGCGCGCGATGAAGCTCAAGGGCGACAGCGGCACGAAATTCGCCGCGTTGCGCTCGAGCCCGGACGGTATAGGGATTCGCTTGCGCCCGTTCGTTCATTCGCGTCCTCCCTCTTGCCAGGGAGATTGCGTCGCTCGGCGAGCAATGACAATACTGGCGCCATGACCGGACGCTACGAGGAAGCTTGGCGCCGCTCGCTCGCCGATCCCGAGGGATTCTGGGGCGACGCGGCCGAGGCGATCGACTGGGAGCGCCGTTGGGACAAGGTGCTCGACGCCGCCAATCCGCCGTTTTACCGCTGGTTCCGCGGCGGGCGCATGAACACCTGCTGGAATGCCTTCGACCGCCATGTCGAGCGCGGCCGCGCCGAGCAGGCGGCGCTCATCTACGACAGCCCCGTCACCAACACGAAAGCGTCCTTCACCTATCGCGAGCTGCGCGACGAGGTGGCGCTTCTTGCCGGCGCGCTCGCGGCGGCCGGTGTCCGGAAAGGCGACCGCGTCCTCATCTACATGCCGATGGTGCCGGAAGCGGTGATGGCGATGCTCGCCTGCGCGCGGCTGGGCGCCATCCATTCCGTCGTGTTCGGCGGCTTCGCCGCGCCCGAGCTTGCCGCGCGCATCGACGACGCGCAGCCGAAGCTCGTGCTCGCCGCCTCGTGCGGCGTCGAGCCGGGCCGCCTCGTGCCGTACAAGCCGCTGCTCGATCTCGCGATCGAGCTCGCGCACCATAAGCCCGAGACCTGCTTCATCCTGCAGCGCCCGATGCTCGACGGCCAGCCTCGTCAAAGGGCGCGACCGCGACTGGCGCGAGGCGGTCGCGGCGGCGGCGCCTTCGCCCTGCGTGCCGGTCGAGGCGACCGATCCGCTCTACATCCTCTACACCTCCGGCACGACCGGGGAGCCCAAGGGCATCGTGCGCGACAATGGCGGGCACGCCGTGGCGCTCAACTGGTCGATGGCGAACGTCTACGGCATGAAGCCGGGCGATGCGTTCTTCGCCGCCTCCGATGTCGGCTGGGTCGTCGGCCATTCCTACATCGTCTATGCGCCGCTGCTCTTCGGCTGCACCAGCCTCTTGTTCGAGGGCAAGCCCGTCGGCACGCCCGACGCCGGCGTCTATTGGCGCATGATCGCCGAGCACGGCATCAACGCCATGTTCACGGCGCCCACCGCCTTCCGCGCCATCAAGCGCGACGATCCCGACGGCAAGTTCATCGCCAAGTACGATCTCTCGCAGTTCCGCACGCTCTTCCTCGCCGGCGAGCGCGCCGATCCGCCGACCGTCGAATGGGCGCAGCTTCATCTGAAGCGGCCGGTGATCGACCATTGGTGGCAGACCGAGACCGGCTGGGCGATCACGGCGAACTGCATCGGGCTCGAGCATCTGCCGGTGAAGCTCGGCTCCTCGACCAAGCCCGCGCCGGGCTATGATCTGCGCGTGCTCGATCCCGACGGGCACGAGATGAAGCGCGGCGAGATCGGCGCGCTGTGCGTCAAGCTGCCGCTGCCGCCGGGCTCGTCGCCCACGCTGTGGAACGCCGACGAGCGCTTCGTGCAGCGCCTATCTCGCCGATTTCCCCGGCTACTACCACACCGCCGACGCCGGCTTCATCGACGCGGACGGCTATGTCTTCGTCATGACGCGCACCGACGACATCATCAACGTCGCCGGCCACCGGCTTTCGACCGGCGCCATCGAGGAGGTGCTGGCATCGCACCCCGATGTCGCCGAATGCGCCGTGATCGGCGTCGCCGATGCGCTGAAGGGCCAAGTGCCGCTCGGCTTCCTCGTCTTGAAGGCCGGCGTCAACGCGCCGCCCGAGCGCATCTCGGCCGAGACGGTGGCGCTGGTGCGCGAGCGCATCGGCCCGGTCGCGAGCTTCAAGGCCGCCGTGGTGGTGCAGCGCCTGCCGAAGACGCGCTCGGGCAAGATCCTGCGCGGCACCATGCGCCGCATCGCCGACGGCGAGGAGTATCGCATGCCGGCGACGATCGAAGATCCGGCGGCGGTGGCCGAAATCGCCGAAACGCTGAAGAGCGCGGGCCACATCGCCCGCAAAGAATAATCGCTTACGCCGCCGCGGCCTTCTTGCTTCGCACGAAGCGGCGCGCGAGGCGCACGAGGCGCGGCACGATCCGGGGGCGCAGCAGGCGCTCGTCATAGCCCGCCATGCGGCGCTCGTTCTCGCCGAGGCACGCATCCATCAGGCCCGCGACATCGACGTCGATGCCCATCGATTCGTGCCCGGTCATGGCGAAATTGTCGCCGCCGCCCACGTCCTTCGCGGTCTGGAGCCGCTCGTGCACGAGCTTCGCCCAAACGCCCAGGCGGCGCGCGTCGAAGATCGGCTTCTGCCACCACGGCAGGTTCTTCCGGTGCCAGGCGGCCCAGTTGACGAAGAACAGGATGTGGCGGCATTCCTCCTGCATCACCGGCTCGAACGTCGCGACGAGTTCCGGCGGGAAGAAGCCCGAGCGCTTGCGCCAGCTCGAACAGGCCGAAGGCGAAGAAGCTGTCGATGCACTCGCTGTAGCCCGTCACCATGAAGGCCCATTCGGGATCGCGCGGCTTCGGATAAGGCGGCTCGGGTTCGAGCTTGATGCCATAAGCCGCCACCATGTTCGACAGCACGTCCTTGTGCCGCCCTTCCTCGAAGCCGTTGAGCTTGACGGCGTCGATGAGGAGCGGATCGCCGATACGCTCGGCGTAAGTCGAGACGCGGATCTTGGCCTTGCCTTCGGTCTGCACCGCGATGTCCCAGATCGGCAGGCTGACGAGGCGCTTCCGCTCCGCCTCGCCGAGCTTCGGCCAGTCGATGACGGCGGGCTTGTAGGGATCGTGCGTGTCGAGCAGCATGCGGCAGAAGAGCCGCTTGTGCGCCTCGCTGCCGATGCGCACGGGGCCGTTCTCGGCCCCGCGCCAATGCCGCGCCGCGCCGGAGGATTGGGCGATCCCGGCCGCGCCGCTCATCACTCGGCCTGCGCGCTCTCTTCTTCCTCGACCGTCGGCGGCGCGACCTCGACCTTCTTGCCGCGATTGGCGCGCGTGACGGCGGCCTCGAGCTCCTCGAGCGTGCACAGGCCCAGCGACACCGGATGCTGCGGCTTGATGTTCTGCGTGTTCCAATGCGTGCGGTCGCGCACCGCGCGGATCGTCGGCTTGGTCGTGCCGACGAGCTTCGAGACCTGCCCGTCGGTCAATTCGGGATGGTTCTTGACGATCCAGGCGATCGCGTTGGGCTTGTCCTGGCGCTTGGCGATGGGCGTGTAGCGCGGGCCCCGGTGCTTCACGAGCGACACCGGCACCGCCTCCTTCGCAAGCTGGAGGCGCGCCGTCGGATCGGCCTGGCAGCGCTCGATCTCCTCGATCGTGAGCTGGCCGTTGGCGATCGGGTCGAGCCCCTGCATCTGCAACGCCACCTCGCCGTCGGCGATCGCCTGCACCTCGAGCGGATGGAGGCCGCAGAATTCGCCGATCTGGTCGAACGAGAGCGACGTGTTCTCGACCAGCCACACGGCGGTCGCTTTCGGCATCAAGGGCTGAGCCATCCCGGTCTCCTGCAATCCTGGCGCGGCTTCTGGCCCGCGCGCCCGGTCCTGGGCGCCGGACGCAGCCTGCCGGCCATGTCCTGGATCGCCCCTATATAGGCGCGCCGGCCGCCACGGTCAAACCGTGAGCACGATCTTGCCGATATGGGCCGAGCTTTCCATCAGGCGGTGCGCGTCGCCCGCCGCGGCAAGCGGAAAAGTCTTGTAGATCTCGGGCTTGACCTTGCCCGCGTCGAGCAGTGGCCAGACATTGCGCAGGAGCGCGGCGGCGATGGCGCCCTTCTCCTCGACCCGGCGCGCGCGCAAGGTCGAGCCGGTGACGGTGAGGCGCTTCAGCATGATCGGCACGAAATTGACGCTCGCCGTGGCGCCGCCGAGAAAGGCGATGAAGACGAGCCGCCCGTCCGGCGCGAGCGCGGAGAAATCGCGCTGGATGTAATCGCCGCCGACCATGTCGAGCACGACATCGACGCCGCGCCCGCCGGTCGCGTCCTTCACCACCTTGACGAAGTCCTGGGTCTTGTAGTCGATGCCGCGCGTGGCGCCCAAGCGCTCGCAGGCGTGACATTTGTCGCGGCTGCCGGCGGTGGCGAAGATCGGCGCCGCGCCGAACGCTTTGGCGAGCTGGATCGCCGCCGTGCCGATGCCGCTCGTGCCGCCGTGGATCAGCACGGCCTCGCCGGCGCCGAGCCGGCCGCGCTCGAACAGATTGTGCCACACGGTGAAGAAGGTTTCCGGCAGCGCCGCCGCCTCGACCATCGAGAAGCCCTTGCGGCACCGGCAGGCATTGCGCCTCGGGCGCGGCGCAATAGCCGGCATAGCCGCCGCCCGCGACGAGCGCGCACACGGCATCGCCCGGCTTGAAGCGGTTGACGCCGAGCCCGACCGCTGCCACGCGCCCCGCGACCTCGAGGCCCGGCAGATCGCTTGCCCCCGGCGGCGGCGGATATTCGCCCTTCCTCTGCAGCACGTCGGGCCGGTTGACGCCCGCCGCCTCGACCGCGATGAGAAGCTCGCCCGCGCCCAAAGGCGGCAGCGGCCGCTGCACCAGACGCAGCACCTCCGGCCCGCCGGCGCTCGGCGATTTCGATCGCGTTCATGCTGGCGGGGAGAGCTCATCGCGGCGATCCTCGGGCTCGTCGGGTGCGTTGCACCTCTAGCCGGATCGCGCCATGCTGGCAACGTCCGCCCGCGAGGAGAGACGAGATGGACGAAGAAGATCTCCTTCCCCTCCGTCAGCCGAAGCCGAAGCGCGATCTGGCGCCGCTCGGGATCGTTGAGCTCGAGGCCTATATCGCCGAGCTCGACGCCGAGATCGCGCGCGCCAAGGCCGAGATCGCGCTGAAGCAGAAGCACCGCGGCGGCGCCGAGTCCGTGTTCAAACGCTAGCTGTGCGACGCTGTCATTGTCGCGAGGCGAAGCTAAGCAATCTCCGTAGGATAGGAACTTTGAAGCGTTCGCTCCTCGCAATGACAGGGTGGTCGAAGACCCGTCACCATTGCGATCATCGCGCTTTCCTTTCGCCTTAACCCCCCGCCGCCGGCGCGAACGGATCGACGTCTTCGGGCGGGGCGATTGAGGTTCCCTTAACCACGTCCCGTCATAGTTCGCGGCGCCGCACGGGGCTCTGTCCCGGCGGCAGTGAGAGTCAGAGCGAGCACCTTCGAACCTTCGCACATTTGTGGGTGGGAGCCGTCCCTCGGGGACGGCTCCGTTTTTTCGGGCACGGCGCAAGACGAACGGCGGCGCCGTTCGGGCGCCGCCGCTCCATCGACGAACATGCGTTGGTAAGTTAGGCCGCCTTCTGCTCGATCGTCTGCGCGCCGGACGTGCCCGCCGCGATCTCGATCTTGCGCGGCTTCATCGCCTCCGGCACCTCGCGCACGAGCTCGACATGCAGGAGCCCGTTCTCGAGCGACGCGCCGCTCACCTTGATATGGTCGGCGAGCTCGAAGCGCCGTTCGAAGGCGCGCCGCGCCAGGCCATGATGCAGGAACTGTCCGCGCTCGTCCTTCTTCGACCGGCCGGAGACGAGAAGCTCGTTCTCCTTGACCGTGATGTCGAGGTCGTCCTGCGCGAAGCCCGCCACCGCCATGGTCAGGCGATAGGCGTTCTCACCGGTGACTTCGATGTCGTAGGGCGGATAGGAGACGCCGCCATCGACGCGCGTCGCCGTGTCGGCAAGGCGCATCAGGCGGTCGAAACCGATCGTCGAGCGGAACAGGGGAGAGAAATCGAAACCTTCCATGACCACATCCTCCTTTGAGCAATATGGGTCAACATGCCCGCCGGAATGGCCGGGCTGGTTAACGTCCGCAAGACCCACGCTGGGCGTCCCCGGACCCATTAAACATAGGCGCGAAGCGGTGCCGTTCAAGGTGCGAAAGGGCCGCCCGAAGCGCGGCCGGACTCGCTTCCTTGCGCACGCAATGGTAGAGAAATGGCTGGGGATGAGCGCGATGGGCACGATCGCCGGCGGCACTTTGTTCTTCGGCAAGACGTACGGCGAGGCCTTGGGCCTCGTCGTCGAGGCGCGCGACTATCTCGAGCGGCACGAACGCGCCGAAGGTCTCGACCTCGCGCCGATCGCGCGTTTGCAGATGTGCGCCGAGACGCTGCGCCTGACCGCGCGGCTCACCCGCATCATGGCGTGGCTGCTGGCGCAGCGCGCGGTCGCGAGCGGCGAGATGTCGGTCGAGGAAGCGCTGTCCGAGCCGCTCGACGATTTCGACATTTGCAGCGCCGGGGCGGAGCACGAGGAGAACGGACTGCCGCCGCGGCTCGGCGAGCTTGCTCGGCCGCTCGCGGCTTCTCTATGGGCGGGTGGCGCGGCTCGACGCGCTGGCGCGGCGCGCGCTTACTTTATCTTGAAGCCCTGGAAGCGCTTGTTGAAGCGCGCGAGCTGACCGCCGCTATCGACCAGGCGCTGCTGCCCGCCGGTCCACGCCGGATGCGATTTCGAATCGATCTCGAGCCGCAGCGTGTCGCCGGCCTTGCCGTAGGTCGAGCGCGTCGTGTAGCTCGTCCCGTCCGTCATGACGACGGTGATTTCGTGATAATCGGGATGAATGCTTTCCTTCATCGCCCGCTCCTCTGCGTGCGCGCTTATAGCGGCGCAAAAACGCGCGCGCAACCGCGCCCAGGTTCCGTAATTCCGTTCGACTTTCCGCAAATCGTAACATAGGATCGGCGCAGTTCGCAAAGGCACGAGGGGGTCAGGCCAAGATGTCGAACGAATCCGACAATAACGTTCCGCCGATGGGCGCGCCGGCGCCGGTCCCGCCGATGCCCGCGCCAACGCCCGCACCCGCGCCGGCCAAGAAGGCGGCGCCGAAGCGGCGCAAGGCGAAGGCGAAGGCGAAGGCCAAGAAGGCGGCGAAACGCGCACCGGTCAAGGCGGCGAAGAAGAAGAAGGCCGCGAAGAAGAAGGCGGGCCGCAAGGCCGCCGGACGCAAGGGCGGCGCGCGCAAGACCGCAAAGAAAGCCAAGCGCAAGGGCGGCCGCAAGAAGGGCCGCCGCTAGCAACCATCGCGCGAGCGAAAAGGCGAAAGCCGCGGGCATCTCCGCGGCTTTCGCGCGTTGGAGGCATCGCTCGGCCTGAAACTCTTGCCGTCACCCCGGCGCAAGCGGGGGTCCCGGAAAGCCGCGCGTCGCTCGCCATAAAATCGCCCGGCACGAACGCGCCCTAGCGCTCGGTCAGCTTCAGCTCGATGCGCCGGTTCTTGCTGTACGCCTCGGGCGTGTCGGCCGGGTCGATCGGCTCGTATTCGCCGAACCCCGCGGCGGACAGCCGGTCGGCCGGAATGCCCTGCGACACGAAATAGCGCACGACCGAAAGCGCGCGTGCGGTCGAGAGCTCCCAGTTCGAGGGGAACTGCGCCGTCGCGATCGGCTGCCGGTCGGTATGGCCCCCGACCTGGAGCACCCACGGCGAGGTCGTTGGGGATTTTCGGCGCGAGCGCCGTCAGCGCCGCCGCCACCGGCTGCAATCGTTGCTGCGCTTCGGGGCTCAAGGCGGCGCTCCCCGGCGCGAACAGCACCTCGGACTGGAACACGAAGCGGTCGCCGACGACGCGGATGTCGGGCCGGTCGCCCAGGATCGCGCGCAGCCGCCCGAAGAACTCCGAGCGATAGCGCGCCAGCTCCTCGACCCGGCTCGCCAGCGCCTGGTTGAGACGCTGGCCGAGATCGGCGAGCTGGACCTGCTGCTCCTTGTTCTTGGCCTCGGCGGCATCGAGCGCATCGCCGATCCGCGCCAGCTCCGCCTTGAGGTTGTCGATCTGCGCCGCGAGGTCCGCGACCGTCGTCTGCGGCGGCCGACAGCTGCTTGCCGCGCGCCTCCGATTCGCTTTCGGCCGCCACGCTCTTCTGCTGCTCGACTTGAAGCTGGGACGCCAGGTCTTGCTCGCGGGCGCGCGATGCGGCGAGATCGCTGTCGTTCTGCTGCAACTTCGCCGTGAGCTGCTGCACCTGGCCTTGCAGCGCGTCGCGCGCGGCGTTGGCTTCGCCGAGCGCGGCCGCGAGTTGCGTCACCTTGACCTGGAGATCGGCGTTCTGCTGCTTCTCGAGCGAAAGGATATTGGTGAGCTGGTTGATCTGGTCCGTGAGTTTCCGGAGCGCCGCATCGCGCCCCGACAGCGCGTCGGTCAGGAAGAACTGCCCCGCCGTGAAGAACAGCAGGACGAAAATGATGACCATGACGAGCTGCGACAGCGCATCGACGAAGCCCGGCCAGATGTTGATGGCGTGCCGCTCGGAGCGGCGCGACGAATAGGGCATCGCCTAGGACCGCTGCGGCTCGTCCGCGAGCGCGGCGATGGTGCGGGCGAGGAGGCGGATCTCGCTGCGCATTTCCTTCAGCACCTCGCCGCGGCCTTGCGCAAGGTCGTCGCCGATGCGGGCAAGGTAGGTCTCGATCGCGCGCAGGTGCGAGCGCATCTCGTCGTTCGGCGCAGTGGCGGCGACCGCCTCCGCCAGCTTTTGCAGCACCGGGCGCAGTTCGAGCTGCTGCTCGGCCAAGCGCAGGAGCAGGCTCTGCTCGGCGCGCATCTGGTCGGTCAAGGTGCCGAGCCGCTCGGCCAAGGCGAGGAGCGGCGCGTTGGCGGCGCTGCGGCCTTCTTCGCTGCGCGACAGCGTGCGCTGGAGATTGTCGATGCTGTCGGCGGTCTGCTCGAGGAGCGCCTGGATATAAGCCGGCACCGAGGCCTCGCCGAGCTCGACCGACGGGCCGCCGCCGGTCAAGCGCGTATAGCCCGAGAGCTGTTCCTCGAGCTCGTTGTAGAAGCGGTTCTGCGCGAGCCCGGCCTGCAGGTCGAGGAAGCCCAGCACGAGCGATCCGGCGAGGCCGAACAGCGACGCGCTGAACGCCGTGCCCATGCCGCCCAAGGGCGAGGCGAGCCGTTCCTTCAGATCGGCGAACGCGGCCGCCACGTCGCTGCCGCCGAGATTGAGCCCGCCGAGCACGCCTTTGACCGACTGCACCGTCTCCAGAAGGCCGTAGAACGTGCCGAGCAGTCCCAGGAAAACCAGCAGCCCGATCATGTAGCGCGAGGTCTCGCGCGTCTCGTCGAGCCGCGAGCCGATGCCGTCGAGGAGCGTGCGCAATGATACCGGGCTGAGGCTCACGCGCCCTTGCCGGCCCCCGCCCAGCATCGTCGCCATCGGCAACAGCAGGCGCGGCATGTCCCCGGTCGTGAGATTGCCGTGGCTCTTCCTGAATTTCTCGAACCACGCGACCTCGTGATTGAGGAGCCACACCTGGCGGAAGATGTAGAGGATGCCGATCGCGAGGACCGCGACGATGATGCCGTTGACCCAGGGATTGCCCATGAAATAGGGCACCAGCGCTTGCGCGAAGAGCGCGGCAAGCGCGCCCACGGCGACGACGAAGGCCGCCATGCGCGCGAGATATGCGGTGGGACGGGTCATGCCTTCTCCATCGCCCGCTCGCTGAAGCGCTTCGCATGGAAACGGGCGTTTATGCGAAGCGAAAGACGATTACCATGATCGGACGGAGCGCAAAGCGATTCCGCCCGATCCGATCATGGTCTAGCGCCCGACCAGCACGAGATCGACGCGGTCCAACGGGCCGTCGCCGGCATCCTTGTCGCCGAGCGCGCGCACGTCCATGCGAACGCTCTGGACGCCATGTTCGATCAGGTATGTGCGCAACACGATCGCGCGCTGCAACGCGACGCGGCGCGCCATCACCGGATCGTCCGGATCGCCGCTCGCATGCGCCACCAGCTCGAGCCGCAGCTTGTCGTTGGCGGCAAGCGTGGCGGCGATGCGGTCGAGGAGCGCGCGCCCGTCCGGCGTGAGCGACGTATCGGCCTTGGCGAAGTGCACCATCTCCGCCGGCCCTGCCACGGTCGCGGGCGCCGCCGCCGGTGTCGGCTGCGGCGCGGCCAGCGGCGGCGTGAGCGGCACGGGCGGCGGCATCGGGGCCGGCGCACGGACCGGAGCGACCGTCGGCGTCACCGGTGGCCGCGGCGGCGGCACCACCATGACCTCGCGCTTCGCGGGCGGCGGCGGCGTCAGCACGACCGGCGGCAGAGGCGGCTTCAGCACGATCGGCGCCGCATCGCCGGGCGCGGCAGCCGGCGGGGCGGAGGCGTCGAGCGCGCCGATAATCGACCGCGACGCCGGGCGCTTGCGCCGCGGCGGGCGCGGCGAGGCTGAGCGCGAAGGCAGATTGGGCACGATGCGCAAGCGACCCCGCTCCTACCGCGCCGGAGACTGGCGCGCAATCGTGGTCGAATTAAGACACCGGGAGGCGCGCGCTGCGCCGCGCCTCGGTCACGAGCTTCAGCAACGGCTGGTGCAGGTGATCGTTGGCGGCCAGCACGTCGCCCGAAGGCGGCAAGCCATGCGCGCCGGCGAAATCGGTCGCGTAGCCGCCGGCCTCGCGCACCATCAGGAGCCCGGCGGCGATGTCCCACGGGCGCAGAGCCGAACTCCCAGAACCCGTCGAGCCGCCCGGCCGCGACATAGGCCAGATCGAGCGAGGCCACGCCATAGCGCCGGACGCCGCTGGTCGCCGCCATGATCGGCGCCAAGGTCGCGAGATAGGCCGCGTGGTCGCTGCCCTCGACGTAAGGCATGCCGGTGCCGATCACCGCCTCGGCAAGGCGGCGGCGCCCCGAGACGCGCAAGCGCCGCTCGTTGACGTAGGCGCCGACGCCCTTCTCGGTCCAGAACATCTCGTCGCGGATCGGCTCGTAGATCACGCCGGCGACGAGCTCGCCGTCGCGCTCGAGCGCCATCGAGATCGCGAAGAACGGCAGCCCGTGCAGGAAATTGGTGGTGCCGTCCAAGGGATCGACGATCCAGCGATGGCGCCCGTCGCCCGGCGTCTCGCCGCCCTCCTCCATGAGGAAGCCATAGCCCGGCCGCGCGCGCGCAACTCGGCCTTGAGGATGCGCTCGGCCTTCAGATCGGCGTTCGAGACGAACTCGCCCGGCCCCTTGATCGAGACCTGGAGCTGATCGACCTCGCCGAAATCGCGGATGAGCCCCTTGGCCGCCTTCAGCGCGGCCGACGCCATGACGTGGATGAGCGCGGAGCGGACCGCCATCCCCTAGTCCTTGGCGCGTTCGACATAGCTGCCGTCGGCGGTGTTGACGACGATGCGCGTGCCGGCCTCGACGTGCGGCGGGATCATGACGCGGCGGCCGTTCTCGAGCTTGCCGGGCTTGTAGGAGGACGACGCGGTCTGGCCCTTCACCACCGGATCGGCCTCGACCACCGCCATCGTCACGGTCTGCGGGATCGTCACCGACATCGGCTCGCCCTCATAGAGCTGGAGCGTGCACATCATGCCTTCGCTCAGGAAATCGCCGGGCTCGCCGATCATCTCCTTGGCGACCGTGACCTGCTCGAACGTCTCGTTGTCCATGAAGGTCGCCTGATCGCCCTCGAAGTAGAGGAACTGCATCTCCTTCTCGTCGAGGCGCACCCGGTCGACCGTCTCCTGGGTGCGAAAACGCTCGTTGGTCTTGTTGCCCGAGCGCAGATCGCGCATCTCGATCTGCGCGAAGGCGCCGCCCTTGCCGGGCTGGATCAGCTCGCGCTTCATCACGAGCCAGAGCTTGCCCTGGTGCTCGAGCACGTTGCCGGGCTTGATGTCGATGGCGTTGATCTTCATGTCGCGTACGTGGCTGGAACGATGCCGGTTCCTAGCCCAACGGACTCGATCCGCCAACCCCTTCCCGATAGGCTTGCCGCGCGATGACGGCGAACGGTGGAACCGGCTGGTGGCGGCGCGAAATCTTCGCGCGCAAAAGGGCGAATCTCGCCGTGCGCGGCGCGGCGCTCGGCGCGATCCGGGCCTTCTTCGCCGAGCGGGAATTCGCCGAAGTGGACACGCCCGCCTTGCAGCGGAGCCCCGGCCTCGAGCCGCATCTCCATGCGTTCGCCACGCGCCTCATCGAGCCGGGCGAGGGCGAGCGCGCGCTCTATCTCCACACCTCGCCCGAATTCGCGATGAAGAAACTGCTGGCCGCCGGGATGGAGCGCATCTTCCAGCTCGCGCATTGCTTCCGGAACGGCGAGCGCGGCCCGACTCCACCATCCCGAATTCACCATGCTCGAATGGTATCGCGCGGGCGCGTCCTATCGCGATCTCATGGCCGATTGCGAGGCGCTTTTGCAGTTCGTGCTCGCGGCAGCCGGCACGCAGGAATTTTCCTGGCGCGGCCAAACCGCCGATCCGAAGCGCCGCATGGCAGTATCTATCCGTCGCGGATGCGTTCCGAAAATTCTGCGGCATCGATCTGTTGGCGACCTGCCGCGATCCGGAGAATCCGAGCCTCGATCTTCTGGCCGCACGCCGCGACGCGCGATCGCGCTCGCGCCGCACGACGGCGACACATGGGAGGATCTGTTCTTCCGCATCTTCCTCGACAAGATCGAGCCCAATCTCGGCATCGGCGCGCCCACCGATCCTCTACGATTATCCGATCGCGATGGCGGCGCTCGCGCGCGCGAAGCCCGAGGATGCGCGGCTCGCCGAGCGCTTCGAGCTTTACGTGTGCGGCCTCGAGCTCGCCAACGCGTTCGGCGAGCTGACCGATGCGCAGGAACAGCGCCGCCGCTTCGAGGCCGACCGGGAAAAGCGCCGCGCGCGCTATGGCGAGGCCTATCCGATCGACGAGGATTTTCTGGCGGCGCTCGCGCACATGCCGGCGAGCGCCGGCATCGCGCTGGGCTTCGACCGCCTCGTCATGCTGGCGGCCGGCGCGGAGCGGATCGACGACGTGCTGTGGGCGCCGGTCGGCTGAGGACTTGACTTTTGTACGTTTTTGTGATACACCTCCCGTGAGGAGAATTGGAAGCCGGCGCCAGGCGTCGGAAGACTTGCACATCGTGCCAAAAACACCCGTTTTTCCGGCGCTACGGGCATCAGGAGTAATCAAAAGTATCGGAAGAGCGATTGCCGGCGGCGAGATACGATGACGGCGCATGAACGTCTTTTTCAGTTCACCTCAAGGGCTTTACGCCGAAAAAGGCCGCTCTCGCGACACGCGTCCGGCGATAGGCATGCGATGGGCATTTGCCGCAGAAGCCCGAGCGCCCTTGCGGCCGGCGTGGTTCAGAGGCGGCTTCGGACCGGCTGCCGCGGCGATGGCCCGGGCGAAGTCCTTGACCGCTTCGGCCGGCCCGGCCGGGTGGCTCCACACCGCCGAGATGACGGCGAGGAAGTCGATCCCGGCCGCGACCAGCGGCGCGCAATTCTGCGGCGTGATGCCGCCGATCGCGACCGACGGCACGTTCGTCAGCTCGCTCCACCAGGCGATGATCTCGGGGTCGTTCTGGAAGCGGCGGCCCTGCTTCGTCGGGCTCGGGAAGAAGCCGCCGAAGGCCACGTAGTCGGCGCCCTTGTCGGCCGCCTCGATGGCGAGGTGCCGGCTCGCATAGCAGGTGACGCCGACGATCTTGTCGGGCCCGAGGATGCGCCGCGCCTCGTCGTAGGTCGCATCCTCCTGCCCGACATGGACGCCGTCCGAGCCGGTCGCCTGCGGCGAGGTCGGGCCGGTCGTTCATGATGAAGGCGACGTCGTGCTTCTGCGCGATCGGGCGCAGCACGTCGGCGGCGCGGCGGATCGTGTCGTCGTCCACGTCCTTCAGGCGCAGCTGGAGCGATGCCACGTCGCCGGCGCCGAGCGCTTCCTTGAGGCGCTCGGCGAACGCGGCCGGCTCGAGCGCCGGCGGCGTGATGAGATAGAGCCGCGCCGCCACTTCGCCTCACGCCTCGCCGCGATAGATCTTGACGATGGTGTCGAGCATCTTGAGCGCCTCCTCGCGCGGCCGCTGGAACGTGTTGCGGCCGATGATCGAGCCGTTGGCGCCGCCGTCGCGGATGGCGCGCGCCTCGTTGTAGACGCCGTCGATGTCCCTCGCCTCGCCGCCCGAGAAGACGACGATGCGCTTGCCGTTGAAGCACGACTGCACGACGTGGCGGATGCGCGCCGCCGGCTTCGAGATGTCGATCTTGCGCTCGAGATAGACCTTCTTCGCCGCCTCGAGCTCCAGGAACTCGGTCGGCGGCTTGACCTTGATGATGTGCGCGCCCAGGAGCGCCGCCATGTGCGCGGCATAGGCGCAGATGTCGATCGCGGTCTCGCCCTCCTTCGAGAGATTGCCGCCGCGCGGATAGGACCAGATCACCACCGCAAGCCCATAGGATTTGGCCTCGCGCCCCAGCTCGGCGATCTCCTCGAACATGTGATAGGCCGCATCGGACCCGGGATAGATGGTGAAGCCGATCGCCGCGCAGCCGAGCCTGAGGGCGTCCTGGACGCCCGCCGTCACCGCCTGGCTCGGCGCCTCCTTGGCGCGCGCGAGGCTGTTGGCGGAATTGACCTTGAGGATGGTCGGGATCGCGCCCGCATATGTGCGCGGCGCCGGCCTCGATGAAGCCCAGGGGCGCGGCATAGGCGGAAAGACCGGCGTCGATCGCGAGCTGGAAATGATAATGCGGATCGTACGCCGGCGGGTTGGGCGCGAAGCTGCGCGCGGGGCCGTGCTCGAAACCCTGATCGACCGGCAGGATCACGAGCTTGCCGGTGCCGCCCAATTTGCCTTGCATCAGGATGCGGGCGAGGTTCGCTTTGGTGCCGGGATTGTCGCTCTCGTAGCAGTCGAGGATTTTCTTGACCCGTTCCGTCACCATGGGAAAACTCCTTGGGGTTGGCGGGATCGTGGCAGCGATATAGCAGATGCGGGGCCGCTTCGCGACGCCCTATGCGCCAAGGTAAACGCGGCACGCCGCCACGGGATCGCGCTCGCCCAGCAGGTCGAGCGCGGCGGACTGGCTCTCGCCCTCGATTTCGGCGCCCAGCTCCGCCGCGATCGCGGCGAGTTTGCGGCGCGCTTCCGCCGTGCCCGTGAAACGCACGCGCCTGGCGCCGCCGCGCAGCGCGGCCAGCACGGTGCCGGCCTCGCCGGCGCAATCGACGACCGCGTCGAACGCGGCGCCGGGATGGGCGCGCGCCGCTTCGGATACGACCGCGAGGAACCAGCGCGGCCCGGCATAGCCGCCGGCGCCGGGCGCGCTCAGCAAGCGTGACGGGAACTTCGAGTTGCTCGGCGGCTGCGAGCGCGGCCGCGGCATGATCGAGCGAATGGACGATGACGCGCGCTCTCACGCCATCTTGCCGACGAGCGCCGCCGCTTCGACCATGCGGTTCGAGAAGCCCCATTCGTTGTCGTACCACGACAGCACGCGGCAAAAGCGCTTGCCCATCACCACCGTCTGCGTCAGGTCGAAGGTCGAGCTGTGCCCGTCGTGATTGAAGTCGCTCGACACGACCTCGTCCTTGACGACGCCGAGGATGCCCTTGAAGCGGTTCGATTGCGGCCGCCTTCTCCATGAGCCCGTTCACCTCCTCGCGCGAGGTGTCGCGCTCGGCGTTGAAGGCGAAGTCGATGAGCGACACGTTGGCGGTCGGCACGCGGATCGCGGTGCCGTCGAGCTTGCCCTGCAAGGCGGGAATGACGAGGCCCAGCGCCTTCGCGGCGCCGGTCGAGGTCGGGATCATGTTGAGCGCGGCGGCGCGCGCGCGGCGCATGTCCTTGTGCAGCGTGTCGACCGTGTTCTGGTCGCCGGTATAGGAATGGATCGTCGTCATGAAGCCTTGCGCGATGCCGACGCCTTCGTTCAGAACATAAGCCACCGGCGCGAGGCAGTTGGTCGTGCACGAGCCGTTCGACAGCACCATGTGCTGCGGCTTCACGCCGTCGCTGTTGACGCCCATCACCACGGTGTAATCGACGCCGTCGGCTGGCGCCGAGACGATGCAGCGCTTGGCGCCCGCCTCGAGATGCTTCGCCGCCGCTTCGCGTTTCGTGAAGAGCCCGGTGCATTCGAGCGCGACGTCGACTTCGAGCTTCTTCCACGGCAGCTTCGCCGGATCGCGCTCGGCCAGCACCGCGATCTTGCCGCGGCCGATATCCATCCAGCTGTCGCCGGTCGCGATCGCGCCGGGGAAGCGGCCATGCACGCTGTCGTATTTCAGAAGGTGCGCGTTCGCCTCGACCGAGCCGAGATCGTTGATCGCCACCACCTGCAGATCGTCGCGCGCCTGTTCGTAAAGCGCGCGCAGCACGAGGCGGCCGATGCGGCCGAAACCATTGATCGCGACGCGAATCGTCATCCCTGCCTCCGAAACCACCGATCCAATGCTAGCTCAATGCTAACGGTGCCCGCCCGGCGCCCGTTGCGGAGCGCCGTCGCCGACGATGTGCTCGCCGCGGATCATCGCATCGGCCACGTCGGCCACGCTCGCCGGCGTGAAGCCGAAATGGTGGAACAGCGCCTCGGCCGGAGCCGATGCGCCGAAGCGCATCATGCCCACGACGTGGTGGCGATCCGCGACATAGCGCTCCCACCCGAACGGAGAGGCCGCCTCGACCGCAAGCCGGGGCGCGTCGCCCAGCACCTCGGCGCGATAGGCCACGTCGGAGGCGTCGAACAGTTCCCAGCACGGCATCGACACGACCGCGGCCCTGATGCCGCGCGCGGCGAGCAGGTTCCTCGCCTCGATCGACACCGCGACTTCGGAGCCGGTCGCGAGCAGCGTGATGTCGCGCTTGCCCTCGCCCGCGATGACATAGGCGCCGCGCGCCGAGCGATTCTCGCCGCCATCCTTGCGCAGCGCCGGCAGCGCCTGGCGGGTCAGCGCCAGCACCGAGGGAACCGACCGCTGCGCCAGTGCCAATTCCCAGCATTCGGCCGTTTCGACCGCATCGGCCGGCCGGAACACGCGCAAGCCGGGAATGGCGCGCAGGCTCGCCAGTTGCTCGATCGGCTGATGCGTCGGCCCGTCCTCGCCAAGCCCGATCGAATCGTGCGTCATCACGTAGATGACGCGCAACCGCATCAGCGCCGAGAGCCGGATCGCGGGCCGGCAATAATCGCTGAAGACGAGAAAGGTGCCGCCATAGGGAATGATGCCGCCATGCGCGGCCATGCCGTTCATCGCCGCCGCCATCGCGTGCTCGCGCACGCCGTAGTGCAAGTAGTTGCCGGCGAGATTTCCGGGCGCGATGAGTTTCTGGCTCTTGGCCTTGGTGTTGTTCGAGCCGGTGAGGTCGGCCGAGCCGCCGACGAGTTCGGGCAAGACCGGCGCCAGCGCATCGAGCACCATGCCCGAGGCCTGCCGCGTCGCGATCTTCGGCGCGTCGGCGGCGAATTTCTGCTTGATCGCGTCGATCGCGCGGCGCCAGCCGTCCGGCAGGTGGCCGTCGATGCAGCGCGCGAATTCGCCGTGCGTCGCGCGGTCGGTCGCGTCGAACCGATGCTGCCATGCGCGCCGCGCTGCCGCGCCGCGCTTGCCCACCGCGTGCCACGCGACGATCACGTCCTCCGGCAGTTCGAAGGGCGGGCTCGTCCAGTCGAGCCGCGCGCGGGCGCCGGCGATCTCGGCGGCGCCCAAGGGCGCGCCGTGCGCAGCGGCGCTCCCCGCCTTGGTCGGCGCGCCGAATGCGATCGTGGTGCGGCACGCGATGAGCGAGGGTCGGTCGCTTTCGAGCGCGCGGCCGAGCGCCGCCTCGATCGCCCCGGTGTCGTGTCCGTCGATCGCCTCGGTGTGCCAGCCGCAGGCGGCAAAGCGCGCGCGCTGATCGTCGGAGACGGCAGAGGTCGGTGGCGCCGTCGATCGACACGCGGTTGTCGTCCCACAGCACGACGAGGCGGTTCAAGCGCAAATGGCCCGCGAGCGAGATCGCCTCGTGCGACAGACCCTCCATGAGACAGCCGTCGCCGGCGATCACATAGGTACGATGATCGACGAGGCTCGCGCCGAAGCGCGCCGCGAGGAGCCGCTCGGCGAGCGCCATGCCCACCGCGTTGGCGAGACCCTGCGCGAGCGGCCCGGTCGTCGTTTCGATGCCCGGGGCGTGGCCGCGCTCGGGATGGCCCGGCGTGCGGCTGCCGAGCTGGCGGAAATGCTCGAGCTCGGCCCGCGTCATGTCGTGGAAGCCGGTCAAGTGCAGAAGCGCATAGAGCAGCATCGATCCGTGGCCGGCCGACAGAACGAATCGGTCGCGATCGGGCCACTCGGGATGCGCGGCATCGAATTTAAGGAATTTGCTCCACAGCACGGTCGCGACATCCGCCATGCCCATCGGCATGCCGGGATGCCCGCTCTGCGCCTTTTCCACGGCGTCCATGGCGAGCGCCCGAATCGCGTCGGCCATGCGGCGCAAAGCGCGATCGTGCGGCTGCGGCAGGGGCGGAGCGGAATGGCCGGCAGGCTCGGAGATGCTCATCGACGAATCGCGGCGGGATTTCTGCCGTCGCACCTTGCCCGGGCAGGCCCGGCCCCGTCAAGTTGCGAGGACGCCGCGCGATCGTTAATGTCGCGCCGACGCAGCGCCGGTGGGGCGTAGCCAAGTGGTAAGGCAGCGGATTTTGATTTAGCGGAGTCTATCACGCATTGCTACTGCGCTTCAATCACTTAAGCATTCTGCTGAGAACGTAAAGGCTCGGTATAGGCTCGGCCATGAGGCCGCAGAAGCAGCCGGGCGGAGGTTGGTCACGATTGCACTCTTCACGGCTTTTGAGTTCGGCCGCGTGCGACATCGTCACGTTAGGCTTTTCTCTGCGGCGGTCGCTCTTATCGCACTGGTCCTTGCCGCCCTCAGTTCAGAGTAAGGCTCTCCGATGGGATTTCAGGAGGGGGCAGTGTCTCGGCGCTAAAGGGCCGGCTGGGCGTTCCATCGATCATGAGCTTGAGATAGATCGAGTAATTCGGCAGCGCCAGGAGGTCCCGCATTTCGAATGTCGGCGTGAATTCGCGCGCAAGAAAATTTGCGTCTTCTCCTCCGAGGCGAAACGATATCAGCGTTCCGGCATTTCCGATGACGGCATGCCGTACATCGACGTCGAATTGGTGAAGATATTGATGCGCGAGTGTTAGTCCAATTCCATACTTCCGCAGCTCCGCCGCCATCGTCGCAATCGCCAGAGTGGTGAAGCTTTGAAATTCATCGAGATAGATGTAAAAGGGCCGCCGTTCTGCGCTCGGCACCTCAGCGCGGCTAAATGCAGCGAGATAAAGAGTAGAAACCAATAGGCTGCCCAGAAGGTTAGCGCTGTCCTCGCCGATCTTGCCTTTGGCCAAATTGACGACGAGAACAGCGCCGGCATCCATCATCTGCCGTAGATGGAGATCCTGTGCTGGCGCAGTTAGCACGCGCCGGAGCATCGGATCGGCAAGGAACGCTCCCACCTTGTTCTGAATAGGCGCGATAGCGTCGGCGCGGTAGCGCCAGGAGTATTTTGGAAACTCTTTGAGCCAGAACGCCCGCACAGTCTCATTGGATATCTCCCGTGCGACTCGTTGTCGGTATGCATCGTCCGAGATAAGCAGCAGAATATCGGACAGCGTGGCGCGCGGTACCTCGAGGAGCGCATACAACGCATTACGGAGCGCATGCTCCATTCTCACGCCCCACGCATCGTCCCACAGCTTCTTGAATGCATCGAGAATACCGGAAGCGGCGAGCGGAATCTTGTCGCGCCGTACGTGCCGGAGCGGATTGTATCCGTACGGTGAGGTCGGATCCGTCACATTCCAGTAGATTACGTCGGCCCTTCCGGACCGCTCTGCCTCAGCCGCTGCACGCTCCGCTAGATCGCCATGTGGGTCCACCAGACAGAACCCCCTACGTGCGTAAAGGTCTTGTTGAGCGAGAGTGTGCAAAAGAGTTGATTTACCGGTGCCGGTCTTCCCAATCACGTAGACGTGCGACAGGCGATCTGTTTGTTTGATTCCAAATTTCCTGTGCGGCTGTCGCCCGTTGGTGCGGGCAAAGTACAAGATGCTTTTTGCTTCAGACATTTAGCAAGCATGCGGGAGCGGTGACTCGCGTCACGGCGCGAAGATGACGACGGGACCCCACATAAGCGCGTACGTATCAGCGCCGGGACGCGCATACCGCGTGAGAACTGTGCTACACTCGGTAGTGTACTCATAAATTGCCAATGTCCGCTTCTCCCCCAATAGCGACCGGAAAGCGGACAGCGTTCGATGTCGGCGAAGTGCCAATAAGCGACATTCCCGCCTGATTCCGCGCCGGTGAAGCCCTTGGTCTAATACCAAGACTATCTGATCATGACCCGTGGGCCGCCCCAGAGATCGATGGATATGATGCGCCAGGGCTGATTGACGAGCTTGTTCAAGGCGTCGCAGCAGCGATAGAGGATGGTGTCGTAGGATTGGAAAATCCGGTTCGACAACCAGTTCTGGCGCATGAACTGCCAGACGTTCTCGACGGTGTTGAGATCAGGACATTTGGGTGGCAGCGGGACGATCGTGACGTTGTGGGGCACGACGAGCCGATCGAAAAGGTGCCACCCGGCCTGGTCAGCGAGGAGAACGGGGTGAGCGCCTGGCGCCACCGCGGTTGCGATCTCGAAGTGCAGGTTCATCGCCGCGGTATTGCACCGTGGCAGGACGGCCGCGTCTCGTCGACACGCGGCGTCAAAGCGTCTCGTGTGACTGTTTGTCACATTAAAAATCGTTCAGGACCGCACCACGTCATTTTCAAGAGGAAATGGTTGCGACGCATCCTGCCAGCGCAGTGTCGCCATTGACTTCGAGCGCGTCAAAAGCCGGGGCGCCGCCTGTTCAAGAGGACAGAGCCATGAACGCCCCGAAACTCGCAAAAATCTTCGCCATCGTGCCGCTCGGCTTATTCGTCGCGGGATGCAACGTCGGGCAACCGCCGCCAGAGGAGAAGGTGAGCGCGGTGATCTGCGACGGCAGCCCGTACTGGTGTATCGAAGCGAGAAGCGAAATGGATGCCCATCGTCCAGCTTTCGTTTTCGTCGACGGCGAGATGAAGGGGCTGGTCCTGCCGAGCCAGACATTACGTGTCCCCGTAAACGCCGGCGAGGCTCACCAAGTTAATTTCTGTGCGTACTTCGACGTCACCGAGCCAATACCGTCGAAACAGTGGAAGTGCAGCACGCCAACCGAGACCAGGTTAGACACGGGCAATTCTATCCTGGTCGTGTTTCCGCTCGATTGACGGCCGATGTCGGTGAGCGTCGAAATGCGACGCGACAGGCGCTTGCGGCCGACAGTGCCCGTACCGTCTCGGCGAACGGATCGGCTGGTCGCGGCTAGCTGATTCGCTTCCCCTCGCCATCTGGCTTAGAGTTGGGGTCCTGCCATGGCGATCAGAAGCGCGACACTGACAGAGCCAGCGGCGACGCTACCGCCGTTGTGGCGTCAACTCACATGGTGGACGCTCGCGTTCCCCATCGTCATGATCGTGGCCATTGCCCGGCGCGACGTCTATCTGCTCAACTGGATTCACGTGCTTTCCGGTTCGCTCTGGACCGGCGCCGATCTGTTTATGGGCTTCATACTGGGGCCGGTACTGCGCAAGCTCGATATCGGCTCGCGCACGGCACTGATCGCTTATCTCGTGCCGCGCACGTTCCTCTACTTGCCGATGGTCTCCCTCACCACCGGCACCGCTGGCTGGTTCCTGGTCGACTGGTTCGGCTATACGAATCCGGCGAGCCCGATGTTCAACCTGGTCGTCCTATCGCTGGCGCTGGTCGCGGTAATGACGGTGCTTGGCCTGGGCCTTCTGCTGCCGAACAGCCTGCGCATTTGGAGGGAATTGCGCCGCCCCGAGCCCGACCGGGCGCGGATCGTGCGCATCAATCGCATCAATATCTGGCTCGCGGGATCTCAAGGCGTCATGCAGATCGGCATCATCCTTCTGATGGCGATGTTCGTGAGCTGAAATACGCAGTGCGGCCGACCGAGGCGAACGGCCGCGATTCACGCTTGCGACACTCAGCGGAAGAAATCTCATCGGTGACGCGCGTGCAGGGTGACATGGACGGGTGTCTGCTCTGGGTCAGAACTCGGTAAGTCTCCGAGTGAACAAAAGTTTTCCGGAGTACCCCAGACAACGGACATGCGACCGCGCGGTCGTGCCAAGCGTCGATGTCCATGCTTTCTCCGGATGGCGATGAGCTCTCAACCAGCCCTTCCTCCTACACAAAGGCGGCGCGCGCGACATGGACGCTAGTCTTCGCGGATGACCCTCATTACGTCTGATTCCGCCAATGCGGAGATGATCGAATATTGGAACGGCACAGGCGGCGACGCCTGGGTTGCGCGGCAGCAAGCGCAGGAGGCCGGCATCGCGCTCGTCACCGAAAAGCTGTCGGCGCGCCGAGCTGCGTTCGGGCGGTACCAGCAAAGTCACAGTCGAAGCTATCCGCCTCGTTTCATCGACGGGACGGGTCCTCGGCATCGATGTATCGGAGCCGATGCTTGAGCGCACGAAGGCGCGGCTCTTCGGCACCGGGAACGTGACACGACAACTGGCGGTTGCGGTGACCTTCGCGATTTTGGTGCTCAGCGCATGCGCCTACTCCGGGCTAGGGGCGCGAAAGTTACCGGCGGCGTGCGTCCTTGTGCGGGTCGCTCACCACTTCCTCGACGGCCTTCGTTGTCGCCTCCTCTATGGTCATCCCTTGCTTCACGTAGCGCCGAATCGTTTCGTCGCGCCGTTTCAGCGCATCGGGCGTGCGCTTCTGCGGCGGGGTAAGTGTTCTCGGCGGTCTGGATCTCATTTCGATAGCGGCTATCGCGCAAGAACGTCGAGCCGTGTACCAGGCGGCGATTTGGTCTCTCCCCAATCGGCAGCAGGCACTCGGTCACGACGTACCCACTAGCCTCCAATCGGGATTTTTCCGCCGCCATTTCCTCAGCAGAATGAAGCACGACAAGCCCTGCAGCGCCCGTGCGCAGGTGACGAAACCTGAGCCGATGTGAGTACAGCATTTAGGTGCGGCCCCGCACCGAACCAGTGACCTTCCTGGGATAGTGACGGCGGCGATATCGTCGGCAAGGCTCGGAATCTACTCAGAGGCTTGACTCCGGCCTCCGGGTCGTTCTTGAATTGTTCCCATGCCGCCGGTGCCGTTCCAGGTGGGCGAGCCGATGGTCGCGATGAGCCGCGAAGAGGTAGCGCGCGACATCGCCATCGCGCTCGCCGTCCTTCACCCGCCCGTCCAATTCGGGCGCGGGCGGAAGCTGGCGCACGAGGCGGACAGCGAGCGTCATAAGGCGGCGGCGCTCATTGTGGAGCACTTCGAGCGCCGCGGTGTGTGCTGGTTCAGGCCGGTGCCGGGACGAGCGCAGAGCACGTTTTGAAGGGGTGAGGCAGCATGTAAGCCTTCCTGACACTCCCATGGAAGCGCCCAGCTCACAAATCGCGCCTACCGTGGAGCGAGACGTTCCAAATCCTTCAGTTTGGCTTCCTCCTGCGCCTCAAGCCGCTTGACCGCGCGGCGCTGGACCTCGGTCAACTCAGTGCTTTCAAGCACGATCCGAAGCCGGACGATGTTGGACTGGACCAACCATTGTTCCACCATGGCGTACCTCCACGCTCGGGACGGGGAGGGCGTCACCTCTCTTATCGGGGGTAGGCGTCTTCTCTGAAGCGGCGGTGTCCACTGTGCGGGACCGCCAATGACAAATTCTAGCACTGACGCTGAGAGCGTCAAATTGGAGGTTCGCCAGTTTACTGGTAATGTCGAATACTGAACCGGATGATTTTCCGGTCTTCCGTCAGGGCCACGACATCGCAACGGACCAAAGCTTGCTCGCCGCCGCGATCCCTTAAAGGTAACGCCCCGCGACATTGATGGACGTGGTGACAACTAATGACCTCTGACATCGACGTGTGGCGGGCTAAGTCGCAGCGCGACAACATGTTGGTTGTTATTTCGGCTTAATTTTGCTTGGTGGTCATTCGGTGAACCCGAAAATCACTGCCGCCGCGTCCGCGCTAGGCGGCAGCGGCGGACAATGATCCACGACCAAGTGAAATGTGCTTAGAGGGCGCTTGCGACGCTATTGAAAGTCGAGGTTAGGCTGGTGCCGACGGATGTGACCGCAGTGATGATGGCGACCGAGATGAGCGCCGCGATCAAGCCGTACTCGATCGCCGTCGCGCCATTCTCGTCCCGCAATAGGCACCGGATGAAATGAGACATGCGACGCTCCATGGGTTGGTCGGGCCGGGCGAATTGATAGCGCCAGGCAAATGAAGCGCGTCTGAAGGTTCGCTGGCATTTGAATAGTTGGAATTTGAGCGAAATCGCTTACGAGGCGCTGCGTGCGGACGCTGCGAGGTAGCGGTAGAGCGACATCATCGCGTCGAGGAAACCTCGCAGAGGCCTACCGCTGCGTGAGCGCAGTCGTTCTCCTCAGTTGCAACAGTTGCAACGGCGGCGATGCCGTTTGGCGTTCAAATGTCCGAGTCGGGTCAATCTCGTCGATTCCCCGATGTCCGCCAGATGTCCGGTTAGCGGGCAACTTCTGAAATGCTTGTTCGATGTTGATCGAGCCGCACCGGTCGTGATTCTAAACTCCCAAACTGAAGTATCGAATCATGCCGATGAATTCACCGACCACGGATTAGGCTGCCGATCATCCGGCCCAACGCGCCGTCGAACTACTATCCTGGAACCGGACGCTCGAGCCTGTCACTCTCGGGGCATGAGCAGTTCCGAGAAAATTGCCCGCATCCGCATAGCGCTCAAGGACATTGAGCCCGCAATCTGGCGCCGGGTAGACGTCCCACTTGGCATGCATCTAAAGGGCTTGCACGACGTGATCCAAGCCATCTTCGGCTGGCAGGACCGGCAACTCTTTAAGTTCCAGGTCGGTGATAAGCGATATGGCGTCCCCAGTCGCGAGTGGGGCGACGAGCGCAAGGTGCTGCAAGCCAAATCGATCAAGATCGGGACCCTGATATCGAAGTCTATCCACCATTTCAATTACACCTACGACTTCGGCGACAACTGGGAGCACGCCATCGCTATCGAGGCCGTGGTCGACGTTGATCGTGAAGCCGAGTACCCCCGCTTCCTCGATGGCGCGCGTCGTGGGCCGCCCGAGGATGTGGGCGGCGTACCAGGCTTCTTTGACTTCATCGAAGCCATCCTCAATCCACAGCATTCCGAGCATAGGAGAATGATAGAGTGGTATGGCGGCCCATACGTCGCCGAGGACATGGACCTGACTCATCCTCCGCCGGCGCCTCGGTGCAATCGTGAAACGCCACCACAACGGCAAACCCGCCTACGCCAAGAGCAGGTCCAAATCCTGAGGCGCCCTCGCAGAGTGGTTACGACCAGGCCATGATGATGCTGTTCATAAAGCCCATCGGAAAATCGCCGCTTCGAAGTCCGCGAGAATAAGAAGATTTCCATAGCCGCACCGATATTCACAAAAGATTTCCTTTTATGTATAGACCACATGTCCAAAGGCGCAGCGCAATCTATGCTCGCGTTTCAACACTCGGCAGGAGCCAAAATCCGCAGACGCAGCTTCGCCAATGCGAGAATGTGCAGCACGTCGCGGCTTTGTCGTAGTGAAAGAATACGTGGATCACGCGCCGCGCAGAGGCGACGATCGCGCAAACTGAAAAACCACTTTTGGCCGTGCCTCGCCGCAGCGTTGATCTTGTTCTCGTGCGGCGGCACGACCGCTTCGCCCCGTCAACGCGCTCTCTGATCGATGCCCTGGCAGAGATTAGCTTGCTCGGCGTTAACTTCATCAGCCTGCAAGAAGGAATCGACACGACAACGCCTCAAGGGAAGCTCGTAATCACAATCATGGCGGGCCTCGCAGAATTTGAGAATTCCCTTATACGAGACCGCGTGCGTGCCGGTATGGTGAGGGCGTGAGCGGAGGGCAAGCATTTGGGTCGGAAGCCGCTCGACACAGCAACCATTGCCCGGATCGTGTCTCTGAAGCGTCAACACAAGTCGGTGTCTACGGTCTCTAGAGGCGGTATCGTGAAATACGGAAAGAAAATCGCCGCTAACCGGAAAATTGACCCACGACGATGCGGTCAGCGGTCGCGGGCTTCGCAATGTGATATCCCTGCGCTGTGTCGCACGCGAGGGACGTAAGCAGCGCAAGGATTTCCGCGGTTTCGACGCCCTCGGCGACGACGCTCAGGCCGAGCTTGTGCGCCAGCCGATCACCGCCTCGACGATGACGCGGCTGTCGGGGTGCGGCTCATTTGCGTGACGAAGCACTTGTCGATCTTGAGCTCGTGAACGGCAGGCGACGCAAGTTGCATCAGCGAGGAGTAGCCGGTCCCGAAATCGTCGATGGCGAGGTGAAACCCTTGAGGCAGAACCGGGTCAGCACGTCCATGGTCTGCGCCGCATCGCCCATCGCCGCGATTTTCGTGAGTTCGACCGTCAGCGCGGTCGGTGGCGAGTTCGATGCTGCGGCGCAGTCGACGCCGATGAGGTCCGGCAGCTCGATGTTCTTGAGATTGCGCGCCGACACGTTGACGGCGATTTGAGCCGCATGCCGTCGCGGCGCGAGGCCGCCGCCTGGCGCGCGCTTCATTGATTACCCACTCCGTCAACTCGTCGATGACGCCGCTTTGCTCGGCTAGCGGGATGAAATGATCCGGCGTGATCATCCCGCGCGTGGGTGCTGCCACCGCACCAGCGCCTCGGCGCCGTAGATTGGCGCTGTGGGCGTCGAGCTTCGGTTGATATTGAGCTCGAGGCGTCGTTGGCGATGCGTACGCGCGAGCGCGCCGGCCATCAGCGGCTTCTCGACCTCGCGCAGGCGTTCGAGCGTCTCGCGCAGAACCTCGGCACGGATCGGCTTCGACAGCACCCCGGCAACGACGAGCCCGCGTTCGCCGACCAGTTTTCCCGCCGCCTCCAGCACTTTCGGATCGACGCCGCTGGCGATCAATATGCGGGCCCGCGTATTCGTTTCGACCATCTCGCGCAGGAGCTGAATCCGTCGGTGCCGGGCATGTTGAGATCGATCGTCACGACCGACGGATACCCACTGGCGTACATGCTCCATGAACGACGCGGCATCCCCGGTCGCCATGGTCTGAATCCCGCGGTCTCGCCGACCCGG
>CAWDPP010000050.1:0-244774 GCA_963804235.1 uncultured Alphaproteobacteria bacterium
TCCGGTGTGATGATTGCCATCCTGCACGTGCTCGGGCTATTTGTCCGCGATCTGTTCAAATCGACCGCTCCTGGCAGAAAACCTGTTTCTCCGCCATCAACTCAATATTGCCTTGCGGCGGCTATCGCCTCGGCCTCGATTACGTTGGAGTGATCGAGCCGTGCTGGGCTGGATCACTCGAATTTGTCCTGGGCTGCTCGAATTGGCTCAGGTGGTGAAACCGGAGACGATCGCTTCGGTGGCATCGTGGGGGTTTCAAGGCTTATTGGCGCTGGAAATCGCGGAAGCGGGCAGGGCGGCATGCCAATATCGATCGTGACCTGCGTGATCTGATCCGGCGGATGAGCCGGGAGAACCCGCTGTCGGGTCGCGCGGATCCATGGCGAATTGTTGATGCTGGGTTTCGAGATGGCCCAATCGACGGTTTCGAAGTACATGTCGAGAAGCGGAAAACCGCCGCTCCGAGCTGGCAGACCTTTCTGCGCATCCACGCCGAGGCGATTGCAGCAATCGATATGTGCGTGGTTCCGACGGTGACCTTCGAGCGCTTGTTCGCCTTTCTGGTTGTGGGTCATGGCCGCCGGCAGCTGCTGTGGTTCGAGGTGACACAGTACCCCACGGCTGAATGGCTTGCCCGGCAGTAGGAGGCGTTCCCGTGGGTTTTTCGGCGGCGACGTATCTGATTCGTGACAATGATCGAGCTTATGGGCGTGTTTCCACGGCGGGTCAGGCAATGGGTATCCGCGACCGGCCGATTACACCGAGATCGCCATGGCAAAACGGAATAGCGGAGCGCTTGATCGGTACGTTGCGCCGCGAGTGCCTGGATCAAATCGTCGTCTTCGGCGAGGCGCATCTGCGGCAGATCCTCGCCTACGCGGCGTATTACAATCAGGCGCGCACACACTTGGCATTACAGAAAGATGCGCCGCTGCAACGGCCGGTCCAGCGATTTGGCAGGATCGCTGCCATTCTCTGCCTGGCGGGGCTGCATCACCAATACATTCGGATATGATTTTCGGAAGGGACAGGGATCCGGTTTGCCCGCACTGTGGCGGGACCGACGCTTACAATTGCCGCCGCTTGAAGGGTGCGCCGCGCTTCCGCTGCCGGGCCTGCGTGAAGGATTTCACCATCACCTCCGGTACGCTATTCGCCAATCGCAAGCTCCCGCTTCCGGGCCTATCTCGCGGCCATCGCGATCTTCTGCAATGATGGTGAAGGGCGAGAGCACATTGGCCCTCTTGGTGAACGCATCGGTTCCACAATCCTCGATCCTCCGCACATTGCGAACGGGTCGGCAATGCAAGCGCTGGCATTTCTGTTCGCAGAATGTGAGGAAGGATATGCGCGACTACCGCGACGCCAAAGCAATGGCGCAAGCCTTGCACGACAATCTGGCAAGCAAAAACATAACCCTCTCAGTAGCCGAGAGCTTGGAACTCGTTGCCAAGCAATTCGGCTTGGACGAACTGGAACATCTTGGCAGCTAAGGTGACCGATGCTGTAAAACGTCCAAGAGGCAGTGAGGGCGTCGTTTCGCCACACCACGCGCGAAACGAGGCGCATCCTCCTGCTGCAAGCGACGGTCAACAACGCCGCGCTGACGCCGGGCGCGGCGGCGAGCAATGCGATCCGCGCCGCCGCCGAGCGGCTGCATCTCGATCCGGCAAACGGCGTGCGCGTCCGGTTGACGGGTCCGGTCGTTCTGGCGGACGAAGAATTGGCGACCCTCACCGAAAATATCTTCCCGTTGGCTGCGCTTACCGTTACCGCGATGCTGCTCATCCTCTGGCTTGCGGTGCGATCGATCCGCATCATCGTGGCGATCGCGATTTCGACCTTCACGGGATTCCTATTTGCCGTGGCCCTTGGCCTTCTTCTCGCCGGCAAGCTGAACTTGATCTCGGTCGCATTCATTCCGGTCTTCGTGGGACTCGGTATCGATTTCGCAATTCAGTTCAGCGTCCGCTTTCGCAACGAACGCGCGTTGCATGAACACGCGACCGACGCCCTCGCCGCGACCGGGACAGCAGTGGGCGGCTCGCTGACGCTTGCCGCTGCTTCCATAGCCGCCGGTTTTTTTGCCTTCATTCCGACATCCTATGTCGGCGCATCCGAGCTCGGACTGATTGCCGGCGTCGGCATCGTGATCGCCTTCCTGCTCAGCATCACGCTTTTGCCGGCGCTGCTCGTGCTGTTGCGGCCGAGGATCAAACCGTCGGCCATCGGTCTTCCCGCGCTTGCAAGGATCGGCCATGACCGGATCGTCCTTTTAGGCGGCGGCGTCATGGCCGTCGTTGCCTTGGCGACGCTTCCGTTTCTGCAATTCGACTTCAACCCCCTTCACATGCGCAGCCCCCGCACTGAATCGGTATCGACCCTCGTCGATCTCATGAGCGATCCGGACCGGACTCCGAACACGCTCGACGTTCTCGCTCCCACCTTGGCGGACGCCGACGCGCTTGCCGCACGCCTGTCTCAGCTTCCCGAAGTCGCAAGAACCATGACCCTGAGCAGCTTCGTCCCGGACGAGCAGCCACGGAAACTGGCCATGATCGATGACGCCGCCACGTTGCTCGATCTCACTCTCTACCCCGACGAGATAAAGCGCGCGCCCACGGATGGAGAGATCGCGCAAAGCGTGAAGCAAACGGCGAAATCCCTGAGCGAAGCGGCAGCAAACTCGAATGCCGCCGCGCGAGCCGACGCGTTGCGGCTTGCCGCCGCGCTCGAGCGCCTCGCCCGGCCCGACGCAGCCGCGCCGCGCGCGCGTGCCTCGGCCGCCCTGATCGGGCCGCTCACGACAACCCTCGACCAGATACGCCTCGCGCTGCGCGCGGATCCGATCAGCGCGGCAACGCTCCCCGACGAAATCAAGCGGGACTACATCGCGCAAGACGGCCGCGCCCGGATCCAGGTCTTTCCCAAAGGCGACCTCAACGACAACCGCACCCTGCGCCAATTCTCGGATGCCGTTCGCACGCTTGCGCCCTATGCGACCGGCGTGCCAATCACGACGCAAGAGGCCGCCAGCACGATCGTGGGCGCCTTTATCGAAGCGGGACTTCTGGCGTTGCTGGCGATCACCGTGCTTCTCGCGATCGCGCTCCGGCGTATCCGCTATGTGGTGTTGACTTCTGGTGCCGATCCTCCTGGGCGTGCTCATGACGCTTGCCTCCTGCGTCCTGATGCGTCAGCCCCTCAACTTCGCCAACATCATCGCGCTGCCGCTTCTGTTCGGCATCGGCGTCGCGTTCAATATCTACTTCGTCGTCGCATGGGCTGCGGGCGTGAGAAACCTCCTTGGCTCGAGCCTTTCGCGCGCAATCGCGTTCAGCGCGCTTACCACGCTCGCCGCCTTCGGCAGCCTTTGCCTTTCGAGCCATCCCGGCACCGCGAGCATGGGCAAACTCCTGATCATTTCGGTCGGATGGACGCTCGTGGTCACGCTGATATTCCAGCCGGCGCTGCTCGCGCATGCGGGCGTCACGGACCCGCGCCAAGGGCGTCCGCTTTGCGATTGAGCGTCGCGATCAGAGTGGCGATGCCGCCTTGTTGCAGGATGGACGAAAACTCCGAGCGGCGGGTCGCCAGCTCGCTCACTGTTCCGTCGAGGTAGATGTCCGCGACGAGCCATGTGCCGCCGCTCTCGTGCATCAGATAGCGAATGATCACGGGCGTACCATCGGCCTTCACAATGCGGCTGTCGAACGACCAGTTCGCGGCCATGCGGTTGTTCGCCGGTGACCTGAAACTGCTGGCTCGCATAACTGCTGAAGCGATCGGCATAGACCGCCGAGATATAGCGCCAGAAGGCGCTCACCATTGCCTGTTGTTGTTGCGGCGGCGTTTGGATCCATGTGCTGCCGACCGTGGCGCGCGCCATGTAGGGGAGATCGAACGTCTGGCCGATAACCGGCTTCAGAGCGCGGTAGCGCCCTTTCATTCCGAGCGAGGAGCTGCTCTTCATCGTGCTCAGCAATGTATCGTAGAGGCGCCGGATCATGGCGCCCGCATCATCCGGCGCCGCGCGGGCGTCACCGACGGCGCCCGAAACAACGGCCACGACCAGGAGAATTCGCACGAACCAACGGACGAAGTTCATGGCCGGGCGGCGTACAACGATTGAGCAGCTTCGATCAATGGAGCCGTTCGCGTAGCTGTATCTGGAAAGTGCCGTATTTGCCGAGGTCTGCTCAGGGGACATTTAGGCCCGCCTCCCCGATTCACCGTATGGAACGATCCCTGGACGCTGGCACCGTCGCACGATGCATGCAACGAGCGCGAGGAGGCACGTCGCAAAGCCAAAATCGGCTGCCGTGTTCGCGGCGCCCGTGCGCGTCTGTCTCCTGCACCTTGCTCTTTCCGGTACGGTGCGCGCGCAGCAGACGAGCGAGACCGATCTCGCCAAAGCAGCCTAGAATCCGGTCGCCGATATGATCAGCGTGCCGTTTCAAAACAATGGCTACTTCGGCATCGGTCCCAACCGCGATACCGCCGATGTTCTCAACATACAGCGGGTGGTCCCTCTTTCGTTCGGATACATCAATGTCATCAACCGCGTGATCGCGCCGCTGGTCTACTTGCCCAGCCTGACCAACGGGCTCGATGATCTGCCGCGGGGAATTGCCAGCGGCGCGCGGTTTGGATTGGGCGACATCAACTAGACCGCGTTTTTTTCGCCCGCGGGGCCCAGCGACTTCGTCTGGGGCATCGGCCCGTCCGTCACGGCTACCAACGTCAACCAGCGACCGGCTTGGGTCGCAAAAATGGAGCGCAGGCCCGTCCGCCGTGGGCCTGATCACGCCCGGCCAGTGGGTGATCGGCGCGCTGGTGCGGCAGCTGTGGTCGTTTGCCGGCAGTTCCGCGCGACAGGAACATCGAACCAAACTCTCATCCAGCCATTCATCAACTACAACCTGCCGTACGGCTGGTTCCTTTCCTCCTCGCCCATCATAACGGCAAATTGGCAATCCTCATCGGGCAACCGGTGGCTGGTCCCGATCGGCGGCGGCGTCGGGCGGCTCATCAAGCTCGGAGGGTTGCCGATGCAGGTCTCGGTCCAGGCCTTCGACAATGTCGAGCGGCCGGCGGGTGCGCCGCGCCGGTCGTTGCGTTTCGGCGTCTCGTTCCTGTTCCCGAAATAAAGCGCGCCCTACTGGCCGGTGCTGCTCCCGCTCCCCGTCCCGCCCCGCTCGATCTCGGTCATCACCCCGAGCGAGCCATGGGTCTTGCAATTGCTGAGAAGGGTTCGCGCGTTGGCGAGGCTGGCTTCGCGGTCCCAGGTCGTGTCGTTGTCGGCCCCGCTATAAAATCCCTTCATCCAAACCAGCGTGATGATCGCCTGTTCGTTCGACATGGCCAAGAGATCGCTGCACTTGATCGTCAACATGTCGATGACATCGGGAAGCTTTTCCGCGCCTTGGCCCTGGGACGATTGCGCACCACCCTGGGGCGACTGGGCCTCGCCCTGGGACGACTGGCCGATGGCTTGGAGGTTGGGCCATGCGGCGACGAGCAGTATCGGCGCGATGAACCAGAATGCGTGCCGAACGTGAATCATCAACACTCTCCTGCGAAAACTGGAGTTCGCTCTTCGACGCTTTCGCGTAATGCACGAGCCGATGCCGCAGAGTTGTATTGGGCTGCGCAGCCCGCAACCCGACGGCCTCAGCGGCCGGGCGCAGGCGCGGGCACGTTCCTCGAGCCGTTCGAGTCGCCCGACCCCTGACCGACGAGCATCTGCATCGTTTCCAAATTGATGCCCGAGACCCCGTCGCGCGCCTCCAGGTTGGCCAACCCGCTGCGGGTGCGTGGTCCGATGATCCCGTCCACCGGACCGTCATAAAGCCCCTGATCTTTGAGGTTGGTCTGCATCTGCCGGACGAGATCCGGCGTGATTTGCACGGACGTCGATGCCATTCCCGGCCCGGTTGGCCCCTTCGATCGCGCCGGCGGCGGCGCCGGCGGCTGCGACGTGCCGGTGTTTGGGTGACTGGTCATGCCACTGCCCGCGGATTCCGCCGGCTGCTCGCTCGACGCGGCAACTCCCTTACCGTGGAAGATGTCCATCGCCATTTGGTCCGCGCTTTCCGGCATGAGCGCACCACCGCCGGCGCCGACGGCGCCGCCGACGGCCATGCCGACTGGCCCACCAACGATCCCACCGATGGCGGCCCCCGTAAGGCCCCCCGTCGCCGCGCGCTGCGTGATATTCGAGCCGCAAGCGCTCAGCAGCAGCGCGAGTAAAAATATTGAGCTTCGCTCCATACGCATACCGGTCTCCCTCCTCCGCATGATCGGCCCCACCGACGAACCCCTTAGAACCACGATCCCTCGCGCTCGCAGGAACCCTCACTCGTCGGCCCTTCCATTTAGTAAGCGGCAAATGCAGTCGATCGGAATCAGGGGAAACCTGCATTTTCAGGAGTTGATTGTTCTACCGGCGGTCGCCGTGAGATGAATGACGGCTCGCCGGCATGTGCGAGAAATGCCAACAGGACCGGCCTTTCATGCCCATCTGCGGTTGACGGGGCCGTGCGCTATACACGATGAGGACCCTCATCCGAGGCGGATGTGCAGCATTTCCACCGCGAGAGCCCAAATTTCACTGGATCAATATTGCGCTCGTAGGAGATGATGATGCCGAGTGGGTTTACCTCATGCGCCGTAGCGGGTCCGCCACCGCGATGGCGGCGAGCGTTGTTGATGCTGAAGATACTCCTGGCTGACGATCATGACGTTGTGCGTCGCGGATTGCGCGACCTCCTCACACAGCACAACGGTTGGCAAATCTGCGGCGAAGCGACGACTGGACGCGAAGCGGTGGCCATGGCCATCAATTTGCGGCCGAACGTGGCCATTCTCGATCTCACGATGCCGCAACTGAACGGCCTCGAGGCGACGCGTCAGATCAGGAAAGCCGCGCCGATGGTCGAGGTCCTCATTTTCACGATGCACGAATCGGAGCAACTCATCCGCGAGGTCCTCGCCGCAGGAGCGAGAGGGTACCTGCTGAAATCCGATGCCTCGCGCTACGTCATCGCGGCAGTCGAGACCCTGGCGCAACACCGGCCCTTCTTCACCTGGAAGGCGTCCGAGACGATGCTGGAAAATTTCCTTGCCTACAAACCCGCGCACGAAGGCGAAACGCCGCGTGATTCCTTGACCGCGCGAGAGCGTGAAATCGTCCAGCTCCTTGCCGAAGGCAACAGCAGCAAGAAGATCGCGCACATCCTGAACATCAGCATCAAGACGGTGGATACTCACCGCGCGACGATCATGCGCAAGCTCGAAGCTCATTCGATCGTCGATATCGTTCACTACGCCATCCGCAACAACCTCGTTCAGCCCTAGCGCACCGCCCGACCGGCGCTGGGGCGAAGCGGCGAATACCAGACGCGTCCAGTTTTTTCCGTAGGGCAAATACGGGGAAGGCGTGATTGCCGGTCGGCCTCGTTCAACCAAGATTCGCGCGGGGCGGGAGGAGCGTCCGTCCGCTCGGCGAAAGCGCGGCGGGACGATGAGAGGCGGTTATTGCTTCCTTGAATGAAGGCGATCACATGGGCACACGCGCTGCGACGGCCGCATTCCTTGCAATTCTGTCCGGTTCGCTCGTCGCGCCGGCAAAGGGGCAGGACATGTACATCTATCCCGCGCGGGGACAAACTCAGGATCAGCAGAATCGCGACCGCTACGAGTGCAATAACTGGGCCGTCCAGCAAAGCGGCTACGACCCGACCAGGCCGGACGTTTATGCCGCAGCGCCGGCGCCCCAACCCACCAGCAGTGCGATGGGCGGGGGCATGCGCGGCGCAACGGTTGGCGCCGTCGGCGGCGCGATCGGCGGCAACGCCGGAAAGGGAGCGGCGATCGGCGCGGCCAGCGGCGCGCTCCTTGGCGGCATGGCACGGAACAGACAGGCGGCGGAAACGCAAGCGTACCAGCAGCAGCAAGGCGCGGCCTACTCGCAGCAACGAACCTCGTACGACCGCGCGATGGGCGCCTGCCTCGAGGGCCGTGGCTATACGATCAAATGAAGGGCTCTAGGCACTCCGTACGAACGACGAACGGAACGACGGCGGCGCTCGTCGCGCTCGGACTGACGATTGCGCCCGCCGCCGGCGGACCGATCGATGGCAGCAAGCCCCTGCTCTGCGTCCTCTCGCGCATTTCATCCTGCTCGAGCGCCGAGGCGTGCCGTGGCGAGAGGCCGGACAGCGTCAACCTGCCGCGCTTCCTGCATCTCGATTTCGACGCGAAGACGATCAGCGGAACGCGTCCCGACGGGACCAAGCGCACGACACCGATCGGCTCCGTCCAATACCTCCCCGACGGGCTCGTGCTGCAAGGCGTCGATGAGGGTCCGCTGGTTTGGAGCATCGAGATCGCGCAGCCCACCGGCGGCATGGCGCTCGCCGGGATCAAGGGCGACCTTGGATTTGTGATCTTTGGCGACTGCACCGCGCAATGACGTTGGGGCCGGCGGCCGGCCCGCGCCTCAGAAGCGACCCGTCAGACCGAACAATGGTCCAAGCAGCGCCAGGTTCGGCTTGAGCCCCGGCGCGCGCATTTGGCGCTCTTCGTGGCGACGCCGGCTCACGGCTTGGCGAGCTCGAAGACGTGATAACCCCATTCCGGCAAATCGAGATAAAGGCCCTTGCCGAGGAGATCGTCCCCGGGACGATCGTACTGAGCGGGGCTCATCCGATCCGCCAACCGCACCACCGTGCTGGCGAGATCGGGCCACGCGAGACGGATGTAGCACTGTCCGCGATTGCCAGCGTAGTTGACGACCGCGAGCAAGCGCGGACTGTCGCTCGCCTGCCACGTGAACGCGATGAAATCGCCGCCGGTCGAATTGCCGGGCCATGCGTCGCTTGCTTCCAAGAGGCGCCACTCGCCTTCCCGCACCACGGAGAGCCGCAGGACCTCGAGCAGACGATCATAAAACTCCTGCAGCGCCTCATTCCTCGGCTCGGGCGCAACGTTGCAGAGTTGGACCGGAATGCGCCTGGTCCGCCCCTCGAATTGTCCTTCATGGAAAAACCGCAAGCCCGGCGTCAGAAAGGTCAAGATCGCCGCCGCCTGGTACTTCGGCGGCGGAAACGTCTCCGCCGCACGCGGCTCATCGTGGTTTTCCATGAAGCGCGCCATGCGAGTCTGGTAATCCAGTCCGGCGCGAAGATGGTCACGTACGGGTCCGGCCGATCCACCGATAAGCCGGTCGTAGAGCCGCTTGTCGTAGGTGAAGTCGAAGCCCTGCTGCTGCAGGGTCCATTCCAAATCCCAATAGACCTCCGCCATGAAGCAAAAATCGGGGCGCATCCGCCGCACATCCGCGATCGCGTTGGGCCAGAACGGCGCCGAGCCTATTCCCCAGGTGCGCATGAATACGTCGGGGAGGATGAGCATGGCCATGTCGCAGCGCACTCCGTCGCAGCGTTCGGCCACGCGGAAGAGCTCGCGGCGCATGGCCTCTTGCGTCGCCGGATTGCCGTAATTGAGTTGGATCGTGTCGGGCCAGCCTGGAAAATACGGATCACGCCCATGGGCGAAGATTACGGTGCCGCGCTCGCTCGCGAGCTGGCAATAGTTCTGCGGCGTGCGCGCGAGATCGTCCGCAGTTCCTTGCACGAGAAGATCCGGCCTCGATCGGATCCAGGGATGATCCAAGGCAACGTGATTTGGCACGAAATCGAGCATGAGGCGCAGCCGGCGTGAGGCAAGCCGTTCGCGCAATCGTTGCAGCGCGGCATCGCCGCCGAGCGCCGTATGGGTTGCGTAACCGGTGATGGCGAAGCAAGAGCAGCAGATATCGTGGTCGTCGAAGCCAGGAAGGGCCTTCGCGTATTCACGGCGCCACTCCGCATTGTTGATGGCGACCTCACGCCCGATCTCGCCAGTCTGCCAAACGCCGAGAAACCAGACCCAGTCGAAACCCAGAGCGGCAATGCGATCGAGCGCGCGATCCTCGATATCGTCCAGCGTCGCGGGCCTGCCAAGCTCGGTCTCGCGCTGGCGCAGCAGGACGCGCGTATTGATCTGGTAGAGCGCCGGATAGGTGGGCGCCGGTCGGCGGACACGAGGCGCGCTCCGGTCGCGCGCGGCACGCTGGCGTGCCTCTTCGTCGGCGCTCGCGCGCTCGAGGGGGCGATTCATGCCGTCGCCGCCGTGCGCTTGCGTTCGCCGTCGCGCTCGCCGACTTGGCGGACCGCGGCCGACGCGCCGCTTTGCAGGAAGCTTTCGGGCGACACCGATGCGAAAAAGTGCAGCAGCACCGCGATCAGTCCGGTCCACCCGGTCTGGTGGCTTGCCCCGATTCCGGCGCCGTTGTCGCCGTGAAAATATTCGTAGAACAACAGGCAATCGCGCCAATGCGGGTCATCCTGGAATTGCTTCGAGCCGCCGAAGACGGGGCGGCGTCCATCCTCGCCGCGCACGAAGATCGAGGTGAGCCGCCGTGCGATCTCGCGCGCCACCTCGAAGAGATTGAGACGCCGCCCCGAACCCGTCGGGCATTCGACGGTGAAGCTGTCTCCGTAGTAGAGGTAGTAGGTCAGCAACGCGCGGATCAGGATGGCGTTGATCGGCATCCAAACCGGCCCGCGCCAGTTGGAGTTGCCGCCGAACATGCCGCTATCGGATTCGGCCGGAAGATAATCGACCCGATAGACCTGACCGCCGATCAGAACCTCGTAAGGATGAGCCGCGTGATACCGGGACAGCGATCGCAAACCGTAGGGTCCCAGGAACTCGTTCTCGTCGAGCATGATCGCGAGGATTTGGCGAAGACGGTTTTCGTTCAACATCGTCAGGAGACGCCGGTCGGCGTAGCCCGGCTGGCTGATGTCGTGGATGTCATGCAGCAGCTCCGGCCGCTCCAGCACATAATGCCGCACTTGCTCGAGGACATTGGGTAGCGATTTTCGCTGCTCGCTGCTCAAAACCGCGACGCCGCACAGCGGCAACAGCCCGACCATCGAGCGCACCTTCATGCGCATCGCATGCCCGTCGGGCAGATGCAGCACGTCGTAGAAAAAGCCATCCTCCTCGTCCCACATGCCATTGCCGATGTGCGCAATGGCAGAGGCGATCGAGAGGAAATGCTGTACGAAGCGGAACACCATTTCCTCGTAGGCGGGATCTCTGCGCGCGAGCTCGAGCGCAAGCTCGAGCATGTGCTGGCTGAAAATCGCCATCCACGCCGTCCCATCCGCCTGGTCGAGACGCCCGCCCATCGGCATCGGCGCGCTGCGATCGAACACGCCGATATTGTCGAGGCCGAGAAAGCCGCCCTCGAAAAGATTGCGCCCGTCGCGATCCTTCTGATTGACCCACCAGCCGAAATTCAAGAGCAGCTTGTTGAACTGCTCGGCGACCCATGTCGGATCCTCGGTATTGCGCAGATTGCTCATGGTCCTGAGGAACGCGGTCGCCCAGGCGTGCACCGGCGGATTGACGTCGCCGAAATTCCACTCGTAGGCCGGGATCTGTCCATTGGGATGGAGGTAGCGCTCGCGCAACATGAGGCCGAGCTGAGACTTGGCGAAGTCCTCGTCGAGAAACGAGAAGGCCAAGGTGTGAAAGGCAAGGTCCCACGCCGCGTACCAGGGATACTCCCATTTATCCGGCATCGAAATGATGTCGGCGTTGTCCATGTGATCCCATTGCGTATTGCGCACAGCACCGCCGCGTTCGGTGAGCCACCGGTGCACGTCATAGACGTAATACTGCTTGCCCCACAGCATGCCCGCGCACGCCTGACGCATGACCAGCGCCTCGTCGGCGGAAAGCGATGGCGCCGACAGCGCACGGTAGAACTCGTCCGCTTCCGCTTTGCGGCGCGCCATGAGTTCGTCGAACCGCTTGAAATCCGCGCTTCGCACCGAAGGCCCGAGGCGCAGCCGCAGAACCCTCTCTCCACCCGCCGGCAGCTCGACGTGCCAGCGCAATGCGGCTTTGCTGCCGTTCATGGCCGGGTTCACGAACTCGGTGCGGCCATTGACGATGTAATCGTTGATGCCGTCCTTCGGATAGGCGCTGCGGTTGGCACCGCCAAAGAGGCGTTGCTCGTTCGTCTCGTTATCGACGAAGAGCTGCGGCAGCTCGTGCTCGCAGACGAGAAGGCGGTCGCCGAGCACGGGATGCGCCGCGAGAAGCGAGCCCTTCTCCTTGCCCTCGCGCAGGCTTGGCTTTACGTCGCCATCGTTGCCCCAGGCCCACGTGTTGCGGAACCACAAGGTCGGAAGGACATCGAGCGTGGCCGGCTCGGGGCCGCGGTTGCAGACGGTGATGAGGACGAGGATGTCTTCCGGATCGGACTTGGCGTAGTCGATGAAAACGTCGAAATATCGGTTCTCGTCGAAGATGCCGGTATCGAGCAGTTCGTATTCGAATTCGTGCCGGCTGCGCTGGCGGTTGACCGACAGAAGCTCGTCATAGGGGTAGCGTGCGTGCGGGTACTTGTAGAGATACCGCATGTACGAATGTGTCGGCGTGTTGTCGAGATAAAAGTAATATTCCTTCACGTCCTCGCCGTGATTGCCTTCGCTGTTGGTCAGGCCGAACAATCGCTCCTTCAGGATCGGATCGCGGCCATTCCACAGTGCGAGCGCGAAACAGAGGAGTTGGCGATCGTCGGAAATGCCGGCGATCCCATCCTCGCCCCAGCGATAGGCGCGCGATCGCGCCTGATCGTGGCTGAAATAGCTCCAGGCATCGCCGCCGGGGCTGTAATCCTCCCGCACCGTGCCCCACTGGCGTTCCGAGAGATAAGGGCCCCATTTCCGCCAGGAGGCCGTACCCTTTCGCGCATCTTCGAGACGGATGTTCTCTGCAGTCGGCATGGCGGCAATGTCCTCACATTGAAATCGCGGTTCAATTCGGTGTGCAGGCGCCAAGCACCACGATGGCGAGCTGTTGATCCTCGGTGTTCCTCGCGGCCGTCAGCGACATCTTGCCGTTCTGCTCGTCGATGTCGGCGTGCCACGTCAACGAGCCGTCGATGCCGCCGAGGAACATCTGCCCATCCTCGTGCCCGACAAACTGGATCGGCGTTGTCTTGTCCGGCCCATTGGGAAATTGGCCGGTGACGGACTTGTCGGCGACGTTGATCCGCATGAATCGCGGGGCGTTGAGGGATTCCGGCGTCTCCTGCCGGCACGCGCGATCGGCGTCGCACGACGTGAGGTCGAGCGCGGCACAGGTGAAGGGGTTCGATCCGTCGAACGCGGCCGCGAAGCCCGGCGGCGCCGCAAGCACCAGGACCAGCGGCACACTTGCAAAGACTTGGCAGAGGCGGCCCGTCGCGTTCATGGCTCGCTCCTCGATGCTGGGCTCAGTAGCGGCGCATCGCTCCGATCGCGCCTCCCGAGGCTGCGCCGATGGCGGCGCCCTGTCCCGCGTTGCCGTTCACCGCGCCAACCGCGGCACCGGCGGCGGCGCCGCGTGCGGCACCGCCGACGACGGGGGCGCCGGCCCGATAGCCGACCGGCGCGGGATAGGCCGGCGCGGCGTAAGTCGTGCCGTAAGCGTAGGCCGGAGGTGCCGCATAGGGGGCGGGCGCCGCATAGACGTAACCCGGACGCGGTGCCATCGCGCCCAAGGCGCCGCCGACCGCGGCCCCGGCAGCCGCGCCCTGTCCCGCATTGCCATTGATCGCGCCGGCAGCCGCCCCGACCGCCGCGCCGCGCGTGGCTCCGCCCATCACATTTTGGGCGAGCGCAGCGCCACTCACTGCCAGCACGAGCAACGCGCCGCACAGCGTGCCGAAGACCAGGCGGTCCCTATCGGGTTGGTTGGGCATTGCTGCTGCTGCCGCTGCTGCCGCTGCCCTGGATCTTGTCGGCGCTGCCGGTCAGTACGTGGCCCGCCGCCGAGATATCCTGCCCGAAGCCGGCGATCGTGTTGCATCCACTCCCGAGAAGCATGTACAGCAAGAGCGTCAGCAAGACGGGTCCGCGTCGCATTGCGTTTCTCCGAACGAGTGGTTGCCATTCGACACTCGCTCGGTCGCGACTCCCGATCCATCAGGTGAACCCGGTATTTCCCTCAGTGATTCCGTGAGCCTCGCACAAGCTCGGACCCGTTCCGGCGAGCAATTCGTGCGGGCGAGTCATGCGGGGCGTCGGCTTGGCAACCCGCCCGCCTCGCTGCGCATCGATTGGCACTAAGCTGACGGCGCTTGGCCTAGAGCTACGGCCTCGTTCGCAACACCGTACTCCACGACCCGAGGAACGATCGCACGCACGGTCGTGCCGTGCCGATGCGAGACGATGTCGAGCCGTCCGCCAAGCTGTTTGAGACGGGCACTCATGCCCGCAATTCCCACTCCCAACAGCTTTACGTCGCTTGGACCATGCGCATTGACGCCCACCGGCATCCCTCTGCCGTTGTCCGAGATCGTGAGCACCGTTTTCCTTCGCGTGCTGTAGAGAGATATATTGACCTTGTCCGCCCCTGAATGGCGATGCACATTGCCGAGGCATTCTTGCACGACACGGAAGAGCGCCGTTTCGACCTGCGTGCCCAGGCGGCCATTCTCACGCGAGAGCTGCGACTCAATCTTTATGTTGCTTCGCTTCGTAAACCCGTCCGCATACCACTGCAGCGCCGATTCCAAACCGACCTCGTCCAGCATCGGCGGGTGCAGCCAGTATGACAGCGTGCGAATTTCGGAAAGCGTCAGCTCAAGGAACGACAGCGAGTCATCGATATAGCGTTGACGCTCCGCATCGAAGGCAGGGCTGCCCTTCGCCGACCATCTCCAAATTGAGCTTCACCGCGGTGATGTACTGGGCCGCTCCATCGTGCAATTCGCGGGCAATTCGGCGCCGTTCCTCGTCCTGCGACGTCAGCAGTCGCGTGCTGAGCTCGCTCAGCGCGCGCTCCGTCATTTTGCGCTCGGAGATGTCGCGGCTGAAGACAATGATGCCGCCCTCGAATGCGTAGATGCTGACGCTCGAGCCACTCCGCGCGAGGCGGCTGGCACTGCAACTCGAGGTGCATTGCCGTTCGCCGGTGCAAGACGCGGCGGCAAGCCCATGCCAGCCTGGTACCCTGGAAATGCGGGTACACTTCGAGAAAGCTTTTGCCGATTGCCTGGGTCCGGTCGATCCCGGCGGTCGCCGCGGCTTTCGCGTTCAACGCCGTGACGCGCAGGGTCTCGTCCAAGGCGAAATATTGGTCGCTGATGCCTTCCAGCATCGCCGCTTGCAGCGCATTGACGTGACGGAGTTCCCTCTCCGCCGTCTTTAGCTCATCGATTTCCGCAGCCGCGCCGAACCACCGCTCGATGTGTCCCGATGCATCGCGGATCGGCCGGCAACGGGCCACGAACCAACCATAGTCGCCGTCCGAAGACCGAATGCGAACTTCCTGCTCAAACGGTTCTCCCATCGTCGTCGAGCGGCGCCACGCCGCTCTGACCCGCGGCATGTCGTCCGCATGAATCAACTCCAGCCAGTTCAGATCGCTGGTGCCGGACGTGAGACCCGTGAAATCGAAGAAGCGTTCGTTGACATATTCCCACCGGCCGTGACGATCCGCCATGAAGAGGATTGCCGGCACGGTCTCGGCCACGACGCGCAATCTAGCCTCGCTCTCTTGCAGAGCCTCCCGCGACCGCCTGTTCTGGGTCACATCGGTCGCAATCGTGCAGATCGCGTAATGCCGGTCATTCGCATCGCGCAGGGCGAACTTTGACGTGAGGTAGGTGTGGACGGTGTCGGCGAATTTGATGGTCACTTCCTTGGTGATGGGATGCTTGCTTCGCGCCGCCTGTTCGTCGTCGGCACGCAGAGCGTCGGCCACGTGCGCGGGGAATAGCTCCGCGCCGGTCTTGCCGATGAATTCGGCTGGCAGCGGCGCATACAATCGGGCCATCCGGTTGGCGAGGATATAGCGCCCATCCGCATCGCGAGCGGAGATGCAAGCCGGAGTGTTGTCCAAGATGGACTGCAGCTTGTGCTCGGCGACGGTGACTTCGGCGAGCGTCCGTTGCCGTTCTTCGACGACCGCGGCGAGAATGAGAAACGGCGCGGACATGATGGCAAGGAAAAGCTGAAGCGATTGAATGGTCGCTTCGGGAGATGTGGAAACGAAGGGGCCGAGCCCCCTCATCGTTTCCGCGATGGCAAAGATGGTCGATATGCAAATGCCGGCGCTGGCTCCGCGCACGCCGAACTGCAACGTCGCCCACAGCAGCGCGGGGATGATAACGCACGCGAGGGCCGGGTAATAATCGCTATGCGCCGTGAACGCGAAGCCTAGCCACGAGCTCGCGGTGATCGTTGCCGCGACCGCAAGCGCCCTTTGCAGATCCGTCCTCGAGAGGTTGCGCAGCCAGTCGAACGGCTCTCCGATCCAGCTCAGCACCAAGGGCGCAAGCGTCAGGATTCCAACGACGTTGGAGATGAGCCAGCGAACGGCGAAATCGACGCCGCCAACTTCGGATTTGCTGAGCACGCCGGCAGCGGCAATGGCGGCGGCAACGGCGCTTGGGACAGCGATCGCAACGACGAGGAAGGTCCAGGATTTTGCCAAGCTCCCGAGCCAAGGCGGTCCGCCGACCACTCTTCTCAATCCAACGGCGCCGCCCACGGCAAGCGCCACATTGCATGCGAAGGCGCCGAGCCACGGCAAGGTGTGCATGCCCGCCATCGTCTCGGCCAGCGCATGAACGGGCAGCGTCGTGGCGAGGCAAAGCCACCACAGGCGCACGGGCGCCAATGTCAGGGCGCAAAGCAAAATGACATTCGGCGGCCAAAGAGGTGCGAACAGATCGGAAATGGTGCCGACTTCGAACGCCAGCTGCGCGCCGAGAAAATAAGTCGCTGCCGGCACGACCGCCCACAGCCATTCCGCCTTGCGCGGCAGCACGCCGCGCAGGTTCCGCAGGTGCCCGAGCGCAACGGTGACGAGCTGGATCAGCGGCGCCAGACCGACCAAGCGCGACGACGATTCCGACGACGATTCTTTAGCAACCGGCGCGACACGCTCGACCGCCCACACGCGCGGCGGCTTCACGTCAAATGTCTGATCCGGCTTTGGTGCGCCCGGCGACGGCGCCAATCTCGACAAATCGATGCCCCCGGAGTGGACGGTTTTATAAGGTCCGCCTATCCGTCCTTGCATCAGCCCCTCCGCCACCAGCCAGCGCGCGCGGCACGGAAAAACCATGCTGAGCCAGCACTTATTGCGCGCAAGGTACAGGGAGTCGCCGCCCTCAATATACTCGGTTAAATGCCGTACGACGCGGCCACTTAGGAGGACGCTCCTACTCCTAAGGGTCATGCGTCCGCGAAGCACGCCAACGCAACGAACCGGCGTTGCAACCCGGTTATCCAACAAATCACCGGATGGCGCCGCAGGCGGAGGACTGCACGATGGGCCGATCGTCAGCCGCGTCCGTCGTTCCCGTGCCATGCCGATCGTCGCAGAGCTTGCAGTAAGGTTGGTCATACTTTTCTCAATCACGAGTTGCGTCTCCGACGCAATCGGCATGATGCCGCCGAAACCCGAGACCCGGCCTGTTGAAGTACTGACGCTCAACGGAACCATCAACCTCTCGCTCGCAGCGACTCTCGAGAAAAACACTTTCAGGACACCAAGACCGCGATCTGGTGCTGGATCTCAACCTCCTCGGCGGGAGGGCCGACGCAACGCTGCAAATCGTCGAACTGGCCAAGACGCAAGCCAACGTCACCGCCATCGTTCGCGATGGCCATTTCTGCCTATCGAGCTGCATCCTTATCTGGGCTGCGGCGCAAGAGAGATTGGCCGAACCCGACGCCGTCTTCGGCTTTCACGGCGCCTCCTGCTTTCCTCCGGTCGACTTCAAATGCGCGACGTTTTCGCGCTTCACGTTCACGCACATGATGCACGCGGCGGCGCGGCAGACCTCGCCAACGCTTGCGCAATTTCTCGATACGCGCAGTCCCCCGGCGTTCGACAGGTCTGGGCACGACGCTGTCTTCCTCTCGGGCGCCGATATGGTTTTCTTCGGCGCGGCGGCGCCCGCCCCCGCCAAGGTGACGGTGCAGCCCGCTTGTCTGGCCCCGCGGCAGAACCTTCAGTGCAAGGAGGACCAGAACCCCCAGCACAAAGCGCAGCATTAGCGTGAGTACGGCCGCACGCGAACGGGCGCTCAGGCGATAGAATATGTATTGAATCGCCGCTCTCCGTCGGCCGAATTTATCAGCGTGGTGGGTGCAGTAGGACTCGAACCTACGACCCGCTGATTAAGAGTCAGCTGCTCTACCAACTGAGCTATGCACCCGCACCGGGCGCGATATAGCAATGGCCCCCCCGTCTTGTCGAGGCGCTCAGGGCGGCGGCGCGGACGTGAAATCCTGGTCGGGGAACACGTTGCTCTCAGGCACGCGGATGATGACGACCGCGCGATCGGCGGCTTGGTGACAGGCATTGCACGCGGCGGTCAGTTGCTGATACGCAGCGGCGAAGCGCTGGGCGTCCTTGGCCTTCACCGCGTCCGCGACTGCCGCCATCGGCTCCTTCAGCACGGATCGCATCATCTCGGCGACCGGGATGGAGCGCCACGTCGGCCACACGCCGCCCGCGCGATCGAACGCCTCTTGCAGATCCTGCAGCTCGAGCGCGGCATAGCTCCAGTTCTTTGCCTGTCCGGCGAGCGCGAGCTTGATGTGGCGCGGCTGAATGGTCATGGTCATGAGGTCGCCGAGGCCGGGACGATAGGGCGCGGCGGCGGAGTCCTGCGCGAGCCCTGTCGCGGCCGGCGCGATGGCGGCCGCGTGCGCGACCAGGACAAGGGTTGCGATGCGTCTTCTCATGCGATCCTCCGTCGTGCGCCGGCCCTCTACTCGCCCGCAGCCGCCTTCACATAGCGCTCGTCCGCGAAACTCTCGGGCGCCGGCAGCGGCGCCTTGATCAGGCGGCTCTCCGCCCTGAACCCGATCACCTGCCGCAGGCCCGCGAGATCGAGCTCGGCGCCGCGCGGCAGCACCTTGCGGTCGGGATCGAGATAGAGAGAAAGCGTCTGCCGCGCGTCATTCTCGGACGCGCCCGTGGTTTCGACAATGATGTCGATCACCGCGCCGCGCCGCGCCGGATCGCGGATGACGCGGAACGCCGCCGCGAGCGCACGGACATAGCGCACCACCTCATCCTCATGCGCCATCGCCCACGACCGGCGCGCGGCGGTCACGGTGTAGAGGAACGAGGGCGCCGCATCGTCGGTCCGCCCGAGCAGGCGATATCCGCGATCCAGCGCCACGAAATCCTGCGGCTGGCCGAGCGGCACGGCATCGCACGGACCGCGCATGAGGCAGTTGATGCGCGCGGGCGTGCCCGAGACAAACCGCGCCGTGAAATCATCGGCGCCGATCCCGTTCCGCGCAAGCAACGCGCGGGTGGCATAGGCGACCGTGCCGGCCTCGTCGGCGAGCCCGATGGTGCGGCCCTTCAGGCCGGCGAATGTGGCTATCCCCGGCTTCGCGACGAGGCTGTAGATCGGATTGTCGAACTCGTCGGCGATGGCAACCGCATCGGCACCTTTCAAGTCGGCGCTCACGAGAAAGGCCGTCGCGACATGCGCGAGATCGACGGTGCCGTCCTCGAGCGCCGCGATCATGCGCTCGCCGCCGCCGGGCACGAGGACGCTACCGAAGCGCAGGCCCTCGCGCGCGAACAAGCCCTCGCGGTCGGCGACGAAAATCGGCAAAGCATAAATGCTCTCCTCCGCCGAGAACGCCTGGCCATAGCTGAGCGCGGTCGGATCGGCGGCACGGGCGGACGCCGCTGCGAAGAACGCAAGGACCGCCGCGGCGAGCGCGCGCGCTAGCCGTCTGCTATTGCCGGTCGAGCACACAATCGATCTCGATGGGCGCGCCCGCGGCCAGCGGCGGGTGCCGCACGAGCGCGGCCTGGCGATAACCGTTCTTGCCGCATGCGAGGTCGAGATCCTTGGGATCGACATCGCGATAGAACAGCTTTGCAAGAAAATGGCCGTCGGGATCGCTGCGGATGACGAGGCTCGCATTGAGTTTGGTCATCGTGATCGTCACCTTGGCATCCTCGACCGGATCGCCGTCACGCGTCTTGACGAAGCCGAACAAGGTCGCACGCGAATCATCGTCACCCGCGCCGTTGTCGAAGCTGCCGCCGCCGGCACAGGCGAGCCCGAGGGGCGCCACGGCCACCGCCACGGCGATCGCGATGCGCCAGAGCGAGCGCCTGTTCATCCCCTTGCGCCACGCGCCTCAGGCAAGAAACCAGCCGCGCAGAAGGAAGACGATGATGAGGACGACGCCGAGCGGCGCCGCCCAGGACGCGACCGACATGAAGCGGGCGAGCGGCCGCTCCGGCACTGCCAGCGCGAGCAGCGCGACGATGGCAGCGCCAACGAGCGCGGTTGCGATCCAACCATACCAGTACATGCCGGGCCCGGCACTCTTCGGCAGATCGGTGACGGTGAGCGCGAACCATTGCCGCAGGCGCGGGTAATAGGTGACGAGCGCCAGATTCTCGTACATCGCCACGAGATAGATCACGGCGTAGGCCGCGGAAAAGACCGGCAGGACGCGTGCGACCTTCATGAGCCGAACCCCCGGATGTTATTGAGCACGTGGCCGACGATGAAGCCCCACCACACGACGAACGCGAGCATGCTGGTGATTATCCTGATGCGGAACGCGTTCTCGCCGGAGGGCTCGCGCCAGTAATACCAGTAGGCGGGCAAAAGGCCGAGACCGAGCGCCACGAAATGCTCCTTCAGCTCGAAGATGCCGTTGGCCCAATTCAGGCGCAGATCCTCGAGCACGACGCGCACCGCAAGGCGATATGACGGATAAAGGATCGCGCCGAGTGCCGCCGTGACGACGAACATGACGACGATCGCGTTGCTATAGGCGCTGGCGCGCACGGCGCGGAAGCTGGCGAAGAACGAGCGCTGACCCGGGGCCGGCGGCCACCAGATGCTAAGCGTCTGGTGCGTGAGCGCGCCGAGCATGAAGACCGCGCAGAGCGCGTGGACAATGAGTAGCGCCGTGACCACCGCGAACCTTACGCCGTTGCGCGAGCGGCGCCTACCCTACTCCGCTTCGCCGAAGCGGCCAATGCGCACGTCGCGATGGATATAGACGCTCATCAGGAGGCCGAAGCCGAACATCACGGTCAGCATCGCGGTGCCGCCATAGGAGATAAGCGGCAGCGGCACGCCCACCACCGGGATCAATCCCATCACCATCGCCGTGTTGATGAAGACGTAGAGGAAGAGGTTGGTCGTGATGCCGAGCGCGAGGAGCCGGCCGAAATGGCTTTTCGAGCGGATGGCGATGGCGAAGCCATAGGCAAAGATGAGGAGATAAAGGCCAAGCAGCACGAGCCCGCCGATGAAGCCCCATTCCTCGGCCAGCATGGTGAAGATGAAGTCGGTCTGGCGCTCGGGCAGGAAATTGAGGTGCGACTGCGTCCCCATCAGGAAGCCCTTGCCGCTCCACCCGCCCGAGCCGATCGCGATCTTCGATTGCAGGCTGTGATAGCCCGCACCCAAGGGATCGTTCTCGGGATCGAGGAAGGTGTAGATGCGGTTCTTCTGATAGTCGCGCAGGAAGCGCCACGCGACCGGCACCGCGCCGCATCCCGCCGCCAGCACCAGCCCGAACTGCCAGACCCTGACGCCGGCGAGGAAGAACATGGCGGCGCCGCCGAGAACGAGCATCAGCGCCGTGCCGAGATCGGGCTGCTTCAACACGAGCGCGGCCGGGACGAGCACCAAAAGCGCCGGCACGAGGAGGCGCGTGGGGCGGGCCACTTCCTCGACGGTGCGGCCGTTGAAGTAGCGCGCGAGCGCCAGCACGGCGGCGATCTTCATCATCTCCGAGGGTTGGATCTGGATGACGCCGAGATCGATCCAGCGCTGCGCGCCCATGCCGACCGCGCCTTTGATCTCGACCGCGACGAGGAGACCCATCACCGCGCCGTAGAACCAGTAGGCGATCCTGAGCCACGTCCTGAGATCGACCAGCGCCGCCATCACCATGATCGCGGCCGCGACGCCGAACCGCATCGCCTGTTTCGCCGCCCACGGCTGCCAGGCGCCATTGGCGGCGGAGTAGAGCATGCCGATGCCGATCGCCGCGACGAGGCTCAGAAGAAAGATAAGCCCCCAGTTGAGGCTCAAGAGCTTTTCCGCGAGCGAGTGGCGCGGCCGTCCCTCATCGAGCGTGAGCTGGCGCACGGGGTTCAGCCCTGCGCCACGCGCGGCGGCGCGCCAAAAGGCTGCGCCGGCACGTGGTGAACGGGGTCGCGCTGTTGCGCCGCCAAGAGCACGTCGCGCGCGATGGGGGCTGCGACCGCGCCGCCCTCGCCGCCCGAGACGCCGCCATGCTCGACCACGACGGCGCAGGCATAGCGCGGCGCGCCGGCGGGCGCGAAGGCGATGAAGAGGGCGTGGTCGCGGTCCTTCCACGGCACGACGGTGCCAGTGACGATGCCCTTGTCGCGCACCTCCTTGCTCACGTGATGGATTTGCGCGGTGCCGGTCTTGCCGGCCATCTCCATGCCGGGCTCGGATATGCGCGCGTGATAGGACGTGCCGTGCAGCTCGTTGACGACGCTCCACATGGCGGTGCGCACCGTATCGAAATGCCGGTCGGCGACGCCGATCGGCGCGAAGTCGGCACTCATGGCGGCAGCCGCATCGGCATCGCTCGCCATCACGCCCTGCGCGCGGACGAGGCGCGGCACGACCAGCCGCCCGGTGGCGATGCGCGCGACATAGATCGCGAGCTGCAGCGGCGTCACGCTGACATAGCCCTGGCCGATGCCGCAGCTGATCGTGTCGCCGCGCTGCCAGGTGACGCCGGTGGTGGCAAGCTTCCAGCCGCGCGTCGGAATGAGGCCGGTGCGCTCGCCCGGAATCTCGAGCCCGATCTCGTGCCCGAGGCCGAACTGGTTCGCCATCGCCGCGATGCGGTCGATGCCGCACAGATCGGCGACGCGATAGAAGAACACGTCGCACGATTCCCGGATCGCGCGGGTGAGCGAGAGCGTCCCGTGCCCGCCCTTCTTCCAGCAATGGAACACGGCGTCGCCGAGCGTGAAGAGGCCGTTGCAGGAAAGCTCGGTATCGGGCGTGATGAGGCCGGCGTCGAGCGCGGCCATGGCGACCAGCGGCTTGAAGGTCGAGCCCGGCGCATAGATGCCGCTGATCGCCTTGTCGGAGAGCGGGTTAAGCGGATCGGCGACGAGCGTCTGCCACTGCTCGCTCGAGAGGCCCGGCGGCGAACGCGCCCGGATCGTAGCCGGGCGTCGAGGCAAGCGTCAGGATCTCGCCGGTCCACAAATCGAGCGTGACGCACGCCGCACTGCCCTGCTCGGTGCAGCGCTGCACCGCAAGGTCCTGGAGCGCCATGTCGAGGCCGAGCGCCAAATCCTGCCCCGCCATGCCGTCCTCGCGCGCCAATTCGCGCACCACCTGGCCGAAGGCGTTGACCTCGACCTGGCTCGTCCCGGCGGTGCCGCGCAGCTCGATGTCGTAGGCCTTCTCGATGCCGGACTTGCCGATGCGGAAGTCGGGCAGCTCGAGCAGCGGATCGTCGCCCTGCAGATCGTCTTCGGAGACCGCCGCGACATAGCCCACGAGATGCGACACGCTGAGACCGAACGGATAGTCGCGGATGCGGCCCTCCTCGACCGAGACGCCGGCCAGCTCGATCGTGTTGACCTCGAGCCGCGCCATGTCGTCCCAGCTCATGTTTTCCTTGAGCACGACCGGGACGAAGCCGTGCTTGATCCGGATGTCGTGCAGCACGCGGCGGCGATCCTGATCGGTCAAGGGCACGAGCCGGTTCACGGCATCGAGCGTCGCGGCGATGTCGCCGGCCTGGTCCGGCACCAGCTCGGCGCGATAGGTCGGCCGGTTCGAGGCGAGCGCGACGCCGAAGCGGTCGAGGATGCGGCCGCGCGGCGGCGCGATCAGGCGGATGCTGATGCGGTTCTCGTCGGCCAGCATCTGGAAGCGCCCGGCCTCGACCACCTGGAGGAAATAGAGGCGGCCGGCGACGGTCGCGAGCAGCGCCGCCTGCCCGCCGGCAAGGAAGAGCGCGCGGCGCGTCAAGAGCGTGCTGCGGGCGACCTCGCGTTTCTCGGCCATCGCGTCAGCTCCGCAGGAAGGCGCGATGCAGCCGCGACAGCACGTAGGCGCCGACCGGATAGGCCGCCACCGTCAGCGCCGTCTCGAACGCCACCGGGCGCGCATCGAGAATGTGGCCCGAGAGAAGGCCGATGAGCGCCCACGAGAAGATGAAGACCGCCGTGGCGACCGCCAGGAATCCCAACCACAGCACGGTGAAGTCGCGGTTGACGAAATGGCGGCGGATCATCAGCACCGCGGTGCGCGCGATCAGCAGCGTCAAGGCGGAGGCGCCGATATAGGGCGTGCCGGTGAGGAGATCGAGCAGGATGCCGAGGATGAACACCGCGCCCTGCGGCAGAAGATCGGGGCGATAGACGGTCCAGTGATAGACCGCCATCAAGCGCGAAGCTCGGGCTCACCGCGGCGAGGCCCGGAAGCTGCAACGGCACGACCGAGACGACGACGAACACGAATGTGGAAAGCACCGGCACGATGCGGCCGGGGGTGCCGCTGTCGCGCGGCGCCATCACCCGCGCCATGGGTTCTCCACCGGCTGCGACGAAGACACCGCCATCGCCCGAACCATCACTTGTCCGCGTCGACCGTGGCGCGGCCCTTCAGCGCGCGGCGCGCGCGGCGGCGGGATGGCGCTTTGCGGCAGCAGCCCCTCGAGGCCGTAATCCACCAGCCGCACGAGATCGAGGCGCGAGAGATCGGCATAAGGCTCGACGCGCACGACGCCGTTCTCGACGCCCGAGACCACGCCGACCGGGAGGCTCGGCGGGAAGACGCCGCCGGCGCCGGTCGTGACGATGCGGTCGCCCGGGACGACGGGCGACTTGGGATCGAGGAAGGAAAGCCGCGGGCGGCTCGAATTGTCGCCGTCGAGAAGCGCGCGCTCGCTGGTGCGCTCGACCATCACCGGGATGTGCGAATTGAGATCGGTGAGGAGGAGGATGCGCGCGGTGCGATTACCCACCTCGGAGACGCGGCCGATGAGGCCTTCGCCCGTCAACGCCGCCTCGCCGCGCGCGACGCCGTCTCTGGCGCCGGCATCGACCAGCACGTTGCGCAGGAAGGCACCGCCGGAATCGCCGATGACGCGCGCCGCGAGCGAGGTCGCGCTCTGGTCCGGGACGAGCTTCGTCAGGTCGCGCAGCGAAGCGTTCTCGGCGGCCAGGCGGCGCGCCACTTCCTGCCATTGCAGGAGCCGCGCATTCTCCTCGCGCAAGGCCGCGTTTTCGCGGAAGACGGCGACCGCGTCCTCGACCCTGGCGACGGCGGCGTCGGCCGCCGACAGCGGCGCCGCCACCGCTGCCATGACCGGCGCCAGCGCATCGGCCACCGCCGCGCGCGTCTTGTCGATGACGAGAAGGTCGGCCTTGCCGAGGACCATGAGCAGCGCCGAGACGAACACCAGCATCGGCAGCGCCAGTCGCTGCGCGGCGGCTCTCACCGGAGGTGAAAGTCTCATATCCTGCCCGTCCTCACCGGCTCGCGCCGAGCGCGGTCCGCCGCGCCTCCCTCCGGCCGACCCCGACCGCCCTCTTCACCTTCTACTATCAATAAGCGGCCTAGTACATGCTAATCAGAACGCTTTTTAGGGTCTTCATCTCCTCGAGTGCACGGCCCGTTCCGAGCGCGACACAGGATAACGGGTCATCGGCGATCGAGACCGGAAGGCCGGTCGCGTGCCTGAGGACATAGTCGAGATTGCCCAGAAGGGCGCCGCCCCCCGTAAGCACGATGCCCTTGTCGACGATGTCGGCGGCGAGCTCGGGCGCCGTGTGCTCGAGCGCGACCTTGACCGCCTCGACGATGGCGCCGACCGGCTCGGCCAGGCTCTCGGCGACCTGGCGCTCGCTGATGATGATCTCCTTGGGCACGCCGTTCATCAGGTCGCGGCCCTTGATCTCCATGACGCGGCCCTCGCCCTCTTCGGGCATGCAGGCCGAGCCGATCTCCTTCTTGATGCGCTCGGCGCTCGATTCACCCACCAGCAGGTTATGGTTACGGCGAATATAAGAAATGATCGCCTCGTCCATCTTGTCGCCGGCGACCCGGGCCGAGCGCGAATAGACGATGCCGCCCAAGGACAGCACCGCGACCTCGGTCGTGCCGCCGCCGATATCGACCACCATCGAGCCCGTCGGCTCGGTCACCGGGAGCCCGGCGCCGATCGCCGCCGCCATCGGCTCCTCGATCAGGAAGACGCGGCGCGCGCCGGCGCTTTCGGCGAATTCCTGGATCGCCCGGCGCTCGACCGCGGTCGAGCCCGACGGCACGCAGACGATGATCTGCGGCGAGGCGAAGCTCCTCCGGTTATGCACCTTGCGGATGAAGTGCTTGATCATCTCCTCGGCGACTTCGAAATCGGCGATGACGCCATCGCGCAAGGGGCGGATCGCCTGGATGTTGCCGGGGGTGCGGCCCAGCATCATCTTGGCCTCGTCGCCGACCGCCAGAACCTGCTTGCGGCCCTTCACGTTGGCGATCGCCACGACCGAGGGCTCGTTCAGCACGATGCCGCGGCCCTTCACGTAAACGAGCGTGTTTGCGGTGCCGAGATCGATCGCCATGTCGGCGGAGAGAATGCCCAACAGATTTCCGAACATGCTTGCCCAATTCCATTGCTTGGGACGGCAGGCGTCCCTGGTGAGCCACCCAAAGAAGCGGCCGCCCGCATCCCTCCCGCGCGCCGCGGGAGGGATGGGACGGAATTTTATGCCGACATCGCCGCGGGCGCGTTCCTCCCGCGTTTGGTCAACAGCTTGTTCAATGCGTGAATATAGGCCCGCGCCGAGGCGACGAGCGTGTCAACATCGGCGCCCTGGCCCACGACCGTCTTGCCGCTCTCTTCGAGCCGGACGGTGACCTCGGCCTGCGCGTCGGTGCCCTCGGTCACGGCATTGACCTGGTAGAGCATGAGGCGCGCCTCGTGCGGGACGAGCGCGCGGATGGCGTTGAAGGTCGCGTCGACCGGGCCGTTGCCGTTGGTCTTGGTGGTGCGCGGGGCGCCGTCCACCATGAGCTCGAGCTCGGCGCTCTGCGGCCCCTTGGAGCCGGCGATGACGCCCAGCGAGACGAAGCGGATGCGCTCGGCGCCGTGCTGGATCTCGTCGTCGACGAGGGCGACGATGTCCTCGTCGTACACTTCCTTCTTGCGGTCGGCCAAGTCCTTGAAGCGGCGGAAGGCGTCGTTCATGGCGTTGTCGCCGAGGACGAAACCCAGTTCCTCGAGCTTCATCTTGAAGGCGTGGCGGCCGGAATGCTTGCCCATGACGAGGGTCGATTTGTTGAGCCCCACCGACTCGGGCGTCATGATCTCGTAGGTGCCGGCGTGCTTCAGCATGCCGTCCTGGTGGATGCCGCTCTCGTGCGCAAACGCGTTGGCGCCGACGATCGCCTTGTTCGGCTGGACGACGAAGCCGGTGATGGCCGAAACGAGGCGCGAGGCGCGCGTGATGTATTCGCTCTTGACGCCGGTGCTGAACGGCATGGCGTCGTGGCGCGTGCGGAGCGCCATGACGATCTCCTCGAGCGAGGCATTGCCGGCGCGCTCGCCGAGCCCGTTGATGGTGCACTCCACCTGGCGCGCGCCGGCGCCGACCGCCGCCAAGGAATTGGCGACGGCGAGGCCCAGATCGTTGTGGCAATGGACCGAGATCACCGCCTTGTCGATGTTGGGCACGCGGTTCATGAGCATGCGGATGAGCGCCGCGAACTCTTCCGGCACGGCGTAGCCCACCGTGTCGGGGATGTTGATGGTGCCGGCGCCCGCCTTGATCGCGCTCTCGACCGTGCGGCACAGGAAATCGTGCTCGGTGCGCGAGCCGTCCTCGGGCGACCATTCGACGTCGGGGCAGAGATTGCGCGCGTGCGTGACGCTGTCGATCACCGCCTGATGCACCTGCTCGGGCTCCATCTGGAGCTTGAACTTCATGTGCAGCGGCGAGGTCGAGAGGAAGGTGTGGATGCGCGGGAGCGCGGCGTGCTGCACCGCCTCCCAGGCGCGGTCGATGTCGCCGCGGCCGGCGCGCGCGAGGCCGCACACGCGCGACGACTTCACCAGCTTGGCGATCTCGCGCACCGCCTCGAAATCGCCGTTCGACGCGATCGGGAAGCCCGCCTCGATCACGTCGACGCCCATCTCCTCGAGGAGCAGCGCGATCTTGATCTTCTCGTCGAGGTTCATCGACGCGCCGGGCGACTGCTCGCCGTCGCGCAACGTGGTGTCGAAAATGACGACGCGGTTCTTGGACGGCTCGGCGGGAGCCTTGGTCTTGGGGGTGGTGGTGGCGCACATGGCGCGAATCCTCTCGTCTCGGAAGCGATACGAGCCTTAAGGCTTAACCCCTGACTGCGCAGGCAGGCTCAATCGCCCGCGCTCAGGGGTGCCTAAGTCGCAGCGCTCCCGCGCCCCGCAGCGAGCCGCGCCGGGCGAACGCAGCACGCAGCAACCGGCCAGGCCTGGCGCCTGCCCCGTTGCCGTCCAATGCGTTCTTCCGGACCATGAATTCGTGTCCTCGGCTCGCCTCAAAGCCTGCGTCAAACAGGCTTAAAATCGAGTTAACGAAGTTAATGCATTGTCTATAGCGAATCCTGTGGAAACCGCAAGGATCGCGTTAACCAGGAACGCGAAAATTGGGTTCGTTCCGCGAAATCGCACATCTTGTGTGCGCGCCCAGGCTGACCGCTTCTGACGTACAATATGTAGGGCCGGCGCCGGCCCGGTTCAAGCCGGCGCCGCCACCCGGACCTTCAGCCCCAGGCCACGACCTTCTGCTTCTGCTCGCCGAGCTTCGACACGGTGAGGCGCATCGCGTCGCCGGCCTTGAGGAAGCGGCCGCGGCCGAGCCCCACGCCGGCCGGCGTGCCGGTCGGGATGACGTCGCCCGGCTCCAACGTCATGAACTGGCTGACATAGCTCACGATGTGGGCGCAGCCGAAGATCATGTTGCGCGTGTTGCCGTTCTGCATGGTCTCGCCGCTCACCTCGCAGACGAGGTCGAGCGCCTGCGCATCGCCGACCTCGTCCGGCGTGACGAGCCACGGGCCCAGGGGGCAGAACGTGTCGGCGCTCTTGCCCTTGGTCCATTGCCCGCCGCGGTTCATCTGGAAATCGCGCTCGGACACGTCGTTGACGATGCAGAATCCGGCGACGTGTTTGAGCCAGTCGCTTTCGGCGACGTAGCTCGCGCACGTGCCGATGACGATGCCGAGCTCGACCTCCCAGTCGCCTTTGACCGATCCCTTCGGCAGCACCACGTCGTCGTTCGGGCCGATGATCGAGCTGGTCGCCTTCAGGAAGATGATCGGCTCCTTCGGGTACTGCGACTTCGTCTCGTCGGCGTGGTCGCGATAGTTGAGGCCGATGGCGACGAGCTTGCCGACCCTGGCGACGCACGGACCGATCCGCGGCGTGCCAGAGACTTGCGGCAAGGTCGCGGGATCGAGCTTGCGGATGCGCTCGAGCGCGGCGGGCGCGAGCTGGTCGGGGCCGAGATCGGGGATGACGCCGGAGAGATCGCGGATCTTGCCGTCGCGATCCAAGAGCCCCGGCTTTTCCTGGCCGCGTGCGCCATAGCGAAGGAGTTTCATGGCCTCATCCTTTTCCTGATGTGATGCCCCAGGCCCGCGCCCAGCCGAGCCCCGCGAGGGTCGCGCCGGCCGGGCGGTATTCGGCGCCGACCCAATGGGCGTAGCCGATCCGGTCGAGATGGTCGAGCACGTAGGCGCAGTTGATCTCGCCCTGGTCGGGCTCGTGCCGCCCGGGCACGCCCGCGATCTGGATATGGCCGATGCGCGGCAGGAGCCGCTCGGCATGCGCGGCGAGCGCGCCTTCGCTGATCTGGCAATGATAGTAGTCGAACTGCAGCATCACGTTGGCGCGCGCGATGCGATCGAGGAGCAGGACCGCCTGGCCGGTGGTGCGCAGGAAATATCCGGGCTGGTCGCCGGCGTTGAGCGGCTCGAGCAGAAGCGTGACGCCGTCAGTCCCCGCGCGCTCGGCCGCGCGCTGGAGATTGCGGACGTAGAGCGCCTCGTTCTCCGGCGTGGCCGCGGCGCGGCCGGCCAGCACATGGACGCGCTTGCACCCGATCACGCGCGCATATGCCAACGCGCGCTCGACGCTCGCCATGAAGTCGCGCTCGGCGCCGGGAATGGCGGCGAAGCCGCGCTCGAACGCGCCCTCGCCCGGCGGCACGTTGATGAGCACCGCCTCGACCCGATGCCGCGTCAGCGCGGCGGCGAAATCCTCGGCCGGCGTCGCATAAGGATACTGGCACTCGACGGCGCGGAAGCCCACGTCGGCCGCCGCCCCGATGCGGTCGAGGAACGCATGCTCCGGGAACATCATGCTGATATTGGCGGCAAGCTTCGGCACGGAGCCTCGCTTTCACGGGTGCGCAATCGCGCCGTTGCGCTAGTGTTTCCCCGAACCACCGCGGACACAAGAGGCGAGCGCCGTTACGCCGGGCATGAGCGCGAGAGACGCAGAGTTCGAGCAGGCGGATGAGCGCTCCGTCCGCTGGTTGTCGTTCGCCGGATCGCTTCTCCTCCATGCCGCGCTGATCGCGCTGATCTTGCTGCTGTGGCAGCCGCGCGCGGCCGACGTGCCGCCGATCGAGGTCGTGAACCTGGTGCCCGAGTTGCAGGGCGCGGAGGGCGCCGCGGGCGGCGGCGGCGGCGATGCGCAAGCGGCCGCAAGCGCGGCAGCAACATCCGCCGATGCCGCGCAGAGCGAACCTGCGCATGAGACCCAGCCGCCAACGGACGCATGCGGCGCCTGCGACCGTGCCCACGGTTCCTCCGCCCGAGCCGCAGCCAACGCCGCTGCCGCAGCCCGAGCCCGTTCCACTCCCGGCGGTTGTCGCCGCAGCGACGCCCACGCCGCCCCCGCCCCCGCCGCCTCATCCGCAGCGCAAGCCCGAGCCTGTCACCGCCGCCGCGCCCGACGTGCCGCCGCCGCAGCCCGTCGTCACAACGCCGCAGCCGGCGCCGGCGCCCGCGCAAGCGATGGCCGCACCATCGGCCGCGACGCCGAGCGAAGTCGCGGCGCCGCCGGCAGCGACGCCAGCCGCAACACCGGGCTCCGGAAGCGGCCCCGGCGAGAAGACCGGACCCGGCCAAGGCGTGCACGGCAGCGGCGCCGGCGTGACCGGCGATCTGTCGGGCGCCGGCGATGCGTGGTTCGACCGCGTGCGCCGGCATCTGCGCCGCTTCATGCAGAACCCGAACGAGGGCCGCAAGGACCCGTCCTACGGCACGGTGTGGATTTCGATCACCGTCGCGCGCGACGGCACCGTGCTCGACGCCGAGATCGCGCAAAGCTCGGGTGCGGATTATCTCGACCAGTCGGCGCTCGAAATGGTGCGCGCAGCCTCGCCCTTGCCGCCGGTGCCCGACACCATCCCGGCGGCCAAGGTCAGTTTCAAAATCCCCGCGCAATACGAGCCGGGATTCTTCGAGCGCATGTTCCACTGAGCCGCTCGGGGCCGCCGCGCGCTTCTTCCAAGCGGCGCGGACAGGCGAGTAATCGCAAAACGAATGATCTCCGATTTGCCAGGACTGGCGCCTCTTTTTTGTCACAGCCTGGCGAAGACCGCGCGGTTTTCCTTGGCGATCCGCGTAAATCTGCAGGCGCTTGAGTTTACTGGATTGTGGATAACTCGCCCTAGCGGGGCGATTTCGCGGCCACGATTACGGATCAACCTGCAGTTCATTGAAGCTTTAACCAGCATTTAACCGTAATCCGGCGAGAGTTGCAGCATCGAAACCGGGCAAATCAGTGATGTTCGGAGTGACGCGCGACATGGTCTTGCAGTTCGCCCAGGAGCATTCCTGGACCGAGCGCGCCAAGACCGTAGAGCGGGCCGCGACGCTTTATGTCGAAGGCGCGCTCGACGAGGAAGGGCGCGTGGCGGCGCTCGATCTGTTCCGCCTCGCGCTTTACGACGGCGAGCCGCTCGTTCGGCGCATCCTCGCCGAAAGCGTCAAGCATGCGCGCGAGCTGCCGCGCGACATCGTGCGCACGCTGGCGCGCGACACGCCGGAAGTGTCGGCGCCGTTCCTCGCCGCCTCGCCGCTCATCGCCGACGAGGATTTGCTGGCGATCGCGCAGGACGGCGCCAGCGTGCAGCGCGCCGCCATCGCGCGCCGCCTGTCGCTGCCGAGCCGCGTCGCGCGCGTGCTGTTCGGCCGGCCCGCGGTCGCGTGAGACGATCGAGAAATCGCTAGGCGACGCCGCGCGGGGCGATGGTGGCGAGGCAGGCGTCGCGGCCAAGCGGCACGACGGTCGCATCGAGCGGCACGCGCACCGCGCGGCCCGGACGATACTCCTCCTCCTCAAGCGCGTCGGCGACGGCGCGCACGGTCAGATGCACCGTGTTGGCGTCGTGCTGGCCCAAGAGCTGCGCGAACAGCGACAGCTCGACGACGAGCCGGTCCTGCAAGCCGGCGGCGCCGACCGCAAGCTGCTCGAGCAAGCCGTCGAGCCCGCTGACGAGAATCTCCGCGCCGTCCTCGATCAGCGCATCCTCGGCCGGCGAGGACAGCCGCAGCGGCGGCGGCGCGAGCCCGACCGAGATCTCGAGCGACCAGGTCTGCACTGCCTCGAGATAAACCGGCTTGTGCCGGGCGTGATGGATCGTCGCGACCGCGGCGATCGCCGTGGCGAGCACCGAGAGCCGATCCTCGGCGCCGAGATTGAGCCGGGCGATTTCCGTCACGATGTCGCGGACCCGTTCGCGCGTGGCCGGACCGAGCCGGGCCATGGCGTCGTTGATCGTCTCGGCCAAAGTGCTCATGCGCAACAAACCTCTGCACTGGAACCAGTGGAAATTACTAGCAATGCCTTAAGACTTGGTTGCCCATGCCAAGGCCGCCGCAAGAATGACAATGATCGACCTGGCTTCTTTAATGGAACCGCGGCGATTATTTGACCGCGCCAATTTGCCTAAAAGTTGAAAGACAATCTGGTCTTATTTTCCGCTCCTGTTATCTAAAAGTTAACTGGAAGTCTTGAAAACTGCGGCGGTGAGAAAGGCCGGCGGTTCGCCCCGGCGCAGGTCAAGGCAGAAGTCCGATGACGAGCCCGTTGAATGCCATTTCCGACCGCAATCTCGAAGCGACGACGGTGCTGTCGCTGAAGCGCGAGCCGTCGTGCTTCGCCTTCCTGTGCAGCCGCGCGACCATGCCGCCGCAGGGCATCGATACGATCAATCTCGATCTCGCCTCGGTCGATTTCTACAACGGGCGCGCCTCGCTGTGGGCGACGCTCGACATGCGCAGCGGCGTGCCCGAGGAGGGCGTACTGTCGCTCCTGGGCTTCGACGAGACGTTCCTGCGTCCATTCACCCGCGCCCTCATCGAGGCGGCGGCGACGCGCACGCCCTATCGCATGACGATCGTGCCGAACGCCGACGAACGCGTCCGCCATCGCGTCGTCGAATACATCACCGGGCCGGGCGTGCCGCTTGCCGAACTCGTGATCACGCCGCAGGACAACGTGCTGGTCATCACCGGGCGGAGCGCCGAGGACGAGGAAGAGACGCTGTTCCAGCTGCCGCGCACGGATTCGTTCCTGCGCAGCTTCGTCAAGACGACGGGACAGGCCGATAAGGTGCTGCGCGACACGCTTGCCGAAAGCGAGCGGATTGCGCGCGAGACGGCGCGCGGCGCGGATCAGAGCGGCAGGCGCGGTTCCTTCCCCGCGTAAAGAACGCTGCCGTCGGGCTGCGGCGCGGCGCCCGGCGTGAGCGTCGCGGGCTCGAGCTTGTCGCGATCGAGAATGTGGACGACCTCCTCGCCGCGCGCGATGAGATAGTCGGCGATGATGCGGCGGTGGCAGCGCCACCACACCGCCTCGGCACACATGATTGCGACCTTCTGCTCGGCAGCGAGAGCCGCGAGCGCATCAAGCGCCGCGCGGAATTCCTGCGTCTCGGCATAGTCGGCGTAATTGCGGAACGGCTCCTCGCGCCACAGCGTGTTGGCCGACGGTTTTGCCGGCGCCTTGCCGCGCCTTCCGCCCAGCGCCTCGAAATGGCGGTAGCCAATGCCGGCCTCTTCGAGCGTGCGCGCGAGCGCATCGCCGTTGAAGTGCGGATGGCGGCGCGAGCGCGGAAAGCGGCGCACATCGGCGACGCACGCGATGCCCGCCGCCTTGAGCATCGCGGCAAAATCCTCGAGCGCGCGGGTCGAATGGCCGATGGTGTAGATCTTCATGCGTCTGTCACTATAGCAACCGCGATGGCACGCCCCGCCACCCTCCCCGATCTGCTGAGCCCCGCGCTCGACATCGTCTTCGTCGGCATCAACCCCTCGCTTTATTCGGTGGCCGAGGGGCATTACTTCGCGCGGCGCACGAACCGTTTCTGGCCGGCGTTTCTCGCGCTCCGCCCTGAGCAAGGATGCGCGCGACGGGCTCGGCGTCGAACTCTTGCTGCCGCACCATGACCGCGCCCTCCTCGACTACGGCTTCGGCTTCACTGACGCGGTGAAACGCGCGAGCGCGCGCGCCGAGGAAGTGCCGAAGGAAGAATTCGCGAAAGCCGCGCCGCTGCTCGTGCGCAAGCTCGAGCGATTTCGCCCGCGCATCGCCTGCTTCCACGGCGTGACGAGCTATCGCCCGCTCGCGCGCGCGCTCGATCCCGCGGCGGGCAACGAAACGCTCGGGCTGCAAAGCGGCGCGCATCGGCGACACGCGGCTCTTCGTCGTGCCCAACCCGTCGCCCGCCAATGCACACTTCACGCTCGCGGACCAGATCGCCTGGTATGACCGCCTCGAAGCCACGCGCCGTTCGCTCGGCCGATGATCCGCGCGGCGGCGAAGCAGGGGCTTGACTTCGATCCGTCGCAAAATGACTGTCGCGGCACGATTGGAGGTGCTCGATGCCGAAATGGCTAGCTGCGGCGGTTGCGGTTGCGGCGCTCACGCTGCCGATACTCCCGGCTCACGCCGGTCAGTATGACGGTCGATGGGTGATCGATTTTCCCGCTTCCGAAATTTACGCCACGACCAACTCGGGCCGGGGATGCGCGGCCATCCGTATCGTCGTCGACATCAAGGATGGCATGATTTCGGGAAACCTCGGCCGCGAGCCCAACAACCCGACGGCCGTCGATAACAGCGCGGGTTCCGGTTCCGCGCCTTTGACCGGCACGGTCGCGCCGGACGGCGCGGTTTCGGCGACGTGGCAGAACTACGCGGTCACCGGCAAGCTCGCCGCGAGCGACGGCCAAGTCAACGTCACGGGCGCCTGCGGCCCGCGCACCGGCAAGGCGCTGCGCGTAGAGAAATAACGGCGGGTCAGCCGAGCGACGCCGGCGCGGTTTCGTGCGCGGGCATGGCGGCGAAGCAATAGCCCCACGGCGGAAGCGTGCCTGCGCCCTCTGCGACGCGCGCGCCCGTGCTCGCGAGGACCGCGGCGACGCCGGGCCCGAGCGCGGCAGTCTGCGGCTGCGCTGACGGATTGAAGACCGCGACGACGCGATCGGCGCCGAGCCGGCGCTCGAACATCAGAAGCGGATGCGGCGCGTCGAGCCGCTCGAAGGACCCCGCGACGAGCGCGCGGTGCGCTTTGCGCCATTCCATCATGCGGCGCCAGGCATGGAGCGGCGCCGAGGGATCCGCCTCCGCCTCGGCGACGCTGGCGGCGAAATGCGCGCGCGGTACGGGAAGCCACGGCTTTGACACGGAGAAGCCGGCGTGCGGCGCATCGGCGCGCCACGGCATGGGCGTGCGGCTGCCGTCGCGGCCGGCGAATTCGGGGAAATAGGCGATGCCGAACGGGTCGCGCAGCTCGCCAAGGGCGAGCTCGGCCTCCTCGAGGCCCAGCTCTTCGCCCTGATAGATCGAGACGCTGCCGCGCAGGGTGAGGAGCAATGCCATCAGCATCTCGACGAAGCCCTTGGGCGGCGGAAGCCCGCGCTCCTTGAGCGGGTTCCAGCGGCTGGCGACGCGCTCCACGTCGTGATTGCTGAAGGCCCAGCAGAGCCAGCCCGAGCCGGCGGCGGCGGCAATCTCGCCGAGCGCCTCGCCGAGCGCGTGCTCGAGCGTGTCCTTGCGCAACGGGCGCAGCGTATAGGCCATGTGCAGCCCCTCGCCCGCCTCGGTGTAGCGGGCGATGCGCGCGAAGGCGCCCTCCTGGCTCGACACTTCGCCGAGGAGCGCGGTGCCGGGATACGTCTCGATGAGCGCGCGGAAGCGGTGCAGCACGTCCGTGCACGTCGCGGCTGTAGCATGTCGTGGCAATGATGCTGCAAGCCGAACAGCTTTGCCGGCACCTGGCCCGCGGCGGGCGGTCGCGGCGGATTGTCGCGCATCTGGCGATCGTGCAGCAGGAAATCGACCGCATCGAGCCGGAAGCCGTCGACGCCGCGCGCGAGCCAGAAGCGCGCCGCCTCGAGCAGCGCCGCGACCACGTCGGGGTTGCGCAGATTGAGCGTCGGCTGCGCGGCGAGGAAATGGTGGAGATAATACTGGCGCCGGCGCGGCTCCCAGCTCCAGGCCGGGCCGCCGAACACCGAAAGCCAATTGTTCGGCGGCGTGCCGTCGGGCTTGGGATCGGCCCAGACGTACCAGTCGGCCTTGTCGCTGGCGCGGCTTCTGCGGCTCTGGTCGAACCAGGCGTGCGCCTGGGAGGTATGGCCCCAGACCTGGTCGATGATGACGCGCAGGCCAAGATCGTGCGCCTTCGCCACCAGCCGGTCGAAATCGGCGAGCGTGCCGAACAGCGGATCGACCTCGCACGGATCGGCCACGTCGTAGCCGAAATCCTGCATCGGCGAGCGGAAGAACGGCGCGATCCAGACCGCGTCGACGCCAAGCGAGGCCACGTAATCGAGCTTCTCGACGATGCCGGGCAGATCGCCCCAGCCATCGCCGTTGGCGTCGCGGAAGCTCGCGGGATAGATTTCGTAGATGACGGCGCCCCGCCACCAGTCGCGATCATGCATGGGTCGTTCTCGACCTCTGACGTTTCGGGCTTTTCGGGAGCGCTTCCCGAGCACCAATCTGTGCGGCAAAGTGGTTAGCGATTTCTAAACGAAAGCGGGCGGCGCGGCACGTTCTTCGGTATCATGTCACGCCGGTTGGCGCGAGGAGAGTTCAATGGAATTCGGGGTGCAATTCTTTCCCGATGTCGGGCCCGAACAGAAATCCGGGGCGCAGTATTTCGACGAATGCCTGCGCCTTGCGGCGCTCGTCGATTCCTACGGCTGGGGCCACGTGCGCACCGTCGAGCATTACTTCGTGCCCTATGGCGGCTACACGCCCAATCCCATCGTCTTCCTCACCGCCGTGTCGCAGCGCACGAAGAAGGCGCGGCTCGTCACCGGCGCGGTGCTGCCGGTCTTCAACCATCCGCTCAAGATCGCCGGCGAGCTCGGCATGCTCGACGCCATCTCGGGCGGGCGGCTCGAGGCGGGCTTCGCCCGCGCCTTCCTGCCGCACGAGTTCGCCCGCTTCGGCATCAGCCTCGACGAAAGCCGCGCACGCTTCACCGAGGGGATGGAGCAGGTGCGGCTGCTGCTCGAACAGGAGAACGTGACGTCCGAGGGGCGCTTTCACAGCTTCCGCAACACGACCTCGCTGCCGCGCCCGACCCAGAAGCCGCGGCCGCCGTTCTGGGTCGCCTGCACCGTCACGCCCGAAAGCTTTGTCGAGACCGGCAAGGCCGGCCATTCCGTCATGGCGATCCCGCTCGCCGTAAAGCATATGGAGGAGCTGATCGGGCTCTACCGCAAGGCGTGGCGCGACGCCGGCCACGCCGGCAAGGGGCGCGTGATGCTGGCCTTCCACATGTTCTGCCACGAGGACCGCGACAAGGCCTGGTCGATCGCGCGCGAGCCGATGCAGCGCTATCTGCGCTCGATCGTCGAGGCGGCGTCGGATTGGAACACCGTCAAGTCGAAGGACTATGTCGGCTACGACAAGATGATCGACATGCTGTCGAAGGAGACGATCGAATCGCAGGTGGCGAGCGGCGCGGCCTTCATCGGCACGCCCCAGGACATCTCCGACCAGATCGCGCGCTATCTCGATGGCATGGGCGGGTTCGAAAGCGCCTCGCTCCAGATCAACTTCAACACGATCGGCTACGAGGACGCGGAGCGCTCGGTGCGGCTTTTCAGCGAGAAGGTGATGCCGCGCTTTCGCGACGCGTGAGCAGGCGGGTAAACCTATTCCTAACCTTTGCCGCTTTAGCCTCGCCTTGGGTTCACCCGAAAAGCGGGGATTTTCCGCGATGGCAAGAAGCCACGATGCCGGGCCGCCGAAGCGCGCCGGCTTGCTCGAGACAAACTCCGATCTTGTCGCACTCAGCGCCGCGGCCGCCGAGATCGACGCGCGCTATGGCGAGACGCTGCGGCCGCTCCTGCCGCGCCGGCTCGCCAATCTCCTGCCGCCCCTCGCCCGCGCGGCGTGACGCCGCCCTCGCCGCCGCGCGCGGTGAGGGCAATCCGGCCGCGATGCGATATGCTCGCGCCCATGATGCGGCGGGCGCTCTCCCTTTTCGTTCTGTTCCTCGCGGCGGCGGCCAATGCCGCGCCCGGGCGCGCGCCCGACGAGCTCGCGATCGGCATCACGCAATACCCCTCGACGCTCAATCCGGTGATCGAGGCGATGACGGCCAAGAACTACGTGCTCGGCATGGCGTACCGGCCGCTCACGACCTACGACGCCCAATGGCAGCTCGTCTGCATGCTGTGCGTGGAGCTGCCGAGCTTCGAGAACGGGCTCGCGCAGAAGATCGACCTGCCGGACGGCAAGACCGGCGTGCGCCTCACCTTCACGCTCCGGCCCGACGCGCGCTGGGGCGACGGCGTGCCGGTCACGACCGACGACGTGCTGTTCAGCTATGCGGTCGGGCGCGATCCGATGAGCGGCGTCGCCGACGCCGACATCTACCGCCGCATCGTCAAGATCGAGGCGAAGGACGACAAGACCTTCACCATGGACATCGACAAGCTCAGGTTCGACTACGCCGACCAGAACGATTTCCAGATCCTGCCGGCGCATATCGAGCGCGCCGCGTTCGCCACTCCCGCCGAATACCGCATCCGCACGCGCTACGACACCGATCCGACCAATCCCGGCCTCTATGACGGGCCCTATCTCGTCACCGAGGTTTCGCCCGGCTCGCACATCGTGCTCGAGCGCAATCCCAATTGGGCCGGCGCAAAACCCTATTTCCGCCGCATCGTGGTGTGGACGATCGACAACACCGCGGCGCTCGAGGCCAATCTTCTGGCGCACGGCATCGACATGGTGGCGGGCGAGTTGGGCTTCTCGCTCGACGAGGCGCTCGCCTTCGAGAAGCGCCATGGCGGCGAGTTCCGCGTGCTCTACAAGCCCGGCCTCACCTACGAGCATGTCGATCTCGATCTCGACAACCCGATCCTCGCCGACCGGAGGGTGCGCCAGGCGCTGCTCTACGGCATCGACCGCAAGGCGATCAGCGACGAGCTGTTCGCCGGCCGCAATCCCGTCGCCGACAGCTTCGTGCCGCCGCTCGACTGGATCTACACCGACGACGTGCAGCACTATCCCTTCGATCCGGCGAAGGCGCGCCAGCTTCTCGACGAGGCGGGCTGGCATGAGGCGGAGAACGGCGTCCGCCGCAACGGCGAGGGCGACACGTTGACGCTCGAGCTCGCCACCACGTCGGGCGAGCGGACGCGCGAGCTCGTCGAGGAGGTGCTGCAAAGCGAGTGGCGCGAGATCGGCATCGACGTGCGCCTCAAGAACCAGCCGGCGCGCGTCCTCTTCGGCGACACCGTGACGCACCGCCTGTTCAAGATGGTGATGTATGCGTGGCAAAGCGCGCCCGAGAACCCGCCGCGCGAGATCCTGCGCTCGGACGAGATACCGGGCAAGGCCAACGGCTTCTCCGGCGAGAATTTTCCGGGCTTCCGCAACCCGGACGCCGATCGCCTGATCGACGCGATCGAGACCGAGCTCGACCGCGCCAAGCGCGCCGAGCTGTGGCACCAGCTCGAGGCGCTCTATGCCGAGGAGCTGCCGGCGCTGCCGCTCTATTTCCGCGCCGAGGCCTATGTGCTGCCGCCGTGGCTCGAAGGCGTGCGCGCCGACCGGCCACCAATATCCGACGACGCTCTGGATCGAGGAGTGGCGGCGGGCGCCAGGCGCCTCGGGATGACGCGGCTCGTCCTGACGCGGCTGTTGCAGACGGTGGCGGTGCTCGCCGTCATGTCGTTCGTCATCTATGCGCTCATCGGCCTCATGCCGGGCGATCCGATCGACCTGATGATCGCGTCCGATCCGCATCTGACCACGGCGGACGCGGCACGGCTCAAGGCGCTTTACGGGCTCGACCGGCCGCTCTTCGAGCGCTACCTCGCCTGGGCGCAGGCCGCGCTGCACGGCAATTTCGGCTACTCGCGGCTCTACGAGCAGCCGGCGCTCGCGATATTGGGGCCGCGGCTTCTCAATACGGCGCTGCTCATGGGGACGAGCCTCGCGCTCGCGCTGGGGCTCGCGGTGCCGCTCGGCATCGCGGCCTCGCGCCACCCGGGCTCGGCGTTCGACGGCGCCGTCAATTTCATTGCGTTCGCCTTCATCTCGGTGCCGTCCTTCTGGCTCGCGCTCATGCTGATCTATGTGTTCGCGGTGGCGCTCGGGCTCTTTCCGCCGGGCGGCATCGCCACGGTCGGCGACGGCGGCGTGCTCGACCGCGCCGAGCATCTCGTCCTGCCGGTCGCGACCCTGACGCTGTCGACCATGGGCGCGCACCTGCGCTATGCGCGCGCGGCGATGATCGAGGCGCTCGGGCAGGATTACGTCCGCACCGCGCGCGCCAAGGGCGCCAGCGAGCTGCGCGTGCTCCTCGGCCATGCGCTTCGGAACGCGCTCATCCCGATCATCACCGTGGCGGCCTTGTCGATGGGCTCGCTGTTCTCGGGCGCGCTCGTCACCGAGACGATGTTCGCCTATCCCGGCATGGGCAAGCTCATCTACGACGCCATCCTCGGCAACGACTACAACCTCGCGCTGGCCGGATTGCTGCTGGCGACGGCGATGACGCTGCTCGCGAACCTCGCGGCCGACTTGGCATATGCCGCCGCCGATCCGCGGATCAGCCTCGGATGAGCGCGGCAGCCCTGCCCCGCATCGGCATGCGGCGCCGCCGGCATATGATGCTGCCGGGCCTGACGCTCGCAGCGCTTGCCGCCGCGGTGATCCTGATCCCGCCGCTCGAGGGACAAGCGGGCGACCGGGTCGATCTCTACGCGCGGCTTGCGGCGCCGACATGGACCCATCCGCTCGGCACCGATCTTCTGGGCCGCGATCTCCTGTTGCGGCTTGCGGAAGGCGGGCGCGTGTCGCTTCTCGTCGGGTTCGTGGCGGCGCTTGCCGCGGCCGGGCTCGGCACGGCGATCGGGCTCTTCGCCGGCTATCGCGGCGGGCGCACCGATGCGCTGCTGATGCGCATCACCGACGGCGTCATAGCACTTCCGCTCTTGCCGCTTCTCGTGGTGCTGGCGGCGCTCGATCCGGCGAAGCTCGGTCTCGGCGCGCTGGCGCAGTCGGATGCGCTGAGCCTCTATCGCATCATCGTGCTCGTGGCGCTGGTCGGCTGGACGACGGTGGCGCGGCTCGTGCGCGGCGCGACGCTCTCCTTGAAGGCGCAGGACTTCGTGCGCGCCGCCGACGCGATGGGCGCGAGCCCCCTGCGCATCATGCTCGTCCACATCCTGCCCAATCTCGCCGCGCCCATCATCGTCGCCACGACGCTTTCGGTCGGCGAGATCATCCTGCTCGAATCCGTGCTGAGCTTCCTCGGCCTCGGCGTGGCGCCGCCGCTGGCGAGCTGGGGCAGCATGCTGACCGGCGCGCAGGAGACGATCGCGCTGGCGCCGCAGCTCGGCCTTTATCCCGGGCTCCTCATCCTCGTGACGGTGGTGGCCTGCAACTTCTTCGGCGAGGGCTTGCGGCAGGCGCTCGATCCGCGCGGCGCGCGGGAGTAGACTCCCCTCCTCTCTCTTCGAGGAGGTCAGCATGGCTCCCGACGCAAATATTGGCGCATTCGCCTCGCGCTTCGTCGATGTCGAAAACACGCCGTGGATCGAGTCCGGTCCCGGCAACAAGATGAAGGTGCTGCACCGCGACCCCGAAAGCGGGCTTCTCACCATCATCACCAAGCTCGCGCCCGGCGGCATGATCCCGATGCACACGCACGAGGATTTGGAGCAGACCTATATCCTCGAAGGCTCGCTCGTCGATGACGAGGGCGCCTGCAGCGCCGGCAATTTCGTCGTGCGCCAGAAGGGCAGCCGGCACCAGCCGGTGGCGCCCAATGGCTGCACCATGCTGGTCTTCTTCATGAAGCCGACACAGTCGCTCTTGAAGCTCCTGGCGAAACACGGCCTCTGACGCCGGCTATTCCCCGAGCGCGCGGGCGACGACGCGGACCCAATAGCTCGCGCCCAGCGGCAGGATCGCGTCGTTGAAATCGTAGTGCGGATTGTGCAGCGCCGCGCTTTTCTCGCCGGTGCCGTTGCCGATGAAGATGTAGGCGCCGGGCTTGGCGTTGAGCATGAAGGCGAAATCCTCCGAGCCCATGGTCGGCTGCACGTTGCGCTCGACATGGCCCGCGCCCGCGACGTCGCCGGCGGCGGCGACCGACGTCGCGACCTCGGCCGCGCTGTTCACGGTGGCGGGATAGCGCCGGTCGTATCTGAGCTCGACGCGCGCGCCCATCGCGTCGGCCACGCCCTTCGCGACGCGCAGGATGCCGGCCTCGATCGCGTCCTGCACCTCGGGCTTGAAGGAGCGCGCCGTGCCGCGCATCACCATGCGGTCGGGAATGACGTTCCAGGTGTCGCCGCCGTGCATCTGGGTGATGCTGAGGACGGCGCTGTCGAGCGGATGGGTGTTGCGGCTGGTGATGGTCTGGAGCGATGTGGCGATCTGCGCCGCGCAGATGATGGGGTCGATGCCGAGATGCGGCAGCGCCGCGTGCGTCCCCTTGCCTTCGACCACGAGCTCGAACACGTCGCACGCGGCCAGCATGGGGCCCGGCCGGATCGCGAATTCGCCGACCGGCAGGCCCGGCCAATTGTGCATGCCATAGACCGCTTCGACCGGGAATTTCCGGAACAGCCCCTCCTCGACCATCGCCTTGCCGCCGCCCTCGTTCTCCTCGGCCGGCTGGAAGATGAAATGCACGGTGCCGGCGAAATTGCGCGTCTCGGCGAGATAGCGCGCGGCGCCCAGCAGCATCGTCGTGTGGCCGTCATGGCCGCAGGCATGCATCTTGCCCGCGACGTGCGAGGCGTGCGCGAAGCCGTTCTTCTCGGCGATCGGCAGCGCGTCCATGTCGGCGCGGAGCGCGATCGCCCGGCCCGGGCGGCTCCCTTGCAACGTGCCGACGACTCCGGTGCGCGCCAGGCCCCGATCAACCGCGATGCCGAAATCCTGCAGCCGCGCCGCGACGAAATCGCCGGTGTCGCGCTCCTCGAAAGCGGTCTCGGGATGGGCGTGGAGCTGCCGCCGCCACAGCGTCATCTCGTCGTGGAATTCGGCGATGCGGTTGATGATCGCCATGGTTCCCTCCTCGCGTCAGGCGGAGGATAGGAGCCGGGAACCGAGGGTCAATCGTCCTCGTCCGCCGCCGTTTCCGGCGCATCGCGGCGCGAGCGAATTTCGAGCCGCTCGCGGCGCAGCCGGACGATCAACTGGCGGCGATAGTGCGGATCCGCGACGACTCGATCCATGTCGATGTCGCCGGCAACAACGTCCTCGTCCTCGAGGACGGCGGCATATGCCTTGGTCTTTTCCATTGCCCGAAGCGCAAGCATCGGCAAGGCGCGGCGGGCACTCCATGGAAAATCGGGGCGAGCTCGGGATAAGTCTGGGGATAAGTGCTGGAATCGAATCGGGAAAAGCCTTGCGAACCCGCGCCAATCAAGGCGATGGCGGCGGCGCCGCGTCAGAATGTCGCGGCTCAACCGCGGCGGCGCTTGCGCCGGCGCTTCTCGCGCGCTGCTTCCTTCGCGCGCTCTTCTTCGGTCCGTTTCTGGGCCTCGGCGCGCTTCTGCGCCACGATCGCCTTTTGATAGAAGTAGGCGAAGTCGTAGACCGTGTGGTCGTACTGGTCCCAGCACACATACTCGCGGCAATCGCGCGGCCGCGCCGAATAGACGCTGCAGCGCCGGTCGGCGGTCAGGAACTGGCAGGTGTCGTAGCCTGACTTGATGAGCTTCTCGCCCTTCCTCGTCACTTCGACGACGTGCTTTTCCTCGAACTCGCGCACGGTGAGGCCAAGGTGCTTGGCGAGGCGCCGCTCGTCTTCGCGGTGGACCTCGACATAGCCGGCGAGCTTGCAGCAGAAGCTCGCGCATTTGAGACAGCTCAGGGGCGGATTTTCGGTCTTCGATTCGGCGGTCACGGTCACCTGCGGCATGGCGCGGCGCAACGCTTCTAGGAATACATCTTTGCGCCGGACGATGTCACGGAAGACCTTCGGCAGCGATTTCATTCGCGCGCCCCCCGCGCCATAGTGTCGGGGCAAGGGAAGCACCGAAGGCGCCGCCATGCAAAGACCGAATTCGGCCGCGGGCCGCGACGTGGCCTACCACCTCCACCCCTATACCAATCTGAAGCGGCAGGAGGAGGACGGCCCGCTCGTCATCCGCGAGGGCAAGGGCGTCTACGTCTTCGACGAATCGGGCAAGGACTATATCGAGGGCATGGCGGGCCTGTGGTGCACGTCCTTGGGCTTCGGCGAGGAACGGCTGGTCGAGGCGGCGGTGCGCCAGATGCGGCTTCTGCCGTTCTATCACGGCTTCAATCAGAAGGCGCACGAGGTGGCGGGCGCGCTGGCCGAGCGGCTCATCGCCATGATGCCGGTGCCGATGTCGAAGGCGTTCTTCGCCAATAGCGGTTCGGAGGCGAACGACACGGCGGTGAAGATCGTGTGGTACTACAACAACGCGCTGGGCCGCCCGCGCAAGAAGAAGATCATCTCCCGTCTGCGCGGCTATCACGGCGTCACCGTCGCGACCGCGAGCCTCACCGGCCTTGCCGCCAACCACCGCGACTTCGACCTGCCGATCGCCAACATCCGGCACGCCGACTGCCCGCATCATTGGCGCTATGCCCATCCCGGCGAGAGCGAGGAGCAGTATGCCGACCGGCTCGCCGAAAGCCTCGATCTGCAAATCCAGCGCGAGGATCCGGAGACGGTCGCCGCCTTCATCGCCGAGCCGGTGATGGGCGCGGGCGGCGTCATCGTGCCGCCGCGGACATATTTCGAGAAGATCCAGCGCGTGCTGAAGAAGCACGACGTGCTGCTGATCGCCGACGAGGTGATCTGCGGCTTCGGCCGCACCGGCCGCATGTTCGGCAGCGAGACGTTCGCCCTCGCGCCCGACATCGTCACGGTCGCGAAGGCGCTGTCGTCGGCCTATCTGCCGATCTCGGCCACGGTGATCTCCGAGCCGATCTACCGCGCCCTGGTGCGGCAGAGCGAGAAGCTCGGCCTGTTCTCGCACGGCTTCACCTATGGCGGGCACCCGGTGCCGTGCGCCGTCGCGCTCGAGACGCTGAAGCTCTACGAGGAGCGCCAGATCCTGGCGCATGTCGGCGCCGTGGCGCCCGTCCTGCAGCAAGGCGTGCGGCGCTTTGCCGGCCATCCGCTGGTCGGCGAGGTGCGCGGCGTCGGCTTGATCGCCGGGATCGAGCTGGTGCGCGACAAAAAGGACAAGACGCCGTTTCCGGCGCAGGCCGGGGCGGGCGCGCTGGTGGCGGCGAAGTGCCAGGAGGCGGGCGTCATCCTGCGCTCGCTCGGCGACACGATCGCGTTCTGCCCGCCGCTCGTCATAACGCCCGCCGAGATCGAGGAGATGCTGCGCCGGTTCGAGCGCGGGCTCGACGCCGCCACGGCGGAATTGCGGCGGAGGGGCGACGTTCTGTCCGCCTGACGCTGCCGGCGCTTGGGTCTATACTGCAGTTTCAGGCGGGGAGGCTTGGTCCAAGCGATGGATTACGAAGGATTTTTCAGGAACCGGCTCGACGCCCTCCGGGCCGAGGGACATTACCGCGTGTTCGCCGACCTCGAGCGGCGCGCCGGGCGCTTCCCGCGCGCCTTCGACCACAAAAGCGGCGGCGAGATCACGGTGTGGTGCTCGAACGACTATCTCGGCATGGGCCAGAACCCCGACGTGCTGGCCGCCATGCACGAGGCGATCGACCGCGCCGGCGCCGGCGCCGGCGGCACGCGCAACATTTCCGGCACGACGCATTATCACGTGGCGCTCGAGGCCGAGCTCGCCGCGCTCCACCGCAAGCCGGCGGCGCTCGTCTTCACCTCGGGCTATGTCGCGAACGACGCGGCGCTCGCCACGCTCGCGAGCCAGATGCCGAACTCGATCGTGCTGTCGGACGCGCTCAACCACAATTCGATGATCGAAGGCATCCGCCACGGCCGCTCGGAAAAACAGATCTTCGCGCACAACGACCCGGCCGATCTCGAGCGCCGCCTCAAAGCGCTCGATCCGGCGCGGCCGAAGCTGGTCGCGTTCGAGTCCGTCTATTCGATGGATGGCGACATCGCGCCCATCGGCGAGATCTGCGACGTTGCCCGGCGCCACGGCGCCCTGACCTATCTCGACGAGGTGCACGCGGTCGGGCTTTACGGGACGCGCGGCGCCGGCATCGCCGACCGCGACGGCGTCGAGGACAAGGTCGACGTGATCCAGGGCACGCTGGCAAAGGCGTTCGGGCTCGTCGGCGGCTATGTCGCGGGCTCGGCCGCGCTGGTCGATTTCATCCGCAGCTACGCGCCGGGCTTCATCTTCACGACCTCGCTGCCGCCGGCCATCGCCGCGGGCGCGCTCGCGAGCATCCGCCACGTGCGCGAGGCGCACGAATTGCGCCGCCGCCACCAGGAGCGCGCGGCGCTGCTGAAGCGGCGCCTCCTGGAGGTGCAGCTTCCGGTCATGCCGAGCGAGAGCCACATCGTGCCGGTGCTGGTCGGCGATGCGCAACTGTGCAAGGACGCGTCCGACGCGCTGCTCGAGCGGCACGCGATCTATGTCCAGCCGATCTGCTATCCGACCGTGCCGCGCGGCATGGCGCGGCTGCGCTTCACGCCGACGCCGCTCCACAGCGACGAGGATATCGAGCGCCTGATCGCGGCATTGCGCGACGTGTGGGCGCGCCTGCCGCTGCACCGCGTCGCCTGAGGCCCAGATGTTCCGCGACAATTCCCTCATCCCGAGCGAGGCGATCCGCCTCGCGGCCTTGGGCTTCCTCGCCGAGGGCCCGCGCGGCTATGGCGAGCTGGCCGCGGCGATCCGCCATTTCACGAGCTGCGTCGCCGGCCCCTCGCTCGAGCTGATGGGCACCTCGCTCGAGCTGCTGCGCTACGAGGGGCTCGCCTCCTCGGACGCGAGCGCCGCGGCCGAGAACGCCGTGCTCGCGATCACCGAGGCCGGGCGGCAGAACCTGCGTGCGCTGCTGAAGGCGCGGCTCCGCGCGCCGCTCGGCGATCTGAACCGCCTGATGGTGCTCTTGAAGCTCCGCTTCCTGCACGTCCTTCCCGCGGACGAGCGACAGGAGCAGATGGCGCTCATCGCCGAATTGGTCGAGAGCGAGCTTGCCCGCCTCAAGGATTTGCGCCGCACCGAGGATGGATCATCCGACCCATTTGTCGATTGGCTCGACCACGACATCGCGGCGCTCGAAGCGCGGCTTCAGAGCCTCCGCGTCCCGGCAAGCTGAGCGCGCACGTCCGCGATCAGTGCCGGAAGGTCGCGCGCCGTCCGGCATCCGCCGAACAGGTAATGATCGGGACGCTTCACCAGGATGGCGCAGCCATACTCGTCCATGAGCTTGCCGTAGGCTCCATCGATATCGACGAGCTGTCCGTCTTCGCCATCGTCGATCCGCACGATCCGGCCGTCGAGCGAGCGCCAGAAAGCGAGATCGTCCGGCGCAAGCGCCGCGCACGGATCGGCACCGCGCGCCAGGATGAGGAATCCCCGCCCGGCGATGTCGTCGAAGCGTCCCTCGCGCGTGCCGGCGCGCACGCGATATTGCGGAAAAGCGTCGCCCGCGGCCGGAGCGCCGCCTGTCGCGATGAAGCCGCCCGTGAATCCCGGGACGCGAAATGCGATGAGCTGTTTCCGGCCGCGCACATGCTCCTTCTCCGCCTGCATGGCGAGGAGCTGCGCGTCGCGCTGCCGGACTTTCTCGGGGTCGCGCTCGTTGACGTGCTGGCCGACGCGCATGCTCTCGACGATGGTGGCGCGCGCGTTGGGGCCGCGTTCGGCCATGTAGCTGTCGAGGAGCGCGTCATCCGCGCGCCCCTTCAGGACGAGATCGAGCTTCCAGGCGAGATTGTGCGCGTCGCGAAAGCCCGAACACAGGCCTTGCGCAAGAAAAGGCGGCATCTGGTGCGCCGCGTCGCCGGCGAGAAAGACGCGCCCGACGCGCCATCGTTCGGCATAAAGCGACTGGAATTTGTAGGCCGCCACCCGGATCAGCTCGAATTCCTCGGGCGTCGCTCCCTCCGGCCGGTCGAGCCGGCGCCATACGCTCTCGGGCGTCATCGCTTCGTCCGCGGATTCGCCCGGAAAGATCATGAACGACCAGCGGCGGTGATGCGACCCCATGTGGAGGGTGACGCCCGGCTGCTCCGGCTCGCAGAACTGGCGCATGGCGGGAAGGCCGGGGCGGGCCCGCTTCTCCTTGGCGTCGATCACGAGCCAATTCTGATCGAAGCCGAGATTCTCGTAAGCGATGCCGAGCGCCGCGCGCACGAAGCTGTTGCCGCCGTCGGCGCCGATGACATATCGGCCTTCGATGCGCCGCGTGCGGTCGTCCTGATCTTGCGCTTCGACCGTGACGCGATCCTCGCTCTCGCGCAGCGCAATCGCGGCGCCGCCGCGAAATAATTCGACCGAAGGCTCCGCCGCGACAATATGGTCGAGTTCGGTCTCGAACGACGGCTGATAGATCGAGGTGTATTCCGGCCAGCCATGCGTCGCCGAGGGCGATACGTCGCTCGACAGGAGGACGCGCCCGTTCTTCGCCAGCTCGTAAACCGGCAGGAAGCGCGTCGCCGGCCAGACCTGGTCGATACAGCCGATCTCCTGAAACATGCGCAGCACATCGTCGTGCACGATGCCGACGCGCGGCAGGTTGTAGAGCGTGTTGTGGCGTTCGATGACCGCAACGCGATGGCCGGCGCGCCCGAGGAGAATGGCGGCCAACATTCCGGTCGGCCCGTACCCCACGATGACGACGTCGTACATGGCGCTAGTACAGGTGCTGGCCGCCGGTGATGAAGATCTCGGTCCCGGTGACGTAGGCGGAATCGTCGGCGCACAGATAGAAAATGGCGGCGGCCACGTCCTCGGGCTTGCCGAGGCGGTGCAGCGGGATGCGCGGGATCAGCACCTCGGTCTCGGGCGACAGCATCGCGGTTTCGATCTCGCCGGGCGCCACGGCGTTGACGCGCACGCCAAGCGCCGCGAACTCGACCGCCATCTCGCGCGTCAAGGCGCGACAGCGCCGCCTTCGAGGTGGAATAGGCCGAGCCCGCGAAGGGATGGACGGCATGGCCGGCGATCGAGGTGATGTTGACGATCGCGCCCTTGCCGCGGGCGAGCGGCGCCGCGAGCGCGCGCGCCAAGGTGAGCGGCGTGAAGAAATTGAGCTGGAACACCGAGTGCCAATCGGCGATGTCGCCGTTGAGGCAGCCGAGCCGCTCGCGGAACGGCGTCTTGGGCGAGATGCCGGCATTGTTGACGAGCGCGTCGAGCGCGCCGTCGCCGATGAGCCGCGCCGCCTCCTTGGCGAAGCGCTCGACCTCGGCCGGATCGCCAAGGTCGGCCGGGATGTGGTGCGTCCAGTTGGGATCGCGCTTGCATTCGGCCGGCACGTCCTCGCGCGAGGAGGTGATGACGTGCCAGCCGGCGGTGCTGAAGCGCTGCACCGTCGCATGGCCGATGCCGCGGCTTGCGCCGGTGAGGAGCAGGGTTTTGCGCGCGGCTCCGGCCATGGCGGAAGCTTACGGGAAGAGACGCTCGACCGTCCAGCCTGCGCCCTCGCGGCGATAGGACGAGGCGCTCGTGCAGCCGGTGCGGGCGCTCCTCCCAGAATTCGATCAGCGTCGGCACGATGCGGTAGCCGCACCAGTTCGGCGGCCGCGGCACGGCGCGTCCGGCGAAGCGGCGCGATTCCTCGGCGAATCGCCGCTCGAGCTCGTCCTGGCTGGCGAGCGGGCGCGATTGCGCCGAGGCCCAGGCGCCGATCTGGCTTTCGCGCGCGCGCGACGCGAAATAGGCATCGGCCTCGGCATCGTCCGCCGGTTGCACCGCCCCTTCGATGCGCAATTGCCGCTTCAGCGCTTTCCAGTGAAAGCACAACGCCGCGCGCGGATTGGCCGAAAGCTCCGCGCCCTTGCGGCTTTCGACGTTGGTATAGAACACGAAACCGCGCGAATCGGCGGCTTTGACGAGCACCAGGCGCACGGACGGCGCGCCGTCCGCCGCGGCCGTGGCAAGAACTCGCGGCCTCGGCCAGGGGTTCCGCTTCGTTCGCCTCGGCAAACCACTGGGCGAAGCGCTCGAACGGCTCCTCAAGCAATGCGGATGTCACAGAATCCTCGCGCAAAGCCTCGTCCCTACCATAGCGAATGTTGCAATACGGTTGCGAGCGGCGCCGCGCCCCGGGCACAATGTACGGGAATGAGAGACCCTTACGCCGTCCTCGGATTGGGACGCGACGCGTCCGACGAGGACGTGAAGCGCGCCTTCCGCCGGCTCGCCAAGCGCCTTCATCCCGACGTCAATCCCGGCAACCGCGCGCTCGAGAACCAGTTCCGCGAGCTCAATTCCGCCTACGAGCTGCTGTCCGATCCGGCCAAACGCAAGCGCTTCGATCGCGGCGAGATCGATGCCGAGGGGAAGGAACGCGGCTTCGGCTTCGGCGGAACGCGGGCGCGCGCGCGAGGCGGCGCGACATTCTCCGATTTCTCGCTCGACGAGGTGTTCCAGGAATTTCTGCGCCGCGGGCGCCGGTCGGCGGCGGGCGCACGCGCCGGTGCCGCGCGGGCGGAGGTGACGAGCCAGGCGCTGCGCATCGGCTTTCTCGAGGCGGCGCTCGGCGCCAAGCGCCAAGTCGCGCTGTCCGATGGACGCACGGTCGAGGTCGCCGATTCCGGCCGGCATCGATTCCGGCCAGAAACTGCGGCTCCACGACGCGCAGACAGGCGACATCCATCTCGACGTCACGGTCGATCCGCACCCGCAGTTCACGCGCAAGGATCGCGACATCCAGGTCGAGCTGCCGGTGAGCCTCGCCGACGCCGTGCTCGGCGCGACGCTGACGGTGCCGACGATCCACGGCGACGTCGCGGTGAAGGTGCCGAAAGGCTCGAACAGCGGCGCGCTGCTGCGCTTGAAGGGCAAGGGCATCGCCACCTCGGTCGGCGCCGGCGACCAGTATGTGCGGCTCCGCGTGATGCTGCCCGACCCGGCCGATCCGGAGCTCACGTTGTATCTCGAACGCTGGGCCGAGCGCCGCCGGCAGAAGGTGCGCGGCAGCGCGGGCTGAGTTCAACGGCGCTGCACGAGCGCCGTGAAGTCGTGCGCATGCGCCATCGCCTGTAGCTAACAATGGCGGCGGATCAGCGCTCCGCCGCGGCATCAAAGCGGCCGGGGGTGCTTTCCGCGGCATGGTGCCATCGTGTAGGATGCAATTTCTTCCATCGGCGCCGCCGCCGCCCGAGGAGTGAGCAAGTATGACGGACGGAAAGCCGCTCATGGCCGGCAAGCGAGGCCTGATCATGGGCGTGGCGAACGACCGCTCGATCGCCTGGGGCATCGCCAAGGCGCTCGCCGAGCACGGCGCCGAACTTGCCTTCACTTATCAGGGCGACGTGTTCGCCAAGCGCGTGCGGCCCTTGGCCGAAAGCCTCGGCAGCAGCCTCATCCTCGATTGCGACGTGATCGACGAGGCGAGCCTCGACGCCGTCTTCGCGGCGCTCGCCAAGCGCTGGGAGCGCATCGATTTCGTGGTGCACGCGGTCGCATTCTCGGACGCGAGCGAATTGAAGGGCCGCTATGTCGACACCTCGCGCGCCAATTTCCTCAAGAGCATGGAGGTCTCCTGCTATTCCTTCACCGACATCTGCCGGCGCGCGGCGCCGCTGATGCCGCAGGGCGGCAGCCTTCTGACCTTGAGCTATCTCGGCGCCGAGCGCGTCATGCCGCACTACAACGTCATGGGCGTGGTGAAGGCGGCGCTCGAGGCTTCCGTGCGCTATCTCGCCGCCGATCTCGGCGGACAGAACGTGCGCGTCAACGCCATCTCGGCCGGACCGATCAAGACGCTCGCCGCCTCGGGCATCGGCGATTTCCGCTACATCCTGAAATGGAACCAGTACAACGCGCCGCTGAAGCGCAACGTCGCGATCGAGGAAGTGGGCGGCGCCAGCGTCTACCTGCTGAGCGATCTCGCCGCCGGCGTCACCGGCGAGGTGCACCACGTCGATTGCGGCTACCACGTCGTCGGCATGAAGGCGCCGGACGCGCCCGACATTTCCGTCGTCTAGCGAGGCGCTCGTGGCAGGCAACAGCTTCGGCGAGATGTTCCGCTTCACGAGCTGGGGCGAAAGCCACGGGCCCGCGATCGGCTGCGTCGTCGACGGCTGCCCGCCGCGCATCGCGCTCGGCGAAGGCGACATCCAGCCCTGGCTCGACCGCAGGCGCCCGGGCCAGTCGCGCTTCACGACGCAGCGCCGCGAGAGCGACCAGGTGAAGATCCTGTCCGGCGTGTTCGAGGGCCACACCACCGGCACGCCGATCCTGCTCCTCATCGAGAACGAGGACGCGCGCTCGCAAGGACTACGACGCGATCAAGGACCGCTTCCGGCCCGGCCATGCCGACTACACCTATTGGAAGAAATACGGCATCCGCGACTATCGCGGCGGCGGCCGCGCCTCGGCGCGCGAGACCGCATCGCGCGTCGCCGCGGGCGCCGTCGCGCGCAAGATCCTGGGCCCCGACATTCGCATCCGCGGCGCGCTCGTGCAGATGGGGCCGCACCGCATCGATCGCGCGCGCTGGGATTGGGATGCGATCGACGACAATCCGTTCTGGTGCCCGGACCGCGAGGCGGCGCAGCGTTGGGAAGGGTTTCTCGACGGCGTGCGCAAGGCGGGCTCCTCGACCGGCGCGGTGATCGAGATCGTCGCGAGCGGCGCGCCGGTCGGATTGGGCGAGCCGGTCTATGGCAAGCTCGACGCCGATCTCGCGAGCGCGATGATGGGCATCAACGCGGTGAAGGGCGTCGAAATCGGCGCAGGCTTCGCCGCAGCATCGCTCTCGCGGCGAGGAGAATGCCGACGAGATGCGCATGGAAGAGGGCCGCGTCGGGTTTCTCTCCAACAATGCCGGCGGCATCCTCGGCGGCATCTCGACCGGGCAGGACATCGTCGTGCGCTTTGCCGTGAAGCCGACGAGCTCGATCCCGTCGCCGCGGCGGACCGTGGACATGGCGGGCAACGACGTCGAGATCGCGACGAAGGGCCGCCACGATCCGTGCGTCGGCATCCGCGCCGTGCCGGTCGGCGAGGCGATGATGGCGATCGTGCTCGCCGACCATCTGCTGCGCCACCGCGCGCAGTGCGGCGCGTAGGGGCCGGGGATGCGCCGCTTCATCGTCGGATTCTTCGCCGTCATCGGCGCGCTCGTCTTCGTCGCGATCCTCGCCGGCGTCGGCGTTGTGCTGTGGAGCCGGACGCGCGGCCCGACCCTCGCCGACAACACCGTGCTCTCGGTCGATATCGGCGCGGGCTTTCCCGATGCGCCGCCATCCTCGGCGCTGTCGAAGCTGATCTATCCCGGCCGGCAGTCGCTGCGCGACGTGCTCGATGCGCTCGACCGCGCGAGCGACGATCCGCGCGTCAGCGGCCTCATCGCCCGCTTCGGCGACGGCGAGCTCGGCCTCGCCGGCGCGCAGGAGCTGCGCAACGCCATCCTGCGCTTCCGCGCCAAGGGCAAGCGCACCGTGGCCTATGCCGACAGTTTCGGCGAATTCTCGTCCGGCACGCGCAGCTATTATCTCGCGAGCGCGTTCGACGACATCTGGGTGCAGCCGCTCGGCATCGTGGGATTGGTGGGATTGCGCGCGGAGGAGCCGTTCTTCCGCGGCACGCTCGATCTTCTTGGCATCGTGCCGCGCTTTGATCATCGCGAGCAATACAAGTCGGCGACCGATCCGCTGACGGAAAAGGCGATGACCGATCCCGACCGCGAGCAGATCGGCGCGCTCCTCAATTCCGTCTATGGCCAGATCGTCGCGGGCATAGCGACCGACCGCAAGCTCGACGAAGGCGCCGTGCGCGCGCTCGTCGATCGCGGGCCGCTCCTGGCGCAAGAGGCGCTCGACGCGCATCTCATCACGCATGTCGGCTACAGCGACGAGGCGATGGCCTCGCTCGGTCTCGAGCCCGGCGGCGAGAAGAGGCCGGTGTCGCTCGAGCGCTATCTCGACGCCGCGGGCCGCCCGCACCAGAGCGGGCCCGAGATCGCGCTCATCTATGCCAGCGGCCTCATCACGCGCGGCACTGGCGGCGACAGCACTTTCGTTGGCTCGGGCGAGGCCGGCGCCGACTCGCTCATTCGCGCGTTCCGCCTGGCCGAGCGCGATCCGCAGGTGCGCGCCATCCTGTTCCGCATCGACAGCCCCGGCGGATCGGCGGTCGCTTCGGAATCGATCTGGCGCGAAACGCTGCGCGCCAAGGAGGCGGGCAAGAAGCTCATCGTCAGCATGGGCGACGTCGCGGGCTCGGGCGGCTATTACATCGCCGCCGCGGCCGACAAGATCGTGGCCGATCCGGCGACGCTCACCGGCTCGATCGGCGTCCTCGCCGGCAAGGTGCTGGTGAGCGGGCTCCTCGACAAGATCGGCGCCGGCACGAGCGCCGTCGATGTCGGCGCCGACGCCGGCATCTTCAGCGCCTTCAAGGATTTCTCACCGCAGGAACATCAGCGCTTCGAGACCTTTCTCGACGACATCTATAGCGGCTTCAAGAACCGCGTCGCCGAAGGCCGCAAGATGGACGCGGCCGCGGTCGAGGCAGTCGCCAAGGGCCGCATCTGGTCGGGCGAGGACGCCAAGGCCAAGGGGCTGGTCGATGCCTTGGGCGGCTACGACACGGCGCTCGCGCTGGCAAAGCAGGAAGCCGGCATTCCGCCGACGAGCGACGTCACGATCAAGATCTTTCCGCCGCCGGAAAGCCCGGTGAGCGCGCTTCTCGCCCGCCTCACGGGACGCGCGCCCCCGGGCGGCGAGCAGGCAATGCTCGACCACGCCATTGCGGCGCTCGGGCCGCTCTTGCTGCAGCTCGAATGGATGAGCGCGCCGGGCGCGCTCACCATGGCACCGGTCGAGGTGCATTAGTCTCAAGCGATCGCGGTGAAGACGTAGGCGCTGATGCCGCCTTCGATGGGCCCCGTGCCGAAGCGGCGCGCCAGCGCGTCGGTTGCGGCGTTCACCGCCTCGTCGAGACGCGCGGCGTCGCGCGCTTCGATCTCGGCCCTGAGCGGCGACCCAAGACAAAGGCCCGTCGCGGGCTCGCGCGGCGAAGGGGCGCGGCTTTTGTGCGCGACCTTATCGACTGAAACCTTGGCAAATCCCGCCGCGGCAAGCTCGGCGCGAATACCGTCGATATCGTGATAGCCATAGGGCGTGCGCGCGAGAAAGCGCGGCGGATCGGCCGGAAAGAGGCTCGCGACCGTTTCCGACACGACGTGCGAGAACTCGTTTTCCGCGAGACCATCCCACACATTGAAAATGAAAGGGCCGCCCGGCTTCAGCACGCGGCGCGCCTCGCGATAGCCCTGCACCTTGTCGGGGAAGAACATCACGCCGAATTGGCAGGCCACAACGTCGAACGACCGATCGGCGAACGGCAGCGACAGCGCATCGGCCTGCCGCCACGAGATCCGCCCGTCCTGGACCTGCCGCGACGCCGCGTGATCGAGCATCGGCTGATTGAGATCGCTCGCCACGATGCGCACGTCGCGCGCCAGCCGCGCCGCGAGCGCCCGCGTCACGACGCCGCTGCCGGCCGCGGTCTCGAGCACGTCCCGCGGCGCGACCTGAGCGACCCGCCCGGCGAGATCGAGCGCATAGGGTTCGAACAGGAGCGGAACGAGGTAGCGCTCGTAGAGCTGCGGAATCGAGCCCGTGAACAGGCTGTCGTTCGCGACCATGCTACCCGCCGCAACCGAAGGGCGTGAAGATTACGTGTGGAGCGTGTTCGCCGCGAACAGCTCCTCGACCGACAAGCGGCGCGGAATGTAGCTCTGCTCGTGCGCATAGCGGACGAACGTCTCGACCATCTTGCGGTTGGCGGCTACGCCCTGCGGCCACGCGTTGTCGCCCCAGACGCGGCGCTCGTCCTCGAGGAAGAACACGGCATCGGGGAAGAGCGTGTGCTTGGCGTTGGCGAAATAGAATGCGTCGGTCTGGCGCTCGGCCTCGCGGAACGCGTTGATGAGCGGCTCGGCGACCCACGGCCGCGCGCGCAATGATGCCTCGCTCATCACCACCGTGTGCGTCACCGGGAAGAAGCCGACTTTGCGCGAAAAATCGGCGCATTCGCCGCGCGCGTCGGGGAAGATGCGGCGGATGCGGCGATCGCCGTTGCGGAACTCGTCGGGCGCCTCCGGGCCGATCACGGCATCGACCTCGCCGTCGATCAGCAACTGGCCGGGCGTGCGGTTCGGCACGATCTCGACCTTGATGCCCTTCGGCATGACGAAGCCGGCATTCTCCGGGGCGCGCGTGACCCAAGTCACGTCCTCGGGTGCGAGGCCGTAATGCTCCTGGAAGATGCCGCGCAGCCACAGATTGACGGTATAGCGGTAGCCGATCGAGGCGATGCGCTTGCCCTTCAATTCGCTGGGGCTGCGATAAGGCGCATCGGCGCGGCAGTAGACATAGGCGAGCACCGCCATGCGCAGCGGAAAGATCGGCAGCGCGATCACCGGCTCGCCGCGCCCGCGCGCCGCGACGTAGAGCGAGAACGACATCTCGGCGATGTCGAACTCCTCATAGACCGGGCGGTTGCAGAACGCGGCGATCTCCGGGCTCGCCGTCTCGAGCACGATGCCCTCGGGCCGCACCCTGCCGTCGATCAGGGGCCGCGTGCGGTCGTATTCGGCGATCGCCAGGCGCAGTTTCAGCGGCGCGGACGTGCCGGCAGCTTCGGTCTTGCGGGCGGAAATATCGTCGGGTGCCAAGGGGTGCGCTCCTTCAGCAGGTTACGCCAAGGGTAACATCGCGCCTCCGCCCCGGCAATCGCCGCCTCAGCCGCGCTCGAACGATGCGACGAGCTCGAGATGGGGCGACCAGACGAAGCCGTCGAATGGTGTTACGGCGGCGATGCGGAAGCCGCCTTCGGCCAGAATCTTCGCGTCGCGCGCAAACGTCGCCGGATTGCACGAGACGGCGACGACGCGCGGCACCGACGAGGCGGCAAGCGCCCGCGCCTGCGCCAATGCGCCGGCGCGCGGCGGATCGAACACGACGCAATCGAACCGATCGAGCGCGGCCGGTGCGAGCGGACGCGCCGCGAGATCGCGCGCCTCGGCCGTGACGCGGCCGCCGAGCCCGGCGCGCGCAGCGGCGGATTTGAGCGCGGCAAGCGCAGCTTCATCACCCTCGACCGCGTGAACGGACGCCGAGGCGGCAAGCGGAAAGGTGAAGGTGCCGATCCCGGCGAAGAGATCGGCGGCATGGCGCGCCCCCGCAGCGGCCTCCAAAACGGCGGCTATCAGCGCCGCATCGGCCTCGGCGCTCGCTTGAAGAAAGCCGTCGTAGGGCAGGTCGATCGCGACGCCGCCCATCGTCACGCGCACGGGGCGATGCTGCGCCACGGGCGCAGGCTCTTCCCCGCGCACACGCCAGGCGAGCCGCGCCATATCCTCGGCGCGGGCGAACTCGGCCAGCGCCTCGAGCGCGGCCAGATCGGGTTTCCGCGCGAGATCGAAGAGCAGGTCGATCCCGGTTTCGGCAAGCGTCATGGTCGCGGCAGCTTCAGCGTTCGGCGCAAGCATCTTCGCCGCAAGATGCCGCAGCGGCGCAACGAGCGCGAAGAGGCGCGGATGCAGCACCGCGCACTCTCTCATGTCGACGACGCGATGGCTCGCGCGCGCCTGGAAGCCGATCTCGACAGGATCCGATTGCGCGCGGGTGCGCCGCAGCGTGAGGCGCGCGCGGCGCCGCGTGCCCGGCGGAAGAAGGCGGATGGGCCGGATGGGCGCATCGGACAAGCCCTGGCGCTCGAGCGCCGCCCTGAGCCACGCCGTCTTGCTCGCGGCATAAAGCTCCGCCGGAAGGTGCTGCAGGGCGCAGCCGCCGCACAAGCCGAAATGCGGGCAGCGCGGCTCGGCGCGCGGCGCGCGCGCCGCGAACGACACGACCTCGCCCTCGCGCCCGTCGCCGTGACGCGGGCCGAGGCGCGCACGCACGCGGTCGCCCGGCAGGGTCAGGGGCAGGAAGACGCGCTCGCCGTCATGGTGCGCGATGCCGTCGCCGCGTACGCCGATGCTTTCGACCTCCAGCACGACGGTATCGCCGCTCATCGCGCCTCACGCCGCGCGGAGAGCAGAAACTCGACATTGCCTTCGGGCCCGCGGATCGGGCTTTCGATCACGCCCTCGACACGCCAAGGGGATTGCGCCGCGAGCCACGCCGCGATGCGCTCGCACACCTCGCGATGGAGATCGGGATCGCGCACCACGCCGCCCTTGCCGACGCGCGCGGCGCCCACTTCGAATTGCGGCTTGATGAGCGCGACGAGCCGCGCCGCGTCTGCCGCGAGCGCGAGCGATGCCGGCAGCACGGTCTCGAGCCCGATGAAGCTCGCATCGCACACGATGAGGTCCGGCGCTTCCGGCACGTGCGAGGCCGTGAGATAGCGCGCGTTGACGCGCTCGAGCACGACGACGCGCGGATCGGTGCGCAGCTTCCAGGCAAGCTGGCCGTGGCCGACATCGACGGCATAGACGCGGCGCGCGCCGCGCGCGAGCAGCACATCGGTGAAGCCGCCGGTCGAGGCGCCGATGTCGAGCGCAACGAGGCCCGCCGGATCGATCGCGAAATGATCGAGACCGTGCGCAAGCTTCACGCCGCCGCGCGAGACCCACGGATGATCGCGGCCGCGCAGCTCGAGCGGAACATCTTCGGGGAGGCTCGTGCCGGGTTTGTCGAGGCGGCGCTCGCCGCTCCACACCGCGCCGGCAAGGACGAGCGCCTGCGCCTTGGCGCGGCTTTCGGCCAGTTCCCGCTCGACGAGAAGCGTGTCGAGCCGCCGCTTTTGGCTTTTGCCTTGCGCGCGCCGCTCAGGCAATGGCCGAGTTGCGCCGCTCGCGGCCCAGGGCCGAGAGCGCGGTTTCGACGATGTGGCGGGCGTTGAGGCCGGCGGTCTCGTACTGCTGATAAGGGGCGTCGTGGTCGATGAAGCGGTCGGGCAGGATCATCGGCCGCACTTTGAGACCGCGGTCGAGCATCCCGGCATGCGCAAGGTGATGCAGCACGTGGCTGCCGAAGCCGCCGATGGCGCCTTCCTCGATCGTCAGCAGCACCTCGTGCTCGCGCGCGAGGCGCTCGATAAGGCCGGTGTCGAGCGGCTTCGCGAAGCGCGCGTCCGCCACCGTCGCCGAAAGGCCGAGCCGGGCCAGCTCGTCCGCCGCCTTCATACATTCCTGAAGCCGCGCGCCGAGGCTCAAGATGGCGATCGCCGTGCCCTCGCGCACGATGCGGCCGCGCCCGATCTCGAGGACGCTGCCGCGCTCCGGCAATTTCAGGCCGATGCCCTCGCCGCGCGGATAGCGCACCGCCGACGGGCCGTCGTCGATCGCGGCGCAGGTCGCCACCATGTGCATCAATTCCGCCTCGTCGGCCGCCGCCATGATGACGAAGCCGGGCAGGCAGCCGAGATATGCCAGATCGAACGAGCCCGCATGCGTCGCCCCGTCGGCGCCCACGAGCCCCGCCCGGTCGAGCGCAAATCGAACGGGAATCTTTTGGATCGCCACGTCGTGCACGACCTGGTCGTAGGCGCGCTGCAGGAAGGTCGAGTAGATCACCGCGAACGGGCGCAAGCCCTCGCACGCGAGCCCCGCGGCAAAGGTCACGCCGTGCTGCTCGGCGATGCCGACATCGAAGGCACGGTGCGGGAACCGCTCGGCGAACTTGTCGAGCCCGGTGCCCGACGGCATCGCCGCGGTCAGCGCCACGATCCGCTCGTCGGCCGCGGCCTCGGCGATCAAGGCCTTGGCGAAGACGCTCGTGTAGCTCGGCGCCGCCGCCTTGCTCTTCTGCTGCTGCCCGGTCGCGGGGTCGAACTTGACCACGCCGTGATATTTGTCGGCCGCGGCCTCGGCCGGCGCGTAGCCCCGCCCCTTCTGCGTCACGACGTGCACCAGCACCGCGCCGCCGTCTTCGCTCGCCTTGACGTTGCGCAGCACCGGCAGCAGGTGGTCGAGATTGTGCCCGTCGATCGGGCCGACGTAATAGAACCCCATTTCCTCGAACAGCGTGCCGCCGGTGACGAGGCCGCGCGCATATTCCTCGGCCTTGCGCGCGAGCGAGGCGACGCCGCGCGGGAAGCGCCGCGTCATCGGCCGCGCCAAGATGCCGCAGCGACCGGTACGGCCGCGACGACAGGAGCCGCGACAGATAGGCGCTCATCGCGCCGACCGGGGGCGCGATCGACATGTCGTTGTCGTTGAGGACGACGATGAGGCGCGTCGGGCTCGAGCCCGCGTTGTTCATCGCCTCGTACGCCATCCCGGCGCTCATCGCCCCGTCGCCGATCACGGCGATCACTTCGCGCCGCTCGCCCTTCATGTCGCGCGCCACCGCCATGCCCAACCCCGCCGAGATCGAGGTCGAGCTGTGCGCCGCGCCGAACGCGTCATATTCGCTTTCGACGCGCCGCGTGAAGCCCGACAAGCCGCCGCCCTGGCGCAGCGTGCGCATGCGGTCGCGCCGGCCCGTCAAAATCTTGTGCGGATAGGCCTGGTGGCCCACGTCCCACACGAGCCGGTCGTTCGGCGTGTCGAACACGTAATGCAGCGCCACCGTGAGCTCGACCACGCCGAGCCCGGCGCCGAGATGGCCGCCAGTCACCGATACGGCTTCGATCAGCTCGTGCCGAAGCTCGTCCGCGACCTGCCGCAACTGGCCTTCGGGCAAGGCGCGCAAATCCGCCGGATAGCGAATCCGATCGAGCAACGGCGTGGCGCTGGAGTTGTTTTCAAGGGCATCGCGACCTTGGTCGGTCATGGCCTTTCCCTCGTTGGCCCCCACGGGGCACACTAGTACTTCGGACGCGGGCTTGGCAAACGACGAGTTGAACGCCATGTTGCGCCTCGGTTGCGACTTTGGCCGGTTGGCGGGACGCTGGGTGGCCGGGACGCGTTTAATCCCTATAATGAGGGCGCCATTGACCGAAACGAGCTGTGCATGCGGGTAGTCCTAGCTCAACCGAGGGGGTTTTGCGCCGGAGTCGAACGCGCGATCGAGATCGTCGAACGCGCGATCGAGAAATACGGGCCCCCCATCTATGTGCGCCACGAGATCGTGCACAACCGGCATGTCGTCGAGCGACTCCGGGCCAAGGGCGCGCGATTCGTCGACGACCTCGACGAGATTCCGCCGGGCAGCGTCACGATCTTCAGCGCGCATGGCGTTTCGAGCGGAGTCGAGGCCGACGCCACCGACCGCGAATTGAGCGTGATCGACGCGACCTGCCCGCTCGTCTCCAAGGTCCACAGCGAGGGTCAGCGCTATGCCGGGCAAGGGCGCGAGATCGTCCTCATCGGCCATCACGGGCACCCGGAAATCGAGGGCACGATGGGCCGCATCGACGGCAAGGTGCACCTCATCTCCAAGGCCGAGGAAGTGGCCTCGCTCGCGGTGAGCGACCCGACGAAACTCGCCTACATCACGCAGACGACGCTCTCGGTCGACGACACGCGGGCGGTGATCGAGGCGCTGCGCGCGCGCTTCCCGACGATCGTCGGGCCCGATACCAAGGACATCTGCTATGCGACGCAGAACCGGCAGCGCGCCGCGCGCGAGCTGGCGCTGTCGGTCGACGTCGTTCTGGTGGTGGGCGCCGCCAACAGCTCCAACTCGAATCGGCTGCGCGAGATCGCCGAGGAGCAGGGCGTGCCCGCCTATCTCATCGCCGATGCCGACGCGCTCGACCCGAAATGGCTCGAGAATGCGACATCGGTCGGCATCACCGCCGGCGCGTCCGCGCCCGCCGAGCTGGTGCAGGAGCTGATCGACCGCCTGAGCACGCTCGGCGAGGTCGAGCTTTCGACCTTGCCGGGGATCACCGAGAATGTCCGTTTCCGCATGCCGTCCGAGCTCGTCGAGCCCGCGGCGGAGTGACGGCGAAAACCGAGGGGATTCGATCTTGTCCGTTCCGCTGCACCAGATGATCCGCGTCGGCGCCTACGTGATGAAGCAGCGCTTGAAGGGCGTCGAGCGCTATCCGCTCGTCCTCATGCTGGAGCCGCTCTTTCGCTGCAATCTCGCCTGCGCCGGCTGCGGCAAGATCGATTATCCCGACGCGATCCTGAACCAGCGGCTTTCGGTCCAGGAGTGTCTCGACGCGGTCGACGAATGCGGCGCGCCGGTCGTGTCGATCGCCGGCGGCGAGCCGCTCCTCCATCGCGAGATCGAGCAGATCGCCGAGGGCATCGTCCAACGCAAAGTGTTCGTCTATCTCTGCACCAACGCGCTGCTCCTGGAAAAGAAGCTCGACCGGTTCCGGCCGAATCCCTATTTCGTGTGGTCGGTCCATCTCGACGGCGACCGCGAGATGCACGACAAATCGGTGTGCGAGGACGGGGTTTACGACCGCGCCGTCGCCGCGATCGGTCGCGCCAAGGCGGCGGGGTTCCGGGTCAACATCAACTGCACGCTCTTCGACGGCGCTGCGCCCGAACGCGTCGCTTCGTTCTTCGACCGGGTGATGGAAATGGGCGTCGACGGCATGACCGTCTCGCCCGGCTATGCCTATGAGCGCGCGCCCGACCAGGCGCATTTCCTCAACCGGCGCAAGACCAAGGAGCTGTTCCGCGACATCTTCCGCCTCGGCCAAGGGCACAAATGGTCGTTCAGCCAGTCGGGCCTGTTCCTCGATTTCCTTGCCGGAAACCAGACCTATCACTGCACGCCGTGGGGCAACCCGACGCGCACCTATTTCGGCTGGCAGCGGCCCGTGCTACCTGCTTGGCGAGGGCTATGCCAAGACGTTCAAGGAACTGATGGAAGAGACCGACTGGGATTCCTACGGCACCGGCAATTACGAGAAATGCGCCGACTGCATGGTGCATAGCGGCTACGAGGCGACGGCCGTCATGGACGCGGTGAAGCATCCGCTGAAGGCGCTCGGCGTCGCCACGAAGGGCGTGCGCACCGACGGCGACATGGCGCCCGAGCTCTCCCTCGACCGGCAGCGCGCGGCCGAATACGTCTTCTCGCAGCATGTCGAGCAGGCGATGGAGCGCATCAAGACGAAAAAATTCAGCTCGGACGCGGCGTGAGAGCTTAAGGGCCGTCCGCCCCGGACTTGCCAATCGGGACACCTGCGCCTAGCCTTACGGGCGATTGTCACCTTGCGGGGAGACGCCGCCCATGATCAGGCTCAAGGGCATCGGCCACATCAATTTGCGGGTCGCCGACGAGGCGGCCTCGAAGCAGTTCTACCGTGACGTCCTCGGCTTCTTCGTCACCGAGGAGGATCCCGAGCATGGCGGCGTGTTCATGTCGCTGGGCGACAATTTCCACACCCTCGACATCGGGCAGCATCCCAATCCCGAGGCAGCCGCAGAAGCCGCAGCGCGGCCATACTCGGGCTCGTGCACATCGCCTTCCAGGTCGACAGCTATCCGGCGTTGCGCGACGCCTATATCCATCTCTTGAAGCACGGCGTCGAGATCCGCAACGCCACCAACCACGTCAACCAGCGCAGCATCTATTTCGCCGATCCCGATGGCAACACGCTCGAGATCTATTACGAGCTGCCCTATGCGCTCGAGCTCTTCCCCGGCGGGCGCACCGATGACCGACGAGGATATGCCGGTCGGCGGGCCGGACGACAAGCTGCCGGACTGGCTGCTCGAGGACTGGCCGCCGGCCGAGATGAAGGCGCGGGTCGAGCGCATCCGCCAGCAGAAGGCAGGGCGCAAGGAAAGCGCCGCGGTCTGAAGGAGGGAGCCATGGCAATCACCGAATTGGCGCCCGGCCGCGAGCCCGCCGCAGCGCAAGCCGACGACGCGCTGACGCTCGCCGAGGCGCGCGGCTACATCGATCGCGCGCTCGCCAAGGCGAAGGAGCTGAAGCAGTGCGGCAGCTTCGCCGTGGTCGATGCCGCCGGCAACGTGGTGTCGATCTCGAAGATGGACGGCGCGCCCGCGGCCTCGGCCGGCGTCGCGCGCGCCAAAGCCTTCGTCGCCGCGGTCATGCAGCAGCGCACCCTGCAATTCACCGAGCGAATGAACCACGCGCCGGAGCGCTTTTCCGCCTATCGCGACATCTTCGCCGGCTTGGGCCTGCCCGGCGGCGTGGGCTTTCCCGGCGCCGGCGGCGTGCCGGTGATGCGCGATCTCGAGCGCTGCGTCGGCGGCATGGCGAGCGGCCCCGGCATCGCGCCGGTCAAGCAGGTGCAGGGCGTGCATCCCAAGCGGCTCGAGGCCGGACGCACCCAGGGCAACGCCGAGGACATCATCATCTGCCACGCCCTCGGCATCCCCTATCGCACCCAGCACGGCTGACGCGCATGTCGCTGACGCTTGCCGAGGCTCGCGATTTCGCCGACCGCGCGATCGAGCGCGCACGCGGCGCGCGGCTGCGCATCTCGGTCGCGGTGCTGAACGCGCTCGGCGAATTGGTGCAGCTCGACCGCATGGACGGCGCCTCGCCGCTCACGAGCGACGTCGCCGAGGCGAAGGCGCGCACCGCGCTCAATCTGCAGAAGCCGACGAGCGAAGCGGCGCGCGAGTTCGCGCAAAATCCCGGCCGGCTCGAGATGCTGGAGAAGATCGCGCGCTTCGCCCTGGTGCCGCTGCCGGGCGGCTTTCCGATCTTGCGCGACGGCATGGTCGTGGGCGCCATCGGCGTCAGCGGCGCCGAAGGCAAGGACGAGGAAATCGCCACGGCCGCGCTCCGTTAAGCGCCGATACGCAAAGCCGCTCACGGCGGATCGACGATTCGAGGCGACGCTTCCGCCGGCCGCGCTGCGAGCTCCGTCCAGGCGGCGCGCGCACCCCTGTTCTCGATCCGGTTGATGAGCGCGGCGACCACCGCCGGATCGAACTTGCTGCCGATCTCGCCGACCATGATGCGGATGACGTCGTCCATCGAGCGCCGTGTCGCGTGATAGGAGCGCGGGCTGAGGAGGCCCACGAACGCGTTGGCGACCGCGAGAACCCGCGCGGTCGGGATGATCGCGCGCCCTTCAAGCCGACCGGGCCGCCCGTTTCCGTCCCAGTGCTCCTGGCATTGGCGCAACGTCTCGATGACCGGCCCGTCGAACTCGACGCCGTCGAGAAAGCGCGTCGCCTCGAGCAGACTGCCATGCAACTGGTCGAGCTCGTCGGGCGTCAGCGGACCCGCGCGCGTGAGAATGCTCCGGGGCACCAGTATCTTGCCGAGGTTCATGAGCCGGCCGGCCATTTCCGCGGTATCGACCAGCACCGGCTCGAGCGCCATTTCCTCGGCGACAGCCCGCGCCACGGTCGAGACGAAGGCGGAATGTCCGGCGGCGGCCGGATCGCGCCGGTCGGCGAGCGAGATGAGGCAGTTCGCGAGACGGTCGAGCGTCGCCCGGCGCCGTTCCTGTTCCGCCGTGAGTTGCGAGAGGTCTTCCTCGATGACGAGAACGCCATGCCCGTTCGCGGGCGCGAGGTCGAGCGGGATGTGCTGCGAATGCAGCACGCTCAACGTCGCGCCGTCGCCGCTCCGCGACAGGTCATCGAGCACGCCGCCATTCTGCGCGGCGCGCCGGTTCAGCTCGATATAGCGGCTGGCCTTGGCCGGCCCCATCACCGAGGCGAGCGTCTTGCCGAGCATGTCATCGGCGGTGATCCCGGCTTGTGCGGCGGCGCGGCGATTGGCGAAGGTGTAGCGGGCGTCGTCGTCCGTGATGAAGATCGAATTCGGCTGGCCGTCGGTGACGAGCCGCAGCAGATTCGTCTGCTGCTCGAACCGGGCCGCGAGATCGCGGTATCGCGCGGCCGCAAGTTCGGCGCGGCGCGAGGCGCCGTGGCGCCACACCGCCACGAGCGTCGCGGCGCCCAGCAGGATCGCGAGGAGGAAAATGCCCAGGAGCCGCGCCGCGCGCTGGTCGCTCGCGGCCAAAGCCTCGGCGCGGTCGATCTTGTAGACGAGAACCCACGGCGCGCCCTCGATGCGGCGGCTGGTGTAGAGGACATCGACGCCGCGATAGTCGCGCGCGAGGCCAAAGCCGCTCGCGGCGGCGAGCGCCGCGCTCTCGGCAAGCCCAGGGGTCGCGGTCGAAAGCTCGAGCGACAGCGGCTTGTAGTCCGGCAGCGGCGACAGGTATTCGACGTTGCCGTCCTTCTGCCGCAGCAGGAGCGCGTCGGCGGTGCGCGCGGCATCGCCCGGCTGGCGCAGGAGCGGGTAGAGCTCCGATCCGACCTGCTTCACGCCCAGGACCCAGCCGACCTGCTCGTCGGGCGTGGCGTCGCCTTGCACCGCGAAGATCGGCATGAGGAAACCCATCGCCGGATTGCCGGCCGCATTGATCGCAAGATCGCGCAGCGCGTTCCTGGCCTTGGCCGCGCCGGCGAGGAACGGCTCGACCCAGGCTTCGCCCGACGGCGCGCCGCGCGTGGCGACGACGAGCCGGCCCGCGAGATCGAAGATCGCGAGGCCCGACGTGGCGGTGCGCGCGATGTTGACCGGCAGGTTGGGAGCGGCGATTTCGGCCGCGAAGCGGCCTTGCGCCGCGGTGAACACCAGGAGATTGTCGATGTATTGCTCCTGGCTTTGCCCGTCGGTGACGTTCTTCAGATCGCCCGACGCCCCCTTCAGCTCGGTCATGAAGAGACGCACCGAGTCGTTGCCGGCGATCGCGTCGAGATCGCTCCATTGCTGCGCCAGCCACGACGCCGATCGCTTCCTTGCGGCTGTCGGCAACGATGCCGAGCCGGACCTGCCAGTTGGTGATGTCGCGGTCGCGCTCCTGGCCGACGAAGCGCACCACCAAAGCGACGACGAGCGCGACCGCAACGATGCCCGCCGTCACGGCAATCAGCAGCGCCGGCCGGATGCGTCCCGACCGTTCAGCCACGCTCGAACCGGCCCGGTCAGGTATTGCCATCGCGCGCGACGCTCACTCTTTCGGGTCGCGTAACCATAAATCGATGCTGCCGCCTTGCCTCATCGCGATTATGATCTAAATCAAGGTCCGTGAGGCGGCTTTTTTCGATGAATTGGGCACAAGTCATACGTTCGTATGCGATCGCGGCGCTGGCGGCCGCGGCGCTGTGCGCTGTTCCCGCGGCACGCGCAGAGAGCCAAGCGTCGCTCTTCGGAACGGCGGAAATCCGCAACGACAGCCTTGCTCCGATGACGCATTGGACCGGCATGATCGAGCGCATGCGCACGACGCCCGAGCCGTTCGCAGACGCCTGCGAAGCGGCGGACGAGCAGCTCTGTCACTTGAAGCAGTGGAACGGTTTTCTCGACGGCATCAAGGGCCTCGACCGGCGCGCGCAGCTCGACAAGGTCAACGCCTACATGAACCAGTTTCGCTATATCGACGACATCACCAACTGGGGCCGGGCGAATTATTGGGAGGCGCCGCTCGAATTCCTGCACAAGAGCGGCGACTGCAAGGACTATGCGATCGCCAAGTACATGTCGCTGCGGTATCTCGGCTGGCCGGTTGACGAGTTGCGGCTCGTCGTCTTGCGCGACATGAACCTCAGCGCCGATCACGCGGTCGTCGCGGTCTATTTCAACGATCAGATCCTGATCCTCGACAACCAGATCCGCGACGTCACGAACGCGGACAGCATCCACCACTATCGGCCCTATTACTCGATCAACGAAGAGCATTGGTGGTTCCATCACTAGGCCTGGCGTGGGTCAGGATTTGCCGTCAGCGGCGAGATGGCGATCGATCTCCGCCAACAGGCTGTTCGACGCGAACGACGGTCTGGGCCGGCGTGGCAGTCGCGCCCTGCACGTCGCGCGGCAGGTAGAGGCGGAACGTCGTGCCGTCGCCCGGCCCGCTATAGGCGTTGATGCGTCATTGGCCTTGCCCGAAAGTCCAGACGACCGCGCTCGGTCGGCCATCACAGCCGAGTGAAACCGCGGCGTCCTGTCCCGTTTCCCCATTTGAATTGGATCAAATCGTTAAGGGAATTCGGACCTGGATGGCGGGCGATACGCGGCGCCGACGCGGCGCGCGCGACGTGCGCCTGCCGCACGTCGCGGCGGCGATGGGCCGCATCCGAATCCGGATTGCGGATGCGGCTCACGGCGTCAGGCGAACAGCGACGCGCCCGCGAACGTCACCGCCGCAGCGTAGAGCTTCACCGATAAGGTCCAATCGAACGCCGGAACCACCGCCGCGAACGCGGCGAACGCGCACAGAAACAAGATCATTCTCAACATCCGACACTTCATTGCAGTCCCCTTCGTCGGTTCTGCAGCGAAGGTATTGCGAACGCGCGGGTTGAATGATGTGACAAAAACGAATCTGTTGCGCTTCGGCGCACAAGCGCCGGGCCGGGCGCAATGCGGCCCGGCCCCGATCTCGTTCGCGCGCGCTCAGCGGCTTGGGTTCGGCGGCGCCGCGCCATAAGGCGCTTGCGGCGCCGGCGGCGCGTTGGAGCCGCCCTGCCCTTCGGTTGCGGGCGCGGTGATGCGAACGGCAGTCGCCGTGCGCGGACCGCATTCGCCTTGGATCGTCACCTGTCCCGTCTGCGCGCCGAGCCGGCCGACCGCGTGGTAGTTCTGCCACTGCGCGTTGACGGTGCCGTCGGGCGCCACCGTGCCGGTCACAGGCCCGGAGTCGCCGCTGCCCTTGCCCTGCTCGACGACGACGGCGCCCGTCGCCGTCGCGACGCGTTGCAGATTGCCGGTCACCTGATCGTTGCGGATCTGAATGGGAATGCGCAGCGCCGGGCAGACCTCGTTGTTGGAGCGGTTGTTGATGAGGCCGGCCGCAGGCACATCGACGACCCAGGTGCCATCGAAATTGCCGGCGGCGAAGGCCGGCGCCGAAAGCGCACAAGCGGCGAAGAGACCGGCCGCCGCCGCGCCGCAGAGAAGTCGCATCATGCAAAAACTCTCCATGCTGATCGTGCCCTATCCGAACGGGTGATGGCCGGAACGGTTCCCGCTGTCGCGCGCTCGCGCGTTTCCGTCTTCGGCCTCGGCACGCGCGGCGCGGCACCGCCCCGACCGGCGCCGCGCCGGCAACAGCGCGCGATTTTGCAAATATTTTAGCCGCTCGTGTCGTTGCGTGAGCCTTCTGCTAGCGCGCGCTAACGATGACTTAACGCCCGTGGAGCGAAGCTGGCGAAATCGGGCGTGAACGATGGCGACTGTGGCAGATACGGCAGAGGCCGGCGAAGCGGCGGAACGCAGAGGGCAGCTCCTCTGGAGCGGCGTGCTGCAAACCGCGCGCGGTCCGGTTCAGTGCCTCGTCGTCGACATCTCGCCGGGCGGCGCGCGCTTGTCGCTCGGCGCCGCGGTCGCCGCGGGCGAGGCGGTGACGCTGATGGTCGCCGGCAAGGGCATGTTCCGCGGCCGGGTCGCCTGGGCCGAGCCCGGCCTGGTCGGCGTCGCCTTCGCCGCCGAACGCAGCGCGAGCGCCGCCTAAAAACAATCCGCCGGCATTAGGTCGCGAGGCAATCCTCCGGGAGCTTGCTGCGCCGTCCCCGCGCCCGAGCCGGGCAGCAAGCGCGCGTCCGGCGACGCGCCATGCCCATCCATGCCCAGCCCGCGCGCACCCGCGGCGCGCGCTTTTCGCCGCAACGATTTGAGATGTATGTATAGTACGTTCTTTCGTGCCCATTTTCCACCGTCCGGCAATCGCTCTGCCGGCTCTTCCAATTACTTTTTACGACTGTGTTGCCGCGCCAATAGGCGTTAATCGCACCGATCCGAGACAGACCAAAGCCGCCGTCCGGCGCGGACTCCGAACGGGCAGTATGTATCACACTTGCGTACAAAAGTCAAGCAGCGCGACGACCCGGCGGCTCAGTCGGGTTGGTAGCCGGCCTCGTCGGCGACGACTTGATTGCGCAAAATCCCCAAGCCCTCGATCTCGACCTCGCAAAGATCGCCGGGCTTCATGTGCGCGCGGCCGGCATATTGCACGCCGCCCTTCACATGCGCCTCGATCTGCCCCTCGCGGTCGTCGGCAGCGGGCTTCAAGGCGCCGGGCGTGCCGGTGACGATCACGTCGCCCGGGCGCAGCTTGTGCCCCATCGAGAGATAGTGGATCAGGTCTTCGATCTTGAAGAGAGATGGCCGATGCTCTCGCGCTGGCGCGTCTTGCCGTTGAGGCGCGTCATCACGAGCTTGTCGTAGGGATTGCCGAACTCGTCCGGCGTCATCAGCCACGGCCCGAACGAGCCCGAGCGCTCGAAATTCTTGCCGAGCCCGAATTGCCGGTTGTGGCTCTGGTACTCGCGCACCGAGCCCTCGTTGTAGATCGAATATCCGGCGACATGATCCATCGCCTTGTCGCGCGGGATGAAGCGGCCGCCGCGGCCGATGACGACGGCGAGCTCGCCCTCGTAGTCATAGGCGCGCGCGACCGACGGCGGCGGGCACAGGATGGGCTCGCCCGCGCCGACCTGGCTTTCGGCATGGCGCAGGAAGATCTGCGGATAGTCTTTCGAGGTCGTGAGGCCGGTCTCGTCGAGGTGCGACTGGTAATTGAGCGCCAAGGCCCAGATCGCGTTGGGATCGGTGATGACCGGATCGAGCTTCACTTCGGCGAGGCGCAGATCGGGTTTTTTGCCTTCGACCGCGCGCCTGACGCGCGCCTGCCAATCGGGCAGCGCAATGATGCGGCGCAGATTGGCCGGCAGGTCCGGCGCGGCGGTCCCGAGCGCCACGAACGCCTCGTCATTCGCCATGACGCCGACGCCGGCGCGCCCTTGGTGACGATAGGAAATGAGCCTCACCCGACCCTCCTCCGAATGCTCTGAGCCCGGACATTGTCATCGCGCGCCGCCCGACGCAATCTCTGAGGCGCAGAGCGGGAGGCCGGAAGCAATGGCAAGGATCACGGGCGCGCAGGTGATGGCGGAGATGCTCGACGCCTATGGCGTCACGCACATCTTCATGGTGCCGGCGGTGCTGCGCCGGAGCATGGCCGAGATCGAGCGGCGCACCCAAATCAAGCGCATCCACGCGCACGGCGAGAAGGCGGCGGTCTACATGGCCGATGGCTACGCGCGCGCCTCGGGACGGCCCGGCATCTGCATGGCGCAAGTGGTGGGCGCCATGAACCTCGCCGCGGGCCTGCGCGATCCGTGGCTCGCCCATTCGCCTGTCATCGGCATGACCGGCGGGCGCGAGCCGCGCACCAAGTTCCGCCAAGTCTATCAGGAGATCGACGACATGCCGGCGTTCGAGCCGGTGACCAAGTGGAACGCCACGGTCGACGCGGTCGAGCGCTTCCCCGACATGCTGCGCCAGGCCTTTCGGGTATCCGTCTCGGGCACACCGGGACCCGTGCACCTGCAGTTCCGCGGCAACGAGGGGCAGATCGACGCCGACGAGGCCGAGATGGAGGCGCTCGCCGAGCCGATCTTCGCGCGCGTGCCGCCGTTCCGGCCGGAGCCGGACGAGCGCTCCGTGCGCGCGGCATTGGCTGCGCTCGAGGCGGCGGAGCGGCCGGTCATCGTCGCCGGCGGCGGCGTGCGCGCATCGGGCGCGGGGGCGGAGCTCGTGGCGCTTGCGGAAAAGCTCGGCATTCCGGTCGCGACCTCCTTGAACGGCAAGGATTCGATCCGGGGCGATCACCCGCTCAACGCCGGCGTGGTCGGCTCCTATTGCCGCGAAAGCGCCAACCGCCTGGTCGGCGAGGCCTCGCTCGTGTGCTTCGTCGGCACCGAGACCGGCGGCATGACGACGCATTTCTGGGCGGTGCCGAAGATCGGCACGCCCGCCGTGCAGATCGACATCGCGGCCGAAGCGCTGGGCCGCAACTATCCGCTCGTGGCGGCGGTGCTGGGCGATGCGAAGGTGACGCTCGCGCGCATGGCGCAACTGGCCGATGCGAAAACCGCTTCGCGGCGCGCGGCATGGCGCGCCCGCGCGCGCGCGATGTGCGAAGAGTGGCAGCAGAGATATCGCCCGCTGCTGACCTCGGAGGCATGGCCGATCCGGCCCGAGCGGCTCTGCCATGAGCTCACGCGGCTCATGCCCGAGGATGCGATCGCGGTCGCCGACACGGGCCATGCCGGCATGTGGATGGGCGGGTTCTTCGACCTGCGCCATCCGCGGCAAAGCTACCTGCGCAGCGCCGGCCATCTGGGGTGGGCCTTTCCCGCGGGGCTCGGCGCCAAGTGCGGCGCGCCGGAGCGGCCGGTCGTCGTGTTCACCGGCGACAGCGGCTTCTGGTACCACATCGGCGAGATCGAGACCGCGGTGCGCTGGAAGATCAACACCGTCACGGTGGTCAACAACAACGACGGCGGCAACCAGTCGAAGCGCGGCTTCGACCGCGCCTATGGCGGCAATCCGAGCGAGCAATCCCGGGAGCTGTGGACCTTCACCAAGGTCGATTTCGCGAGGCTCGCCGAGGATATCGGCGCGGCCGGGTTCCGGGTCGAGCGCGCGTCCGAGTTCGAGGGCGCGTTTGCCCGCGCGCTCGCGTGCGGCCGGCCCGCGATCATCGACGTCAAGACCGACATCAACGTGGCGGCGCCGCTCGCGGGTTAGCGGCCATCATTTGATCGCGAGCGGATTGACCGGAGATCCCACCGCGCCCGTCACCGGCAGCGCCGGCGCCACGAACATGAACTCGTAGCGCTTGTCGGCGGCGCAATCGGCCGCGAGCTCGCCCATGTGGAAGATCTCGCCGACGGTGAGGCCCATGATCGGGATCGAGATCCAGTGCCACGGCTGCGCCGCCTCGTCGGTCTCGTTGGGCCGCACCTCGACGCCCCAGGTGTCGGTCGCGATCGCCGCCAGCTCCTTCTTGTGCAGCCAGTCGAGCGTCTCGAAGGCGAGGCCGGGCGCGTCGCCGCCGGGATAGCCGTCCCAGTTCTTGGCCTCGAGCTTCGCCTCGATCTGGCCGGTGCGCACGAGCAGGAAATCGCCGCGCCGGATCGGCGCGCCGAACTCGCGCTCGGCGCGGTCGAGATGCTCGCAGGTGATGGCGAAGCCGTCGTCGAGATACTTCTGGCCGAACATCTTCGGCATGTCGAACAGCACGCCGCGCCCGACCATGCGGTCGGCCGTCTTCTCGATGCCGCATTTCTGCGCGCCGAACGAGGTGACGGTGCGGCAGTCGTAGCCGTTCCACATGTAGTCGCCATAGAAGATGTGGCCGAGCCCGTCCCACTGCGTGCCGCACTGCATCGGCATGATGATGATGTCGTCGGCGCCGCGGATCTTGCGATGGTCGAGCACGCCCGAATAGGCGTCGGTGCCGGAGCGCAGCATGACGTGGATCGGATTGAAGCGGCCGATCGAGCCGTAGCCGCTCTTCGCCCCTTGCGGCCCGTTATGGTCGAACGGCAAGGCGAGCGACATGACCTTGCCTTTCTGGACGAGCCGCGCGGCGGCGACGATGTCGGCCGGCGTCGTGTAGTTGAGCGTGCCGATCTCGTCGGCGGCGCCGAACCGGCCCCAGTTCTTGAGCCGCTCCGCCGCCGCGTGGATGTCGGCCATCGTCAGCTTCCGCGTCGCCTCGGCCATGCCAGCCTCCCCGGTTTATGTTGCGCTGCACAAATTGGGTTCGTTCGGGAATTTGCCTGTGACAAACCCGGCTCCAAGCGCGTTGAGCCGCAAAAGTGTCGGGAACCTTTACAGCCACCGGAACGGAGAAGCGCCAAGCCATTGTTATCCAACGCCGTCATATTGTGGCGCAACTATTGCGTCGGCCCTGTGGTAGGTCATGTGCCTATGAACGGCCAGCGGAGAAGACCGATGGGATACGAGAAAGCGCTGACCTTAGGGCTGTTCTCAGCGGCCATGGCAACGGTATGTCTGGCAACGGCGCCCGAGGCGCGCGCGACGCCCATTACAGAAGAATTTGTGTCCGGTTCCTCGGTCGTGCTTGAGGGTGACACGGAGATTATCACTGGCACCTTCACCTTCGATAGCGCCCAGCCTCGTTGTCGGCGCAAGCGCGCGGGCCAGGACAGTTCTGGAGTTCAGAACCCCAGTCCTGGCGCGGGCGACGCTCGATGATGGTCGGCGATGCGCGCGGAGATGAAGCAGGACCGGCCCGGCGGGTGCCGGTCAGACCAACGGGCAGCCCAGTCCGGCGAGCGCCGCGCCCGCGAGGAAGAGGGCGCCGCTCCAGCGTTCGAGGCGCAAGACATCGGCCTTGGCGCGCAGCGAGGCGCTTGCCACGGCGATGCCCGCAGCGATCACGACCAGACCGACCAGGCTCAGCATCAGGGCCTCCAAATTCGTGCGCTCCGGTCCATCCTCGCAAGCGTTTGTAAAGATTCAGTTTTCGCGGTGCAAAAAGAGTGGCTTAGCCTTGAGAATTAAAGTGAATCATTGGTTAAAACCGTTATACTTCGGGTTGGGTTGACTCTCGTCGGGTTCGTTAATGCGGTTCGTGGGGGGATGGCTTCGGATCGGGCTGGCGCTGGCGCTGCTGCCGGTACCGGCCGAGGCGCACGTGAAGTGGTTCGCGGCGTACGACGTGCCGGAGCAGCCGCGGCCGCTCCTCGATGTGCTGAACGCCAATTTCCTTGGCCTCTTCCTCGCCGGCATCGTTGCCTTTTCCGCCGTCTGCCTGTTCGACCGCACCCCCATCGGCGCGGCCTTGGCGCGCGGCATCGGCAGCCTCGGCGCCACCATCCGCGCGCGCACCGAAGGGCTGGCTGCGGGCCGGAACCGCCGCCTTCTTCGTCGCGCTCTTCACGCTCGGCGACATCATTCTCACGCCGGAGCTCAAGACCGACGTCGCGGTCATCCCGTGGCTCCAGGCGGCCATCGCGCTCGGCATGTTCTGGCGCACTACCATGGCGCTTTCGGCCGCCGGCATTGTCGCGCTCTATGCCTACGGAGTCGAGAAGTACGGCATCTTCCACATGCTCGACTACCCGATCTTCCTGGGGCTGGCGGCCTATCTCGCTCTGTCGCCGTTCAACGTGCGGATCGGCTCGCTGCGCGCGATCGACGTGGCGCGCTGGGCCGCCGCCATCACGCTGATGTGGGCGTCGGTCGAGAAATGGGCCTATCCGCAATGGACCTATCCGCTGCTCCAGGCGCATCCCGATCTCTCGTTCAACTATTCGCCGTCCTTCTACATGACGGCGGCGGGCTTCATGGAATTCAGCCTCGCCTTCGCGCTGTTGTGGACGCCGCTGGTGCGCAGCCTCGCGGCCGCGGTCTTGGCCTTCATGTTCGTCTCGGCGGTGTTCGAGTTCGGCAAGATCGACGCGATCGGCCACTTGATGATCATCGTCATTCTCATCACCGTCGGCGCCGACAATGGCCCGGTGACGCGCCGGGCGGCGCTCGCGCCGCTCGTCTATGCCGCCGCCTTGGCGCTCGATTTCGCGGCCTATTACGGGCTCCACGCCGTCATCTACGGCACCCGCATCTGGTGAGGCGCGGAATCTTAACGCGGGGTTGACGCCGGAACCCCGTCTTAATCGGAAATTAGCATTTATGCCGCGGAATAAATGCCGTGCCTCTTCCGAGGTTTACGCGGGTGTCGCAAGAGTTTTTCACGCGCGTTCGACGAGCTGCCGCGACGCCGGCCATGCGCCTCTGCGCCATGGCCATGACCATCCGCGGCAAGATCCTGCTCGCGTTCTGCGCGCTTGCCGCGATCACCGGGCTCCTTGGCTGGAGCGCGGTGCAGAGCGTCGTCGAATCCGGCCGCCTCGTCGTGCAGACCTACGACAAGCCGCTCATGGCGATCAGCTATGCGCGGCTTGCGCTCGCGCATTTCATGGCGATGGAGCTGGCGCTGAGGGAGCGCCAGACGACCGTCGACGGCACCGAGCGCCAGGCGATCGACGCGCGCATCGAGGAGCTGGCGCGGGCGCTGCGCGACGATCTCGGCGTCGCCGAGGAACGCGCGCTGTCGCAGGAGGCGAGCGACGCCGCACGCGAGACGACGCGCGACGCCGGCACGTGGGACGCGATGCGCCTCCGGCTCGAGGCGGGCGGGGCCGACGAATCCTATCGCGCCGCGCTCGACCGCCGCGCCGCGACGGTGGTGGGCGACCTCGACCGCCTCGTCGAGATCACGGCCGAGGACGGCTTCCGCGACCGCGAGCGCGCGCTGCAATCGATCGCGTCATATCGCACGCTCAGCATCGAGACGACGGCGCTCGCCGTCATCCTCGGCGCCATCATCGCCATGCTGCTGGCCGCCCGCATGGTGCGCCCGATCGCCGCCGCCTCGCGCGCGGCGCGGCGCATCGCCGCGGGCGAGCTCGACGTCAAGATCACGCACGCGAGCGGCGACGAATTCGGCGAGCTCCTGGAAAGCATGGCAGTCATGCGCGACAACATCCGCGCCATGATGGAGCGCGAGATCGCGGCGCGGCGCTCGGCGCAGACCCGCCTCGTCAATGCCATCGAGAGCTCCGATGAAGGCGTGATCGTGCTCGATTGCGACAGCCGCACGGTCATCGCCAACTCGCAGATCGCCTCGTTCTTCGCCGGCCTCGCGGACGCGTTCACGCCCGGCGCGCTGTTGCCGCAGCCGATCGAGGCGGCGCTGGCGGGGCCGACCGGCGAGATGGCGCTTGGCGACGGGCGCTGGCTGCGCCTGGCGCGCAGCCCGACGGCCGACGGCGGCTTCGTCGTCGTCGCGAGCGACATCACCATCTTGAAGGACCGCGAGCGGCGCCTGCGCGACGCGAAGGAGGAGGCCGAGCTCGCCAGCCGCGGCAAGACCGAGTTCCTCGCCAACATGAGCCACGAGCTGAGGACGCCCTCGAATGCCATCATCGGCTTCTCGGAGATCATGGCGCACCAGCTTCTGGGGCCGCTCGGCCAGCCGAAATACTCCGAATACGTCCACGACATCCTGCGCAGCGGCAAGCATCTCCTCGACGTCATCAACGACATCCTCGACATCGCCAAGCTGCAATCGGGCAAGGCCGAGATCGAGCTGAGACCGCTGCAGCTCGCCGACGTCGTGGACGACGTGGTGCACATGATCGCAGCGCAAGCGAGGGCGGCCGAGACCGAGCTCACCTGCGAGATCGACCCGTGCCTGCCGCCGATCGACGGCGATGCGACGCGGATGAAGCAGCTCCTGCTCAATCTGCTCTCGAACGCGATCAAGTTCACGCCGGCCGGCGGCAAGATCGGGGTCACCGTCGGCCGCATCGGCGAAGGCATCCGCATCGCCGTCAGCGACACCGGCATCGGCATGGCGCCGGCGGACATTCCGAAGGCGCTCGAGCCGTTCTCGCAGGTCGACAGCTCGATCACGCGCAAATATGGCGGCACCGGCCTTGGCCTGCCGCTGTCGCGCCTGTTCGCCGAGCTGCATGGCGGCCGGCTCGAGATCGAAAGCGCGCCGAGCCAGCGGCACCACCGTCACCGTCATCCTGCCCGCGCCCGAGCGCCCGGCGCAGCCCCTGGCGATCGCGGTGTGAGCGCCGATGCTCCGCGCTCTCGCGCTCTTCCGTTCTCGCGCTCGCCCTGCTCGCGCCGGCGCTGGCCGGGCAGACGAGCCGCCGACCCGCGCCGCGCCGAATGGAAGAAGCTCTACGAGCGGCCGGAAGACGTGCCGTTTCCCGACGAGGACAAATACACCGACGCGAAGGCCTCGCTCGGCCGCATGCTGTTCTTCGATCCGGTCGTGTCAGGCGACGGGGCGCGCAGCTGCGCCGTCCTGCCACAATCCGGCGCTGTCCTGGGGCGACGGGCTCGCGCGCTCGATCGGCGAGGACGAGAAGGCGATGCCGACGCGCGCGCCGACCTTGATCGACATCGCCTGGATCCCGGTGCTCGGCTGGGACGGGCGCTTTCCCGATCTCGAGAGCGTCGCCTTCTCGGGCCGATCACGTCGCCGACCATCATGAACCGCAACGAGAAGGATCTCGTCGCCGCGCTCGCCGCCAATCCAGGCTATCGCCACGCCTTTGCCGAGGCCTTTCCCGGCGGCACCATCGCGCGCGCGACCATTGCCGAGGCGCTCGCCACGTTCGAGCGCGGCATCGTCGCCGAGGAGGCGCCGTTCGACCGCTGGATCGACGGCGACGACGAGGCGATCTCGGACGAGGCCAAGCGCGGCTTCGATCTCTTCAACGGCAAGGCCGGGTGCGCCGAGTGCCATGCCGGCTGGAACTTCACCGACGGCGCGTTCTACGACATCGGCACCGGCACGGGCGACGATATCGGGCGCGGGCACCTCTTCGCCAACTCGCCGAAGCTGCAATACGCCTTCAAGGTGCCGACCTTGCGCGACGTGGCGCGGCGCGCGCCCTACATGCATGACGGCTCGGAAGCGACGCTCGAAGACGTGATCGAGCTTTACAACCGCGGCGGCATCGACCGGCCGAGCCGCTCGGAGCTGATCAAGCCGCTCAGGCTTTGCGCCCGAGGACAAGGCGGACCTCATCGCCTTCCTCAAGACGCTGACCGGGGCGCCGGCCGCCGTTCTCGCTGCCGCGGCTGCCGCGCTGAGCCCTATTTCACCGTGACGGCGAGCCGCATCGTCGGGTGGATGGCGCAGCGCACGAGGAACGTGCCCTTCTCGTCGAAGCGCAGATCGACGGTCGCGCCGATCGGCTGCTCGCCCGAGTCGAACTTCATTGTCGGCGAGTCGACATAGACGTGGTGCGTCACCGAGTCGTCGTTGACGATGTGCACGACGGCGCCGGACGCGACACTGAGCTCGCTCGGGGCGAAGGCGCGGTCCTTCTGGCTCACCGTCGTGCTGCCGCCGGCCGGGACCGGGCCGGGACGGAGCGCAACCGCCAGCGCTAGCGCGAGCAGGAACAAGAGCGGCCGCCCGCCGAGTCGCCAAATTCCTTGATTCTTAACCAGTTTTTAACTCCGGTTTGATGCCATCACCGTGGCGAAACTATCGCGCTTTCGCGCTCGAGGATAGCGGCCAATGGCAAACGCTTCGGAAACGTATCAAGCCACGTTGCCCCGGCCGGCCGGACTGCCGAAGGAGCGCATGCGACTCGCCGCGGCGCTCGGGGGCGCGGCCCTCCTCATCGTCGCCGTCGCCCTGATCGAGCCGCTGCGCACCGCGGCGCTGCACGCGTTCGGCGCGCTCTACCTGTTCTCCGCGCTCGTCGCCGGCTGATTAGTTTCACTTCGTTTTAAACAGAATCCGCCACTCTGGCCGCGGCGCTTTTTGGTCCGCGGAGAAGTGGCATGAGAGTCGAGCAGCGTATCTGGCAGCCCGGGCGCCACTGGCGCGTCCTCAACGAGGAAATGAGGCTGAAACCCTCGCTCGTCCTCTATTTCGCAGCGCCCGGCACGCTCGATGATGGCGCGCGCTTTGCCGAGCTGCGCACGGCCTATCCCGGCGCGACATTGCTCGGCTGCTCCACCGGCGGCGAGATCGTCGGCGACAGCGTCCATGACGGCTCGGTCGTCGCCACCGCGATCGAGTTCGCCGCGACCGGGCTGCGCGCAGCCAAGGAGCGCACCGGCGACGGCAAGAATTCGTTCGAGATCGGCGTCAATCTCGCGCGGCGGCTCGAGCGCCAGGGACTGCGCGGCGTGTTCGTCCTCTCGGACGGCACCACCATCAACGGCACCGAGCTCGTCGCCGGCGTGCAGAAAGTGCTCGGCCGCGATATCGGGCTCACCGGCGGGCTCGCCGGCGACGGCGCCGATTTCCGCACGACGCGCGTCGGCCTCGACGCCAACCCCGAGCCCGGCGCGGTCGTGGCGGTGGGCTTCTACGGCAGCCGCATCTCGATCGGCAGCGGCAGCGTCGGCGGCTGGGACGCGGTCGGGCCCGCAGCGCGTCATCACGCGCGCCGAAGGCAACACGCTGTTCGATCTCGACGGCATGCCGGCGCTCGATCTCTACAAGCACTATCTCGGCGCCGAAGCCGCGCATCTGCCGGCCTCGGCGCTGCTCTTCCCGCTGCGCATCCATCCGCCGCGCGATCCCGACGCGGCGCTGGTGCGCACCGTCGTCGGCATCGACGAGGAGCGGAAGGCGATGATCTTCGCCGGCACCATCCCGCAGGGCTACACCGCGCAGGTCATGCTCGGCCATTTCGACAAGCTCATCGCCGGCGCCGGCGACGCCGCCAAGAAGGCGGCGATCCCGGCGGCGAAGCTCGCCATCCTGGTGAGCTGCATCGGCCGCAAGCTGCTGCTCGGTCAGCGCACCGCCGACGAGGTCGAGGCGGTCGCCGACGTGCTGGGCGCGACGTGCCGCACCGCGGGCTTCTATTCCTATGGCGAGATCGCGCCGATGGAAGCCTCGTCCGTCTCCGATCTGCACAACCAGACGATGACGATCACGACGCTGGCCGAGGCCGCGTGAGCCATGCACAAGCTCCTTCAACGCCAGCTTCGGCAGGCGCGCGAAGGGCGGGCCGAAGGGGAGACCGATCTCGCGGCGCTCATCGCGCTTGTCGATGGCGCCTATGACGAGGTCGACCGCGAGCGCCGCATCATGGCGCACGCCTACCAGGTCATGCGCGACGAGCACGCCGCGCTCGCCGCCGAGATCCTGAAGAAGGAGCGGCTCTCGGCCCTGGGACAGCTCACGGCGACGGTCGCGCACGAGCTGCGCAACCCACTCTCCGCCATTCGCAACAGCCTCCATGCGCTGCGCGAGCTGACGGAGGGCTCGGGTCTGCCGCTCGAGCGGGCGATGAAGCGGATCGAACGCAGCATCGAGCGCAGCGACGGCATCATCGCCGATCTCCTCGAATACGCGCGCGTGCGCACGCTGGCGCGGAGCGATGTGACGCTCGACGCTTGGCTCGGCGAGGTGCTCGACGAGCAGCGGCTCCCCGCCGACATCCGGCTCGAGCGCAAGCTCGGCGCCGGCACGACCGTGGTCGCGATCGACGCCGACCGGTTCCGGCGCGTCGTCATCAACCTCGTCGAGAACGCGGCGCAGGCGCTTGTCGCGAGCGGCGAGGAGTGCCCGGAAAAGCGCATCCGCGTCGAGACCTCGGCCGCCGACATGGCGGAAATCATCGTCGTGGACAGCGGCCCGGGCATTCCGCCCGAGATCCTGCCGCGCATCTTCGAGCCGCTGTTCAGCACGAAATCGTTCGGCACCGGGTTGGGCCTGCCGACGGCGAAGCAGATCGTCGAGCAGCATAACGGCACGATCGCGCTCGCCAACGCGCCCGCGGGCGGCACCGCCGCGCGCATCCGCCTGCCGCTGTCGCAAGCGGCTCAGGCGGCTTGATCTAGGCCGGCGCCACCCGCCGCGCGCGGCGCAGCAGCAGAGCGATGGCGAGGAGCGCGGCAGTCATCAATCCGGCGGCCGCGCTGCCGAGCGCGAAACTGCGCGATCGAGCGGGCGAGGTGGCGGGCGTTTGCCGGCGACCGCAACAGGTGCGCCGTCTCCATGATGCTGTCGTAGGTCGCGAGCGACATGACGACCGCATCTGGCGCATCGCTGCGGACGATCACCGTGACATCGCCGCGCGCGACGACTTCGTCGAGGACGCGCGTGAGGTTTTTCCGCACCGCAGTGAAATTGAGCTTGCGCATGCTCCTTTATACCACCCGCCGCGCGCGGCACAGCGGCCCGAGGTTCCCAGAACGCCCGTCCCCGCGCAATGCCGGGACGCTTGAGCGCGGGGCCAAGCGGCGGGATAATCGCCCGATCGGATCGGAGGAACGATGGATACCGCAAACTTCCGCGACCTGGCGGTCGAGGAATTCGACACGAGGACGCTTCTGGCGCATGCGAGCGCGCAGGCGAAGCACCGGCGCTACGAGGACTTCTTCATCGTCGACGTCGACGGCCATCATTGGGAGGCGGCCTCTTATCCCAAGATCACCGAGTACATCGAGGATCCGGTGCTGCGGCAGCAGACGCACTACCAGGGCGTCGGCGGGCGCGGCATCACCACCGGCAACGGCAGCTACCAGGAGATGGCCGGCCGCATCACGCGCCAGGACGGGCGCCGCGCCGAGACGCTCGCGCCGACGCAGCATCGCGACATCGAGCTGACGCGGCGCTGGATGGACGCGATGGGGATCGACGCGGTCTGTCTCTTCCCGACGCCGATGCTGGGCCTGCCGTTCGCGCATCGGCCCGAGGTCGAGGTGGCGATGGCGCGGGCTTACAACCGCTGGCTCATCGAGACGGTGCTGGCCGACGAGCCGCGCATCCGCGCCTCGCTCTACCTGCCGCTGTCCGATCCCGCGGCGACGCTCAAGATGGTCGAGGATTTCGGCGACAAGAAGGGCGTCGCCGGGTTCACCATCATCTCCGCGGCGCAGCGCCCGGTGACCGACAATCTTTATTGCAAGACCTATGCGGCGATCGAAGAGCGCGGGCTGCCGTTGGTGTTCCATGCCGGGCTCATGGGGAACGCACATACGAGCATGCAGCTCTGCACCCGCTTCATGGCGGTGCACGCGCTGAGCTTCAGCTTCTCGAACATCCTGCACATGACGAACTGGCTGTGCAACGGCATGCCCGAGCGCTTCCCGAAGCTCAAGACCGTGTGGGTCGAAAGCGGGCTCGCCTGGGTCCCGTTCGTGATGCAGCGGCTCGACAACGAATACATGATGCGCTCGAACGAGGTGCCGCTTATTGAAGCGGAAGCCGAGCGACTATATGCGCGAGATGTATTTCTCGTCGCAGCCGATGGAGGCGGTGGACAACCGCGCCGCGCTCGAGGTGACGCTGAACATGATCAACGCCGAGACGCAGCTTCTTTATTCGTCGGACTATCCGCACTGGGACATGGACCTGCCGAGCGTCATCTACGACCTGCCGTTCCTGTCGGAACAGGCCAAGCGCAATATCCTCGGCGGCAACGCGCAGCGCGTCTTCAATCTGGCGCCGACCTTGTCGGATGCGAAGCTGGCGCGGCAGGCGGAACGCAGGGCTTGACACTACGACTGTAGTTAGATATATCTAAATGCAGTCTTGAAAGGAGCATGAGGATGGGTATCGTCGGCGTTGATTCCGCGGTGTTCGGCGTCGAGGACGTCGAGGCCGCGCAGCGGTTCTGCCGCGATTATGGCTTTCTGGAAGTGGAGCATGGCGCCACGGGCGCGGCGTTCGAGGCGCTCGACGGCACCAACGTGCTGCTGCGGCGCGCCGACGACACGTCTCTGCCGACGGCGCCGGTCAAGGGTTCGACCGGGCGCGAGACGGTATGGGGCGTCTCCGACAAGGCGGCGCTCGAGCAGATCGGCGCCGAGCTGGCCAAGGACCGCCAGGTGCGGCGCGACGCTGCCGGCGTGCTGCACACGATGGACGACGAAGGCCTGGCGCTTGGCCTTCCAGGTGACGAAGCGCCACGCCTACAAGGCCGAGCCGAAGCCGTTCAACGTCGCGGGCCTGCCGCCGCAGCGGCCGATGAACAGCCGCGTCGACTACACGCACGCGCAGCCACCCGCGCTCGCTCGGGCCACATCGTGTTCTGGAGCGCCGATCCCGACAAGAGCATGAAGTTCTACACCGACCGGCTCGGCTTCAAGATCACGGACCACGTGCGCAAGGGCGGCGTGTTCGCGCGCGCACCGGGCTCGCACGACCACCACAACCTGTTCTTCATCCTGCGGCCCCAGGCCACGACGAGCTTCCAGCATCTCGAATGCCATTTCGGCGATTTCCAGGAGATCGTCGTCAATGGCGGCTATATCAGCCGGCAAGGCTGGACGACGGACCGCGGACCCGGCCGTCATGTGCTCGGCTCGAACTACTACTGGTATTTCCGGACGCCGCTGGGCGGCCAGATGGAGCTGTCGGCCGACATCGACCAGATCGACGACAACTGGGTCCCGGGCGAGTGGGAGCAGCTCGCCGACGTCACCGGCTTCATGACGTCGATCGTGAAAGGGCCGGAGCCGATCGCGACAGACTTCTGAGCGCCGCGCGCGTCAGAAGGGCAAGGCGGATCAGGGCCGGTAGCTGGGCTGGCGCGCGCGCGAGCGCGCCCAGCACGGGGAGAAGTGCCGCCCTGCCGTCGCGGCCGAGCCCGACGAGGGCGGCGGGCGGAAGATCGAACTCCGCCGGATCGGCCACGGCGCGCAACGCGGCGAAGCCTTTGTGCGCGCGCGACGCGGCGCGCGCCGCCGCATGACTTTCGAGATCGACGGCGACGGCGCCGGTAAGGCGGAAGAGGCGTGATTTCTCCGCCGCCGTCGCCGCGATGGCGTCGCGGCCCAGGAGATCGCGCTCCTCGAACGGCACTCCCATCGCGGTGAGGCGGCGCGCGATGCCGTCGCGCAGCGCTTCGTCGGCGGCGTAGCTCTCGCCCGCTTCGGTGACGACGCGGCGCGGCAGCAGAATGGTTCCGGGCGCGAGGCCTGGCGCGAGCGCGCCGGCGATGCCGAAGCTGAGGATCGCGTCCGCGCCCTCGGCCAGCAAGCGCGCGGCCAGCCGTTCGGCGCGCGCCGGATCGGCGCCGCTCGCCTCGGCCGGCACGCCGAGCTGGCGCAGGATGCGCGCCTCGGCCTCGAGCCCGGCGAGCGCCGCAAGCGCCATCACATGCCGAAGACGGGGAGCGCACCCTCCTCGCGGAGATTGCGGTAGCGCGCCAAGGCCCAGAGCGGGAAATAGGCGCGGTAGCCGTGGTAGCGCAGATAGAAGACGCGCGGGAAACCCACCGCCGTGTACCACTCCTCGTCCCACAGGCCGTGCGCACTTTGCGTCGCCAGGAGATAGCGCACGCCGCGCGCGACGGCCGCGTGCTTGCCCTCGCCCGCCGCCATGAGCGCGAGGAGCGCCCACGCGGTCTGCGACGCGGTGCTCGCCTTGCCGGCGCCGTGCGGCCAAGCCGCATGATATGACGCGCCGTCCTCGCCCCAGCCGCCATCGTCGCGCTGCGCGCCGATGAGGAACTCGACCGCGCGGCGGATCATGGGCGATGCCGGATCGGCGCCCGCCGCGCGCAGCGCCACCAGCACGGACCACGTGCCGTAGATGTAGTTGGTGCCCCAGCGGCCGAACCAGGAGCCGTCCTGCTCCTGCTCGCGCCGCAGGAAGGCCAGGCCCTCGGCGAGCGCCGCCGTGTCGCCGCGCGCGCCCAGCTGTGCCAACAATCCGACGCAGCGCCCCGACACGTCCGAGGTCGGCGGATCGAGCAGCGCGCCGTGATCGGCGAACGGGATGAAATTCAGATAGCGGTATTCGTTGTCGGCGTCGAACGAGCCCCAGCCGCCGCTTTTGCAGCGCATGCCGGCGATCCATTCGGCGGCGCGCGCGACCCCTTCGCGATAGCGCGCGGCATCGAAGCGGTCCATCGCCACCGCCACCATCGCCGTGTCGTCGAGATCGGGATAATGCGGATTGGCGTATTGAAAGGCCCAGCCGCCGGGCCTGAGGCCGGGCCGCCACACCGCCCAATCGCCCGCGACGTCGAGCTCCTGCTTGGTCGCGAGCCAGTCGAGGCCGCGCCGCACCGCATCGTCCGATCCGCCCGCCTCGATCGAGCGCGAGCGCGGCAAGCCCCGTGTCCCACACCGGCGACAGGCACGGCTGGCAATAGGAGCGGCCGGGCGCCAGCACCAGGAGCTTGCGCAAGGCGGCGCGGCAGAGCGCGGCGTCGGGATGATCCGGCGCGAAGCCCAGGCAGTGGAACATCATCGTCGCGTTGGCGATCGCGGGATAGATCCCGCCGAGCCCATCATCGCCGTTCAAGCGCGCGCGCACGAAGGATACCGCCGCGTCGATCGCGCGCCGGCGCGTGCGCTTCGGGAAAAACGGTTCCATGACGCGCAGCAAGTCGTCCACGGCATTGAACAACGTCGCCCAGATCGAGCCTTTGGCGCGCGGCGGCCGCGCCGCGGTGCCGGGGGCGAAGAGCTCGCGGATGGTCACGCCGCGCGGGTTCTTCGCGAGCGGGCGCTTCGCCATGAGCACGAGCAGCGGCGCGATCACGGTGCGCGACCAGTACGACACCTTGTTGAGGTGGAACGGGAACCACAGCGGCAGGAGCATGATCTCGACCGGCATGACCGGCACGGCGCGCCACGTGAGCTCGCCGAACAGCGCCAGCTGTATCCGCGTGAAGACGTTGGCGTGCGCGGCGCCGCCCGCGGCGAGGATGGCGTCGCGCGCGCGCGCCATGTGCGGCGCGTCCGGCGCATCGCCCGCGGCCTTCAGCGCGAAATAGGCTTTGACGCTGGCCGACAGATCGAACTCGCCGTCGAAGAACAGCGGCCAGCCGCCGTGCTTGCCCTGGATCTTGCGCAGATAGTCCGCGAGCGCGCCTTGCACGGGCTCGTCGATCTCGCCGAGGAAATGGCCGAGCAGGATGTATTCCGCCGGGATCGTGGCGTCGGCCTCGAGCTCGAAGGCCCAGTGCCCGTCTTCATGCTGCAACGCGAGGAGCGCGCGCGCGGCGGCATCGACCGCGCGCGCGAGCTCGTCGGGCGCGGAGCGGAGAGCGGGATCGCGGGACAACGCGTCGTTCATCGCGGGCGCGACATTAGCTTCTGTGCGCGGCAAGGAGAAGGTCCGCCGCCGCGAAGCCCGAGCGGATCGCCCCTTCGATGGTGGCCGGGAGGCCCGTCTCCGTCCAGTCGCCGGCGAGCGCGAGATTGCGCCAGGCCGTCGCCTGTTTCGGGCGGCGCTTTGCCGCGGCCGGCGTCGCCGCGAAAGTGGCGCGGCGCTCCTTCACGATCTGCGCCGGCGGCATGTCGCGCAGGCCAAGGCCATAGGCGCGCGCGACATCGCGCCACAGGACCGGCGCAAGCTCGTCCGCCGGCTGATCGACGAGGCGGTCGGCCGCGCTCACCGTGACGGACAGCACCTCGCGCTTGCGGAAGACCCATTCCGCCGTGCCGCCGATCAGGCCGACGAAGAACGGCGCATCGTCCGCGAGCGCGATGCGGTAATGCGCGTTGACGATGGCGCGGAATTCCTGCGGCGCGTCGAGGCCGGGCACGAGGCGCTGCGCCACCGGCGCGTTGACCGCGAGCACCGCCGCCTCGCCGGCGCCGAGCGTCACCGCGCCCTCGTCGAACGCGACGGCGGCGAGGCGATCGTCCGCGAACTCGAAGGCGCGGGCGCGCGCGGTGAAGCGGATCTGCGCGCCGCGCGCCGCCAGGAAGGCGAGCGCCGGCTCGACCAGCGATCTCCGACAATCCGACGCGCGGCACGAGCGGGCGCGCGGCCCCGCCGCCCCGGCCGAAGCTTTCGCTGACGATGCGGGCGAGGAGCCTGGCCTGCCCTTCCTCGGGCGCGGTGTTGAGCGCGGCGACCGCGAGCGGGCGCCAGAAGCGGCGGTAGAGCGTGCCGCGCGCATCGAGCGCCTCGTCCACGGTCGCGTCGTCGTTCGCGAGAAAGAGGCGCACGGCCGAGAGATATTCGTGGAGATGCGTTCCCGGCACGCGCCGCGCTTCGTCGAGAAGCCACCACGGGATGCGGCCCTTCGACGGGCCGCAGCACCCAGCGCTCGCCGGTCTCGAGATCGAGGAACGGATATTCCGCTTCCTTGCGGCCCCGCGAGCGTTCCGGCCGCGCCGATGACGCCGAGATAGCGCATCGCCGCGACGTTCCCCTGCATCAGCAGGTGGTTGCCGTTGTCGATGCGGCAGTCGAGCGCCGCGTCGAAATAGGAGCGGCAGCGCCCGCCCGCGCTCTGCGCCGATTCGTGCAGCGCGACCGCGACTCCGGCCTCGGCGAGCCGCACCGAGGCCGCGAGCCCGGCCATGCCGGCGCCGATCACATGCGCGCGCGCGAGCCTCACAGCAGGCCGTGGCGCAGCGCCAGCCACATCTTGGTGAGGCGCGGCACCGGCGCGGGCTGGTCGAGGCGCGACCAGCCGCGCTTCCGCAAGCGCTCGAGCGCGGCGTGATAGACCGCCGCCATCACCGCCGCCGGGCGCATCGTGCCGCGCTTGCACAGCTTCATCGTGCGCATCGCCTGGGCAAAGCGCGCCTCGGCCATGTCGGCGAGATCGGCGCACACTTGCGCCACGCGCGGATCGGCCAGCACGATGGCGGGCTCGGTCGCATTGATGCCGTGCTTCTCCAGCAGCTCGCGCGGCAGATAAAGGCGGCCGCGTTCGGCATCCTCGACCAGGTCGCGCAGGATGTTGGTGAGCTGCAGCGCGCGGCCCAAGGCCCATGCGACACGGTCCGCCTCGGGGCCGTCGTCGCCGAAGATGCGCACCGAGAGCCGCCCCACCGCGCTCGCGACGCGGTCGCAATAGAGATCGAGCTCTTCGAGGCTCGGCGCGCGAATGGCGTCGCCCGCGTCCATCTCCATGCCGTCGATGAGGCGCAGGAAATCCACGCGGCGAAGCTGGTATTGCGGCGCGACGCGCGCCAGCACGCGCGCCAAGGGCAGACGCGGCGTGCCGTCGAAGATGCGCTCGACCTCGTCGCGCCATTGCGCAAGGTCCGCGCGCTTCTGCGGCGCCGGATCGTCGCTGTCGGCGATGTCGTCGATGACGCGGCAGAAGGCATAGACGGCGAACATCGCCTCGCGCCGCTCGGCCGGCAGAAGCCGCATCGCCCAATAGAACGAGGTGCCGGCCGCCCGCACCTGCGCGCGGATTTCGGCGCGGGTATCGGCGTCGTCCGCGTCTGCGGGGAGCGCGCTCATGCGCTGCCGCGCAAGAAGCCCACGACGAAGGCGGCGGCGAAATCGCCGCGCGTCAGCTTGACCCGCGTCGCCAGCGGATCGCCGCGGCGGAGCCGGCGCGACAGGCGCCGCGCGAGCCCGACGATGACGGCGCATTCGCGGCGCAAGCCCACGCTTCGGACGGCCGGCGGCAGATAGCTTGCCTGCGCGATCAGCCGGTCGGTGCTGTCGAGCAGCCGCTCGATCGCGTCGCGGAGCTCGGGGCTCGTGCGGGAAGCGGCCAGATCCTCGACCCGCGCGCCCGAGATCGCGAGATGGTTCTCGGGAATATAGACGCGATCGAGCGCGCGATAGTCGGCGCCGCAATCCTGCAAGTGGTTCAGCACCTGGAGCGCGCTGCAGAGCGCGTCCGACGACGTCCAGCTCTGCCGTCCCTCGCCGTGCAGATCGAGGAGCTGGCGCCCGACGGGTGCTGCCGAATAGCGGCAATACTCCATCAGGTCGTCCCAGTCGCGATAGCGCAGCTTGGTCGCATCGAGCCGGAAGGCGGTCAGCACGTCATGGCAATGCTGCGCGCTGACGCCGGTTTCGGCGAGGCTCGCGCGCATCGCGCGCGCGGCCGGCGCATCGGTGCCGGGCGCGCCGTCGAGCACCGCGCCCATGCGGTCGAGCCGGCGCACCTTGTCGCCGGGCGCCAACGCCGGATTGTCGGCGACATCGTCGGCCTCGCGCGCGAAGCGGTAGAAGGCGTGGACGTGCGGGCGCAGCTCGCGCCGGATGAGAAACGAGCCGACCGGGAAGTTCTCGTCCCCCCTGCCCTTGCCGGACGGCGTCTCGACCGCGCCTAGCGCTGGCTCTGCCATTGCACCCTTCCCTTCCACGCGCCGCCCTTGCCGGCGTAATGGCGGCGTGCGGAATTGAGCGTCGCGCCAAGATAAACCGCCGCGGCGAGCGGCAGCAGCGGCGCGAAGAGGAGCGAGCGGCGATAGAAGACGCAGCATCGGCGCATAGCAAGCCGCCATCAGCGCCCACGCGGCAAGAGCGAGCGCCGCCGCCTCGCCGCCGGCGGCGAGAAGGAGCGGCGGGGCGAGAAATACGATGGCCAGTCCGAGCACGGTCGCGGCCAGGACGAGCGGCGAATGGCCGAGCTGCGTGTAGGCGGAGCGCGCGACCATCGCCCAGATGTCGCCGATGCGCGGATAGGGGCGCAGGCTCCTGGTGCCCTGCGTCATCGCCAGGTGAAGGACGCCGCCCTTGTCCTTGACCGCGCGCGCCAGCGCGCAATCGTCGATGAGCGCGCCGCGGATCGCGGCGAGCCCGCCGGCGCGATGATAGATCTCGCGCCGCAGCAGCATGCAGCCGCCGGCCGCGGCCGCTGTGCGCTTCTCGCGATCGCCGACCCACGCGAACGGATAGATCATGGCGAAGAAGAACACGAAGGCGGGAACGAGGAACCGCTCGGCCCATGTCTCGCAGCGCAGCTTCACCATGAGCGAGACGAGATCGCGGCGCCCGTCTTCGAGTGCTGCGACGAGCGAGGAAAGATTGTCCGGCGCGTGCGCGATGTCGGCGTCGGTGAAGAGCAGGAGATCGGGCGCCGCGCCCGAGGCTTCGAGCGTTGCCATGCCCGCGTTGAGCGCCCACAGCTTGCCGGTCCAGCCGGGCGGCAGCGGAGCGGCGGCGATGACGGTCAGGCGCTCGCAGGCGCCGGCTTTCTCCGCCGCCTCGAGCGCGATCCGCGCGGTGCCGTCAGTGCTGTGGTCGTCGACCAGCACGATGCGGAAGTCGCCGCGATAATCCTGCGCCAGGAGCGAGCCGACCACGGCGCCGATCGTCTCGGCCTCGTCGCGCGCGGGCACGATGGCGGCGACGCTTGGATCTGCCCCTCCGTCGACCGCATGCGGTCGAGCGGCTCCCTCAGCGGGAGGAAGTTCTTCGGGCACCCAGAAGAAGCCGCGCAGGAGCAGCAGGTAGAGCCAGGCGGCGAGCGCGGCGGTGGCGAGGACGAGGGCGGCGCTCACGGGCACATGCCTTGCGCGCGGAACCAGGCGATCGCCTCGGCCAGGCCCTCGCCCGCGGGCCGCGTCTCATAGCCCAGCTCCTGCTTCGCCTTGGCCGAGCTGAAGAACATCTTCTTCTTCGCCATGCGCAAGCCATCGAGCGTGACGAACGGCTCGCTGCCGGTCGCCATGCCCCACGCCTCGGCGGCGACCGCCACGGGCCACACCGCGGCGATCGGCAGGCGGAAGGCGGGCGGCTCGCGCCCGCACATGCGCGCGATGGCGGTGAGGATGTCGCACAGCGTCATGTCGTCGCCGCCGAGGATGTAGCGCTCGCCGATGCGGCCGTAGCGCTCGGCCAGCAGATGGCCCGCCGCCACGTCGTCGACATGGACGAGGTTGAGGCCGGTATCGACGAAGGCGGGCATGCGGCCCGAGGCGGCCTCGACGATGATGCGGCCCGTGGGCGTCGGCTTCACGTCGCGCGGGCCGATCGGCGTCGAGGGATTGACGATGATTGCGGGCAGGCCGCGCTCGATGACGAGGCGCTTCACCGCGTCCTCGGCCAGGAACTTCGAGCGCTTGTAGGGCCCGATCATGTCCTCGAGCGTGCTCGGGCTTGCCTCGTCGGCGGGCACGCCGGCGGCACTCGCGCCCAGCGTCGCGACGCTGCTGGTATAGACGACGCGCTCGACGCCCGCCTCGATGGCCGCGACCATGAGACGCTGCGTGCCGTCGACATTGGCGGCGAACATCGCGTCGGGATTGCGCACCCAGAGCCGGTAGTCGGCGGCGACATGATAGAGCACGCCCGCGCCCTCGACCGCGGCGACGAGCGAGGGGAAATCCTCGAGGCTGCCGAAGCATTCCTCGACCTCGAGGCCGGCGAGATTGCGCCGGTCGCTCGAGCGGCGCAGCAGCACGCGCACGCGCCGTCCCTCGGCCAAAAGCGCGCGCACCACCGCCGAGCCGACGAAGCCGGTGGCGCCGGTCACGAGCACGAGGTCCGAAGCGGCCGCCATGAGGCTCAGGCCCGGACGCCCAATCCGTTGCCGATGGCGCGGCGCGCGGCGGCGCGCGCCTCGCCGTCGAGCGCATAGACGTCATCGAGGCTCGCGACCTGGGCGTCGGGCAAATCCTCGAGCGTGCGCTCGACCACGCGGGCGATGTCGAGGAAGCCGATGCGGCGCTCGAGAAAGGATGCGACCGCGACCTCGTTCGCGGCGTTGAGCACGACCGGCGCGCCCGGTCCCGCCTCGAGCGCGGCGCGCGCCAGGCGCAGCGCCGGGAAACGCTCGGGATCGGGCGCCTCGAATGTCAGCTGCGCGAGCTTCGCCAGGTCGAGCCGCGGGCTCGGCGCGCCGATCCGCTCGGGCCAGCCGAGCGCGTTGGCGATGGGCGTGCGCATGTCGGGCGAGCCCAATTGCGCCAGCACCGAGCCGTCGGTGTAGCAGACGAGGCCGTGCACGACCGACTGCGGGTGGACGACGATGTCGAGCCGGTCGCTCGCGAGCGCGAAGAGATGGTGCGCCTCGATGATCTCGAGCCCCTTGTTCATCATGGTCGCGGAATCGACCGAGATTTTCGCGCCCATGCGCCAGTTGGGATGCGCCACCGCCTGCTCGGGCGTGGCGTTCTCCATCTCCGCTATCGCTGCGCTTCAGGAACGGGCCGCCGCTCGCGGTCAGGATGATGCGCTCGATCGCCGCGCGCTGCTCGAAGGCGAAGACCTGGAAGATGGCGTTGTGCTCGCTGTCGACCGGCAGGAGCCGCGCGCCGCAGCGCTTGGCCTCGTCGGTCACGAGCGCGCCGGCGCACACCAGCGCCTCCTTGTTGGCGAGCGCCACGAGGACGCCGCGCCGCACCGCCGCCATGGTCGGCGCCAATCCCGCCGCGCCGACGATCGCCGCCATGACCCAGTCCGACGGCCGCGCCGCCGCCTCGACCACCGCCGCCGCTCCCGCCCCGGTTGCGATGCCGCTGCCGGCCAGCGCTTCCTTCAGCTCGCCATATTGCGTGTCGTCGGCGACCACGGCAAAGCGCGCGCCAAGCCGGCGCGCCTGCTCGGCGAGGAGGGCGGCGTTCTTGTGCGCGACCAGCGCCTCGACCTGGTACGAGTCGGGATCGGCGCCCAGCAGCTCGACCGTGTTGCGCCCGACCGAGCCGGTCGAGCCCAGAACCGTGACCCGGCGCGGGCGTTCGCGGAGTTTGGGCGGCAGCGGCGCGTTCTGCGTCATCGGGGCCTTTGTCCCCCACCGCGGGGGCGGGGTATTGATAGGGGCAAGCCGGCCCTCCGTAAACGCCCGGCGCGATCCTCTCGGCGCAGTGCGCCGGGCCAGGACGGGATCCTTCTTGACAGTTTGTCCTGCGTTCCCATTTTGGACTCCACCGTAAACCAGACCGGACCCGAGACCCCCATGCCGCCGCGCTCGCTCGATGCCTGGATGTGGGCGGAAGCCTGCGATGCGCTGGCGCGCGTCGAACGGCTCCAGCGCGAATTCTTCCGCCTTGGCCCGACCTCGGAACGGCCGAGCTGGGAGCCGCCGGTCGATATGTTCGAGACCGGCGACGAGCTGTGGATCGTGGCGGCGCTGCCGGGCGTAGCCCCCGCCGCGGTCGAGATCAGCATCAGCGGCGGCATCCTGGTCATCGCCGGCGACCGCCGCCCGCCGCGCCAGCAGCGCGAAGCGGCGATCCACCGGCTCGAAGTCCCGCAAGGGCGGTTTCAGCGCCGAATCGCGCTGCCCGGCGGCCGGTACGAGCTCACGCATCGCGATATCCGCGACGGGCTGCTGACGCTCGTGCTGCAAAAGCACAGGTAAGAGCATGGCGAACACCGACCAAGCCAATTCGAGGCAGCCGATCGAGCTGCCCGCCAACACGCTCGCGATCGTGCCGGTGCGCGGCACCGTGCTGTTTCCCGGCCTCGTCCTGCCGATGGCGGTGACGCGGCCGAAATCGATCGCGGCGGCGCAGGACGCGGTGCGGCGCGGCGCGCCGTTGGGCTTCATCCTGCAGCGCAACGCCGAGACCGAGGATCCGGGCCCGGCCGACCTCTACGAGATCGGCACCAGCGCCGGCGTGCTGCGCTATCTGACGGCGCCCGACGGCGCGCATCATCTCGTGTGCCAGGGCCAGCATCGTTTCCGCGTGCGGCGCTTCCTCGACGGGTTTCCCTATCTCGTCGCCGAGATCGAGGAGATCGGCGAGAGCGAGGTGCGCACGCCCGAGGTCGAGGCGCGCATCGTCCATTTGCGCCGCCAGGCCGAAGAGGCGATCAGCCTCCTGCCGCAGGCCCCGCCCGAGCTTGGCAACGCCGTGCGCAATGCCCCCTCGGCCGGCGCGCTCGCCGATCTCATCGCCTCGGTGATGGATCTGGCGCCCGAGGAAAAGCAGCAGGTTCTGGAGATCGTCGATGCCGGCCAGCGCCTGCGCCGCGTCTCCGAGCTGATGAACTACCGGCTCGAGGTGCTGCGCCTGACGCGGCAGATCAGCGAGGAGACCAAGGAGAAGGTCGAGGGCCGCAATCGCGAATACCTGCTGCGCGAGCAGCTCAAGACCATCCAGAAGGAATTGGGCGAGAGCGACGACGGGCGCAGCGAGGAGGTCGCCGAGCTGCAGGAAACGCGTCGCCGAAGCGAAGATGCCCGAGGAGGTCGAGACCCAGGCGAAGCGCGAGCTCGCGCGGCTCGAGCGGCTGCCCGAGGGCGCGGCCGAATACTCGATGATGCGCAATTACCTCGACTGGCTCGTCGAGCTGCCGTGGAGCGTCACCACCGAGCGCACGATCGACCTGACCGAGGCGCGCACCATCCTCGACCACGACCATTACGGCCTCGCCAAGATCAAGCGCCGCATCCTCGAATATCTGGCGGTGCAGAAGCTGAAGCCCGGCGGCAAGAGCCCGATCCTGTGCTTCGTCGGACCGCCGGGCGTCGGCAAGACCTCGCTCGGCCAGAGCATCGCGCGCGCCACGGGCCGCAAGTTCGTGCGCGTGAGTTTGGGCGGCGTGCACGACGAGGCCGAGATCCGCGGCCATCGCCGCACATATATCGGCGCGCTCCCCGGCAACATCGTGCAGGCGCTGCGCAAGGCGGGCGCGCGCGACTGCGTCATGATGCTCGACGAGATCGACAAGCTCGGCGCCGGCTTCCAGGGCGATCCCGCCTCGGCGCTGCTCGAAGTGCTCGATCCCGAGCAGAACGGCACCTTCCGCGACAATTACCTGGGCGTGCCGTTCGATCTGTCGTCGGTGCTGTTCATCTGCACCGCCAACATGATGGACACGGTGCCGGGCGCCGTTGCGCGACCGCATGGAGCTGATCGAGCTCACGGGCTACACCGAGGACGAAAAGCTCGAGATCGCCAAGCGCTATCTCGTGCCGCGCCAGCGCGAGGCGAACGGGTTGAAGCCCGAGCAATGCACGATCGACGACGCGGCGCTGCGCCGCATCATCCGCGACTATACGCGCGAGGCGGGCGTGCGCACGCTCGAGCGCACGGTGGGCAGCGTGTTCCGCCGTGCCGCGATGCAGGTGGCCGAGCAGGGCGACGCGCATGTCGTGATCGGACCCGACGATCTTCCCGCCATCCTCGGCGCGCCGCGCTTCGAGAGCGAGATGGCGATGCGGACGAGCGTGCCGGGGGTCGCGACCGGGCTTGCCTGGACGCCCGCCGGCGGCGACATCCTGTTCATCGAGGCGACGCGCACCGCGGGCAGCGGGCGGCTCATCCTCACCGGGCAACTGGGCGAGGTGATGAAGGAGAGCGCGCAAGCCGCGCTGTCGCTGGTCAAATCGCGGGCGCGCGCACTCGGCGTCGACGAGGGCCTGTTCGCCAAGAGCGACATCCACATCCACGTCCCGGCGGGCGCCATCCCGAAGGACGGGCCTTCGGCCGGCGTCGCCATGACGATCGCGCTCACCTCGCTCATGACCGGGCGGCCGACGCGCAGCGACACGGCGATGACGGGCGAGATCAGCCTGCGCGGCCTCGTCCTGCCGGTCGGCGGCATCAAGGAGAAGGTGACGGCCGCGGCGCGCGCCGGCATCACCACGGTGCTGCTCCCGGCGCGCAACCGGCGCGACCTCGACGACATCCCGGACGAGGTCAGGAAGACCATGCGCTTCGTCTGGTGCGAGCGCATCGACGACGCCCAGGCCGAAGCGCTCGAGGCCGAGAAGGTCGCGGCGGAGTAACACGCGGCACAAACATCGTGCGTCCTTCGACTGCGCGTGCTGCGCACGCTACGCTCAGGATGAGGGACTTTTGTGACGCGCAAGGATTTGTGACGCGTAAAGAAAGGTCCTCATCCTGAGCGAAGCCCCGACGCGAAGCGGCGGGGCGCAGTCGAAGGACGCAGGTCTCCTCCGCGCCGCTAGGCCCAACCCCCGCGAGAAACACGCGCCCTGCCGCCAAGCGCATCTGGCGGATAGGGACACATGCGCCGTTCCCGCGCGTTGCCTCGGCAGGAGCGCCCTCGCGCCTTTTTCCGACGCCGGGCGCGGCCTCTGGAGGAGATCGGCAATGGCGCAAACCGGATTTGGCGGAACGGAGCCGCGGCGCTGGCAGGATTGGGCGCTTTTGGTCCTCGCCGTATGGCTCTTCATTTCCCCGTGGGTGCTGGGCTTCGCTGCCGGCGCAACCGCCGCGGGCACGGGCATTCCGGCGGCGGGCAACGCGATCTATGCCGCGGCCTGGAACGCCTGGATCTTCGGCGTCGTCACCGCGGTCGTGGCGCTGTGGGCGATGGCCCAGTTCGCGGCCTGGCAGGAATGGGTCAGCGTGCTGATCGGCATCTGGCTGTTCGTGGCGCCCTGGGTGCTGCGGTTCTCCGGCGTTCAGAACCCCGCGTGGGATCACTGGATCGTCGGCGCGCTGATCTTCATCGTCTCGCTCTCGGCGCTGTCCTACGCACGGGCGATGAGCGCGAGCTTGGGCCACGCCGGCGACAAGCCGCGCGACCGCTTCTAGCCGGGCGCCGCCCGCCTGCGGCTTGACAGCGGCACGCCGCGCCTCGACGCTGACCCGGCCGCGCTCGAAGCGGCCGGATCGGCGGAGGGGCAGACATGGCAGGCGCCGGCTCATTCGTGCGTCGCGAGACCCAAGGCAGCGTCGCACTCCTGAAGCTCGACAATCCGCCGGTCAACGCGATGAGCCACGGGTTGCGCTCGTCGCTCAAGGCGGCGCTCGACGAGGCGATCGCCGATGACGCGGTGAGCGCCATCGTCCTGATCGGCGCAGGGCCCACCTTCATCGCCGGCGCCGACATCACCGAGTTCGGCAAGCCGCGCGCCGAGCCGCTCACGCCGACCTTGATCGAGACGATCGAGCGGGCGCGAAAACCCGTCATCGCCGCGATCGAGGGGGTGGCATTGGGCGGCGGGCTCGAGCTCGCGATGGGCTGCCATTGGCGCATCGCCACGGCGGATGCGCGCCTGGGCCAGCCCGAGGTGAAGCTCGGCCTCATCCCCGGCGCGGGCGGGACGCAGCGCCTGCCGCGGCTCGTCGGCTTGGCCAAGGCGCTCGACATGATCTGCGGCGGCGACCCGATCCCGGCCAAGGAAGCGCGCGAATTGGGCCTCGTCGACGAGATCGCGCGCGGGCCCGCTCGAGCCGGCGGCGGTGGCGCTGGCCGAGCGGCTCGTGCGCGAGAAGGCGCCGCTCCGGCGCGTGCGCGATCTGCCGGCGCCCAGGAGCGAGGGCGAGGCGGTGACGCGCTATCGCGCCGGGCTCGACCGGCGGCGGCGCGGCGCGGAGGCGCCCTTGCGCTGCGCCGAAACGGTCGAGGCGGCGGCAACTCTCCCGTTCGACCAGGGTCTCGCCAAGGAGCGCGACATCTTCATCGAGCTGGTCAACAGCGAGCAGGCGAAGGCGCAGCGCTATTTCTTCTTCGCCGAGCGCGCCGCAGCCAAGGTTTCGGATCTGGCGGACGACGCGCCCGCGGCGCCGGTCGCGCGCGCGGCGGTGATCGGCGCCGGCACGATGGGCGGCGGCATCGCCATGTGCTTCGCCAATGCCGGCATTCCCGTCACGGTGATCGACATGGACCGCGCGGCGCTCGAGCGCGGCCTCGCCGCGGTGCGGCGCAACTATGAGAGCGCACGCGGCATGAGCGCGGAGGAGACCGCGCGGCGCATGGCGCTCATCGCGCCGTCGGTCGACCTGGCCGATGTCGCCGCCGCCGACGTGGTGATCGAGGCGGTGTTCGAGGATTTGCCGCTGAAGCAGGAGGTGTTCAAGAAGCTCGACGGCGTGGCGAAGCCCACGGCCGTCGTCGCCACCAACACGTCATATCAGGACGTCGATCAGATCGCAGCCGCGACGGCCCATCCCGAGCGCGTTCTCGGCATGCATTTCTTCAGCCCGGCGAACGTCATGCGGCTGGTGGAGGTGGTGCGCGGCGCCGAGACGGCGAAGCCCGTGCTGGCGCAGGCATTGGCCCTGTCGCGCCGCTTGCGCAAGGTGCCGGTCACGGTCGGCGTGTGCTATGGCTTCGTCGGCAACCGCATGCTGTCGTTGCGCAGCCGCGCGGTGGAGCGGCTGTTGCTCGAAGGCGCGCTGCCGCAGGAGATCGACGCCGCGCTCGTCGCGTTCGGCTTTCCGATGGGGCCGCTCGCGGCCGCCGATCTCGCCGGGCTCGATGTCGGATTCCGCGCGCGCAAGGCGCGCGGCACGGTCTTCCCGATCGCCGACGCGATCTGCGAGGCCGGCCGCTTCGGCCAGAAGACCAATGCCGGCTATTATCACTACGAGCCGGGCAGCCGCGCGCCGCTCGCCGATCCCGAGGTCGAGCGCATCATCGCCGGCATTTCCGAGCGCATGGGCGTGGCGCGGCGCAAGATCGATGCGCCCGAGATCGTCGCGCGCACGATGCTGCCGATGGTGAACGAAGGGGCGCGCATCCTCGAGGAGAAGATCGCGCAGCGGCCGTCCGACATCGACGTGATCTGGGTCTATGGCTATGGCTGGCCGGTCTATCGCGGCGGGCCGATGTTCTATGCCGACAGTCTCGGCTTGAAGACGGTGGCCGAGCGCCTGGCGGAACAGGCGCGGCTCCTCGATGACGCGGCGCTCGCACCGGCGCCGCTCCTCGCGCGGCTCGCGAGCGAGGGAAAAGGGTTCGCCGATCTCGCGGGGCGTGAGTAATCCCACTGTCATCGCGAGGAGCATTGCTCCGAAGCAATCCCCTGCCGGAGGGGGATTGCTTCGGCTCGCGCTCGCAATGACAATTCGGCCCTATCCGTGGCGCGGGTCGCGCGTCGCGAAATCGCAGATGTCGTAGCCGAGCCCCTCGGGGATGCGGATGCGCGGGCCCGACGGCGTGTCGTAGATCTCGGGACAGATCGGCCCGGCCACGGGCACCGACGCCGCCGCCGCGAGCGCGCCCGACACATCCTCGCTCGCCGCCAGCCGCATGAGGTTGAGCCGCGTCGCGAACACGAGACGGCGCCGCCCGGCCTCGGCCTCTTCGAGCGCCGCGCCCGGCCTGAGCCACAGGATCTCCACCGCCTCGTGCCCGTCCGCCACGGGCGCCTGGCCCTCGGGCGCGCGCGTCAGGAAGAAGCGCGTGTCGTAGCGCTTGGGCGAGCGCTCGGGCGTCACCCAATGCGCGAACGGCACGAGCCGGTCGGTCGCGAGCTCGATCTCGCCGCCGGCGAGCACACTCGCGAATTCGCCGCGCGCGAAATCGTTGGCGCCGAGGAGCCGCGCCTCGCCGCGCCGGCGCGCCAGCAAGATCCCCGCTTCCTCGTAGCTCTCGCGGATGGCGGCGACGCGAAGCGCCATCGCCGCGTCATCGGCGCCCGGCACGGCGCGGCAGCGCGCGAGCGTTTCCGGCGCGCCGTCTTCGGCATCGACCTGGCCGCCCGGAAACACCATCGCGCCCGGGAAGAACGAGTCGCGATGGCGCTCGAGCATCAGCACCTCGAGCCCGTTCGCGCCGTCGCGCACCAGCATCAGCGTCGCGGCGGGAAGCGGAAGGACGGGCATGGCGGCGGAGGTCAAATCTTGAACGCTTCGAAAGTTTCGGGCGCGAACAGTTCCTCGGGCTTCAAGCGGCGCGCGCTGAGCCCTTGCTCGTGGTGATAGCGCAAGAACGTGTCGAGCACGTGGCGGTTCGCCTCGAAGCCATAGGACCACCAATCCTCGCCCATCTCGCGCTTGGTCTCTTCGACATAGGCCACTTGCCACGGCAGCATGGTCTTGATCGCGGCGACGACGTCGAGATTTTCCATGGCGCGGCGCTTGGCCTCGGCAAACGCCTTGGCGAGCGATTGCGCGACCCACGGATGCGCGCGGTAGAGATCGCGCCGCAACACGACCGTGTGCATGATCGGGAAGATGCGGGTCTTGCGGAAATAGGCGCGCTCCACCTCGACGTAGTTCTCGAACAGGCGGCGGACGCGGTCGGGCCGCGTGCGGAAGGTCGAGGGCACGCGCGGCGCGGTGATGGCGTCGAGCTCGCCGTCGGCCAGCATGGCCGACAGCGTCTTGCCCGGCGGGATCGGACGCACGCGGAATTTCGCCGGCAGATCGAGTGCCACCTTTTCCTCGCGCCCGGGATCCTCCTCGCCGCCGGTGAAATACTCGGGCGAGGCCGGATCGACGCCGTATTCGTCGGCCAGGATGCCGCGCTGCCAGACCGGCGCGGTGAGCTGGTATTCCGGCGTGCCGATGCGCTTGCCCGCCAGATCCTTGGGCTCGCGGATGCCGCTCGCGGCCGAGATGAAGATGCCGTTGTGGCGGAAGAGGCGCGACGGGAACACGGGAATGGCGATGAAAGGAGAATCGCCCTTCGCCAGCGACACGACGTAGGACGACAGCGACATCTCGGCCGCGTCGAACTCGCGATGGCGCAGCATGCGGAAGAACGTCTCCTCGACCGGCAGCTCGAGCACGTTGAGCGCGATGCCCTCGGGCACGACGCTGCCGTCGGCCAGCGCGCGCGCGCGGTCGTAATCCCAGATCGAAAGCGTGAGGTCGAGTTTTGCCATGCCTATCCCCGAGCGCGAATTCGCGCCCTATGATAGCGAAGGTTGAGGTTTGGGGAGAGAGCGATGGCGGGACTTACCTTGGCGCAGGCGGCGACCATCGTCGACAAGGCGCTGGAGCACGGGCGGGCGCGCAATTTCAAGCCGCTCACCGTTGCCGTGCTCGACGCGGGCGGGCACCTCGTCGCGATGAAGCGCGAGGACGGATCGAGCATCCTCAGGCCGCAAATCGCCGAGGGCAAGGCGTGGGGCACGCTCGGCATGGGTTTCGGCGGGCGCGAGTTCGCGCGCCGCGTCTCGTCGGGGCCGCTCTTCCTCAACGCGCTCATGGCGGCGTCGGGCGGCCGCGTCATTCCGGCGCCGGGCGGCGTCCTCATCAAGAACGGCGGCGAGATCATCGGCGCCGTCGGCATCAGCGGCGACGTTTCCGAGAACGACGAGGCGTGCGCCGTCTTCGGCATCAAGGCGGCGGGCCTCACGCCCGACACGGGCGATCCGAGCTAGGCGCGCGATCGTCCGGCGCCGCACACGCGCGCGACATGAGTCCGCCGCAAGCGAGCGACCATTGCGACGGCCGACGCTTCTTCAATCCCGGGATCGACACGGCGAAGGGACTCGGAGATTTGCTGCGCTGGCGCTTCTCGCGAACGCCGGCGCGCTGGCCGAACTGGGTCAATGACGGCACGGGAGCGCCGCTCGCGCCGCTGCGTCCACGGCGAGGTCGCGGCGACCTATATCGGCCACGCGAACTCTCCTGCTGCGCTTTCCCGGGTTTGCGGTTCTGACCGACCCGATCTTTTCCGAGCGCGCGAGCCCGGTCGGCTGGCTCGGGCCGAAGCGGGTGCGCGCGCCCGCCATCGCGCTCGACGATCTGCCCGCGATCGATGCCGTGCTCCTCAGCCACAACCACTACGACCACATGGACTTGCCGAGCCTGCGCCGCATCCGCGAGCGCTGGAACCCGCCGATCGTAACGGGCATCGGCAACGGCGCTTATCTCGCCGCCAGGGGCCTCGGCAATGTGATCGAGCTCGATTGGTGGCAGCGCGCCGAGCCGCTGCGGGGGCTCGGCATCGTCTATGTGCCGGCGCAGCATTGGTCGCGCCGCCGCCCGTGGGACACCAACCGCATGCTGTGGGGCGGGCATGTGGTCGAGGCCGGCGGCGCGCGCGTCTATTTCGCCGGCGACACGGGCTATCCCGGACACTTTGCCGAAATCGCGCGGCGGCTTGGGGCCCCCGATCTGGCGCTATTGCCGATCGGCGCCTATGAGCCGCGCTGGTTCATGGCGCCGCAGCACATGAACCCCGACGAAGCGGCGCGCGCGCATCTCGCGCTCGGCGCGCGGCTCAGCGTCGCCATACATTTCGCGACGTTCCCGTTGACCGACGAAGCGATCGACGCGCCAGCCGCGGCGCTGGCGGCGGCGCTCGCAGAGCACGGCATTGCCGCGCAATCCTTCCGCGTTCCCGCCTTCGGCGAGACCGTCATTGGCGCCGCCCGCGCCTGAGCCGGGGGCGCGGCGCATGCGCGGTAATGCTTAGGGCGGGCGCTGGCGCCGCCAGAATTGCACCGGCCGCGTCACGCGCCGGCGATAGAGCAGCGGGAACGGGTTGCGCGTCGCGGCCGGGGCAAAGGCGCGCGCGTTCTCGATCACCGCCTCGCCCATCGTCTCGAGCGCGATGTAGCCCATGATGTCGTCGACCCGCGGCACGCGCGCCGGCCGCACCACGATCGCCACCTGCCCGCCGCGCCGCGCCACCCGGCCGATCACGTCGAACATGGTGTCGGTCGACAGCGTCAGCACGAAATCGGTGCGCGCGAGATCGCCGAGCGTCGTCTCGGGCGTGCGCCCGTGCCACAGCTTGAAGCCGGGATCGAGCCGCAGATAGCCTTTGAGGCGGCGCCCGTCGGCGACCATGAGATAGATCGGCCGGCCGGTTTCGCTCAAGGTCGCCACCGTCTCGTCGATCGTCGCTGTCGCCGGCCGCACCGCGAAATCGCGCGACATGACGGCTTCCGCATGGCGGATGCGGAACATATTGGCCTGGAGCGCGTCCGGCACCTCGTGCCCTTTGGTCGCGAGCTTCAAGGTGTAGATCGACTGCGGCATCAGCTCGCGCCGCACCGCGATCGCCGCCGTGACGCACAGGATCATCGGCACGATCACGTTGTAGTCGCGCGTCAGCTCGAACACCATGACGATCGCCGTCAGGGCCGCTCCGGTGGTGCCGCCCAGCAGCCCCGCCATGCCGACGATGGCGAAATCGAGCGTGCTCACGTCGAGACTGGGCCAGAGCCGGAGGCAGGCCGAGCCGAACGCGCCGCCCAAAGCCGCGCCGGTGACGAGCGAGGCCGAGAACACGCCGCCGCTGCCGCCCGAGCCGAGCGTGAGCCCGGTCGCCAGAAGCTTCGCCGCGAACAGCAGCAGGAAGAATTCCGGCGTGGTGATGTCGCCGTGGAGAATGTCCTGGAGCGTCGCGTAGCTCGGCCCCTCGATGTAGTAGTAGCCGGTCCCCACCATCATCAGGTAGGCCATGATGCCGACCGCGAGCATGCCGATCGCGTGGCGGAAATAAGGGCTCGGCGAGATCCTGGCGAATTGCCGCTCGAGCCAGCCGAGCCACCAGATCATGAACCACGAGACGAGGCCGAGAAGGAGGCCGAACGGCACATAGGGCAGCAGCGACACGACGCCCGAGATGTGCAGCTTCGAGGCGGTCACGGTGGTGACGAGGAAGGTCGGCTGGAGCCCGTAGAAGAAGCGGGAGACGAACGTCCCGGCGCCGGCGGCGATCGTCACCGGCAGAAGCGTGCGCGGGCTGATCTCGGGCATCATCAGCTCGACCGCGAAGATGATCGAGCCCAGGGGCGCGTTGAAGGCCGCGGCAAGGCCGGCGGCGCCGCCCGCGGCAACGAGCGTCATGCGCTGCCACTGGGCGATGCGCGTGATGCGCGACAGGCGCGAGGCGAGCGCCGCGCCGATCTGCACGATCGCCGCCTCGCGTCCGACCGAGCCGCCGGTGCCGCTCTGCACGCCCGCCGCCATAGGATTTAATGATTGCCGAGACGGCCCGGACCCGGCCCTCGCGGTAATAAATCGCGTCGATGATGTCGGAGACGCCCTGGCCGCGCCGGTCCTCGGGCTGCATCCGGAACAGAAATATGACGACGAGCCCGCCGATCGCCGGGGAGAACATGACCAAGGGGCCGAGCCAGCCCTGCGGCGTGTGCAGGTTCGGGTCGTAATAGAACGAGACGATGCCGAGGAAGAAGAGATTATGAATCCCGGCGACGAAGGCACGGAACAGGACGGCCGCGCCCCCGGTCACGGTCCCCACGACGAGCGCAAGGGCCGCCAGCTCCGCGAGCGTGACGAAGCGTTCGTCGCTGGCCGGCGAACTCTTCCGCAACGTCGAATCTCCTGCCGGCCACGCCGCCGTTCAGCGGCGAGCCATTAAACCCTCGGTGTCTAAACGACGGCGGCGGGAAGTTTAGTCCATCGGTGGCGTTATTCCAGCAGCAGCTTGCGCTGGGACGGCGAAATCGGAACCTCCCTCGCCTCCCGGTGTTATTGACGCGCACCGGGTTCCCTCTCAGGAGAACTTTCTCGCCTCGGGCCGCAAGGACTGGAGCGCGCCGCAAGCGCGGCGCATCCATCGCGGAGTCCGGCTCGTGGCTGTTTGTCCCGCACATTCCGAGGTGCCGACAGGCTCGCGCGCTCGCGAGAACGGGATACGGACGGGACAATGGTGCACAGTTACGCCTCGCCGCCCAGTTTTCTGTTGAGCCGCAAGGCCTCGGCGCGGCATCCCTATCTCGTCCGGCACGACGTGATGGTGGTCGCGGCCGGCATGCTGCGGGTGATCGACGTGGTGCTCATCCCGGTGACGGCGCTCATCGCCTATGTCCTGCGCTTCGGCATGCTGGAGATCGACCTGAGCCATGTGCTGGTCGTGCCGATCGGCATGCTCGTCATCGCCAACGCGATGTCGGCGGTCCAGGCCTACGATGTGCGCGAGCTCGCCAATCTCCGGGCGCAGTTGAGCCGCGTCACCGCCGGCTGGGCCACGACCTTCGCGCTGCTCATTGCCGTCGCATTTTTCGACAAGGTCAGCAACCAGTTCTCGCGCCTGTGGATCGGCTCGTGGTTCTCGCTCGGCATTTCGGCATCGCTCGCCGCGCGCTGCGTCTTGTGCGCCTATCTCGGCAAGCGCAAGCGCGAGGGCACGCTCACGGTCGACGTGGCGATCGTCGGCACGCCGGCCTTCGTGACGCAAGTGCGGCGCCGGCTCGCCGGCGAGACCGAGCTCGATTTCCGCGTGGTCGGCCAGTTCGAGCCGCGCATCGGCCAGCCGGCCGGCGACGGCGGCCCCGCCACGATCGACGCGCTCCTGCGTCTCGCGCGCCGCACGCGGATTCACGAGATCATCGTGCAGCTTCCGGACAAGCGCGAGCCGGGCTTCAACGCCATGATCGAAAAGCTCGGCGAGCTGCCGGTCAATGTCAGCTTGTGTCCGGACCTGTCCGACCTGTCGATCGCGCCGCGGCGCTTTGCGGTGTTGCGCGAGGCGGTGATGATCAACGTGTTCGAGCGCCCGCTCGCCGGCTGGGGCGAAATCCTGAAGCGGATCGAGGACGCGGTCCTGAGCGCGCTGCTCCTGCTTCTGTTCCTGCCGCTCATGGGCTTCATCGCGCTCCTCGTCAAGCTCGGCAGCCCGGGTCCGATCTTCTTTCGCCAGCAGCGCTTCGGCTTCAACAACAATCCGATCTGGGTCTACAAGTTCCGCACCATGTATCAGGGCGCGGCGAGCGACCCCGCCGTGACCCAGGCGCGGCGCAAGGACCCGCGCGTGACGCGCATCGGCGCCGCCCTCAGGCGTTCGAGCCTCGACGAATTGCCGCAGCTCATCAATGTGCTGAAGGGCGAGATGTCATTGGTCGGCCCGCGTCCGCACGCCATCGCGCACAACGAATATTACGCGAAGCTGATCAACCGCTATCTCCATCGCCACCGCGTCAAGCCCGGCATCACCGGCTGGGCCCAGGTCAACGGCCTGCGCGGCGAGACGCCCACCATCGAGGCGATGCACGAGCGCGTGAAGCACGACCTGTTCTATATCGAGAACTGGTCGATCTGGTTCGACCTGTGGATCTTGATGCGCACCTTCGCAGTTGGGTTTGTCCATCCGAACGCATACTGAGCGGCGGAACCGCTTCGGCGGCGCCATCGTTTGCGAGGCGCATCTGCGCCCGTAATTCGGCAAGCCCATGAAAATACTTGAAGAATCTGATAGCGAAGCGACCGCGGCAGCGGCTTGGGACGTGGCGCTTCAGCCCGAGCAGCACGCCGCCCTGCGCGCGCCCGAGGCGGCGCCGCGCGAGCGTGCCGGCGCCGCCGCAGCGGACGCGACGGCCATCGCCTTCGTGTGGGAGAGCTTTGCCTCGCACCACCTCGAGCGGTGCCAGGCCTGCGCCCTTGGGCTCGCCCCGCGTTTTTCCGTTCATGGCATCGAGATCGCGACCTACAGCGCCAGCTATCATCCCTGGCGCAAGGGCAGCGACGGCGAGGGCGTGCGCAAGATCACGCTCTTTCCCGAGGCCGTGCGCGAGGACATCGGCTCGCTCCGCTGCGCCTTCCGCATCGTGCGCACCTGCCTCGGCATCGGCGCCCGCCACGTGTTCCTGTGCAACTACGAATCGCCCGCGATCTTCCTGTCGGCGGTGGCGCTGCGTCTCCTTGGGCGGCACGTCGTCGTCATGCAGGACTCGAAATTCGACGACAAGCAGCGCCATCTCGGGCTCGAGCTGCTGAAGACCGTGTTCTACCGGCCCTATCACGCCGCGCTCGCGGCAGGCGAGCGCACCCGGGCCTATCTCCGTTTCTTGGGATTTCCCGAGGACCGCATCCATCTCGGCTACGACACGATCTCGGTGGCGCGCGTGCAGCGACTTGCCGGAACGGCGCCGGCGCCCGGCGGCGTGCCGCATGGCGAGCGGCATTTCACCGTGATCGCCCGTTTCATCGCCAAGAAGAACATCGCGCTGGCGCTCGAGGCCTATGCCCTCTATTGCACGCAGGTGTCGCCGCATCGTGCGCCGCGCGCGCTCAGGCTGTGCGGGACGGGCGAGCTCGAGCCGGAGCTCCGGCGCAAGGCGGCGGAACTCGGCCTCGAGCACGTGGCGTTCCTCGGCTACGTCGGCGACGAGGCGGTGGCGCGCACGCTCGGATCGACGCTCGCGCTCGTCCTGCCGAGCATCGAGGAACAGCACGGACTCGTCGTCAACGAGGCGCTCGCAATGGGCGTGCCGATCCTGCTTTCGGATAATTGCGGCGCGCGCGACCTGCTCGTGCGCAGCGGTATCAACGGCTATGTGTTCGAGGCCGACAATGTCCAAGGCCTGGCCTATTTCATGGGCCTCATGGACCGCGACGAGGCCGAATGGGTGAGGCTGGCGCGCGGCACGCGAGCGCTTTCTCGACGCCGCCGACGCCCGGTTCTTCGTCACCGCCGTGGAGCGCGCGCTCGCGCAGTTCGTCTGACGCTGTGGTTTCGGGCCACGCAACCATCCTGGCCTATTTCCGTTAGTGGCGGGGCGGAGGTTGAGCGTGGCAACTGACCGCGGCGCGTGGGGCATAGGCGCCGGTGCCAGGGAAGCGGGATTGCGCACGGTGGCGGCGTCCGGCGACGCGGCCGCCGCCCGCGCCCCGCGCGTGGCGTATTTCGGCCCCGATCTCGACGATCCCGCAGTCAGGCGGCGCGTCGCGCAATGGCGCCATGCCGGCTACGAAGTGCTCGCCGCCGCGTTCGCCCGCCGCGGCCGCGAGGAGGACCGTTTCGCCATAAATCTCGGCCGGATCAGCGCGCGTTCGCGCTTGCGGCGCATCATCCCGCTCATGTTCGCCGCCGCGCGCCTGTTCCGCATGAGGAAGCGCCTTGCCGGTGTCGATCTCTATATCGCCCGCAATGTCGATAACGCGATCCTGGCCTTGTTCGCCCGCCGCATCACGCGAACCAAGGCGCCGCTCGTCTACGAGGTGCTCGACATCAACAGCTCGTGCACCGCGGCCGGGCTCCAGGCCTATCTGCTGCGCAAGCTCGAGCGCCTGGTGCTGGCGCGTATCTGCCTGCTCGTCGTGAGCTCCCCCTATTTCATCTGGGACTATTACCAGAAGCACCTCACCGTCAGCACCAACTGGCTCCTGTTCGAGAACAAGGTGCCGCGCCATGCCCGATTGCCGCGCGGACGCCAGCCGCTGCAGGCGGAGCTCCCCGTCGAGGGCGAGAGGCCGTGGCGGATCGGCTGGTTCGGCTATCTCGACGACGCACGGAGCTGGCACATCCTGCGCCGGCTCGCCGCGGAGCTGCCGCACCTCGTGACGCTCTCCATCCGCGGCATGCCGTACGACAATTTCGACATGAAGAATTTCCTGCACGACATCGAGAATCTCGAGAATGCGGTCTATGGCGGACCGTTTCGGAATCCCGAGGACCTGGCGGAAATCTATGGCGCCGTCGACATCGTGTGGTCGGCCGACTGCAACGAGCTCGTCGGCCAATTCGAAGTGGCTCCTGACGAACGGCATCTATGAGGCGGGATTTTTCGGCAAGCCGGTGATCGGCTTGGCGCGCACGGCGATCGGCGAATTCCTGGAGCGGCATCAGTCCGGCTGGTCGCTCGAGGATCCGGCCGACGAGGCGCTGATCTCGCTCATCGCCCGGCTCACGCCGGACGCCTACCGCGAGAAGCAGATGGCGATCGTCGGCGCAGGGCCAGGACCGCTTCATCGAGACCGACGAGGTCAACGCCATCTGGCACATGGTGCAAAGCAAGGAGATGCGGCAGTTGCGGCCGCTCGCCGCGGCCGAGGGCGCCGACGGCTCAACCGACGAAGCGCTCGGAACCTAGAGAGCGGATCGGACGGTCGCACGACGGTCGCCGTGGTGCGCGCGACGTTCTCCGTGAACCAGCGGTAGGCGTCGGCGAGGCCCGCGCGCAACTCGATGCGCGGCGTCCATCCGAGCGCCTGAAGCCGCCCCGTGTCGAGCAGCTTTTGCGGCATGCCGTCCGGCATCGCCGCGTTGTAGGCGAGGCGCCCGCATAGCCCACGGTCGCCGCGACGAGCTGCGACAGCTCGGCAATGCTTACGTCCGTGCCCCAGCCGATATTGACGTGGCTTTCGCCGGAATAGCGCTCCAGCAGGAAGACGAGCGCGTCGGCGAGATCGTCGACATGAAGGAATTCGCGGCGCGGCCGTCCGCTGCCCCAAATCTCGACCTCGGGCGCGCGCGCGACCTTGGCGCGATGCATCTTGAGGATGAGCGCCGGAATGACGTGGCTCGCCGCGGCGTCGTAGGTATCGCCCGGGCCGTAGAGATTGGTCGGCTGCGCCGAGATGAAATCGCATCCGCCCTGGCGGCGATAGGCCGCGCACAGCTTGAGGCCGGCGATCTTGGCGACGGCATACCACTGGTTCGTCGGCTCGAGCGGGCCGGCCAGGAGCTCGTCCTCGGTCATCGGCTGCTTGGCGAGCCGCGGATAGATGCAGGACGAGCCGAGATAGAGCAGCTTCTTGACGCCCGACTGGCGCGCCGCCTCGATCGTGTTGGCGGCGATCATCAGATTGTCGTAGAGAAATTCCCTGGGCCGCGTCGAATTGGCGAGGATGCCGCCCACCGTCGCGGCGGCGACGATGACGGCGTCGGGACGGTTCGCGGCAAACCACGCCTCGGTCTCGCTCTGCCGCTTCAGATCGAGCTCGGCGTGGCTCGCGACCACGATCTCGCAATGCTCGCGCGCGAGCCGCCGCAGCAGCGCGCTTCCCACCATGCCGCGGGAGCCCGCGACGAACACTTTTCGCCCGGCGAGCGGGAAGAGCACCGGTGCTTCGCTCATCGCGATCTCCTCAGCTTCCGTTGGTGGCGGCGCCGCGCGCCGGCTCGACATAGCCCGCGCTCTTCAGCGTGCGCTCGCGCTGCGCCAGGCCGAGATCGTGCGCGACCATCATCTTGACGAGGGCGAGGAACGGGACGCGCGGCGCGCCAATCGAGCCGCGTGCGCGTCTTCTCGGCATCGCCTTCGAGCGCATCGACCTCGGTCGGCCGCAGATAGCGCGGATCGATCTCGACATGGCGCCGCCAGTCGAGCCCGAGCTCGGCGAAGGCCACCTCGCACAGCTCGCGCACGGTGTGCGAATCGCCGGTCGCGACGACATAGTCGTCGGGCGCATCCTGTTGCAGCATGAGCCACATCGCCTCGACATAATCGCCGGCGAAGCCCCAGTCGCGCCGCGCGTCGAGATTGCCGAGATAGAGCTTGTCCTGCAGCCCTTCCTTGATGCGGCCGACGGCGCGCGTCACCTTGCGCGTGACGAAGGTCTCGCCGCGGCGCGGGCTCTCGTGGTTGAAGAGAATGCCGTTGCAGATGAAGAGGCCATAGGCCTCGCGATAATTGACGGCGTACCAGTGCGCCGCGACCTTGCTGACCGCATAGGGGCTGCGCGGCCGGAACGGCGTCGTCTCGGATTGCGGCGGCGGCGAGGAGCCGAACATCTCCGACGAGCCCGCCTGGTAATAGCGCAGCGTGCGGCCGTGCCTCGATGCATGGTCGCGCACCGCCTCGAGCAGGCGCAGCGTGCCGAGCGCCACGACGTCGGCGGTATATTCCGGCACCTCGAACGAGACCTTCACATGGCTCTGCGCGCCGAGATTGTAGATCTCGTCCGGCGCCACGGTTTCGAGCACGTGGCGGAGCGCGCTGCCGTCGGTGAGATCGCCGTAATGGAGGGCGAGCTTTTCTCCCGCGACATGCGGGTCGTGATAGAGGTGGTCGATGCGGTCGGTGTTGAAGAGGCTCGCGCGCCGCATCAGGCCATGCACCTCATAGCCCTTCTGCAGCAGGAGCTCGCTCAAATAGGCGCCGTCCTGGCCGGTGATGCCGGTAATCAATGCGCGTTTTGCCATGTCACCTCGCAGTCCCAAGCCGCGCCCCGGGCAATGCTACGACATCGCTCCCACGGCCGGGAGCGGGAACACCTAGAACGAGGAAATGTCGCAGAAATTTCGAGCGACGGCAGAGGCGCCTTGGGACCGGCCGGGACGCCGGCCGCTCACTGCACCCGGCCGTTGCGCAGGACGTAGCGGTCGCCGGCGATGCCGGTGAACACGACGTCGAGCATCGGATGCTGCACCGGCCCGTTCTCGGCATCGACCACGAGGTTCTGCTCCGAGACATACGCCTCGTACGGACCGCCGGTCGCGTTCTGGGCATAGAGGTGATAGAACGGCTGGTCCTTCGACGGGCGCCGCTCGGCCGGAATCGCCTGGTACCATTCCTCGGAATTGCTGAACACCGGATCGACGTCGAAGATGACGCCGCGGAAATTGAACAGGCGGTGACGGACGATCTGCCCGACGGCGAATTTCGCGTGCCGAGACACCCTGCGGTTGCTCGCGTTCCTGCCTATCCCGACCATGGCGTGATTAATATCGAGTTTTCCATGCTCCGCTCAAGAACTTTGCGGAGGGCGGCGCCGGAACGGGCGCGAAAGCTCAAACTTTCATATAAAGCCGGGCGAAGCGCAGCAACTCGAGGTCGCAGGTCTGCTTTGCCAGCAGCTCCAGATCCTCGAAATAGCCTTGCAGCGCTCTCGGCGCGAGCCGCGCCGCCAGCCAATCGATGAACTGGTCCGGAGTCTTGACCCAGGACGGCGCTTGATCGACGCCGCGGCCCTGGGGCAGCGCCGCCCGCAGCACCCGCCAGCGGCGCCGGCGCAGCTGCTCGTCGACCGGATCGAGATCGGGCTCCAGCGCCCAGCCCGGCCGCATTTGCGCGCTGCTCCGTCCAGCCATTATCGCTCCCCTCTCGCGCGCGGCACTGGAATGCCGGCGACTGCTGGTTGCGCAAACGTTACCGCATTTCGCGGAATGCGCAAACCCGAAAGAGGTTAACGAGACTGGTCGAGCGCTGGCGTGCATGGGAACACGGACTCTAGTCCGCGCCGGGCGCCTGCATCTGTGATGCCGGTCACAAAGGCGACGAATTATTGCCGTTAAACATCGACAACTTCGAGGACGCCCGGCAACGCCCGCACGGCGTGCAGAACGTTGGGGCCGATCTTGAAGCCGCCCGGCAGCGCAATCTCGACCTCGCGCGCGGGACGCACCGGCACGACGATGCTGACGCGGCCCTTGCCGCCGCCCTCGCGCGCCATCAGCTCCTTGAGCGGTGTGAGCGCTTCGCCTTCGCCCAGCACGATCCTCAAGCCCGCGGCGGCCTCGCGCGCGAGCGTGTCGAGCCGCTCGAAGCGCTGCGCCGAAAGCCTGAGGCTCTCGTCGTCGGCGCGCGCCTCGGCCGTGACGACGAGCGGCACGCCCGCGTCCAAGAGCTCGCGGCTCTGCGCCAGCGTCTCGGCGAACACCACGACCTCGTAGACGCCGCTCGTGTCGGACAATTGCAGGAAGGCGAAGCGGCTGCCGCGCGCGGAATTGCGCTCGCGCCGCGCCATCGGCACGCCGGCGAGACGGAAGCGCGTCGGCCCGCCCGCCGCGAGCCGCGCCGCCACGTCGGCGAAGCGCACGACGCCGAGCCGCGCGAGACTTTTCTGGTAGGCATCGAGCGGATGGCTCGAGAGATAAAAGCCGATGGCATCGAATTCGTGCTGCAAGCGCTCGACCGGCTGCCAGTCGTCGCAAGCGGGCAGCGGCGGCCGGTGCGCGGCGCCGGCGCCGAACAAGCTTTCCTGCTGGCTCGCGCGATCGCTGGCCGCGGCCGCCGCGTGGCGCAGCAGCAGGTCGATCGCGGCGAATGTCTGCGCGCGGTTGCGGTTCAACGCATCGAACGCGCCGGCCTTGACCAAACCCTCGAACTGGCGGCGGTTGAAGCCTTTCGGATCGAGCCGGCGCGCGAAATCGAAGAGATCGGCGAAGGCGCCGTGCGCGCTCCGCTCCTCGACGAGCTGCTGCATGGCGCTTGCGCCCACGCCCTTCACGGCGGCAAGCGCGTAGCGGATGGCGCTCGTTGCCGCCCGAAGCCTCGACCGAGAAGGCGTCGCTCGAGCGGTTGATGTCGGGCGGCAGGAGGCGGATGCCGAGGCGCGAGCATTCCTGGCGGAAGAGATTGAGCTTGTCGGTGTCGCCGATGTCGAGGCTCATCAAGGCCGCCATGAACTCGACCGGATGATTGGCCTTGAGATATGCCGTCTGGTAGGCGACGAGCGCGTAGGCCGCGGCATGCGACTTGTTGAAGCCGTAGCCGGCGAATTTCTCGACCCGCTCGAAGATGTGCTCGGCGACATTTCCGGCGACGCCCCGGGCCGTCGCGCCGTCGATGAAGTCGCGCCGCTGCGCCTCCATTTCGGAGCGGATCTTCTTGCCCATGGCGCGGCGCAGGAGATCGGCGCCGCCGAGCGAATAGCCGCTCAGCACCTGCGCGATCTGCATCACCTGTTCCTGGTAGATCATGATGCCGTGCGTCTCGGCCAGGATCGGCGCGAGCGAGGGATGGAGATAGTCCGGCTTCTCGCGGCCGTGCTTCACCTCGATATAGCGCGGGATGTTCTCCATCGGCCCCGGCCGGTAGAGCGCGACGACGGCGATGATGTCCTCGAACCGGTCGGGCCCCAGCTTCCGCAGCATGTCGCGCATGCCGGCGCCTTCCAGTTGGAACACGCCGACCGTGTCGCCGCTGCCCAGAAGGTCGTACGTGGCGCGATCGTCGAGCGGCAGGTTCGCGAGATCGAGCGCCACGCCCTTGGCGCGCACAAGATCGAGCGCGCGCGCCAGGACGGTGAGCGTCTTGAGGCCGAGAAAATCGAATTTCACGAGCCCCGCCAGCTCGACATATTTCATGCTGAACTGCGTCGCCGGCATGTCGGAGCGCGGATCGCGGTAGAGCGGCACGAGCTCGTCGAGCGGCCGGTCGCCGATCACGACGCCCGCGGCATGGGTCGAGGCGTGGCGATAGAGTCCTTCGAGCTTCTGCGCGATGGCGATGAGGCGCGCGACGCCTTCATCCGTGTCGCGCATGTTCTGCAGCATCGGCTCGCCGTCGATCGCCTGCTGCAAGGTCACCGGGTTCGCCGGGTTGTTGGGCACGAGCTTGCAGATGCGATCGACCTGGCCATAGGGCATCTCGAGCACGCGTCCCACGTCGCGCAACGCGGCGCGCGCCTGGAGCTTGCCGAAGGTGATGATCTGCGCCACCCGGTCGCGGCCATAGCGCTCCTGCACGTGGCGGATCACCTCGTCGCGCCGGTCCTGGCAGAAATCGATGTCGAAGTCGGGCATCGACACGCGCTCGGGATTGAGGAAGCGCTCGAACAAGAGGCCGAAGCGCAACGGATCGAGATCGGTGATGGTGAGCGACCAGGCGACGACCGAGCCCGCGCCCGAGCCGCGCCCCGGCCCGACCGGAATCCCCGCTCCCTTGGCCCAGCGGATGAATTCGGCGACGATCAGGAAATATCCGGCGAAGCCCATCGCGACGATGGTGTCGAGCTCGAAGGCGAGGCGCTCGCGATAGGGCCGGGCGAGCGCCGCGCGCTCTTCTTCGCTCATCCCGGCGCGATGGAGGTTTTGCAGGCGCAGATCGAGACCGGCCGCGGCTTCCGCGCGCAGCTCGGCCTCTTCGCCCTGTCCCGGCGCCGCGGCGTAAGGCGGCAGGATCGGCGCGTGCGGCTCGGGCATGAAGGCCGAGCGCTGCGCCACGACGAGCGTGTTGTCGCACGCCTCGGGAATGTCGGCGAAGAGCTGGCGCATCTCTGCCGGCGACTTGAAATAGTGTTCCTCGGTAAGGCGGCGCCGGTTCGGATTGCCGAGCACCGTGCCCTCGGCGATGCAGAGCAGCGCATCGTGCGCCTCGTAGAGATCGCGGGTCGCGAAATGCACGTCGTTGGTCGCGACGAGCGGCAGGTCGTGGCGATAGGCGAGGTCCACGAGCGCGCCCTCGATGCGATCCTCGACCGGCACATGATGCCGCATCAGCTCGATATAGAGCCGGCCGGGGAAGAGCGCCGCGAGGCGCAGCAGCATCGCCTCGGCCGCCTCGGCCTGGCCCTCGGCGAGAAGCCGCCCGACCGGCCCGCGCGGGCCGCCGGCGAGGCAGAGCAGGCCGGCGGTCTTTCCCTCGAGCGCGGCGAGCGGCAGCTGCGGCTCCTCGCCGCCCTCGGTGTCGAGGAACGAGCGGCTCGAAAGATGCAGCAGGTTGCGATAGCCCGCCTCGTTCTGCACCAGCAGCACGACCGCATCCGGCTTTGCCGCGGGCCCGATCCTTCCCGCGAGTCGCGCTTCGGCGTCGAGGCGGCGCAGCGCCAGCTCGCAGCCGACGATCGGCTGCACGCCGGCCTCGCGCGCGGCCAGCGCGAACTCCAAGGCGCCGAACAGGTTGCCGGCATCGGTCATCGCCACGGCCGGCATGGCATGGGCTTTGGCGAGCGCCACCAGCTCCTTCACCTTGATCGCGCCGGACGACAGCGAATAGGCGGAATGGGTGCGCAGATGGACGAAGTCGGAATGGGGCATGGCTCGGGCTCGGGCTTAGCATGCCAGCATCCCACAGCGCCACCGGACGCCAAGTCAATCATTACCGATCAAATTCGAAACATCAGGGTCGCGTGTACGTGCCTAAAAGCGACATCCGGCCCCGGGCGGCATCGAGCGCGCATGCTTAGTGCGGCGACCACTTCGGCCTACGGTCTTCACGTTAAGGAATTTCGCACCGGCACGGTGACGCGGTCTATCCGCTCACGATGGCGCGCGAGCTGCCCAGACCAAAACCTCGTGTTGCCATGATTTTCGGCATCGCCTGCCTCAGACCGCGGCGCGCGCGCGCTCGACCACGATGCCGTCTTCGAGCGCGAGGATGCGGTCCATGCGGCGGGCGAGATCGAGATTGTGCGTTGCGATAAGCGCGGCCAACCTGCTCTTTCGCACCAGTTCCAAGAGGAGCGCGGTGACCTCGCCGGCCGTGTGCTGATCGAGATTGCCGGTCGGCTCGTCGCCCAGGAGCAGGTGCGGCGCATTGGCCAGCGCGCGGACGATGGCGACGCGCTGCTGCTCGCCGCCCGAAAGCCGCGCCGGTCGATGGTCCACGCGGTTTTCGAGCCCGACCTGGCGCAAGAGGTCGAGCGCGCGGGTGCGCGCCGCCGGTTTGGCCTGCCCGGCGATCATCTGCGGCAGCATGACGTTCTCGAGCGCCGAGAATTCCGGCAGCAGATGATGGAACTGATAGACGACGCCGAGGCCGGAGCGGCGCGCGAGCGTGCGTTCGAGATCGGACATGGCGCCGCATTCGCGCCCGTCGAGCAGCACCTCGCCGCCGTCCGGCCGCTCCAGGAGTCCGGCGACGTGCAGGAGCGTCGATTTGCCGGCGCCCGAGGGACCCAGGAGCGCCACGATCTCGCCCGGCGCAAGGCGCAGCGACACGCCGCGCAGCACCGGCAGCGGCACGCCCGCCTGGCGATAGGTGCGCACGACCTGGCGCAGCTCGAGCGCGGGCACCTCACTCATAGCGCAGCGCCTCGACCGGATCGAGCCGCGCCGCGCGCCAGGAGGGATAGATCGTCGCCAGGAACGAGAGCCCGAACGCCATCGCCAGCACGGTCGCCACCTCGTCCGGCTCGATGCGCGCCGGGATCTGCGTCAGGAAATAGATCTCGGCGGCGAAAAGCTGCGTGCCGATGATGCTTTGCACGAACTGCCGGATCGCTTCGATGTTGGCGGCGAACGCCACGCCGAGGACAAAGCCCGCGATCGTGCCGACGACGCCGACCGAGGCGCCCGACAGCATGAAGATGCGCAGGATCATGCCGCGCGTGGCACCCATGGTGCGCAGGATGGCGATGTCGCGGCCCTTGTCCTTCACCAGCATGATCATGCTCGAGATGATGTTGAAGGCCGCGACGACGATGATGAGCGTCAGGATCAGGAACATGACGTTGCGCTCGACCTCGACGGCGTTGAAGAACGAGAGATTGCTCTGCTGCCAGTCGAAGATCCTGACGCGGCTGCCGAACGCCTGCGCGATCTCGCGATCGTACTGCCGCACGTCGTCGGGATTCTGCACCATGACCTCGAGGCTCGAGACGCCCTGCCCCAGGTTGAAGAAGGTCTGCGCCGCCTCGAGCGGCATGAACATGACGCCGTCGTCGAATTCGTACATGCCGACTTCGAACGTGCCGGCCACCGTATAGCTCTTGATGCGCGGGACCGTGCCGAAGGCGGTGGCGGTCCCTTGCGGCGAGATGAGCGTGATCGTGTCGCCCGTCTTGAGGCCCAAGCGAAAGGCCAGCCGGCTGCCGAGCAGCACGCCGTCGCCCGTGAAGTTCTGGAGCGCGCCTGGGGCGATATGCTGCGCGAGGAGCGGCTGCGCGGCGATGTCTTGCGCCGCGATGCCGCGCACGAGCGCGCCGGTCGCGCCCGCTTTCGCCGTCGCCATCACCTGGCCCTCGATCATGGGCGTCGCCGACTTGATGCCCGGCAGCTTCGTCACTTGCGCAGCGAGCGGGCCGTAGTCGGTCAAGGGCCCCTGCGCGGCATAGACGTTGATGTGGCCGTTGAAGCCCAGGATGCGCCCCAGACAGCTCGGCGCGGAAGCCGTTCATCACCGCCATGACGATGATGAGCGTGGCGACGCCGAGCGCGATGCCGGTGAGCGAGAAGATGGCGATGACGGAGATGAAGCGCTCCTCGCGCCGCGCGCGCAGATAGCGGAACGCGACCATGCGCTCGAACGTGCCGAAGATCACCGCGTCGCTCCGAGCCGCGCGAGGGCGGATTCGGCGGAAAGCTCGTGGCGCTCTCCGGTGCGGCGCTCCTTCAGCTCGACCGTGCCGGACGCGAGCCCGCGCGGGCCCACGACGATCTGCCACGGCAGCCCCACCAGATCCATCGCCGCGAACTTGGCGCCGGGCGATTCCTCGCGGTCGTCGTAGAGCGTGGCAATGCCGGCCGCGCCGAGCGCGCCATAGAGCGCGTCCGCGGCCGCGCGGCATTTGGCGTCGGCGACGCGCAGGTTGATGAGGCCGACATGGAACGGCGCCACGCTTTCGGGCCAGACGATGCCGTCATTGTCGTGGCACGATTCGATGATGGCGCCGACGAGGCGCGACACGCCGATGCCGTAGGACCCCATCTCGACCGCGACCTGCGCGCCGTCGGGACCGGCCACGGTGGCGCCCATCGGAGCCGAGTATTTCGTGCCGAAATAGAACACCTGTCCCACCTCGATGCCGCGCGCGCGGCGGCGGCGCGCCTCGGGCACGCGCGCCTCGAACTCGGCCGCATCGTGCTTCTCGTCGGTCGCGGCGTACCAGCGGCGCACATAATCCTCCACGTTGGGCGAAGCCGGATCGATGCTGTTCTCGTCGAGCTGCGCGATGTCGCTGTCGTAGAACAGCTCGCTCTCGCCGGTGTCCGCCTCGATATGGAATTCGTGGCTCAAATCGCCGCCGATGGGCCCGGTATCGGCGCGCACCGGGATGGGCGTCAGCCCCATGCGCCGGAACGTCTTCATATAGGCCACGAACATGGCGAAGTAGGAGCGGATCGCGCCCGCCTTGTCGAGGTCGAAGGAGTAATTGTCCTTCATCAGGAACTCGCGCCCGCGCATCACGCCGAAGCGCGGCCGGACCTCGTCGCGGAACTTCCACTGGATGTGATAGAGGTTCTTGGGCAGATCGCGGTAGGACTTGATCGCGCTGCGGAAAATGTCGGTGATGAGCTCCTCGTTGGTGGGGCCATAGAGCATGTCGCGCTCGTGCCGGTCCTTGATGCGCAGCATCTCCTTGCCGTAATCGTCGTAGCGGCCGCTTTCGCGCCACAGCTCGGCCGGCTGCAAGGTCGGCATGAGAAGCTCCTGCGCGCCGGCGCGGTCCTGCTCCTCGCGCACGATCTGCTCGACCTTTTGCAGAACGCGGAAGCCCAGCGGCAGCCAGGTGTAGATCCCGGCGCTCGCCTGGCGGATCATGCCGGCGCGCAGCATGAGCCGGTGCGAGGCGATCTGCGCCTCGCTCGGCGTTTCCTTGAGGAGCGGCAGGAAATACTGGGAAAGACGCATCAGGCCCTCGCTTCGCGCGGGGCCGAATCTAGGACATGGTCACAGCGAGGGGAATCAGCGCTTCTGGGCGCAGGCGGATTGCAGCGCAGCCGTCGCGTCGGGCGCCAACGGCTTGCCGTTGAAATAGGCCTGACCGTCCTTCACCGTGACATAGCCGACGATGGCCTTGCCGGCGTAGGCGCCGCCCGCGCTGCGGCACCCCGAAGCGGCCGGCGAGGCCCGAACTCAGCTCGATCGTGGTGGTCTCGGCTTTGACCGGCGAAGGCTCCTGCGGCAGGTCGGCGGGCGCCACGGCGCTGCCGTCGGACGCGACGCCCGGCACATAGTCGGCGCCGGCAAGCGCCGCGCACGGCGCCCCGGCGACCTCGAGGCCGCCATCGGGCGCGAGGCTGACCGCGGCGGGCGGGCGCGGGTGCGGGCGTCTCGGCCAGGGCCGGGGCGGCGACGAGCACAACCAGAGGGAGAATGCGGATAAGCATGGGGATAAAACCTAGGCGACCGGGGTTAAAAATCGTTCAGAAGGCAGCTTACGCTAAGAATTTGCGTGACGAGTCGAGGGGAGTTTCGTACACTCCGCACCGCCCGCAAAGATCGCGCGTCAGATTGCGACGGGGCCCAAGTTTAGGGAGGATTTGCCGTGGGCAACGGTACGGGGAGGCGACCCTAAACTAAAAATGCGATGAAACATCGCAGGACGCTTCGGCAAGATCAGTTCCTGATCTTGCCTTATTTTTTTGCATTTACTGTAACTTTTGGCTTTTTCCTCACCCCGGCCGAGGGTTTTACTTTGGCCGTACGGTTCCAGGGCGGGTCGAGCCGCAAGATTTTCGCCTGCACCGGGCAGCTCGCGACATGTGCGCCCGGCAGGTAGCCGAGGCTCATCAGGAACTCGCCGACGATCTCGCCGCCGGTGAAGCGGAATGTGTCGCGGAAGAGCTTGACCCAGCGCTCCTTCGGCAGCGGATGGTGCGCGTCGATCCAGGCGGCGAACGACCCCTCGCGCGCGGCGATCTCGAGCACGGTGCGCGCGTTCTCGATCACCGCCTCGATCTTGAGCCGGTTGCGGATGATGCCGGCATCGGCGAGGAGACGGCGCTTGTCGGCGGCGCCGAAGCGCGCGATGCGTTCCAAGTCGTAGTCCGCGAACGCCGCGGCAAAGGCCGCGCGCTTTTTCAGCACGGTGAGCCACGACAGCCCGGCCTGGTTGATCTCGAGCACCAGGCGCTCGAACAGCACGCGGTCGTCGCGCGCCGGGAAACCGTATTCGCCGTTGTGATAAGGGCCGTGGATCGGATGGCTTGGCGCCAGCGCGCAATATTCTGCGCTCATCAAGGTCCTCGGAAGCTTATGAGATCGGCATTGACGGCCCAGTAGAGCGCCAGCCAGAGCAAGCCGGCAACGATCGTGGTCACCGCCGCCTTGAGCTTGAGGCGCGGGTTTTGCGGCGCGCCGGCGTCGTGGCCGGGCTCGGGCGCATCGGCCCGCCGCACGCCGAACGGCAGCACGGCGAAGATCACGATCCACCAGATGACGACATAGGCGGCGACGGCGATGAACCAGTTCATCGCGCTTCCTCGAGCTCGATGAGCGTGCCGCAGAAATCGCGCGGGCTGAGGAAGAGGACCGGCTTGCCGTGCGCGCCGATCCTGGGCTCGCCGTCGCCGAGGACGCGCGCGCCGGTCGCTTCGAGCCGGTCGCGCGCGGCGATAATGTCCGCGACCTCGAAGCAGAGGTGATGGATGCCGCCCGCCGGATTGCGCGCCAGGAACTGCGCGATCGGCGAATTCTCGCCCAAGGGCGAGATCAGCTCGATCTTGGCGTTGGGCAAGGTCACGAACACGGTGGTGACGCCGTGTTCGGGCAGCGGTACGGGCGCCGACACCTCGGCGCCGAGCGTGCCGCGATATATTTTCGCTGCGTTTTCCAGGTCGGGCACCGCTATGGCGACATGATTGAGGCGGCCGATCATGGTCCCTCCCCTACCCTAGCCGAGCCGGACGACATGCACTTCGGTGACCGGGCGCTTGCCGTGGCGGGCGCGGATGAAGCGGCGCACGGCGACGCGCGCGGCCTCGTGCACCGCGGCGTCGTCGCGCCGCTCGCGCGGCGGGAGCCGCAGCGATTGCGGCGGCGACCGCGTCGGCAAGCTCGTGCGCCACGCCCTCCTCGTCGGCGAGCCCCTGCACGCTGACGCGCGGGGGCGCCGCGAGCTCGCCCTTGGCGTCGAGCACCACGGTTGCGAGCGCGGTGCCGTTGAAAGTCATGCGCTGGCGGTTCTTGAGCGTCTCGCCGGCGGTGTCGAGGAGCGCGTTGCCGTCGGCGGCAAGGCGCCCCGTCGGCACGTGGCCGACGACGCCGGCCGGGCCGGGCGCCAGCCGCACCACCTCGCCGTTGCGCGTCACGATCGCCTGCGCCACGCCGCAGGATTCCGCAAGCCGCGCCTGCGCCATGAGGTGGCGCGCCTCGCCATGGACCGGCACGGCGATGGCCGGCCGCACGGCGCGGTACATCTCGACCAGCTCGTCCTGCGCCGGATGGCCCGAGACGTGCACGAAATGATCGTGCTCGGTTACTATTTCGACGCCGGCGCTTACTAACGCGTTCTGCAGGCGCCCGATCGCGCGCTCGTTGCCCGGGATGACGCGCGAGGAAAAGATCACCGTATCGCCCGCCTCGAGCACGATATGCGCGTGCTCGTCCTCGGCGATGCGCGCCAGGGCCGAGCGCGGCTCGCCCTGGCTGCCGGTGCACAGCAGCAGCACCTTGTCGCGCGGCAGATAGGCAGCTTCCTCCTCGGTCAGGAAGGGCGGCACGTCCTTGAGGTAGCCGGTCTCGCGCGCCGCGCGCTCGATGCGCCAGAGCGAGCGGCCGATGAGCGCCGCGTGCCGGTCGTGCGCCGCGGCCGCCGCCGCCGCCGATTGGAGGCGCGCCACGTTCGAGGCAAAGCAGGCGATGGCGACGCGATGCTCGCAGCGCCCGACGAGATCGATGAGCGCGTCGCGCACCGTCGCTTCGGAGCCCGAATTGCCGGGCCGCATGGCGTTGGTCGAATCGCAGATCATGGCGAGGACGCCGGCATCGCCAAGCCGCTCCAGCGCCGCCATGTCGTAGGGCAGCCCAAGCGTCGGCTCGGGATCGAATTTCCAGTCGCCCGTGTGCAGCACCGCGCCCAATTTCGTGCGCAGCACGACGGCGTTGGGCTCGGGGATCGAATGGGTGAGGGTCAGCAGCTCGAGCTCGAACGGGCCGACGCTGAACTTGCCCGAAAGCGGCACCTCGATGATCGGCACCTCGTTCTCGAGCCCGGCCTCGGCGAGCTTCAGGCGCAGCACCGCGGCGGTGAAGGGCGTGGCATAGACCGGGCATTTGAGGCGCGGCCAGAGATAGGGGATGGCGCCGATATGGTCCTCGTGCGCGTGCGTCGCGACGAGGCCGGCGAGCGCGCCGCGCCGCTCCGCGATGAAGGCCGGATCGGCCATCAATCACCTCGATGCCGGGCATGGTGCCGTCGGCGAAGGTGATGCCGCAATCGATCATCAGCCATTGCCCGGCGAAGCCGTAGAGCGACATGTTCATGCCGATCTCGCCGACCCCGCCCAGCGCGAGGAAGGTGAGCTCGTCGGGCCTGATGTCGGGGACGGGCGGCGGCGCTGCGGGCTCGGTCATCGCTTTTGGTTGCGCTCGTAGATCAGCTTGAGCCCCCACAAAGTGAGATCGGGATCGGTCCACTCGACCGCCGGGATCGAGCCCTCGAACAAGCGGCGCCAGTCCGCCGGTCGCGACGGTGCGCATGGGTTCGCCGAATTCGCGCTTGATGCGGGCGATGATGCCTTCGACGAGGCCGACATAGCCCCAGAAGATGCCGGACTGCATGCAGGCGACGGTGCTCGTGCCGATCACCTTCTCGGTGCGCGCGACCGGCACCGACGGCAGCTTCGCCGCCGCCATGGCGAGCGCCTGGAGCGACAGGTTGATGCCGGGCGCGATCGCGCCGCCGCAATAGTTGCCGTCGCGATCGACCACGTCGAAGGTCGTGGCGGTGCCGAAATCGACGATGACGAGCGGCCCCTTGTAGCGCTCGTGCGCCGCGACCGTGTTGACGAGGCGGTCCGATCCCACCTCCTCCGGCCGGTCGACGCGCGCCTCGATCCCGGTCGCGACGCCCGGCTCGCCGACGATGAGCGGATCGCTGTTGCAATAGGCGCGGCACAGGCGGCGCAGATTGAAGTTCGCATCGGGCACGACGCTCGAGATGATGGCGCCGTCGATGTCGTCGCGCGACAGATCATCGAGCGACAGGAGATGATCGAGCCACACGACATGCTCGTCAGCGGTGCGGCGCGGATCGGTGCCGGCGCGCCACGCGCCTTTCAATGACGCGCCGTCCCACACGGCGAACACCGTGTTGGTGTTGTTGGCGCTGATCGCAAGCAGCATCGATCCTCTCCTTGCCCTCACGCGGCGGGAAAGACTTCGCCCGCCGCGATCGCCCTTCTGCCGCCCGGCGTCGTCAGCAGCAGCCGTCCCGCCTCGTCGAGCCCATCGAACCGTCCCTCGATCTCGCCGTCCGGAAGGCGGACGCGGATCGCCGCGCCCAGGCCGCCGGCGCGCGCAAGCCACGCCGCGCGCAACGGCGCAAAACCCTTCTGCCACGCCTCGTACCAGGCGAGCAGCCGCGCGCCCAATATGGGCAGCGCCGCCTCCGGCGTCACCGCGCGCACCCACTGCCGCGAGCGAGGTCGCGGGATAGGGCGTGTCGTCCGGGTGCGAGGCGAGGTTCATGCCGATGCCGATCACCAGATAGTCCAACCCGTCGCCCGCCGCGCGCGATTCGAGCAGGATGCCCGCGAGTTTCTTGCCGCCCAACAGCACGTCGTTCGGCCATTTGAGGAGCGCAATCTTCGGCGCTGCTTGGGCAGAAAATGCGTCGCGCAGGCCGTTTCGGCGGCGGCGAGCGAGGCGGCGAAGCCGAACTGGGCCGCGTCCGCGGCGGAAGAGGATGGGCGCAGCAGCAGCGAGCAATAAAGATTGCCGGCGGGCGATTGCCAGGCCCGGCCGCGGCGGCCGCGGCCCGCGCTCTGCTCGGCTGCCAGGACGAGCGTGAACTCGGGCGCGCCGTCAGCCGCCAGGCGCCGTGCCTCTTCGTTGGTGCTGTCGATCCGCTCGAACGCGTGGAGACGGAAGGGACGCGGAACGATCATCCGGCGAAGAGCGCCGCCGCGACCTGATCCGCGCCGTCCACCACGGGGCCGGGATAGGCGAAGAAGAACAGGATCACCACCGCCGTGATGAGGAGGACGGCCTGCATCTCGCGGCCGATGGGACGGTCGTAGCCGACGGACACGGGCTCGTCGAAATACATGAGCTTGACGATGCGGAGGTAATAGTAGGCGCCCACCACGCTCGCCAGCACGCCGATCACGGCGAGCGCGTAGAGGCCCGCGTCGATCGCCGCGAGGAAGACATAGATCTTGGCGAAGAACCCGGCCAAGGGCGGGATGCCCGCCATCGAGAACATGAAGATGGCGAGCGCCAAGCGCCAATGCCGGCTGCGTGCGCGACAATCCGGCGAGATCGTCGATCTCCTCGATCATGCGGCCGTCGCGCTTCATGCACAGGATGACGGCGAAGGTGCCGATGTTCATGAAGAGATAGATCGCCATGTAGACGAGGACGCCGCGCACGCCCGCCGGGCTTCCCGCGGCAAGCCCGATCAGCGCATAGCCGACATGGCCGATCGAGCTGTACGCCATCAGCCGCTTGATGTTGCGCTGGTTGATGGCGGCGAACGCGCCCAGCAGCATCGAGGCGACGGCGATGAACCAGATCACCTGGCGCCATTCGGTCACGAGCCCGCCGAACGGGCCGACCATGACGCGCACGAAGAGGACGATCGCCGCCGTCTTGGGCGCGACCGAGAAGAACGCCGTCACCGGCGTCGGCGCGCCCTGGTAGACGTCGGGCGTCCACATGTGGAACGGCACGGCCGAGCATTTGAAGGCGAGCCCCACGGCGATGAACACGATGCCGACGACGAGGCCGACCGACGCCGTGCCGCCATTGGCGAAGAGCTGCGCCAGCGTGTCGAAATTGGTGCTGCCGGCGAAGCCGTAGACCAGCGAGGCGCCGTAGAGCAGCATGCCCGAGGCGAGCGCGCCGAGGACGAAATACTTCAAGCCCGCCTCGGTCGAAAGGTCGCTGTCGCGCGCGAAGCTCGCCAGCACGTAGAGCGACAGGCTTTGCAGCTCGAGCGCGAGATAGAGCGCGATGAGATCGTTGGCCGAGATCATCATCATCATGCCGGTGGTGCCGAACAGCACCAGCACCGGATATTCCGGCCGCGCGAGGCCATGCGTGTCGTTGTAGGCGAGCGCGATGACGAGCGAGAAGGCCGCGCCCAGGATCACGATCACCTTGGCATAGGCGCCGAACCCGTCGGTCACGAACATGCCGAACATGCTGACGATGCGCGCGGGGCCATGCGCGGCCAAGGGCGCCAGCACGAGCGCCAAGGCGACGGCGAGCGCGCCGACCGACAGCCACAGGATCTCGCGCGCGGCGCGGTCGCCCTGATGCACGCCGAGAAGGAGGAGCGCCATCGCCGCGGCGCCGAGGAAGATCTCGGGCAGGGCCGGCATGAAATCGGGCGCGGCGAGGAGGGGGATCATGGCGCCACCGCGACCTTGGTGGGGGTTGCGTGCGCGCGCTCGGCCGACTGGACGCGCTCGATCAGATTGGCGATCGAGGGCTGCATCGGCCTGAGGAACGAGGCGGGATAGATCCCCATCCACAGCACGACGGCGATCATCGGCGCGAAGATCACGACCTCGCGCAAGCTGAGATCGGGCATGGCGAGGACTTCGGGCTTCTCGGCCTTGCCGAAGACGACGCGGCGATAGAGATAGAGCATGTAGACCGCGCCCAGGATCAAGCCGGTGGTGGCGAGGAAGGCGGTCCAGGTGTTGACCTGGAACGTGCCGATGAGCGAGAGGAACTCGCCGACGAAGCCCGACGTGCCGGGCAGCCCGACCGAGGCGAGCATGAACAGCATGAACACGGCGGCGTATTTCGGCATCACGTCGGCGATCCCGCCATAGCGGTCGATCTCGCGCGTGTGCATGCGGTCATAGACGACGCCGACGACGAGGAAGAGCGCGGCCGAGACGATGCCGTGGCTCAGCATCATGGATCATCGCGCCCTGGAGGCCCTCGGACGTGACCGAGAAGATGCCCATGGTGACGAAGCCCATATGCGCGACCGAGGAATAAGCGACGAGCTTCTTCATGTCGTCTTGCGCCAACGCGACGAGCGACGTGTAGATGATCGCCATGACCGAGAGCGCGAAGATGAGCGGCGCCAGATTCTGCGAGGCCAAGGGGAACATCGGCAGCGAGAAGCGGACGAAGCCGTAGCCGCCCATCTTCAGGAGCACGCCGGCGAGGATGACCGAGCCCGCGGTCGGCGCCTCGACATGCGCATCGGGCAGCCAAGTGTGGACCGGCCACATCGGCATCTTGACCGCGAACGACGCGAGGAACGCGAGCCACAGCCAGGTCTGAAGCCCGGGCGGAAAATCGAACGCCAGCGCCTCGCGGATGTCGGACGAGCCGGTCTGGTAATAGATGGTGATGATGGCGAGCAGCATCAGCACCGAGCCCGCGAGCGTGTAGAGGAAGAACTTGAAGGCGGAATAGACCCGGCGCGGGCCGCCCCACACGCCGATGATGAGGAACATCGGGATGAGCACGCCCTCGAAGAACATGTAGAAGAGGAAGAGATCGAGGGCGCAGAACGTGCCGACCATCAAGGTCTCGAGCACCAGGAACGCGATCATGTATTCGCGCACGCGCGTCTTCACCGCGAGCCAGGCCGAGACGATGCAGAGCGGGATGAGGAAGCTCGACAGCAGCACGAAGAAGAGCGAGAGCCCGTCGACGCCCATGCGGTAGGTGATGTTGAAGTCGGGCAGCCAGGCGTGTTCCTCGAGGAGCTGAAAATCGGCGCGCGAGGGATCGAAATTGGCCCAGACCGCGATCGCGAGCGCCGAGATCGACGAGCGCGGTCCAGAGCGCGATCCAGCGCGCGTTCCGCGCGACATCGGCCTCGGCGCCGCGCAGCACGAGGATGGCGAGGACGCCCGCGAGCGGCACGAAGGTCACGAGCGAGAGGAGCGGCCAGCTTGCCATGGCTCAGCCCGCCTGCCGCAGCAGATACCAGGTGACGAGCCCGACGACCCCCACCAGCATCACGAAGGCATAGTGATAGAGGTAGCCGGTCTGCAGCCGGCTCGTCAGCACCGACATGTCGAGCGTGCGCGCGGAAATGCCGTCGGGGCCGAGCCCGTCGATCACCGCGCCGTCGCCCTTCTTCCACAGGCCATAGCCCAGCGCCAGCGCCGGCCGCACGAAGATGCGGTCGTAGAGCTCGTCGAAATACCATTTGTTGAGGAGGAAGAGATAGAGCGGGCGCACGCGCGCGACGACGAGCGCGGGAAATTCCGGGCGGCTGACATAGGCGTAATACGCGGTGAGGATGCCGAGGATGGCGGCGACGAGCGGCGCGACCGAGACGAGGAACGGCACGTGGTGCGCGCCCTCGATCGTATCGTGCCCGGGCAGGACGAGGATCGCGTCGCGCCAGAATTGCTCGCGCCCGTCGCCGACGAAGAGGTTGTAGCCGAGCTTGCCGGCGAAGAGCGCGCCCGCGCCCAGCACCAGCAGCGGCGCGATCATCACCCACGGCGATTCGTGCACGTGGTGCATGACCTCGTCGCTCGCGCGCGGCTTGCCGTGGAATGTCAGGAAGATGAGGCGCCAGGAATAGAACGCGGTGAGGAACGCCGCCAGCACGCCGATGATGTAGGCATAAAGCCCGACGCCGGTGCCGGCGGCCCAGGCGGCCTCGACGATCGTGTCCTTGGAGTAATAGCCCGAGAACGGCCAGATGCCGGCGAGCGACAGGCTGCCGACCCACATCAGCGCATAGGTCCACGGGATGTGGCGCGCGAGCCCGCCCATCTTGCGCATGTCCTGCTCGCCCGAAAGCGCGTGGATGACCGAGCCCGCGGCGAGGAACAGAAGCGCCTTGAAGAAGGCGTGCGTCATCAGGTGGAAGATGCCGGCGCTATAGGCCGAGACGCCGGCGGCGAAGAACATGTAGCCCAATTGCGAGCAGGTCGAGTAGGCGATGACGCGCTTGATGTCGTTCTGCGCCATGCCGACGGAAGCGGCGAAGATCGCCGTGGTGGCGCCGATGACGCAGACGACGCCCAAGGCCACCGGCGCGTACTCGAAGAGCGGCGAGAAGCGCGCCACCATGAACACGCCCGCCGTCACCATCGTCGCGGCATGGATCAGGGCCGAGACCGGCGTCGGCCCTTCCATCGCGTCCGGCAGCCAGGTGTGGAGGCCGATCTGCGCCGATTTCCCCATCGCGCCGATGAAGAGCAGGATGCAGCTCAAGGTGAGCGCGTCGACCTCGTGGCCCAAAAACGGGATCGTGTTGTGGGCGACATCGGGCGCCGCCTGGAACACGGTGTCGAACTGCAGCGAGCCGAAGATCTCGTAGACCGCGAAGATGCCGAGCGCGAAGCCGAAATCGCCGATGCGGTTGACGACGAAGGCCTTGATCGCCGCGGCATTGGCCGCGGGGCGGTCGTACCAGAAGCCCGACAAGCAGATAGGAGCAGAGCCCGACGCCCTCCCAGCCGAAGAAGAGCTGCACGAAATTGTCGGCCGTCACCAGCATGAGCATGAAGAAGGTGAAGAGCGAAAGGTACGACATGAAGCGCGGGATGCCGGGGTCGTGCGCCATGTAGCCGATGGAATAGATGTGGATCACGGCCGAGACGACGGTCACGACCGCGACCATGACGGCCGAGAGCGTGTCGAAGCGCAGCGCCCAATCGACCTGGAGATCGCCGGCGTCGATCCATGTGAAGAGCCGCACGCTCTGATCGTGGCCGCCCAATGCGACGCTCACGAACAGGATGACGCCGAGGATGGCCGAGACGACGAGCGCGGAGCAGGTCGCAAGCTGTGCCCCGCGGTCGCCGATGATGCGGCCGAAGAAGCCGGCGATGAAGGCGCCCAAGAGCGGCAGGAAGATCGCGGCGACCGTCAAGGTTCAACCCTTCATCAGATGGATGTCTTCGACCGCGATCGTGCCGCGGTTGCGGAAATAGACGACCAGGATGGCAAGCCCGATCGCGGCTTCGGCGGCCGCCACGGTCAGCACGAACATGGCGAAGATCTGGCCCACGAGATCGTTCAGGAACGAGGAGAAGGCGACGAAATTGATGTTGACCGCGAGCAGCATCAGCTCGATCGACATGAGGATGATGATGACGTTCTTGCGATTGAGGAAGATGCCGAGGATGCCGAGGGTGAAGAGGATCGCGGCGACGGTGAGGTAATGGGCAAGGCCGATCTCGAGCATGTCAGGACACCCCCTCGCGCGAGCGCACCTTCACCACCTCGACGCTGTCTTCGCGCCTGCGCCCGATCTGCTGCAGGATGCGCTGGCGCCGCACGCCCTCGCGCGAGCGCAGCGTCAGCACGATGGCGCCGACCATGGCGACGAGCAGAATGACGCCCGCGGCCTGGAAGGCATAGACGTAGCGCGTATAGAGAAGCGCGCCCAAGGCGGCGGTGTTGGAAAGCTGCGCCGGCGGCGGCGTCGGCGCCGCCATCTGCAAGGCGATGTGCGGCGCCACGGCCCAGGCGCCGAACACGAGGAAGAGCTCGAGGAAAAGCACGAAGCCGATCATCGCGCCGATCGGCAGATAGCGCTGAAATCCCTGGCGCAGCTCGACGAAATTGATGTCGAGCATCATCACGACGAAGAGGAAGAGGACCGCGACCGCGCCGACATAGACGATGACCAGGATCATCGCCAGGAACTCGGCGCCGAGCAGCACGAAGAGCCCGGCCGAATTGAAGAAGGCGAGGATGAGGAAGAGCACGGAATGGACCGGATTGCGCGACGAGGATGACCAATCCGCCCGCGCCCACGGTCACGGCGGCGAAGAGCCAGAAGCAGACGGCTTGCACGATCATCGCGTCTGCCCCCCACGAACAATCCCCCACCTCTCCCGTCGAGCCGCATGCGGTCGACCTCTCCGCCCCAGTGGGGCGGAGAGGGAGGGACCCGCGCAGCGGGAGGGTGAGGTGGGGCATGCTCGGCGGCGCCATCGGTCGCCATCATCGGTAGGGCGCGTCGAGCGCGAGGTTCTTCGCGATCTCCGCCTCCCAGCGGTCGCCGTTCGCCGAGCAGCTTGTCCTTGTTATAGAAGAGCTCCTCGCGCGTTTCGGCGGCGAACTCGAAATTCGGGCCCTCGACGATCGCATCGACCGGGCACGATTCCTGGCACAGGCCGCAATAGATGCATTTCGTCATGTCGATGTCGTAGCGCGTCGTGCGGCGGCTGCCGTCGGCGCGCGGCTCGGCCTCGATCGTGATGGCGAGCGCAGGACAGATCGCCTCGCACAATTTGCAGGCGATGCAGCGCTCTTCGCCGTTGGGATAGCGGCGCAGCGCATGCTCGCCGCGGAAGCGCGGCGAGAGCGGCCCCTTCTCGTAGGGGTAGTTGACCGTCACCGGCTCCTTGAACATGTAGCGCAAGGTGAGCCACAGGCCCTGAACGACCTCCGAGAGGAACACCAAGCGCGCGCCGCGGTCGAGTGACGCCATCGAAAACTCCTAGCGCGGGACCCAGCCCGTCGACACCAGAACGCCCGCGGTCAAGACGAGCCAGCCGAGCGACAGCGGCAGGAACACTTTCCAGCCGAGCCGCATCAACTGGTCGTAGCGGAAGCGGGGCAAGGTCGCTCGGACCCACAGGAAGCAGAACAGAATGAACGCGATCTTGGCGGCGAACCACGCCATCGACCACAGATCGGCGAGGACGCCGGAGAAGGGCTGGATGTTGAAGGGCGCAAGCCAGCCGCCCAAGAACAGGATCGACGTCATCGCGCTCATCAGGATCATGTTGGCGTATTCGCCGAGATAGAAGAGCGCAAACGTCATCGACGAATATTCGACGAAGAAGCCGGCGACCAGTTCCGATTCGCCCTCGACCAGATCGAACGGCGAGCGGTTGCACTCGGCCAACCCCGAGACGAAGAACACGATGAACATCGGGAAGAGCGGAAGGCAGTACCACACGTGGCGCTGCGCTTCGACGATGGCGCTCAAATTGAGCGAGCCCGCGCACAAGATGACGCTGACGATGATGAAGCCGATCGAGACCTCGTAGGACACCATCTGCGCCGCCGAGCGCAAGCGCGCCCAGGAACGCGTATTTCGAATTCGACGACCAGCCCGCCATGATGATGCCGTAAACGCCCGAGCGAGCTGATCGCATAGAGATAAAGGACGCCGACATTGATGTCGGCGATGACGACGCCGACGCCGAACGGGATGACCGCCCAGGCGATGAGCGAAAGCACGAAGGTCAGGATCGGCGCCAGCACGAAGACGACGCGGTTGGCGCCGCTCGGGATCACCGTCTCCTTCAGAAAGAGCTTCAGGCCATCGGCGATCGGCTGCAACAGGCCGAAGGGACCGACGACGTTGGGGCCCATGCGCAGCTGCGCCGCCGCCAGCACCTTGCGCTCGGCATAGGTGAGATAGGCCACCGCCAGCAGCAGCGGCACGATGATCGCCAATATCTCGATGACCAGGATGACGGTCGGTAGAGCGTATGCGGTCCAGAACTCAGCCATGCGTGCCCGACCTCGGCGCGCCTTTGACGCTCGCCCAATGTCGCAGAGCACTCCGCCATGGTTGGCGAGGCGCGGCCGATCGCATCGGTGCGATAGAAATCGTGGATCGGATAGGCGAACGCTGCGCGCTCGACCGGACCCTTCTTCCCGAACGCGCCCCACGAGGCCCGCGTCACCTCGTCGGGATGGGCGAAGACCGGATTGGCCTCGGCCATGCGCGCGCGCAGCGCGGGCAGCGCATCATAGGGCAGCGCGCGGCCCAACACGGCCGAAAGCGCGCGCAGGATCTTCCAGTCCTCGCGCGCGTCGCCCGGCGGGAAGACGGCGCGGCTGGCGCGCTGCACGCGGCCCTCGGTGTTGACGTAGGTCGCATCCTTCTCGGTATAGGCCGCGCCCGGCAGCACGACATCGGCGCGGCGCGCGCCGGCGTCGCCGTGATGGCCCTGGTAGATGACGAAGGCGGAGCCGAGCCGGCTCATGTCGATCTCGTCGGCGCCGAGGAGATAGAGCGCGCCGATCTCGCCCGAGGCGCAGCCGGCGACGATGCCGGCGGCATCGCGCCCGCCCGCGCCCGGCACGAAGCCCAGATCGAGCCCGCCGACGCGCGCGGCCGCGCGCTGCAGCACGTTGAAGCCGTTCCAATCGTCGCGCACCATGCCCGCCGCCTCGGCGAGCGTGCGCGCGAGATCGAGCACCGCCGCGCCGTCGGCCCGCGCAAGCGCGCCCGAGCCCAGGATCAGCATCGGGTGCTTGCCGGATTTGAGGATCTCGAACCATTCGCCGCGTCCGGCCGCGAGCTCGGCCAATGTTTCCGGTCCGGCGCCGAGCGAGGCGACGGGATATGTGAGGTCGAGCGCCGGGCCGATCGCCGCCACGCGGAAGCCGCCCTGGAGCCAGCGCTTCCTGAGCCGCGCGTTGAGCACGGCCGCTTCCATGCGCGGATTGGTGCCGATCAGGAGACAGCGGTCGGCCTGCTCGATGCCGGCGATGGTGGTGTTGAAGATGTAGCCGGCGCGGCACGACGGATCGAGCGCGGCGCCATCCTGGCGGCAGTCGAGATTGGGCGAGCCGAGCGTGCCCATCAGGTCCTTCAGCGCGCACATCGCCTCGGCATCGGCGAGATCGCCGGCGAGCGCCGCGATCTGCCGTCCCTCGAGCCGCGCGAGGCGCGTCGATATGGCGTGGAACGCATCCTGCCACGAGCATTCCTCGAGCCGGCCGCCGATCTTCAGATAAGGCCGGTCGAGGCGGCGGCGCGCGAGCCCGTCATGCGCGTGGCGGGTCTTGTCGGAGATCCACTCCTCGTTCACGTCCTCGTTCAAGCGCGGCAGCACGCGCAGCACACGGCCGCCGCGCGAATCGACGCGGATGTTGCTGCCGAGCGCGTCGAGCACGTCGACCGATTCCGTCTTCGCCAGCTCCCACGGCCGCGCGATATAGGCATAAGGCTTGGCCGTGAGCGCGCCGACGGGGCAGAGATCGACGATGTTGGCGGACAGCTCCGAGGTGAGCGCGCGCTCGATATATGTGCCGATCTCCATGTCCTCGCCGCGGCCCGTGGCGCCCAATTGCGAGACGCCGGCCACGTCGTCGAGGAAGCGGATGCAGCGCGTGCAGTGGATGCAGCGGTTCATGCTGGTCTTGACGAGCGGGCCCGAGCTCCTTGTCGCGCACCGCGCGCTTGTTCTCCTTGTAGCGGCTGCGGTCGAAGCCATAGGCCATCGCCTCGTCCTGCAGATCGCACTCGCCGCCCTGGTCGCAGATCGGGCAGTCGAGCGGGTGATTGATGAGCAGGAACTCCATCACGCCCTTGCGCGCCTTCTGCGCCTTGGCGCTGTCGGTGTGGATCACCATGCCGTCGGCCGCGGGCATGGCGCAGCGATGCGATCGGCTTCGGCGCCTTCTCCTGCTCGACGAGGCACATGCGGCAGTTGCCGGCGATCGCGAGGCGCTGGTGATAGCAGAAATACGGCACCTCGACGCCGGCGCGCTGGCACGCCTGCAGCACCGTCGTGCCCGGCGGCACCTCGACCTCGATCCCGTTGACGGTGAGCTTCGGCATCGGCCTACTCCGCCGCCTTTGCGGGCGCGGGCGCGGGCGCCGGCGCGCGGTAGGCGGCGATGCGGCGCTCGATCTCGGGCCGGAAATGGCGGATGAGGCCCTGGATCGGCCACGCCGCGGCGTCGCCCAAGGCGCAGATCGTGTGGCCTTCGACCTCGTAGGTCACGTCGAGGAGCGCGTCGATCTCCTCGACCGCGGCGTCGCCCGTCACCATGCGCTCCATCACGCGCCACATCCAGCCGGTGCCCTCGCGGCACGGCGTGCACTGGCCGCAGCTCTCGTGCATGTAGAATTTCGAGAGCCGCGCGATCGCCTTGACGATGTCGGTCGACTTGTCCATGACGATGACGGCGGCGGTGCCGAGGCCGCTCTTCACCTTCACCAGCGAATCGAAATCCATCAGCACGGTATCGCAGATGGATTTCGGGAGGACCGGCACCGACGAGCCGCCGGGGATGATGGCGAGGAGATTGTCCCAGCCGCCGCGCACGCCGCCGGCATGGCGCTCGACCAGCTCGCGCAGCGGAATGCCCATCGCCTCTTCGACATTGCACGGCCGCTCGACATGGCCCGAGATGCAGAACACCTTGGTGCCCTCGTTCTTGGGATTGCCGATGCCGGCGAACCATTTCGCCGCCGCGGCGCAGGATGGTCGGCACGACGGCGACGGTCTCGACATTGTTGACGGTCGAGGGACAGCCATAGAGCCCGACCGCGGCCGGGAAGGGCGGCTTCAGGCGCGGCTGGCCCTTCTGGCCCTCGAGGCTTTGCAGGAGCGCCGTCTCCTCGCCGCAGATATAGGCGCCGGCGCCGCGATGGAGATGGATCTCGCAATCGTAGCCCGAGCCGCACGCGTTCTTGCCGATGAGCCCGGCGGCGTAAGCCTCGTCGATCGCCGCCTGAAGCCGCTGCGCCTCGTTATAGAATTCGCCGCGGATATAGATGTAGCAGGCGGACGCCCCCATGCCGATGCAGGCGAGCAGGCACCCCTCGACCAGCTTGTGCGGATCGTTGCGGATGATGTCGCGGTCCTTGCAGGTGCCGGGCTCGCTCTCGTCGGCGTTGAGGACGAGATAGACCGGCCGGTCGCTCGTCTTCGGCATGAACGACCATTTGAGCCCGGTCGGGAACCCGGCGCCGCCGCGGCCGCGCAGGCCCGAGGCCTTCACCTCGTTGACGATCCAGTCGCGGCCCTTCTCGATCAGATCCTTGGTGCCGTCCCAGTCGCCGCGCTTGCGCGCGCCGGCGAGGCGCCAGTCGAACTGGCCGTAGAGGTTGGTGAAGATGCGGTCCTTGTCGGTCGAGCATGCTCAATCCTTGAAGGCAAGATCGGTGAGCGTGGTGGCGCCGCCGGCGGGCATCGAGCCTTGCCGGCCCTTGACCGATCCTTCGGGCGGCGGCTTGCCGCTGCGAAGCGCGTCGATCAGCGCCTCGGTCGCGGGCCCGTCGAGATCCTCGTAGAAATCGTCGTTGACCTGGATGACCGGCGCGTTGACGCAGGCGCCGAGGCATTCGACCTCGCGCAGCGAGAAGAGCCCGTCCGCCGTCATCTCGCCGATGCCGATGCCGAGTTTCTGCCGGCACGCCGCCACCACTTCATCGGAGCCGCGCAGCCAGCACGGCGTCGTCGTGCAGATCTGGAAGAAGTGTTTGCCCACCGGGCGCAGGTTGAACATGGTGTAGAAGGTCGCGACCTCGTAGACGCGGATGGGCGCCATCTCGAGCATCTCGGCGACATGATCCATCGCCGCGCGCGGCAGCCAGTTGTCGTGCTGGCGCTGCGCCAGGTCGAGCAGCGGCAGCACCGCGCTCGCCTGGCGGCCGGGCGGATACTTGGCGATATGCGCCTTCGCCTTGGCCAGATTCTCGGGCGTGAAGGCGAAGCTCGCCGGCTGCGCGACGGGGGGAAGATAGTGCTCTTCGCTCATCGGTCGATGCTGCCGAAGACGATGTCCATGGAGCCGATGATCGCCACCACGTCGGCGAGCATGTGCCCCTTCGCCATGAAGTCGAGCCCCTGCAGGAACAGGAAATCGGGCGAGCGCAGCTTGCAGCGATAGGGGCGGTTCGAGCCGTCGGCGATGAGATAGACGCCGGTCTCGCCCTTCGGCGCCTCGACCGCCGTGTAGGTCTCGCCGGCCGGCACGTGATAGCCCTCGGTATAGAGCTTGAAATGATGGATGAGCGCTTCCATCGAGTGCTTCATCTCGGCGCGCGGCGGCGGCGTCACCTTGCGGTCGTCGACCGCGACCGGGCCGCCCGGCATCTTGTCGAGCGCCTGGCGCATGATGCGCAAGGATTGCCGCATCTCCTCCATGCGCACGAGATAGCGGTCCCAGCAATCGCCGTTCTTGCCGATGGGAATGTCGAAATCCATCTCGTCGTAGACATCGTAAGGCTGCGCCTTGCGCAGGTCCCAGGCGATGCCCGAGCCGCGGATCATCGGGCCGGCGAAGCCCCAGTCGAGCGCCTCCTCGGCGCTGACGACGCCGATATCGACCGTGCGCTGCTTGAAGATGCGGTTCTCGGTCAGAAGCTCCTCGAGATCGTCGACGCGCTTCGGGAACGCCTCGGCGAAGGCGTAGATGTCGTCGGCGAGCCCCGCCGGCATGTCCTGGTGCACGCCGCCCGGGCGGAAATAGGCCGCGTGGAGCCGCGCGCCCGAGACGCTCTCGTAGAACTCCATGAGCTTCTCGCGCTCCTCGAAGCCCCAGAGGAGCGGCGTGATGGCGCCGACGTCGAGCGCGAAGGTGGTGAGGTTGAGGATATGGTTCAGGATGCGCGTGATCTCGGCGAAGAGGACGCGGATGTATTTGGCGCGCGGCGGCGGATCGATGCCGAGCAGCTTCTCGACCGCGAGCGCGAAGGCATGCTCGTTGCACATCGGCGAGACGTAATCGAGCCGGTCGAAATACGGCACGGCCTGGAGATAGGTCTTGTACTCGATGAGCTTTTCCGTGCCGCGATGGAGGAGGCCGATATGCGGATCGGCGCGCTCCACCACCTCGCCGTCCATCTCGAGGACGAGGCGCAGCACGCCATGCGCGGCCGGATGCTGCGGCCCGAAATTCATGGTGAAGCTTTTGAGCTGTGCCTGAGGATCGCCGTTCACGGCTTCTCCTCCTTCGCCTTCTCGTCGCCGGGCAGCACGTGGCTCATGCCTTCCCACGGCGACAGGAAATCGAAGCTGCGGAATTCCTGCTTCAGCTTCACCGGCTCGTAGACGACGCGCTTCTGGTCCTCGTCGTAGCGCAGCTCGACATAGCCGGTGAGCGGAAAGTCCTTCCGCATCGGATGGCCCTCGAAGCCGTAATCGGTGAGGATGCGGCGCAGGTCGGGATGATCGGAGAAATAGATCCCGAACAGGTCCCACGCCTCGCGCTCGAACCAGCCGGCGGCGCTGTAGACGCCGACCGCGGACGGCACCGGGCTTTCCTCGTCGGCCGCGACCTTGAGGCGGATGCGGCGGTTGTGGCGCAGAGAGAGGAGATTGTAGACGATGTCGAAGCGCTCCGGCCGCTCGGGATGATCGACGCCGCAGAGATCGGCCAGGACCGTGAAGAGGCAGTTGGGATCATCGCGCAGATATGCGAGCACGCGCGTGATCGCGTCCCTGCGCACGTCGAGCATGAGCTCGCCATGGGCGATGCGCGGGTCGCGCACGTCGTCCGGAAAAGCCGCCGCCACGTAATCGCCGAGCTCGCGGAGCGTTGCCGTCATCGTCCTCTCACGCTGTCAGCGCGCGAACGTGCGCTGACGATGGATCTTCTTCTGCAGCTGCAAGATGCCGTAGAGCAGCGCCTCGGCAGTGGGCGGGCAGCCCGGCACATAGATGTCGACCGGCACGATGCGGTCGCAGCCGCGCACCACCGAGTAGGAATAATGGTAATAGCCGCCGCCGTTGGCGCACGAGCCCATCGAGATGACCCAGCGCGGCTCGGCCATCTGGTCGTAGACCTTGCGCAAGGCCGGCGCCATCTTGTTGCACAGCGTGCCGGCGACGATCATCACGTCCGACTGGCGCGGGCTCGGCCGGAACACGACGCCGAAGCGGTCGAGGTCGTAGCGGCTCGCCGCGGTGTGCATCATCTCGACGGCGCAGCAGGCGAGCCCGAACGTCATCGGCCAGAGCGAGCCGCTCTGCGCCCAGTTGACCACGGAATCGAGCGTCGTCAGCACAAAACCCTTGTCGCGCACTTCCTCGCCGAGCTGCGCCAGAAGCTCTTCCCGGGGCGGCGCCTCTATTCCCATTCGAGCGCTCCCTTCTGCCATTCGTAGATGAAGCCGATGGTCAGCACGCCGAGGAACACGATCATCGACCAGAAGCCGAACACGCCGATCTTGCCGAGCGCCACGGCCCACGGAAACAGGAACGCGACTTCGAGATCGAAGATGATGAACAGGATGGCGACGAGATAGAAGCGCACGTCGAACTTGTTGCGCGCGTCGCCGAACGGCTCGAAGCCGCATTCGTAGGGCGAGAGCTTTTCGGAATTGGGGTGCTGGCGCGCGACGACGAAGGACGCCAGCACGATGGCGACGGCCAGCGCCACGGCGATGCCGATGAAGATCAAAATCGGAAGATAGGCCCCCACCAGGCTGTCCATCGCTCGTCCCCGCCATCGGTTTTGCGGCGGATCGTCACCCGCTTGTGGCGGGAGCGACGGGACTTGAACCCGCGGCCTCCGGCGTGACAGGCCGGCGCTCTAACCAACTGAGCTACGCCCCCGCGGCAGCTTCACCGCGTCCCGCGCCTCTTAGCCTGCCCCTTAAGCATGTGTCAAGAAAAGGCCCCGGGATTCCTTTGTTCTGCAACGAGTTTGGGCGGGCGGATCAGTCGAGCCCCTCGCCGCGCAGGATCGCCGCCGCGACCTCGGCCACGCCGTGCCAGCGGTACATCGACGCGGCGTCGCCGCGCTGGCGCGCCTTCAAGGCCTGATGCTCGGCGAACGACGTGGCGCGAATGCCGTGCTTTTCGCACGAGCATCGCGGCGATGCTCCAAACCGTCTGTCCGTCGTCCGCCGGCGCGCGCGCTTCAGGAGGCATGCGCAAGTCTGGCGCGACACCTTGGCGGCGGCAGCCTTGCGTGCGCGCGAAGGCTGGTGGGCGATGAAGGTTTCGAACCTCCGACCCCCTCGGTGTAAACGAGGTGCTCTACCGCTGAGCTAATCGCCCGACGCCGATCGTCGAGACTACCGTTGATCGATCAGAGACCGGAACAGCTCTTCGCCGCCGCCCTACGGCTTTGACGCGGCGCTCTCTAGAGCGCGTTCCCGACGAGACTCGAGATCCAATTTCTCCCCATCGTCATGCCCGGCCTCCGTGCCGGGCATCCACGCGTTCTTCTGTGGCCAAGGAACACGTGGATGGCCGTGACAAGCACGGCCATGACGCAGAAAGGGGCAACCAATCGGAACCAAACGGGACACGCTCTCTAGCGGATCGCGTCCTTCAAGCCCTTGCCGGCGCGAAACTTGGGCTGCTTCGATGCCGCGATCAGCATCTTCTCGCCGGTGCGCGGGTTGCGGCCTTCGCTCGCCGCGCGCTCGCTCACGCTGAACGTGCCGAACCCGACGATGCGCACTTCGTCGCCGCCGCGCAGCGCCGACGCGATCGTGTCGAACACGGCGTCGACCGTCTTCTCCGCCTCGTTCTTCTTGAGCCCCGAACGTTCAGCGACCGTATCGACGAGTTCGTTCTTGTTCACCGTCGGCCCCCTGATGATGTCGGAAAATCGCGCTTTGACCAAGGGGGGCGAGTGTAAGTCGCGGATTTCGCGCGCGTCAATCGCGCGATCCGCGATTTCCACCGACTTCTATGAAAGAAACGCCGTCACCCCAAAGGGTGACGGCGCTGCAACTAACCAACTGCGCGTCAGTGCGTGACGATGCCGGTGCGGCCGTCGTCCTCGACCTTGGGCATGATCGCCGGACGCTCGTCCTCGTTCCACTCGATCGGCGTCAATTCGCGCACGAGCGCATGGCGCAGAAGCTCGTCCATCGTCGCGACCGGGATGATGGTGAGGCCGCGCTTCACGTTGTCGGGAATCTCGGCCAGATCCTTCTCGTTCTCCTTCGGGATGAGCACGGTCTTCAGGCCGCCGCGCAACGCCGCCAGGAGCTTCTCCTTCAAGCCGCCGATCGGCAGCACGCGGCCGCGCAGCGTGATCTCGCCGGTCATGGCGATGTCCTTGCGCACCGCGACGCCGGTCAGCACCGAGACGATCGACGTCATCATCGCGACGCCGGCCGAGGGGCCGTCCTTGGGCGTGGCCCCTTCGGGCACGTGCACGTGGATGTCCTTCTTGTCGAACAGCGTGGGCGCGATGCCGAAGGCGATCGAGCGCGCCTTGACATAGCTCTCGGCCGCCTGCACCGACTCGCGCATCACGTCGCCGAGCTTGCCGGTCGCCGTCACCTTGCCCTTGCCGGGGAGCGAGACCGCCTCGATCGACAGCAGCTCGCCGCCGACCTCGGTCCACGCCAAGCCCGTGGTGACGCCGACGAGATCGGTCTCCTCCACCTCGCCGAAGCGGAAGCGGCGGACGCCCGCGTACTTGTCGAGATTGCGGCGCGTGATCGTCACCTTCTTCAGGTTGCGCATCGAGATGTCTTTGAGGGACTTGCGCTGCAAATTCGCGAGCTCGCGCTCGAGATTGCGCACGCCCGCCTCGCGCGTGTAGTAGCGGCACAGGTCCTTCAACCCGTCGTCGGTGATCGACCACTCGGTCTTCTTGAGGCCGTGCGCCTTCATCTGCTTCGGGATGAGGTGGCGCTTGGCGATCTCGACCTTCTCGTCCTCGGTGTAGCCGGGGAGCCGGATCAGCTCCATGCGGTCGAGGAGCGGCTGCGGCATGCGCAGCGTGTTCGCCGTGGTGATGAACATCACGTCGGAGAGATCGTAATCGACCTCGAGATAATGATCCTGGAAGGCCGAATTCTGCTCAGGGTCGAGCACTTCGAGCAGCGCCGAGCTCGGATCGCCGCGCCAGTCCTGGCCGAGCTTGTCGACCTCGTCGAGGAGGAACAGCGGGTTCGACGACTTCGCCTTCTTCATGCCCTGGATGACCTTGCCAGGGAGCGAGCCGATATATGTCCGGCGATGGCCGCGGATCTCGGCCTCGTCGCGCACGCCGCCCAGCGACATGCGCACGAAATTGCGCCCCGTCGCGCGCGCGATCGACTTGCCGAGCGAGGTCTTGCCGACGCCGGGCGGGCCGACGAGGCACAGGATCGGCCCCTTCACCTTGCGCATGCGCTGCTGCACGGCGAGGTATTCGAGGATGCGCTCCTTCACCTTCTCGAGCCCGTAATGGTCGTCGTTCAGCACCTTCTCGGCGACGCGGATGTCGCGCTTCACCTTGGTGCGGAGCTGCCACGGGATCGACGAGCAGCCAGTCGAGATAGTTGCGCACGACCGTCGCCTCGGCCGACATCGGGCTCATCGTGCGCAGCTTGCGCAACTCGGCCTGCGCCTTCTCGCGCGCCTCCTTGGTGAACTTGGTCTTGTTGATGCGCTCCTCGAGCTCGGCCAATTCGTCCTTGCCGTCCTCGCCCTCGCCCAGCTCCTTCTGGATCGCCTTCAACTGCTCGTTCAGATAATACTCGCGCTGCGTCTTCTCCATCTGGCGCTTGACGCGCGAGCGGATGCGCTTTTCGACCTGGAGGACGCCGATCTCGCTCTCCATGTAGCCGAACACCTTCTCGAGCCGCTGCGACACGGTCTCGGCCTCGAGCAGCTCCTGCTTCTCGGGGATCTTGAGCGCCAGGTGCGAGGCGAGCGTGTCGGCGAGCTTCGAGGGGTCCTCGATCTGGTTGATCGAGACCAGCACCTCGGGCGGGATCTTCTTGTTGAGCTTGATGTACTGCTCGAATTGCGTGACCGCGGTGCGCGCCAGCGCCTCGAGCTCCTGCTGGTCGCCGGCCTTGTCGGGCACCGGCTCGGCGAACGCCTGGAAGAACGCCTCGTTGTCGGTGAAGCGCGACGATGCGCGCGCGCTGGCCGCCCTCGACCAGCACCTTCACCGTGCCGTCGGGCAGCTTCAGAAGCTGCAACACCGTGCCGATCGTGCCGACGGTGTAGATGTCGGCCGGGCCCGGATCGTCCTGCGCCGCGTTCTTCTGCGTGACCAGGAGAATCTGCTTGTCGTCCTTCATCACGTCTTCGAGCGCGCGCACCGACTTCTCGCGGCCGACGAAGAGCGGCACGATCATGTGCGGGAACACGACGATGTCCCGAAGAGGCAGAACCGGATAAACCGTACCGCGCGAAATCTCGAACATGGCGCCCCTTTCTTAACGGGCCGGGCGGGCGGGTAACCGCGCCCGGCGGAGCCGCGGCCGCAACGGGCCACGACTTGTTCCACACGTATTAGGTGGACCGCATTGCAGTTGCGTCAAGGGGAACGACGCGGGAGGCCGGAGTTCGTTAACGGCGGCTGCGACGAAATGTGGCGGACTCAGGCGCCAGTGCCCTCGCCGCGGCGCTCGAGATAGTCCTGGCGCCGCTCGGAGTAGATGTAGAGCGGCTTGGCGCGGCCCTCCACCACCTCCTTGCTGATGACCATGCCGGTCACCCCGTCGAGTCCCGGCAGCTCGAACATGGGCTCCAGCAGGATCTGCTCCATGATCGAGCGCAGGCCGCGCGCGCCGGTCTTGCGATTGATCGCCTTGTGCGAGATCGCGTGCAGCGCCTCGTCCTGGAACTCGAGCTTCACGTCTTCCATCTCGAACAGGCGCTGATACTGCTTCACCAGCGCGTTCTTCGGCTTGACCAGGATGTCGACGAGCGCGCCCTCGTCGAGATCGTCGAGCGTCGCCACCACCGGCAGGCGGCCGACGAATTCGGGGATGAGGCCGAATTTCAGCAGATCCTCGGGCTCGAGGTCCTTGAGGATCTCGCCGGTCTTGCGCTCGTCGGGCCCGCGCACCTCGGCGCCGAAGCCGATCGACGTGCCTTGGCGGCGCTGCGCGATCAATTTCTCGAGCCCGGCGAAGGCGCCGCCGCAGATGAACAGGATGTTGGTCGTATCGACCTGGAGGAATTCCTGCTGCGGATGCTTGCGCCCGCCTTGGGGCGGCACCGAGGCGACGGTGCCTTCCATGATCTTCAAGAGCGCCTGCTGCACGCCCTCGCCCGACACGTCGCGCGTGATCGAGGGGTTGTCGGATTTGCGGCTGATCTTGTCGACCTCGTCGATATAGACGATGCCGCGCTGCGCGCGCTCGACATTGTAGTCGGCCGACTGCAACAGCTTCAGGATGATGTTCTCGACATCCTCGCCGACATAGCCCGCCTCGGTCAGCGTCGTGGCGTCGGCCATGGTGAAGGGCACGTCGATGATGCGCGCCAAGGTTTGCGCCAGCAGCGTCTTGCCCGAACCGGTCGGGCCGACCAGCAGGATGTTCGATTTCGCCAGCTCGACGTCGTTGTTCTTGGCGCCGTGCGCCAGGCGCTTGTAGTGGTTGTGCACCGCGACCGAGAGCACGCGCTTTGCGTGATCCTGGCCGATGACATAGTCGTCGAGCACCTTGCAGATGTCGCGCGGGGTCGGCACGCCGTCGCGCGACTTGACGAGCGTCGTCTTGTGCTCCTCACGGATGATGTCCATGCAGAGCTCGACGCACTCGTCGCAGATGAACACGGTCGGCCCGGCGATGAGCTTGCGCACCTCATGCTGGCTCTTGCCGCAGAAGGAGCAGTAGAGGGTGTTCTTCGAATCGCCGCCGCTGGATTTCGTCATGGGCTCTCCGTCACCGTTCGCCAGTGACCCCTGATACCACGCTCGCCTGCGCCGCCGCTACCCGGTCGCCCCTTCCCCGGCCGCCCCAGCGCAGACCTTTCTAATTGAACAATATCTACCGCCGGAGGATCAATGACCAGTTAAATATGGGAGTTAACCGCCCTGAAACAAAGGCGGAACTCCGCTGGCCCGCCGCGAGCGGGGGGTTTCGCCCCCTCAGGCGCGGGCCGCCGCGCGCACCTCTTCGGCGCGGTGCGGACGCCCGACAATGACGTCGTCGATGATGCCGAATTCCTTGGCCTCGGTCGGCGACAGGAACTTGTCGCGCTCGACCGCGGACTGGATGGTGTCGAGCGTTTGCCCGGTGTGGCGAACGTAGATTTCGTTCAGCCGGGCCCGCAATTGCAGGATCTCGCGCGCCTGGATCTCGATGTCGGTGGCCTGGCCCTGGGCGCCGCCCGAGGGCTGATGGATCATGATGCGCGAATTGGGCAGCGACAGGCGCTTGCCCTTGGCGCCGGCGGCCAGCAGCAGCGAGCCCATCGAGGCGGCCTGGCCGATGCACATGGTCGCCACGTCGCAGCGGATATATTGCATGGTGTCGTAGATCGCGAGGCCCGAGGTCACGATGCCGCCCGGCGAATTGATGTAGAAGGCGATGTCCTTCCCCGGATTCTCCGATTCGAGGAACAGCAGCTGGGCGCACACGAGGCTCGCGACCGCGTCGTTGACCGGACCGACGAGAAAGATGATCCGTTCCTTCAGGAGCCGGGAAAAGATGTCGTAGGCCCGTTCGCCGCGGTTGGTCTGCTCGACCACCATCGGCACCAGGTTGTTCATTTCGTATTCGTAGGGATTCATGCTTGCCGTCTCCTGCCGCCCGTCACGTCGCCGGGCTTTCCTCTGATTTGGGCGTTGCCTCGTCCTCATCCAAGGCCTCGGTGATGGCGACGAGCTCCTTGGGCGCGACCGCGCGCTCGCTGACCTGGGCGAGCTCGAGGATGAAATCGACCACCTTGTCCTCGTAGATGGGCGCGCGCAGCCCGTCGAGGAGCTGCGGATTCTTGCGATAATACTCGACCACGTTGCGCTCCTGGCCGGGAAAGCGCCGCGCCGTCTCGAGCAGCGCGCGGTTCAGCTCGTCCTGCGTCACGCTGATGTTGTTGCCGCGTCCGACCTCGGCCAGCAGCAGGCCGAGCCGCACGCGGCGCTCGGCGATGGTGCGGTATTCGGCCTTGAGCTTGTCGTCGTCCTCGGCGCTTGCCGTCTCGGCCGGGGCCGGCGGGCCGCGGCTTCGCCCGCCGTCTCGGCCGCCCTGCCGTCTCGGCCTCGGCCGCCTTCTCGGGCTCGGGCTCGGCCGCCGTCCCAGGCTCGGTTGCAGCCGCCGCCGCGGGGCCGGCCTCCTGCTGCCGCTTCCGTTCGTCCTCGACCTGCTTCCAGATCGTGTCGAACTCGATCTGCACCATGCCGTCCGGCACCGGGAAATGATGCCGCTCGGCCAAGCGGTCGAGCAGGTCGCGCTTCAGCTTCTGGCGCGCGAGGCGGCCATAGTCGCGCTCGATCTGCTCGCGCACGGTCTTCTTCAGCTCGTCGAGGTTTTCGAGGCCGAGCGCGGTCGCGAGCGCCTCGTCCACCGCCTGCTCGGCGAGCCCGCGCACCTCCTTCACCTTGACCGCGAAAGTGGCCGCCTTGCCGGCGAGATCGGCGCTGCCATAGTCGGCGGGAAAGGTGATGTCGAAGCTGCGCTCGTCGCCGGCCGAGGCGCCGATGAGCTGATCCTCGAAGCCGGGGATGAAGCCGCCCGAGCCCAATTCGAGCGCATAGTCGGTGGCCGCGGCGCCGGGGATGGGCGTGCCTTCGCTCGAACCGGTGAAGTCGATGACGACGACGTCGCCTGTGCCCGCCGCGCGCTCGGCCTTCTCCTGCTTCCTCTGGCCCTTGGCGATGCGTTCCAAGGCCGCGGCCACGTCCTCGTCGGGGATGGCGGGCTTCAGGCGCTCGAGCGCGAGCTCGGCGAAATTCATCGGCTGGATCTCGGGCAGGATCTCGACCGCCATCTTGTATTCGAGATTGGCGCCTTCGTTGAAATGCACGATCTCGACCTTGGGCTGCAGCGCCGGGCGCAGGTTGCGCTCGCGCATCGCCTCGGCCGTGCTGTCGTTGACCGCGCGCTCCAGCACCTCGCCCATGACCGAGCGGCCATAGCGCTGGCGCAGCAGGTTGATCGGGATCTTGCCCGGCCGGAAGCCGGGGAGCCGCAGCGCCTGGCGCAGCTCCTCGAGCTTCGCCGTGACCTGCTTCTCGATGTCCGCGGCCTCGACGGTGACGGTGAATTCGCGCTTCAGGCCTTCGGTGTTGGTCTCGGTGATCTGCATGGGGGCTTGGGCTCGTTCCTCGGGGCCTCGTCGACGATGCGGCGCGCTGGTGCGCCCGGAGGGATTTGAACCCCCACGCCTCTCGGCAGCGGCTTCTAAGGCCGCCGCGTCTACCGATTCCGCCACGGGCGCGGCCGGCCGCCGGCGAACGAGTTCATAGCATAGCGCCTCGTGCGCGACGCGGTGGTGGCGGTGCTGTCCTGGATAGTCGATCTGACATGGTTGGACACCGCCGCCAGGCAAGCCAGGAGACGACAACAGCGCGGGCAAATCGACAGGTCTTCAGACGGTCTGTGAACAGGATGGCGGCGATTCCTTGATGGATAGACAGCTCTTGCCCACAATCCCATCGAGGCTTTGTTGCGCGCGAACAGTTCAAGATCGGACCATCTACACGTTCGATCCGCTCGCGGATTTCGTCGGGCTTGCGGCTGTGCTCGCGCGACGCTCCACCATCTAGCCGCCGCACGTCAATTGCTTGCGCGAGGCTTGCCGCGTGTTGCCGGCATTGCTCGGGTTCGCGCGAGTCCGATAACCTAGCCTGTGAGAAATCCGTGTCATGCTTTGCTGCAGCATGTAGCTTGATCCAGTCAAAGCGCCACGGTTTTCTACTCAGGACCATGCCGCAATCAGTCCAACGCACACAGCAACAGCGGTTCGTCGCCAGAACGAGCACGCGATTGTCGGCGGCATGCAACCGGCGGCGCCGATCGCCTGATCCAGGCGATGCGTGATCGGAGACTGCGGCCGTTCCCCTTGGCGCTCCAATTCAGAAGATGCCATGGAGGTCGGCGTAGATCACGCCGTACTTACGCCGCTCGAGAGCTGAGCGGCTTCGCGCGAAGTATTCGTCGGCTTGCTCATCTCTCTGTAACGGGAGAGCCGAGAAGATGTGTCGGTTCGTTTTCGTCGACAACAAGGCGGTGGGATCGAGCGGAGACCGTAGTAGAAGATGATTTTCGACTCGGCTGCGACGGCGCGACCTTGAACATCGCCATCGCTTCAACAGAACCTGGTGCAAGCCCGATCGCGCTGATCGACTGATCTTGCAGGCGTGAATTGGCCCGTTGCCGCGCTTCACCTGGCATGTGCGCGGATGGTCTGATCGGCGCTATCGGATCGTGATATCAATCTGAATCGTTGCGCGCTCTCGCCGTACGGCAGCGAACTCGCCCGACCACTATCTCGTCCTGAGAACCGACCAGTCAGTCGAGCGGCGCCGAGACGCGAAACGCGTTTCCTCCAACCTTATGCGATTGCTCTCCCGTCAGCTCTCGCGAAGGCATTCCAGAATCCGGCCATGCCGCTTGTAGGCTCAGAACTAGATGCTCGTGGCGCAGGAGTAGTTCGAGCCCGAGACCAGGTCGCTGATGAACTCTGCGCATGGAACGATAGTTTCGTCCACCAACGGCGCCACGCGCTCCCATGACGGCGCAGGGTCACGTTCGCCGACTTCGAACCAGTCTGGCATCAACCTAAGTCGCATAGCAGCGACTCGCTGTCAGGTGGATTACGTTAGAATCGGAAGCGCTTGCGCGGCCGCACCGACTACGCCGGAGGCAGCGGCGCCTCAGCCCTTGGCGAGCTTCTGCAAGGCAGACGGTGACCTTGCCCTCGCCGCTATAGGCCTCGTGGTTGGCCTCGATCGCGTCGAGCCGGTAGAGATAGTTGATCATCATCCCGTACGACTGCTGCAGGCCCTTGGGCGAGAGATCGGCGCGCCAGTCGAGCCGCTCGACCCGCGCGCCGTTGCTGAAGTGGAAATGCGCGACCGGATCGAGCGCGCGGCCGGCCGGCGTCTTCTCGTTAAGAGATAGCGCGCGGCCAGGCGCAGCAGCGGCGCGCGCGCGGCTTGCGCGAGCGCGTCGTCGCGGTGCCAGCCGTTCTTCGCCAGAAGCCGCTGCAGGCTCTTCGGCGCGCCCTCGCCCGGCAGCGCGTCGAGCGCCTTGCGCTCGGCCGGCGTGAGGACGATGTCGCCCTCGCCGGCGAGGCGCTTTTCGAGCCACGGGCGAAAGCCCGGAATGGGCGACAGCGTCGCATAGGTCGTGAGATGCGGCAGCTCGGCCGCGAGCTGATCGACCACGCGCTTGATGAGGAAGTCGCCGAAGCTGATGCCGGTGAGGCCCTTCTGGCAGTTCGAGATCGAATAGAAGATCGCGGTGTCGGCGTCGGCCGGGTCCTCGAGCGGCGCCTTCTCGTCCAACGAGAAGCTGCACGTCGTCGGACATGCCCTGGGTCAGCGCCACCTCGACGAAGATCAAGGGCTCGTCCGGCATGCGCGGGTGGAAATAGGCAAAGCAGCGGCGGTCGGCCTCGAGCCGGTTCTTCAGATCCTTCCAGCTCCGGATCGCGTGCACGGCCTCGTAGCCGGTGAGCTTTTCCAGGAGCGAGGCGGGCGAATCCCAGGTGATGCGGCGCACTTCGAGGAAGCCGATGTCGAACCAGCTCGTGAGCAGGTCCTTCAGGTCGAGCTCGAGCGATGCCAGCATCGGGTCGCCCTTGCCCAGGTTCATCAGCTCGGCGCGCATGTCGACCAGGAACTTCACGCCCTCGGGCAGCGCGTTGAATTGCGTCAGGAGCTTGATGCGCGGCGCCTCGAGCGCCTGATGCAGCGCGCGCTCGAGCCGGCGCTGCTCGTCCTCGCTCTTGGCGCGCCTGAGGCGCTCCCAGTGCGACTGGACGGCGGCGCGGTCGATGTCGAACTCGGTCGCGAGCACGCGCAGGAAGCGCTCGCGCCCGGCCTCGTTCAATGCCAGATATGTGCGCCCGAGCGAGGCGGCGCGCGCGCGCGCGGACACCTCGCCGCCCTTGCCTTCGAGGCACTCGCGCAGCTGGGTGCGCACGCGCTCTTCGTCTTCGCGCGAAAGGTCGGGCTTGGGCGCGCTCGACATGACGCCGCGCGCCGAGGCGGCGATGTCGCGCCAGACATGGCGCAGATTGCCGATCGTGCGGTCGAGAACCGAATCGAGGAAGCCGGAGCCGGCGCGGTCGCTCATGGGCCGAGATTATACCGTTTTCGTGACGAACTGGCGTTGCGAAAGCGTCAAGGCCGCGATGCGGCACGAAGCCGCCGCAGCACGCGCGGCAGCATGTCGATGAGGTCCTCGGCGACGAGGCCGGGGCCGAACTCGGATGCCGCGGCGCCGTGCAGCCAGGCGGCGCATGCTGCAGCGCGGAACGGGTCGAGCCGCTGCGCCAGAAGCCCGGCGATGATGCCGGAAAGCACGTCGCCGCTGCCCGCAGTGGCGAGATCGGGCGGCCCGTTAGCGTTAATGACGGCGCGCCCGTCGGGCGCAGCGACCACCGTGTCGGCGCCCTTCAGCAGCACCACGGCACCGCTCTGCGCTGCCGCGGCGCGAGCGCGCGCGAGCTTGTCGCCGGGGAGCACGCCGAACAAGCGCACGAACTCGCCCTCGTGCGGCGTCAGCACGGCGGGACCGGTGATCGCCGTGAAGAGCGCAGCCGGTTCGCCGGCGAAGATCGTGAGCGCGTCGGCATCGAGCACGACCGCGCGGTTGGGGCCGAGCGCAAGCGAGCACGGCTGGCGCGTCGCCTCGTTTACGCCCGCGCCGGGGCCGATCAGCACCGCGTTGCGGCGCGGGTCGGCGAGAAGCTGCGCGAAATCCGCTTGTCCCGCGATCGGGCTGCACGATGATGCCGGTGAGCGTGCTGCGGCATAGACGGGCCACGCCGCGCGGGCGCCGCCACGGTGACGAGCCCCGCCCCCACCCGCGCCGCCGCGCGCGCGCCAAGCCGCGCCGCGCCCGTCATCACCGCGCCGCCCAGCACGAGAAGATGGCCGCGGCTGTATTTGTGCCCCTCGAGCGCCGGCCACGGAAACGCATCGAGCCACAGCGCCGGCCCGTTCTCGTGCGCCTTCGGGCCGATCGCGCCGAGCACGCTCGCGGGAATGCCGATGTCGGCCAGCATCAGCGTGCCGCACAGCGCGCGGCCCGGCAGAAGAACATGGCCCGGCTTCTTGCGGAAGAAGGTGACGGTGAGCGCCGCTTGCGGCGCCGCCCCGAGCACGGCGCCGGTCGCGCCGTCCAACCCGCTCGGCACATCGACCGCGGCGACCGGGATCGCGCGCGATGCCGAGCGCCTCCACCATCGCCTTCGCCGGCCCGTCGAGCGGGCGCGCGAGGCCGGCGCCGAACATCGCATCGATGGCGACGCCGGCGCCGTCGAGGAGCGATGGCTGAAGCGGCTCGACCGCGCCCGGTCCACAGCGCCGCGTGGTGCGCCGCATCGCCCTTCAGGTCGGCGCGCGCGCCCAAAAGGCCGAGCCGCACCTTCCAGCCCGCAGCCAAGAGATGACGGGCCGCCACGAACCCGTCGCCGCCGTTGTTGCCGGGCCCGCACAGCACCGCGACCGGGCGCTGCGGCCAGCGCCGCATGACCGCGTCGGCGACCCCGCGGCCCGCCGCTTCCATGAGCGCGGCGCCCGCGACGCCCGAGGCGATCGCGGCACGGTCGGCCACGTCCATTTCCTTGGGCGTCAGCAGCGCCAGTTCATCCGCGCGCATCGGCGGAATCTATCGCCTGCGGCGCGGCGATGAAAGGCGCCCGAACCTGACCATTCGCGCCGCGCGCGCGGCGGCGGTATTTTCACGCCGCAACGCATGCAGGTTGGGGAGGAAAACATGAATGCGACCGTCGATCGCCGCCGCCTGATCGTCCCGGGCGCCGCCGGGCTTTACGAGGCGCTCTCGCCGTACAGCTTCGCGCTCATCCGCATCGCCTTGGGCCTGATCCTCGTGCCGCACGGCTTCGCCAAACTGTTCCTCGACGACGCCGTGCCGGCCGCGCGCAATTTCGTGAATTTCGGCTGGGCCTATCCGCTCGCCTGGGCCTATCTCATCGGCGCGCTCGAGTTCTTCGGCGGCATTCTCCTGGCGCTCGGTCTGTTCACGCGCGCCGTGGCGCTCGCCTTCGTCATCGAGATGTCGGTGATCTCGTTCGCCGTGCTGTGGCCGAACTGGAGCTGGGGCCGGCGCGGCATGGAATATGCACTCTTCATGGGCATCGTCGCGCTCGCGATCTTGCTGCGCGGCGGCGACCGCCTCGCGCTCGACAACCGCATGCGCAAGGAGTTTTGAGGGCGAAGAAAGGCGCCGGAACTTGACGATTCGCGCCCAGCGCGCTAGGCGCTGTCCCCGGCGGCGGGTGTAGCTCAGTTGGTTAGAGCGCCAGATTGTGGATCTGGATGTCGCCGGTTCAATTCCGGTCACTCGCCCCATTTTTTCAATCTCTTGGCCAGCGCCGTTTCGGTCCGCGCGCGAGCGCCGCGTCTCGGCCATGCCGGCGAATTTTTTGTGAGGCATCGGACCCAGGTCCCTTAAATGTCCGATTGCGGACACGCGCCAAAATGTTAAGGTTGCTTAATCGCTGGCAGCGTTTCCATCCGGAGCCAGCGGCCGAGAGACAATCATGCCTCCGCCGCAATGCGAGGCTGTGCGCGCTCCCGTCCGAAATGGAACGGAGACTTCGTTGTCACTCAAACATATCCTGATCGTCGAGAACGACTACATGGTCCTCGAGATGCTGGGGGAGCTTCTGAAGGGGCTTGGCTATCGGGCCTCGATCGCCGGCGAAGGCAACGAAGCCCGCGCCATCCTGAGCCGCGAGGCCGTGGACCTGCTGCTCGCCGATGAGCTTCTCCCCGGCGAGAGCAGGACACGAGCTGGCGGAATATGCCCGCTCGATCGGGGTTCCGACCTTGCTGATGTCGGCGGATGAGGAAATCAAGCGAGCGATGGAGCGAGCGCGGAAAACTTCATCGGCAAGCCGTTTCGCATGGAAGCGCTCGATCAGCAGATAACGGACATTCTCGCGCGGCAGCCGGTGCGGGTGCGCTGAGGTCAGGGCCGAGGCCCGGCGCTCGCCCCAATCCTCGGCCAAACAAAAAGCCCCGCCGCAAGGACGGGGCTTTGTGCAGTACCCGGCGAACCTGCGAGATCATCACTTCCGGGCAGGACGATGATCGCGCGCGCCGGGTAAAGAAATCGTTACCTACTCCGCCGCGACCGAAAAGACCGAGGCGTCGTAGTCGCCCGCGCCCATGGCGCCATCGGGGAAGATGCCGCGCGCGGCGATCCAGCGGAACGATTCCTCGAACACCTCGCGCGTATAGGGCTCGAACACGATGCGCTCGCCCGGGCCCCAGCGCCGTGTATCCATCAGCGCGTGAAAACGCGCCGGGAATTCCTTCTTGTAGTAGTGCGTGTAGAGCTCGGGCCGGAGATCGATGTCGCGCTGCGCGCGGCGCAAGGCCGCGAAATACTTGCCCACGTCCTCGGCCTCGGGCGCGCCGGTGATCATCGACGCCATCATGAAGGTGCAGTCGATCACCTTGCGGTAGCCCAACTGCTCGAGGAAATAGTAGGGCCCGCTGAACACGGCCGCGGCCGGCACCTTGCGGTCGAACAGAAGCTCCATCCGGCTGAACAGCAACCCGTCGTTGAACGAGAGCTTGATCTCCTCGAGCGGCAGATACTGCTCGAGCGCCTGGATGGTCGAATAGTGGCTGCCCGACTGGAAGCCCACGGAAATCGGCACGCCGCGCAGATCGGCCGGCTCCTTCACCGGCGATTCCGGCGCCACGAACACGCCCGCGGGCGAGACCGAATAGGCGTCGCGATAGAGCTTGCCGTGGCCCGAGGAGGCGGCGACGTTGACGGTCCAGTGGCACGCGCCGCTGACATCGCAGGTGCGGCCCTGCTCGAACGTCTGATAGGCGCCGACCTGGTTGCCGAGATGGTGCGATTGTCCCGATTGCGAGCTCATGGTCTCGCGGAACTCGTAGTCGAGCCCTGCGGCGGCGAAGTAGCCCTTTTCCTCGGCGACCCATTCCTGCAAGCGGAAATGCGGCGCGATGACGAATTTGCCCATCGTCTCCTCCTGGTCCGCGACTTTACGAGTGATCGGCCGGGGCGGAAAGCAGCTTCTCGTAATATTCGAGCCGGGCGCCGTTGATCTCGCCCTGATGGACGAGGGTATAGCCGCATTTGCGATAGAACGGGCCGGCGCCGGCGGGCCCGCGATAGGCGTCGAGCCGCATCGCGCAGAGGCCATCCCGCCGCGCGATCGCCTCGGCGAGCGCCATCGCGCGGCGCCCGATGGCGCGGCGCTGATGGCGCGGATCGATCGCCATGTCCATGAGATAGGCCGCGGCGGCGCCGGGATCGGCGAACCAGTCGCTGTGATAGAAGCCGATCTTGCGGTTGGTGAGCTTCAGCGTGCCGACCGTCGCGCCGTCCACATCGACGAGATAGAGATCGCCGTCGCCCGCGTATTTGCGCAACGTGCGCAGCGTCCGCACCGTCGACCAATGGCCATGGCCGAAGCGCGCCGTCAAGCGATGCGCGGCGGCGGCCAGGACATCCCGCACCCGTTGCACGTCGCCGCTCGCCGCGCGGCGCAGGGTCACCATGCCTCTTCCCTCTGGACGCGTGTGCCGGCGCCGCCTATGCCGCAACCGATGAGCGAAACACTCGTCCGGCTCTGCGCCGCCGCCGAGGTGAGCGAGGATAGTCCGCGCCAGGTCGAGCGCGAAGGCTTCGCTTACGCGGTGTTCCAAAGCGGCGGCGACTATTTCGTCACGGCCGACCAATGCACGCACGGGCCCGGATTCCTGTCCGAGGGCGCGGTGATCGGCGGCGAGATCGAATGCCCGTTCCACCAGGGGCGCTTCGATCTCCGCACCGGCGCCTGCACCATGCCGCCCTGCTTCGAGCCGGTGCGCGTCTGGACCGCGCATCTCGTCGAGGGCCAGATCTGCATCGACCCGGAGGAGGCGCGATGACGCCGCGGCGCACGCTCTTCGTCGCCGGCCTCGCGCACGCGCTGCACGACGGCTACACCGACACGATCTATGTGCTGCTGCCGGTGTGGCAGGCGGAGTTCGCGCTCTCCTATGGCATGCTGGCGGTGCTGCGCGGGCTCTATTCCGGCACGATGGCGGCGCTCCAGGTGCCGGCCGGCGCGCTGGCCGAGCGGCTCGGCAGCCGCGCCGTGCTGGCACTCGGCACCGCCTTGGCCGCGGCGGGATATTTCCTGGCGGGGCTGTCGGGCGGCGTCATCGGCCTCGGCGCCGCGCTCGCCCTCGGCGGCCTCGGCTCGAGCACGCAGCATCCGGTCTCGTCGGCCGCGGTCGCGCGCGCTTATGGCGCCAAGGCGCGCGGGCCGCTCGGCGTCTACAATTTCGCCGGCGATCTCGGCAAGGCGGCGGTGCCGTCGGCCATGGCGCTGCTGGTGACGCTGATCGCGTGGCGCCACGCGGTCGACGCGCTCGCCGCGTTGGGACTGATGGTGGCGGCGGCGATCGCGCTGCTGCTGCCCGCCGCGGGCCGCGGTTCGGCCGCACCGGATCGCGCCGGTGCAACGCACTGCGGCGTCCGCGCGCGGCGGCTTCTGGCTCTTGCTCGGCATCGGCATGCTCGACAGCGCGGCGCGCATGGGGTTCCTGATCTTCCTGCCGTTCCTGCTGCAACGGAAAGGGGCGACGCTGCCGATGGTCGGGCATGGCGCTCGCGCTCGTCTTCCTCGGCGGCGCCGCCGGAAAAATCACCTGCGGCTGGCTCGGCGCGCGGATCGGCGTGCTGCGCACCGTGCTCGCGACCGAAGGCGGGACCGCGGCGGCGATCGTGCTCGTGCTGCTGCTGCCGCTCGTGCCGGCGTTCGTCGTGCTGCCGATCCTCGGCATCATGCTTAACGGCACCTCGTCGGTGCTTTACGGCACCGTGCCGGAGCTCGCATCGTCCGGGCGCACCGAGCGCGCGTTTGCGCTGTTCTATACCGGCACGATCGGCTCGGGCGCGCTGGCGCCGGTGCTCTATGGCGTGCTCGGCGACGCCGCGGGCGTGAAGTGGGCGACGCTCGCCGCGGCGTTGACCGCGCTCGCCACCATTCCGCTCGCGCTGCTGCTCGCGCCGCGCATCGCGCCGACACGCATTGTCGAACTGCGTACGACTGGCTAGATTTCGCGCACGAAAGCACAAGGCGAGGACGTGATGGCGGACGACACCAAGGACGCGATGGCCAACCCGATCGGCGGCGACGGGCGCAAGCCCGGCGAAGGCTCGAACATCGAGCCGCGCATCCCCTATCGCGACCTGCGCGAATGGCTCGAAGAGGCGCAGAAGCTCGGCGAGGTGCGCGTGGCCAAAGGCCTCACCTGGCAGGAAGAGATCGGCATGGCGTCCGAAGTCATCCTGCATGACGAGAAGGCGCCCGCCGTGCTGTTCGAGGACGTGCCGGGCACGCTGCCGGGGAGCCGGGTGCTGGTCAATTTCTTCGGCGGCAAGCGCCAGAACATGACGTTGGGCTTCCCGACCGATCTCGGCAAGCTCGAGCTGACGGAAGAGTTCCGCAAGCACTACATGGCGGATCTGAAGCAGATCCCGCCGAAATACGTGACCTCCGCGCCGATCCTCGAGAACGTCATGGAGGGCGACGCGATCGACGTGACGAAATTCCCGACGCCGAAGTGGCACGAGGAGGATGGCGGCCGCTATATCGGCACCGGCAGCTTCAACGTGACGCGCGACCCCGACGAGGGCTGGATCAATTGCGGCACGTACCGCGTCATGATCCATGACGAGAAGCGCGTCGGCTTCTACATCTCGCCCGGCAAGCACGGCCGCATCCAGCGCGACAAGTACATGGCGCGCGGCGAGCCGATGCCGGTGTGCATCGTCGCCGGCGGCGATCCCATGACCTTTCTCATGGGCTGCAGCGAGGTGCCCTATGGCGTCTCCGAGTTCGACATCGTCGGCGGCATCCGCGGCGAGCCGGTCGAAGTGGTGAAGGGCAAATACACGGGGCTCCCCTTCCCGGCACGCGCGGAGCTCGTGATCGAGGGCTTCGTGCAGCCCGGCAACGTCAAGGCCGAGGGCCCGTTCGGCGAATGGACGGGCTATTACGCGAGCGACGTGCGCGACGAGCCGGTGCTCGACATCAAGGCGATCTATTACCGCAACAACCCGATCATGCTCGGCTGCCCGCCGCAGCGGCCGCCGGACGAGCTCGCGCGCTATCGCGCGGTGACGCGCTCGGCGCTCCTGCGCGAGAACATCACCAAGGCGGGCGTGCCCGACGTGGTCGCCGCCTGGGCGCACGAGACCGGGACGGCACGGCTCCTGCTCGGCATCTCGATCAAGCAGCGCTATCCCGGCCACGCGACGCAGGCCGGCCACATCGCCGCCATGTGCCATGTCGGGGCCTATACCGGGCGCTATGTCATCGTGGTGGACGAAGACATCGACCCCTCGAACCTCGACGAGCTGATCTGGGCGATGCTGACGCGCTCGGACCCCGCGACCTCGATCGACATCATCCACAATGCCTGGTCGACGCCGCTCGATCCGCGCATCGAGCCCGAGCGCAAGGCGAAGGGCGACTTCACCAACAGCCGCGCCATCATCGACGCGTGCAAGCCGTGGTACTGGCGCGACCAGTTCCCCAAGGTGAACATGCCGTCGCCCGAGCTGCGCCGCCTGTCGCGGCAGAAGTTCGGCTATTTGGCGAAATAGGGGATGTTCCGCACCTCCCGTTCACCGTCATGCGCGGGCTTGTCCCGCGCATCCACGGGTGTTCCTTCGCAAATCTAAATCGTGGATGGCCGGGACGAGCCCGGCCATGACGAGCGGAATGGGCTGGTGCTTTGGAGCGAGGTCGGTCATGGCCCTTTCGCGTGAAGACAACGACAACCTGACCCGCACCGGGGCGGGCACGCTCATGGGCGATTTCCTGCGCCGGTTCTGGGTGCCGGCGCTGCTGCCGGAAGAGCTGCCCGGGACCGGACTGCACGCCCGTGCGCGATCAAGCTCATGGGCGAGCAGCTCATCGCCTTCCGCGACAGCATGAACCGCATCGGCCTCGTCGACGAGTTCTGCGCCCATCGCGGCGTGTCGCTGTGGTTCGGGCGCAACGAGGAGTGCGGCATCCGCTGCGTCTATCACGGCTGGAAATACGACGTGGACGGCAACTGCGTCGATCTGCCGTCCGAGCCCGAGGAGAGCGGGATGCGCAGCCGCATCAAGCTCAAATCCTATCCGTGCGTCGAGCATGGCGGCGTGATCTGGACCTACATGGGTGCGCCCGAGCAGAAGCCCGAGCTGCCGGCGCTCGAATGGACGCTGGTCGCGCCCGAGCGGCGCTACCTCTCGAAGCGCCTGCAGGAGTGCAACTACCTCCAGGCGATGGAGGGCGGCATCGATTCGAGCCACGTGCCGTTCCTCCACGCCGCCGACTTCAACCGCGACCCGATGTTCAAGGGCGCCAAGGGCAACGAATACACCGAGCGCGACCGCATGCCGTACTTCGACGTCAAGGAGTTCGACGGCGGGCTCCTGATCGGGGCGCGGCGCAATGCCGACGAGACGCGCTATTACTGGCGCATCACGCCGTGGATCGTGCCGTGGTACACGCTCATCCCGCCGCGCGCGGGCCATCCCCTGGGCGGCCACGCCTGGGTCCCGATCGACGACGAGCATTGCTGGGCGTGGAGCATCAACTACCATCCGCACAAGGCGCTCGCGCGCGAGCAGCGCCAGGCGATGATGGGCGGGCGCGGCATCCACGCGCGCGCCATCCCCGGCACTTATCTCCCGCTCGCCAACAAGTCGAACGATTACCTGATCGACCGCGAGGCGCAGGCCGCCGGCCTCACCTTCAGCGGCGTCGACGGCTTCGCCATGCAGGATGCGGCGATCCAGGAAAGCATGGGGCCGATCCAGGACCGCACGCGCGAGAACCTGGTGACGACCGACAACGGCATCATCTTCGCGCGCCGCCTGCTCTTGCGCCTGGCGAAGGCGAGCCGCGACGGCAAGCCGATCGCCGCCTTGAAGCCGGAAGCGCAGCGCGTGCGCTCGTGCTCGATCGAGCTCGACAAGTCGGTGCCGTTCGTCGAAGGCGCGCGCCACGGGCTCTACCGGCCGATCGACACCGAGCCCGTCACGGTATGAGGCAAGCCGCGCGGCTTCCCGCCGGCGTGCGGCGGCAGCAGCCCGCGTGAGCCTGCGCGACCTCCGCGCCGGCCCGCGCCTCGCCATCGCCATCATCGTTGGACTGCTGACGCTCGCCCTGCCCGTGCCCGGTTTCGGCGCGGCGCTCAGCGGCATGCTCGCCTGGATCGTCGGCGTCGTCGTCTTTCTCGCGTTGACGCTCGTCGCGATCGGCGACGGCTCGCCCGATCGCCTCCGCGCGCGCGCCCGCACGCTCGACGAGCGCACCTGGATCCTCTCGATGCTGATCGTCGCGGCGGGATTGGTGAGCCTCGTCGCGCTCGCCTTCGTCGTCGGAGGGCGGAGCGGTCCGCCCGCGCCGCGCATCACCCTCGCGTGTGTCGCGGTGGCCTTGTCCTGGCTCCTCGTGCACACGATGTTCGCGCTGCACTACGCGCACGCCTATTACGGCGATCTCGACCCCGGCCCCGACTACAAGATGCGCGGCGGGCTCGCCTTTCCCGGCGATCATCCGCCCGACTGTTGGGATTTCCTCTACTACGCCGCCGTGATCGGCATGACGTGCCAGGTCTCGGACGTGCAGGTCACCTCGCACGCGATGCGCCGCATCACGCTTGCGCATGGCGTGCTGTCGTTCTTCTTCAACACCGGCGTCCTGGCGCTCGCGGTCAACATCATTGCCGCGGCGATCTGATCGGGTAGAGTTGCGGCCGGAGGAAACCATGCGCTTTTTCTTGGGACGTTCGGCCGCTGCCGCCGGCATGCTGGCCGTGGCACTCGCGTTCGGCACAAGCGAAGCCGCCGCGGAGCACATCAAGCTCGGCCTCGTCAGAGTGGCGAATTCGGGACCGACCTACATCGCCATCGAGAAGGGCTATTTCGCCGAAGAAGGGCTCGATCCCGAGATCGTGTTCTTCGAAGGGGGCGGCGTGCCGATCGCGGTCGCCGCCGTCTCCGGCGACGTCGATTTCGGCGAGACCGCGACCTCGGGCAGCCTGTTCTCGCTCGCGCGGCCAGGGCGCCATCAAGATCATCGGCGGCGAGACGCGCGAGGCCAAGGGCTTCCACAATTTCGCGCTCGCGGCGTCCAACCGCGGCTGGGACGCGGGGCTCAGATCCTATAAGGACCTGCCCGGCCATTCGCTCGCCATCCCGCAGATCGGCTCCTCCGCGCATTACCGCCTGGCGCTGCTGGCGCAGAAATTCGGCTTCGACATCAACACCGTGCAGCTGAAGGCGGTGCAGTCGATCCCGAACGTGATCTCGACCATCAAGGGCGGCCAGGCCGACGGCACCATCAACGCCGCGACCCAGCTCGTGCCGATGATCGACGCCGGCGAGGTGCACCTGATCGGCTGGCTCAGCGACGAGGTGCGCTACCAGTCGGCCATCACCTTCGTCTCGACCAAGACCGCGGACGAGCGCGGCGACATGGTGCGGCGGTTCCAGCGCGCCTTCCGCAAGGGCCTGGCCTTCTACCACGACGCCTTCACCGGCCCGGGCCAAACCCGCGCCGACGGACCCACCGCGCCCGAGGCGCTCGCCATCATCAGCAAGTACACCGGCGAGACGGTGGAAAAGACCAGGCTCGCGATCGCCTTCGCCCCGGCCAATGGCGGCCTCGACACCAAGGACATCGCGCGCCAGATCGCCTGGTATACCTCGGCCGGCCTGCTCAAGGGCCCGATCGACCCGGAGAAGGTGATCGACCGGCGTTATGTGATCGACCTGCCGATCGAATAATCTGCCCAAAAAAGCGGCAGACTGCTTGTGCTTTGGCCCGGGAAGCGGGTATTCCTTCCCGCGACTCCGCGGTTGGATGGCTCCGCCGCCGCCGCCAGACTGGCACGGCTCATGCTTACGAGGGACTTTGGGTGGCCGGGATGGGGAGCCGGGGCCTGCCATTTGCCAAGAAGGCATGAAACATGAAAAAGGTCGAAGCGATCATAAAACCGTTCAAGCTCGACGAAGTGAAGGAAGCGCTGCACGAGGTCGGAATTCAGGGCATCACCGTCACCGAGGCAAAGGGATTTGGCCGGCAGAAAGGTCACACGGAGCTCTACCGCGGAGCGGAATACGTGGTCGACTTCCTGCCCAAGGTGAAGATCGAAGTGGTGATGGAGGACAATCTGGTCGAGCGCGCCGTCGAGGCGATCCAGCATGCCGCCCACACCGGCCGCATCGGCGACGGCAAGATCTTCATCAGCAACATCGACGAGGCAATCCGCATCCGCACCGGCGAGAAAGGCAAAGACGCGATCTAGCTCCGCACCGGCGAGCCGTCCGCGGGAGGCCGGCCCGAACCTTTCAACCAACAGGACAGGGGACCATGGCGAACGAACAAAAAGTAATGGACATGATCAAGGAGCACGATGCCAAGTTCATCGACTTCCGCTTCACCGATCCGCGCGGCAAGTGGCAGCACCTGGCCTATCACATCAAGGCGATCTCGGCCGACGTCCTGGCCGAAGGCGTGATGTTCGACGGCTCTTCGATCGCCGGGTGGAAGGTGATCAACGAGAGCGACATGCTCTTGAAGCCGGACTGCGAGACCGCCGTGCTCGATCCCTTCGCGGCGCAGACCTCGATCATCCTCTTCTGCGACTGCCTCGAGCCGCAGACCGGCCAGCCCTATGGCCGCGATCCGCGCTCGATCGCCAAGAAGGCCGAGAAATATCTCGTCCTCGACCGGCATCGGCGACACGGCGTATTTCGGACCCGAGGCCGAGTTCTTCGTGTTCGACGACGTGCGCTTCAAGGTCGGCATGCAGGCCTCCTCCTACGCGATCGACGCCGAGGAGAGCCCGGATTCGTCCGACAAGGCGTTCCCCGACGGCAATAGCGGCCATCGCCCGCCGATCAAGGGCGGCTATTTCCCGACGCCGCCGGTGGACAGCACGTCCGATCTGCGCGCCGAGATGCTCTCGACCATGGCCGAGATGGGCTTGAACGTCGAGAAGCACCATCACGAGGTGGCGCCCTCGCAGCACGAGCTCGGCTACGTGTTCAACACGCTCGTCAAGGGCGGCGACCAGATGCAGATCTACAAATACGTGGTGATGCAGGTCGCAGCGCAGTACGGCAAGACCGCGACCTTCATGCCGAAGCCGATCAAGGGCGACAACGGCTCGGGCATGCACACGCACCAGTCGATCTGGAAGGCCGACAAGCCGCTTGTTCGCGGGCTCGGGCTATGCCGACCTGTCGGACCTGGCGCTCTTCTATATCGGCGGCATCATCAAGCACGCCAAGGCGATCAACGCCTTCACCAACCCGACGACGAACAGCTACAAGCGCCTCATTCCCGGCTTCGAGGCGCCGGTGCTGCTCGCGTACTCGGCGCGCAACCGCTCCGCCTCGTGCCGCATCCCGATCGTCTCGAGCCCCAAGGGCAAGCGCGTCGAGGTCCGCTTCCCGGATCCGGCGTGCAATCCCTATCTGGGATTCGCGGCGATGCTGATGGCCGGGATCGACGGCGTCCAGAACCGCATCCACCCGGGCGACCCGATCGACAAGAACCTCTACGACCTGCCGCCCGAGGAGCTGAAGGACATCCCGACCGTGTGCGGGTCCTTGCGCGAGGCGCTCGAGCACCTGCGCGCCGACCACGCCTTCCTGACCAAGGGCGACGTGTTCACCAAGGACTTCATCGAGAGCTACATCGACCTGCGCTACGAGGAAGTGCACGCCTTCGAGCACACGCCGCACCCGATCGAGTTCCAGATGTACTACTCGGTCTGACGCGAAAAGGCGTTTAGTTTCCGTTAGTCACGTCAGATCGCGTTAGACTTAGTTTTCCACATCAGCCCCTAGGAAGTCTTTGGATTTCCTAGGGGCTTTTCGTTGAGACTGACACGGCCAACGGCGGCGGAAATCCAACGCCGCCTTGAATTGCGCGGCGCGCTCGTCTATGTCGCCGCCGGCGCTGCCGTAGCCCAGTGGTAAAGCACTCCCTTGGTAAGGGGGTGATCGGAAGTTCAATCCTTACCGGCAGCACCAGAATCGTTGGCGATTTTCAACATTCAAATGGCGGTCGCCTTGAGGGATCGCGCGCTAGCAAGAAAAGCGGTGCCTGGAGCGGGCGGGCTGACGCGATGGGTGGCGCTCCTTGCGGTAATACTCGCTTGCACGCTCGTGGCGAGCCGCGCGTGGGCGGACGCGGTGCAGCGCGTCGCGCTCGTGATTGGCGAAAGCCATTACCAGCATATTCCGACGCTCCCGAATGCGCAGCGCGATGCCACGCTGGTGGCGCAGACCCTGCAAGCGGTTGGTTTCACGCTCGTCGGCGGCAAACCTTACCTCGATTTGAGCAAGGCCGATTTCGAGCAAGCGATCCGCGATTTCCGCACCCAGTTGTCGCCCGGCTCGATCGGGCTGTTCTATTACGCCGGCCACGGCATCCAGTTGGACGGCGTCAACTATGTCGTGCCGGTGAACGCCAATCTCTCCCAGCGCGAGGACGCGGATTTCGAGCTGATCGACGTCAATGTCGTGTTGCGGCAGATGCAGGGCGCGGGCAAGTCGCTCCACATCGTCATCCTCGACGCGTGCCGCAACAATCCGTTCGGCGGGTCGGGCGTGCGCGGCGTCGCCGGTGGTCTCGCGCAAATGTTGGCGCCAAAGGGAACCTTGATCTCCTATGCAACGGAACCGGGCAGCGTCGCCGAGGACGGACCCGAGGGAGGCAACGGTCCTTACGCTCGCGCCCTTGCCCAGGCGACCAAGGAGCCGGGCCGTGATCTGTTCCAGGTGTTCAACGACGTGGGCGTCATCGTCGACCAGTTGACCAAAGGAAGTCAGCGCCCATGGGTGTCAAGCTCGCCGATCGAGGGCGACTTCTACTTCGCGGGCGGACCGGCGCCGGTCGAGCGGGATGCCGCCTCGCCGGCCGAAATCTCCGGTTGGGAAGCGGCGCGCGACAGCCCCGATCCCGATGTCCTCGCCGCCTTCATGGACCAATATCCGAACGGAGCGTTCGCGGACCGCGCGCGCGACCGCCTCGCCATCCTGTCGACGCGTCCAATCGCGGTCGTACCGTTCCGGACCACCAGGGGAGACTCTCGGGATGCCGCCTGGAAAGGCATATTTGCTTGCGGAGCGACACCGACAACCATTGCGTTCGCGGCCACCGACATCGTTCTGACGGTCGCCCACGGCACGGTGTCGGGCACGAAAAAATACGATTTCACGGTTGGAACCATACACGTCGTGGTGACAGACCAATATCGCGGCAGGATCGAGTTCGAACGGCTCCGTCATCATCGACGGTACCGGTGACTCCAACGTCAACGGCAAGTTCGCTATTCACCTCGAAGGCAAAATCGACGAGACAGGAGAGCTGAACGCCACCGGCTACCGCGGCGACGCGCTCTGCCTAATGAGCTATCGGCAGGCGTAACAGCTTGAAACGGCGCGTCCTGGGACGACGCGCGTTCGGAAGTGCACGCCTTCGAGCACACGCCGCACCCGATCGAGTTCCAGATGTACTACTCGGTCTGAGCGAAGCGCGACTCGACCGTTTCGGCGATCGGCCCCTGGGGACTCGGCAGAGTCTCCAGGGGCTTTCGTTTACCGTTTGGTGATCTCGCGCCGGTAGTGATAAATCGCAGGACGCAGGCTCGCAGGGGGAAACACATGCACACCGAGCGCCGGCGCTCGCACCGGCGATGACGGGAAAGCGCGCCGCATTGGCGCTGCTGGCGGCGCTTGTCGCGGCCGGCTGTTCGGCGCCGAGCGTGACGTACGAGGACCCGCTCGCCCAGATCGGGCGCAGCGCGGGCTCGGCCGCCGATGCCCAGTTCAAGACCATGACGCTCGGCGTCGTCTTCACCGACAACACCAAGAAGGCGATGGGCGTCGTCGCCGGCGAGCAGCAGGCGATCAGCAGCTTCGGCGCGCTCACCAACCAGACGGCGCTCGCCGACGCCGATCCGGTGTTCCTGACCAAGTCGATCGACGAGACGCTGCGGCGGCGCTTCAAGGACGTGCTGGTGCTGCAAGGGGCCGACGAGCGCAAGAAGGCCGCGGCCGACGCGGTCATGTTCCTCGACGTGCAGGTCAAGGTCGCATCGCTGTCGGGGCAAGCGACGACGGTCGCGCTGCAAGGCATCTTCGTCGACGACGCGCAGGCGGTGCTCGGGCAGGTGAAGGGCGATGGCAGCGGCGTCATTCCCTATCCGGCCACGACGACCGGCTTCAAGGCCGCGGCTTCGCAGGCGGTGCAGCGCTTTGCCGAGGCGCTCGACGGCGCCGGCGAGCTGGCGAGCCGGCTCGCCGCTCCGCCCAGCGCTCCCCCGCCCGCATTGCTGCCGCTGCCGCCCGAGCCCGAGCTGGCGGCGGCGCCCGCCGGCGGCCGCCGCGTCGCGCTCGTCGTCGGCAATGCCAAGTACCAGAACGTGCCGCGCCTTTCCAACACGGTGGCGGACGCGCGCCTCGTCGCCGAGGCGCTGAAGAAGGACGGGTTCGAGCTGGTCGGCGGCGGCGCGCTCGTCGATCTCGACCACACCACCTTCATCAAGGTGCTGACCATCTTCGGCAACCGCCTCGCCGGCAGCTCGGTCGGCGTGTTCTATTACGCCGGTCACGGATTGCAGGTGCAGGGCGCCAATTACCTGGTCCCGGTCGAAGCCAATCCGACCCGCATATCGGACGCCGAGACGCAGCTCATCGATGCCGCGCTGGTGCTGCAGGAGATGGACGATTCGCACGCGCGCCTCAAGGTCGTGATCCTCGATGCGTGCCGCAACAATCCGTTCGGCGGGCGCGGCTTGCGCGACGCCGGCGGCGGCCTCGCGCAGATGCGGGCGCCCGAGGGCACGCTCATCTCCTATGCGACCCAGCCCGGCAACGTCGCGGGTGACGGCGACCCGGGCGGCGACAGCCCGTTCACGGTGGCGCTCGCGCGCTCGATCGCGACGCCCGGCCTCGATGTGCTGTCGATGTTCAACGAGGTCGGCGTCCAGGTGGACACCGTGACGAAGGGCGCGCAGCAGCCGTGGATCTCGAGCTCGCCGATCAAGGGCAAGTTCTACTTCGCGGGCCAGTGGAGCCGGGGTTTGGCGGCGGCGCGCGCCTCACCACCGCTTCGGCAGCGGCTTGGCCTTGGCGTCCTCGAGCGAGCCGACGCGGTTCCACTGCTCGGGCGGGCGCGACAGGCCGCGCTCGTCGATCTGGTCCATGTCGCAGTAGAGCTCGAACTCGAAGCCGTCCGGGTCGAGGCAGTGGAAGCCGGGATTGCCGCCGGGGCCGCGCCGTCCTTCCCAGGTTACCGGCACGCCGTGCGCCTTCAGGAAATCGCGCGCGGCGATCAACTCCGCCATGGACGCGACCTCGAGCGCCAGGTGATCGACGCGCAGGCCCTTGTCCTCGCGCCCCTTGGCCTTGTCCTTGCTCGGCGCCACGGCGATCGTGTGATGGTCGGAATTGGTGCGCAGGAACACCATGCCGAACTCGTTCTTGTCCGACACCTCGAAGCCCAGCATCTCGGTCCAGAATTTCACCGTGCGGGCGACATCGGCGACCTCGTAGACGAGGTGGCCGATCTTCTTGACCTTGATCGGCGATGTCGCGGTTTGTTTGTGGGCGACGGCGGTTTCGGCGCTCATGCCAGTTCTCCTCGGGGCTTCGCTTACCTGCAAATTGAGTCGGGCGCGCGCCCATGTCAATATCGCGCCTCGATGAAGCGACCCTCACTCGGCATAGCGCTCCTTGTCGCAACCGTTCTGCCGGCCGCGGCGGCGGAAAACCCGCCGTGGCTCGATCCCGCTCTCCTTGCCGCGGCAAAGGGCGAAGGCGCGCCGGTCATCTTCAGCTCGGTCAACGAGGAAGAGGAGATGCCGCAGCTCGCGGCGTTCGAGGCGGCGACCGGCATCCATGTCGAGTACGTGCGCAATTCCGACACCGCCATCATGGCGCGGATCGAGATCGAGGCGCGCGCCGGCAAGGAATCCTGGGACGTGGTCGAGATCCAGGCGGCCGAGAGCATCCCCAAGGAGCTGCGCCTCGCTTACGAGCCGCCGGAAGCGAAGAACCTCTTTCCCGGCGCCAAGGACCCGGAGCAGCGCTGGATCGGCGGCTACACCGTGTTCCACGCGCCCGGCTACAACACCGCGAAGGTCGAGCGCGCGAGCCTGCCGCAGAGCTATGCCGATTTCGCCAAGCACCCGGAGTGGGCGGGCCATGTCGCGATCGACTTCAGCGACCGCGACTGGCTTGCCGGATTGGCGCAGTTCTACGGCGAGGACAAGGCGAAGAGCCTCATCCAGAGCATCGTCGCGAGCCTCCACCCCGCGCTCTACAAGGGCCACCTCGCGCTCGCGCGGGCGGTCGGATCGGGCGAGTACTGGGTGAGCCTCAACAATTTCGTCAACCTCACCTTGAACGTGAAGCTCGCCGGCGGGCCGATCGATTACTGGGTGCTGGAGCCCGTGGTCGTGACCTATGGCGAGGCCGCGATCAACGCGAAGGCGCCGCACCCGAACGCGGCGAAGCTGCTGCTGAATTATCTCATCAGCGCCGAGGCCCAGGCGATGCGCACCAAGTGGGGCCGCATCCCGACGCGCCCCGATGTCGCGACCAACCCGCCCGGCATCTTCGAGACATTCGCGGCCAAGCACAGCGAGCGCGTGTCGCTGTCGCCGGCGGAGAACGAGCGCTGGCAAAAGACGTTCGACGCGCTCTTCAAGGACTGAGCGCGGGCGCGGGCGGCGGGCTTTGACAAGCGTTCGGGCGCCCGGTTAGCCTTGGCGCCAAACCGCAGGAGATTGGCGATGGCGACCGTCCTCGAAAGCAAGACCGAGGCTCCGTCCTTCGAATTCGTGGGCTTGATGCATGAAGGCGTGCCGTGCACGCGCAGCAATCTCGACGCCTGCGTCAAATTCTATCTCGACGTGCTCGGGCCTCAAGCTTTTGCCGCGGCCCAAGGCGCTCGACGATCTCGTGCCGGGCGCGTGGATCGGCGACGCCGAGAACCGGGTGCAGTTCCACCTCATCGCCAAGGACGACGAATACTCGCCCGGGCCCGGCGCGGCGGCGACGCCGGCCGGCCGTCACACCGCCTGGCGCGTCAAGGACATCGACGCGTTCTGCGCGCGCATGACGGCGCTCGGCATCAAGTATGAATCGAACAGCAGCCTGATCGGCGCGCCGCAAGTGTTCGTGCTCGACCCGGCCGGCCACACCTGGGAATTCCAGGGGCCGATGCCGAAGCGGTAAGCGCTGGCTGTCATTGCGAGGAGCCGAAGGCGACGAAGCAATCCCCTTCCGGCGGGAGATTGCTTCGCTGCGCTCGCAATGACAGAGGCGGCTACTGCCAGGCGCGGTTGTCGACCGTGTTCTCGTAAGTGGCGCCCGGCGGCACGAGGCCCCAGCCGACCGTCCAGTTGTAAGTGTGGTCGAAGCGCTCGCGCGTATAGGGCGTCGGCGGCGCGTTGACGAGGCGCGCCACTTGAGGTCGCCCGCCTCCAAGAGACCGCCCGCCTCGTCGACGAGATAATGCGCATAGCGGCCGGGATCGCGCTCGATCGCAGCGGCGGCGGCGGCTTCGGCGCGGAACATCTTCGCCAAGGTCGGCCCGTCGAGCTCGTCGCCCGCCGCCTCGCTGCGCGTCGAATGCGATTCCATGATGACGCGCAGGCCCATCTTCTCGGCGACGCTGATCCACGGCTCCATCACGGAGGCCGCCACGACATCGCCGCGCTTCACCGCCTCGATGCGCTCGCGCATGGTGCCGGCAAACGTCGTCTTGATCTGCTCGCGCGTCAAAAACCCGTCGAGCATCTTCAGCGTGGTGAAGTGCGAGCCGTTGAAGGGCGAGACGGCGATCGGCCGGTCCTTCAGCTGCTCCGGCTCCCAGATGCGCGCGGCCGGATCGGCGACGAGCGCGAAGGACGACATGGCCGAGCCCAGCGCCACGATCTTGGCCGGGCGGTGGCCTTCCTCGCTCATCGATTCGACGGCGCGCTTCATCACGCCCCATTCGCACATGCGGAACTGGTCGCATTGGCCCTGGTCGTAGAGCTGCTCCATGGTGCGGTCGAAGATGTTGGCGCGCAGCGCCTGATGGTCGGACGAGAACTGGCCCGAGCCCGGCGTCTTGAGGATGGTGACGTCGAGCCCCTCGTCGCGGAAGAACCCGTCGTCGCGCGCGACCAGCAGCGGCAGATCGTGCACCGCGTTCATCATCGACACGGTGACCTTCTTGAGCGCTTCGGCCATGGCGTTTCCTCCGGAACGGGTCAGCTTTGCGGCATAATATAGCGGCCCTGCGCGTCGCGCGTGAGGCCCTTGGCGCGGCGCAGATCCTCGATCCCGCGCACCAGCTCGCGCCCGTCGCGCGAGGCCGTCGCCGTCATCAATTCCTCGAACCGCTTCGGCCCGTCGGCGAGCGCCGCCTCGAGCGAGGGAAAGCGCTTGCCCTCGAAGCGCGGCGGCCCGGGCACCGACCATTCGAACTTGCCGGTCTGGCCATAGGGCACGGTCAGGTCGAAGCCGCATTTGGCGCCTTGGTGCGCGCCGCCGGTCGAGGGATCGAGCGGAATGGCGGCGACGCGCTCGGCGACGATGAGGTCGCGATCGGCCTGGAAGCGCGTCGCGAGCGCCCAGTCCATCTGCTCGTCGGAGAAGATGTCGATGTCGGGATCGACGATCTTCACGACCTTGACGTTGGTGCCGCCGAGGATCGCCATGATGGCGGACCTCGCCTCGCCGGCCGCGCGCTGGCGCAGCGCCACGCGCACCGACAGCATGCCGCCGGTCGCGACCGGGGCATAGACGGCGACCGGCTCGCGCACCACGCTTTCGAGCGTGCGCCAGACATTGAACTCGTTGCGCACCGTCTCGAGCGTCGCGGTATCGGTGTTGGCCATGTGGCGGCCGCTGATCGTCGCGGTCTCGAAGAGCGCGTCCTTCCTCCGCGTGATCGCGGTCGCGTGGAACACGGGATTGCGCTTCAGCGCGCCGTAATATCCGAGGAACTCGCCGTAGGGGCCTTCGGGCTCGATGTGGCCTTCGGCGCCGAGATAGCCTTCGATGACGTACTCGGCATCGGCCGGCACGCGGATGTCGTTGGTGACGCACTTGACGACCGGCAGCGGCGCGCCGCGCAGGCTCGCGACGAGGCCCAATTCGTCGACCGGCACGCGCATCGTCGCGGCGACGAGATCGGTCGGCCACGAGCCGACGACGAAGCTCACCGGGAATTTCTTGCCCGCCGCGACCGCGCGCTCGTAAAGCGCCTTCAAGTCGGAGGGCGCCGTCACATCGGCGCCGGTCTCGGCGCGGCCGCGCAGCATCAGGCGGCGGAAGCCGACATTGGTCCAGCCGGTCGCATCGTCGAGCGAGAAGTCGATCGAGGCCGAGATATAGAGGCCGCCGTCGCCGCCATGCTGGAGATGGATCGGGAGCCGCGTCAGGTCGATGTCGGCGCCGGTCACGACGACCTGCTGCACCGGCGCGCGCTCGCGCGCGACCTCGACGATCTGCGGCTCGAGCTTCAAGCGGCGCTGCAGTTCCTGATGGAGACCTTCCGGCTTGACGCCGAAGGCGCGGGCGATGCGCGCGCGGCTGGCGCCGACCGAGCCGACAAGCTCCGCGCCCTCGGGACCCGAGCTTCTTGAACCACACCGCCTTGGGATTGCCGTCGAGGATCGCGGCGACTTCGGCCAGGTCGCGCGGCTCGGCATGCGTGTCGAGCTCGTCGGGCCCGAGCTCGGCAAGGAAGCGGCGCAGGCGATAGCGGTCGAGATCGAGGTCGGCGGCGGCGGTGGCAAGCGTGTCCATTCGAGTCTCCCTGGCGCTCGCCCGAGCTTAAGGTTTGCCGGAGCGGGCGGAAGCGGGCATGGGCGAAAATCCAAGTCATTGATATTGCGTACTTAAATTGGGTTCGTTTGGCGACTGCAATTGGGTTCGTTTCGCAATTCGCCTTTCCTCGTCGTTCCTGCGAGAAGCAGCGAACCCAGCGCGGGCGACGGGACAGCGGCCCTGGGTCCCCGCCTGCGCGGGGACGACGGAAGGGCATGTAGCATTTTGCGTACACTTGTCAAGAGGCTCCCTTCGTGGCCCAATCGGCAAAAATCCGGGAGAGACCAATGCGGCGTGGCATGACGGCAATTGTGAGCGCGCTACTCGTCTGCGCATGGAGCGCGGGCGCCTCGGCGGCGGATGTGGTGCATATCGGCGTCAGCCGCCTGGCGAGCTGCGGGCCGATCGCGATCGCGATCGCCAAGGGCTATTTCGCGGCCGAGCAGCTCGATCCGCAGCTCTCCTATTTCGACGCGCAGCAGCCGATCGCGGTCGGCGTCACCTCGGGCGACTTGGATTTCGGCATCGCCGCCGAGACGGCCGCGCTCTACAGCCTCGCCGCCGACGGCAAGCTGCGCGCGCTCGCCGGCGGCGCGATGGAGGCGCCGAGCTTCCACTATCTCGGCATCCTCGCCTCGAACCAGGCCTATGCCGCGGGCCTCACCGCGCCCAAGGACATCGCCGGGCACACATTCGCCCTGACGCAGCGCGGCACCGGGCTCGAATACAGCCTCGGCGAGATTGCCGAGAAATACCGCTTCGACGTGAAATCGGTGCGGCTCATGCCGCTCCAGGGGAACGCGATGATCGCGTCGGCCTTGGCCGGCGGCCGCGCGGATTTGGCGATCTTCTCCTCGACCGGCGCGCTGCCGTTGATCGAGAAAGGCGACGCGAAGCTCATCGGCTGGGTCGGCGACGAGACCGGGCTCGACCAGGCCTATCTCTTCTTCACGCAGAAGGAGATCGCAGACGGCAAGCGCGACCTCGTCGAGCGCGTGCTGCGCGCCTTCAAGAAGGGGACGCGCGACTATCACGACGCCTTCACCGACGGCAAGGGCCTGCGCGCCGACCAGGCGAGCGCGCCCGAGATTCTCGACATCATCGCCAAGTACCTGAACCAGCCCGTCGAGCGCGTGAAGATCGGCCTGCCGTATTTCGATGCCGATGCCCGCATCCTCGAGACGAGCGTGCAGCACCAGATCGAATGGTACCGCGCGCAGGGGCTGTTGAAGGGCGAGGTCAGCGCCGGCAACATCATCGACAAGAGGTATGCGGTGATGATGACGGAGAAATAGGAAACGGCAGCCGCGCTTGAATAAAAGTAACTTATATGTGACTATATGGCCGGCGCGCTGACGGTCGTCGCGTACGTTCGCGGGGACGGATCGAGCCCCTTTCGGGCCTGGTTCGACCAGCTTCACGCCCAGGCAGCCGCAAAGGTCGCGACGGCCATGTCACGGATCGAACTCGGCAACGTATCGAGGATCAAATGGATCGGGACGATCGGCGAATACCGAATCGATTGGGGGCCAGGTTATCGCGTGTATCTCGGGAAGGATGGTGAGACGCTGATCGTTCTTCTTGGCGGAGGCACAAAACAGCGCCAGCAGGCCGACATCGTGCGCGCGACCGCGATGTGGGTTGAATATAAGGCGCGGAAAACGGCGGCAGCGAGAGCAATGGGCAGGAGGTGAGCGAGATGGTGCTGACGCGGGATTTCAAAGAGACCGTCGTCGAGCGCATTCGCCGCGATCCGGACTTCGCCAAGGCGATGCTCGACGAAGCGGCGACGTTGTTCCTCAATGGCGAGCCGCACACGGCGCGACTCGTTCTGCGCGACCTCGTCAACGCGACGATCGGCTTCGAAACGCTTGCCGCAGCGACCGCCAAGCCTGCCAAAAGCCTGCACCGGATGCTGTCGCAGAAAGGCAACCCCACGATGGACAACCTTTCAGCCATCCTGCAGGTCCTGCGCAAGAAGCTACGCGTGCAGATCCACGCTCACGCGGTCAAAGCTGCGTAGCCGACGACCCATTCCGCCGGCTTGGCGACCTCGCGCCTCAGGACTTGAGATACTTGGCGAGGAAGGCGAGCGTGCGCTGCCACGCGTCGGCGGCCGCGGCGGCGTCTTGCGGCGAGCCCTGCAGGCGCTCGAATTGATGGCCGGCGCCATCGTAGAGATGAACCTCGACGGGGCTGCCCGCTGCTTCGACGATCATGCCGAGATTGTGCGCGGCGGCGACCGGCACGGTCTCGTCGTTGAGCCCGTGCAGGATCAGGACCGGCGAGCTCGCCTTGGTGAAGACGCCCTTGAAGCGCGAGAGGCCCTTGTCCGTCGCGGCGCCGGTCAAGGCGCCGTAATAGGAGACGCCGGCCTGGACCTTGCCCGTCGCGGCGAGCCACATCGCGAAATAGCCGCCGTTGGAAAACCCGAGCGCGCCGAGCTTCCGGCCCGCGACATGCGGATCGTGCGCGAGCATGTCGAGCGCGGCCGCGAGGTCGGCATAGATCGGCTCGGCATCGGTGGTGAAGGTCTCGCGCCGCATCGCCGCGTTGATCCCGTAGGCCAGCATGAAGGCCGGCACGAGCGTGACATATCCTTCCTTGGTCAGGGCCGCGGCGAAGTCGAGGTCGGCCTGTCTCAGGCCGCCGCTCGTATGCAGCACCAGGATGGCCGGATGGGGTCCGGCATCGTCGGGCGTCATCAGCGTGGCCTGCATGGTGTTCTTGACGCCGACCGTCACGTTCTGCGTGCCGGCGCGCGCGGCGGCCAATCCCAGCAGCACGAAGGACGCCGCCAGGGCGAGGGAGCGGAACATCGGTCGCTTCAGCATCGCAGGGCGCTCGCGAAAATTGCCGCTTCTCTATATCAGCTTCGCGGCGCCTGCGCGTTCACATCCGCGCCTGGGAGCGATTCGCCGGTGGATTGACCCTCGGGGAGCCCTGATGTCAAATGACCGGCACGGGAAACGAGGAGTCCTAGTCATGGCGACCATGGTCTATGCCGGCGCCGGGATGTGGCGCGGCGGGAAGAAGACGGGCGTGTTTCGCTTCTCATCTGATGGCGGCCCCGCCGAGGAGCTGCGGAACGGGCTGCCCGAGACGTGCAGCGTCCACACCATCGTGGTCAATCCGCACGATCCCGCGATCGTCTATATCGGCACGCAGGACGGGCTCTATATCAGCCACGACCGCGGCCAGCACTGGATGCGGCCCGATTTCCCCGACCATGTGCAGATCTGGTCGATCCTCGTCCACCCGGCGGCGCCGCGCACGATCCTGGCCGGCGCGTCGCCGGTCGCGGTCTATCGCAGCGACGATGGCGGCGAGCGCTGGCGGCTCATCGCCAAGCCGGCGATCGAGGAGCGCGTCAAGATGGGCTTTGCCTGCCGCGTCATGCGCCTGGCACTCGACCCGAAGCGGCCGGACGACATCTTCGGCGTGGTCGAAGTGAACGGCGTGATGAAGAGCCGCGACGGCGGCGCCACGTGGAGCGATTGCTCGAAGGGCCTCATCGCGTTCTCGCAGACCGAGAAGTACCAGAGCCGCATCGGCAGCGCGACCGACGCCGAGGGCATGCTCGATGGCCACGCCGTCGCGGTGAGCCAGGCCGATCCCGGCGCCGTGTGGCTCGCCAACCGCATGGGCCTCTTCCGCAGCGCCGATGGCGGCGACACGTGGCAGGATGTCGAGGTCGGGCGCTACTCGAAATTTTCCTACGCGCGCGACATCAGGCCGGCGCCGAGCGATCCCTCGACGCTTTATGCCGCGCTCTCGGTCCACTCGACCGGGCCGACCGGCTCGCTCGCGCGGAGCCGCGATCTCGGCAAGAGCTGGGAGCGCATCGATCACGGCGTCGAGGCCAAGGGCACGATGATGTACCTGGCCTTGGACGCGCGCGACCCGAACCAGGTGTGGGGCGTGACGCGCCCAGGCCAGGTGATCGGCACCAGCGACGGCGGCAAGAGCTGGCGCGAGATGCGGCTGCCCGAGGGCTGCGGCGACTGCTACGCCGTCGCGTGCGGCTGAGCGCGGGCTCGCGGCGCACCCTTCCTCGATGCGGGAACTTTGGCGGCGCGCGCGGCGCGGACGGCGCTTCGTGCGCGTGCCGCAGGGAGACGGCGCTCGTCGCGATCGGCGACAGCCATTGCAAATTCTGGTCGGGCAACGATGCGGTGTTCGAGCCTGACCGCATTCCCGGCGTGGTCACCTGCCATGTCGGCCCGGCGCTCGCCTGGAACCTGATCGAGCGGAAGTCCAGCACGCGCTCCGGGCCGTCCGTGCGGCGCGCGCTCCTCGATCTTGCGGCGCAAGACTATCGCGGCTGGGTGCTGTTGTGCTTCGGCGAGATCGATCTGCGCGCGCACGTGCTGAAGCACGCAGGCGATCTCCGCGCCAACCTTGCCACGCTCGCCGAGCGCTACATCGCTTTCGTCGTCAGCGCCAAGCGCATCCACCCCAAGATCGCGCTGTGGGGGCCGGGTGCGTCGCAGCCCGACGGGCAGCATCGAAAACCCCGATTTTCCCTCGGTCGGCAGCGAGGCGGCACGCAACGAGGCCACGGCGATCTTTACCATGCTTCTCACCGAGCGCGCGCGGGCGGCGGGCGCGCCGGTCCTGTCGCTCCTGCCGCTCCTGGTCGACGAGCGGAACCGCAGCCGGCGCGAGCTTTTGTATGACGGCTGCCATGTGAGCCAGGCGCTCATGCCGGCGGCGCGACGGCTTCTGGCCGAGTCGCTCGGGCTTGCGCTGCCCCCCGCCCCTGCCGATTGACCGGCGCCCTCCCCATATTGTCAAATACGCGTGCCGAGGAGGAAGACATGGCGCGAATCGTTCTGGGACTTGCGACCTCGCACGGGCCGATGCTGACGACGCCGCCCGAGAACTGGGACCAGCGCGTCAATTTCGACCGGCGCTACCCCGAGCATGCCTTCAAGGGCAAGACCTATAATTTCGAGCAGCTCGTCAAGCTGCGCGCGGGCGAAGGGCTCGACAAGCAGATCACCAAGGAGAAATGGGCCGAGCGCCACGCCGCCTGCATGAGCGCGATCGGGCGCCTGGCCGACGTGTACGCCGCAGCCAAGCCCGATGTCGCCGTCATCTTCGGCAACGACCAGAAGGAACTCTTCAACGATGCCGCGTTCCCGGCGCTCGCCGTCTATTGGGGCGAGACGATCGAGAACCGCATGGGGCCCGAGGAGCTGAAGCACAACGAGGCGCCGGGCGTCGCCGTGGCGCAGGCGGGCCGCATCCCGCCCGAGGGCGCGACGTATCCGGGCCAGCCGCAATTGGGCCGCGCCATCATCGAGAAGCTGATGGCGACCGGGCACGACGTGACCTCGGTGAAACAGTATCGCCCGGGGCGCGGCGCCATCCCGCACGCTTACGGCTTCGTCTATCGCAAGATCATGCGCGACACGGTCGTGCCGAACGTGCCCGTCATCCTCAACACCTTCTATCCGCCGAACCAGCCCGACGTGCGGCGCTGCTGGGACATCGGCCGGACCGTGCTCGAGGCGGTCAAGGCGTGGCCGTCCGACCTGCGCGTGGCGCTCATCGCCTCGGGCGGGTTGACGCATTTCGTCATCGACGAGGATGTCGACAACGCCGTGCTCGACGCGATCCGCGCCGGCAAGGTGGACGAGCTCGCGGCCTTGGGCGAGCCGATCTTCCAGGAAGGCACGTCCGAGATCAAAAACTGGATCGCGCTCATGGGCGCGATGGCCGAGCTCAAATACAAGCCCACGATCGAGGATTACGTGCCGTGCTACCGCTCGCTCGCCGGCACCGGCAACGCCATGGGCTTCGTCCACTGGCACGGTTGAGCGAACGGCTCAGCTCGCGCCCGGCAGGAATTTTTCCGTCAAGACCTTCGAGAGATCGGGCGGCGCATCGAGCAGGTGCAGCTCGACGAACGAGCGGCGCAGCACGTCGAGCGCGGCGGGATCGAACTTGCCGTCGCCTGAGAACATCGGCATGACGATGTCGTATTCCTTCTGCTCGATCTCGAGCGGATAGCCGGTGACGGGCGCGGCAAGGCGCACCGTCTCGTCCTTGTTGGCGCGCATGAAGGCGATCGTCTCGAACCACGCCTTGAGAAAGCCGCGCACCAGGTCGGGATTGCTGCTCCACGATCTTGTTCGAGGCATAGATCGCGTGGATCATGAAAACCTTGGCCACGTCCGAGGCGGGAAAGAGATCGCGCCCGCGCTGTTCCGTCTCGAGCCGCAAGCCCAGCGCCGTCGCGCTGACGAGCGCGTCGATCTGGCCGGTGACGAGCGCCGCCACTTGCGGCGCGGGCTCGGCGCCCACCGTGACGAAGGTCAGCCCATCGGGGCCCCAGCCCTTCTGGCGCGCCAGCTCGAGCGCCAGCCACTGCGTCAGCGAATTGACGGTCGAGATGCCGATGCGCTTGCCCTTCAGATCGTCGGCGCTCTTGGCCGGCGAGTTCCACGGCACGATGAAGCTCATCAGGAGCGGCGGCCCCGCCATGTCGGCGACGGCGATCTCGGGCGCGCCCTTCAGCGGAAAGACCAGGTCCGATCCGGCGGCGAGCCCGATATCGAGATTGCCGGCCGCCATCGCCTGATGAATCTTGGCGCTGCCGGAAAATCCGAGCGACTGGATCTCGATCCCCTGCCGCGCGAAGAAGCCCTTGGCGACGCCGATATCGAGCGGCACGAACGAGAAGGCGTTGGGCGCGGCCTTGCCGACGACGAGCGTTTCGGCCGCCACGGCGGGAAGCGCCGCGAGGACGGCAAGCGCGGCGGCGGCCGCGAGCGCGCGCATCATGGCGACGACCAGAGAATTTCCGGCTCCTTCGCGCCGACGGCGATCAGCGCCGAGGCGAGCGCATCGCCGGCGCCGGCGCGCAGCACGTAGGTGCCGCCCTCTTCGAGCGCCGCGTCGCCCGCCAAGGCTCCTTCCTCGAGCGAGAGGCCGATGGCGGAACCGGCGCCCGCGCCGAGATAGGGGTTGGGCGGAAGCGCGCCGAGCTCTGCCGCGGCGGCGCGCTGCAGCGAAGCATGCCGATGCGCCGGGCTTCGCTTGGCGCAGCATCGCGGCAAGGGCGGCGCGCGCGCACGTGAGGCCCGCGCCGGGCTGCGCCGCAATCGTGACGAGGCCTTCGGCCCAGTAGCCCGCATATTGCACGGCGAGCGCCGCCAGGAGCGGATCGAGCACGCGGTCCTCGGGGCCATCGATCGGCAAGGGCGGCCCGCCCGCATGCGCGCTCGCGAGCGTGCGCGCGTCCTGCGCGCCCGCGGCCACGGCCGCGCGCTCGAACGCGAGCGCTGCCGTGCGCGCGCCGGCCCCGCTGCGCGCCGAAGATATGAAGGCGCCGGATGCGCGGGCGAGGATGCGCGATGCCTCGCGCATCAGGCCGAGCTCGCGCGTGGATTTATGGCGCCGGATCGCATCGAGCGCGTCGTCGAGCACGAGCGGCTCGCGGCCGAGCGCCGCCACGATGCCGCGGCGCAGGCCGTGCGCCATCGTGCGCGCGCCCCAGAGGCCAAGCCGCGCCGCGCCGCGCTCGGCGCACCAGCCGGCGACGAGCTTCGGCACGTCGGAAGCGGGCTTGAGATCGTCGACCCAGGTGAGCAGCTTCGCCTGCGTCAGCATGAGCGCCGTGCCCGAGACGATGAGGCGGATGTCGCCCTCCTGCGGCACGAGCGCCACGGCAAGCCCGAGCTTCGGCACGAAATTGGTGAGATATGCCAACGCGCCGTAATCGCCCGGAATGCCGTGCACGAGGAGCGCGTCGGCGCCCGCGGCCGCCAGCGCCGCGCGCACGCGGAGAACGCGCGCCTCGAACTCGGCTTTCGGCAGAGATCGCGAGTCCCAATCGTAGGGGCCGGTCAGAAGCGTCGTCTGCAGGACCTGCATCGCGCCGCCTCAGGCGTCGATCGCGCCGAGCGCGGCCCAGCGCCGCGTCAGCGCCTCGCCGCCCGTCGCCGTGACGCGCACCGGCTCGCCGCACAGCATGTAGCCGGTCTCGGGCAGATATTGGTTCGGGTGCACGACGAACACCATGTCGGGCTCGACGATCGCGGGATTGTCGTAGGCGATGTCGCCCGGCGCGATCGAGCCCGAGCCCATGCCGTGGCCGCGCCGCTTCATGTGCGGCGGGCGGCAATATTCGCGATAGCCGGCATCGCTCAGCACCGCGTCGATCGCATCGGCGATCTCGGACACCTTGATGCCGGGCCGCACGGCCTTGATGCCCGCCTCCATCGCGCGCACGACGAGCGCGTATTTCTCCGCCAGCACGTTCGACGGCGCGCCGATCGAGACGGTGCGGCAGACTTGCGCGAACTGGCCCTCATAAGACGGCGTGAACTCCGCCACCAGCACGTCGCCCTTCGTCAAGCGGCCGGTTGCTCGAGGCGGCGACGCCATAGCCGTGCGGCAGCGCGCTCAGCATCAGGAAATTGTCGTCGGCGCCGAGCGACTTCGTGAAGAGGTTGCACTCGACCGCGACATCGCATTCGCGCATGCCGGGCCGCGCGAACTCGAGGAGATGCGCGAAGCCCGCCTCGCCGATCGCGGCCGCCTTGCGCGCGCGCGCGATCTCTTCATCGGTCTTGGGCGCGGTCGCCTCGTTCACCGCATCGTCGAAGGGCAGGCTGTCCGTGCCGATCACGTCGATGAGCCGCGCCGCAATCCCATGCGGCATCGAGCCGAGCCCGGTGGTGGCGACCTTGGCGCGAGCGCGCCCGGCGAGCACGCCGGCGACACCCGCGGCGAGGTCGTCGCTCGCGACGACGGGCACGCGGGGCGAGCGCAGCATTGCGCGCTCGGCATCGAGCGCAGGGGTCGCGATAAGGCGCGCCTCGCCGTCGGCGAACAGCACGAACGCGCTTTCGCCGAGCGAGCGGAAGCCCGAGAGGTGCGTCGCCAGATCGGTGCGCGACATCGAATGGCGCGCCGGCGAGAGCGCCACCAGGAGATCGACATGCGCGTCTGCCATGCGGCGGCGAACCCGGTCGAGCCGTGCGGCTGGTCCATCTCGCTCCTCCTTGCCCCCTCTCCGCCCTCGGGGGCGGAGAGGGTCGGGCGAGGTGAGGATACCCACCTCATCCTAAATCCTTCTCCGCCCTCAAGGACGGAGAAGGACTTTCATTCCAGTACGTCCTCGACGAGGGCGCGGTAGTCCTCGACCGAGGGATGGTGCGGCGCGGTCGTGTTGAACCAGCTCTTGTGCGAATCCTCGGCGAGCTCGGCTGGGTCGCCGCCCTTGTAGCCGAGCTTGCGCATGGTCGGCGGAATGCCGAGGCGCCAGTTCATCTCCGTCACCGCCTGCGCCGGCGTGCCCGGGGTGAAGCCGATCGCGTCGGCGAGTTTCTGCATCTTCTGCGGATAGTGCGCCTCGTAGCTGCGCAACACGGCCGGCATGGCGATCGTGACCATGGCGCCGTGATGCAGCCCCTGGTCGCCGAACGTGTTGGCGAGCGCGTGCACCGGCCCGAGCCCCTTGCCGCACATCATCGCCTGGAGCGCCGCCATCATCATGTGCCAGCGCGCTTCGCGGTCCTGGCCGTTGACCGTCGCGCGCTCGATATAGGTGAAGACGCGCGTGCACGCGTCGAGCGCGATGGCGTCGCCGACCGGGTTGCCGCTCTTGGCGAAGAAATTCTCGACCGCGTGGCCAAGCGCATCCATGCCGGTCGCGGCGGTGAGGCGCGTGGGCAGCGAAAAGGTCAGCTCCGGATCGCAGATCGCGACGCGCGGCACGATATAGGGCGAATTGATGCCGTGGCCGCGGCTCGTCGCATCGCGATGAATGCCGGCCCCGCGCGAGGCCTCGCTGCCGGTGCCGGCCGTGGTCGGCACGGCGACGAGCGTGGCCGTGTCGGGCCGGATCTTCTCGGGATGGCCGAAATAATCCGCGATGTTTCCCTCGTGCGTCGCCAGCACGGCCACTGCCTTCGCCGTGTCGATGACCGAGCCGCCGCCGACCGCGACGATGCCGTCGCATTTCCCCGCCTTGTAGGCCGCGGTCGCGCGCTCGACGCCGGCGATGGTGGGATTCTCGGGCGTCTCGTCGAAGACGGCGAGTTCGTCGTTCGCCATGACGCGGCGCACGGCGGCGAAGACGCCGGCCTGGACGAGGCCCTTGTCCGTGATGAAGAGCGGCCGCTTCACGCCGAGCGCTTCGAGCTCCTGCGGCAGGAGCCTGATCGCGCCGAAATCGAACTGCACCTTCGGATAGACGAGCGTCAGCGGCATGCCGCTACTCCGCCGCCTTGCGCGACGCGCGCAGCGCGTGCGTCGCCGCCGCATCGACTTCGCGCGTCTTCGCATCGAGCACGACGCCGTAATCGTCGTGCGCCGCCTTCATGCTGACGAAGCCCTCGATCACGTCCCAGCGCACTTCGGCGGGGTCGCGCTCCAAGGGATCGCCCCAGCCGCCGCCGCCGCCGGTGCGCACGATCACCTGGCTGTCCTCTGGCACGGGATGGCGATAGGCGTTCTTCTCGGCGAAATCGTTCTCGCCGGGCGTGCGCAGGAGATAGCACGCGGTGTCGCCGGGCTTGCCGCCGAGGATGCCCCAGGGCGGCGTCGATTCGCGGCTCTTGCCGCCGAGGTTCCAGCGCCCTTCGACGAGGTTGCGCACCTTGAGGTCGATGCCGAGCCCGCCGCGATGCTTGCCGGCGCCGCCCGAAATCCTGGCGCAGCACGCGCTCCTCGATCAGCACCGGCGTCTTCAGCTCGATGCCCTCGAGCGTGCCGTTCCGCACGTCGCCCTGGCAGATCGAGACGGAACCGGATTCGCCGTCCTCGTGCGGGCGCCCGCCCCAGCCGCCGCCTTCGAGGCTCTGCACGACGAAGCGCTTGCCGGTCTTGGGATTGACGCCGAAGAACACGACCGAGCCGCCCAACAGCCCGTGATGCGCCGCCGGGATGCGATCGGGGATGGCGGGCGCGAGCGCGGTGATGATGGTATCGACGACGGTCGGGATCATGCCGCTCCAGTTCGCCATGCCGGCCGGATAGCGCGCCATCATGATGTTGCCTTCGGGGATGACGACCGTGCAGGCGGCGAACGAGCCTTCGTTGACGGGCTCGAGCGGCGCCGTCAGGTTCTTGTAGGCGACGAGCGCGCCGGCATGCGTGCGCGCGTTGATCGAAAGCTTCTGCTCCTTGGCGCAGCCCGACAGGTCGATCGTCATGTGGCCATGATCGACCGTGACCTTGGCATGGATCGGCAGATGCAGGTCGGCGCTCGGCACGTCGTAGATGGCGCTCGCCTCGTAGACGCCGTCGGGGATCGTGGCGACGACGGTGCGGCAGCGCTGCTCGGTCTCGCGGAAGATCTGGCGGATCGATTCGAGCATGGTGTCGCGCCCGAATTTCTGAAACAGCTCGTCAAGCCGCCTGAGCGCCAGCCGGCACGCCGCCATCTGCGAGCGCATGTCGCCGAGCGAGGAATCCGGGAAGCGGATATTGTCGCGCAGGATTTTCAACAGCGTCGTGTTGGGCTTGCCCGCCTCGTAGACCTTGAGCTGGTCGAGCTGCAAGCCTTCGAGCCACGGGTCGGGCACGCCCGAGCCGCCGCCGAAGCCCGTGCTCATGCCGCCCACGTCGATCCAGTGCGCGCGCACGACCGAGAACATCAACAGCTCGCCCTGGAAGAAATAGGGCATGTAGATGACGACGTTGTTGAGGTGCTGCCCCGCGACGCGCTGATGGTTCGTTATGAGCACGTCCTCGGGCACGAAGCCGTCCTGCCCCCATTGCGCCATGCCGTCCTTGATGATGACGCCGAGGTCGGCGACGAAATGCGACACGCCGCCGACGTTCTGCGACACGAGGTCGCCGTCCGGCAGCACGAGCGCGGTGCAGAAATCGCGCACCTCGTAGATCATCATGTTGTAGGAGGTGCGGTGCAGATCGGCCGCCATCTCGTTGGCGACGGCGGGCAGCGCGTTGCGCACGACCTCGAGCGTGACCGGATCGATCTTGACCGCCATCAGGGCTTCTCCACCGAGATGATGAGTTCGCCGGTCGCGGCCACGCTCACCCGGTCGCCCGGAAAGAGCACGGTGGTCGAACCGTATTCGCTGATGAGCGCCGGGCCGACGAGCTTGGCGCCCGCCGGCATGCCGTCGCGGCGATAGACCGGGCAGCGGACGGGCGCGCCGTCGAACCACACCTGGCGCTGCTCGGCCGGCGCGATGCTGCCCTCGCGCGGCAAGGGCGGCATCGCCAGCTTCGCGCGCTGCCCGCGCGCGATGAGGCGCAGGTTGATGATCTCGACCGGCTCGTCCGTCGAATGGTGCGCATAGCGCTGCTCGTGCAGCGCGTCGAACGCGGTGCGGATCGCCGCGCGGTCGGCCGCGCGCAGCTGCTCCCACGACACCGGCACGGAGAGCGCGAATTCCTGGCCGACATAGCGCAGATCGAACAGGAGCTGGAGCGTCACGCCGTCCTCGCGCGACAGGATGCGCTTGCCTTCCGCCGCCATCTCGCCGGCGATCTCGGCGAGCTTCGGCGAAATCGGCCTCGTTGAGTTCCGCGTAATAAGTGCGGCTGAAATCGTGGCGCTCGTCCGCCATGAGCATGCCGAGCGCCGAGAAATGCGAGGGGAAGCGCGGGATGATGACGGTCGGGATGTGCAGCTCGCGCGCGATCGCGAGCGCGTGCGGCGGCCCCGCTCCGCCCGAGGCGACGAGCGCGAAATCGCGCGGGTCATAGCCCTTCGCGACCGACACCTCGCGCACGGCCAAGCGACATTTTCGCAACCGCGATGGCGATGATGGCGCGCGCCGCTTCGGCATCGTTCATGCCGAGCCGTTCGCCGACGCGCGCCGATATGCCCTGCGCGCGCCGCCTCGGCGTCGAGCCGCATCTCGCCGCCGAGAAAATCGCCGGCGCCGATGCGGCCCAGGACCACGTTCGCGTCGGTGATGGTGGGCTCGGTGCCGCCGTTCCTGTAGCAGATCGGGCCCGGATCGGCGCCCGAGCTTTGCGGGCCGACCTTCAGCGCGCCGACATCGTCGATCCAGGCGATGCTGCCGCCGCCGGCGCCGACTTCGACGACATCGACCACCGGCACCATGACCGGATGGCCGCTGGCATAGCCGCCGACGTAATAGCCCTCGGCGGTCGTGGGCTCGCCGTCGCGCACGAGCGCGGCCTTGGCCGTGGTGCCGCCCATGTCGAACGAGATGATGTTGCGCTGGCCGAGCGCCTTGCCGATCTCGGCGGACGCGATGATGCCGCCGACCGGACCCGATTCCATCATCATCACCGGGCGCTTCGTCGCGGCCGCGGGCGCCATCACGCCGCCGTTCGACTGCATGATGGCGAGATCGCCGGTGAAGCCCGCGGCCTTGAGCCGGGTCTCGAGGTTGCGCACATAGCCGCCGACGATCGGGCCGATATAGGCATTCACCACCGTGGTCGAGATGCGCTCGTACTCGCGGTATTCGCGCAGGATCTCGTGCGACAGCGAGATGAAGGCGTTGGGCAGCGCGCTCGGCGGCGATCTCGCCGGCGATGGCCTCGTGCTCGATGTTGGCATAGGAATGGAGGAAGCACACCGCCACCGCATCGACGCCCTCGCGCGCGAGCTCGGCGCAAGCCGCGCGCACGCTCTCGCGGTTCAAGCGCTCGCGCACCTCGCCGCCGGCGTAAAGCCGCTCGTCCACTTCGAGCGTCAGGTGGCGCGGCACGAGCGGGCGCGCGCGGTGGAAGAAGAGGTTGTAGGCCTCGGGCCGGTTGCCGCGGCCGATCATGTAGACGTCGCGCGTGCCGCGCGTGACGAGGAGGCCGACCTTCGCGCCCTTGCGCTCGATCAGCGTGTTGATGGCGATGGTCGAGCCGTGGATCAGCGTTTCGAGATGGCGCGCGTCGAGCCCGGCCTTGCGCACGGACTCGATGACGCCGTCGACCGGATCGCGCGGCGTGGTCAGCGTCTTGGCGTGATGGATCTGGCCGGCACCGGCATCGAACGCGATGAGATCGGTGAAGGTGCCGCCGATATCGACAGCGACGAAGGTCAAGTCAGCTCCTTTTTGGCGCGTGAAATCATGCCGATTTGCGGCGGCGGCGCAAGGGGTCGGTGCTGGGGATTGCTTCGCTCCGCTCGCAATGACAGCCAATCATTGTCATTGCGAGGAGCGCCGCGACGAAGCAATCTCCCGCCGGGAGGACCGTCGATGAAGAAGCCCAAACAGCCTGTTCGTTCCGTGGCGGCGCTGGCATGCTTGGCCGCGCCCGCCTCGGCCGAGCAAACGCTCCGGGTCGGCAAGGCGGTCACCAACGCCTTCACCTTCACGCCGCTCGACGTCGGCATGAAGGCCGGCATCTTCAAAGCGCACGGGCTTGCGATCGACGAATACAATTTCGGCGGCAGCGCCAAGCTGCAACAGGGCCTTGCCTCGAACAGCATCGATATCGGCATCGGCTCGGGGCCGGAGCTGTCGTTCGTGGCGAAGGGCGCGCCGGTCCTGGGCGTCGCCGCCATGGCGGGCAAGCCGGCGCTGCTCTGTGTCGTCGTCAACTGGAACGGGCCGGTGAAGACGGTGGCCGATCTCAAAGGCCAGACGGTCAGCAGCTCGACCGTGGGCTCGCTCACGACGTGGCTCGTGCGCGAGCTGTCGCGCCAGCAGGGCTGGGGACCGGACGGCATCAAGCTCGCATATCTCGGCGAGGAGCCGACCCAGCTCGCGGCGCTGCGCACCGGCGAGACGCAAGGCGCCACCGTGCAGATCGCCGCCGGCTACCGGCTCGAGGAGCTGCACGAGGGCCGCATCCTCTACCGCTTCGGCGACATCGCGCCGCATTTCATCATCCACGTGATCTACGCGCGCAAGGCCTTCATCGCCAGCGATCCCGACGCGGTGCGCAAATTCCTCGCGGCCTGGTTCGAGACCATCAAATACATGGAGACGCACAAAGCGCAGTCGGTCGAGGTCGCGGCGCCGATCATGGGCGTCTCGCCTGAGCTTGCAGGGCGCGCCTATGACGAGCTGATGCCGACTTTCTCGCGCGACGGGAAATTCGATCCCGAGGCGCTGAAGGTGCTGGCGCGCTCCTATGTCGAGATGGATTTGCTGCCGAGCGAACCCGACATGCAGACGCTCATCACCGAGAAATTCCTGCCGGGCGCGCCGGCGACGCAGTAGCCTATTCCGCCGGCGTTTCCTCGAGCACGCGCTCGCGCACGGCGGGGCGGGGATGGTGGCCGGTCACGTCCGCCCCGGCCGCGGGCGGCAGGCGGCGGAAGGACGGGATCGAGAACAGCGAGAACACCGCGAAGGCGACGAAGGCGACGCGGAAATCGGTCGCCGCCAGTGGCGCGTCGGCGGCAGCGCGCGAGATGTGCGTGAAGTGAACCACGATCGCGGCGAGCGCGATGCCCATGCCGTTGGTCAATTGCTGCACCATGCTGGAAAAGCTCGTGGCGGCGCTCATCTTGTCGGAAGGGATGTCGGCAAATGCCAGCGAATTGAGCGCGGTGAATTGCAGCGAGCGGAAGAAGCCGCCGACCGCCAGCAGCCCGAACATGAGGAGCACCGGCGTCGATTGGGTGAAGAGCGCGCACACCGCGAAGAAGCCTGCCGAGATCAGGCAGTTGACGATGAAGGTGGTGCGGTAGCCGAAGCGGCGCAGGATCGGCCCCGTCGACATCTTGTTGAAGAAGCTGCCGAGCCCGCCGGCAAAGGTGATGAGGCCGGAATTGAAGGCGCTCATGCCGAAGCCCACCTGCAGCATCATCGGCATCAGGAACGGCATCGCGCCCACGGTGACGCGGAAGATGCTGCCGCCCGAGATGTTGGCGCGGAAGGTCGCGATCTTCATGAGCGACAGGTCGATGAGCGGCGCGGCGTGCCGGCGCGCATGGAGGACGGCGGCGACGCCGGTCAGCGATCCCACGACGAGAATGGCGAGCACGATCGCGTCGCCGACCGGCGGGATGCGCGATGAGGTTGCAGCCCGACATGAGGCAGGTGAGCGTCACGCCGGTCAAGACGAAGCCGCGCCAGTCGAGCGGCGGAACCGTATCGGGCTTCGTGTCCTCGATGAGGAGCGTCACCAGGACGATGCCGAGAATGCCGAACGGCACGTTCAGGAAGAACACCCAGCGCCACGACAGATATGTCGTGATGAGGCCACCCACGGGCGGGCCCATGATCGGCCCCAGGATCGCCGGCGTGGTGAGATAGGAGATGGCGCGCACCAGCTCGCGTGCGGTCGATGCTGCGCAGCAAGCACGAGGCGCCCGACCGGCACCATCATCGCGCCGCCGACGCCCTGAAGCACGCGCGCCGCCGTCAGCTCGACGATGTTGTTGCAGAGCCCGCACGCCATCGAGGCGATGGTGAAGACGATGATCGCCGCGCGGAACACGGTCGCCGCACCGTAGCGGTCGGCGATCCAGCCGCTCACCGGGATGAAGACGGCGAGGCTCAGCATGTAGGCGGTGACGGCGAGCGACAATCGCACCGGGCTGTCGCCGAACGAGAGCGCGATGCTGGGAAGCGCCGTGTTGATGATCGAGGTGTCGAGATTCTGCATGAAGAGGGAGCACGCCACGATGAGCGGCACCATCATCGAGTTCGCCGGAAGCCTCTTCACCATCGCGGGCTATTTAGCGCATCAGGGCGCCGAGGCGAAGGCCGCCGCAGGCAAATGCAACGCAGCCATGCGCGCGGGCTAATGCGTCGCATTCATGCGGTTTTCCCACTCCTCGCTGGTCTCGAACACGATTCGCCCGGGCGTCTTGGGCGGGAAGCCGCCGCGCACGGCGCCGGGCGCGCGGTCCTTGTAGATGCGGCCGAGCAGCGGCGAGAGCGGCCGGCTGTTCGGCACCGAAAGCCACATGCGCAAGAGATGGCGCCTGCGCTCGGGCTCGGGATGATCCTCGAACGCGGTGCGCGCGTGCATGACGACGTGGTTGTTGCAGAGCTGCAAATCGCCCGGCTGGAAATCGGTGAGGAAATGGAATTCGGGATCGGCCGCCACCGCGTCGAGCGCGTCGAGCGCCGCGATCTGTTCGACCGTCAAACGCGGCGCATCGGCAAAGCGCTGCCCGTTCTTGATCTGGCCGCGGATATAGCGGCACGAGAAATGCCCCTCGTGCACGGTGAAGATCGGCTGCGGATAGAACGGCGCCTCGCCCGCCCGCTCCTGGCCCTGCATGCTCCAGTAGAACGGCCGATAGAGCACGTCGAGGAGCTCGGGCTTGGTGCGCAGCAGCTCGTTGTGGATCGCGACCGAGCTTGCCACCAGCGACCTGCCGCCGCGCTTGGCCGCGCGCACGACGAAGAGGCCGGCGACATCGCAACTATCGGTATGGAAGGCCGCGACGCCGCTCGTCTTGTAGGCGCGGAAGCGCGGGCTGTCGGGCGGCAGGCGCAAATCGCGCACGTCGCCGATGACGTCGCCCTCGTCGCTCTGCGAGACCGCGGTGCCGAGATACTTGCCGAGACACCAATAGATCGCGCGCGCGTCCTCGAGCTCATAGCGGTCGAGGGCCAAGCCGCGGATCATGAACATGCCCGGGCCCTCTTCGAGCGCATCGAGCGCGCGGCGAGCGATGCGGGCAAAGCGCGGCGCCGCGAAATCGTCGCGCGTCGCTTTCTCGAGCGGCACACGGTCCGCCTTGAAGCGGCGATATGCCTCATCGATCTCGCTCACGTCGTCGCGGTCGAGCGTATAGAGCCAGTCGCCGCGCGCACCGAGCTCCGCGTTCTTCCACTCGGCCGGCGAGACGATCCGGGCCCGCGTCATTTCTGCACGAGCGGGCAGCCGCCCTCGGCGAGCGTCAAAAAGAGCTGGTCGCCGGGGATCTTGCGCACGAATTTCTCATCGTCCCACGGCCCCTTCGATTCGGCCGGCGACTTGATCTGGTAGAGATTGACGCTGTCGATGAGGCGGCCGTCCGCGCGCAAGGTCACGCTCTCGCCGAATTTCTTCATCGGGTGCTCGTGCATCTTGGCGACGACCTTGACCGGATCGTCGGTGCCCGCCTCCTTGATCGCGGTGAAATAGGCCATGAGGCCGGAATAGTTCGCGGCCTGCGTCGCGTTCGGCATCTTGTTCCGGATGGCGAAGAACTTTTTCGCGAAGGCGCGCGTCTCGTCGTTGTCGTCCCAGTAGAAATCCGCCTCCGTGTAGACGCCCTTCGTGGTCGCGAGTCCGACCGCCTCGATATCGGAGAGCTGCATCAGGAAGGCGGCGATCTTCTGCTTCGGAATGACGCCGAACTCGGCCGCCTGCTTCAGAAGCGTCGAGAGGTCGAGGCCGATCGAGCCGACGCCGATCGCGTCCGCGCCCGATTGCTGCGCCTGGAGCAGGTACTGCGCGAAGTCGGTGCTGTTGGTCGGGTGGAAGACGGTGCCGAGCAGCTTGCCGCCGCTCCTCTCCACCATCTTCTCGCCGACCGCGGCCAAGCGACTTGCCGACGAAGAAGTCGGGCATGATGAAGAACCAGGTCTTGGCGCCCTCCTGCGCCAGCGCGTTGATCGGCGCGCGCGCCTGGGCGGCGGTGTCCATGCCCCATTGCACGCCGGTCGGCTGGCAGCTCTTGCCGGTCAGCTCGGTCGTCGCCGCCACGGTGGCGAGGAACAGCTTGTGCTTTTCGTAGGCCATGCGCTGGATCGTGATGGCGGCGGCCGAGGCCGGCACGTCGACGATCACGTCGACGCCGCCATCGTCGTACCATTGCGTCGCGATTTGCGTCGCGAGGTCGGGCTTCGACTGCATGTCGGCCGAGATCACCTCGATCTTCTTGCCGATCACCTCGCCGCCGAAATCCTGCGCCGCGATCTGCGAGGCCACGACCGAGCCCTCGCCCATCGAGGTCGAGGCGAAGCTCGTCAAGTCGGTGAGGACGCCCACGCGCACGGTCTTGTCGCCGGCCAGCGCCGGCAGACCGGCAAGCACCAGCGCGGCACCGAGCATCGCCGCAACTTTCATCTTCCCCTCCCCTAGTCCTTGGTCTCGCCCTCGCGCTCGAACGTGACGCGATGGCCCCACGTGCCCTCATAGTCGCGCTGTGCCGATTGCGGCAGATAGCGCGCCTCGATCTCGGGAATTTTGTCGCCGCCGATGAGCTTCTTCGGATCGATCAGCCCCCACTTGCTCTTCTTCATCGCGGCCGAGGATTCGGCGAGCGCGTTCGGACCCTTCTCGCGGAACTCGTTCAGGATCTGCCACACCGCCTGGATGCCGTAAGTCGAGCAGAAGGTCGGATAGAGCGCGATGCGCGCGCCCAGCTCCTCGTATTCCCTGGGCTGCGGCGCGGGCTCGTGCCCGCCGCCCCAGATGACGAGCAGCGGCGCCGGAATCTCGGCCGCGGCGCGGCGGATCTGCTCGCGCGTCTCGACCGAGTTGAGCCACACGAGATCGGCGCCGCCCTTCTCGACGTAAGCGACGGAGCGGCGCAGCGCGTCGTCGAACGTCTCGCCCTCGGCGCCGATCGAATCGCAGCGCGCGCACAAGACGAAGCTCGGATCGATCTCGTTCCGCGCGGCGACGGCGGCCTGGATCTTGCCGACCGCCTCCTCGAGCGGAATGAGGCGCCGCCCGGCGGCGGTGCCGGATTTCTTCGGCGCCTCCTGGTCCTCGATCTGCATGGCGGCGACGCCCGAGCGCACGATCGCCTGCACCGCCCAATGCACGTTGACGGCATTGCCGAAGCCGGTATCGGCATCGACCAGGATCGGAATATTGGCCAGCGCCGCCATGTGGCGCGCGTGATCGACGAGATCGCGCAGGCCCATGATGCCGTTGTCCGGCACGCCGAGAAGCACGCTCGACAAGTTGCGAGCCCGGCAGGAAGAACGTCTCGAAGCCCGCCTCCTCGGCCATGCGCGCATAAAGCGGCCCGAACCCGCCCGGCATCAGCATGAGCTGCTTGCGCGCGAGCAGCGCGCGGAATTTCTGGCGCTTGGCTTCGGCCTCGTTCGCCATCTCAGCCCTCCCAGTAGGCGAACGCCATGGCGGTGCCGGTGCCCGCCTCGGAGCGGTAGCACGGCACGTAATCGATGAGCGTCATCTTCATGCCGAGCTCGGACATGGCGGCGGCGAGCGGCAGCCAGTTCTTGATCTCGCCGGTGCCGGGCGAGCGGAACATATGTTCCGGAATGGCCGTGAGCCGGTCGAAATCGCCCTTCTGCATGGCGTCGAGCACCATGCGGTCGAACGCCTCGTCGATCACGAAATGGGTGAGCCCGCCCGACGCGATGAGCGCCACGCGCTCGTCGACCGGGAAGGATTTGACCGCGCGCGCCACGGCGCGGCCGAAAGCGAGGCAGCGCTTCACCGTGGGCTTGTTCGGCTCGTAGTAGTTGTTGACGATGAGCGGCACCGACGGCACCGGATCGTCGCGCATGATCTTGCGATAGACGAAGCCGTAAGCGTGCGGGATCGAATTGTGGCCGCGCGGGCCGGTCGGAATGCGGCTCATCTGCGCCACGTCGAATTCGGCCGCGATCAGCTCGCGGATGATGTGGTCGGCGAACTCGGGCGCGCCCGGATAATGGGCTGCTTCGGGCGGGCAATATCCCAACTCGGCCGCACCGACGCCGGGCGGCAAGGCGGCGCGCTGCTCGCTGCTTTTCGGGATGTTGCCGATCGTGTCGCCGCGATAGACGGCGAAGGCGGGGATGTCGTCGTCGCAGAAAATCTCGGACTGGTCGTTGCCGAAGATGACGGCGAGGCTCGGCCGCGCCGCGCGCAGGCGATCGGCGAGGTCGCCGATCGCTTCCTGGCACACCGCGTGCTTCTCGCGCCACACCGCCTCGGTGATCTGCGGCGCCCAATCGGTGTCGCGGCGCAGCGTCACCAGCTCGTCGAACGCATACTCCGTGCCGTGATGGAAATGCCGGTTGCGCCGGTCGGCGATGACCCGCTGCGGCCAGTCGCGCGGATCGGTGACGAGTTGCGGCCCGTGCGAGGTGCCGATGCCGATGACCGGACGTGCCACGATCTCTTCCTCCGCAAGTTCCGCAGGAATGGTGGGGCCGCCGGGGACGAGGTGTCAAGCCGAGCGAGACGCCGCGACATGCGCCTCTCCCCTCCGGCGAGAGGGCGTGCGCCGGCGACGATTGGCGCTATATACTCGCGCAGCACCACGACGAGACGGAACCATGGCCGACGATGCGAGAACCGAAGGCGCGAGCCGCTGGGATGGCCTTACCGCGACCGGCGCCGGGACACGGATGGGCAAGCTGCTGCGGCGCTACTGGTGGCCGATCGCCGGCGCCAGCGAGCTCGATCATGCCGCGACCAAGCCGGTGCGGCTGCTCGGCGAGGATTTGGTCCTCTTCAAGGACCTGAGCGGCGGCTACGGGCTGCTCGACCGGCATTGCCGCCATCGCCGCGCCGACCTCACCTACGGCTATGTCGAGCAATGCGGGCTCAGGTGCAACTACCACGGCTGGCTCTATGGCGCCGACGGGCGCTGCCTCGAGCAGCCGTACGAGGACGCGGCGCACCCCGAGACGCGCTTCAAGGACGAGGTCCGCATCAAGGCCTATCCGGTCGAGGAGCGCGGCGGGATGCTGTGGGCCTATCTCGGGCCCGAGCCGCGGCCGCTCGTGCCGAACTGGGAGTTCTTCACCTGGAAGAACGGCTTCCACCAGATCGTGCTCGCCGACATCCCGTGCAACTGGTTCCAGTGCCAGGAGAACTCGATCGACCCGGTGCATTTCGAGTGGACCCACTCGCAACTGGAGCGTGCGTTTGAAGGGCGACACCGGCCCCTATTCGCCGAAGCACCTCAAGGTCGATTTCATCGGAGTTCGAGTACGGCTTCCAATATAAGCGCATCCGCCAGGACACCAGCGACCAGGACCGGCTGTGGACGGTCGGGCGCGTCTGTCTGTGGCCGAACGCGCTCTTCACCGGCAATCACTGCGAGTTCCGCGTGCCGATCGACGACGAGAACACGCTCTCGATCACCTGGCATTTCGCGCGCGTGCCGCGCGAGCGCGAGCCTTATGTCCAGGGCAGCATTCCGACCTGGCGCGGGCCCATCTCCGACCCCGCGACCGGGCGCTGGATCACGAGCCACGTCATGAACCAGGATTTCGTCACCTGGACCGGCCAGGGCACGATTGCCGACCGGGGCAAGGAGCTGCTCGCGCCGAGCGACCGCGGCGTCCTCATGCTGCGCCGGCGCTTCCTCGCCGACATGGACGCGATCGACGAGGGCAAGGACCCGAAGGCGATCGTGCGCGACGCCAAGCTCAACGAGTGCATCGATCTGCCGGTGGCGGAGCGCCGACGCGCTCGTCGAAGGCATGACGCGCGCCGAATACATGAAGGACCCGTTCGCGCGGCGCGGGCTGCAAGGCTATCTCTTCCAGACCGGACAGCCGAAAGAGGTGCGCGACGCCTTCCTCGCGGCGATCGGGGTGAACGACGGCGAGATCGGCCAAGGGCTGGAGCAGATCGATCCGCTGGCGCCCAACACGCGCGGCGGCTGACGCAGAAAGACGACAGGGAGGGGAACATGGCACGCTTTGCGATGCGCGCGTTTGCCGCGCTGATAGGACTTGGCGCTTTCGGCGCCGCCGCCGCGACGGCGGACGAGGAGCCGCTCAAGATCGGCCTCGTCGGCTCGTTCTCGGGGGGTGCGGCGCAATGGGGCATCTCGGTCGATGCCGCGTTTGCCGCCTACCAGAAGCAGCACGGCGACATGGCCGGCGGCCGCAAGATCGAGTTCCTGCGCCGCGACACGACCGGGCCCAATCCCGATATCGTGCGCCGGCTCGTGCAGGAGCTCATCTCGCGCGACAAGGTCGAGATGATCGCCGGCATCGAGTTCACGCCCAACGCGCTCGCGGCGGCCGGGCTTTCGACGCAGGCCAAGGTGCCGCTCCTCATCGTCAACGCCGCCACCACCGAGATCCTGACCAACGCGCCCTATACCTCGCGCTTCGGCTTCACCACGGCGCAGATCGTGACGCCGTTCGCCAAATGGGCGGCGCAGAACGGCTATCACGACGTCTATGCCATCTATACCGATTACGGGCCCGGCATCGAGGCCGGCAACTCGTTCAAGAAGGCCTTCACCGAGGCCGGCGGCAACGTCGTCGGCGAAGTGAAGCCGCCGCTCATCAGCCCCGACTATTCGGCCTATATCCAGCGCGTCAAGGACGCCAAGCCGCAGGCGATCTTCATCTTCGCGCCGGCCGCCGACCATCCGCAGATCTTCCTCAAGGCCTATCGCGACGCCGGCCTCGGCGACATGGGCGTCAAGATCCTGGCGACGGGCGATCTCACCAACGAATCGGTGCTGAACAACCTGGGCGACCCGGCGCTCGGCATGATCACCACCTTCGATTATTCCGAAGTGCACGATTCCGCCTTCAACCACGACTTCGTCAAGGCGTTCTATGCCGCCGCGCGCGAGGGGACGCGGCCCGACTTCACCGCGGCCGCGGCCTGGGACGTGATCAACGCCATCTACAAGATCGCCGACGCGCAGCACGGCAAGATCGATCCCGACAAGACAATGGCGATCATCAAGGGCATGAGCTTCGAAAGCCCGCGCGGGCCGATCGCGATCGACCAGAACCGCGACATCGTGCAGAACGTCTATTTCCGCAAGGTCGAGAAGGTGAACGGCAAGCTCGAGAACGTCGAGTTCCAGACGACGCCGATGGTCGACGATCACGGCAATCCTACCAAGTGACGTAAGCGTCATGCTGGTCAGCCTGATCAACGTCCTCGTCAACGGGGCCGCCTACGGCATGCTGCTGTTTTTGATGGCGGGCGGCCTCTCGGTGACGATGGGACTGATGGGCTTCGCCAATCTCGCGCACGGCTCGCTCGCGATGCTGGGCGGCTATGTGCTGGCGACGCTGATGAACGCCTACGGCTGGCCGTTCCTGCCGGCGCTCCTCGCCGCGACCGTGGCCACGGCGGCGGCGGGCGCGCTGATCGAGCGCACGGTGTTCCGCCGCCTTTACGGCAAGGCCGAGCTCGACCAGGTGCTGCTGACCATCGGCGTCGTGTCGATGACGGTGGCGGCGGCCACTTACGTCTGGGGCACGAACCCGACCTCGGTGAAGATCCCGCCGTGGCTCGACGGCAGGCTGCAACTCGGCAGCTTCGATTTCGGCATCTACCGGCTCTTCCTCCTCATCGTCGGCGGCGCGCTGACGGGCGGGCTCTTTCTCGGCATCGACCGCACCAATTTCGGCGCCAAGGTGCGCGCCGCCGTCGACAACCGGCGCATGACGGTGAGCTGCGGCATCGACGTCAACCGCCTCTTCGCGCTTGCCTTCGCCATCGGCAGCGCATTGGCCGGCTTCGGCGGCGGGCTCGCCGTGGGGCTCGTCGGACTTGGACCCGACGTTCGGGCTCAAATACCTCGTGTTCCTGCTGATGGTCGTGGTGGTGGGAGGCTTCGGCTCGATCCGCGGCACGCTGGTCGCGGCGATCGCGCTCGGCATCTGCGACGTCACCGGGAAATACTACGTGCCCGACGCCGGCGCCTTCATTCTTTACGCCGTGACGGTCGTCATACTGCTGTGGCGGCCGCGCGGCCTGTTCGGGCGCTAGCGTGGCCGTCATCGCCGCCGAAGACGCGACCCGCCTCTTCGTCTTCAGGAGCCGCTGGCGCTGGGAGGAGAGCGCGTTCTGGCTCATCGCGGCCGCGAGCTATTTCCTCTTCCCCGGCCATCTCGTCCTCATAACGCAGGCGCTCATCGCCGGATTGTTCGTCGTCTCGCTCGACATCCTGCTGGGTTATGCCGGCATCGCCTCGATGGGCCATGCCGCGTTCTTCGGGCTCGGCGCCTATACCGCGGGCGTTCTGGCGAAGCACGGATTGGGCGATCCGATCCTGGGCCTGGTCGCGGCGGGGATTCTGGCGGGCGCGTTCGGCGCCGTGTGCAGCCTGCTGGTCGCGCGTCTCCACGGCGTCGGCATGCTCATGGTGACGCTCGGCATCGGGCTGTCGTGCTACGAGCTCGCCAACCGCTGGCGCGACGTGACGGGCGGCGACGACGGGCTGCAGGGCATGGTGGTGCAGCCGATCTTCGGCGTCTTCGCCTTCGACTTCGACGGCCACGTCGCCTTCATCTATGCCTTCATCGTCATCTTCGCGCTCTATCTCTTCGCGCGCCGCCTGGTCAATTCGCCGTTCGGCCTCGCCCTCCTCGGCATCCGCGAGAATTTGCGCCGCGTGCCCGCGCTCGGCATCGGCGTGCGCGCCGAGCTCATGCTCGCCTTCACCATCGCCGCCTCGATGGCCGGCATCGCCGGCGCGCTTCTGGCCGAGACGACGCAGTTCATCGCGCTCGAAGTGCTTGGGCTTCGACCGCTCGATCTCGGTGCTCATCATGCTGGTGCTGGGCGGGATCGGGAATCTGGTCGGCGGCATGGTCGGCGCCATGGTCTTCACCGTGGCGCGCGACGAGCTCGCGGCGCTCGACCCGGTCTATTGGAATTTCTGGATGGGCCTCATCCTGTGCGCGATCGTGCTGTCGGGCTCGGGCGGCATCATCGGGCTCCTGCGCCGCATCGAGCGGCGGGTCTCGGGGCCGCCGCGATGAACGAGGCATTGGCGCTCGAGACGCGCGGCTTGAACCGCAGCTTCGGCGCGTTGCGCGTGGCGCAGGACATCGCCTTCCGCCTGCCGCGCGGCGCGCGCCATGCGCTGATCGGCCCCAACGGCGCCGGCAAGACGACGCTCATCAATCTTCTGACCGGCGCGCTGCCGCCGTCGAGCGGCACGGTGCTGCTCGAAGGCGCCGACATCACCAATGTCGCCGCGGCCGAGCGCGTGCGGCGCGGGCTCGTGCGCACGTTCCAGGTCAACACGCTCTTCCCGCATCTCTCGCCGCTCGAGGCGACCGCGCTCGCGATCGCGCGAAGGCACGGGCTCTGCCTCAATCCGCTGCGCGCGCTGAAGCATTGCCATTCCGTGATTGCCGAGGCGCGCGATCTTCTGGGCCGGTTCGATTTCGGCGCCGACGCGGCGCGGCCGACGCGCGAGCTGCCCTATGGCCGCCAGCGCCTTCTCGAAATCGCACTCGCGCTTGCGGCGGAGCCAAAAGTGCTGCTGCTCGACGAGCCGGCGGCGGGCGTTCCGGCGGGCGAGAGCGACGAGATCTTCGCGGCGCTGAGCCTCCTGCCGCGCGACATCGCGGTGCTCTTCATCGAGCACGACATGGACGTGGTGTTCCGCTTCGCCGAGCGCATCACCGTGATGAACGCGGGCCAGATCCTGCGCGAGGGCACGCCCGACGAGATCGCCGACGATGCCGAAGTGCGCGAGGTCTATCTCGGCGAGGACGGCGATGTCTGAGCCGCTCGTCGCGACCGAGGGGCTGTGCGCCGGCTATGGCGACGGCCAGGTGCTGAGCGACATCTCGCTCACGCTCGCGCGCGGCAGCTCGCTCGCCGTGCTCGGCCGCAACGGCGTCGGCAAATCGACGCTCATGCTGACGCTCATGGGCCATCTGACGCCGAGCCGCGGGCGCATCCTGTGGCAGGGCCGCGACATCGTTCACGTCCCGCCCGACGAGCGCGTGCGCGCCGGGCTCGCCTGGGTCCCGCAGGGGCGCGAGGTGTTCCCCTCGCTCACCGTGGACGAGCATCTCGCCATCGTGGCGCGGCCGGGCAAGTGGACGCGCGAGCGCATCTACCAGCAATTCCCCAAGCTCGCCGAGCGCCGCCGCAATCTGGGCCGCGAATTGTCGGGCGGCGAGCAGCAGATGCTGGCGATCGGCCGCGCGCTCATGGCCAATCCCGAGCTGCTGCTGCTCGACGAGCCGCTCGAAGGCCTGGCGCCCATCGTCGTCAAGGAAGTGGCAAGCCGCATCCGCGCCCTCATGGCGGAGGAGAAGATCGCCATCATGCTGGCCGAGCAGCATGTGCGCTTCGCGCTCGAGCTGACCGAGCACGCCATCGTGCTGGAGCGCGGGCGCGTCGTGTATCACGGCTTGAGCGCCGAGCTTGCCGCCGATCAGGCGACGCTCGACCGGCTCATCGGCATGAAGCGGCTGCGCGCCCGCGCATCCTAGGTTTGCGGAAAGGAGACATCATGGCCAGCGACAAGGAACCCTGGGGCAAGAACGTGCTCGTCGAGTTCGAGGACAAGATCGCGTGGGTGACGCTGAACCGCCCGGAAAAGCGCAACGCCATGAGCCCGCCCTTGAACGACGAGATGGTGAAGGTGATGGAGGCGCTCGAGGTGGACGAGCGCTGCGGCGTGTTCGTGCTGACGGGCGCGGGGGATTCGTTCTCGGCCGGCATGGACTTGCGCGAATATTTCCGCGCCCTCGACGGCTTGCCCTACGAGCAGCAGCTTGCCGGGCGGCGCTCGGCCTGGATGTGGCAGTGGCGGCACATGATGGCGTTCTGCAAGCCGACCATCGCCATGGTGAACGGCTGGTGCTTCGGCGGCGCGTTCACGCCCTTGGTCGCGTGCGACCTCGCGATCGCCGCCGAGGAGGCGCAGTTCGGCGTCAGCGAGATCAACTGGGGCATCATCCCCGGCGGCAACGTGACGCGCGCGCTCGTCAACACGCTCAGCTTGCGCGACGCCATGTATTACGTCATGACCGGCGAGACCTTCGACGGCAAGAAGGCGGCCGAGATGCGCATCGTCAACGAGGCCGTGCCGCGCGCCAAGCTGAGGGAGCGCACGCGCGCGCTCGCCAAGGTCCTGCTCGGCAAGAACCCGACCGTCTTGCGCGCGGCAAAGCAGGCGGTGCGCCACGTGCAGGACATGCCGTGGGAGCTGTCGGACGAATACCTGATGGCGAAGGGCCACCAGGCGCGCTACCTCGATCCCGAGCAGGGGCGCGCCAAGGGTCTGACGCAGTTCCTCGACGAGAAATCGTTCCGCCCCGGGCTCCAGCCTTACCGGCGCGACGAGTAGGAGGCCGGGATCGCCGATTGACGAACGGCCCGAAGCGGCCGAGGATTCGCCCGACCCGCCAAGGAGGCACCGATGAGCCTGCCGAAATCGATCCATATCAGCGAGGAAGGCCCGCGCGAGGGCTTCCAGTTCGAGAAGGGGGCGATCGCGACCCAGCGCAAGATCGAGTTCATCGATGCGCTCGCCGAGACCGGGCTCGACCACATCCAGATCGTCTCGTTCGTCAATCCCAAGGCGGTGCCGGGGATGGCGGATGCCGAAGAGGTCGTGGCCGGCATCCATCCCAAGGAGGGCGTCGCCTATACCGGGCTCTGGTTCAACGAGAAGGGGCTCGAGCGCGCGGTCGCGACCGGGCGGCTCGAAATCACCGGCTCCCTCTTCCTGTCGGCGTCGGAGCCGTTCCTGAAGCTCAACAACAATCGCACCAACGAGCAGGTCGAAGCCGAGGCGCACCGCATGATCGAGCTCTACAAGGAGCACGGCATTCCGGTCGAGCGCTGCGGCGTGATGGCAGCGTTCGGCTGCAATTTCGCGGGCGACGTGCCGGTCGAGCGCGTGACTTCGCTGATCGCGCGCGAAGTCGCGATCGCTGAGGAGCATGACGTCAAGCTGAAGCGCGTCATGCTCGCCGACACGATGGCGTGGGGCACGCCCTATTCGGTGAAGCGCCTGGTCGGCGCGGTGCAGGACCGCTTCCCCGAGATCGACATCTCGCTCCATCTGCACGACACGCGCGGCATGGGCATCGCCAACGCCTTTGCCGGGCTCGAGATGGGCGTGCACCTGTTCGATGCGTCGGTCGCGGGGCTGGGCGGCTGTCCCTTCGCCGGGCACAAGGGTGCGGCCGGCAATGTCTGCACCGAGGATCTGGTCTTCATGTGCGACGAGATGGGGATCGAGACCGGCATCGATCTCGAGGCGATCTCGGAATGCGCGCGCATGGCCGAGGACGTGGTCGGCCACGATCTGCCCGGCTCGGTGATGAAGGGCGGCAGCCTGAAGCGCCTGCGCGAGAGATTGCAGGCGGGCTGACATGCCGGATACGCAGGACACGCACGACACGGCCGACCTGCCGCTCGGCCCGAGCGACCTGCGCGACAAGATCCCGGTCCTGGGCTTGCGCGAATACTGGTATCCGGCGCTGAAGGACCGCGCCGTCGGCTGGAAGAAGCCCGTCTACATCAAGATGCTGGGCGACGATCTCTGCCTCTTCCGCGGCACGAGCGGCGAGGTCGTGGCGCTCGACAATGCCTGCCCGCATCGCGGCGCCATGCTCGCCCGCGGCAAGTGCGAATTCCGCGGCCACGTGACCTGCTTCTACCACGGCTTCGTGTTCGACGAGCGCGGCGAGTGCGTCGCCGCCTTGGGCGAAGGGCCGGCTTCGCCCATGCCGGGCAAGGTCCGCGCGAAGGCTTATCCGACCGCGACGAGGAAGGGCATCGTCTTCGTGTGGATGGGCAAGGGCGCGCCGGCGCCGCTCGAAGAAAGCATCCCGGAGGAATTCTTCGAGGACGACAAGCAGGTGCTCGCCTGGGTCACGTCGTGGAACGCCAACTGGCGGCCGTGCTTCGAGAACTCGTTCGACAGCCACGTGCGCTATCTGCACCGCAACTCGGCGATGCTGATGATGCGGCCGATGCACCCGCCCGCATATCCGCCGGGCCGGCCGAAGCGCGTCGGCGCGCACCGCCTGGCGCCGTCCATGGGCGTGCACGCGCGCGGCTCGCTCGTCCCGGATTATTTCCCCGGCCTCGGCACGCGCTGGCCCAAGAAGGGCGCGCGGCGCTACTGGACCTGGCTGTTCGATCTGCTGCGCGCGCCGTTCGGTCAAGCTGCCGCAATACAAGGGCAGCGAGGATTGGGGCATGGGGCAGCATCTCCCGTGCATGGTGCGCATCCATTACGGCAGCTACATGTGGACGCGCTGGGCCGTGCCGATCGACGCGCAAACGACGCGCATGTTCTATTTCCACAGCGCGATCCGCACGACCTGGCTCGGGCGCGCGTACGAGTGGGCGTCGTATCACTTGTTCCATCACTGGGTGATGGACCGGAATTTCTCGGCGCAGGACGCGCCCGCGGCGATCCACGCCTATTACGACCGGCCGGAATACCTGGCGCCGACCGACGCGCAGCTCGTCGGCTGGCGCCGCTTCCTCCTCAGCGCGCGCGGCGTCGAGCCGCAGGAATAAGGGCGCGGGGTCGAACTGAATATCTTCGTCGTCCCCGCGAAAGCGGGGACCCAGGGGTTCGCAACGGGCTGATGGACGGCAAGCGTCCGTGTGTCTACATCCTGGCAAGCCGCCGCAACGGCACTCTCTATGTCGGCGTCACGTCCGATCTTGCAGGCCGCGTATGGCAGCACCGCTCCCATGCCGTCGAGGGTTTCACCAAGCGGTACGACATTCATCTTCTGGTGTTCGCCGAGTTCCACGCCACGATGGCTGAGGCGATCGCCCGCGAGAAGCAGGTCAAGAAATGGCGCCGCGCGTGGAAGCTCGCGCTTATCGAGCGCGACAACCCACAGTGGCGTGACCTCTACGAGGACCTGCAGTAAGTGCGGTCGCCCTGGGTCCCCGCTTTCGCGGGGACGACGAAAAAATCACCGGATGATTCCGCAGCGTCCGCCTTCGCGGGGACGGCGGCAAACTATTTCTGGTACGCGGACAGGAGCGCGGTGAGCTGGTTGCCGCAGCCGACCTCGCGCATGTAGCCGGCGCGCATCGCGTCGTTGTTGACCGATTTCGGCAGGAGCCGCACCGTCACCGGCGCCGCCCGTCCGGCGACCTCGATGACGTAGTCCCAATTGTCCTTTGAGCGGCATGTTGGCCGGCAGCGTGACGCGGTCGCTGTTGGCGGGCCAGGTGCCGTGGACGTTCCAGCTCCGGTCCTTGGGCGCGAACGCGATGTCCGCCGCCGCGAGCGGCGGGCCGCGCCACAGCACGACGGGCTCGCCGTCGCGCACGCAGCTCGTGCCCGGGTGAGTGATGTCGACGACCCACGGATCGGGCAGCCTCACCTCGCCCTGGCCGCGCACGACTCCGACCTCGCTCGTGCGGGCGTGGCTCTCGGTGATGAGCGCCGCCATCGCCGTCTTGACGTCGCCGTTGCCGCCCTTGGCGAGGCTGTCGGGAGAGGCGGTGCTCGGACCGTCGATATGGATGGTCTGGCCGTCCTCGCTCAAAAGGGTGATGGCCTGCCCGTCATCGAGTTTCAGCGGCTGGGCGCCGTTGACGGTCTGGCCGGCGGGGAGGCGGATGCCGTCGGCCTCGATCACCACGAAATTGCCCGCCATCGCCGCGCGGCCGACGAAGGCGAGCGCCGCGACGGTTAACAGAATCCCAATCCTGGCCATGGCAACCCCCAAAGCGCTTTCATCCGCTAGTTATACGACACCAGCGCCCCGGCAATCAGCGCATTTTAGCGAATGGGCGGCAGGCGCGGCGACCGGATCGGCGGGTCGCTGCGCGAGCCCGTGCCTCCGCGCGCGCGATTTATGTTAGCCTTCGTTTCGGGAGAAAGCGCGGAGGCCGAAACATGAAGCTCGACCGGATTCTCGACGGCGACGGCCATGTCATCGAGCGCGACGCCGAACTCTACGAATATCTCGAGCCGCCTTATGCCGGGAACACGACGCTTTTGGGCTATCCGTTCTTTCCCGCGCTCGACGGCTACAACCGCGGCGCGGTGATGGCGCGGCTCGGCATCCACCAGTCCTACGAGATCACGCCGCAGCTCTGGCTCGACACGCTCGACCGCGTCGGGCTCGAATCGACGGTGCTCTACCCGACCGCGGGCCTCGCCTTCGCCATGATCCAGGATCCGGAATGGGCGACGGCCTTGGCGCGCGCCTACAACAACTGGTTCTCGCATCTCTATTACGGGCGCAGCAAGCGCCTGCGCGGCATGGCGCTCGTGCCGCTGCAATCGGTGCCGGACGCGGTGAAGGAATTGCGCCGCGCCGTCACCGAGCTCGGCATGCTCGGCGCCGTGCTGCCGGCCAACGACGCCGATATCGGCCTGCGGCGCGGCCTCGGCCATCCCGATTTCTGGCCGATCTACGCGGAGGCCGAGCGCTTGGGCGTGCCGGTCGCGACGCACGGCGCGCCGTCGATGAATCTCGGCATCAACTCGTTCACGAAATTCGCCATGACCATCGCGCTCGAGCATCCGATCGCGCAGATGATCCAGGTGACGAGCTTCGTCATGGAGGGCGTGTTCGACCGCTTCCCGCGCCTGCGCGTGGGATTCTTGGAGGCCGGCACCGGCTGGGTCTCCTACATGATGGACCGGCTCGACCGCTCGTACGAGGTGTTCAACCGCGGCGGAAAGCGCGAATTCTCCGAGCATCTGCAGCGCCGGCCGAGCGAGCATTTCGCCTCGGGCCGGATGTATTTCTCATGCGAGGGCGGCGAGCCGACGCTGCGCGAGCTGGTGCAGCGCATCGGCCACAAGACGCTGCTGTTCGCGTCCGACTTCCCGCACGAGGCCAATGTCGAGCACGCCATGCACGAGCTCGAGGAGCTGCTGGAGCGCGACGACCTGTCGGACGCGGCCAAGCGCGGCATCTTCTGCGACAATATCGAGGCGTTCTACGGCCGCTGAACGAGCGGGCGCAGGAAGAGCGGCACCGCGCCGCACAGCACCGTGAGCACGGCGGCGAGTGCGGCGACCTCGATCATCGGCGCGGCCGTGCCGTCGGCCAGGAGCCCGTACAGCTCGGCGAAGACGCGCGCTGGCGAGCGTCTGGCAGAAGACGCCGATCCCGGCCGCCGTGCCGGCAAGCTCGGGCCTCGTCTGCATCGCGCCGGCCTGGGCGTTGGGCAGCGCGAGCCCCTGCGCGAAGGTGATGCAGAAGCCGGGCGCGAATATCGCCAGCGGCGAGAGATGGCCCGCGAGGATGATCGCCGCCTGCATCGCCACCGCGGCGAGATTGACGAGCGAGCCCACGATCACCATGCGCTCGATCGCGACGCGGCCGGCAAGGCGGCTCGAGACCAGGTTGCCGATGCAGTAGCCGGCCGGAAACGCGAAGAAATAGAAGCCGTATTCGGTCGCCGAGCGGCCGAGCGCGTCCTGCATCAGGAAGGGCGAAGCGGCGGCGATGGCGAAGAACGTGCCCGAGCAGAAACCCGATTGCAGCACGAAGGCGGAAAAGCGCGGATCGGCGAAGAGCGTGCGATAGTCGCGCGCGAGCGAGCGGCCGCTTGCGCCCGTGCCGTGGCGCGTCTCGCCCAGCACCGCCCAAGCCGCGAGCGAGATCGCGCCGCCGGCCGCGAGCGCGAACCAGAACACGGCGCGCCATCCGACATGGTCGGCGAGCAACCCGCCCAAGGGCGGCGCGAGCATCGGCCCGAGCGTGTAGGCCATGGTGAGATAGGCTATCGCCTTGACGAGGCGCTCGGGCCCGTAAGCGTCGCGCGCCATGGCGCGGGTGATGGTGATGCTGCACCCCGCCCCCACCGCCTGCACGAGCCGCCCGGCGATCAGCACCGCGATCGATCGCCGCGAGCGCCGAAAGCGCGCTGCCGGCGAGAAAGAGGCCGAGGCCCCACAGCAGCACCGGCCGGCGCCCGAACCGGTCCGACAGGGTGCCGTAGACGAGCGTCGCCAGCGCCATGGTCGCGAGCGTGATCGACAGGCTCAGCTCGGCGAGCCACGGCGGCGACGCCGAACGCTGCCTGGATCGTCCGGCACCACCGGCAGATAGAGATGGATCGCGAGCGGCCCGATGAAGCTCACCGCGGCCAGCGCCACGGCAAAGCCCGCCGCGGGAACGCGGACGGCCTCTACCGCCACGCGTCGATCGAGAGCGTGCGCACGAAGCGGGCGCCGATCGTCTTCCACGCGCCCTGGGTCCCGCCGCCGACGACGACGACGTTGATGTCCTTCGGCTCGAACATCTGCACGATCTCGTCGGGCTTGGCCTTGAGGCGGCTCGCGTAAGGCTCGACGCCGGCGACCGCGAGCGGCAGCGTGCGCGTCTGCACCCACATGTCGTCCCAGTATTCGCGCGCGGGCAGGCGCGCGTTCTCGGCGCACCAGTCGATGAGCTGCTGCTTCGTCGTCGATGCCGCGCTCGGCGAAGAGCCGCGCCACGATCGGGTCGAGCACCAGAAGCGGCGGGAAATGCGCGCCCGCGGCAAGGACGAGCCGCAGCTTCTCCTGCCACGTGTCGCGCGGGCCATAGCCTTCCTGCATGTAGCGCAGGCCGAAGAACACGCTGACGGTGCTGTCGGTCGGCTTGAAGCCCTTCTGCACGTGCAGCGGCTCCCACGGGCTGCTGCTCCTCGTTCTCGGCAAAGCAGAAGCGAGTAGGCCAAGGGATTGCCGAGCGTGCCCATGTAGGTCTCGTCCGGCACCGAGCCGCCTTGCAGATTCTGCGACAAGCAGGCTGTAGGCGCGGCCGATCGTGACGTTGGCGTGGCTGTAGGGACCCATCGCGCCGATGCCGCAATTCATGCCGATCTCGGTGCGGATCGGGCCGTTGACGACGGCGAGATTGGTGATGGAGGTGGTGCTGCTCGAGCGCGGACGAGTGCCCGGTGGCGGCCAAGGCCAGGATCACCGGGAGATATTCGGGCCTGGCGCCCGCCATCACCGCGTTCACCGCCACCTTCTCGACGGTGTATTCCCAGTATTCGCGGAACTCGGTCGGGCGCATGCGGCCCACCACCTCGTCGGGCTTGCGATGCGTGCCCTTGAGCATCGCCGCGACGCGCTCCTCGGTCGGCAGCACGATCGGCAGAAAATCGGTCCAGTGATTCTCGAGGAAAAGCTGTGCGAGATTTTCCTCCGTGTCGGGCGCAAGAAGGCGCGGCGTCGAGCGCTCGAACGACAGGCCCTTCATGTCGTCGGCGTCGAGCGGCCGCGTCAGGCCCTCGATGATCTCCTGCATGAAGGGCCGGCCGGAGACCGGGTCCTTGCCTTCGATGTAGGCGCGCAGATCGGCGGCGGATTTATCGACCACCGGCTGCGGCACGTAGGCCTGGCGCGTCTTCGGCATGCCGTTGGCCAGCGCCGTCGCGCGCGCCAACCGCGCGAACACGTTGGTGTGCACGGCCACGCTCGGCACGCCCGCTTCTTCCAGCGCCATCGCCAACCCGACGACCGTCGGGCTACAGGTGCTTCACAAGCCGACGCCGAGGATGGCGGCGTTGCCCTCGGCCGCGACCTTGGCGCGCATCTCGGCGTCGTCGACCCAGCTCTCGCGCGGCTTGATGAGGCGCGTCTCGACCGCGGGCAGGTTCTTGCGCGAACCAGTCGCGCAGCTCGTTCATGAAGGTTTCGGAATTGTCGAACAGGCAATCGACGAGGAAGACGCGCTTGCCGTCGAGGCTCGGCGGCCGCTGCGCCAGGCGCTTGCCCGTGACCTTGGGCGGATAGCCCCTCGGGTCGTGAACGACGATTCCGCTACTCATGCCACGCACCGTCCCTCAGATAGCGCTCGATCGCAAGCGCCGCGCTGGCGCCGTCGCCGGCCGACGCAACCGCGCGGCCCGGCCATTCTGCGCGCACCGCGCCCGCCGCGGCAAGACCCGGGCGCGAGCTCCGCATCATCCGGTCCACCACCACGCGCCCCGCCGCATCGCGCGCGGCAAGATCGCCGATGACGGCGCTGTTGGGCGCGAGCCCGATATAGACGAAGACGGCCGCCGCCTCGATTTCGCGCGTCCGCGCCGCCGGCCTCGCTGATGCGAACGCCCGTGACGCTTTGCGCGCCGCGAATTTCCGTGACGGCGGTGTTGGGTCGCAGCTCGATCCTGGGATGGGCCAGAACCTTGTCGCGATATGCGGCTTGCGCCGACAGCTCCGCACCGCGCAGGAACATGACGACGCGCGCGTCATAGTCCACGAGCGTCAGCGCCTCCTGCGCCGCGGAATCGCCGCCGCCCACGACCGCGGCGATGCGTCCCTTGAGCAGCGGCCCGTCGCACGTCGCGCAATGGCTCACGCCCTTGCCGCGAAATTCCGCCTCGCCGGGCACGCCGAGTTCCTTCAGCCGCGCGCCGGTGGCGATGACCACGCCGCGTGCCGCGAACTCGCCGCCGTCGTCGGTCGCGATGCGGAAGCCGTCATTGCCCGGCGCAAGGCGCGTAAGCTCGGCCGCATCGATCTCGGCGCCCGCCGCCGCCGCCATCTCCTGCGCCATCGGGCAGAGATCGTAGCCGGGCACGCCGTCGGGAAATCCGGGATAGCCGTCGACCTTGGCGATGCTGAGCAATTGTCCGCCCAGGATGCCGCCGGTCAGGATCAGCGTGCGCCGTCCGAGCCGCGCCGCGGTCAGGCCCGCGCTCAATCCGGCGATGCCGCCGCCTGCCACCACCACGTCGTATTCGATCGCTCATGGCGCGGGACCATGATCGCTCAGGCTCTTGCCGGCAAGGCCGATCCGTGCCAAAGCCATGTCATGGCGGAATACGACTACATCATCGTCGGCGCCGGCTCGGCCGGCTGCGTCCTCGCCAACCGGCTCAGCGAGGACGGCTCGAGCGTGCTCCTGCTCGAAGCGGGCGGGCGCGACTGGCAGCCCTATATCCACATGCCGCTGGCGATGCGGCGGCTCGCGCCCAATCCCAGCATCAACTGGGATTTGACGACCGAGCCGGAACCGCAGTGCAACAACCGCCGCATCTTCGTCCCGCGCGGCAAGGTCCTGGGCGGCACCTCGTCGATCAACGCCATGCTGTATGCGCGCGGCCATCCGCTCGACTACGAGCAATGGCGCCAGTCGGGATTGAAGGGCTGGGGCTATGACGACGTGCTGCCGTACTTCAAGCGCTCGGAATCGAACTGGCGCGGCGAAAGCCGGTTCCACGGCGGCGGCGGGCCGCTCAAGGTCTCGCAAGGCCCGCGCCGGTCGCCGCTGCACGGCCTCTTCACCACGGCGGCCGAGGCGGCGGGCTTCCCGCTCACCGACGACTATAACGGCGCGGCGGCCGAGGGCGTCTCGGTGCCCGACTTCACCATCGGCAACGGGCGGCGCAATTCGACCGCGCGGGCTTTCCTTCGGCCCGCTCTGAAGCGCCGGAATCTCCAGGTCGAGACGCGCGCGCTCGCGCACCGCGTCGTCATCGAGCGCGGCCGCGCCACGGGCGTCAGCTACGAGCGCAACGGCGCGATCCACACCGTGCGCGCGGGCCGCGAGGTCATTCTCTCGGGCGGCACCTACAATTCGCCGCAGCTCCTTCTTCTCTCGGGGATCGGCCCGGCCGAGGAGCTGAAGGCGCTCGGCATAACGCCGGTGCTCGACCGCAAGGATGTCGGCCGCAATCTGCAGGAGCACGCCAACGCCGTCATCACCTTCGACATCAACGAGCCGCTCTCGATCGTCGGCGAGCTGCGCTGGGACCGGCTCATCCTTTCGACCTTGCGCTGGATGGCGCTCGGCAGCGGCATCGTCGGCTCCATGCCGACGCAATGCGTGTGCTTCCTCAGGACGCGCCGGGAAAGCGAGCGGCCCGATGTCGAGCTGCTGCTGAGCCCGGTCCTGCCCGAGGCGGAGCCGTGGTTTCCCGGCGTGCGCGAGGCCGCGCCGCATTGCTTCTCGAGCCGCGTGGCGCTCCTTCATCCGCGCTCGCGGGGCCGCGTGTTCCTCGCCTCGGCCGATCCGCAGAATGCCGCCGCGCATCTCGTGGAACCTGTTCGCCGACCCGCTCGATCTCGAAACTCTGCGCGGCGGCGTCAAGGCAGTGCGCGCGATCTTCGCCAAGGCGCCGCTGCAGCGCCTCGTCGCGCGCGAGAGGAGCCCCGGCCCGGGCGCCGCGAGCGATGCCGATCTCGACGCCTGGATCCGCAACAACGGCCAGACCGCGCATCATCCGGCCGGCACCTGCCGCATGGGCGCCGACGACGACGCCGTCGTCGACGAGGAGCTGCGCGTGCGCGGCATCGCGGGCCTGCGCGTCGCCGACTGCTCGGTCATGCCGTGGGTGGTGGGCTCCAACACCAACGCGCCCACCATCATGATCGCGGAAAAGGCGGCGGATTATATCCGCGGCGCTAATCGACGAGCCGCGTGAGGCCCGCCGCCACGACCTTGTCGGGGGCGACGTTGCTGCCGGTGTCGCCCAAGGCCTGCATCGATTTCTCGAGGCTCTCGATCTGCGCGCGCGAGATCGCGTTGCTCGGCGCGAAATAGTCGATCTTGCGCATATAGTCATAAGCGCGCGTGGCCGCGGCGCTGTCGGACGATTTCATCGCTTTCACGAGAATGTCGATCGCCTCGTCGCGATGGGAGGTGTCGTCGAACCAGGCGATGCTGTGGTCGAGCACCGCCATGAGCCGGACGAGCGTGTCGTGGTGCTTCGCCGCGTAATCGTCCGACACGACCGTCGCCGCGAACGGCAGGTCCTTGGCGTAGTCGAGGATCAAGCCGACGCTGTGGAAGCCCGCATCCTCGGCGATGAAATTGTAGGGCGGCGCGATCATCGACGCATCGACCGCGCCCGACTTCAAGGCGGCGAAGCGCGCCGCCGTGTTGCCGGCGACGGTGATGTCATAGTCGCCGTCCTTGAGGCCGTTCGCCTGCATGATGCGCTCGAGATAGACGCGGTTGATGTCGATGAGGCCGCCGATGCAGATCGTCTTGCCGCGCAAATCCTTGACCGAGGCGATCGCCGGCTTGGCGACGAGCTCGTAGGGCGAATACTGGCCGATGAGGCGCAGGATCGCGACATGCGCGCCCTTGGCCACGGCGTGGATCGGCTCGACCACGCCGACATCGGCGACGAGATCGAGCGAGCCGGCCGTCAACTCCTGCACGAGGCCCGACGCGGTCGGCGCATAGGAGATGTCGAGCTTGATCCCGGCCGCGTCGAAATAGCCCTTGGAGGCGGCGACGTACCACGGCCAGCCCGGCGCGTTGGGCGAGCCGATCATGCCGGTCTCGATCGTCTCGGCGGCGAAAGCGGGCAGCGCCGCGAGCGTCGCCAGGAGCGCGATCAGCAACTTCATGGCAGCTTCACCAGCAGCTTGCCGAAATTCTCGCCCTTCAGGAGCCCGATGAAGGCGCGCGGCGCGTTGGCGAGGCCTTCGACCACGTCCTCCTGATACTTGATGCGGCCGTCGCGATACCAGGCCGAGACGTCGCGCTGGAAGTCCGCGAATTTCGCCTGGAAATCGCTGACGATGAAGCCGCGCACGGTCAGGCGCCGGCGCAGGATCGAGCGGAAATCGGGGCCGGGGCGCAACGTCTCGTCGCTATATTGCGAGATGAGGCCGCAGAGCGGCACGCGCGCGAAATCGTTCAAGAGCGGCCACACCGCGTCCTGGACAGCGCCGCCGACATTCTCGAAATAGACGTCGATGCCCTTCGGGCACGCCGCCGCGAGCGCCGCGGGAAAATCGGCGGCGCGATAATCGACGCACTCGTCGAAGCCCAAAGTTGCGCTTCACGTGCTCGACCTTTTTCGCGCCGCCGGCGATGCCGACCGCGCGCGCGCCTTTCAGTTTCGCGATCTGCCCCACGACCGAGCCGACCGCGCCCGAGGCGGCCGAAACGGCGACGGTCTCGCCCGCCTTCGGCTGGCCGATCTCGAGAAGCCGCAATAGGCCGTCATGCCCGGCATGCCGAGGATGCCGAGCGCCGATTGGATCGGCGCCGCTGCCGGATCGATCTTGCGCGCGCCGGCGCCGCTCGAGAGCGCGTAGTCCTGCCAGCCGCCATAGAGCTGCACCGTGTCGCCCTCGCGAAAGTTCGGGTTCCTCGAGCGCACCACCTCGCCCACCGTGCCGGCCTGCATCACCTCGCCGATGCCCACCGGCCGCGCATAGGATTTCGCATCGCTCATCCGCCCGCGCATGTAGGGATCGAGCGACATGAAGCGATGGCGCACGAGGAACTGGCCCTCGTTGCGGCTCGGGCTCCGGCCGCTCGACGAGCTCGAAATTGTCCGGTCCCGGCGCGCCCTGGGGCCGCGACTTCAGCAGGATCTGGCGGTTCATCGGCACCTCCTATTTCTTCATCGTCATGGCCGGGCTTGTCCCGGCCATCCACGCTTTCCTTCACTTTCCGACACGTGGATGCCCGGCACAAGGCCGGGCATGACGATCTCAGGTCGGTTGTCCATCGCGCGTCCCATCGGGCACACTGGCGGCGGAGGCCTGATCCCATGACCGAGTATCGCACGCTGCGCGCCGGCGTTTTCCTGCCGCCGTTCCATCCCAACGACGAAGACCCGCTCTTGTGCATGGAGCGCGATTTCCAGCTCATGCAATGGCTCGACGAATTGGGCTTCGACGAGGCGTGGATCGGCGAGCACCATTCCGGCGGCTACGAGATCTACGGCCAGCCCGAGCTCTTCATCGCCACCGCCGCCGAGCGCACGCGCCGCATCCGGCTCGGCACCGGCGTCATCTCGCTGCCCTATCACCATCCGTTCATGATCGCCGACCGCATCGTGCAGCTCGACTACCAGACGCGCGGGCGCGCCATGTTCGGCTTCGGCCCCGGGCTGCTCACGTCCGACGCGATGATGCTCGGCATCGATCCCGAGACGCAGCGCGACCGCATGGCCGACGCGATCGACGTGATCACGCGGCTTTTGGCCGGCGAGACCGTGACGCGCGACACCGACTGGTATCGCCTGCGCGACGGGCGCCTGCAACTGCGCCCCTATTCGAAGCCGCGCCCGCATCTCGCCATCACCAGCACGGTCACGCCCTATGGCGGCATGCTGGCGGGACGGCACGATCTCGGCATGCTGTGCGTCGCCGCCGGCAGCCCGCACGGCTACGACGCGCTCGAGTACAACTGGAACCTCGCGGGGAAGGAAGCGGCGGCCAAGGGCCGCACGATGGACAAGCGCAACTACCGGCTCATGGCGCCCTTCCACCTCGCCGAGACGCGCGAGAAGGCGCTCGCCAACGTGCGCGAGGGCTTCGAGAAGTGGGAACGCTATGCCTACTCGGTCAATCCCGAAGGGGGTGCCGCGATCGGGTTGCCGAGCGTCGAGGCGATCAACGAGGGCGGGCGCGGCGCCATCGGCACGCCCGACGATGCGGTGCGCGTGCTCGAGAATTACTGGACCAAGACCGGCGGCTTCGGCGCGATCCTGCTGCTCGCCAACGACTGGGCCGACTGGGAAGCGACGAAGCGCTCCTACGAGCTGTTCGCGCGCTATGTGCTGCCGCGCTTCGAGGAGCGGAACGCCTGGCGCGAAGAGTCGATGCAGTGGCTGCACGACAACCGCGAGGGCTTCAGCGGCAAGCGCAAGAGCGCGCAGCTCCACGCGATCGAGCGCCATGTGCCGCAAGCACGAAAGGGTTCGGCGTGAACGACACCGCGATGGGCCTCGCCGGCGGCATCGGCCAGGCGGTTCCGCGCAAGGAGGATGCGCGCCTGCTCACCGGGCGCGGGCGCTATCTCCCCGACATCGTGCTGCCGAATATGGCGTTCGCCGCGATCGTGCGCTCGCCGCACGCGCACGCGCGCATCCGCGCGATCGACAAGAGCCGCGCGCTCAAATCGCCGGGCGTGATCGCGGTCCTGACCGGCGCCGACTTCGAGGCCGACGGACGCAATCCGATCCCGCATGCCGTCTCGATCGAAGGCATGCCCGACGTGACGCTTCGCCTCTTTCCCGGGCACGAAGCTCTTCACCGCGTCGATCGCGACATTGCCCGCCGACAAGGCGCGCTTCGTCGGCGAGCCGGTGGCGATGGTGATCGCGGACGGGCACATGGCGGCGAAGGATGCGGCCGAGCTGGTCGAGGTCGATTACGAGCCGCTTCCCGTCCGTGGTGCGCGCGGCGGATGCGGTGAAGCCCGGCGCGCCGCGCGTCTGGGACGAATGCGCCGGCAATCTGAGCGCCGACGGCGAGGTCGGCGACAAGGCGGCGGCCGATGCCGCCTTCGCCAAGGCGGCGCATGTGGCGAAGCTCGACACGTGGGTCCAGCGCGTCACCGGCGCGCCGATGGAGCCGCGCACCGCGATCGGCGACTTCGATCAGAAGACGCAGCGCTACACGATCTATGCCGGCACCGGCGGCGGCGTCGTGCGCGAGCGCGAGACGCTGGCGAAGGTGCTGGGCGTGCCGGCGGAGGAATGCCGCGCGCTGTGCGGCGACATGGGCGGCAATTTCGGCACGCGCAACACCTTCTTCCCGGAATACGCGCTCTCTGCCGTGGGCCGCGCGCAAGGTCGGCCGCCCGGTCAAATGGTATGGCGATCGCACCGAATGCTTCGTCAGCGATTATCAGGGCCGCGACCTCACCGTTTCGGCCGAGCTGGCGCTCGACAAGGACGGGAATTTCCTGGGACTGCGCGGCGCCAACATCAGCAATGTCGGCGCCTATACCGCGCACTTCACGCCGCTGCGCAAAGGGCTGTCGCAGATGTCGGGGGTCTATCGCATCCCGGCCGTGCATTTCCGCGGCTCGGCCGTCCTCACCAACACCATCTGCACGACGCCCTATCGCAGCGCCGGACGGCCCGAGGCGATCTACGTCATCGAGCGCCTCGTCGACATCGCCGCCCAGCAATTCGGCTTCGACCGGATCGAGCTGCGCCGCCGCAACATGGTGCCGGCCGACGCGTTCCCTTATACCAACGGCGTCGGCATCACGTATGACAACGGCGAGTACGAGAAGGGCATGGACGCGGCGCTGGCGCTCGCGGGCTGGCCCGCCATCGCCGCGCGCAAGGCGGAGGCGCAAAAACGCGGCAAGCTCTATGGCATCGGGCTCGCGAACTATATCGAGGTGACGGGGGGATTTCCGCGCGAGCGCGCCGAGGTGCTGGTCGAGCCCCAGGGCCGCGTCGAATTGGTGCTCGGCACCATGAACAGCGGCCAGGGCCACGAGACGAGCTTCGCGCAGCTTCTGACCGAATGGCTCGGCGTGCCGTTCGAGAGCGTCGATTTCGTGGCGCACGACACCGATCGCGTGACGGCGGGCGGCGGCTCGCATTCCGGCCGCTCGATGCGGATCGCGAGCCTCGCCGTCGGCACGGCCGCGGACGTGATCGTCGAGAAGGGCCGCAAGATCGCGGCGCATGTGCTCGAGGTGAGCGCGCTCGATGTCGAGTTCGCGCGCGGCGTCTTCACGGTGAAGGGCACCGACCGCCGCGTCGGCATTTTCGAGGTGGCAAAGGCGGCGGCGACGCGGCGCGACCTGCCGGAGGACTTGCAGGGCAAGCTCGACGGCATCGGCGACGAGACCGTGAAGGTCGGCGGCTTCCCGTCGGGCACGCATATCTGCGAGGTCGAGATCGATCCCGACACGGGCGACGTGCGGCTCTTGCGCTGGATCGGCGTCGACGATGTCGGGCTCGCGGTCAATCCCATGATCCTGCACGGCCAGACGCATGGCGCGGCGGCGCAGGGGATCGGCCAGGCGCTGATCGAGCAGGCGTTCTACGATCCCGCGAGCGGGCAGATGCTGACCGCGTCCTTCATGGACTACGCCATGCCGCGCGCGGATTTCATGCCGCCGTTCGAGTGCAAGCTCGTCGAGATTCCGGCGACGAGCCACCGCTACGGCATCAGGCCGGGCGGCGAAGGCGGCACGACGCCCGCGCTTGGGCGCCGTCATCAATGCCGTGGTCGATGCGCTGGCGCCGTTCGGCGTCAGCCATGTCGAGATGCCGGCGACGCCCGAAGCGATCTGGCGCGCCATCGCCGCGGCGAAGCGGTAGGCGCCCGCGCCAAGCTCGGCATCAGCACCAAGGCGTTGTCACGCTCGATGCGGCGTAGATCGCCGGCATCGAACCCCATCTGCGCCAGCTCGCCGACCGTGCTTTCGGTGCGCACATAGGGCGTGTCGCTGCCGAACAGCAGCTTTTGCGCCGTCGTGAGCTTCAGCAGCGCCGCCATGGCCGGCGGATTGGTGACGCTGACGACATCGAAATTGAGTTTCTGCAGCGCGGGCAGGATGCCGTCCGGGAATTTCTGCGCCAAATCCTTGCGCCCGCGGATGAGGCCGCCGATGCGGTGCGCCAGCATCGGCATGGTGCCGCCGCCATGGGCGAAGATGAATTTCACGTCGGGGCAGCGCTGGAACGTGCCGTTGAACGAGCAGGCTCGCGATCGCGCGCGTGGTGTCGAACGGATACTCCATCAGCGGCGGATTGATCCCCGGCAGCAGATTCATGCAGCACGACGCCACGGTCGGATGGAAGAAGACCGCGGCCTTGCGCCGGTTCAGTTCGTCGAACACGGGCGCAAACGCGGGATCGCCCGGCCACTTGTCCTCGTAATTGGTCTGGAGCTTGAACCCGTCGGCGTGGAGCGCGCGGGCGGCATGGTCGATCTCCTGCAAGCACAGATCGACATGCGGCAGCGGCAAGAGCGCGAACATGCCGAAGCGGCCGGGATGAGCCGCGACGAGCCGTGCCGCGAACTCGTTGCACTCGCGCGCGAGCGAATGCGCGCGCTCCGGCTCGTTCGGGCGCACGATCACGGTCGAGATCGAGGTGACGGCGGTGCCGACCCCGTTCCGGTCCATCGCCTCGAGCGACATGTCGGGCGTCCATTTCGCCACCATCTCGAAATTCATCGCGTTGCCCGACATGCGCTCGCGCTCCTCGGCGAGCCAGCGCGGCGGGATGATGTGGTGGTGCACGTCGATGCGATGCGCTTCCGCCATGAATGCCTCCCCTTCGGCCGATGACCGTTCTAGCATGGAGCAAGAAGAGGGAGGACTCGCATGGCGAAAGGGCACAAGGGCAAGGTCGCGGTCATCACCGGCGGCGCCGCGGGGATCGGCCAGGCCTATGCGAAGCGGCTCGCCGAAGAGGGCGTGCGCATCGCCGTCGCCGACATTGCCGATGGCGAGGAAACGGCCGGCTTGGTGCGCGCGGCAGGTAGCGAGGCGCTCGCCGTCCGCTGCGATGTGTCGTCGCCCGAGGATGTGGCAAAGCTCGGCGCGGCGGTGCGCAATCGCTTCGGCCGGTGCGACATCCTCGTCAACAATGCCGGCATCTATCCGATGCGCCCGTTCGACGAGATGACGCTCGCCGAATGGCGCCACGTCTTCGCCGTCAACCTCAATTCGATGTTCCTCGTGACGAAGGAATTCCTGCCGGCCATGAAGGAACGCAACTGGGGCCGCATCGTCAACATCTCGTCGAACACGTTTGCGACCGGGCCCTTGCACATCGTCCACTACGTTGCGAGCAAGGGCGGCGTCGTGGGCTTCACCCGCGCGCTCGCGGGCGAGGTCGCGCCCTTCGGCATCACCGTCAACGCGATCGCGCCGAGCCTGACGAAGAGCCAGGGCACGATGGTGACGAGCCCGCGCTCGGACGAGCGTTGGGCGCTCGTCGCCAACAACCAGGCGATCAAGCGGCCCGAGCTGCCCGAGGATCTGGTCGGCACGATGTCGTTCCTGACGAGCGACGATGCCGCCTTCATCACCGGCCAAACGCTCTATGTCGATGGCGGCTGGGTGCGCGTCTGAGCGCATCTGCCCGATCGGTCCATGTCATTGCGAGCGCGAGCCGAAGCAATCTCCGGCCGCTTGGGGATTGCTTCGTCGCTACTGCTCTTCGCAATGACAGCGACTACCGCGCGTGCTCCTTGAACCAGCGCTCGGCGCCGGGATGGAGCGGCACGTCGATCGGCGTCTCCTCGGTGTCGCGGCCGATCTGCGCGATGCCCTTGTAGGCGCCCTCCTCCCACGGCATCTCGAAATCGCGCGCGGCGATGGCGCCGCACACGTCGTACACCATCTTCTCGTCGAGCGCGGCGCTGCAATAGATCGGCCAGCCGCCGAAATCGATCGCCTGATGGTCGCGCTTCAGACCCGGGAAGCGCGCCTTCGTCAGCGGCATCTTGCGCCAGCCGAGCGCGCCGAGCTTGTCGAACTCGTCTTGCGTCGGGTCGATCGGCTGCAGCCCCGCGGCAAGCGCCTCGTTGAGCCAGACCTTGATGCCCTCGTCGAACACGGCGTCGAGCTCGTCCCGGCCCAGCGGCTGGAGCCGGCGCGGCCCGTCCATCGGCGAGCCGCACACCTGGATCTTGCCGCCCCAGCCCTCGAAATCCTTGAGCGTGAAGCCGTTCAAGGCGAACGACTGGTCGATGAGGACGCGGGTCGAGTGCGTGATGTCCTCGCGGATCGAGATGCGCAGCGGATAGCGCGACTTCTTGATGTCGGCGAGGGAATTGATGCCGGTGCGCGGATGGACCGCCATGACATAGCGGTCCCAGCTCGGGTACGAGGCCACGACCCGCACCGGCAGCTTCTCCTTGAACAAGCCGACGCCGCGATAGGCCTGCGTCAGCAGCGCCGAGGGATTGACGAACGCCATCTCGATCCCGCCCTTCGCCACTTCCTCGGCCAGGATCGCCGATCCGGTCGAAAGCCGGAGCCACGGCTTGAACGAAGCGCCCGAGCCGGTGCCGACAACGATGCACATGTCGCGGTTGCCGCCGTAATGCGTCGCAGGGTTGCCGGCGACGTGGAGGCCGATCTCCCACAGCATCTTCGAGCGTACGAAATTGGCGCCGCGCGGCAGCGGTTCCATCTTTGTCTCCCTATCAGAGGCCGAACAGTCGTTCGGCGTTGGCGTGGCAGATTTTCTGGCGCGTGTCGTGCGAGAGCGGAAGCGCGTCCAACGCCTCGATCGTCTCGCGAATGTAGAGGACGCCGCCCTCGGCGTCGAACGGGCAGTCGGACGCGAACAGCACCTTGTCGGCGCCGAAGAAATCGAGGCCGCAGGCGATGCCGGCCTTGGAGCCGGCGAGCGCCGTGTCGGCGTAGAAATCGCGGAAATAATCGAGCACGGGCTTCGTCAGCTTCTGCGGCACGACATCGGGATCGCCGCCCGAGGTGCGCGTGCCGAGCTCGGCCCAGCCGTGCCGGATGCGCGCTTCGAAGAACGGCACCATCGCGCCCATGTGATGCACGAGCAGTTTGAGCCCCGGCAGCCGGTCCAAAAATCCCGAGAACACCATGTGCGTCATGATGACCGTGGTCTCGTAGGGCCAGCCGAAGATCGCCCAGATCTCGTAGCGCGACATGCGCTCGCCCGGGAGATCGGGCATGGAGGATCGCCGGGCGGGATGGAGCAGAATCGGCTTGTCGAATTTGCGCGCGACCTCGAACACGCCGTAAAAGCGCGGGTCCGCAAGCGAGACGCCGTTGACGTTGGTGTGGAGCTGCAAGCCGTGGGCGCCGTCCTTGAAGGCGCGCTCGGCTTCCTTCGCCGCCGCGTCGGGCGCGTTCATCGGAAGCGCCGCCAGATACCCGGCGAAGCGGTCGGGATAGCGCGCGCACAGCTCGGCGAGCCCGTCATTGCCGAGCCGCGCGTATTCGGGCGCCTCTTCGGGCCCGGCGAGACTGTCGAGCGGCGGCAGTCCGAGCGACAGGATCTGCTGGTAGTCGGCGAAGCGCTCGACCACCTTCATGCGCACGTCGATGTCCCACACCGACGGCACGCCGCGCATGCGCTTGCCGATGTCCTGGGCGAAGCCGGGCGCCGCCATCATCCGGTCGAACAGGCGCTTGGGGAAAAAATGCGTGACGGCGTCGATGGTGCGCATGGCGATCACCCTATCCGATCCCTATCCGATATTGACGAGCGCGCCGCCATCGACGGGAAGCGCCACGCCGGTGATGAAGCTCGCTTCGTCCGAGGCGAGGAAGAGCGCGGCGTTCGCCACGTCCCACGCCGTTCCCATGCGGCGGCGCAAGGGCACGCGCGCATCGCGCATCGCCGCCACCTCGGCGCGGGTCTTGCCGGTGGCCCGCGCGCGCGTGTCGACCGCCATCGGCGTGTCCATGAGGCCCGGCAGGATGACGTTGGCGCGCACGCCGTATTCGGCGTTGTGGATCGCGAGCTGCTGCGTATAGGCGACGAGCGCCGCCTTGGTCGCCTTGTAGGCGACATAAGGGTAATTCTCCCAGGCCGCGACCGAGGAGATGTTGACGATCGAGCCCGCGCGCTGCGCCCGCATCAGCGGGAGCGCGTGCTTGCACGCCATGATCGTGCCGCGCAGATTGATGGCGGCGATGCGGTCGAACGCCGCTTCGGTGATCTCCAAGGGCCCCGCGTCGCCGCCGGCGATGCTCACGCCGACATTGTTGTGCAGGATGTCGACGCGGCCGAACCGGTCCTTCGCGAACGCGACGAGCGCGGCGAGCGACGCCTCGACCGTCACGTCGGCGGCGAAGGCGACGCATTGGCCGCCCTCCTTCGCCGCCATCGCCGCGGTCTCTTCGGCGGATTGGAGCCGGTTGTCGGCCGCCACGACGCGCGCCCCTTCCTGCGCGAAGCGCAGCGCCGTGGCGCGGCCGTTGCCGAGCCCCTCGCCCGGCCCCTGCCCCGCGCCGACCACGATCGCAACCTTGCCGGCAAGCCGATCCGCCATGATGCCCTCCCGTGATGCGACGGTTAGCACCGCAGGAGGGCGGCTTCCAGTGATCCGATGGGGACCTTGCCGCAGCGTCTCCGCCGCTGCACACTCGGGGCCGCGGGAGGATGGGAATGGCCAAGTTCAAGGTCGTGACGCCCAAGGGGACGAGCTACGCCGTCGGCGCCAGCAACAGTTACGAGTACGAGAACGAGGCGTTAAGCGCGCTCGATGCCGAGATCGTCGAGATCGACGGCTCGTCCGAGAACGCCTTCATCGCCGCGGCGCACGATGCCGACGCCGTCTATGCCAAGGGCGTCAAGTTCACCAAGCGCATGATCGACGGGCTCGAGCGCTGCCGCATCATCGCGCTCGGCTCGGTCGGCGTCGATTCGGTCGATGTCGCGGCCGCCACTTCGCGCGGCATTCCGGTCACGAACGTGCCCGACACCTTCATCGAGGAAGTGGCCGACCACGCCATGATGCTGCTGCTCTCCTCGTTCCGCCGCCTGTTGCAGCAGGACCGCATGGTGCGCGAGGGGCGCTGGCGCGAGGGCCGGCCGGCCTTGAGCCAGCCGCGCCTCATGGGCCAGACGCTGGGCTTCATCGCCTTCGGCCATGTCGCGCGCCAGGTGGCGCTTGCGCGCGCGGCCGTTCGGGCTTCGGCTCCTCGCGTACGATCCTTATGTCGAAGAGCTGACGATGAGCCCCTATGGCGTCGAGCCGGTGACGCTCGACGAGCTGTTGCAGAATTCGGATTTCGTGTCGATGCACGCGCCCGCGACCGAGGATGCGCGGCGCATGCTGACGGAGCGCCATTTCCGCCTGATGAAGAAGACCGCCATCTTCATCAACACGGGGCGCGGGCCGACGGTGGACGAGCCGGCGCTCATCAAGGCCTTGCAGGAGCGCTGGATCGCCGGCGCGGCACTCGACGTGCTCGAGACCGAGCCGCCCAATCCCGACAACCCGCTCCTCAAGATGGACAACGTCACGCTGACGCCGCACGTGGCGTCGGCCTCGGGCGCGGTTCGACCCGATGCGGCGCCGCCGCGTCGGCCAGGAGATCGCGCTCGCCTTGAAGGGCATGTGGCCGCGCTCCTGCGTCAATCCCTCGGTGCTCGAGAAATCGCAACTGCGGCGCTGGCAGCCTTATTCGATGGAACGGGGCCCGGCGAATTAAAGGAGAGACAAGATGAAGGTCGGTGCGGCGATCGCGGAGATCATGAAGCGCGAAGGGATCGAGATCCTGTGCGCCTATCCGGTCAACCACCTGATCGAGTACGCGGCGGCGGCCGACATAAGGCCGATCATCGTGCGCCAGGAGCGCATCGGCCTGCACATGGCGGACGCGATCTCGCGCGTGACGCAGGGGCGCAAGATCGGCGCCTTCTGCATGCAGAGCGGGCCCGGCACCGAGAACGCCTATGGCGGCATCGCCCAGGCGTTCAGCGAATCGATCCCGATCCTGGTCATTCCCGGCGGCTATCCGCGCCGCATCGCGCAGGTCGGCGCCAACTACAACGCGACGCGCGAGATGCGCGGCATCGCCAAGTCGGCGGAATCGCTGACCTCGCCGGCCGAAGTGTCGAACGTCATGCGCCGCGCCTTCTCGCATCTGCGCAACGGCCGCGGCGGGCCGGCGATCGTCGAAGTGCCGAACGATCTGTGGCACGAGGAAGTGCCGGGACAGCTCAATTACACGCCCGTCACGGCGACGCGCTATGCGCCCGAGCCCGCGGCACTGAAGGAGGCGGCGCGCCTCCTCGCCAAGGCCGAGCGGCCGGTGATCTATGCCGGCCATGGCGTGCACTGGGCGCGCGCGTGGGGCGAGCTCAAGGCGTTTGCCGAGCATCTCGGCGCCCCCGTGGTGACGAGCCTCGAAGGCAAGAGCGCGTTCCCGGAGAATCACCGCCTGTCGCTCGGCTCGGGCGGCGTCAGCATGGGCAAGCACGCGCGCCATTTCCTCGACCGCGCCGACGTGATCTTCGGCATCGGCTGCAGCTTCACCGAGAGCAATTTCGCGATCGCCATGCCCAAGGGCAAGGTGATGATCCACGCGACGCTCGACCCTGACCATCTCAACAAGGACATCGCCGCGAACGTGGGCCTGGTCGGCGATGCGGCTCTGACGCTCGAGGGATTGCTCGCGCGAGCTCAAGGAGTTCGTGCCGCAAAAGCGCGACGACAGCGCGGTCGCGCGCGAGATCGCCGAGGTGCGCGAGGGCTGGCTCGGCGAATGGCGGGCGAAGCTCACGGACAATGCGGCGCCGCTCACGCCCTATCGCGTCATCTGGGACATGCTCAACACGGTCGATGTCGAGAACACGATCGTGACGCACGACGCGGGCTCCCCGCGCGACCAGATCACGCCGTTCTGGCAGACCAAGACGCCGCACTCCTATATCGGCTGGGGCAAGACGACGCAGCTGGGCTATGGGCTCGGCCTCGCCATGGGGGCGAAGCTCGCGCATCCGGACAAGCTCTGCATCAATGTCTGGGGCGACGCCGCGATCGGCTTCACCGGCATGGATTTCGAGACGGCGGCGCGCAACCGCATCCCGATCCTGTCGGTGCTGTTCAACAACGATTCGATGGCGTGCGAGCTGCACATCATGCAGACCTCGACCGAGAAATTCCGCTCGACCGACATTTCCGGCAATTACGCCGACCTGGCGAAGGCGCTGGGCGGCTATGGCGAGCGCGTCACCGACGCGGCCGAGATCGTGCCGGCCTTGAAGCGCGGCATCGCCCAGACAAAGGACGGACGGCCCGCGCTTCTCGAATTCATCACGCGCCAGGAGACCGCCGTCTCGCGCCACCCGCCGACGGTGTAGATACGAGCCATCGGGCAAGCTCACGCCCGAACGACGAAAGAACCCGCATCGGAGGGGAGGATCATGTTCGCTCGCTTGAAGACTGTCGCAGTTCTGGCGCTCGCGCTCGCGGTCGGTGCCGCGTCCGGCACACGCGCCGACCCGGTCAATATCCGCATCGCCTGGGTCGTGACGCCGGCCGCGCTCTCGCCCATCCTGTTCGCGCCGCCGGGCGTGGCCCAGCATCTCGGCAAATCCTATAATTTCGATCCCATCAACATCACCGCGACGCCGCAGCACATCACCGCGATCGCGGCCGGCGAGATCGAGATCGCGGCGCTCAATTTCGCGACCTTCCCGCTCGCGATCGAGAATGCGGGCCTGACCGACCTGCGCATCATCTGCGACGAATTGCAGGACGGGCACGACGGCTTCTACTCGACGCACTACATGGTGCGGAACGATTCCGGCATCGCCAAGGTGCAGGATTTGAAGGGCAAGGTGATCGCGGTGAACGGGCTCGGCACCGGCGTCGACATGGCGATGCGCGCCGAGATGCTGACGGGCGGGCTGCATTTCCCCGAGCGACTACACCATCGTCGAGGTGCCGTTCCCGACCATGGCCGCCATGCTGAACGACAAGAAGGCCGATCTCATTACCGCGGCCATTCCCTTCGTCTTTCTGCCCGAGCTCACGCAATCGGCGCACACGCTGTTCACGATGAAGGACGCGCTCGGCGGCGCCGAGCTGTCGTTCTGGGTGATGCGCGAAGGCTTCATCAAGGCGCATCGCGCCGCGGTGGTCGATCTGCTCGAGGATACGGTGCGCGCATATCGCTGGTATTACGACCCGAAGAACCACGACGCGGTCGTCGACATCGTCGCGAAATTCACCAAGCGCCCGGCCGAGCAGCTCGGCTGGGTCTTCACCCAGCGCGACAATTACCGCGATACGAACGGCATCGTCGATCTCGACGAGCTGCAGCACAACGAGGACACGGTGCTCCAGCTGGGCTTCATCAAGACGCCGATCAAGGTCGCGGACTATGCCGATCTGAGCCTCGTCAAAGAGGCGGCGGCGCGCATCAAGTAGGCAAAAAGCGCCTACCAATCGAGCAGGGCGCGCGGTATTTGCCCATCATTTCGAACGAGTACCGCGCGCCTTGCGCGCGATCGTCCCGTGTCCCGAAATGAATCCTTTACGCTAACAGCCGATCATGCCTTACTTGACCTCGCCGGACGGAGGGGGACCTGTGATGGTACGCTCGGCTTTGATATTTGCGCTTTTCGCGCTGTGCGCGACGCCAGCCTTCGCCAAGACCGAAGCAAAAGCGGAAGCGAAGGCGGAGCGCGGCATCGCATCCACATATTCGATGAAGCTCGTCGGGCATCGCACAGCGTCAGGCGCCCGGCTCGATGCGCACGGCTTCACCGCCGCGCATCAGCACCTTCCGCTCGGCACCAGGCTCCTGGTGACGAACCGGCGCAACGGCCGCAAGGTCATCGTCACCGTCAACGACCGCGGGCCGTTTCTCAAAGGCCGCATCATCGATCTCTCGCCCGCGGCCGCGGCCGAACTCGGCATGAAGCGCGCCGGGCTCGCGCCGGTCGACATCCGCGTCGCCGACCGCCAGGAGCGCTGACGCAAGCGCGCGCTCACGCGCCCGGACAGGTGACGCCGGTGCCGCCCAATCCGCAATAGCCGCCGGGATTCTTGGCGAGATATTGCTGGTGATAATCCTCGGCGTAGTAGAAGGGCGGCGCTTCGCGTATTTCGGTCGTGATCGCGTCATATTTCTTGTCGCGCAGCGCGCGGTTGTAAGCCAGCTGCGAGGCCTCGGCTTTCTGGCGCTGCTCCGGCGTCGTCCAATAGATCGCCGAGCGGTACTGCGTGCCGACATCGTTGCCCTGGCGCATGCCCTGGGTCGGGTCGTGGCTTTCCCAGAACGTCTTCAGCAGCGTGTCGTAGCTGACGCGCTTCGGGTCGAACACGACGAGCACCGCCTCGGTATGGCCGGTGCGGCCGCTGCACGTTTCCTCATAAGAGGGATTGGGCGTGTGGCCGCCTTGATAGCCGACCGCCGTCGTGTAGACGCCCGGAAGCTGCCAGAAGATGCGCTCGGCGCCCCAGAAACAGCCGAGCCCGAAATAGGCCGTCTCCAACCCCTCGGGAAAGGGCGGCTCGAGCCGGTTGCCGTTGACGAAATGTTTCGCCGGCACGCGCATCTTTTGCGTCCGCCCGGGAAGCGCCTTGTCGGCGTCCGGGATCTCGAGCGGTTTTCTCCTCAGCGACCACATGGCGCCTCTCCTCGGAATGTGTGCCGCTATTATCGAGGCTGCGCCACCCCGCGCGCAACATGGCTCAACAGGAGACGGGCCTATGTGCTAGGACGGCGGCGCGAACAGGGGAGACTCCGATGGCGACGACGGTGGTGGTGATCGCGCAGGGCGAGATGGGGGCCGGGATCGGGTCGCGGCTCCATGCGCAGGGCGCGCGCGTCCTCACCTCGCTCGCGGGCCGCAGCAGCGCTTCCGCCGAGCGCGCCGCCAAGGCCGGCATGGAGCCGGTCTCCGACGATGCGCGGCTCGTCGCAGAGGCCGATTTCCTCATGTCGGTCATTCCGCCGGGCGAGGCGGTGCCGTTCGCGCGCCGCTTCGCGCCGCATCTGGCGAAGAGCGCGAAGAAGCCGGTCTTCGTCGAATGCAACGCCATCAGCGCCGCGCGCGTCGAGGAGATCGCGGCGATCATCGCGCCGACCGGCGCGCCCTTCGTCGATGGCGGCATCGTCGGCGGGCCGCCCGCGCCCGACCGGCTCGGCGGGCGCATCTATGTCTCCGGGCCCCAGGCCGCAGCGCGCGCTCGAGCTGAAGGCCTTGGGGCTCGACATCCGCCCGGTCGAGGGACCGGTCGGCGCGGCGTCGGCGGTCAAATGCTCTTATGCCGCGCTCACCAAGGGGACGCAGGCGCTGGGCGTGGCGCTGATCCTCGGCGCCATGCGCGCGGGCGTGGCCGAGCCGCTGCGCGCAGGAGCTCACCGACGAGCCAGAAGGCGCTTTACGACTATCTCGCGCGGCAGATCCCGAACATGTATCGCAAGGCCTATCGCTGGGTTGCCGAGATGGAGGAGATCGGCGATCACCTCGGCCTCGCCGAGCCCGGCGCGCGCGAGATCTATCGCGGCATGGCGCGGCTCTACGAGCATCTCGACGAGGAGCAGATCGCGGCGCTCGACCAGTTCCTCGGCCGCTGAGATGCCGTATCTCGTCGGCGTCGATATCGGCGGCACCTTCACCGACTGCGTCGTGATCGACGAAGGGGGCGCGGTAACGACCGCGAAGGCGCCCTCGACGCCTGACGATTTCGCGCGCGGCATGATCGATGCGATCGAGGCGGCGGCCGAGCGGATCGGCATCGCACCCGATGCGCTCTATCCCGAGATCGCGCTCCTGTCGCACGGCACGACGGTCGGCACCAACGCCATCGTGCAGAAGCGCGGCGCCAGGATCGGGCTCATCACCACGAAGGGCCACAACGACGTCATCCACATCATGCGCGGCTCGCGGGGCGTGCAGGGCCGCGACGTGCGCCTCGTCGTGCATTTCCCGGAAAGCCAGAAGCCCGAGCCGATCGTGCCGAAGCGTTTGATCGCCGGCGTGTCGGAGCGGGTCGATTGCTTCGGCGAGGTGGTGGTGCCGCTCAACGAGGAAGAGGCCGAGGCGGCGATCCGGTTTCTCATAAGCGAGGGCGTCGAGGCGATCGCCATCTGCTTCCTGTGGTCGTTCCTCCATCCCGCGCACGAGCGGCGCGTGCGCGACATGGCGCGCGCGCTGGCGCCCGGGCTCTTCGTCACCTGCTCGTCCGACCTCGTGCCGAAATGGGGCGAGTACGAGCGCACCACGGCGACCGCGCTCAACGCCTATATCGGCCCCGTCGCGTCGGGATACTTGGGCAAGCTCGACGCGCGGCTGCGCGAGAAAGGCTATGGCCAGGGCTTGCAGATCACGCAATGCGGCGGCGGCACCATCTCGGTCGAGCGCGCGATGGCGGCGCCGCTTGCTCACGCTCGATTCAGGCCCCGTCTCGGGCGTCACCGGCTCGCTTTACTCTGGGCCGCGCCATGGGCTGCCGCAACATCATCACCACCGACATGGGCGGCACCTCGTTCGATGTCGGCCTCATCGCGGCGGGCAAGCCCGCCTTCTCGTTCTCGAGCGTGGTGAACCAGTACGAGTATTTCATCCCCAAGGTCGATATCCAGGCGATCGGCGCCGGCGGCGGCAGCCTCGTGCGCATCGACGAGAAGACGAAGACGATGCGCGTCGGCCCCGAAAGCGCGGGCGCGGTGCCGGGGCCGGTGTGCTACGGCCGCGGCGGCACTCGTGCCCACCGTGACCGACGCCGATCTCGTGCTCGGCATGATCGGCGCCGACAATTTCGCCGGCGGGCGCATGAAGCTCGACCGCCCGCGCGCCGAGCACGCGCTGGCCGCGATCGGCGCGCGGCTCGGCATGAGCGCGCTCGAATGCGCCGCCGGCATCGCGAAAATCGTCGAGTTCCAGATGGCCGACATCATCCGCAAGATGACGGTCGGCAAGGGCTTCGACCCGCGCGATTTCGTGCTGTTCGCGTTCGGCGGCGCGGGGCCCGTGCATGCCGGCGTGTTCGCGCGCGAGCTGGGCGTTGCCCGCGTCGTCATCCCGCAGCGCGAGACGGCGAGCGTCTGGTGCGCGTTCGGCGCGGCCTCGGCCGACGTGCTGCACATCCACGAGGCGGTCGACATCCAGGCCTCGCCCTTCGATGGCGCGCGCATCAACCGCGCGCTCGATGCGCTCGAGGACAGCGCGCGCGCGCAGATGGCGCGCGACGGCATCGCCCCCTCGCGCCAGCGCTTCGAGTTCGCGCTCGACATGCGCCACAAGGGCCAGATCAACGAGGTCGAGGTGATCCTGCCGTGGCGCCGCGCCGAGGGCGCGTTCGAGGAGCCGCTCAAGGAGCTGTTCTACGAGCGCTACGAGCAGCTCTACGGCAGCGGCGCCTCGTTCCGCGGCGCGCGCGTCGAGATCGTCACATACCGCGTGCGCGCCACGGCCGAGACGCCCCGGCCCAAGCTCGTGGCGGCCGAGCGCCTGACCGACGTCATTCCGGCCGGCGGCGCGGCGCACGGAGCGCGCGGTCTATTGGGAGGAGCTACGGCGGCTCGAAGCGACGCCGGTGTTCGACGGCGAAATCCTGCTGCCGGGCAATCGCATCGCCGGCCCCGCCGTGATCGAGACGCCGGACACGAGCGTGGCGCTGCGCCCGGGCCAGACCCTGCGCGTCGACGAGTTCGGCAATTTCGAGATGCGATCTAGAAGACGGCTGTCATTGCGAGGGGCGCGCGCGCGCACGCCAAGGCGACGAAGCAATCTGCTGGGGATTGCTTCGGCTCGCGCTCGCAACGACGGAGAGCGCGGGGCGCGTTCCGATCCCTCATCCGTCGCCCCCGCGAAAGCGGGGCGTCCAAGGGCAACTGCACGTCGCTCGCCCCTGGGTTCCCGCTTGCGCTGGAACGACAATTCAACGTTGCTGGATCAGATTGCTAGACCGCCCGCTTGCCGGCGTGCGAGGAGACGACGGAGATGCGGTATCCGTCCGGCCCCGTGACGGCGAAGCTGTCGTGGATCGTGCCGCGCTTGATGCGCGTCGGCTTGAAGCCGTGCTTGGCGTAGGTGCGGCGCGCGGCGTCGACATCGTCCACCATGAGGTCGAACGGCGCCTCGGTGCCCTTGCGCGGCGGGCGCGCGGCCCTGGTGACGACGAGATGCGTGCCGCCGCGCAGCTCGAGCACGGCGAAGCTCTTGCCGCCGGCGATGCGGCGGAGCCCGGCCGATTTGAGCCACTCGGTCGCGGCCGCGACATCGCTCGCGCGGAAGAAGACGTGGCCGATCGCGACGGGCGGGCGTGGGTCGGCGGTGCGCGGCATGGGAGAAGTATGGGTGCGCCGCGCCGCGCCGGCAAGAGAGGCGCCTTGACAGCAAAGGCGCGCCGGCGCATATGTACGCATTATACGGTGATGCGGGCCAAGTGGATTTGCCGACCGCCAGGAGTGATCGGGAGAGCCGGAAATGCCATTTTGGGCCGCGAAAGCGACGCAGGAAAATCGCGCAAAATGACGGTATCTCTCGGTGAAAACAATAGCTTATGGAGAAAACTCCTAGGTCGCGCGGGGTCCGCGATGGGCGTGGATGGGCATCTTGCCCGCGGCACGGCAGGATGAGGCGATGACCAAGCTCAGCGAGACCACCGGCATCAGCTTCGACGGCGTGCGCCATCCTTATGTGCCGCCGCGCGAGCTGCGCATTTCGCCGAAGCTCAAGCTGCACCGCACGGCGTCGTCCGATTTCGATCCGGTCACGTTCGAGGTCATCCGCCACAATCTGTGGAACGTGAACGAGGAGCACGGCGCCACCATCCAGCGCATCTCGGGCTCGCCGGTCGCCATGTACGCGCTCGATCTCAACCCCTCGATCCTCACCGAGGATGCCGAGTTCGTCTATTTCGGCCCTTACATGCAATACATGTCGGGCGTCACCGACACGCAGGTGAAGTGGATCCTCGAGAACCGCAGCGACAATCCCGGCATCGCGCCGGGCGACATGTTCCTCGCCAACGATCCGTGGGTCGGCGCCGCGCACCAGCAGGACGTGATGCTGATCGCGCCGGTCTTTCACGATGACGAGCTGTTCTGCTGGGTCACCAACTGCCTGCACCAGTACGATATCGGCGGCATCACGCCCGGCAGCTTCTGTCCCGCGGCCGAGAGCGCGTTCGACGAGGGAATTCTCATCCCGCCCATCAAGATCATCGAGGGCGGCCGCATCCGGCGCGACATCGAGGAGCTTTATCTGCGCGCCTCGCGGAAGCCCGAGCTCGTGGCGCTCGATTTCCGCGCGCAGATGGCCGGCAACACGGCCGCGCGCAACCGCATCGCAGCAGCTCATCCAGCGCTATGGCGCCGCCACGGTCAAAGGCGTGATGAAGCGCATCCTGACGAACGGCGAGGCGGCATTCCTCGACAAGCTGAACCGGCTCCCCGACGGCGTGTGGCGCGACCGGACTTATGTCGAATGCTGCCGGCCGGGCGATCGCGGCACCTATCGCGTGGCGCTGACCTTACGCAAGGCGGGCGATCACCTGACCTTCGAGAACGAGGGCACCGCGCCGCAGCAGGGCGCGATGAACGCCACATATTCGGGCTGGCGCGGCTCGATCATGGTGGCGCTGAACCAGCTCCTGTGCTGGGACCAGTATTTCTCGGTCGGCGGCGCGCTGCGCCACGTCACCTTCGACCCGACGCCCGGCACGCTCAACTGCGCGAGCTTCCCGGCCTCGGTCTCGACCGCGCCGGTGCAGGCGATGGAGATCTCGCTCTACCCCGCCTACAACGTGCTCTCGAAGATGATCTTCGCCGATCCCGTCATGCGCCAGGACGTGATGTGCATCGGCGGCACGAGCCAGTGGCCGGCCACCATCTTCCGCGGCATCGACCAGTGGGGCGAGCGCTACGGCTATCTCCTGGTCGATCCGATCGGCGGCGCGATCGGCGCGTTCTCGACGCAGGACGGCATCTCCACGGGCGGCCAGGCGCGCACGCCGATCTGCAAGCTGCCCAACATCGAGCACACCGAGCAGAGCTTCCCGCTGCTCTTCCTCTATCGCCGCGAAGTGCCGGATTCGGGCGGGCCCGGGCGCTGGCGCGGCGGGCTCTCGGCGGAAAGCTGCTTCATCCCGCACAACACCGACAAGGTGGTGCAGGACACGCTCTCCTCCGGCAACGCGATCCCGACCTCGACCGGCATGATGGGCGGTTATCCCGGCACCACCAACATCTATAGCTTCGTGCGCAACAGCGACATCCTCGATCGCCTCGCGCGGCGCGACATGGTGACGGATATCGCGCAAGTGCAGGGCGATGTCGTGACCTTGGGCCTGCGCCAGGAGAATTTCGAGCAGCATCCGGCCGACGTCTATGCCGTGGTGTGGACCGCGGCGGGCGGGTTCGGCGATCCGATGGAGCGCGTTCCCGAGCATGTGCGCGAGGATGTCGTGAACGGCGCGGTGACGCGCGAGTGCGCGCGCGCGATCTACGGCGTCGTGCTCGACGACGGCGGCACGCTCGATGTTGCCGCGACGCGGACGTTGCGAGACACCGTGCGGCGCGGACGCGTGGCGCGCGCGGCCAGAAACGCCCGCCGCACCTATCGGGCGAAACGGTCCTGCGCATCACCGACAATCTGGTGATCCGCGCCGAGGCGGACGGGCCGCATCATGCCTGCGTAAAGTGCGACACGGACCTGGGCCCGGCGCGCGACAGCTATAAGGACCGCTGCATCGTCGAAGTGCATCCCGTGACGGATGCCGTGCCGCTCGCCGGCGATCCCGCCCGCTACATCGACGCCACGCCCGAATTCCGCCAGTTCTTCTGTCCCGGCTGCGGCGCGCTGGTCGAGAACGAGGTTGCGCTCGCGGGCGATCCGGTGCTGCGCGATATCGAGGTGGATGTGGACGCCGCGCTGCTGCGGCGGCCGCGCGCGGCGGCGGAATGATCAGTGCAGCGTGCGCGGCGGCGGGCCGTCCCAGCCGTCCTCGATCAGCTCCTCGAAAACCTCGCGCTCGTCGGCCTCGAGGTGATGCTCGCAGTGCCAGACCACGGCACCGTCGTCGATGACGCGCGAGGTGACCGGCGGCTCGCCGCACACGCTGCAGGACAAAGAGAACTCTCTTCGACACCGGCACCTCCGAAACAGGCGGACAAACGGCCGCGCCTGTTACGCAAGGGATATGCTCCGTTACAGTCCGTTACAAGAACTCTTAGGGACGAAGGCGGCGGCCGGGCTCGGCCGACGGACGCGAAAACATCTGTAATATCAAATACTTGGCTGGAAATTTATGGCGCTGCGGCGGGCCGTCGCGCGCCCGAAAGGACGATGCTTCAGCGCCGTTTCAGCCCGGCCCGTGCTTCAAGCAGTTTACAAACCGCGGCCGTGTCCTGGCCGCCGAGCCCCTGGCCTTGCGCCTCGTCATAGACCGGCCCGGTCGCGGCAAAGGTCGGGGTCGGCACGCCGAGCGCGCGCGCGAATTCGCCGATGATCGCCATGTCCTTCTGCCACACGTCGATCTTCATGGTGGGCGGCTCGTACGCCCCCTTGGCCATGAGCGGCGCGCGCAGCTCGAACACGCGCGAGGTGCCGGCGCCCGAGCCGATCACCTTGACGATCGCGTCGGGATCGAGCCCGGCCTTCATGCCGAGCACCATCGCCTCGGCGCTGGCGACGTTGTGCACGGCGACGAGAAGGTTCGCCACGAACTTCATCTTGCTGCCGTTGCCGAACTCGCCGAGATAGTGGCAGACGCGCGCGAAGTGGCGGAACACGGGCTCGGCGCGGTCATAAGCCGCGCGCTCGCCGCTCGCATAGACGGCGAGGTCGCGCGTCGCGGCCTGCGCGCCCGTGCCGCTCAAGGGGCAGTCGAGCAGCACGATCCCGCCCGCGGCGAGTGTCTGGCGGCAGCGTTCCTTGTCGGCGATCGGAAGCGTGCTCAGCTCGGCGACGACGAGGCCCTGCTTGCTTCAGGGCGAGCAGGCTCGCCACCGTCGCCTCGAGCGCCGCGACGCTCGGCAACGACGTCAGCACGATGTCGGCGTCGCGCGCCGCAGCACCCGCCGACGCCGCCGGCGTGACGCCGTCCTGCGCCAGCTCGGCAAGCCGGTCGGGCGCGATGTCGAAGGCCGTGACCGCGAGGCCCGCCTGCGCCAGGTTGCGCGCGATCGCGCCGCCCATGATGCCGGCGCCGATGATGCCGACTTTCGCCGCCGCCGCCATGGTCAGAGCCCCATGTAGAACTTGCGGATGAGCTCGTTGTTGTTGAGCGCCTCGGGCGATTCGCCCGCGAACGCGATCTTGCCGTGCACGATGACATAGCCGCGGTCGGCGATGCGGATCGCCTGGGTGAAATTCTGCTCGGCCATGAGCACGGTCAACTGATACTCGTCGCGCAGCTCCTTGATCTTGTCGATGACGCGGCGCACCAGCACCGGCGCCAGTCCCGACCGACGGCTCGTCGATCAGAAGGATGCGCGGCGCCGACATGAGCGCGCGCGCGAGCGCCAGCATCTGCTGCTCGCCGCCGCTCATCGAGCCCGCGAGCTGGGTGCGGCGCTCCTGCAAGACGGGAAACACCCCGTAGCAATATTCGATGTTGCGCTGGAGCTGCGCGCGCGCGGTCTTGCGATAGGCGCCGAGATAGAGATTCTCCTCGACCGTGAGCTTCGGAAAAAGCCGCCGCCCCTCGGGCACCAGCGTGATGCCGAGATCGACGATCTCCTCGGTCGATTTGCCGGTGAGCTCGTGCACCGTGCCGTCGAGATCGACCGTCACGCTGCCCGCCGTCGGACGCAGCATGCCCATGATGCATTTCATGAGCGTGCTCTTGCCGTTGCCGTTGGTGCCGAGCAGCACCACCGTCTCGCCGCCCTTCACCTCGAGCGAAATGTCATCGAGCACGCGCACCGCACCGTAAGACGCGTCCAAGCCCTTGATGGCGAGGCTATTCGCCAAGGTATGCCCTCTCGACCTCGGGATTGCGGATCACTTCCTGCGGCACGCCGTCGGCGATCTTGCGTCCGGCCACGAGCACGACGAGGCGCTCGGAGAAGCTCATCACCGCGCGCATGATGTGCTCGATCAGGATGATGGTGAGGCCCTGCTCGACGAGGCGGTGCAGCACGAGCAGGATGTCGTCGACCTCGGAATGCGACAGGCCGGCCATCGATTCGTCGGCGAGCAGCAGCTTCGGCTCGGCCGCCATGGCGCGCGCCAATTCGAGCTTGCGCATCTCGATCTGCGTCAGGTCGCGCGGGCGCTTGGCCGCCTTGTCCTCGAGCCCGACGACGTGCAGGAGCTCGGCGCTGCGCTCCTCGATCGCGCTTTCGGAGAGATGCGTGCCATGCCGCGCATTGACGGTGTAGAGCAGCGGGATGCGCAGATTCTCCTTCACCGTCATGCTGCGGAACGGGCGCGGCAGCTGAAAGCTGCGCGCGAGGCCAAGGCGCGTGCGCCGATAGGCGGGCAGCCCGTCCATCGCTGCGCCCGCGAAAGTGACCGTGCCCTGCTCGTTCCGGAGCGTGCCGCAGATGCAGTTGACGAGCGTGCTCTTGCCCGAGCCGTTGGGGCCGATGAGGCCGAGCCGCTCGCCCGGGCGCACATCGAGATCGATGTCCTCGAGCGCCACGAACCCGCCGAAGCGCTTGCCGAGCTTGTCGATCTTGAGCAGCGTCTCGCTCACCCCTGCCTCCGGCGCCCGCGGCGCTCGAACAGGCCGATGATGCCGTTGGGCGCGATCACGACGAATCCCACCATCAGCACGCCGACGATGAGGAGATTGACCGCGGACGAGATGGTGACGGTCGCGACCTGCTGGATGGTGCCGAGGAAGATCGCGCCGATGAGCGGCCCGAGCCAGTATTGCGTGCCGCCGATCAAGGGCATGGCGATGCTGTTGACGGCGAACGTCAGGTTGAAGCCCGAGGTCGGATCGAGATAGGTCACGTAATAAGGGAGCGGCGCGCCCGCCATGCCCATGAGCGCGCCGGACAGCGTCGTCGAGATGAGCTTCAAGCGCAAGGTCGGCACGCCCGAGGCTTCGGCCGACATCTCGTCGTCGCGGATCGTGGCGAGGCCATAGCCCAAGGTCGAATGCTCGATCGTGCGCGCGATCGCGATCGAGATCCCGGCGAGCACCAGCATGACGAGGAAGAGATACTGGATGTAGCTGCCGATGAGCGGCGCCTCCTGCGGCCGGATGATATAGACGCCGCGCGAGCCGCCGACATAATCCCAGTTGGTGATGAGCGTCTGCAGCACGACCGCGAGCGCCAAGGTCGAAATGGCGAAGAACACGCCTTTCAACCGCAAGGTGAGATAGCCCATGCCGAGGCCCAAAAGCCCGGCCAGCACGCCGCCGACGACGATCAGCACGGGAATGGGCGGGCCCCACAATTTGTGCAGCACCACCGACGAATAGGCCCCGATCGCCAGGAACCCGGCGGTGCCGAAATTGATATAGCCGGTATAGCCGCCGAGGATGTTCCACGCGGTCGACAGCACGATGTATTGCAGCACGAGATATGCGGCGAAGAAGAAATAGTCGTTGCTGACGAGGCGGGAGAGCGCGAACACCACGGCCACGGTGACGCCGGTGAGGAACCAGAACGTGCTCGTCTTCATCTAGCGTCCCATGATCCCGGTCGGGCGGAATCCCAAGGTCAGCAGCAGGATTCCGAACGCGACGGCGGGCGACCAGGAGGGGCCGTAGAAGGTCGCGGTAAGGTTCTCGACGATGCCCAGGAGGATCGCCGCCAGGAACATGCCGGGAAGGCTCCCCATGCCGCCCAGGACGCAGATCGCGAAGACGCGCCCGATATAGTCGCGCCCGATCGACGGCTCGACCGGCTGGATGATGATGAGGCACGAGCCCGCGAGCGCGGCGGTCGCGATCGAGATCGCGAACGCGATGCGCTTGATGCTCGTCGGATTGACCGCCATGAGGCGCAGCGCGCCCGCGTCCTGCGGCACGGCGAGGATCGCCCGGCCGATGAAGGTGCGCGACAGGAAGATCTGCAGGATCACGACGAGGACGACCGATACCATGGCCGGGACGAGCATCCTGAGCGGCAGGTCGACATCGCCCAAGATGGATGCTCGGCCCGATATAGGGCGCCTCGACGAAGCGGTAATCGACGCCGAAGATGAGGATGAGCGCCACCTCGGTGATGAAGAGCAGCCCGAAGAAGAAGGCGAGGCCGCGCAAGCCCTCCTCGCCGCGCCGCTCGAACGACCAGTAATAGGTCTCGTAGATGAGCCAGCCGAGCACGAGAAAGCCCGGGATCACGAGTATGCCCGCGAGGATCGGATCGAGCCCGAAAGTCGAATTGAGGATATAGGCGGTGAACGAGCCCAGGATGATGAAGGCGGGATGCGCGAGGTTGCCGATGTCGAGCATGCCGAACGAGATCGCGACGCCGACCGTGACCGCGGCATAGAAGCCGCCGAGCAGGATGCCGGACGCGATCGCGTTGAGAAAAAGGTCCATCATGGGAGCGTTCGCGCGCTCGCGCCGGCCCGGCGCCCGGCCGGACAAGAGACAAAGCGTTTCCGCATCGGCTGGGCGCTCCCTGATCGGCGCCCCAGGTTGAATGCCCCGGGGCCTGTTATCGCTCGCGCCTTACTAGCCTCGATCGCGGCGCCGCGCAATTGCCCAGTGGCCGCGCTCGACGCCTAGCTTTCGTGCAGCGGCCGCGCCGTCGCGGCAGGATCGCGCAAGCAAGCGCGTGATGCCGCATCACTAGATTTAGACGGACGCGGAACCCGATGCAGTATTGCTTGTTTGCTCGCTAACCGTGTGGTGGTTGGCATGCCACCACTGGTACAATTCGACCAGCATTTTATACTTAATTCGCGAAATTCGTTTGCTCCTGATTTGCGTCACTCATAGACTGTGTTCGATTGATTTCCGCGGTCAAGAGAAGGGAGGCCGGCATGCGGATTTATACCGTGACATGCGACGGCACGCCCGCGGCAGTCGTGCGCGCGGACAATCCGGCCGACGCGATCGACACTGCCCGCGCGCTGGCAGCGCCGGTCGCACTCAAGGGATATCTCGCCGTGCGCGAGCCCAACGACAGCGAGATGGTGAGCTGGCTCGAGCATCGTGAGGACCACGTGCTGCCGGCCTTCGCATCCGTCGCGGCGGCATGAGAGACGCGGACCCGATGACGACATCGCTCCTGGAGGACGACGAGGCGGAACGCATCGCCGGCGACCTCGCCGCGAAATACGGCGAGGACGCGATCTCGTATGTGCGCGCGCGCGCCGATCGCGCGCAGGAAGTGGGCGACGAGCTCGCCTGGAACGCCTGGCAGGCGGTGCTGGACGCGACCGAAACCCTGTTGTCGCGGCACGAGTCCGAATAGCCGGGCCCCGCCTCGTTGACGCGCCGGCCCGCAGCGAATAGCGTTCGGGCCATGGCGCAGTATCGAACCCTCCTGGCGGAACGGATCGAGCCGGCGGTGCTGCGCGTCACGCTCAACCGCCCGCAGGCGGCGAACGCGCTCAACACCGAGATGGGGCGCGAGCTGCTGGCGCTGTGGATCGAGCTGGCGGATGCGCGCGACATCGGCTGCGTCGTGCTGACCGGCGCGGGCGAGCGCGCCTTTTGCGCCGGCGCCGATCTCAAGGAACGCCAAGGCATGAATGATGCCGACTGGCAGGCGCAGCACGTGATCTTCGAGCGGCATTACTGGGCGCTCCTCGACGTGCCGATGCCGGTCATCGCCGCGGTCAACGGCCATGCCTATGCCGGCGGGCTCGAGATGATGCTCGCGTGCGACTTCGCCTACGCCGTGCCGGGCGCGCGCTTCGCGCTGACCGAGACGACGCTCGGCATCATGCCGGGCGCCGGCGGCACGCAGCTTCTGCCGCGCGCGGTGGGCGAGCGCCGCGCCAAGGAGATCATCCTGACCGGCCGCCCCTTCACGGCGGAGGAGGCGCAGCATTGGGGCCTCGTCAACCGGCTCGTGGCGCCCGAGGCGCTGATGGACGCGAGCCTCGCGACCGCGGCGCAGATCGCCGAGAACGCGCCGCTTGCGGTGCGCCAGGCCAAGAAGTCGATCCACACCGGCCTGCAGATGGATCTGAAGAGCGCGTTCCTGTTCGAGATCGAGGCTTACAACCGCCTCGTCCCGACCGAGGACCGGCGCGAGGGCATCGCCGCCTTCAACGAGAAGCGGAAGCCCCGCTTCAAGGGGAGCTGAGCGGTGAGCGATCCGGTCCTGCCGCTCGGCGAAGACTATCGCCGACATCCGCGCGGCGGTGCGGCGCATCTGCGACGGCTTCCCCGGCGCCTATTGGCGCGAGCGCGAAGCGAAATCGGAATATCCCGAAGCCTTCGTCGCGGCGCTCACCAAGGCCGGGTATCTCGGCGCGCTCATTCCCGAGCGCTACGGCGGATCGGGCCTGCCGCTGCGCGCGGCCTCGGTCATGCTCGAGGAGATACACGGCGCCGGCTGCAACGCCGGCGCGTGCCATGCGCAGATGTACATCATGGGCACGCTGCTGCGGCACGGCAGTCCGGCGCAGAAGGAGCGCTACCTGCCGAAGATCGCGTCGGGCGAACTGCGCCTCCAGGCGTTCGGCGTGACCGAGCCCACGACCGGCTCCGACACGACCAACCTGAAGACGCGGGCCGAGCGGCGCGGCAACGACCGCTTCGTCGTGCGCGGCCAGAAAGTCTGGACCTCGCGCGCGCGGCAATCGGACCTGATGCTGCTGTTGGCGCGCACCACGCCCGTCGAGGAAGTGAAGCGGCGCGGCGAGGGCTTGTCCGTCTTCATCGTCGATCTCAACGAAGCGCGCGGCCACGGCATCGAGATCCGTCCGCTCGACGCCATGATCAACCACAACACCAACGAGATCTTCTTCGACGATCTCGAAATTCCCGGCGGAGAACCTGGTCGGCGAGGAAGGCAAGGGCTTCCGCTACATCCTCGACGGCATGAACGCCGAGCGCATCCTCATCGCGTCCGAGGCGTTGGGCGATGCGCGCTGGTTCCTGCGCACGGCCGTGGCCTATGCCGGCAGCCGCGTCGTATTCGGGCGCCCGATCGGCCAGAACCAGGGCGTGGCCTTTCCGATCGCCAAGGCGCACGCCGAGACGGAAGCGGCCGACCTCATGGTGCGCAAGGCGGCGGCGCTGTTCGATGCGGGCGCACCCTGCGGCGCCGAGGCGAACATGGCGAAGCTGCTGGCGGCCGATGCGTCGTGGCATGCGGGCGAGGCGTGCTTCCAGACGCATGGCGGCTTCGCCTTCGCGCGCGAATACGATGTCGAGCGCAAGTGGCGCGAGACGCGGCTGTTCCAGACCGCGCCCATTTCGACGAACCTCGTTCTTGCCTATATCGCCGAGCACGTGTTGGGCTTGCCGCGGTCCTATTGATCGGGGCACAATCGCCCGCACCCCGAATCTTGGAGACAGAAATGGCCGATCCGATTCCCGCACAAAAGAGCCCCTACGGCGTCCAGGTCGAGGCCGGACAGCGCTATGTCTGGTGCGCGTGCGGGCGCAGCAATACGCAGCCTTTCTGCGACGGGACGCACAAGGAATTCGGGCTGAAGCCGATCGCGTTCGTCGCCGAGAAGACGGAGCAGGCGTGGCTGTGCGGCTGCAAGGCGAGCGGCAACAAGCCGTTCTGCGACGGCTCGCACAAGAAAATCTCGTGACGCCGCGCCTCGCGCTGCTCAGCATCCTGCCGCTCGTGGCGCTCGCGCCCAATCTTTCGAGCGCGGCCGATCAGAGGGATTTCCCCGACCAGCAGATGATGCAGCAGCTTCTCGAGGCGCAGCGGCTGGCGCGCCAGGCGGGCGACGACATGGTGCGCGCGCTCGACGCGCTCGGCCGCGCCGTGCCGCAATACGGCATGCCCTACCTGGACCGCGACGGCAATATCGTCATCCCGCGCTTGCGGCGCGCGCCCGCGGGCACGCAAGTGCCGGAAGTTTCGCCGGCGCCGCTCTGAGCCGGCGCTATTTGAGCCGGCCGCTGATCGCGTCGAGCCCGGCCTTGGCGCAGGCTTCGTCGAGGTTGCCGCCGGGCGCGCCGGCGGCGCCGATCGCGCCCACCACCTCGTCGCCGACCTTGATGACGACCCCGCCCTGGAACAAGAGCAGGTGCGGCAGCTTCGAGGTCAGCGTCGCGACCGTTGTCGTCTTCGCGCGTTCGACGACGGCGCCGGTGTCGGACTTGAAGGTCACGCTCGTATAAGCCTTGTCGTGCGCGCTATCGAGCGTGTGGATGCCGGCGTTGTCGCCGCGCAGGCTCGCCTGCGTCACGCCGTCGGCATCGACCAGGACCGCGGTCTCGGCATAGCCTTGCTTGGCGCAGCTCGCGACGGCGGCGCCGACCGCCTCGTTGGCGAGCCCGGCGGAGATCCGGTGCGTCGCCAAAAGATCGGCGGCGGGAGCGGGCACGGCAAGGCAGAAGGCGAGCGGCACGGCGGCGGCGGCGGCGGCAATGATGCGGAACATCCTGTCCTCCCGGGTAGCTTGCCGGACGATGATCGCCCTGCCTTAATGATGGCGCAACATGGCACGAGCCCGCTTCCTCGCTCCGGTCCTGGCGCTCGCCGCGGCGGCGCTGCTGATGGCGGCGCGCCCCGGCGGCGACGATAAGGAGGGCTCGGCCTCGCTCGCCGGCCAGTTCCTGGTCGCGGCGCCCGACATGGGCGATCCGCGCTTTGCCGAGACCGTGATCCTCATGGTGCGGCACGACGAGACCGGCGCCCTCGGCATCGTCATCAACCGCCCGGTCGAGACGCGCTCGCTCGCGAGCCTGCTCGAGGCCGTGGGCGACAAGGAGCTCCTCCGCCAAGGGCGAGGTGCAGATCTATGCCGGCGGCCCGGTCGAGCCGGGGACCGGCTTCGTCGTGCACAGCGCCGAGTACCACCTCGCGAGCACGGTCGCGATCGACGGCCAGGTCGCCGTGACCTCGAACGCCGCGGTGCTGCGCGACATGGGCGCCGGCAAGGGGCCGGCCGAGACGCTGGTCGCGTTCGGCTATGCCGGCTGGGGCCCCGGCCAGCTCGAGGGCGAGCTGGCGCAGCACGCCTGGTTCACCGAGCCCGAGGACCCGAAGCTGCTGTTCGACCCTGACCGGGCCGGTGTGTGGAAGAAGGCGCTCGACCGGCGCGACCGCGCGCTTTAGGGAGTTAAGTTATTGATATAGATGTGTTATTCTAATTCTGTTCGTTCCGCAGAATTGGCTTCGTTCGGCGGAATTCCGTCGCTCAGCAGACGGCGTTCTACGTATCGCGCGTACATAGCGCGGCCGCCCGGCGCCATCAAGGCGGCGCGTGCCATTTGAGCCCCGGAAATCGCGCATAGTCCCGGTCGAGCGTGACCCACTCGCAGCCCCACTCGATGGCGAGCGCGGCGAACCAAGCGTCGGTCGTGCGCGCTCCGCGCGTCCCGGTCTCGCGGCACAGGCGGCGAAAAATGTCCCAGTGCTGCTCGCCGGGTTCGACGATCTGGCACTGCGGCTGGCCGCGCAGGTCGTCGCAGAAGCCGAACGCCTCGTCGAGCGCGCTCGGATTGCGAAAGACGCGCGGGTTCGTGGTGATACGGATGACCGCGCTCAACACCAAGGGCGAAAGGCCGAAGCGCGCTTCGCCCGAAACGACATCGACGAGCCACGGACGGCACAGTTGGTGATGCGGCGCGTCGCTGCGGAACGCATAGATCAGCACGTTCACGTCCGGCAAAATCACGTGCCGCGGCCGGTTCGCCGCATGGCCCGGCGGTCCTCCATTTCCTCGATCGAGCGCAGGTCGCCCAAATCGATGCCGGGAGCGGCCCCGCCGCGTGCCTTGCTGATGCGCGGAAGGACACGGCCGCGCGCGGGCGCCGGTTCATCGGCGACGACCCGGCGCAAACCGTCCTCGATGAGCGAGGTCAGCGTGCGTCCCTGCGCGGCCGCCTTGCGCTTGGCGCGGCTCAAAAGCTCTCCCGGCAGCCGGACGGTGGTGCGCTCAATCATATGTCAAGACATATGCATTTTGACACTAATATGTCAACCTCAAAACCTTGCCGCCAGCGTGAGGCGCGCCGAGAGCGGCTCGGCCGGCTTGAACTGGATGCCGTAGGTCGCCTTCGCCTCGCCCAGCAGCTGCGTCGCATAGAAATAGTCGACCTGGTGCGCCTTCGAATTGAACAGGTTGAAGATGTCGAGCTGGGCATGCCAGACCTCGGTGAAGCGATAGCCCACGCGCGCGTCGAAGAGGCCGGTCGGGCCGGAGCGCACGCTGCCGTCCTCGAGGAGTGGCCGCGGCCCGAAATAGCGCAAGCGCAGGCCGCCGTCCCAAGCTCCGAGATTTTGGATTGCCATCTCGGCCGAGGCGATCACTTTGGCGGCTTCCGGGATGTAGTCGCCGGGATGGCCCGGCTCGACATCGCCCAGTCCGTTGTCGGGCGTGGTGAAGCGCGCGCGCGTGAAGGCGAAGTCGCCGTTGAACGAAAGCCAGTCGAGCGGCGCCCAGGCCGCGCTCAACTCGATGCCGGTGCGGTTGCTCGGCCGGCCCACCGAAGTGACGGCCTCGTCGCCGTCGAAGGTCGCCTCGTTGGCGAGGTTCAGCACGAAGATTGCCGCCGACACGCTCACTTGCGGCACGATCTCGGTCCGCACGCCCGCCTCGTAGCCTTCGGCCTTGGTGACGAACGGGGTCTTGGCCTGCGTCACCACCGCGCTGTTGCCGTTCATCTGGTTGATCTCGGTATTGAGCGCATCGATGCCCGAGAGCGCGCCGCGCAGATCGTTGCTGTGAAAGCCCTGGCCGTAGCTCAGATAGAATTCGGTCTTCTGCCACGGCCCGAAGATCGTGTTGATCTTGGGACTGAGCATGGGCTTGGTGTCGGTGCCGGAATTGGCGGTGATGGGCGCGCTCGAATCCTGGCCGTAGAAAAGATCGCCGCGCAGGCCCGCGATGGTGCGGAACCAGTCCGACCATTGCGTGCGGTTCTCGGCATAAAGCCCGCCGTTCGTCTCGAGGACGCGATCGTCGCGCACGGCGAAGCGGACGATGCCGCCCGTGGTCTCGTCCAAGGCCATGTGATTGAAGTCGGTGCGCGTCTCGAAGCCGAGCGTGGTGTTTGATTGCCGGCCGCCGAGCGTGCCGAACCAGGTATAGCTTGTGGCGCCGCCCACGACCTCGCGCCGCTCCTGCTGCTCGAACTGGTCGCCGATGGGCGGCGCGAAGGTCACGTAGCCGTCGAAATTGTTGAGGAGCTTCAGGTCGTAGCCGATCGCATAGGCGTTCGCCTTGAATGGCCCGCCGCGTCGGTCGCGGCGTATCTGCCGGACAGGCTGTAGCGCTCGGACGCGCCGCCGTCGGTCGGATCGAGCGGCCCATAGAGATCGATGACGCCGGATTGAACGGCGCGCTCGGGGATTTGGTTGGTCGCGTGCCAGGCATCGTCCATGAACATGGCGGTGAGCGAGAAGCCGTTGTCCGGCGCGCCGTTGCTGTAGCGCAGCACCAGATTGCCCTTGTTGAAATTGTCGGGAATCTGCCACGGCCCGTCGACGCGATCGTATTCGCTGGCGACGAGGAAATTGCCGCGCCCGCCCCAGGGCCGCGACATGGCGGCGAAGGCACGATAGTCGCCGAGCGTGCCGGCGCTGAGCGAGGCGAGATCGTGGGCCAGCGCGTTCACATAATCGATGCTGACCGCGCCGGCCGTGTCGAAATCGCCCTTGTCGGCGAAATAGGGGCCCTTGCTGTAGTCGATCCCGCCGATCAATTCCGGAATCATGAAATTCAAATCGGAATAGCCCTGGCCGTGCGCGTTGGTCGGCATGTTGACCGGCATGCCGTCGACCGAGATGTCGATGTCGGTGCCGTGATCGAGATTGAAGCCGCGCATGAAATACTGGTTCGCCTTGCCCTCGGCGCTGTGCTGCGTGACGATGAGGCCGGGCACGGTCTCCAGCAGCTCGCCCGGGCGATAGGCGGGAAACTCCTCGAGCTCCTCGGGCGCGACGCTGCCTTCGCTGGCGGTGTCGGCGGCCAAGGGCGCGGCGGTGACGGTGACTTCCTCCATCACCTGCGCGCATGCCGCGCGCGGCGCAGCGAGCACGAGCGGCGCGGCGAGCGCGGGCCAGAGCCGCCTGCAAGATTCTCGGAAATCCATGTTCCCCTCGAACGCGGACGAAAACTCCGTCGTCCGCGAACGAAGGGAATCGGGTCTTGGCTGACGGGCGCGCGAGCGCCGGACCGATCCCCCATCGAGACACCCCGCCCGATGCGCCCGCGAATGACCACGGCGATGGCAGGTCTCCTGGCTCGCGGGTCGATGCCGTTCGCGTCGCCTTCCCGGCTTTCTCGCCAGTGGCATGATGACGCGGGGCTCGCCGCTTACAGTTGCGGGGGCAGCCACGGTTTTGGGCGCGTGATGCGCTCGCACCGTGTTCCCATTCAATCCCCGAAGGGAACCATCGCCCGCAATTATATCCGCGGCTCGCCGCGCCCGCAACGACGAGGCGCGATCCCCTCAAGCGCGCACAGTCTCCGCCACCGGATGCTGCACGCGCACGTGCGCGAGGCGTGATCCCCTCAAGCGCGCACCGTCTCCGCTATCGGATGCTGCACGTGCGCGCGCTTTTCTCGAGCGGCGAATACCGCGACCGGATCGTCATCGAAGACGGACGCGCGAAGCTCAGCGAGCGCGTCGTTGTGTTCGACGGCAAAAGCATCGAAACTCTGCTCGTCATACCTCTTTAAGGACGGGCGATGCGGAAGCGGCGCATGGCGATCTCGATCGGCGATCCGGCGGGCATCGGCTGCGAGATCGTCCTGAAGGCGCTTGGCGAGCGCGACATCGCCGAACGCTGCGCCGCGGTGGTGGTGGGCGATGCGGCGCTCGTCCTGCGCTGCGCGCGCCAGTTCGCGCCCGGCCTGCGGCTCAGGACCGCCGCGCGCGCCGAGGAGCTCGTCTTTCCCGCCGATGAAGTCGAAATCCTCGATGTCCCGTCGCTCGACCTGGCTTCGTTCCGCTTCGGCGCGCACGGCGCCGCCTATGGCCGTGCGCTTTTGGCCTATGGCGAAGCGGCGATCGGGCTCGCCGTGCGCGGCATCGTCGACGGCGTCGTGGCGGCGCCGCAGGACCAGACTTCCGTGCGCCAGGCCGGCATCGCATTCGACGGCTATTCGAGTTTCCTGGCGCGCGTCACCGCAACGGCGGAGGACGACGTCTATCTCATGGTCGTGTCGGAGCGCTTCCGCATCGCGCACGTGAGCCTGCACGTGTCGGTGCGCGAGGCGCTTGCGCTCGTGACGCGCGAGCGCATCCTCAAGGTCATTCGCGCGACCGACGCCGCGTTGCGCCGGATGGGCGTGGCGCAGCCGCGCATCGGCGTGTCCGGTCTCAATCCCCATGCCGGCGAGCACGGCTTGTTCGGACGCGAGGAGGATGACGAGATCGCGCCGGCGATCGCCGACGCGCAGCGCCTCGGCATCGCTGCCGAAGGCCCGTTCGGCGCCGACGTGATGCTGGCGCAAGGCGCTTGCGACGCCTATGTCGTCATGCTGCACGACCAGGGGCACATCCCGATCAAGCTCGAACGCGGCAGCGCCGGCTTCTCGATCGGTGCGCCGGTGCTGTTCGCGACCGTCGCGCACGGCAGCGCGCACGACATCGCCGGGCAAGGCGTCGCCGATCCGTCGAGCCTCATCAACGCGCTGCGCTGGAGCCTCGGCGTCGCGGCGGGCGCGGCCGCCGCCGCCCAACCCGCACGGATGCCGGGATGATCGACGCGCCGGTGCTGATCGTCGGCGGCGGGCCGGTCGGGATGATGCTCGCCCTCACGCTCGACGCGCTCGGCGTGCGCTCGGTCATCGTCAATGCCGAGCCGACGACGCGCTGGCTGCCCAAGGGCAGCACGCAGAACGCGCGCACCATGGAACATTTCCGCCGCCTCGGCCTCGCGCGGCCGATCCGCGCGCTTGGCCTGCCGGCCGATTATCCGACCGATGTCGGCTATTTCACGCGGCTTGCCGGCTGGGAGCTGGCGCGCATCGCCATGCCGTCCGAGGCGGAAAAGCAGCGCCAGGTCGCGGCGAGCCCGCCGGATTGGCAGACGCCGGAGCCGCTCCTGCGCTGCAACCAGATGTATGTCGAGCGTTTCCTGCACGAGCACCTGGCGACGCGCGCGAACGTGACGCTGCGCTACGGCTGGACCTGCACCGATTGGGCCGAGAAGGACGAGCGGGTCGAGGCCGCGATCGAAAGCGAAGGCGGGCGCGAGACCGTGCGCGCGGCTTACATCGTCGGCTGCGACGGCGGGCGCAGCATCGTGCGGCGCAAGCTCGGCATACATTATGACGGCGAGACGCTCGACCAGGCCTATCTCGGCGGGCCGATGGTCAACACGCATGTGCGCTCGCGCGAATTCTACCGGCGCACGGCGGCGCGCACCTGCTGGCAATACTGGGCGGTCAACGCCGAGGTGCGCAGCAACCTCGTGGCGCTCGACGGGCGCGGCGAATTCATCTTCACGAGCAAGCTCAAATCGCCCGACGATGTGCCCGACGGCGCCGCCATCGCCCGGCAATTCCGCGCCACCGTCGGCGCCGACATCGAAGTCGAGTTTATCGGCCATTCGACCTGGATCGGCGGCCAGGCCTATGTCGCGGAGCGGTTCGGCGGAGGCCGGGCATTTCTCGCCGGCGACGCCGTGCATCTCTTCACGCCGACCGGCGGGTTCGGCATGAACACGGGCGTCGACGACGTCGTGAACCTGGCGTGGAAGCTGGCGGCGCGGCTCCAGGGCTGGGGCGGCCCGCGCCTCCTCGAGTCCTACGAGCTCGAGCGCCGGCCCATCGCCCAGCGCAATACCGGCGCCTCGCAGCAGCTCGCGCGCAATGTCGGCGCCGTGCCGGTCGGCGCCGCGATCGAGGAGGACGGCGAAAGCGGCATCGCGGCGCGGCGCGCGGCCAGCGCATTCCTCGCCACCTTCGGCGAAGAGTTCGCCTCGATCGGGGTGCAGCTTGGCGCACGCTATGACGGCTCGCCCATCGTCGTGCCGGACGGCAGCGCGCCGCCGCCCGACGATCTGACGCGCTACGAGCCGAGTGCGTGTCCCGGCGGACGCGCGCCGCATCTCTGGATGGCGGACCGCAGCTCGCTCTACGATCATTTCGGCCGCTTCTTCACGCTGCTGCGCTTTGGCGCCAGCGCGGAGGCGGAGCGGCCGCTCGCGGCGGCGGCCGCGGCGCGCGGCGTGAAGCTGACCTGTCTCGCGCCGGACGGCGCCGCGGCGCGCGACCTCTACCAGCGCAATTTCGCGCTGATCCGGCCGGACCAGCATGTCGCCTGGCGCGGCGACCGCCTGCCCGAGGATTGCGACGCGCTCCTGGCGCGGGTCACGGGCTGGTAGAC
>CAWDPP010000051.1:0-143212 GCA_963804235.1 uncultured Alphaproteobacteria bacterium
GTCGATTTTCGTCGGAATCCGCCGGCAGCGCGCGGGGGACCGAAAGCACGGGTTCCCGAATGATACTTGTTCGCCACGCCGATTGCAGATAAACCGAAACAGTGTCGAGCGCGCCGATCCTCATCCTCGTGCAACCATCCTTTGCTGGGCCGTCAACTTCGTGGGCTCCCGCGCCCGAAGGCGAGGATCCGACCATCCTCGGGCTCGGCCTTGTGCGGCGCGCGCTCCTTGCATCGCGCCGCGCCGGCTACGGTCAGCCATTCTATCTGGCGCCGCAGCGGCTTGCGTTGCCAGCAATCGCCACGGTCGCGGACTGGAAGAGTCTCGGCGCCGCACTCGGTGCGGATGGCACGGCGCCGCTCGTCATCGCTCCCGCGACGGTCTTGGCGGAGATCGGCTGGCTCGAGCGTCTGGCGAGAACACGGCTCGCGCACGTGCGCTGGGCAGCAATACCGGATCGGGTCGTGATGCTTTCCCCCGCGGCCGCGTGCGAGGCGCTTGCGGCGCTCGCGGCCGAGGATGGCGCCCGCGACTTCGCCGCCATCCAGGAACGGCTGGTGAGCGTCCTTGGCGCTCCCGCCGATTTGCCTCGCGAAATCGATCCTCTCATCGTGACCACGCCGGCCGACATCCGCGCGGCGGAGCGACGGTCTCCTGCGCGCCCTGGTCAAGGACACCGACGGCTTCATGGCGAGACACGTCGAGCGGCCGATGTCGCTCGCGATCTCGCGGCTGCTTGCGTCAACCGAGGTCACCCCGAACCAAATGACGGTGATCTCGGTTGCCGTTGGGCTCACCAGCGCGCCCTTCTTCCTATCGGCCGCAGCGCCGTTTCAGACGGTCGGCGCCATGCTGCTGCTCTTCCATTCGATTCTCGATGGCTGCGACGGGGAACTGGCGCGGCTGAAATTCCAGGAATCTCGCTGGGGAGGCATTCTCGATTTCTGGGGCGATAATATCGTCCACAGCGTTACCTTTGCCGCCATGGCCGCGGGATGGGTTCGCGCCGGTGGCGGGGTGCCGGCCGTGCTGTTTGGCGCCGCTGCGGTGGTCGGCACTCTTGCCTCGGCCGGGTTCGTCTATTGGCGGGTAATGCGCCACGAGGACGATGGCGGCCCGCTCTATACCTCCGTTTCGACCCGGCCCGGAGCCCGCCTGACACGATTGCTGGACGCCCTGTCGCGCCGGGATTTCATCTATCTGGTGGTCGCCCTTGCGCTGTTCGGCAAGGCGAGCTGGTTCCTGGTGTTGACCGCTTTGGGTGCGCCGATTTTCTTTTTCCTGCTGATCATCGTTGCCGCACGGGAGCGGAGCGCAAAGCTCCCGGCGCCATCCCGCGTCTAGACCATGATCGGATCGGGCGGAATCGCTTTGCGATCCGTCCGATCCGTGAATCATGGTCTAACATCTTTAAGTGAGAGCAAGATTCACGCTTCGCATGGAAACGCCCGTTTCCATGCGAAGCGATCTTGCTCTAGGCATCGAGTGTGAGCCGCACACCTCCCGCTTCGCTCGAACGCTGCGCGAGGTCGACGAGCCGTGCGCATAGTATCGCTTCGGCCAGGTTGGATGAGGCGCCGCCGACGAGCGCCAAGCGAAATTCCTCGGCCACGCCAGCGAACCAGTCGGGGTGATGCGATCCCTCGGACAGCGCGGGTGGACAATGCCAACGTTGCCGTCCGGGCGGCCCTTCGGCAACGACGAACTCGCCATCGACGTGGATGCGGCCGCGCTCGCCCGTAACCACGATATGATTGGCACGCCGGTCGGCGGCCCAGGAGAGGAAGATGTGGGCCGCCCCGGCGCCAAGAGCCAGGTCGAGGGTCGCCGTATCGTCGATCGGCCACTCGTGAAAGCGGCGCGTTTCGAGCATCGCGGTCACAGTACTCGGCGCGCCGCCAAGCCAGCGAAGAACGCAATAGAGCGCGTGCCAGCCGTGATCAAACAGGATGCCGCCGCCGGCCATTTCCGGATCAACGCGCCAATTGCGGCCGCCGGCCGGGACGACCGCGATCGCGGGCTGGGTCCGCAAGGTCTGCCAATCGACCGATTGCACGGCGCCGATCGCACCTTCGGCGACGAGCGCCGAGATTTTGCGGCAGACCGGCGCCTCGAGCCAATTGTGAACCGTGTGAACGACGCGGCCGGCGCGGGTCGCGGATGCGGCCACCGCGAGCGCGCCTGGACCCCGCGTGACCAGGGGCTTTTCGCACAGCACGTGAAAGCCGGCGGCAAGCGCCTGCTGGATGAGCGCAGCGTGGCTGCCGGGCGGTGCGCAGATGTCGACGAAGTCGAGCGCCTCGCCCGCCAGGAGCCGGTCGACGCTGTCATACCAGCGGCCGCCGGGGCACGCCGCGCTGAATGCATCCCGGCGCGCGGAGGCGACATCGGTCGCGGCCACAATCGCGATATCCTTACGCAGCCGCCAGCCGGGGAGGTGGCCCTCTGCGGCCACGTTGCCGAAGCCGACGAACGCGCCGCGCAGCACGCCGTGCGGCATCAGGCAAGTCCGAAGCGGCGCTCGATGGCGGCGAACGACTGGTCCAGAATATCGACCCCGCGCAAGGCCTCGTCCTCGGTGATAACGAGGGGCGGGTTGATGCGGATGACGTGTGAATAGGACATGGTGACGAGACCGCGTTCCAGCGCTTCATGGAAGAGCGCGCGGGTGATGGTCCGGTCGAGCGGCACCTTGGTCTTGCGGTCGGCCACCATCTCGACGCCGATCATCAGGCCCCGGCCCCGCACGTCGCCGATGAAGCGGTACTTCTCCTGCAGCCGCTTCAGCGCGTCGAGCATGAGCGCGCCGACGCGGGCGGAATTCGACACGAGATTCTCGTCGCGGTAAACCTCCATCGACGCGAGACCCGCGGCTGCGGCGAGCGGATTTCCGCCGTAGCTCGACGAGCTTCCGCTCGGCTCCCCGAACGGCGGCGCCGACATCCGCTCCAGCGAGGAGGCGACGCCGCTCAGCGGGAAGCCGCCGCCCATGCCCTTGCCGATCGTCATGATGTCGGGCTTGAGATCGAATTGCTCGCACGCCCACATGGTTCCGGTGCGGCCGAATCCGGTCAGGATCTCGTCGGCGATCAGCAGCGCGCCGCATTCGTCGGCGATGTCGCGCACCGCATGAATGAAATCGTCCGGCGGAATGACGTTGCCCGCAGTCCCCTGCATGGGCTCGATGACGATTGCGGCGATCTCGTCCTGCGTCTCGTTCTTGATGACGTTGCGCAGATGCTCGGCGCAGGCGAGGCCGCAGGACGGAAATTCGAGATTCCATGGGCAGCGATAGCAGTAGGCGTAAGGACTCAAATGAGTGCCGGTCGGGAACGGCCCCTGGTGGTTGCGGTAGCCACCGCCGAGGAGGCCGATCACGCCCGCGGTCTTGCCGTGATAGCCGCCCCAGAAACCGACGAACTCGAATTTCTTGGTGACCGACTTGGCGAGACGGAAGGCGGCCTCGACCGCTTCCGCGCCGCCGGAGAAGAGCTGGACGTGGGTAAGGCCCTCAGGCAACGCCGCGCCGAGCAGTTCGAGAAACCGGGCACGCGTCTCGGTGGTGAAGCTGCCGAACGTCACGCGATCGAGCTGTTCCTTGAGGCGCTTGACGTAATGGGGATGGGAATGCCCCAAACTGCCGACCGCGATGCCGGCAATGAAGTCGAGATATTCGTTGCCGTCGACATCGGTGATCGTGCAACCTTCCGCGCGGTCCACCGCGATCTGCGAATAGAGCGCGATCGATTGAAGTCCGGGCGCCATGGTTCGGGCCTCACGCTCGAACACCGCCTTCGATCTCGGGCCGGGCACCGCGCGACGTGCGTTGTCGCCCTTTGCGTGCGGCGCATCCCGCGGCCCAGGGGTGTCGTTCATGGGGTCAGCTCCCTATCCCGTGAGGACGCGCGGCCGGCGCCGAAAGCGGTTGACGAGGCAATCGGCGATCGCCTCCGCGGCGCGATCGCGGTAGAGCGCATAGCTGGGCCAGGCATTGAGATCGATCACCACGGGTTCTCCGTCGGGACGGATGATAGCGTCGCCGCCGAAAATATCGACGCCCAGCGCCGCCGCGGCGCCGTGCGCGAGCTCGCGGAGTCGCGCCGCGTCGAATGCGTATCCGATCATACCCTTGTCGCGGTGATAGAACCATTCGAACCAGGCGGAGGACGATGCTTCGCCCGATCCATTTGCCACGCCGTAGAATTTGACCAGATCGCCGTGCACGTGCTCCTGCACGACGACGAACGGGATGCCCCGGGCGGCGAAGCGGTCCAATGCTTCGCGCCAGCCCTCCTCCGACGCCGCATACATGACGTCGTCCGATTGCGTCGCGTGGAAATCGTAGCGCTTGACCCAAACGCACGAGCGGGGCGGCGGATTTCGCGCGTTGGGGGCGATGATTTGGCTCGCCGGCGACGGTACGTGGTGCCGGGCGAACAGCTCGACCATGCGATAGCGATAGGTGTTTCGGATCGCATTCGGACTGTTGACGACGATCGCCCCGGCCTGACAAGCAGTTGCCAGCTGATCAAGGATCTCGGCGCGCTCGCACATCGCGAAGATGTTGGCGCCGGGGGTAGCGATCGCAGGATCGAAGGCTTCCGCGTCGAGAAGCTCGACCTCGAGGCCCCGCGCCGCGATCGCCTCGCCGACGCGGTCCATGATGGCTGCGTCATCGTCCACGCGCCCGGGCGAGTGCGCCGCTTCGCGGTAGATGCCCCAGCATCTCCCGCGCGTCCTCATGCGCCATGCCCCATGCTCTCGCCGCGCGATACGCGCTCCGCGGCCTCGATATCGTGCGCCCGATCGATGTCGAAGACGCGGGGCAGAACGATGCCGTACACCGGTTCGCCGCTTGCGACCATCCAGCCGAGATAATCGCGCAGGCGTCCGAAGCGCGCGGCGGGTTCCCGCGGCCGCTGCGCAGGCAGCACATAGAGGCCGGCCGTGACGTGGCTGCCGCTCTCTGCCCCCAATTGTCGGATGCGCCCGTCCGCGGTATCGAGGGTTGCCCACAACGGCAATTCGTCATCGACGAAATCGGTCAATCCGAGAACCATCGCGTTCGCCGGAAATCCGGCGGCGGCCGACATGAAGGCACGAAAATCGGCGATCGGCATGATCCCGTCGACCGTCGTGATCACGGCCGGCGCGCCGACTAGCCTGGACGCGACGAGGTGAAAACTCTCATAAGACGAAGCGGTTGTGCGCACGATCAGGTCGAGATCGAAATCGCCGGCATTCTCGGCGAGCCATGGCTGACAATCTTCGCTGGCGTCATTGATGATGATCGTGAGCCGCCGGATCCCGACTGCGACCAGGCGACGGACGGCGTGCTCGATGAGCGGCCGGCCGCAGACCCGAACCATCGGCTTGCTGCCGCGATTTCCATCGCGACGCAGGCGGCTGCCCTCGCCGGCGGCGATGATGCCGCCCCGCAGAATGGAGCGACCGACGATCGCAGTCACATCAGTATCTCCGCGAGGTGGGTGAGGCGCGTGATTGCGGGATAGTCGAGCGAATCCTCTCCCGTCGCCCGAGCCGCCTCTTGCACGTCGCGGGGAGCGAGCCAGACGAAGTGCATGCCCGCGCGGCGTGCGCCCTCCCGATCGCGATGCAGTGAATCGCCGACGAGCAGCGTCGTCTCGGGCGCCGCTCCGAGCGCTTCGAACGCGGCGCGAAAAATCGCCGGATCGGGTTTCGCCGCGCCGACCCTATGGCTGTCGACGATGACGAGGAACAACCGGGCGAGCTCGGCGGCTCGACACACCGCCTCGAGGTTGCCGTAAAAATTTGAGACAATGCCCAGCCGATAGCGCGTGCTCAGCGCCTCGAGCAATGGTCGGTTGCGGGCGAAAGCGGCAGCGGACTCGCCAAGGAAGCGCGCCGCGCCGCGGCCAGTCCGATCGCGATTGGGTCCGTCCTTGACGCCATGGACGTTGCCGCAAGTCAATCGGGACTCGAGATTGTCGGCGAGACGATGCACGGTACCGGCGAGATCGGCGTCAAGTGGCAAGCAACCGGCCAAGGCGTCATCCGCGGCGTAAAAGGCCGACGCAAAAGTCTCCGGGGTCATCTCGAACCCCTCGGCCCGATAAAAATCATGGAAGCGTTGCTTCCACGCTACCCCATCGGCGTCGAGCGTGCCGCCGAAGTCGAAGAGTACGGTCTCGATCGGCGGCTTCATTGGCAATCCGCTCGCACGATACATCGGCGCTCGGTCAGCCCACCGCGTCCGAGCACGAGATCGGCTCCTCCGGCAGCTCCAAAACGCGGCCTTCGATGAACGCGTCGCAAGCTTCGCGCGCGACGCTGTCACGCAACTGCCGCGGCGGGCTCTTCATGTAATAGGCCGACGGTCCCAGCAGCGGGCCCGCTTCGCCCCGATCCAACGCGACCTTGGCGCAGCGGATCGCGTCGATGACGACGCCGGCGCTGTTCGGCGAATCCTGTACCGAGAGCCGCAGTTCCAACTCGACCGGCGTGTCGCCGAATCCGCGGCCCTCCATCCGGATGAAGCTCACCTTGTTGTCGCGCTGCCACGGCACATAATCGGATGGACCGACGTGGATGTCCCGAGCGTCGAGCCGGGTGTCCAATTGCGACTGGACGGATTCGGTCTTGGAGATCTTCTTCGACTTCAAACGTTGGCGATCGAGCATGTTGAGGAAGTCGGTATTGCCGCCGGTGTTGAGCTGATAGGTTCGTTCAAGGACGACGCCGCGGTCGGCGAAAAGCCGCACCAAGGCTCTGTGGACGATGGTCGAGCCGACCTGACTCTTGATGTCGTCGCCGATGATTGGAAGGCCGGCGTCGCGGAATTTGCGCGCCCATTCCGGGTCCGAGGCGAGAAACACCGGAATGCAATTGACCAAGGCGACGCGGGCGCCGAGACACGCCTGGGCGTAAAACCTGGCCGCCTGCTCGGAGCCGACCGGCAGGTAGCACAGCAGAACCTCCGCGCCCGATTTGCGCAATTCCATGGCGATGTTGGCGGGCTCGAGGTCGGCTGGGCGAAAGGCGTCGTCATCGGGATAATCAGCCATGTGCGCTGCGATCCCATCCAGCACCGGACCGGCCTGAACGATGACGTTCGATACCGGCAGGGCGCTCTGAAAGACACGCGTGCAGTTGGGCTTGGCGAAGATCGCCTCCTCCAGCGGGCGGCCGATCTTGCGCCGGTCAACATCGAAAGCCGCGACGAATTCAACGTCGGTGCAGCCATAGCCGTCGATGGACTGGTGCATGATGCCATCGAGTGCCGCACCTTGCCGATTCCGGTAGTATTCCACCCCCTGCACAAGGGAGCTGGCGCAGTTGCCGACGCCGACGATAGCGACTTTGATTTTTTTTCGCATACCGCTCGCCTTTCCTTCGCATTCTGCGATCGCCGTTGTTGTCGCAGAGCGGCATGCGACAAAGTATCAAGCGAGGATCGAGTTCTGTCGCTGCCGAAACCTCGATGTGTCGTGATTGGTTCGAGAAACCAACCTGAGGTTATAATGCGTTCGGAGCGGACGAGGCGCAAGACTGCCGACATCGGCTAAGAAACCTGCATCGCGCTATCGGGTCGGTACTGTATTCGTTGGCGAATCGGGGGGCCGTCGCGCACCCAATCGGCGTACAGGCCTGAGTTCCGGATCGCAAAATTCCTCGGTTCAGGAGCGGCTGATGCTCAAAGCGGCCCATCCGGGCATACAGCAGGCCTGCATGACGCTCAGCGTCGTCTCGAGGCCTTCGCCGACCACGAACCATTGAAACCAGAAATTTGCTTGGCGGACTTGAAGGTGACGGTAATCGGTTTCGAGGGCAAATTTTCGTGCGCAGGGATGTCGGCCACGGAGCGATCTCCGCTTGCCTCATTCCCGCCCGCCGGTCCCCGGTGGGGAGCCTGAGAAGTTCAGGGAAAGCTACTCGGCGGGCCCCGCCTTTTGCTATTGGTTCGCATAGCACACTTACCGCCGTACCCGCGCCAGCAACTCAGCGCGATCCGTGACGGACGACGATGAAAAGAAAAGCCCAGTCTTAATGGACCTTCCGCCGATTTCCGAAGGGTTGCGAATGAAGGCGAGGGGGTTCTGGCGGAGGGAGTGGGATTCGAACCCACGATGGAGTTGCCCCCATACACGCTCTCCAGGCGTGCGCCTTAGACCACTCGGCCACCCCTCCGGATCGCTGGGCGAGGGCGACACTAGACCATGATCGGATCGGGCGGAATCGCTTTGCGATCCGTCCGATCCCTGAATCATGGTCTAACATCTTTAGGTGAGAGCAAGATTCACGCTTCGCATGGAAACGCCCGTTTCCATGCGAAGCGATCTTGCTCTAGCGGGCTGGGCGCTGATGAAAAAGCCCCGCCCAGGTCACCGGGCGGGGCTTTGGCGGACGAACGGGTCGGCTTATCGGTCAGCGACCGCTCAAATCCTGCCGCGAGTGTAGAGCAACGCGGGCGCGATCGGAAGCGTTCTCTAAACCGGCGGCAGGAAGCGGGCCAACTCGGTGGCGGCGAGGTTCTTCGGGATGGCGCGCGCGAAATCCTCGCGGCGCTTGCCTTGCGTCAAGGGCGGCATGGTCGAATCGATGAGCCAGCGCGACGCGCCGCGCGCGGCCGAGATGAAATCCAATGGGTGCGCGCGCATCCCCGGGATCACGGCCACGTCCCTCTCGGCGTGGGTGCGGCTCGCGATCGACCAGAACACGTCGCGCAGATCGCCCGCATCGACATCCTCGTCGACGGCGATCGCGAGCTTCACGCCGTTGACCGGCCCCGACAGCGCGCCCATGAGCGCCGTCTTGCCCTGGCCCTCGACGCGCGCGCGCATCTTCACCACCACGATCTGGCCGGCGCCCGCCACGGGGCAGCGCACGTCGATTATGTCGAGCCCGCCCTCGATGTTGCGGATGTGGCGCAGGACCAGCGCCTCGGCGGCGAGCACGATCGCGCCGCGCCAGTCGTGCCGTGACTGGAACGCGCCGCCGGATAGGGCGTGCGGCGCGAACACCGGGCATTCGAGCGCGCTGGCCCGCGTGCCGAACGGCGTTGCCACATCGCGCAGGGTGACGCTCGCGCGCCCCGGCACCACGCCGAAGATCACGGACGCGCCCGCCGGCACGGCGATGCCCGTCGCATCGTCGCGCGCGAGAGCGAGAGGAGCCCCCGCAAGCTGCGCCGCGAGCGCGAAATCGGCCGCTCGCCGAGCGCCAATTGCCGCCGCCAGCGCGATCGGCGCCGCCGCATTCGGAATGAGCGCGAGCGCCAGCTCATCCTTGCCGCGCCGCGCCCGCTCGAGCGCCGGCGCCAGCTCGACCATGGCCCAGCGCCCGTCCCCCGCCGGCGCGAGCCGCGCCAGGCCCAGGATCTCGCGGGTCCCTGCTTCATCGCGCGCCACCGCGACCGCGGTGAATTCCTCCGCCGGCAAAAACCCGGGCGGAATTTTTTGCCGCGTCACCACTGCCGTTGCCGCCGTCTCTGCCGGGGCCGTGCCGAGCGCGCGCGCGACGAACGAAAGCGCGTCTCCTTCGCCGACGCCCAGGTTTTTGGCCCACGCGGCGCGCGTCTCTTCGGGTGACGGCGCGGGAGCCCAGCCATCGGCGCGCAGAAAGCGCGGATCATCCTGCGGGCGCGTCGCATCGAGGATCATCTTGGTGCCGACGCGATACATCGGGCTCATGCCGGGCTCGATCGGCGAGGCGTTGTCGAGCGTGAAGACGCGCGCGGCGTTGACGCGGGCGACATCGCTGCCCGCCTCGAGCCGCGTCGCCAGCGCCCACATCACCGCGTGCACATCGCTCGGATCGATGTCGTCGTCGACCGCCAGCGCGAATTTCGGATGAAGGTAGGGGCTCGACAAGGCCGCGAGCGCCGCATTCCTGCCTTGGCCGGCCACCTCTTGCTTCAGTTGCAGCACGACGAAGAGCGGCGACATGCCGCCGATGCAGCGCACGTCGAGGAGCGCCAACTCGCCGGCATCGATGCCGCGCAGGTGCTCCCACAATTTCATCTCGACCGTGGTGCCGATCAGCGCGTGCGCCTCGCTCGGCGCGAGCCCGCACTGCATGGCGTGGAAGATCGGGTCGCGGCGGTGCGTGATCGCTTTGACGCGAAAGAGCGGGGTCGAGCCTTCCTGCGCATAGGTTCCGGTCACCTCGCCGAACGGGCCTTCCTGCGTGCGCTCGCCGGGGAAGATCTCGCCCTCGATCACGAGCTCGGCCTCGGCCGGCACCTCCATGTCGATCGTCTCGCATTTCACCATGCGCACCGGATCGCCCAAGAGCGCGCCCGCGATCGTCATCTCGTCGGTGCCATAATCCGCAACGAAGCCCGCGGCGAACGCGATCAGCGGGTGCGCCCCCACCACCATCGCCACTTCCATGGGCCGGTTCTGCGCCCCGTACATCTCGAAGATCTTCAGCGCCTGGCGCGGACAGATGAGGAAGCCGGTGCGGTCGGGCCCGACGATCTGCGCGCGATGGAACGAGACGTTGCGGATGCCGGTCTCGGGATCCTTGATGAAGCACATGCCGGCGGCGATGTAGCGGCCCGGGTCCTTCTCCGACGTCCACATCGCCGGCAGCTTGGTCAGATCGACGTCCTCGCCCAACAGCACGACATCCTTCACCGGCGCATCCGCGCGCGCGACCTCGACGGGGGCCACGCGCGCCGCGATGCGCTCGATCAGGGTCGCGACGACTTCGGCTTCGCTGACGCCCAGCGCCACCGCCCATTTGCGCCGGTCGGAAACGAGCTGCGCCGCGACGCGCCAATCGGGATGGCCCTTCACGTTCTCGAAGAAGCACGCCTTGCCGAGCTCGGCGAAGGTGCGGTGCGCCACGGCCGCCATGTTCGCGTCGGGATCGATCTCGGCGCTGAAGCGCACGAGCTCGCCCTGCTGCTCCAGATTGGCAAGATGGGTGCGGAGCGATTGGTCGCGCATCGTCAGGCGCGCGCCGGATAATGCGAGGCGCGCCGCGAGCGCCTGGTACGCATGTTCGAGCATTCGTGCCGGGCTCGTGTCGGAGGATGCGCAGGCGCGGCACAGATTGACGGATGTCCAGCGCGACGGCGCGATCGGCGGCGGCGGCACATAGGGCGTGGCGCCCGATGCGACGAGGAAAAATATGCGCGCCTCGTCGCCGGGATGGGCGTGCGCCAGGAGATAGGCCGTTTGCCGCTCGAGCGCGAGCGCGGCGGCGTGGTGCTCCACGACGCAGCATTGCGGATAGCCCAGGATTTCCGCTTCCTCCGCCGCCGAGAGGCGGCCCTGCGCGGCAAGCTCCGCCGCGCGTGCCGAGAATCTCTCCAGCGCGCGCGACCAGCAGAATCTTGTGCCGGGCGCGGCGCGCGGATGTGGCGTCGAGATACCACGGCGGCAGGAAATTCTCGGGCGGAGTTGCGTCCCACGGCGCCACCTCGAGCGCCGGCAGAGCGAACTGTTGGGCGAGCGCGCGCCAAGTCTCGATCGCGCCGCCGCCGCGCCCGAACATCGCGACCGGCTTCAGCCCGGCGGCGGCACGCAAGAAAATCGAGCCCGTCCTGCCACTCATCGCCGTCGCGCGCATGCGGAAGCGCCGCCGCAAGCGCGTCGAGCGGCACGGTTTTGGCGGCGGAAACCGGGCTGTCCATCGCCGCGCCCGATACCGGAGGCACGAATCGATGTCAAACCATACGTGCGGTCACGCGAGCGCGCTGAGCGCCGCGCGCAGGCGGTCGGGGCTCGTCTTGGCGACGCGCCGGTCCATCTCTTCTTGCGTCTTCTGCCACAGCGGCACGGCGGAGCGGAGCGCGGCGCGGCCTTTGGCCGTCAACGTGAGGGCGCGGCTGCGGCGGTCCTCGCGCCCGACCGCGACCTTGACGTAGCCCATGCGCGCCAGGGGCTTCAGGTTCGCGGTCAAGGTCGTGCGGTCCATCGCGAGCGAGGCCGAGACGTGGCTCATGGTCGGCGGCTCGGCGCGGTTCAACGCCATCAGCAGCGAGAACTGGCCGCTCGTCAGGCCCGCGGGCCTGAGCGCCTCGTCAAAGCGCCTGGCGACCGCGCGCGCCGCGCGCTGCAAGTGCAGGCAAAGGCACGCGTCGCGCACATGGAGCGTGACGGCAAAGGGAACCTGGTCTTGGGTTGACATGGCCCTGGCATTATGTTGATATCAACCTAATAAGTCAACGCCGCAGGGGCGCGGGCGAGGATGGTGCGGGTTGGGTGCTAGACTGACAGCCGCATTCTGCAAACCGGAGCGATGACGATGGCGGCCTTCTCGCCCGCGCGGCTCGAGCGCATGCGCGCCGTCATGGGCGGCCATGTCGCGAAGGGCGCGGTGCCCGGCTATGTGAGCCTGCTGTGGCGGCGCGGCGAGACCGTGCTCGATGCTGCGAGCATCGCGCGAATTCGGCGGCGCGCCGATGCGGCGCGACACGATCTTCCGCATCACCTCGATGACCAAGCCGATCGTCTGCGCCGCGGCGATGATCCTCGTCGAGGAGTGCGTGCTCCGGCTCGATGATCCGGTGGCGCCCCTCCTGCCGGAGCTGGCAGAGCCCCGCGTGCTGACGCGGATCGACGCGCCGCTATGCGACACGGTGCCGGCCGCGCGCGCGATCACCGTGCGCGATCTCCTCACCTTCCGCCTCGGCACCGGCGCGATCTTCGGGCCGCCCGATCTCTATCCGATCCAGAAGGCGATCGCCGCGCTCGGCATCGTCGGGTTCGGGCCGCCCGACCAGGCGACGCCGCACGGGCCCGACGAATGGCTGCGCCGGCTTGCCACGCTGCCGCTGCTGCACCAGCCGGGCGAAAGCTGGATGTACAATATCGGCGCGATGGTGTTGGGCATCCTCATCGCGCGCGCGACCGGCCGGCCGCTCGAGGATTTCCTGCGCGAGCGCATTTTCGCGCCGCTCGGCATGAATGATACCGGCTTTTCCGTGCCGCGCCAAAAACTCGACCGGCTTGCCGCGAGCTATTGGGCGAACCAGAAGACCGGCGCGCTCGATTTCAACGACGGCATCGACAACAGCAAATGGATCGGCGCCCCGCATTCCCGGATGGCGGCGCCGGCCTCGTCTCGACCGTGGACGATTATCTGGCATTTGCCCGCATGATGCTGGACAAGGGCAAGTCGGGCGGCGGCGCGCGCATCCTGTCGCGCCCCGCGGTCGAGCTGATGCTGGCCGATCACCTGACCGAGGCGCAGAAATCGGCCTCCGCCTGGTTCCCGGGCATGTGGAATAACCGCGGCTGGGGCATGGGCGTGCTGCTCTTCACCGGGCGCGACGACATCTGGGCCGCACCCGGCCGCTTCGGCTGGGACGGCGGCTACGGCACGTCGTGGTATTGCGACCCGGGCGAGGCGATGATCGGCCTCCTGATGACGCAGCGCGCCGAGTTCCCGCTGTTCAACCCGGTGTGGCGCGACTTCTGGACCTCGGCCTATCAGGCGATCGACGATTGAGGAGTTTTCCGTGACACAGAAACTGCTGCTTCTGCTCGGCACGCGCAAAGGCGCGTTCCTCGCGCAATCCGACGCCGGCCGGCGCGAGTGGGCGATCGACGGCCCGTTCTGCGATGCCCTGTCGCTGAACCACGTCGTCGCCGATCGCGCGACCGGCGCGATCTATGCCGGCGGCGGCAATGCCTGGGTCGGCCCGTCGGTGTGGAAGTCGCAAGATCTGGGCAAGACCTGGACCCAGTCGAGCGCCGGGCTCGCCTATGGCGCGGGCGAGGAGACGGTGAAATCGGTGTGGAGCCTCGCCGTGGCCTCTGGCGCGCTCTATGCCGGGGTCGAGCCGGCCGGGCTCTTCCGCAGCGAGGATGGCGGCGCCACCTTCGCGCATGTCGCGGGCTTGCGCGCCCATCCGACGCGGCCCAGCTGGCCGCCGGGCGGCGCCGGCCTCATCCTGCATCACATCGTGCCGCATCCGGCCGATCGCGCGCAGGTGTGGGTCGCGATCTCGTCGGCCGGCGTGTTCCACACGTCGGATGGCGGCGCGAGCTGGGAGCCGCGCAACCGCGGCACGCGCAACGATTACGCGCCGCCCGAGCAGCGCTATGCCGAATGGGGCCAATGCGTCCATGCGCTGGCGCTGGCGCCGGGCAATCCGAACCTGCTCTATCAGCAGAACCATTGCGGCATGTACCGGAGCGATGATGGCGGCCGCTCGTGGGCGTCGATCGAGGCCGGCCTGCCGACGAGCTTCGGCTTTCCCGCGATCGTCCATCCGCGCGATCCCGACACGCTCTATCTCGTGCCGCTGAACGGCGACCAGGCCGGGCGCTTCATGCCCGACGCGGCGGCCGCGGTGTGGCGCACGCGCGACGGCGGCAAAAGCTGGCGCGATCTGCGCGCCGGCTTGCCGCAGCACAAGGCCTATCTCACCGTGCTGCGCCAGGCGATGGCGGCCGACGAGTTGGCGCCGGCCGGGATCTATTTCGGCACCAACACCGGCGAGCTGTTCGCGAGCGCGGACGAGGGCGAGAGCTGGCGCATGATCGCGGCGCACCTGCCGCCCATTCTCTCGGTCGAGACGCTGGCGCTCGACGCCTAGCGGCCTGAGGTCGTCTCCGTCTATGCCGATCCCGCCGCCATCGCTATGCTACGGCGCGATGGCGACGCGGGATGGATCACGCTCGCCGAGGAAGGGCGCGGCGCTTCGCGGCGTACGAGGCGCGGCCCGAGCGGCGCGCCGGCGCCGGCATCCTGCTGTTCCACGACATGTTCGGCTTGGGCGCGCCGTTCCGCGATCTGGCCGAGCGCTACGCCGCCCTTGGCCATCACGTGCTGGTGCCGAACCTGTTCTGGCGCTCCGATCCCGACGGCGTCCTGTCCTACAACGGCGGGCACGAGCGCGGCTGGAAGCGGATCGAGGCGTTCGACTTCGACCGCGCGGTCGAGGATGTCCGCCTCGCGCTCGCGATCCTGCGCGAAAACGCCGGCACGCGAAAGGTTGCCGCGGTGGGGTTCTGCTTCAGCGGCGTCCTCGCGTTCCTCGCCGCCGCGCGCACCGATGTCGATGCGGCGGCCTCGTTCTACGCGCTCGGCATTTCGCGCCATGCCGGCGAAGCGGCGCGCATCGCGTGTCCCCTCCAGTTGCATTACGGGCTCGCCGACGCCTCGGTCCCGCGCGCCGAGATCGACGCGGTGGTGGCCGCGGTGCAGAGCCATCCGGGCATCGAGCGCTATCTTTATCCCGGCGCCGGCCATTCCTTCTTCAATCCCGTGCGCCCGACTTACGACGCCGAAGCGTCCGCGCTCGCGGCCACGCGCATCGCCGCGATGCTGGCGAAAATCGCCTAGGAGGAATGATGGGCAAGGTCGTCGACTATCGCAGCGCCGAGGCGCGCGACGCGGCGCCGGGCGTTTCGCTCGTGCCGGTCGTGGACTGGTTCGACGGCACCGAGCTCGCGGCCTCGGTCGTGAAGCTCGAGGCCGGCGCGCGTCATGCGGCGAAAGTGCCGAAAGGCTCGGACCAGTATCTCTTCGTGCTCGACGGCACGCCTCGCCTCGATGGCGAGGGATCTCGCGCGCGACAGTTGGGCGCTCGTCGCGGAAGGCACGGAGTACACGCTCGAAGGCGCGGGCTGGGTGCTGAGCGTGCAGGCGCCGCCGCCCGGCGCGGGCACGGAGCGGCCGGGCTTGCAGGGCGGCATCAAGGTGACGCGCGTCGCCGACGAGCCCGAGATCGACGTGCCCGCGGAAAAGAAGCGCCGCATCTATCTCTGCAACCGCGCCAAGGGCTCGGAGCGCGCGCATGCCATGGTCGTGCGCTATACCGGGCGAGACGCTGACGCGGCTCCATCATCACCCGAATGCCGAGAGCCTCTTCGTCGTGCTCGACGGGCGCGTCGCCTTCACCGTCGATGGCGAGCCCCGCATCCTGGCGCGCGGCGAGGCCGCGTTCTTCCCGGCCAACAATCCGCATGGCTTGAAGAGCGCCGACGGAAAGAGCCTGAGCTTCCTCGAGTTCCACGTGCCCGGCGCTTACGAGACGCGCTACGACGACTAGGCGCTCAGCCGACGGTCGCGACGGTTTTTCCCGCCCGCTCGAGCGCCGCGGCCACGGCGTTCTTGGTCGCCTCGACATTCTCGCGCGAGAGGATGCTGTAGTGGTCGCCCGGTATCATGGCGACCGACACGCGCTCGCAATGCGCGAGCCATCCGAGATCCGAGCCCGGCGGCTCGTCGTTCCAGCGCGGGTTGCCGGTCGCGCGGAACAGGAAGACGTGGCCGGCGAAGCGCGGCAACGGCCGCTTCAGCATCGAGCGCGCCCGTAGATATTGTCCTGCGGCCTCGCGCAAGATCACCGCCGCGCGGCGCAATCGCGCCAGGTTGACCCCTTGCCACATGAGCGCGATCAGGCCGAACCGGCGCCGCTCCAGATTGCGTTCGCACACCACGCGCCAGGCATAGGAGGGCGAGTGGCGGAAGAGCAGCCCCTGCTTGATCGTGCGCCGCAACCGATGCAGTACGGACTCGTCGCGCAGATACCACGGCAGCCGCTCGAGCATCGGCGGCGCGGTATCGAGCGCGCCGATGAACGCGATGTCGAACCCTTCGCCGGCGAGAAGCGCCGCGGTCTCGAAGGCTATGAACGAGCCGAACGAATAGCCCAAGAGACGCAGCGGCCGGCGCGCGGCCGCGCTCGTGCGGATCTGCTCGGCCGCGTCGGCGACGATGGCGCCGAACAGTCCCGTGATGTCCGCGCTCGCGACCGACGCCGGATCGACCGGCGGATAGTCGAGCATGTAGATCGTCGCGTGTTGCGCCAGCGCGCGCGCGAGCCGCATGTAGCTGATGTCGGGCCGGTTGACCCCGGGAAAGACGAAGAGCGCGGGAAGCCCGGCGCGGCCGTCGTCGATCTGACGCGCCGTGTCGGATGGCTGCAGCCGCGCCACGATGTCGCTCGGGCGCGTGTCGGGAGCGAGCAGGTCGCGCGGCACCGGACGTCCAAGCGCCACGCGCAACTCGAACAGAAGCTCGAGCGCGTCGAGCGAATCGCCGCCGGCATCGTCCCACGTGCTGTCGTTCTCGAAGCTCGCGCGGTCGAGCACGCGCCGCCAGGCCGTGCGCACCGCGGCACGGACGGCTTCCGGGTCTGCCGGCGCCGGCGCAGCGGCCGGCGCCGCGCGGCGCGGCGCCGGCCGCTGCGCCGCCGCGCGTGTGCCGCGAGGGCCATCCATCTCGCGCAGCTTGGCGAGATCGGGCTTGAAGCCTTCGAGCATCGGCAAGGCTTCGAGGATGCGGATGTCGCGCGGCCGCATCGCTTCGGCAAGCCGCCCGCGGCACCACGCGGCCACATCCGCTTCCGAGATGCCGGAGGCGGGCGCGACCGCGACATAGGCGGCCAACGCCACGCCGCCATCGACCTCGCGCGCGACGACGGCCGCGTCGCGCACGGCGGGATGCTGCCGGATCACCGCCTCGACCTCGGCGGGCTCGACCCGGATGCCGCGGATCTTGACCTGCCGGTCCTTGCGGCCGACGAGCTCGAGCAATCCGTCCGGGCGGAACCGTCCGAGGTCGCCGGTGCGGTAGAGCCGCGCGCCGGGCTCGTCCGGTGCCGCGGCAAAGACGCGGCGCGTCGCCTCCTCGTCGTTCCAGTAGCCGGACGCGAGGTATTGGCTCCTGACGACGATCTCGCCGATCTCGCCCGGCGCAACCGGCGCGCTGCTTTCGTCGACCAGGCGTCACGCCGTAATGCTCGAGCGGATAGCCCACCGGAATGAGCGGCGCATCGATCGGCGTGTCGCGCCCGACGGTCCAGGCGCAGAAGCGATAGGCTTCGCTCGAGCCGAGCGCGATGCTCAGCACGCAATCCGGCGGAAACGACGCGCGGACGAGATCGACGTCCGAGCGGAAGATGCGGTCGCCGCTGAGATAGAGAAAGCGGACCGAGGCGAACGATTGGGTGCGCGCCACCGCGACCAGGCGCCGGAACAGCGCCGGCACCGCCTTCACGTGCGTGATCCGGGCGCGCTCGATCACGTCCAGCACATGGTCGAGACCGTGCCGCGCCAGATCGACGATGAAGACCGGCGCGCCGTTCAGCAGCGCCGAAAAGAGCGTGCCGTTCCACGGGATCACGGCCGGGCCGTAGAGGAGGAGATGCCGGCTGCTTCTGGTATATCCGTCCATCGCGCCGATCTGGGCGACCCAGTACGAGACCGTGCGCTGCAGGTGATAGACGGCCTTGGGCTGTCCCTCGCTGCCCGAGGTATAGACGATGAAGGCCACGTCGCCGGGCGCGCCGGCCGGGACATAATCGCCGTCCGCGCCGCCGGGCTCGTCGATATCGATGAGCGCCAGGGAGGGCGCGATCCGCTGCGCCAGCGCGCGCGTCGCCCGGTTGACGAACAGCGCCTGCATCCGCGAATGCGCGACGATGAAGCCGTTCCGCTCCTCGGGAAAGCTCACATCGAGCTGAACGTAGGGATGTCCGGCCGCGAGCGCCGCCAGCATCGCCACCGGATAGTGCACGCCGCTCGGCAAGGATATGCCGACCGGCGCCCGCGGCGGCAGCGACGGCGAGGCGGGCGGCCAAGCGCAGCGCCCCGCGTTCGACCTCGGCGAAGGTCAGGCGATGATCGCCGTCGTCGAGCGCGACCTTGTCCGGCTCGATCGCCGCGGCCCTGACAAAGCCAGCGAAGAGTGTGGCATCGTCGTCCATGACCGCGCGCGTTTTATTGATGCCGTGATTTGTTGTTGAAGCAATATAACACGTTTATTGCCGCCCTGTTAATCATGCGCCCGAAACGGCTAGAATGGGGCCATGCTGAGATCGGGAGCGGACCATCTCGAGCGCTTGAAGGACGGCCGCGTCGTCTATGTCGGCAGCGAGCGCATCGACGACGTGACTTCGCACCCCTATTTCCGCAACGCCGCGCGCACGGTCGCGGCGATCTACGATCTGAAGCTCGATCCGCAATGGCGCGACACGCTCTCCTACGACGCCGAGGGCGAGCGCTGCAGCATCTATTACCTGCTGCCGCGCACGGCGGGCGATCTGCGCCGGCGCATGATGGGGCACAAGGCGATCGCCGATCTGACCTATGGCATGTTCGGCCGCTCGCCCGATCATGTCGCGAGCTTCGTCACCGGCATGGCGGCGAACCCGTCCGCCTTCGGCGCCGGCGGCCGGCCTTACGAGGACAACATCACCGCCTATTACCACCACATGCGGCGGAACGACATCTATGCGAGCTATGCCGTGGTGCCGCCGCAGGCCGCGCGCAATCCCGAATTCTACGAGAAGCGCAACCTGCCGGTGCCGACGCTTGCAGGTGGTGCGCGAGGACGATGGCGGCATCGTCATCTCCGGCATGAAGATGCTCGCGACCGCGGCGGCTTTCTCCGACGAGATCTGGATCGGCAACCTCATCCCGTTGGCGCCCGACCAGGTGAAGCAGGCGGTGACCTGCGCCGTGCCGGTCAACGCGCCCGGCCTTTCGCTGTGGTCGCGCCAGCCGTTCTTCCCGCGGAACGAATTCGACAGCCCGCTCGCGTGGCGCTTCGATGAAAGCGACTGCATGGTGATCGCCGACAACGTGCACGTGCCGTGGGAGCGCGTCTTCGTCATGGACGACGCGGTGCGCGCGCGCGAGATCTACATCAAGACGCCCGGCCATTGCTTCGGCAATCACCAGTCGAACGTGCGCTTCTGGGCGAAGCTGCGCCTCATCGTCGGGCTCGCGAGCCGCGTCTCGCAATCCACGGGCGCCGACCAGATCCCGGCCGTGCGCGAACTCTTGGGGCGGCTCGCCGCGCTCGAATCGACGCTCGCCGGCATGATCCACGGCCAGATCGAGGCGGCCGAGCCGTGGCCCGAGGGCTTCATGTGCTTCAACCGGCGCATGATGTATGCGGCGCTCAACTGGTGCACCGAGATGCACTCGCCGCTTATCGACATCCTGCGCGATCTCTCGGGCGGCGGCGTGTTCCAGATGCCGGCGAGCGCAAGCGTGATGCACGATCCCGACTTGAAGCGTCTCTTCGAGACCTACTGGCAGACGCCGCAAGGCACGGCGCATCGACCGGATCAAGCTCTTCAAGCTCGTCTGGGACCTGGTCGGCTCGGAATTCGCCGGGCGCCAGCAGCAATACGAGAAATTCTACGCCGGCGCCTCCTTCATCGTGCGCAACCACAGTTACCGCGAAGCGCCGTGGGACGAGTTCCACGCTTACGCCGACGATCTCCTCAAAAGCTACGGCGTCCGGACGTGAACCGTCTCCGCCCATTGGGGGGAAGAGCGTCTCGGCGCATCGCATATCTCTAGCACAGCTCTTGCCCGATCGGAATGACCGAGGCGCTTTGGCGTAGCATGGCGCCCGCATGGCACACGGCATCGAGCGCAAAGGGCGCGGCAACACCTTCGTCGGCAGCGCCATTCCGCGGCGCGAGGATTTCCGCTTCCTCACCGGGCGCGGCATCTATGTCGATGACGTCGCGGCCCCGGGCGCCTTGCATGCCGTGATCGTGCGCAGCCCGGTCGCGCGCGGCCGCATAAGCGGCATCGACGCGCGCGCGGCGCTGGCGCTTCCGGGCGTCATCGCCGTCCTCACCGCTGCCGATGTCGGCGACATCCCGATCATCGCCATCCGCGCCGAGCATCTGAAGGTCGCGGGCTTCGTCCATTTCCTGCAGCCCGTCATCGCCAAGGACGAGGTGCGCTATGTGGGCGAGCCGGTCGCGGTGGTGGTCGCCGAGAGCGCCGCCTCGGCCGAGGACGGCGCGCGCGCCGTGACGCTCGACATCGAGCATCTTCCGCCCATCATCGACCGCCACAAGGCGCTCGCGGGGCCGCCGTTCGTCGTCGCCGCGGCGAAGAGCAACGAGATGGGGCGGCTGCGCGCCGTCATGGGCGATGCCGACGCGGCCTTTGCCGCCGCGCCCTACCGGCGCCGCGAGAAATTCCAGGTGCAGCGCCACAGCGCGGTCATGCTCGAGCCGCGCGGGCTTCTCGCGGAATGGAACGACGCTGCCGGCACGCTGAAAATCTCCGGCGCGTGCAAGACGCCGTTCCTGAACCGCGAAAATCTGGCGCGCCAGATGGGCTTGCCGGCGGCCAACATCCTGATGGTCGAGAACGATGTCGGCGGCGGCTTCGGCGTGCGCGGCGAATTCTATCCCGAGGATTTTCTCATCCCGTTCGCGGCGCGCCGCCTGAAGCGCCCGGTCAAATGGATCGAGGACCGGCGCGAGCATTTCCTCGCCTCGAACCACGCGCGCGGGCTTGCCGCCGAGCTCGAGATCGCGTGCGCGAAGGACGGCACGATCCTGGGCCTGCGCGGCCGCATCCATGCCGACCAGGGCGCCTATATCCGCACCAACGGCGCAACCGCGCCCAGGAACGCGGCGCAGGTGGGCGCCGGCCCCTATCGCATCGCCAACATCGACATCGAAGCGATCCTGATCGCGACCAACACGACGCCCATCGGAACCTATCGCGGACCCGGGCGCTTCGAGGGCGATTTCTTCCGCGAGCGGCTGATCGATCTCGCGGCCGCCGATCTCGGCATTCGACCGCGTCGAGATGCGGCGCCGCAATCTCGTGCCGCGCTCGGCCATGCCCTATGCCCACGCCGAGATGGCGCCCTATGGCGGCGGCGAGTACGACAGCGGCGATTATTCGGAAACGCTCGCGCGCTGCCTCGATCTGTTCGGCTGGGAGGAAAAGCGCGCGCTCGACGGCACGATGGTCGACGGCCGCCATCACGGCATCGCCATCGGCTGCTATATCGAGGGCGGCGCCTCGGGCCCGTTCGAGAACGCGAAGATCGCGATGGAGGAGGACGGCAGCGTCGTCGTCCAGGTCGGATCGAGCTCGGTCGGGCAGGGCATCGAGACCATCTTCGCGCAGATCGCGGCCGACGCGCTCGAATTGCCGATGAGCCGCGTCAAGGAGGTGCGCCACGGCAGCACGGCGCTCGTCACCGACGGCATCGGCTCGCACGCCTCGCGCTCGACGGTGATGGGCGGCTCGGCCATCGTCATGGCGGCGGCGTCGTTCAAGGAAAAAGTCCTGGCCGAAGCCGCGCGCCGGCTCGGCGTTCCGGCATCCTCGCTCGCGCTCGCCGACGGGCGGATCGAGGGGCAGGGCAAGTCGCTGCCCTTCGCTGCTCTCGCCGGCATTTCCGCCGAGGCGACGTTCCGCAACAGCCGCAGGACCTATGCCTATGGCGCGCACGCGGCGCATGTCGCGGTCGATCCCGCCACCGGCGACGTCGCCGTGCTCGACTATGCCGCGGTCGAGGATGTCGGCCGCATCGTCAATCCGCTGACGCTGCATGGCCAGGCCGTCGGCGCGATCGTGCAGGGACTTGGGCGGCGCGCTCCTCGAAGACCTCGTTTACGACGACGAGGGCCAGCTCCTGGTCTCCTCGCTCGCCGATTACCTGCTGCCGAGCGCCGATCGCGTGCCGCCCATCCGCGCCGAGACGCTCGAGAACCATCCCTCGCCGGTCAATCCCTTGGGCGCCAAGGGCGCGGGCGAGGGCGGCATCGTGCCGGTCGGCGGCGTCATCGCCAACGCCGTCGCCTCGGCCTTGCGCGAATACGCGGTCGCACCCAACGCGCTGCCGCTCTCGCCGGCGCGCGTGTGGCGGCTCATTGCCGACGCGAAGCGCGCGTGAACATCCTCCTCACGCCCCACAAGATCGGCGGCGTCGAGATCAGGAACCGCATCGTCATGCCGCCGATGACGACGCGGCTCGCCGACGCGGACGGCTTCGTCACCGACGAGCAGATCGCCTATTACGTCGCGCGCGCCAAGGGCGGCGTCGGCCTCATCACGTGCGAGATGGCGGCGCCCGAGCGTTGCGGCCGTCACCGCTTCCATGAGCTCGGCATCTATGACGACCGCTTCCTGCCCGGCCTCGCGCGCCTGACAGCGGCGATCCATGCCGAAGGCGCCAAGGCGTCGATCCAGCTCGGCCACGCCGGCGGCCACACGCGGCGCGATATTTGCGGCGAGGAACCGATCGCGCCGTCCGCCATCCCGCATCCGGTCTACGAGCTCACCAGCGCCGTCATCGTGCCGCAGGAAATGTCGCGCGCCCGCATCGCCGAAACCGTGGCCGCGTTTGCCGCCGCCGCATCGCGCGCGAAAAAAGCCGGCTTCGATTGCGTCGAGCTCCACGCCGCGCACGGCTATCTCATCTCGCAGTTCCACACGCCCTTCGAGAACCGCCGCACTGACGAATATGGCGGCAGCCTCGAGAACCGCGCGCGCTTCGGCCTCGAGGTTTTGCGCGCGGTGAAGAGTGCGGCGGGCGACATGCCCGTGATCTACCGGCTTTCGGTCGAGGATTATTTCCCCGCCGGCATGCCCTTCGCGGAGGGGCGGCAGATCGCGCTGTGGGCGGAAGAGGCGGGCGCCGATGCGCTCCACATCGCCGCCGGGCATTATCGCTCGCTGCCCTCGGGCGCGATGCAGTTGCCGCCGATGGCGTGGCCCGACGGCATCTGGCTCGACTATGCCGCCGCGATAAAAAAGGATGTGCGCGTGCCGGTGATCGCGGTCGGGCGCCTGGGCGATCCCGATGTCGCGCGCGCCGCGGTCGAGCGCGGCAATGTGCGATTTCGTGGCCTTCGGCCGCACCAGCGTCGCCGAGCCCGAGTGGGTTGCGAAAGTCGCGCACGGGCTGACGCCGCGCCGGTGCCTTGCCTGCAACACCTGCATCAACGAGATGCGCGGCGGCGCGCGGATCGGCTGCGTCGTCAACCCCATGGCCGGGCGCGAGCGCCGAATTCGCCGGCGCGCGCGGCGGGCAAGGGCTTGCGCATCGCCGTGATCGGCGCCGGGCCCGCCGGGCTTTCCTATGCCGCAATCGCAGCGGCCGGAAATTCCGTCACGCTCTTCGAGCGCGCCAAACTCCCCGGCGGCAGTTTCCGTCTCGCGGGCCTCGCGCCCGTGTTCCAGGAGGTCGAGGCAAACCCCGACGCGTTCGCCCGCACCATCGCCTCGCTCGCCGCTGCCTGCGTCGAAAAAGGCGTCACGTTCCGCTATGCGACCGACGTGCTCGCAGCACCCGCACTTCTGGCGCCCTTCGACCGCATCGTCATCGCCGCCGGCGCGCGCTATCGCTTTGGATTCGGGCCGCTCGCGCGCCTGATGCTCAAATCGGGATTGGCGCGGCGAAAGCCGTTCGCATCGCTCTTCGCGTCAGCAAGATTTCGCGACTGGTTCTATTACCGCGCGCGGGGCCCCACCGCGGATCGGTTCCGCGCCTTGGCGCGCCCCGGCCAGGAGGTATTGGCGATCGGCGACGCGGTGAAGCCCGGCAAGAGCAAGGACGCGATCGCGTCGTCGTTCGAAGCGGCACTCGGCTGAAGAAGAGGAGGCCCCAAAATGTCCTTCACCGACCTCATCTGGATCTTCTTCCTCTTCACGGCGTTGCAGCCGCTCTTCCGCAAGTAACTGGTCGAGACGATGCGCACGCGCAAGCTCGCGCAGTTCGAGAAGAAGCGCGGCTCGCGCGTGATCCTGCTGGTGCATCGCCAGGAGACCATGAGCTTCCTGGGCTTCCCGGTCATGCGCTACATCGACGTGCACGACAGCGAGGATGTGCTGCGCGCGGTCCACTTGACCGATCCCTCCGTGCCGCTCGATCTCGTGCTGCACACGCCCGGCGGATTGGTCCTGGCGGCGGTGCAGATCGCGCGCGCGATCCGCGACCACAAGGGCAAGGTCACCGTGTTCGTGCCGCATTACGCCATGTCGGGCGGCACCTTGATCGCGCTCGCCGCCGACGAGATCGTGATGTGCACGCATTCGGTGCTGGGCCCGATCGATCCGCAACTGGGCCAGTGGCCCGCCGCCTCGCTTTTGAAAGTGGTCGAGCAGAAGCCGATCGCCGAGATCGACGACAACACGCTCATCCTGGCGGATGTCGGCAAGAAGGCGATCGCGCAGGTGAAGGAGGCGGCGCGCGAATTGCTCGACCGGCGGCTTTCGCCCGAGGCGGCGGAAACGCTCGCCGATACGCTGTCGCAGGGACGCTGGACGCACGATTACCCGATCTCGGCGGCCACGGCGAAAGAGCTCGGCCTGCCGGTCAGCACCGACATGCCGGAAGACGTGCTGGAGCTGATGTCGCTTTATCCGCAGCCGGTGCGGCGCTCGGGCAGCGGCGTCGAATATCTGCCGCTGCCGCATCCGAAGGAGCAGCCGTCCGGCCCCGGCCGCTCGGGATGAGGCCGCGGTGCGCGCGCAGCTCAGGCTCTACCTTCGGATCGTGGCGGCGAGCCTCGCGCTCGGCGCGACGTTCGGCTATCTCGACTCGATTGCCTACGGCGGCAGCGGCGCGAACGGCATCATCCGCGGCGCCGTCACCGGCCTTTTCATCGGCGCGCTGATCGGCGCCATCAAGCTGTTCGCTGCTCGAGGGTGTCTTCCGCGAGCGCGTGCGTCGCCTGCCGTTCGCGCTCAACATCGCGCTGCGCTCGTGCCGTCTATGCCGCGCTCATCGTCGGCCGGCTCGCTCGGCGGCGAGCTTATCGTGCCCGGCGTATCGGCCGGAATCCGGCTTCGCTCGGTGCTCTTCTCCGGTGGCGCTCAGCGTCGTCTTCAACGTCGTCACGGGGGCGCAATCGGCTGCTCGGGCTCGCGCGTGCTGTTCCAGTTCGTCTCGGGCCGCTACCACCGCCCGCGCATCGAGGAGCGCGTGCTGCTGTTCATCGATCTCGAAGCCTCGACCCAGATCGCCGAGCGATTGGGCGAGCTGCGCTTTCTCGACTTCCTCAACCGCTTCGTCGCCGACGTGACCGATGCGATCGCGGCCGAGGGCGGCGACATCCATAAATATGTCGGCGACGAGGTGATCGCCGCGTGGCCGGCCGATGACGGCGCCGCTGCGTGCGCCGTGCGCGCGTGCTTTGCCGCGATGGACGGGCTCGCCCGCCGCGCCGCCCTCTACACGGCGGAATTCGGCCAGATCGCCACGTGCCGCGCCGGACTCCACGCCGGCCCGGTCGTGCTGGGCGAGCTCGGCTACAGCAAGATGGAGATCGCGCTCCTGGGCGACACGATGAACACGGCGGCGCGCATCCACGAGATGTGCCGCGAGACCGGCCACCGCGTCATCGCGTCCGACGCGCTCCTGGCGCGCGTGGGTGCGCTGCCGCCCGGCGTCGAGAAACGCGCGCTCGGCCCCATCGCGCTGCGCGGCAAGGAGCGCGCGCTCGAACTCTACGCGCTCGCCGCAAGATAGGCGGCGGCCGCGGTGCGATTTCGTGCAACCGTTCCGCCGTGCTATAATGATGCTATGAGAAACCTGCTCGAAACGCTGATGGAGCGCGCCGCCGTCTGGCCCGAGGAAGCGCAGGCGGAGCTTGCCGAGGCCATGATAGAGATCGAGGCGCGGCATAAGGGTACCTACCGGCTCAGCGACGAGGAGCGGAGTGCCGTTCGCCGCGGTCTTGCTGAGATTCGCGAGGGCAAGATCGCGCCCGATCATCTCGTCGCGGAGGTTTTCGCCCGCTACCGCCGCGCATGAAGGTTCGTTTCACCGAAACGGCTCTCGCCGAAATCGAATCGATCTTCGCTTACGTCGCCGCCGAAAACCCGACCGCCGCTCATAGGGTCGTCGAGCGCGTCGAGCAGATCGTTTCGCGGCTATCGGAATTTCCCATGCTTGGCCACGCTGTCGACGAGGCGGGCGTGCGGATCGTGCCGCTCGGCCGCTTTCCTTATCTCGTGTTCTACACGCAATCGGCCGGCGAGGTGATCATCCTTCACGTCCGGCACGCCGCCCGGCAGAGGCCGTAATGGCGCAGCGTGCCGAACGATGCGACGCGCGCGGTCGTGCGCGCGTCCGGTGCGTGAAGTCGATCAGGGCCACGAACCGGTTTCTGCGCCCAATCGTTCCACCTGCGGTTCCCCGCCGTGAAGCGCATTCGTCTCTCACGTCCAATCGCGCCTGCGCGCGCGGAATGACGCAGATGTGAGTAGGATGGAGCCAACGACCGTGCCAGAATGCACTGTCTCTTGCGAGGAGATCGCCCATGTGGATGCGGGCAAGTCTCATCGCACTTTATCTGGCGGCAGCGTCCTTCATGGCGCCTGATGCCGCGGCGGGACGAGCGCACGGAGGGTTCGCCGCAACCCCGTTCGCCTCTCGCGCGACGCCGTTCGCGTCTCGCGCAACGCCGTTCGCCTTTCGCCCGACCCCGTTCTTCGCGCAGCCGCGCTCGGCGTTCATCGCGCGGCCGTTCGTTCCGGCGCGGCCGTTCTTTTCGCAACAGCAGATCTTCGTGCAGCGCCGCGCCTTCGTCGTGCCGCGCGTCGTCGTGGTGCCGCCGTTCTTCGCGGCGCCGCCGTTCGTGATCGTGCGCCCCTTCCCGTAAGGAGACGCGCATGCGTCGAGCCCTATTTGCCGCAGCGATCGTCGCCGCCGTCGCCATTGGCCTCGGCGGCTGCGCGGTGGCGCCGCCGGTCGGGCCCACCGTCGCGGCGATGCCGGGCAAGGGCAAGGATTTCGCGTCGTTCCAGGCGGACGATGGCGTGTGCCGGCAATACGCATCGGCGCAGATCGGCAACACCTCGCCCGCAGGGGCCGCCAACGCGAGCGCGGTCAACAGCTCCATCCTGGGCACATTCCTCGGCGCGGCGGCGGGCGCCGCCATCGGCGCCGCGGTCGGCAATCCCGCCGCCGGCGCCGCGATCGGCGCGGGCAGCGGCCTCTTCCTCGGCGGCACGAGCGGCATCGGCGCCGCGCAAGCGTCGGGAGCCGCGCTGCAATACCGCTACGATCTGGGCTACGCGCAGTGCATGGCGGCAAACGGCGAGAGCGTGCCGACGCCGGGCGCGGCCTCGCCTGGCGCTCCGTACTATGGCGGCTCCGCCCTACCCGTACTACCCCTACGCGCCGAGCTATTACCCCTATCCTTATTATCCTTTTTCCTTCGGGCCGGCCTTCCTCGGCGTGAATTTCGGCGTCGTCGGCCGCGGCGTGCACAGGGGCGGACGCTTCAACCACTTCCAGCACTTCCACCACTGAGCGCTGGCGCCGCGCGCCTAGTCCGCCGCTTCGCGGCCCAAGGCGGCGTTGACGGCGGGCATGACCTTTTCCGCCATCAGCTCCATCGAGCGGCGGCCGAGCGCGGGATCGGTCCAGTTCTTGCCGCAATAGAGGAGCGTGCCGAACCCGCCCGCATCCTCGTGGAGCTTCAGGATCGCGTCGGTCACGCGCGCCGGCGAGCCGGCGATCACGATCTCGTCCATGATGCGGTCGACCGTCACGCTCTCGTCCGGCAGCGCGTCGTCGGCCTTGAACGCCTCGAGCTTTTCGCGCCCGCGCGAGCTTCTGCGACAGCTGCCGCATGTAGAAGCGATAGGGGCTCGCCTCGTCGCGCCGGCCATAGCGCTCGGCGACCTTGTCGTCATCGGCGCAGAAGATCGAGCGCGCCACGCGCCAGATCGAGCGCGAGGCGGTGCGCCCGGCCTCGGCCGCGCCCTTGGCATAAAGCTCCCAGTGATGCTTCACGTGGTTGGCGTGGAGATAGGGCGCGGTCGCCGGGATGAAGCCGCGCTTGCCCAGGATCACCATGCCGCGCGAGTTCTTGTCGGTGACGGTGCCCATGATCGGCGGGTGCGGCTTCTGATAGGGCTTCACCATCGCGCCGACGCCAAGCTCGGCCCACTGCGTCTTCGCGGTCGAGATGTTCCAGTATTTGCCGGTGAGCTCGTAGGGCGGATCGCGCGTCCACAGCGCGATGACGTGGTCGAGCGCCTCGGCGAACATGGCGCCGCGGTCGGCGTCGAGCAGTTCGAGCGCTTCGGCGTCCGAGCGCAGGATGCCGGCGCCGAAGCCCAAGATGAGCCGCCCCTCGAGCAGAGTGTCGAGCATCGCCGTGTTGGTCGCCGCCACCACCGGATGCGTGAACGGCAGGTTGGCGACCGCGGTGCCGAGCTTGATGTGCTTGGTCGCGTCGGCCAGGCTCGCGCAGAACATGAGCGAGTTCGGCACGTTCTCGCACAGATCGGTCAGGTGCTCGCCCATCATGGCTTCGCTATATCCCAACCGGTCGGCGAGGATGAAGGCCTCGCGGTCCTCCCGCAGCGTGTCGCGGTAATTGCGGTCCTTGGGGTGGACCGGCATGGTGAAGAAGCCGAGCTTCATGTCGCCTCGCTGTGCCTGGCGCCGCATATCTTACCGCCCGCCCGCGCGCCCGTCATTTCCCGCCCTCGCCCGTGTCCCCGCCCCCGCCCGCTTCGCGCTCGCGCTCCTCGCGCTCGGCCGCATCGTAATAGGGCTTGAGCCGCTCCATCAGGCGCTCGCGGCCCGATTTCTGCGGCGCCTTCGGCCCGTCGTTGAGGCCGAAATAGCGCGCCAGCGCGGCGATCGCCTGCGCCTTGGCGTGAAAGCGCACGGCGACCGCCGGCTTGCCCTTGTGCGATAGATCGTGAGGGTCGAGATCGCCGCCGCCTCGGCCGCGCCGAGCTCGCCGAGGGACGCGAGCGTCAGGCGCTCGCCGTCCCAGTCGCCGACGCGGCCGAGATTGGCGAACGCGATCCGCGCCAGCTCTTCGAGCACGCGCTCGCGCGTGACGCCGGTGCGGCGCTCGATCTGCGTGCGGCCGCGCTCGACGGCATAGCGCACGACCGGCTTGGCGAGGAGGCGGCGCGCGGCGTCGCGCGCGCTCGCCGCCGCATAGCCCGCGCGCGCAGCGGCTTCGGCCGGAGTGCCGCCGCGCAACAGCTCGGCGACGAAGCGCCGCTCGCGCGCCCTCATGGCGCCGGCAACAGCCCGGGCGGCAGCTCGATCTCCGCCTCGCGGCAGAGCCGCATGAACAGCTCCATGGCCTTGCGGTTCTGCTCCTTGGGATCGACATAGTGGCGCTGCTCGTGCAGGCCCAGATGCCGCGCCAGCGCGCGCAGCGCCGCGACCTTGGCGAAGAGCTTGATCGTGGCGGGGCGGTGGCGCCCGCCGAGCGAGAGCGACGCGATCGCCGCCGTGTCGCGCTCGGACAATTCCGCGCGCGGCTTCAGCGCGAGCGATCCGTCCGCGCGCTCGGTCAGATACGTGCGGATGTCGCTGAACGCCAACGCTTCGAGCTCGCGCACGACGCGGTCGGCGTCGAGCAGGATGCGCGTCTCCGCGCGCGCGGATTGCTCCTCGATGGCGTCCGCGACGGCGATCTTCTTCAACAGGCCCGACGCCATCTGCACCGGCCAGCGCGTCCGATAGCCCGCGCGCAGGACCGCCGCCTTGGCGTCGAAATCCTTCATGTACTCGGCGACGAACGCCTGCTGCTTCGCGGTGAGTTTTGTGTCGCGCATTTTCCGATCCTGTCATAGCGAGGTGCGCGCGCGTTTTCTGTCTTGCGAGGAGCGCACGCGACGAAGCAATCCCCCCAGCCGCCATCCTGTCGTTGCGGCGCGCGAACGCGCGCGCGGCGAACCCTCTCCCCTCCGGGGAGAGGGTCGACCGCATGCGGTCGACGGTGAGGGGGCAAGCGGCACAGCATCCGCCGCCATTTCTGTCATTGCGAGGCGCCGAAGGCGCCGAAGCAATCTCCCCGCCGACCGCAAACGAAAAAGGCCCGCGCGATGCGGGCCCTTTTGCGAGCGTGCCAATTCCTATCACATTCTGTCCGACAAGTCAACGTAAAACGCGTACGGACGCTAAGTGTCGGAGATGTGCCAGAAGCGGACTTCGCTAGTACGCGCTCGACCCAAGGCGCAAGCGCCTTTGACCCTCCTTGCCTTGTCAGACGCGGCCATGAACGACGCTGACTTTAAGCAGCGCGCTACCTCCATGAGGCTGCTGCGATACGTTCGGAGTCGCGTTGCACCTGAAACGCGGCCCTAGCGCTAGCTCCGCGCATGCGCGTTCACATCCCGCGACTCGATATTTTATTCCCGTCCACTCGCTGTCAGATAGATTGAGTCAACCAGTCTGCTACAGCTTGACGTCACCCTCGCCAGCACCTTGATCTGTTCGCGGCAGTGCAACAGCGGAGAAGGGGTAGGATAGTTGAAATTGTGGTCCACCTCACCCCATAACTCCTCCGCTAGCGTTCTCACCTGGATCTCACAGGTCTGCTTGATTCGATGTGATGGCTTCACAACGTAATGCACGCTTGTGTAAAGCGTTGGGCTATTAACAGTCTGGATACCAGCCTCCCTAAAGAACTCTCGATGTTCGTCATCCCATGTCCGCGCTGCCGGACCTTCGACAACAACATATTGATAGTCAGCGAAAAGGCGCCGCAATTGTTCATTGATTGGAACAATTTGCTGCGAATGAAGGTGCAAAATTCTGAAGCCGGCGAGATCATTCACTATCGAGAATAGATTCTCCTTGTTGACGTCAAATCTCGATCCCTTTGCTTCGCCTCGCGCATTTTTCTCTGTAGCTTCTTTTCGAGGTGGTTAGGGTCTTTCAGTCTCCATCTGGTGGAATGAACGTGCCTCATCAGAGCTTCCGATCCATGCACGGCCGTCTTTAGCTGATCGAGCAAGATGCCGAGCGTTTCGCAATTCGCCAGGTAAAGCTGAACCAAGTCAGCCACCAATTTCCGGTCACTTTTCGTGAGCGAGACCTTCGATCTAGGCATTAGGTTGCCTCGGCTCTAGCCATCACCATCGACGCAAGATCTCGGAACGCCTGCCGCGCTTGGTCCTTCAGGTAAGGCGTTCCGCCATTCGCGTCCTCCATTGCGAGACCTTGTTTCTGGGCCAAATTGGCAATTGATGCGAAGTCCTTTATTTGGCCAAGGTTAAAATGTGATGCGCTTCCCGGCGCGAGATTTTTGTCGAACTCGCGGAGTACTGCTACGATATCGCTGAAGGCACTTTTCTCAAGCTGCCGTGCATACTGCTGATATTCTTGCGCTATGTCTCCCCCGTACATTCGGAAGCGTTGAAGAATATACCCCATGAAAATCGGCATGCCGGACAGCAACTGAACCTCTTCGGGAGCCAATGTGGCGATAACGCGCCAATCCCTAATCCAACTGACTACAGAATGTCCGAGGGTTTTGAGGGCGCGCACGGAAAAATAATCGCAGGCAGCCGGTACAATGAAGAAGTCGCAATCCATCAATATGACGCGGTTGAGCGGGCCTATGTTTGGCCCGATGTCGTAAAATATGTAGTTCGCTTGCACCTGTTCGGCACAATAATTGACCAAATTTGCGAGCGCGCTCGTCTCGACAAATCCCCTTGGCTTCCGTTGCAAACAGTCGACCCACGATTGGTTTAGATCGCGCTCGTATTCGGAAAGGCGAATATCGCCAGGAACGAGGAATACTCGGTTTGCCCTCTCGTATGGCATGATCTTGAACATTTCTTTGTTCGACTGAACCACTGGCTTAATGGCCGACCATATGGTTTTCCCGTCTTTTCCCTCTGAGTGGTCCAGCCAGTTATCGACGACCGTTGCCTCCACGAGATAAGAGGTAAGATTGCACTGGGGATCCGAGTTCCACCAGGAGCACGCGTTTGCCTAATTTTGAAATTGCGAAAGCTAGAATTCACGGTGAGGGTCGTTTTGCCGACCCCGCCCTTGTGATTGAACAAGGCCAGTTTGACGGGCCCCTTTGGCCTTTGAGCCATGAGTACCTAAGCTCCCGTTATGGCGCTTTTCTAACTCGCCTATTACCACTCCGCCTCGGTCGAAATTGCCTTAGCGCCTCACGCGCGCGCTCGCGATCCGGCAGCAGGTCAACGTACCGCTCTCCAGCTGCTGTAATTTGCTTTGTCCCCTTTACAGCCGGCACAAGCAATCCATCACGCGTCGCATTCTCCACGGCAACTGATGAATTGGAGAACTTCGGCTGAGCCGCTTCAGTGTTGAGCGCGCTCACATCGAGCGTCTTAAATTGTGGTGTGTCGCGATAGTGAGTCAAATAGTATGCAACGCAAACAACTCGGTCGACATCGGTGATAGGGCGCTTCTCGCTCATGAATTCCTTGGGCGCAAGGGATCGATCTCTCGAAAAATTGGTCGAAGTATTTCCGAACGACGCCTTATCGCTCAGGATCGGCCGCGAGTAGTCAATCGCGCGCGGTGGCGACGAAGCAAATGAACCGAGGAATGCATGAACGAACTCAAGCACGCGCTTTTGCGTGTCGGGCTCTAGCTGTTTCAGGATCGTTACAATTTGCGAGAGCGCTTCTACGTCGTCCACAGTTCGCTCCTCTTAGCGGACGTGTCTGGCGGTTGCATCCGACGCATCGGCTCCTAAAGCATCGCAACCCGCGAGCGCATCCAAACATATTAGGATAGCGCAACACCTCGGCGCGCGTAAGTCTTCCCGGTTTAAACGCCCACCCCCGTGTGCCGCTCAAAATGGCTGAAAGAAAGCGATCGCCGAAACAATGAAGCCTACGATGGAACCGCTGCGCTGAATGACGCTTTCGCCGCTTGATGTCCGCTCCGGGTCATTTGGCGGACATTTGTAAGGTAATCCGGAATCGCCTCCCCCTACCCCCTCACCTTCGTCTCCGGCTTCACGCCCTTCTTCGCGCGCCCTTTGCTGATGCGGCCGTTCTCGAGGTAATCGCCCTTGGCCGCGCGCGCGGCGGCCTCGTCCCACTCGGGGCCCCAATCGCCCAGCGAATATCCCCACCACGGCGATTGCGGGCGCAGCGCCGGCAATCCCAGCTCGTCCCAAATCGCGCGCGCGCGCTCCATGTAAGGCCGCTTCGGCAGCGCGAGCGGCGGCATGTCGCCCTTCATCGTCGCGTCGATCAGCAGCGTGCCGTCCTCCTCGCCCTCATGCTCGCGCTTGGGCCCATGCCCCTGGCCGCGATGGCGGAGCGTCTCGATGTCCGCGACCGGGTTCATGCGATACGCCATCGCCCACAGGATCGCGTCGGCATTGTCGGGATCGATGTCGTCGCTGAGCGCGATGCAGATCTTGCCGCAATCGCCCTTGAAGAACGCGGCGCCATGAAGCGCGCGCCAGATCTCCGTCCGCGGCACGCCGCGCTCGAGGATGACGCTGGTCACGCGCAAGAGCCCGGTCAGCGGCTCGTGCAGCGCCACGCGCTTCACGCCCTTGATGCCGAGCGTGTCGCGCAGGTGTGCTAAGAACAGCGGCTCGTACGCGACGCGCTTGATGACGCTCGATTCCGACGGCGCCACCTGGCTGATATAGGACGGGATGACCGCGTCCTTCCGCCGCGTGATCGCCGTCACGCGCATCGGCATGTTGTATTCCTCGAGCGCCACGTGCCCGTGCGATTTGCCGAACGGCGCCTCGGGCTCGACATATTCGGTGTCGATCATGCCCTCGATCACCAGCTCCGCCTCGGCCGGGACGAGCAGATCGACGCTGATCGCGCGCACGACGTTGATCGGCGCGCCCGCGAGCCCGCCCGCGACCTCCATCTCGTCCACGTCGATGGGGAGTTTCTGCGGCCCCAGGAACGCGACATAAGGCGGGCAGCCGAGCACGATCGCGCACGGCATCTCCTTGTCGCCGCGCTTCTGGTGCTTCAGGTAATGCTGATAGCCGCCGGCGCCGCCGACGCGCGTCGCCATGCGCACGACGAGCCGGTCGGGCGCCTTCAGCGCCGCGCGGTACGTGCCCATGTTCTGCACGCCCGTCTCGGGATCGCGCGTGATGACGTTGGTCGCGGTGAGCGTGGGCGCGCTGTCGAAGCCCGGGGTCGAGATCGGGATGGGCAGCGCGTCGAGCCCGTTGCCTTCGCCCAAAAGCGCCGCGCCCTCGATCACCACTTCCTGGCAGGCGGCCGCGTTGACGCGGCGCGGCGCAACCGGGTGCGCGAGCGCGTGCGCCCATTTCGCCTCGATGCCCTCGACCGGCACGCCCATGCCGACGCTGTAGATCGCGCGGTTGGCGGCGATCGCGCCCACCACCACCGGCAGATCGAATGTGCGGCCCTTGCCGTCGACGATGTTGGTGAAGAGAAAGGCCTTGCGGTCCTTCTCGTCGAGCCCGCCGACGAACTGCCAGCGCATCAGCGGATGGAGCTCCGAATCCTTGTCGATGCGCCGGTCGATGCGGGTGAGGAGCCCCTTCGCCTCGAGCGCGGCAAGGTGCTCGTGCAGGTCGGGATAGCCGCGTTTTTCCGCCGCTGCGTCCGGCATCGCGTCAGACCAGCTCGAATTCCAGTAACTCGGTGGGGGCGCGAAAGTAATCGCGCCGGAAGGATTCCGAGATCGGGCCATTTCTGCGCCGAAAGCCGCTTGCTGGTGAGCTGCACTTTCAGCGGCCTTTCGTCGAACGGATAAGGGTCGAGTGCCACTTTCCGCGGTGTTTCCGCATGCAGCTTCAGGCTCACGCCCTCGCCCGTGCCGGCGCGGTAGGATTGCGGCACCGGCTCGATCCGGTCCTCGCCCGGATCGGCGCAGCAAAAATACAGCCCCAGCAGGTCCCACACCTGCAGCAACCGGTAATTGATCCTGACTTGCGCCGGGTCGAGCCGTGCGCTGCTGCTTCTTCCTGCCAGGCCTCGTGCCGCTTGATGAAATCCTCGGTCGCCTCGCTCAGCGCGCGCGGATTGAACGCGGTCGGATGGGCGATCGTGCCATAGCGCGCGCGCCACAATCCGGTGCGGTGCATCGACACCAAGAGGCCGGAATAGCGGTCGATCCCGGTCATCCAGTCGACGCACCACTGGTAGGAGTTCGAGCTGCTTGCCGCCGACCTGGCGGAAATCGGGCGTCTCGCCTTCGTCGGTGATGACGGGGCTCGTCTCGTAGGCAAGCCAGCCGTAATCGTGGTAGACGGCCGCGCGCACCACCGAATCGTAAGGCTGGAGCGCCTCGAACCGCGCATTGCCCCAATGTGCCGCGAACTGACCGACCAGTCTCGAATGGTCGGTCTGGCCGACGAGGACAAGCCCGCGCGCTTCCTTGCGGACGATCATTGGCGCCTCCTATGGCGCCATCATATCGCCCGGAAGCTCGTCAAGCGAGGCTCAGTCGGAGTTCTGCTCGATCGAAGCGCCGGCGAGAAGGCTCGGGCCCCGCACCGCCGCGGTCAGCGTCAGGAGAATGGCGAGCGCGATCGCGACCGCGGTCAGCGCGCCGTTCATCTGCGCGCAAGTCTTGTCGATCCGCCGCATCAAGGGAGAAGGCTGCCTCGGCCTTTTGCGCTTTTCGCCCGGCTGCTTCATCTGCCGTCCCCACGGGTTATCTCTCGCTGCTTTTATATACTGGCGAGAAAGCTAAAGGATTGTGACAAGCGTCACAGGCCTTAAGATTTTTTTCACTCGGCCGGGCGGCCGCTCGGCGCCGGCGCCGCGGCCGGGCGGTGGCCGGACAGCTCGGCGCCCACATCAGCCGGGAGTTGCGCGAACACCGCCATCGCCGACAGCGCGATCACCGCGTTGATGACGAAGACCGGCGTGAAGTCCGCCGCCATGAGCGGGCCGCCCTTCATCTCCTGCACGAGATGGAGGAAGAGCGCGCTGAAACCGACGCCGAGGCTCATCCAAAGCTGCTGCGCCATGCTGGCGAAGCTCGTGGCGCGGCTCATCAGCGCCGGCGGCACGTCGGCGAACACCAGCGTGTTGGTCGACGTCACCTGAAGCGAGCGGAAAAACCCGCCCGCCAGCAGCGCCAGAAAGATCGCGAGATGCGGCGTCGTCGGCCGGAACAGGCTGTAGCTCAGCATGAAGAGGCTGCAGATCGCGGCATTGCCGACGAGCACGGTGCGGAATCCAAAGGCGCGGATGATCGGCGTCGCCGACGCCTTCATCGTCATGGCGCCGGCATAGGTCGCGAAGCTCAAGAGCCCGGAATGCAAGGGCGAGAGTCCGAACCCCAGTTGCAGCAGCATCGGCATGAGGAACGGCAGCCCCTCGACGCCGATGCGGAAGACGCCGCTGCCAATGACCGAGCCGCGAAAGCTCGCAATCCGCATGAGGCCGAGATCGATGATCGGCGCCGTCGTGGTGCGCGCGTGGAACGCGTAGAGTCCGAGAAGGAGCGTCCCGCCCAGCAGCAGGAGTGCCGCGAATTCGGGGCCGAGCATGCCGCGCCCCGCCATCTCGAACCCGTACATGACCGAGGCGAGGCCGAAGCCCGCGAGCGCGAAGCCGCGCAGATCGAGCGGCACGGACGTCTCCTCGCGAATCTCGGCGATGAAGCGGCCGACCAGCAGGAAGCCCAGGAATCCGAACGGCACATTGATGAAGAAGATCCAACGCCACGACCAATAGGTCACGATGAACCCGCCGAGCGGCGGCCCCATGATGGGACCGAGCAGCGCCGGCACGGTCAGCATCGACATGGCGCGCACGAGCTCGGATTTCGGCACGGCGCGCAACAATACGAGTCGCCCGACCGGTATCATCATCGCGCCGCCCATGCCTTGGAGGATGCGCGCCAGCACCAGCTGCCAAAGGTTCATCGAGGCGCCGCAGCAGACGGAGCCGAGCGTGAACACGAAAATCGCCACGCGGAACACGGTGCGCGAACCGAACCGGTCGGCGGTCCAGCCCGACAGCGGAATGAAGATGGCGAGCGACAGGAGATAGCTCGTGATCGCGAGGTTCAAGCGCAGCGGATCCTCGTGCATCGCCGCGGCGATCGGCGGCAGCGCGGTCGCGATCACCGTCGAATTGACGTTCTGCATGAAGAGGGCGCAGGCGACGATGAGCGGCACGATGGTCTGGCGCGACAAGGCGGGCATGAGGGCGGAATGTAGAGAGGTTCGTGCGTCCTTCGACTACGCCCCTCCGCTCGAACTCGAAGGACGCAGGATTTCGCTGCGGCAACGCCGCGCGTGCAGTAAGAGTGAGACCATGCGCTCCTATGCCCTCGCCTATATCGCGGCCCTCATCGTGCTCGCGGCGTGCGATTTCGTGTGGCTCTCGACGATGGGGGCGAGCGTCTACCGGCCGCGGCTCGGCGGCCTCTTGCTCGAGCGGCCGGTGCTGTGGGCGGCGGTGCTGTTCTATCTCGTCTATGCCGCGGGCGTCGTCGTGTTCGCGGTGGCGCCGGCGGCGGGCGCCGCGTCGTGGCTGCGCGCGGCGGGGATGGGCGCGCTCTTCGGCCTCTTCGCCTACGCGACCTACGACCTCACCAACCTCGCGACGTTGCGCTCGTGGTCGGTGCTGGTGACGGTTCTGGATATCGGCTGGGGCGCGGTGCTGACGGCGATCGGCGCGACGGCGGGCTACGCCGTCTCTAGGTGGACCTGAGCGGCATTTCGCGCAAGCCGACCGCCGGCACGATCGAGAGCGCGAGGATCAAGGTCGAGACCACGTAAAGATGGGCGAACGCGTGGCGGATCGTGACCGCAAGCGCGGCGTGCAGCTCGGGCGAAATATTGACGCCGGGCTCGTCGAGATGAAGGAGCGCGAGCCCCGGATTGGGGCCCAGCGCCTCGTGTCCCGGCACGGCGAGCGCGCCGCTCGTCAAATAGCCGATCAGGAGCGTGCTGAGGAACGCGACGCCGAACGCGCCGCCGATCAAGCGGAAGAACATGAGGCACGACAGCCCGATCCCGGTGTCCTGCCAATGCAGCGCGTTCTGCACGGCGATGGTGAGCGGCGAGAACTGTCCGCCCCAGGCGAGGCCCAGAAGGCTCGTCGCGACGATGTCGAAGGCGAGCGAGCGGCCCAGTCCGACATAGCCGATCGACGCGCAGGCAAGGCTGGCGAGGACGCTTCCGGCCAAGGGAAAGATGCGGTAGCGCCCGGTGCGCGAGATGAGCCCGCCCGCCGACGCCGAGCCGATGACCGAGCCGACCGTGAGCGGCATGAGGCGCAATCCGACTCTGGTCGGGCTGCAATCCGGCCGCCAATTGGTAATTGAGCGGCACCAGAATGATCATCGCCGTCATCACCACCTGCACCAGGACGGTGATGAACATCGACACGGTGAAGACCGGGTTGAAGAAAAGCCGCAGCGGCAGCATCGGCTCGACCGCAACTCGCTCGCGCAGGATGAGCGCGCCCGTCAGCACGAGTCCGCCCGCGATCGGCATCCACGAAACGGGCGCGGTCCAGCCGCCTTCGCGCTCGGCATTGCCGATGCCGAGAAGAATGGGCGTCGCCGAGGCGAGGATCAGAAGCGCGCCCCACCAGTCGATCTGGGCGATGCGCTCGGGCGCGCGCAGCCGCTTCAAATAGCGGTTCGTCAGCAGGAAGGCGCCAAAGCCCAAGGGCAGGTTGATCCAGAAAATCCAGGTCCATGACAGGTCTTGCGCGAAGAACCCGCCGAGCACCGGCCCGAGCGCGTTCGAGATCACGAACAGGCTCGCGAAATAGCCCTGGTAGCGGCCGCGCTCGCGCGGCGGGATGATGTCGGCCAAGGCCGCCTGCGAGACCGCGCGCAAGCCGCCGCCGCCCAAGCCTTGCAGCGCGCGCCCGACGATCAGAGCTGGCATCGACCAGGCGAGCGCGCACACGACCGACGATCCCACGAACAGCACGATCGACAAAAGCAGGATCGGCCGCCGCCCATAGATGTCGGAGAGCCGCCCGTGGATCGGCGTCGTCACCGTCGAGGTGACGAGATATGCGGAGACGACCCACGCCATCCCCTCCCAGCCGTCGAGATCCTTGGCGATCGTCGAAAGCGCGGTCGCGACGATGGTCTGGTCGATGCTCGCGAGGAACATCGACAAGAGAAGCCCCGACAGGATTGCCAGGACTTCCCTCTTCGTGAAGGTCGGCCGCTGCGGCTCCGCGAGCGCCATCAGGGGACGCGCATCTGTCGCCTGTTGCGGCCGGGCCTGACGGCGCTCAATTGCATTAGGTTACTCACCCCGCCACCAACAATTCCCACGGCAGGTCGTCGCAGCACTCATAGCCGCGCGCGGTCACGACGAAGGTGTGGCCGAGGAACATGCCGAACATGCCGTCGGCGGTGATCGGCGTGGGCTCGGCCATGATGACCATGCCGGGCTTCATCACCTCCTCGAACGGCGCGGCATCGACATGGTCGTTGAAGACGTGCGGGCCGTCGGTGATGAGGTCGATGCCGTGGCAATGGATGGGGCGCGACTGCGCGCCCTTCTGGCGGAAGAACTGCGCGGCGCGGCGCATGTCCTCGACCGGCTTGCCGGGGCCGATCTCGGCGACGATGCGCTTGAAGCCGGGGAGCGCGATCTCGTCGTAGAATTTGCGCACCATGGCGCCGGCGGCCCGACGCAGATGGGCCAGCCGATCTGCGCGCTGTAGCCGCGATAGCCCGCCGCGAGCTCCATGGTGATGACGTCGCCTTTCGCCAGCACGCGGTTCGACGGCCGCGGGTTGCCGAAGACGAGCGCCGGGTTCTCGCCCGGCGTGGCGCCGATGATGCAGAAATCGATGTCGCCGCCGCCTGCGAGGATGGCGCCGCCGGCGGCGCCGCGCAGCTCAGCCTCGCTGACGCCGGGTTTGGCGCGCGCCATCATCGCCCGCATCGCGTTCTCGCACAGCTTGCCAGCCTTGCGGATGCAGGCGAGCTCTTCCGCGCTGTGCACCGACAGGAGCTCGTGCAGCCAGCCCTTGGTGAACACGAACTCGGCGCCGGGCAAGCCGGCCTTCAGCGTCTCGAACTGATTGACCGGCATGTAGTCCTCATGGCGCGGGTCGATCTCCATGAGGCCGATGCGGCCACGCTCGAGCTTCAGCTCCTTGATGCGCTCGACCATGACCTCGGCGAAATGCCCGCCGCGGCTCGAGCGCACGTCCTTGAGCGCGGCGGCGGTTTCCTTGCGCACCGCCTCGATATGCGTGCCGCCCATGGCATAGACGAGCGTCGGCTCGCCTGCGAGCGGCACGACGACGTAGGCGGCGAGCGAATGCCATTCCCAATGGCCCGAGAGCCACAGCATCGCGCCGCCGAAGCTCCAGTGCGACGGGCCGCCCGGCGCGATGATGCAGTCGAGGCGGTCCTCGCGCATCTTCTCGCGCAGCGCCCGATAGCGCCGCGCATATTCCTCGGCCGAGAACTGCTCGTAGGACGCGTCGCCGAAATAGGGCGTGCCGCGCATCGTGTTGAAGGCGCGGTTGTCGTCGAGCCGGGTCCGGAGCTCATCCCAGGGCAGCGGCCGCACGCGCGCCGGCATCTCGTTCATGGCTTTCTCCGCGAAGGGGTGCGCCACTCTCCCGCCGCGGTCGGCGCAGGTCAAGCGCATGGGGCGGCGCGGCGGAAGCGGCCCTGCGGCTACGCCGCCAGCAAAATCTCGGCGAGCGCGTCGGGCATGTCCACCATCACGTCATGCCCGCACGGCAGGAGATGCGCGACCCATCCGGGATCGGCCTTGAGCCGCTCGTAGGTCGCTTCGAACGCGGGGTGAGGATAATCGGCGGCGCGGATATAGGTCTTGCGCCGCACCGCGCGGTAGGCGCCCGTGAGCTGCAGTCGCTCGGTGATGCAGGCGACGGGATGAGGCGTGCACAGCCGGTCGACCCAGGCGCGGTCGCGCTCGTTGACGCGGAAGGTTTCGGCCGGCGTCGGCGGCATCGTGAGCGCCGCCGGCAGCTCGCGCGGGCGCAGGTCCTGCATCGACTGGCCGCTTTCCGGCACATAGGCATCGAGATAAACGAGCGACGCGATGCGCTCGGAAACCTTGTCGGCGACGCCGGTCACGACGAGCCCGCCATAGGAATGGCCGACCAGCACGATGTCCGCGAGATCTTCCCAGCGAATGAGGTTGGCGACGTCTGTGATATGCGTGCTGAGATTGACCGCCTCATTGAGAAGATGCGAGCGGTCGGCGAGCCCGGTCAGCGACGGCGCATAGACGCGATGACCTCGCGCCGCGAGCCGATCGACGACGCGGCGCCAGCACCAGCCGCCATGCCACGCGCCGTGCACCAGGACGAAAACCGTCTCCGCCATGCGCGCGATGCTAGCCTTGCCGCCGCGCCGCGGTCTAGAGTTTCGCGCCATGCCGAACGAGCCGATGCCCCGCCTCGACCATGTCGTGGTGAATGCGCGCGACAGATTGGGCGAGGCGGCGGCGCGCTACGAGGCGCTGGGCTTCACCCTGACCGCGCCGTCGCGCCACACGCTCGGCTCGATGAACCGCCTCGCCTTGTTCGACGGCCACTATCTCGAATTGTTGGGGATCGATCCCGAGGCGCCGAAACCGCGCGCGGAACTCATGCGCGCGCCGGAAGGCCTCAACGCCATCGTGTTCGCGACCGACGATGCGGCTTCGCTCTATGGCACGCTGCGGGCGCGCGGCGTGCCGGTCGAGAAGCCGATGGATTTTTCGCGGCCCGTCATCGGCGCGGGCGAGGCGCGTTTTCGCACCGTCCACGTCGCCGTCTCTGCCGTGCCTTATGGCCGGCTCTATTTCTGCCAGCATTTCACCCGCGACATCGTGTGGGGCGCGGCGTCGCACGCGCACGGGAACGGCGCCCTCGGGGTCGCCCGCATCGCGATCGAGACGCGCGATCCCGGAGCGGCAGCGGCGCTCTATCGCGGCCTCTTCGGCGCGGCTTCGGTGCGCGAAGCGGGCGCTGCCTTCATCGTCGATCTCGGCTCCGCGCGCATCGAGATCCGCACGGGCGAGGAAGACCGCATCGCCACACTGACGCTGCGCACGCGCTCCCTCGCCGACGCCCGCCGCGCGCTCGCCGCGCAGGATTTTCGCGACGAGGGCGACCGCCTCGTTTCACGTGAAACAGAGTCCGGCGGAGTCCTCGAATTCGTCGAGTAGCCGCTATCGCGCGGGCTTATACGCCTTGGCGACGGCCTCGGCCTTCTTCATGCCAGCGACGCCTTCGGCGCCCGACATGAGGATGGTCGTCTTGCCGGACTTGATGGCGCCGCCGGCGCAAACGGCGAGCGCGATGGCCGTCATGCTCTCATGGTTCGGCACGTCGATGATGAGAACGGCGTCGTAGTCGCCGAAACAATACCAGCCGCCGACGAGCTTGCCGCCCGCGGCCTCGCACGCCTGACGGCCCACCGTTTCCACGCGGTTCTGCGGATTCTTGAGCTGCGCGGCCCAGGAGTCCGGCGTATAAGCGAACTGATACATGTAGAGCGGCATGTCTCACCTCCCTCGTTGCATAGGCAACCGTCACCCCGGCGGCTTCGCGGCGAATTTGGAGCCGCGCACGCACATGCGGCCCTTCTCGTCCTGCCACAATTTCTCGCCCTTGTGCAGCTCGCCCAAGGCGCGCGCCACCGCCTGGAAATCGTAAGCAGCGAAGCGCTCGGCGATGTCGGTGTAGTAGAGCGGCTCCTGGGCGATGAGGTCGAGGATTTTTTGCGCGAGCGCGGCGACCGCGCTTGCGTCGGCGGCATGGCCGGCAGGATCAACCTTGCCGGAAACATAATCCGCGATCTTCGCGCGCTCGGCATAGGCATAGGCGATGCGCTCGTAGCGTTCCTTCGGCACGTTCTCGGGGATGGTGGCGTCGATGCCGATCTTCGCCGTCGTGGGCACGATGCCGACCGGCATGACCGGCAGGCTCGGATCCGAGCGGCTTGCCGCGCGCGTTCCCGACGATCATCACGTCGCGGTCGCCCTGCACGCGGGTCGCGATCGCCCATTCGACATCGACCGGGTTCCACACGTCGATATCGTCGTCCACCACCACGACATGCTTCAGGTCCATCACCGAAAGCGCGGCCAGGAGCGCGTTCTTCGCCTCGCCCGCCTGCTTCTTGATGGAGATGACGGCGTGCCAGAAGGCGCAGCCGCCGAGCGTGACGTTGATGTCCTTGACCTGCACGCCCGCGGTCTTCAACGCCTGGCGGATCGCGGCATAGCGCGTCGGTGCCGCCAGCCACGTGTTCTCCCACGGCATGTGCAGGTTGTAGTAGATCGCGTCCTTCCTCCGCGCGATCGCCTTGATCCGCACCAGCGGGTTCCAGTGCAGGCCGCCCATGAGGCGCGTGAATTCGCCGAACCGCCCCTCGGGCCAGGTCCATCCCGTCGGCAGAATCTCCGCCTCGAGCACGATCTCGGCATCCGCGATGCACGGCATGTCGATGGTTTGGCAGGGCGCCAACTGCACGGGCTCGCCGCGGAGCGCGCCCGCGATCGCCATCTCGTCGACGCCGAGCGCGGCGCGATAACCCGATCCCATGATCTCGAACGGATGCGTGCCGATGCTGATCGAGATGGGGCAGGGACGGCCTGCGCGATAGGCGCGGTCGGCGAACAGCCGCATGTTGTTGGGCGTCACGAGGTCGATGCCGGTGAGGTTCTTCTCCTTGACGATGAAGCGGTACATGCCGCTGTTCATGCCAAGCTCGGGGTCGCGCGCGATGACGACGCCCGCGGTGATCATCGGCCCGCCGTCATAGATCGACGACATCGGGATCGGCAGCTCGTAGAGATCGACCTCCTCGCCCACCGCCATCACCTCGCGGTGCGGCGCGGTGTTGACCATCTTGGGCGCGATCGGATGCGCGATCGCGGCCGCGAGCTTCTGCTCGATCTCGCCATAGCTCTTGCAGCCGAGCGACATCGTCGCGCGCTCTTGCGTGCGGATGAGGCCCGAGACGACCGGCATGTCGTAGCCGATCACGTTGTGGAACAGGAGCGCCGTCTCGGCCTGATCGACGAGCGTCGCGATGTGGCGGATATCGACCGGCTGTTTCAGTTCGACGAGCTGGCGCTCGCGCCGCAGCCGGTCGAGAAACCCGCGGAAGCCTTCGTTCATCGCGCGACGGTAGCTGCGGCCGCGCGGCGGCGCAATCAATCGTCGGCCGCGGTGCGCTGCGCCGGGGCGGGTGCGGCGGAGCGCACGCCTTGGCTGGCCGCGCGCCTGGTCCCTCGCTCGCGAGCACGCGATCGCTCAGTATCGGCGCCAACGCCAGCGCACCCTCGATGTTGAGGTGCAGCACGTCGGCGAAATAGCGGTCGCCGTCAAGGCTGGTCGAGAGGTCGAGAACTGGTGTCGCGCGCGGGAATCGCCGATCGCCAGAATGTCGCCGTCGATGCCGCCGCGATAGATGCGCGAGAAGCGGAACTCGCTGCGATCGACGAGCTGGCCCAGCACGAAGCCGCCCACGCGGTCGCCGGCGAACAGGATGGCGAGCACCGCGGCGATATATGCCAAGGGTGCCAGGCGCCGCATGGCTCAGAACCGGAAATAGATGAAGGTCGCGCCCGAGAAGGCGGCGGCGAGCGGGATCATCCACAGCATGCCGAGCGCAACCGCCGTCCGCCCCCAGCGCTGGCGCCGCCAGATTGCGGCGAGCCGCGCGCTTTCGGCGCACATCTCCGCGGCGAGGAGCAGCAGGATCAGCGCAGCCCCTTCACCACCGTGAACTTGAAGGGCAGCGCGTCAAACCTCCAATCGCCCGCGGTGGCGATGCGATCGAGGATCGTCAGCGCCGTGCCGAAGTCGCTCGCGCGGAAGAACACCCAGCCGACCGAGACGAGCGCGAACACGAGGAAGATTTGTGGAGTGCGCCGCACGATCTCGGGTACGCGCGGCATGCGCGCGGTGGGAAAGAGCGCGGCCAAAAGCCGCTGCAGCACGAGATAGAGCCCATGCAGTCCGCCCCAGACGACGAAGGTCCAGTTGGCGCCGTGCCACAGCCCGCCCAAGAGCATCGTCGTCATCAGATTGCGATAGGTGCGGCGAGTGCCCCGCCGGTTGCCGCCCAAGGAGATGTAGAGGTAGTCCCGGAGCCATGACGACAGCGAGATGTGCCAGCGCGTCCAGAACTCGCTGAAGCTCGCCGAGAGATAGGGCCGCCGGAAATTCGCCGGGAACTTGTAGCCCATCATGCGCGCGAGCCCGATGGCGATGAGCGAATAGCCTGCGAAATCGCCATAGATCTGGAACGCGAAGAACACGACCGCGACGAGGAGCGCGAGCGCGCCATAGCCATAGGGAAGATCGAACATCGCCGTCACATAGGGCGCGAGATTGTCGGCGATCACCATTTTCAGGAAATATCCCGTGATCGCGAGCTCGAGCCCGAGGAAGAAATTGGCCCAGCGGAAATGCTGCGTGCGCGCGATCTGCGGCAAGAGCCAGCGCGCCCGCACGATCGGCCCGGCGACGAGCTGCGGGAAGAGCGAGATGAAGGTGGCGAAGGTCAGGAAATCGCGCTCGGGCGGAATGCGCTTCCTGTACACGTCGATCGTGTAGCTCATGCTCTGGAACGTGTAGAAGCGAGATGCCGGCCGGCAGCACGATGTGGAGGCTCGCCCAGTCGGGCTGCATGCCGAAGCGCTGCAACAGGCCGGCGAAGCTCGTCTCGAAAAAATCGCAATATTTGAAGAAGCCGAGATAGGAGAGGTTGGCCGCGACGCTGAGCGCGACGAGGACGCGCCGCCGCCGCCGGTCTTCCGACGCCGCGATGAGCCGGCCGAGCGTGTAGTCCACGATCGTCGAGGTCGCGAGCAGGAAGGTGAAGCGCCAATCCCACCAGCCGTAGAAGAAATAGCTGGCCGAGAGCGTGACGAGCCGCTGCCCGCGCCCGCGCACGAGGAAGAACACGGGCAGGAAAACCGCGGCAAAAATGAGGAAAACGAAGCTCGTAAAGACCATGGGGCGCGGGCCTGCGGCGCTTGCGGCGGCTAACGCGCGTGCCGCCCCCCGCGTTCCACCGTGACGCGAGGCGCTAACCCCCGTCCCTTTCGCGGGAGCGGCGAGGCATGTAGAAGGGCGAACGTGACAGGCAAGGAATTGTCCGGCAACGCCGGCGCTCTCATCCGGCCGGGACGCGATCCGGCCAAGATCGCGATCGTCGATCTCGGCGGCGAGTCCGCGCCGCGCGAGGTCTCGTTCGCGGACTCTGGACGCGTACGCCGACGCCGTCGCCCGCGCGCTCCAGAGACGGGGGATTCCGCGCGGCGAGCGGATCGCCATCCTTTCCGCCAACCGCGCCGAATATGTCGCGTCCGTGTTCGGCATCATGCGCGCCGGGCTCGTCGCGGTCCCGGTCAATTTCAAGTTCCCGCGCGAGACGATCGAATTCATAATGTCCGACTGCGCGGCGCGCCTCGTCTTTTGCGACCGCGAGCGGCACGCGGATTGTCCGCCAAGCATCCCCGCGATCGCGTTCGGGCCCGAATTCGAGCGCTTCTGCGCGCCGGGCGAATTCGCGCCGGTTTCATGCGAAGCGGACGAGCCGGCGCTCTTCCTCTACACCTCCGGCTCGACCGGGCGGCCCAAGGGCGTCGTGCTCACGCATGGCGGGCAGCTCTGGACGGTCGCGACGCGGGCCGAGGCCGAGGATCTGTCGCACCAGCGCATCCTCGTCGCGGCGCCGCTCTATCACATGAACGCGCTGGCGCTGGCGCAGGTGGCATCGGCCACTCATGCGAGCCTCGTGCTCTTGCCGCAATTCACGGCCGCCGCATATCTCGAGGCGATCGCGCGCTTCCGCCCGACCTTTCTCACCGGCGTGCCGCCGATGATGGCGATGTTCCTGCGCGAGCGCGCGCTCGTGGCGCGCACCGATTTCTCCTCGGTTGCGTCCGTGCGCATGGGCTCGGCGCCGGTGAGCGCGAGCCTCGTCGAGCAGCTCCGCGCGCTCCTGCCCAAGGCGCGCATCACCAACGCCTATGGCACGACCGAGGCCGGCCCGGTCGTGTTCGGCCCCCATCCCCGGGGCATTGCCACGCCGCAGAACGCACTCGGATGCCCTCATCCGAAAGTCGCGCTGCGCCTCGTCGATGCGGCGGGCCGCGAAGCGGACGAGGGCGTGCTCGAGATGAGATGCCCGGCGCTCATGCTGGGCTATCACAACCGCCCGGACCTGAAGCCTTTCACCGCCGACGGCTACTACGTCACCGGCGACGTGTTCCGGCGCGATGAAGAGGGCTTCCATTATTTCATCGGCCGCTCCGACGACATGTTCGTCTCGGGCGGCGAGAACATCTATCCGGGCGATGTCGAGCGCATGCTCGAGCGCCATCCCGACGTGGCGCAGGCCTGCGTCGTGCCGATCGACGACGAGGTGAAGGGCCAGAAGCCGGTCGCCTTCATCGTCGCCAAGGACGGACGCGCGCCCGGCGAAGGCGCGATCCGCGAATTCGCGCTCGCCCATGCGCCGGCCTATCAGCATCCGCGCTTCGTCTTTTTCCTCGACCGGCTGCCGCTTGCGTCCACCAACAAGATCGACCGTGCCGCGCTCGCGGCGCTGGCGCGGGAACGCCTGGAGCGCTGATCGGCGGCAGGGTATCCTCATCGACGCCAAGAAGAAGGAGGCGGCATGCGCTGGTTGAGAGTGGCGTGGCGATGGTGATGGTGCTCGCGTTGTCCGCGCTGGCGGGGCGCGCGCGCGCCGCCGATCCGGAAGCGGTGACGTTGGCCTATCCCGCCTTGAGCGTCTCCTTCACGCTGCCCTATCTTGCCGAGGATTTGGGCCTCTTCGAGAAGGAGGGGCTTGCGCTGAAGCATCTCGACATCAACGGGCTCGGCTCGATCAACGCGCTCATCGCCGGCAGCGTCGATTTCGCGCTCGCCTCGGGCCTGTCGCTGACGCGCGCGGCGGCCAAGGGGCAAAAACTGCTGGCGATCGCGGCGCTGCACGACCGCCTCTTCGTGCAGATCGTGATGCGCAAGTCAGTGGCCGAGGCGGCCGGGTTCGATCCCAAGGCGCCGCTCGCCAAGCGCGCGCAGATCCTGAAGGACCGCACGATCGGCGTCGATTTCGATCAACGCCGTCAACCACGGCTATCTGCGGCTCATCGCGAAGATCGGCGGGCTCGATCCCGACGCAGTTGAAGATCGCCGTGATCGCGCCGCCGAGCCTGCCGGCCGCCTTCAGCTCGAACCAGATCGACGGCTTCGCCATGACGCCGCCCTGGCCCGAGCAGCCCTTGACGCAAGGGACCGGCGTCCTGATCGCGAGCGCGCCGGACGGCGATCCGCCCGATCTCGTGCCGCTCGCCAACTCGGTGCTGCTGACGCGGCCCGACTTCTGCGCCAAGCGCGAGAGCGCGTGCGAGAAAATGGGCCGCGCCATCGTTGCGGCGTCGTTCATCGTCAGGGATCATCCCGACGAGGCCCTGGCCGCGCTCGAAAAGCGCTTCGCCACGCTCGATCCGAAGGCGATGGCGGCTTCGTTCGCGGTGCTGCGCAAGATCACGCCGGTGCCGCCGACGCCGTCGCTCGCCGCGATCCGCGCGAACGACACGTTCAACATCGAGGCCGGATTGATGCAGCCGAGCGAGGCGCTCAAATCCTTCGACGATCTCTTCACCGACAAATACGTGCATTAGGAGGACAGCGCATGGATGTGAGGCTCGACGGGCGCGCGGCGCTCATCACCGGCGGCAGCAAGGGATTGGGCGCGGCGATGGCGCAGCGCTTTGCCGAGGCGGGGGCCGATGTCGCGATCCTCGCGCGCGGGCAGGAGGCGCTTTCGGAGACCGAGCGCGCGATCCGCGCCTCGTCCCAGGTGCGCGTCCTCGCGCTCCCGTGCGACGTCTCCAAGGCCGCCGAGGTCGAGCGCGCGTGGCAGAAGGTATTGGGCGAACTCGGCAAGATCGACATCCTCGTCAACAACGCCGGCACCTCGCGCACCGCCAAGTTCGAGGACATCACCGATGCCGTGTGGCAGGAGGATTTCGACCTGAAGCTCTTCGCCGCGATCCGGCTCGCGCGGCTCGCGCTGCCGGGCATGAAGGAGCGGCGCTGGGGCCGCATCATCAACGTCCTTAACATCGGCGCCAAGGCGCCGCGGGCGGGCTCGGCGCCGACCGCGGTCTCACGCGCGGCGGGGCTTGCGCTCACCAAGATCCTGGCGGGCGAGGGCGCGCCGCACAACGTCCTCGTCAATTCGCTCCATGTCGGGCTCATCAAGAGCAACCAGCACGAGGAGCGCGTGCTGCAAGGCGGGCGGCGACATCGAGGCCGAATATCGCGAGCGCGGCAAGAACATTCCCTTGGGCCGCTATGGCGAGGCCGGCGAGTTCGCCAACATCGCCTGCTTCCTTGCGTCCGATGCCGCGAGCTACATCACCGGCACCTCGATCAACGTCGATGGCGGCATGTCGCCGGTGGTGTGACGGCGGCCGCGATGGCGCTACGAGCTGCCGGAGCCGGCGGCGGCCGGCCCCCGCCCGGACGAGGCCCAGGCGGGCGGCGCCGGCCAAAAAGCGCCGCGCGGCCAGGCGTTAATCGTTTTGACTGGCGTCGTGTAAACCCGCGGTTAATAAGCCGCAGCTAAGGTTTCTCCGCCTTCCGGAGAGCCAGTTTGGCGATTTCGAACGACCAATATCTGCGCCCGATGCTCGATTCGGGCTCCTCGCGCGTGTTCAATTGCTGTGAGCGCGCGCAGAAGCTGGTTAAGGACAAGGCGGAGGATCCGTTCTTCTTCCGCGTGCCGAAGATGCATGGGCTCGTCGTGATCAAGGAGCCGGTGATGGAATTGCGGCGCGATCCCGGCGCGCCGATCGTCACGACCAAGCTCTATCTGCCCTATAACCAGGACGACGTGTACGAGGGCGGCCGCTCGATCTATTTCAACGATCCGCGCCTGCTCGACGTGCTGAACGACCTGTTCGGTCTCGGCAACGCCGCGAAATCGCGGGTCGATCTCGACCACGACCTGAAGGTGCTCGAGATCCTCGACCGGCTGCCTTCGCTCGACGGGTTCCTGATGCGCGACGCGCTCGAGCTCGACGGTATCGCCGCCAACGAGAATTATTTCGAGGTCTCGGACCAAGAGCGCTCGCAGATCTACGAATATGTCCGCAAGAAGTTCGAGCCCCTCGTGCGCGCGGCGTGCGACGAACAGTCGACGCTCGGCAACAAGGTCAGCCAACTCATCGACAAGGTCTGGGAAGCGAAGGACAAGGTGGCGCTCGATCCCCTGATCCGCGCCTTCCGCTTCCCCGACGACGAGGCGCTGGCGATCTTCGCCGCGTGGAAGGGCATCAACTACTACACGTTCGAATATTATCGCGGCAAGCAGCAGCGCGAGGCGTTCGCGCTCTGGCTCAGGCACAAGGCCGTGCCGCGCAATTACGTCTCGAAGGGCGACCTCGATCACCTGACGCAACTGCGCAAGCTGATGGTCGAGCGCTTCCGCGAGCAGTGGACCGCGGTCGAGAACGTCGCGCGCAGGTACGAATTGCTCTACGCGAATTTCCTGCGCGTGCCCGAGGGCGTCGTCGAGTTCCTGGATTTCCTGCGCAAGTCGCGCGAGATCTATTGGCGCATGGGCGACTCGCTGAGCAAGATCAACCACGCGATCCATTGCTGGGATTCGCTCACCTCGGGCTTCATCGAGCGGCGCCTGCCGGCCGACAAGCTCGCTTATCTCTTCGAGATCATGCAGCTCGTCCTGAGCGGCTCGTCGGAGAAGGTCGAATCCGCCGTCGTGTGGAAGTAGCTAGCTCGGCGGCGCCTGTCGCAATGAAATGCGGGTTGCGGAAATCGGGCTTGCCGTAGGCGAGCGGCGCGCCCTCGAGCGTCAGCACGCGCCCGCCCGCCGCCTCGAGCACCGCGTGGCCCGCCGCCGTGTCCCATTCCATCGTCGTGCCGAAGCGCGGGTAGAAGTCCGCCTCGCCCGCCGCGAGGAGGCAGAACTTGGCCGAGCTCCCCATGACGCGGCGGCTCGCACCGGGCAGCGTCGCGACATATGCCGCGATGCTGGTCCTCGTCGGCGTGCGAGCGGCTGTGCGCCACGACGGCGCCGTGTGCCGGCGCGCGCCGCGCGGCGATCGGCACCGGCGCCGCGTCGCCGACCTGGCGCGTCGCGGTGCCGGGGCCGCATGCGGCATAGAGCACGCCCGTCACCGGCAGAAGGACGGCGCCCAGCACCGGCCGGCCATTCTCGACAAGCCCGACATTGACGGTGAACTCGCCGTTCCTCTGGATGAACTCGCGCGTGCCGTCGAGCGGATCGACGAGCCAGAAGACCGGCGGCGCCGCACCCGCGCCCTTGGCCGCGGTCTCCTCCTCGGCGATGACCGGGATCGCCGGCGCCTCCGTGCGCAGCATGGCCAGGATGATCGCCTCGGCGCGCTCGTCGGCGAGCGTCACCGGCGTGCGGTCGTCCTTGCGCCGCACCGCGAAATCGCTGCCATAGATTTCGAGGATCGCGACAGTCGCCGCGCGCGCGGCGCGGCAGGCGAGATCGAGAAGGGCGCGCTGATCCATACTCATCCGATCTGCCGTGCGATGAAGGGCCCGATCGCGTTGGCGACGGCGAGCGGCAGGCGCTGCCACGCCGCGATCATCAGCCGGTATTTGGGATTGAGCGGGTTGAGCTCCGGCAGCTCGGTCTTGCGGACGAGCTGGCATTCATAGTGGAGCGGCTCGGGCGTAAAGCCCCAGTAGGTCTTGTAGTCGTAGGAGCCGGTGCCGCGCTTGCTGCGCCCGAAATCGAAGATCGGCGCGTTCTTTGCCACCGCGCGCTCCATGGCGCGCCAATAGAGGAGATCGTAGGCGTGGAGCGGCCGCGCCGCGGGCGTGGCGCCGCCGTAATAGGGCATGGTGCGGTCCTTGAAATAGAACGTCATGAGGGCTGCGACCGGCCCGTTCGGCCCGTAGACGCACGACAGCTCGGCCGCCGGCCCGAACTCCTCGAGAATGGCGCGGTAGAAACGCCGCGGCAGCACCGGCGTGCCGAGATTGCGCAGGCTCTCGGCATAGATGCGGTAGAAATCATCGAACGCGCCGCCGACTTCGACCCGGAGCCGCTTGTCGTCGAGCGCCTTGCGCAAATCGGCGCGCTTCTTGCGCGGAATCGCCTTGAGATTGGCCTCGCCCGAAGGCGCAAGCGCGCGGCTGAACGTGACATAGAGATCGGGCTTCTGCTGCCAGCCCGACCGGCCTGGCGCAATCTGCCGCAGCTCGACGTAATCGACGCCGAGCTCGCGGCCGAGCCGCGCCGCTTCCGCGGCAAGGGCGCGCGCCGCCGCTTCGTCGTCGGCGACGATGCCGCCATAGACCGCGAAGCCCGCCGAGAGCAGCGCGTTGCCGAACAGCTTCGAGCGCACATGACTGAGCGGCAGCACGCCCGCGAGCCGACCGCCGCGCCAGGCGCAGAGATAATGACTGGGGTGGCCGAGCCCGCGCTCGACCGCGCGGCGCCAGGCGAGCCGGTGGAAGAACGTGGCATCGCTCGCCCGCTCGACGAACGCTTCCCACGCCCCTTCCTCGGACGGTGCGAGCGGACGGACGGCGACATTGCCCGATTGGGACGCGCGTTCGAGATTCGGCACATCATGCATGGCGGGTTGCGACTATGGCACAGAAGCGGCCGCGACTCACGGACGAAAGCCGTGCGGGAAATCGCTTCTTTGACAGCGTTGGTCTTATTTTTCCTGTCGCCGCCACAACATGACCGTCATCGTCACCGGCGCCGCCGGCTTCATCGGCTTCCATGTGGCAAAGGCGCTGCTCGATCGCGGCGAGAGCGGTCGCCGGCCTCGACAATCTCAACGATTACTACTCCGTCGCGCTGAAGCGCGCGCGCCTGGCCGAGCTTACGCGCGCCAAGGGCTTCGCCTTTCACGAGATCGATGTCGGCGACCGCGCCGCCGTCGCCCGCGTGATCGAGCGCCATCGCGATGCGACCGGCATCGTCCATCTTGCGGCTCAGGCGGGCGTGCGCCATTCGCTGGTCGATCCCTATGTTTACGTGCAGGCGAACGTGATGGGCCAGGTCGTCATGCTCGAGGCGGCACGGCGCTTGCCGCGGCTCGCGTCCTTCGTCTATGCGAGCTCGTCCTCGGTCTATGGCGGCAACACGAAGCAGCCATTCTCCGTGGCGGACCGGGTCGACGATCCGCTGTCGCTTTATGCCGCGACGAAGCGCGCGGGCGAGCTGGCCGCGACGACGTACGCCAATCTCTTCGGCCTGCGCCTCGTCGGCCTGCGTTTCTTCACGGTCTATGGGCCTGGGGCCGGCCCGACATGGCGGCATATCTCTTCGCCGACGCGATGGTCGCCGGGCGGCCGATCGATGTCTTCAACGAAGGCCGCATGGCGCGCGACTTCACCTTCATCGACGACATGGTCGCGGGCACGGTGGCGGCGCTCGACCGCGGCCCGCCGGGCGCTGCGCGCCACGTCATCTACAATCTCGGCAACCACCGCCCGGTGCCGCTCCTGCGCTTCATCGAGCTGATCGAGGAAGCGCTCGGGCGCACGGCCGAACGGCGCCTCATGCCGATGCAGCCGGGCGACGTGGCCGAGAGCTTCGCCGACATCGACTCCGCGCGCCGCGATCTCGGCTACGATCCGAAAACGTCGATCGAGACCGGCATCCCGCGTTTCATCGACTGGTACAAGTCCTATCACCGGGTGGCGTGAGCAGGGGCGATGATCGAAGAGCGCGGCTTTGCCGTCATCGGCCTCGGGTATGTGGGTCTTCCGGTGGCGCTGGCGCTGGCGCGCAAGTTCGCACCGGTCATGGGCTTCGACATTTCCGAGCGCCGCATCGCCGAGCTGCGCCAAGGCGTCGACCGTACGCGCGAGGTCGCCGAAGCCGATCTCAAGGCGACGAAGCTGCGCCTCACCAGCGATGCCGCCGACCTGGCGCGCGCGAGCTTCTACATCGTCACGGTGCCGACGCCCATCGACCGCGAGCGCCGTCCCGATCTGCGCGCGATCGGCGCCGCCTGCGCCATCATCGGCCGCGCGCTCGAGAAGGGCGCCGTCGTGGTGTTCGAATCGACGGTCTATCCGGGCCTCACGCGCGAGCTGTGCGGGCCGCTCATCGCCGCGGCCTCGGGGCTGAAGCAGGGCGTCGATTTCAAGCTCGGCTATTCGCCCGAGCGCATCAATCCCGGCGACAAGGTCCACCGGCTCGAGACCATCACGAAGGTGGTGGCGGCCGAGGACGAGGCGACGCTCGCGCGCGTCGCCGCGGTCTACGAGGCGATCGTCGCCGCCGGCATCCATCGCGCGCCCTCGATCGAGGTCGCCGAAGCCGCCAAGGTGATCGAGAACACGCAGCGCGATCTCAACATCGCGCTCATGAACGAGCTGGCGATCATCTTCGACCGGCTCGGCATCTCGACCGCCGAGGTGCTGAAGGCGGCCGGCACGAAGTGGAATTTCCTGCCCTTCACGCCCGGGCTCGTCGGCGGCCATTGCATCGGCGTCGATCCCTATTACCTCACCGCGCGCGCCGAGGCGGCGGGCTATTACCCGCAGGTCATTCTCTCGGGCCGCCGCATCAACGACGGCATGGGCGCGTTCGTGGCGCAGCGACTCGTCAAGCTGTTGATCGAGGCGGCGCGGCCGATTCGCGGCGCGCGCGTCGGCATCCTCGGCCTCACCTTCAAGGAGGACGTGCCCGACCTGCGCAACAGCCGCGTGCCCGACATCATTGCCGAGCTCAAGGGCTTCGGCATCGAGCCCATGGTGCACGACCCGCTCGCCGACCCGGCCGAGGCCAAGGAGGCATACGGGCTGACGCTCGCCGGCGCCGAGCGGCTGCAAAATCTCGATGCGCTGATCTATGCCGTGCCGCACCGCGCGATCCGCGAGCGCGGCGATCCGTTCGTCGCCTCGATGCTGTCCGAAGGGGGCGTGCTGCTCGACCTCAAATCGGCGCTGGCGCGCGACCGCGTGCCCTCCAGCATCCACTACTGGGCACTTTAGCCGGACGTCCCGGAACCAAATCCTATGCACCGCGTTGGCGGCCGGAGAGGGGATTCCCGGGCAATGGCACGGTTCGAGCAAGTCTCGTTCAGCGAGCACGACTCCGGCGCCCCGCCGGAGCGCTTGCCGCTGCCGACCTGCATCCTCGCCATCGCGAGTATCAGCCTCGCGCTTTGGCTGATGCTGGGCTGGGCGGTGCGGCTCAGCCTCTGAGCCGTCCGGGGTCTTGCTCCGGCGCGTCGTAATCCGACATCTCGTCGAGCAGTTGCTGGAGCTCGTCCTCGAGCCCGGTTGCCGGGGCCCCTTCGCGGCCCAAGGGCGCCAGGAGCCGGGGGTCGGGTTGGGCGCGCACCGCGGAGGCGGCGCTCGCGAGGCTGGTGCTCATCGCCTGCAGCGCCGCGACCAGCTCGCTCCAGCGCGAGCCGAGCGCGCCCACCACTTCCTCCTGGCGCCGCAGCATGGTGATGAGGCGCCGGTCGCTCGCGCCCAATAGCTTCATCTGCTCCATGACCGGTTGCGCGAGCTGCTCGACCGCGGCCGCGAGCTGTGCCACCGCGGCGCCGGCCGCGGCCGCATCGACCGTGGGCAGCGCCTCGGCGCGATCGAGGATGCGCGCGACCGCTTCGATGCCGCCGGTCATGAGGTGCGACATTTCGCTGAGCAATTCGCTCTGGCGTTCGACCGACTCGGTGAGGAGCGCGGCGAGGCGATTGACCGACCCCGTCAATTGCTCGATCTGCGCTGGCGACGGCCCGGCCGGAAGCTCGGCAGGCCGCGGCGCCGGCGTCGCGGCGAGCACCGCGCGCGCCGGCGCGGCGGCGGGGATCGCTGGCGTGAGCGCCTGCTCCCACGCGGCCGAAAGGCGCGTGAGCGAAGCGGCAAAGCGCTCGATCGCGCGGTCGAGCACGAGCGAGACGGCGACGCCCCCGGCCAGCACGACGCCTGCGGCGAGCGCGTCGATGCGCAGGACGAGCGCCGGCGCGAGCGTCGCACTCGGCATGAGATCGGGGCTGAAGGCGAGTGCCCCCGCGGCCAGCGCCACGCTCACGGTCTGTGATCCGACCAGGCGCTTGATGAAGATGCGCCAGATCTCGGCGCGCAGCACGCGCAGCAGCGCCAACGGCGCGATCGCCAGCTCGTCGCCCGTGATCGGACCGGCGAGCGGCGCGAAATCGCTTTCTTCAAGCGCCGCGCGCCACGCTTCGGGCAGGCGCTTCGGGTTGGCCCGCGTGCGCTCCTCGAGCGCCTTGGCCAAGGCGCCCAGGCCGTAGAGCGCGCTCGCGGCAAGCAGCGCGCACGAGAGCAGCGCATAGAGCAGCAGGCACAGCCCGCCTGGCCCGCCCGTCGCCCCGAGCGTCGTCGCCAGCGCGTGCGCCGCCCAGGGCGGCTGTCCGAGCAGATCGATGCGCCATGCCACGGACGAGGCGGCCAAGGCGCCGACAAGGCTCACGCCGATGGCGATGGACAGTTTCACGGGATCGGTCCGCCTCGCGATTCGTAAATGTGCGCCATCCTAACATGGCGCGGCGGGCCGGGCCGACGCAAATGCGGCGCTGCAGCAAAACTCGGTTTAGTCACAGGCAGTGCCGCAGTTATGCACAAGGTTTTGCAATCAATAGCGGCGACCGGGCCGCCGATATTCCCGCCTGGAAAAAGCAATATCACGGAATATTCAAAAATCCGTGCGCGCGCTGCGATGCCCCCCAAAGGTCTTAATGAATGTTAACTTTAGGATTATCCGATATTAACTTGGAAAGTTCTGCGATCACGCATGGGCTAAGCTTGCCAATGGGTTGAAATACGACTTTGCCCGTTTGACGTGTCATGTTATAAACGTATTGCGCGAATTTTTATCAGCACTTTCGTGGTGGCGCACCCATAGACACAAGGTGGGGCCCGCCCTGGGGTAGGCAATGTTGAGAGTCCGGGGGCTGTTCCTGCCCGTCCGCACCCTTGCGCTTCTCTTGAGCGAAGTGCTGGTGATGTCGTTGGCCTTTTACCTGTTCGTGACGCCGGCCGACGGGCATCTGCTTTTGGACCCGGTCCTCCCGGTCGGGCTCTCGGCGCAATTCTCGATCTTGTTGGCGGCGCTGACGATGGTCGCGATGGTCGCGGCCGGGCTTTACAACTACGACGCGTTCGTCGACTACCGCGCCATGCTCGCGCGCATTGTGCTCGTGCTCGCGCTCGAATTTCCGGTGATCCTGGTCGCAAGCTTCCTCTACCGCGATTTCGTCTGGGCGGCGGCGCCGCCCTGGTCGGGCTGGTACTTGAAGGCGATCCTGGCTCTCTTCGCCTGCCTCCTCATCACCCGCGCGGGCTTCCTGCTCTTGGCCGATTCGGGCGCGCTGAAGCGCCGCGTCGTGGTGATCGGGGCGGGCGAGCGCGCGAGCCGCGTCAAGGCGCTCGCCGAGCGCGCCGGCGGCGCGCATTTCATCGCCGTCCGCCTTCATCGCCGCGCCGAACGACCGGCGCCTCGTCGAAAGCACGCTCACGCTTGGCGATTCGCTCGACGCCGAGGCGCTCTACCGCTTCGCCGTGCGCTGCGGCGCGGCCGAGATCGTGGTCGCGACCGACGACCGGCGCGGGCTGCCGGTCAAGCCGCTCCTGGGCTGCAAGGCGCGCGGCATGGCCATCACCGAGTTCCTGTCGTTTTGCGAGCGCGAGAGCGGCCGCGTCGATCTCGACGCGCTGCAGCCGAGCTGGCTGATCTTCTCCGACGGCTTCCGCATGAGCTGGACGGCGCGCACCGTGAAGCGCCTGTTCGACGTCGCAGTGAGCGCCGCGATGCTGGTGCTGACGCTGCCGCTCCTGCTCCTGACGGCGCTCGCCATCAAGCTCGAGGACGGCGGCTCCGTGGTCTATTCGCAGGAGCGGACCGGGCTCTTCGGCCGCCCCTTCACGCTCTACAAGTTCCGCAGCATGCACGAGGACGCCGAGCGCCATTCGCGGCCGCAATGGGCGCAGAAATCCGACTCGCGCATCACCCGGGTCGGCAGCGTCATCCGCAAGGTGCGCATCGACGAGCTGCCGCAGCTCATCAACGTTTTGAAAGGCGACATGAGCTTCATCGGGCCGCGCCCCGAGCGGCCCTATTTCGTCGAGCAGCTCGCGGCGCAAGTCCCGTTCTACGGCGAGCGCCACGCCGTCAAGCCCGGCATCACCGGCTGGGCGCAAATCAGCTATCCCTATGGTGCTTCTCTGCAAGACGCGCGCAACAAATTGTCGTATGATCTTTATTACGTAAAGAACCACACGCTGCTCTTGGATTTCATCGTCCTCATTCAAACCGTGCGGGTGATTCTCTTCCCAGAAGGCGCACGATGAACTGAAAATGAATGTCGTTCTGATTACGCACCTTGTTTGCGCTGCGGCATTCGGAATTTTGGGGCTGATGTTGCTGGCGGGGCGGACGCGAAGCCGTGCCGCCACTGCCCTCGCCATGTCTTGCGGCGCCACGGCGGTCTGGGCGCTCGCCGCCGCGTTCGAGGGGCCGGTGCCGGTCCTGGTGTTGGCGCCCATCGAGACCGCGCGCGACGCCGTCTGGCTCTACTTCATGCGCGCCCTTCTCCTGCCGCCGCAGGGGCCGATGCCGTCCTGGGCGCGCACCGTCGTCACCACCTCGTTCGTGGTCGTGGCGCTCGCGATCGCGCTCGACCTCGCCGTTCTCGCGTTCCTGCCGGACGAGCCGACGCTCATCCAGCCGCAGATCATCATCCGCATCGTCATCGCCGTTTTGGGCCTGTCGCTGGTCGAGAATTACTACCGCAACATGCAGGAGGACGACCGCTGGAACGCCGTGCCCCTCGTCATTGCGATCGGCGCGATGTTTTCCTTCGAGCTGTTCTTCTATGTCGACGTGCAGCTCTCGCGCAAGTTCGTGGCCTCGCTCGTTGCCGCGCGTGCGCTCGGCCGACGTGCTGAGCGTGCCGCTGGTGCTGCTGGCGCTGGTGCGGAGCCACAATTTGCGCACCGACATCCGGCTCTCGCACAAGGCCGCGTTCCACGCCGTGACGCTGGTATCGAGCGGCGTCTTCCTGATGGCGGCGGCGTTCGTAGGCGTGCTGTTCCGCCGCTATGGCGGGCAGTGGGGCATCCTGCTCGAGGTGACGTCGCTGTTCGGCAGCGCGCTCGTCCTCGCCACCGTGCTGTCGTCCGAGACGGCGCGCTCGCAGATCCGCATGGCGGTCCTGCGCAACTTCTTCTCCTATCGCTACGACTACCGCGTCGAATGGCTGCGCTCGATCGAGGCGCTGTCCTCGGGCGACGCCGTGCGGAACCTTCCCGAACGCCTCATCCGCGTCATCGCCGACATCGTCAACAGCCCGGGCGGCGTGCTGTTTCAGCAACGCGACGGCGCTTATCTGCCGACCGCGTTTTGGAACGCAAGCGTCGCGGCCGAAATACGCGAGCCGGCCGAGAGCGACTTCATCGCGCGCTTCCGCGGCGGGCGCTGGGTGCAGGCAGCTGACCGGTGCCGGAGCGACCGACGGACCCCTGCCGGCCTGGCTCGCCGGGCTCGACGATTTCTGGCTCGCCGTGCCGCTGCCGCGGCAGGGCGGGCTCATTGGTTTCGTGCTCCTGGAAAAGCCGCGCGCCGCCGTCCACCCCGATTGGGAGGTGTTCGACCTGTTGCGCACCGTCGCCGGGCAGACGGCGAGCTATCTCTTCGAGCAGCAGGCCGAGCGCGCCTTGGCCGACGCCCAGCTTTTGCAGGAATACAGCACGCGTTTTGCCTTCGTCGTCCACGACATAAAGAATCTGTCGAGCCAGTTGGGGCTTATTCTTTCCAACGCCCGCCGCCACGGCGACAACCCGGAGTTCCAGGCCGACGTGCTGCGCACCGTCGAGAATTCGGTTGGCCGCATGAACAAGCTGATCTCGCAGCTCGCGTGTCACGGCCGCGTCGGACGCGCCGGCGAAGCCGGAGGCGACCGACGCCGCGGCGATCGTGCGCGAGCTCGCGGCCGCGCCCGCGCATTCCGGCCGGGTCGAGATCGGCGCCACGGCCAGCGCCCGCGTGCTGATGGACGCCGAGCAGCTTCGCTCGGTGCTGTCGCACCTCATCGACAACGCGGTCGAGGCCTCGGGCGCCGAGGGCCGCGTCCGGGTCAGCTTGGGCGAGGATGGCGGCCGCGTTACAATAGACATCACCGACGAGGGCCCGGGGATGGATGTGAGCTTCGTGCGTAACGAGCTGTTCCGGCCGTTCCGCTCGACCAAGGACACCGGGCTCGGCATCGGCGCGTTCCAGACGCGCGAGCTGATCCGCGCCGCGGGCGGCCAGCTCGACGTCATCACCAAGCCCGGCGCCGGCACCACCATGCGCATCGTGCTCGGCTCGGCCGGCGCCGCGCGCGTCTCTCCGGCGGCCTGACGCATGGCGAGCGACAAGAGCCGCATGCTCATCCTCGAGGATGACGAGGGCCTGCGCCGGCAATATCGCTGGGCGCTGTCGGACTACGAGCTGCTGCTCGCCAGCACGCGCGAGGAAGCGCTGACTTTGGCGCGCGGCGCGCCGCCGCAGGTCGCGATCGTCGATCTCGGATTGCCGCCCGATCCCGACGGCGCGAGCGAGGGCCTGGGCGCGCTCGAGGGCTTGCGTCAGCTCGCGCCCGACTGCAAGGTCATCATCGCGACCGGCAACGAAGCGCGCGAGCATGCGCTGCGCAGCATCGCACTGGGCGCCTACGACTTCTTCCAGAAGCCGGTCGATATCGACGTGCTGCGCCTCATCGTCGAGCGCGCGATCCGGCTGTCGGAGCTCGAGGCGGAGAACCGGCGCCTCGCCATGCTCGGGTCGCGCTCGCCGATGGACGGCATCCTCGGCTCCAGCGAGGCGATGATGCGCCATCTGCGCATGATCGAGAAGATCGCGCCGACCGATGTGGCGGTGCTGCTGTTCGGCGAGAGCGGCACGGGCAAGGAGCTGCTGGCGCGCGCCATCCATCGCCTCAGCGCGCGCGCCAAGGGCCCGTTCGTCGCCATCAACTGCGCCGCCATTCCCGAGACGCTGCTCGAGAGCGAACTCTTCGGGCACGAGAAGGGCGCCTTCACCGGCGCCGTGCGCCAGATCATCGGCAAGATCGAGCAGGCCGACAAGGGCACGCTGTTCCTCGACGAAATCGGCGACCTGCCGCTCGCCATGCAGGTCAAGGTGCTGCGCTTTCTCCAGGATCACGTGGTCGAGCGCGTCGGCGGCCGGCAGCAGATCCGCGTCGACGTGCGCATCGTGTGCGCGACCAACCAGGACCTCGACAAGCTCATGGCCGACGGGCGCTTCCGCGAGGATCTGTTCTACCGCTTGAACGAGGTCCGCCTCAGCATCCCGCCGCTGCGCGAGCGGAGCGGCGACGTGCCCTTGCTCGCGAGCTACTTCCTCAAGAAATTCAACGACCAGTACGCGCGCAACTGCAAGGGCTTCGCGACCGAGGCCCTGGCCGCGATGAGCCGGCACCCGTGGCGCGGCAACGTGCGCGAGCTCGAGAACCGGGTGAAGCGCGCCGTGGTCATGGCCGAGGGGTCGACCGTCACCGCCGCCGACATGGACCTCGCCGCGGTCGAGATCGAGGATTTCTCGCTCGACCTGCGCACTGCGCGCAGCCGCGCCGAGCGCGAGGTGTTGCAGCTCGCGCTGACGCAGAGCGGCGGCAATCTTTCCACCGCCGCAAAGCTCCTCGGCATCAGCCGCCCGACGCTCTACAGCCTCGCCAAAGAGCACGGACTCGCGATCGAGGCCTGAGCCGGGCGCACGAAGGAGCCAGCATGTTCTCGAAACCAGGCGCCAAGGGCTTGCTCTTCGCCGCGCTCTTCGCCGGCACGGCATTGTCCGGCGCCGCCCCCGCCGACGACGCGACGCAATCCTTTCTCGACAAGGCGCAGAGTCTCATCGACAAGGGCGATCTCAAGGGCGCGGAGATCGAGCTGAGGAATGCGGTCAAGGCCGATCCCGACGATCCCGCGAGCCATATCCAGCTCGCCAAGCTCTATCTCCGCGTCGGCAACCTTTCGGCCGCCGAGGCCGAAGCGCACGAGGCGCAGCGCACGCATGGCGACGACGAGGTCGTCGCGCCGATTCTCGCCCAGACCCTGATCCAGGAAGGCAAGCTCAACGAGCTCCTGGAGCAGGTGCAGCCGGCCGACCGCGAAGCAAAGGCCGAGGCGAGCGTGCGCCTGGCGCTCGGCCTGGGGCATCTGGCGCTCGGCGAGACCGACAAGGCGAAGGACCTGCTCGCCGATGCCGAGCGGTTTGCGCCCGACGACTGGGGGCCGAAGATCGCGATCGCGCGGCTCGACATGCTCGGGGGCGACGTCCAGGGCGCGAAGACCGAGCTCGATGCGGCCGCCGCGATCGCGCCCGACAAGCCGGAAATCCAGCGGCTCAGGGGCGAAGTGCTGCGTGTCACGGGCGATCTGCCGGGCGCGCTCGCGATCTTCAACAAAATCATTGCCGGCAAGCCCGACGATCTCGCCACGCTGACGAGCCGCGCCAATCTCTACATCGCCATGAATCGCCCGGCCGAGGCGCAGGCCGATGTGGACCACGTGTTGAAGCTCACGCCCAAAGCCGCGTCGGCGATCTACCTCGCGGCGCTCCTGCGGGCGCGCGCCGGCGAGCTCGACAAGGCGGACGATCTCTTGACCAAGATCGCCAACAATTTCCCGAACATGCCGAACGGCTATTTCCTCCAGGCGACCGTCAAATATGCTTTGCGCCAATACGCGCAGGCGCAGGAGGAAATCACCAAGTATCTCGCGCGCAATCCGAACCAGCCGGCGGCGCGGCGCCTTCTCGCCTCGATCGCCTTGCGCACGAACGACCCGCATGCGGCGATCGATCAGTTGAAGCCCCTGGTCGATGCCGACCCCGCGGATACGGCGTCGATCAATCTCCTGGGGCAGGCCTATGTCGCGGCGGGGCAGAAAGACGAGGCCGTGGCGCTCTACGAGCGCGCGGCCGAAGAGGTGCCCAACGCCAAGACCGAGGCATCGGCCGCGCTCATGCGCATCCGCTTCGGCAATGCAGCCGAAGGCATCGCCGATCTCGAGAAGATCGCCGGCACCAACGAGGGCGCCGACATCGCGACCCCGCTGCTCGTCATGGGCGACTTGCGCCGCGGCGACACCGCCAAGGCGGCGGAAACCGCCGAAGGCCTCATCGCGCGCAAGCCGGACGACCCGGTGGCGCTCAATCTCCTCGGCTCGGTGCGGATCGCGCAAGGGCGCTTGCCGGAAGCGCGCGACCTGTTCCAGAAGCTCATCGACAAAGACCCGGGCTTTCTCGCGGCGCGGCGCAATCTCGCCAGCGTCTATGGCGCGATGCACGACACCGAAGACGCGAAAAAGGTCTATCTCGCGCTGTTGCAGGACAAGCCCAACGACGAGCCGTCCGAGCTGGCGCTGGCGCAGATCGCGCTCATCGGGAACGACACCGATCAAGCGATCTCGTGGCTGACGAAGGCGCAGCAAGATGCCGCGGGCGACGCCGCGCCGCAGATGCAGCTCTTGCGCATCTATGCCGCGCGCAAGGATTGGAATAGCGCGCTCAAAATCGGCCGGCAGCTCGAGGTGCGCTTCCCCTACGACAGCCTCGTCGTCAACGAAGTGGCCGCGGTGCGCGCGCAATCCGGCGACAAGGCGGGCGCGGTCGCGGATTTCCGCGCGCTCGTCGAACATTATCCGGATGGGGCGCCGCTCTATGAGCGCTACGCCTCCTATCAGCGCGCCGCCGGCGACAAGGCGGGGGCGCGCGCCTCGCTTGCGAAGGCGCACGAGCTTGCCCCCGCCGAAGTGCGCTACATGAGCGATCTCGTCCGCTTCGATGAGGACGACAAAGGCTTCGATGCGGCGCTTCTTACGGCAAAGTCCTTTGCGCCGTCGGCGCCCATCGATTCCGATCTCCTGCAAGCGCAGGAGCTGCAACGCGCCAAGCGCGCGCCCGACGCCATCGCGCTCCTCGCCGCCGAGAACGCGCGAACGCCAAATTCCGCGCTCACGGTCGAGCTCGCCGCGCTGACCTATTCCGGCGGCAAGCATGACGACGCGAAGAAGATGCTGGAGACCTGGCTTGGCGGCCACGCCGACGATGTCGCGGCGCACGTGAAGCTCGCGGATTTTCTCATGGTGGAACGGAACTACGACGGTGCGGCGGTGCAGTACGAGACGGTCCACAAGCTTGCGCCGCGCGAGGTGATCTCGCTCAACAATCTCGCCTGGATCTACGCCAAGCGGCGCGACCCGCGCGCCCCCGACTTGGCGCGGCAGGCCTATCGCCTCGCGCCCTCGCCGCAGACGGCGGACACGCTCGGCTGGACGCTGGTCGAGGGCGGCGACCCCGCCGGCGGACTGCAATATCTGAAGGATGCGAGCGCGGCGCAGCCGAACGATGCGGCGATCCAGTACCACCTCGCCGCGGCCTTGGATGCGACCGGAGACAAGAGCGAGGCGCGCACGCTCCTCGAGCATGCGCTGGCAAGCGACGCCGCGTTCGAGGGGCGCGACGATGCGAAGGCGCTGCTCGATCGATTGCAGCGCAGCTGAGGCACGACGCAACCGTTAACAGCACGAAGACTCGGGCCTCACGTTGCTTGCGCCTCCAGAGAGGCTTGGATAAAGTCGCGCGGGCGTTTCGCTTGCGCCTTCGTTTTCCGGCGCAAGCGGTTTCCCGCCTGGGGGTCTTGATGCATAGCCTCGTGGCCGCTGTTGGCGTCGGCGTCCTGGTGACATTCTTCGCGGTCTACAAGGGGCGGACCGGCTGGCACTGGTTCGCGCTGAGCCTCTTTGCCTTCGCCTCGGTCTGGCTCGCGAGCTTCGTCGTGCTCTATGTCGCCAATGTCCGGCTCACCCTCGCCGCCGCCGACCGCTCGCTCGCCGAATTTTCCGGCGCGGTCACGGCCACCATCATCATCATACTGCTGGTCTGGTTGCCGCCGCGTCCGCGCTCGCACGCCGCCCCGCCGGCGGCGGCCCCGCGCCGCGGCCCGAGCGCTTGAGGCTTCGGCGCGGCCTCAGCGCCGCAGCGCCGTCGCCATCCTGACCATGCACCAGACGAGGAGGAGGACGGCGCAGGCGATCGTCGACAGGGTTCCGGTCGGCGATGCGAGAAAGGCGCGGATTCTGCCGACAACGTCGATCTTCTCTCCCTGAGCGCCCGGCGGCGCGGCGGGATCGCGCACCGAAACCGAGAGACCGGACGCGTAATCGGTGATCTCGATATTGCCGTTGCCGCCGACGTCGAAGGAAAAGCGGCCGAGCCCGAACAGCGAGAAGGTCGGCTCGAAATCGGACCCGTCGGTGCGGCGAATGAACGAGTCGAGCGCTTCGCCGAGGAGCCGGCTTTCGAGCGCGGCCTGACCGAGGCCGAACGCAGGATCACCGCCTCCGCCGGAGAGTCCATCGGCCTGCCGCTCCGCGCCGCCGCCGCTGCCGACACGCCGCATGCCGACGACGTTGCGCAATGCTTCGCGCAGAGTTTCGCCGTCGTTGATCGCGATCTCCGCGCCCGTGCCGGCGTGCGCCGGATCGGCGGCGGACAGCGCTAGCTGCCGCGCGGCGGGCGCTCCTTGCCCCGACGCGACGCGCCGCGCCGTCCGCCGGACTCGGGCGAGAACCCGGCGCGCTCGTCCTGGCCGCCCGGCAGTTCGAACGCCGTGGCGCCCGGCGCCCCATTGCGCTGGCCGCTCGACAAAGGCTCCGGCGTGCGCAGCGCCTCGGTCGCGCTCAGGATCTGTTGCAGCCCGGCATCCTCCTGGAGCGAGCGCGCGACCTGGTGCAAGCCTACCGCGGCCGGATCGACCGGGAGGCCGGCACGGGCAAAGACATCGACGGGAAGCAGCAAATTCCAATCGTCCGCGCTATTGGCGAAGAACGGATCGAACGCGTCCGCCGCATAAGAGTCGACCGCCGCCATGTCGTCGTGCCCAAGCGGCATCGCGTCCGCCGCGCGCCACGGCAGGCAGGAAGAAGCGGCGACGAGCGTCGCCAGCGCAAGGCCATGCCGCGCTATTTGCACGCGCCCGCAAATCTTCTCCAGCAACGGCCGCCCTTCGGAGTTGATTTCAGTTGAAAGTGTTAAATTTACTTACGCTGAAAATTATACAAAAGAATTGCAAGCATTCAATGAAAGTGGCAACTGTGCCGCCGGCGTTAAAGGAGGCGGCCGCCAACCGATCGTGATGTCAGTCAAGTTCCAGCTGCAATATTCGCGGACCGCTGGCGCGGGCGTCGAAATGCCGCAGCGATTGCCGCCACGACGGCACTTGCGATGTTGACCGGCTGCTCGCCCCAGCTCGGGCCGCCGCCGGGCAGCGTGGCCGCCGCGCCGCCGGGGATGGCGCAAACGCCCGCCGATCGTGACCAATATGTCGCGCGTTCGCTGACCGAGCGGGCGCCGGCGGGCGTCGGCGCAAGGCGTCTTGTCGGCGGCGGCACCGGATTTTACGTGTCGAGCGACGAGGTCCTGACCAATTTCCACGTCGCCGGAAATTGCGGCGCGGTCACGGTCGGCAACGACACCGAGGGCGAGGAGGTGGTGGCGACGGTGGTTGCCGGCGATCCGGTCGTCGATCTCGCGCTGCTGCGCACCGAGCGGCGCGTCGCCGATCCCGCCCGCTTCGCCGCGCCCGGCGCCGGCGGAGTCGAGGCACCGCTTTCGATCGTGGGCTATCCCGAGCGCGGGCTGCCGGTGCGCATCGCCGAAGTGAGCGCGGCCGCGGCGCGGCCCGGCGCCCTCGCGACGACCGACGTGCATTACAGTTTCGACGGCGCGGTGCGGCGCGGCAACAGCGGCAGCCCGGTGCTCGACGGCAACGGCGCCGTGCTCGGCGTCGTCGTCATGAAGGTCGATACCGTCGCGGTCTATCAGAAGACCGGCGACGTGGTCGACAATGTCGGATTCGCGATCTCGAACCGCGCTGTCCTGGACTTCCTGCGGGCGAACCGGGTCGATGTCGCGAAGGCCGCGGACGGCGCCACGCTCGCGCCCGATTCGCTTCTCGCCAAGGCGCACGGCTTCGTGCGGCAGATCGGCTGCTGGCGCTAGCCCGGTTCAGCCGACGCTTTGCCGCGCCTTGGCGAAGGCAAGCGCCAGTCCCTGGCGGATCGGCAGCTTCGCGCGGAAGCCCAGGACGCGCGCGGCGCGCGTCGGGTCGCCCAAGGAGATGCGGATGTCGCCCGGGCGCGCCGGCTGGAAGCGAAGCTCGGGCGTGACGCCGAACAGCTCGCCCGCGACATTGGCGAGCTCGTGCACCGTGGTGCCATAGCCGCTGCAGACATTGAACGCTTCGCCGGCCGCGTCCTCGGCCGACATGGCCGCGAGCAACGCCTCGACGGCGTCCGCCACGGCCACGAAATCGCGCACCTGGCGGCCGTCGCCATGGATGTCGATCGGCAGCCGGCGGGAGAGCCGGTCGGCGAAGATCGAGATCACGCCGGAATAGGGCGAGGAGGGATCCTGACGCTGGCCGTAAATGTTGAAGAGGCGCAAGCCCACGGTCGGCACGCCGTGCAGCAGGCTCGCGACGCGCCCGTGCAGCTCGCAGCCGAGCTTGTCGGCGCCATAGGCGTTGATCGGCCGCGGCACGTCGGCCTCGCTCAACGGCACGGCCGGGCAGTCGCCATAGACGGCGGCGCTCGAGGCATAGACCACGCGGGGGCGCGCAAATCCGCGCCGCGCCGCATCGAACACGTTGATGGCGCCGGTCAGGTTCACGCCATGGCAGTGGAGCCAGTTGCGCCGGCTTTCCTCGACCGAGGCGATGGCGGCAAGATGGAAAATCCCGTCCATGCCATTGGCGGCGGCGGCCACCGCGGCGGGATCGGTCACGTCGGCGACGACGAGCTCGGCCTGGGCGGGGGCGTTTTCGCGGCGTCCGCTGGACAGATTGTCGAAAATCCGCACCCGGTGCCCGCGCGCCACCAAGGCGTCGGCCAGGTGGGAGCCGATGAAGCCGCAACCGCCAGTAACGAGATAACGTGCCATGGAAGCGTAAATCTCCACCGCGTCAGATCGTTAGCGATGGTGACGGGAGGCCGTCAATAATTCATTGACGTACAGCCGCGGCGGCCGTCCAAACGGTCCGCCGTAGCGCCCCTCGCCGCCATGCCTCGAACCAGATACGGGGTCGGACCGGGGCCGGATCACCGGGCGCGCGGGCGCCCCGGAAATCCGCCGTCCCGGGTCCGGCGTATCTCGCAAGGAACGGAGCGCGCAGGTAAATTTGAATTAACGGATCAACTGGATATAATGCGGAATATTTGGACGCCTTGGACGCAAGGCAAATTCCACGGCTGGCCCAGCGCTTTTGGAGGGGGTTTTGAACATTTCCGCGCTTCGCGTTCTCGCCCTGGCAGTTGTCGCGGTCGTTGCCGGCTGCTCCGGCTCTCCGACGGCGCCGCCTGTCGACAAACAGAACGCAGAAAACTCCGAATATCTCATCGGCGCCGGCGATATGCTCAACATATTCGTGTGGCGCAATCCCGAGCTGTCGTCGACCGTGCCGGTCCGGCCGGACGGCAAGGTCTCGACCCCGCTCGTCGAGGACGTGGACGCGGTCGGCAAGACGCCGACGCAGCTCGCGCGCGACATCGAGGAACGGCTGAAGAAATTCGTGCGCGACCCGATCGTCACCGTGATCACGCAGAATTTCGTCGGCGATTTCGATCAGCAGGTGCGCGTCATCGGCGAGGCGGCGGAGCCGCGCGCGGTGCCCTATCGCGAGAAGATGACGGTCCTCGACGTGATGATTCAGGTCGGCGGGCTCACGAAATACGCCGCCGGAAATCGCGCCGTCCTCGTGCGCAGGATCGGCGGCGAGGAAGACACCTTCCCGGCGCGGCTCGACAATCTGATCAAGTACGGCGACGTCAGGTACAATTTCCCGATGCAGCCCGGCGATATCCTGATCATTCCGCAATCGAATTTCTGAGCGGTCCCGGGATCTCCGCTGGCCTGTTGACGATGCGCAAGAACGGGCGATGAACAGCAAGATCGTTTTCTTCTATCTGCAAGGCATCTGGCGCCGGAAATGGATGGCCGTCGCGATCTGTTGGGCGGTCTGTCTCGTCGGCTGGCCGGCCGTGTTCTTCATCCCCAACACGTATGAGACCATCGCCCGCGTTTATGTCGATGTCGACAGCATGCTGACGCCGCTGCTGCGCGGCTTGGCCGTCGAAACGAACCCGTTGCAGCAATTGGACTTCATGCAGCGCACGCTGCTGTCGCGCCCCAATCTCGAGCAGGTCATCCACCTCGCCGACCTCGATTCGCAGGCGAAGACGCCCGAGGACAAGGAAGAGCTGATGACCGCGCTCGCGCAGGAGATCCGCATCAGCCTGCAGGGCACCAACCTGTTCTCGATCGGTTACGACGACACCGACGCGGTCGAGAGCAAGAACGTGGTGAAGGCGGTGCTGACCGTGTTCTCCGAAACCTCGGCCGGCAACAGCCGCAGCGAGATGGACAACGCCCGCCGCTTCCTCGAGGAACAGATCGCCAACTACGAGAAGCAGCTGCGCTCCGCCGAGCAGCGCCGCGCCGAGTTCAAGGAAACCTACGGCGACGTCCTGCCGCAGTCGCAGGCCAACGAATCGCACCTGCAGCAAGCCACCGACGAGGTCGGCAAGCTCAAGCTCATGCTCCAGGACGTGCAGGCGCGGCGCGACGCCATCGCCAAGGACGCGGCCACCGTGCCGGCAACGCTTTCGCTCGACCAGGCGGCCCAGGTGATCATCCACAACGGCAATTCGGAATCGTCGAAGCAGATTCAGCTCGACGAGGCGAAGCGCAAGCTGTCCGATCTGCAGTCGCGCTATACCGACGATTTCCCCGACGTGGTCGCGGCCAAGCGCGACATCGCCTCGCTCCAGGCCTCGATCAAGGCGGACGTGGCCGGTCCCGGCGCGGGCGACGATTCGCGCAAGAGCACGGTGCCCAATCCGCTCTACCAAGAGGTCAAGATGCGCCTCGTCGACGCGGAGAGCACCGTCGCCTCGGTGCAGCGCCAGCTCGCTTTCAGCGAAGCCGAGCAGAAGCGGCTGCAAGAGGCCGTGAAGGCCGCGCCCGGCATCCAGCTCCAGGCGCAGAATCTCGATCGCGACTACGACATCCTGAAGAAGAATTACGACGAGCTGATTCAGCGCCGCGAAGCGGCCAATCTCGCCCAGGCCGCCGACACGCAGGCCGACAAGGTGCAGTTCCGCATCGTCGATTCGCCGCAGGTGCCGCTGACGCCGATCTCGCCGAACCGGCCGATCCTCTATACCGGCGTGCTCATCGCCGGACTCGGCGCCGGCATCGGCGCGGCCTTCCTCCTGGTGCAGCTCGACCGCTCGTTCTCCACGCTCGCGGGACTGCGGGCCTTCGGCCTGCCGGTCCTGGGCTCGATCTCGCGCGTCACCTTCCTCGATACGCGCAAGCGCTCCATGCAGCAGGCCGCCGGGCTGGCGGCGAGCACGGTCATGCTGCTCATCATCTATGGCGCCTTGCTGCTCGCGAACTACACCGCAATTCACAGGGTGATCTGAGCGATGGACGAGCGTTCGGGCGGTCTCATACAGCGCGCGGCGGAGCGCCTGCGGGCGGCGCAACGGCCCTCTGCGGCCGCCGCTCCGCCGCGTCCCGCCGCCGCCCAGCGCCGCCGCCGAGACAGCGCCCCCGCTCATCGTGCCGCCCGGCGCCGATCCCGACCCGGCGGGCGATGATGGCGACGCGCAGCGCACGCGGCGCGAGGTCAAGATCGACCGTCAGCGGCTCGCCAAGGCCGGCATCACCTTTGCCGTCACCGAGCGCTCGCGCATCGCCGAGGAGTTCCGCATCATCCTGCGGCAAATCCTCGCCAAGGCCGAGACGATCGAGACCGGCCCCTCGCGCCTCATCATGGTGACGAGCGCGCGCCCGCGCGAGGGCAAGACCTTCACCGCCATCAATCTCGCGCTCGCCATCGCCTCGCAGCGCGATTTCCGCGTGCTGGTGATGGATTGCGACGTCGAGCGCCAGTCGCTCACCTCGATCCTCGGCATCGACGCCGAAACCGGCATCTTCGACGTGCTCGAGAAGGAGTCGCTCGACATGCGCGACATCCTGCTGCGCACCGACATCCCCAATCTCACGGTCCTGCCCGCCGGCAACCGCCGGCCCGGCGTGCCCGAGCTGATGTCGAGCCGCCGCATGCGCGACGTGTTGAGCGAAATGGCGCACCGCTATTCCGACCGCTACATCATCGTCGATGCGCCGCCGTGCCTTGCCACCAGCGATCCCTCGATCCTCGCCTCGATGGTCGGGCAGATCGTGTTCGTCGTCGAAGCGAATCGGACGCAGGAGCCCGAGATCGACGAATTGCTGCGTCTCATCAGCACCTGTCCGAACATCAGCCTGATCCTGAACAAGACGGAAGGGACCTCGTCGGATTATTTCGGTTCGTATGGCTACTACTGAGGGGGACTGGTGGGCGTGGGTGAAGCTTGGGATCGCGCCGGATCGGAAGCGAACCAGCCGGGCGGCGGGGCTCCGCACGCTGTCGCATTAGGCTTGGCGGTCGCGGCGGCGCTCGTCGGCGCCCTCGGCCAGGCGGCGGCGCAGCAATATCCGGCCACTCCGTATCAGCCGCCGGCGCAGCCTGAATATCCGGCCAATCCATATCAGCCGCCGGCGCAATCGCTCTATCCGTCGAACCCGTACCCGCCGCCGGCGCAGAATGCCGTGCCTGGCCAGGGACAGGGACCGGGCGCGTTCGGCGCGCCCGGCCAGGGCCCGGGCGGCGTCACCACGCCCGCCTCGCCCTTTGGCGCTGCCGCGCCTGGCGGGGCCGCGGCCCAAGGCGCGCCGGCGGCCCCGGTCGAGACGCCGCCCGCCTTTATCATCACGCCGGCCATCGAGCTCGACACCGCGTTCACCGACAACGCGCTCAACACCACGTCGCAAAAACAGGCCGACGTTTACGCGACCATCTCGCCCTCCGTCTTCGCCACGGCCGACACCGTGCACCTCAAGGGCGTCTTCAACTACAATCCGCAGGCGATCGAGCACGTCAGCGTCTCGAGCCAGGACCAGATCATCCAGAACATGCTCTTGAACGGCACGGCCACGCTCGTGCCCGAGCGGTTCTTCTTCGATGCGCATGCCGAGATGTCGGATCAATCGCGCACCGGCGGCCGCGGCTTCGGCAATCCGACCCAGCTTTCGACCAGCACGGCGACCCAGACGACCGCCTACAGCGGCTCGCCCTATTTCCAATTCCATTTCGGGCCCGCCGGCGACGCCGAGCTGCGCTACACCTTCTCGCAGACGATCTTCGACGGCAACACCGCGGCGATCACCAGCACCATTCCCGGCCAGTCGGTGGGCGCCCTTTCGAACATGACGCAGAACGAGGTGAGCGCCAAATTCACGAGCGGCGAGTTGTTCTCGCGCATGAAGCTCAACGGCGATGCCGACTATCAGATGTCGGACCAAAGCCTGAACAATTCGCGCCACGGCATCGTCACCGTCGGCGCCGATTACGCGCTCACGCCGATCTTCGATCTGCTCGGCAACGGCGGCTACGAGCGGCTCGATTTTCCCGAACAGACCGCGGCGAGCGGTTTCAACGGCAACTACGTCGGCCCGACATATCAGGGCGGCGTGCAATATCACCCGCGCGACGATCGCATCCTCGCGCTCAACTACGGCAAGACCGAGGGCCAGAACACGTTTTCCGGCAATGCCACCTGGGCCCTGACACCGCTCACGACGCTCACCGCATCTTACGCCTCGCAGACGCAGACCGAGCAGCAGCAGCTCCTGCAAACTCTCGGCATCGCAACCCAAGCGACGCCGGGCCAAACCGTCAATCAGCAAACCAACCTGCCGCTTTCGTTCGTCAATCCCAACCTGCCCTTGCAGAACCAGGTGACGCGCACCACGACGCTTCAGGCCGGCGCGCTGATCCAGGGCGGCGAGCGCAACAGATACACCTTCCAGCTCATCCGCACCGAGATGGACGCTCTCACCACCGGCGCCAGCTCGCAGACCTCGAACGGCGGCATCATCTCCTGGCTCAGGGACATGTCGCCCGACCTGTCCGGCAGCCTCTCTGCGGGCTATTCCGCGAGCACCAGCCACCACGCCCGGCGCGCTCTCGACCACGACCGAAGCGGTGACGGCGACGGCGGGCGTGAGCTATTCGCTGACCCCCACGCTCTCCGGCAACGCTTCCTATACGCTTTCGCGCCAGTCCGGGGCCGGCGGTGTCATCCTCGTCGACCTCGTTTCGGTCGGCCTGCACAAGAGCTTTTGAGGCGATGTACACCGAGTTCTATCGCCTCAAGGGACTGCCGTTCCAGCTCACGCCCGATCCGCGCTTCTTCTTCAGCAGCGCCGGCCACGCCCGCGCCATGGCGCATCTGACCTATGGGCTGCATCAGGGCGAAGGCTTCATCGTCGTCACCGGCGAGGTCGGCGCCGGCAAGACCACGCTCGTCGATCTCTTGCTCTCGCAGCTCGACACCAAGGCCTATGCGGCGGCGAAGATCGTCACCTCGCAGCTCCAGGGCGACGATCTTCTGCGCATGGTGGCCGCCGCCTTCGGTCTCTACGTCCCCGGCATGGAAAAGGCGGCGATGCTGCGCCGCATCGAGGATTTCGTCCATGCCAACATGCGCGCGCGCAAACGCTCGCTCATCCTCATCGACGAGGCGCAAAATCTCTCGATCAGCGCGCTCGAAGAGCTGCGCATGCTGTCGAATTTCGGGCGCGGCGGCATCTCGCCGGTGCAGAGCTTCCTCGTCGGCCAGCCGCAGTTCCGCAACATCATGGCCAGTCCCGAGCTCGACCAGCTGCGCCAGCGCGTGATCGCCTCCTATCACCTCGGGCCCATGAGCGAGGTGGAAACCAAGGCGTACGTGCTGCATCGCCTGAAGACGGTCGACTGGCACGACGATCCCGTGCTGGGCGAGGACGCGTTCGGCGCGATCTTTCGCTTCAGCGAAGGCGTGCCGCGCCGCATCAACACGCTTGCTTCGCGCCTTTTGCTGTTTGGCTATCTCGAGGAACGGCATGCGCTCGACGCCGATGCCGTGACGCAGGTCGCCGAAGAGCTGCAGAGCGAGCTGTCCCCGGTCGGCGGCACCGCGCTCTCGTCCGCCGCTGCGCACGACGCCGTGCCGCGCGGCAACGGCACGGACGCGATGCTGTCGGAGATCATGACGCGGGTCGCGGCGATCGAGCAGACCATGGGCAAGCACGAGCGCACCATCAGGCGCGCGCTCGAGATCATCGCGAACTACGTGCGCGGAGCGCCGCCGCAATGAGCGCCGCGACCGACGCCGTCACGGACAGGGCACCGCCCGGCGCGCGCGCCGCCGTGTCCGACCCGCGCATCCTCAACGCGCTCACGGTCGACGTCGAGGATTATTTCCAGGTCCAGGCCTTCGCCGACGTCATCGCGCGCGACGATTGGGACAGTCTGCCGCGCCGGGTCGAACGCAATACCGACCGGCTCCTCGACCTCTTCGCCGAAAGCGGCACGAAGGCGACCTTCTTCACGCTCGGCTGGGTTGCCGAGCGCCATCCCCGTCTCGTCCGGCGCATGGTGGACGAGGGCCACGAGGTGGCGAGCCACGGTTTCGAGCATCGCCGCGCCGACAGCCAGACGGCGGACGAATTCCGCGCCGACATCGTCAAGACGAAGCGCCTCCTCGAAGATGTCGGCGGCGCGCCCGTGCGGGGCTATCGCGCCGCCACCTTCTCGATCGGCCCCAAGAACTGGTGGGCGTATGCGGTGCTGGCCGAGGCCGGCTATGCCTACAGCTCGAGCCTCTTTCCGATCGCGCACGATCTCTACGGCACGCCCGATGCCTCGCGCGCGCCGTTCCGCGAGCAGCGATCGGGCCTCGCCGAATTGCCGCTCACGACGGTGCGAATCTTCGGCCGCAATTTCCCATGCTCCGGCGGGGGATATTTCCGCCTGCTGCCTTATGCCGTCTCGCGCTGGGCGATGCGGCGCGTCAATCGCACGGATGGCATGGCGTGCATCTTCTATCTGCATCCGTGGGAGATCGATCCCGAGCAGCCGCGCCAAGAGCGCGCGCCGTTGAAATCGCGCTTCCGGCACTACACGAACCTCGCCGCGACCGAAGGGCGGCTCGCGCCGGCTCCTTCGGGATTTTCGCTGGGGCCGCATCGACCGCGCCTTTGCCGGCCTCATCGACGCCTGACCCCCATCCGCGCGTGGAACAGCTTCTTTTTCTGACGCAGCGCATTCCCTATCCGCCGGACAAGGGCGACAAGATCCGCGCCTGGCAGATACTCAGTCACTTCGCCAAGAGCTACCGCGTCCATCTCGGCTGCTTCTGCGACGATCCGGCCGATCTGCGCGCACGTCCCGTTTCTCGAAGGCGTGTGCGCGAGCCTCTGTTGCCGGCACGCTCTCGCCCAGACGCGCGAAGCTCAAAAGCCTCGCCAATCTCGGCTCCGGCAAGCCCTTGACGCTCGGATATTTCGCCGACGCGGCGCTCCGGCAGTGGGTCGATGCGACCGTCGCGCGCCAATCGCCCGTCGCGCATCTTCGTCTATTGCTCGGCGATGGCGCCCTATGCGCTGCCGCACAGGGCCGCGATCCGCATCCTCGACATGGTCGACGTCGACAGCGACAAGTGGCGGCAATATGCCGCGACGAAGGCATGGCCCGCGAGCGCCATCTATGCGCGCGAATACCGCACGCTTTTGGCTTTCGAGCGCAAGATCGCCGGCGAATTCGACGCGACGCTCCTCGTCTCGCGCGCCGAGGCGGATTTCTTCAAGCGCCTCGCGCCCGAATCGGCGGCCCGCGTCATGGCGCTTCCGCAACGGGGTCGATGCCGCGCATTTCGATCCCGACCGCCCCTACGCCGATCCCTATCCCGCCGGCGTGCGCGCGCTCTGCTACACGGGCGCGATGGATTATTGGCCCAATATCGACGCGGTGTCCTGGTTCGCCGAGCGCGTCATGCCGCTTCTGACCGCGCGCGCGTCCGGACTCGAATTCTGGATCGTGGGCGCGAAGCCCGCGCCCGCGGTCGAGCGCCTCGCGCGCCTGCCCGCGGTCCGCGTCACCGGCCGCGTCGACGACGTGCGGCCCTATATCGCGCATGCGGCCGCGATCGTGGCGCCGCTGCAGATCGCGCGCGGCGTGCAGAACAAGGTCCTGGAAGGGATGGCGATGGCGCGGCCCGTCGTGCTCACGCCGCAGGCGGGCGAAGGGCTCGACCTCGTCTCAGGCCGCGATGCGCTCGTGGCGGCGGATGCGCCGAGCTTTGCGCTGCGGCTCGGCGAGGTGCTGGACGGCCGCCACCCTCAGCTCGGCGCGCGCGCGCGGCAGCGCGTCATGGCCGACTATCAATGGAATTTCGCGCACCTCGATGAAATAATCTCGGGCTACGCGCCGGCCGCCGCGGCGGCAGGATGAAAAGGTCCGTGACGACATGAGCAGGATGACGGCGTCCGTGCGCCGGGTGCAACCGCTCGTGCAGCGCTGGGCCGCGTCATGCGGTGCGCTCGTCGTGGTGGCGCTCGTGCTGTGCGCGCTCTTTCCGGGCGAAGCCGCCGGCGCGCTCCATGTGTGGCTGACCTCGACGGCCTACAATCACTGTTTCCTCATCCTGCCCGTGGCACTCTACCTCGCGTGGCAGCGGCGCGACGCGCTCATGGCGTTGGCGCCGCGGCCCGACCTGCGCCCGCTTCTCCTCATCGTGCCGCTGTCGCTTCTATGGCTCGTCGCCGCGAGCCTCTCCGTGCTCGAAGTGCAGCAGTTCCTGGTCATGGCGATCTTTGAGGTGGCGGCGCTCAGCCTGGTCGGGTGGGCGGCATATCGCGCGCTCCTGACGCCGTTTCTCTATCTCTTCTTCCTCGTGCCGAGCGGCTATGTCCTGGTGCCCACTCTGCAGGATTTCACCGCGCGCTTCATCGTGCACGGGCTCGAGCTGCTGCATATCCCGGTCTATTCCGACGGCACCATCATCGAGGTGCCGTCGGGGACGTTCGTCGTCGCCGAGGCCTGCGCCGGCTTGCGCTTCCTGATCGCCTCGATCGCGTTCGGCGTGCTGTTCGCGACGCTCATGTACCAGAGCCGCCTGCGCCGGACCCTGTTCATCGCGCTTTCGACGGTCGTGCCGATCGTCGCCAACGGGTTCCGCGGGCTCGGGCTCATCGTGATATCGGAATTTTTCGGCAGCGCCAATGCGGTGATGACCGACCATATCTTTTACGGCTGGCTGTTCTTCTCGCTGGTGACCGCGCTTCTCATCGCGATCGGCATGGCCTTTACGGATATAAAGCCCGAAGCGCCTGCGCCCGCCGCGGCCGGGCCCGGCGCGGATGCTCCGCGGCTGTCGCGCTATGCGGCGATCGCCGCGGCGAGCGTCATCCTCGCCGCCGCGGGCCCGGCCTATGCGCAGTTGCGCGATTGGCGCGTCAATCCCCTGCCGGATTTGATTGCCGCGCCGGCGGTGGCGCCGCCGTGGCGGCCGGCAGCCGCCGGCACTGCGCTGTGGCAGCCGCGGATAAACGCTCCCGACCGCGCGTTTCGCGACGCCTTCGGCGACGGCGGCGCCACTGTCATGCGCTATGTCGCGCTCTATCGCACCGGCGGGCCTGCACGACAACCTCGTGCGCGGCCTCAACGAGGTCGCCGATCCCGAGCTGTGGAGTACCGCGTCCCGCGGCACCGCTTCGATCCACGTCGCCGGCCGCGCCGTCACCGTCGCCAGCACGGAGCTCGAGCAGAGCGGCCACCGGCTTCTGGTCTGGTCGTTCTACGTGCTCGGCGACCGCATCGTCGCCAGTCCGATGCAGGCGAAGCTCGCCGAGCTGCGCGGACTCTTCCGCCGCGGCTCGATCGCGGCCTATATCGCCGTTGCGACGGCCGAAGCCGAGCCCGGCTCCGCCGCCGCTCGGCAGACGTTGCAGAATTTTCTCGATGACATGGCGCCGCTCGACTACGGTCGGCAGTAACGCGCGAGGAGCACGGGAGACCGCATGAGCGTTCTCGTCACGGGTGCGGCAGGCTTCATCGGTTGCCACGTCGCGCAGGCCCTCCTGGCGCGCGGCGAAGAGGTCTATGCCTTCGACAATCTGAACGACTATTACTCGGTCGAGTTGAAGCGCGCGCGCCTCGCGAAATTGCAGGGATTCGCCAATTTCCGCTTCCATCAACTCGACATTTCCGATCGCGATGCCGTTGCGGCCGCGCTAAAGGAGCACCAGGACACGACCGGCGTCATCCATCTCGCCGCCCAAGCGGGCGTGCGCTACTCGCTGGAAAACCCCTACGCTTATGTCCAGGCCAACGTCATGGGCCAGGTCGTGCTGCTCGAAGCGGCGCGCACGCTGCGACAACTCCGGTGCTTCGTCTATGCCAGCTCATCGTCGGTCTATGGCGGCAACCGCAAGCAGCCTTTCTCCGTCGCCGACCGGGTCGATCAGCCGGTCTCGCTTTACGCGGCGACCAAGCGCTCGTGCGAGCTCGTGGCGGAAAGCTACTGCCATCTGTTCCGCATTCCCGCGATCGGCTTGCGCTTCTTTACCGTGTACGGCCCTTGGGGGCGGCCCGACATGGCGGCCTACCTCTTCGCCGATGCGATCCTGGCCGGCCGGCCGATCAAGGTGTTCAATCACGGCCGCATGGCGCGCGACTTCACCTACATCGACGATATCGTCGCCGGAACGGTCGCGGCGCTCGACCGCCCGCCGCAGGCTTTGCCGCCGCACCGGATCTACAATCTCGGCAATCATCACCCCGAGCGGCTCGAGCATTTCATCGAGGTGATCGAGATGGCGCTCGGACGCAAGGCGACGAAGGAGTATCTGCCGCTCCAGGCGGGCGACGTGCCGGAAAGCTACGCCGACATCGACAGCGCGCGCCTCGATCTCGGCTTCGCGCCGACCACGCCCATCGAGGTCGGAATTCCACGCTTCATCGCGTGGTACAAGGACTATCACAAGATTTCCTAGAGTCCGATCCGGCCCCATCGCAACGTCGTTCCCAGGGCCGCGTCGACGCGCGCACAGCGGTGTTACGGGCGCCAGGCCCATCCATGCCCATCGCGGCGCCGGCGCAAACCCGTCCTCTTCGACGCAAAGCATTGTAAAAGCATCTGAATTCGTTGATTTTGGCGCATTTTCCGGCGTCATCGTCCCGGCGCAAAATCGCCTTTCCGGCTCTCCCGATTACTTTTGGCGCGCCGCGCGGCGGCCAAAATGGGGGCGGTCCCACGGGTCCGCATTCTGTACGCAGATGTGTAGTATGTCAACGTACACTCGTCAATCCCGTCGCTGCCGCCGGGTGACGGAGGAGGGGTGCTTCGATGCGCGTCAGACCCCGCACTGGGCGCGAAGACTGGCGACGACGCGCTCGGCCGTGTGCCCGTCCCAGAGCGGCGGCTTTCGCCCGTGCGGCCATTTGCCCGCGAGCACATCGTCGATGGCGGCGACCAGCTCGCCCGGCTTGATGAGCCGGTTCGAGCCGTGCGAAACGGTGATCGGCCGCTCCGTCGTCTCGCGCAAGGTGAGACACGGTATGTCGAGATATGTCGTCTCTTCCTGCATGCCGCCCGAATCGGTTATGACGAAGCGCGCCTTGCGCACGAGCGCCATGAAGCGGATGTAGCCCATCGGCTCGACGATGCGCAGGTTTTTGGCCGAAGCGGTCAGCGGTTCGAGGCCGAATTCGCGAATGCGGGCGGCCGTGCGCGGGTGTACGGCAAAGACCAGGCTCGCGCGCCGTGAGGTCTCGACGAGTCGCTCCAGCAATTCCGACAAGGCTGACCGGTCATCGACGTTCGACGGGCGGTGCAGCGTCACGACGCCGTAGGGATCGGACACGCCAAGCTCGCCCGCGACGTCGATCCCTTCGATCTTGCCACGCACCAACTCGTAGGAATTGATCATGATGTTGCCGACGCGGACGATCCGCTCCGGCGGAATCCCTTCCTTCACGGAGATTCTCGTCGGCGTCCTCGGACGGCGTCCACAGCAGATCGGCGATCGCGTCGGTCACGAGCCGGTTGATCTCCTCCGGCATGGTCCTGTCGCGGCTCCTGAGCCCCGCCTCGAGATGCGCCAGCGGCAAATCCATTTTTTTCGCGACGAGGCCGCACGCCAGCGTCGAGTTGACGTCGCCGACGACGATGACCCAGTCGGGCCGCGTTGTGCGGCAGAACCGCTCGTACGCCAGCATGACCCCGGCCGTCTGCTCGGCGTGGGTGCCGCTCCCGACCTCGAGATTGACGCCGGGCTCGGGCAGGCCCAGATCGGCGAAGAATGCCTCGGACATGCTGTAGTCGTAATGCTGGCCGGTATGGACGATGAGCGCCTTCGCCCAGTGCCCCTCGTTAAGGAAGGCGTGGTATAGCGGGCCGATCTTCATGAAGTTGGGCCGTGCCGCGCCGATGATATGAACGAGCTTCATTATGATTGTCGGCAGGACATTCGCTTGGTACATATGAAAAGAGGTAAAGGCTGGCAATGATACAACAGTTTTGTGGCCTGGGGCGGCCTTTCACTGGACTGGCCGCATGGCGCCGGCGGAAGCTGCCGCGCGGCCGCGGCGCAAGTATGAGAGGCTGAAGTGGGTGAAAGAGGCTATGCCGTTGTCGGTCTCGGCTATGTCGGTCTCCCGGTCGCGATCGCGTTGGCGAAGCGGTTCGATCCGGTTTTTGGCTTCGACATTTCCGAACGCCGCGTCAGCGAGCTTCGCGCCGGGCACGACCGGACGCACGAGGTGGCGCCGCAAGAGCTGAAAGCGAGCAAGCTCCGCCTGAGCGATCGCGCCGACGATCTCGCCAACGCGAGCTTCATCATCGTCACCGTGCCGACGCCGATCGATGAGCAGCGCCGTCCCGATCTCGCGCCGCTCATCGGCGCCTGCGAAGTCATCGGTCCGAATTTGCGGCGCGGCGCGGTGGTGGTATTCGAGTTGACGGTCTATCCGGGCCTTACGCGCGAGATCTGCGGCCCGCGCCTGGCGAAGGCGTCGGGCCTCGCCCAGGGCACAGACTTCAAGCTCGGCTACTCGCCCGAGCGCATCAATCCCGGCGACCAGGTCCATCGCCTCGAGACCATCACCAAGATCGTGTCGGGTGAGGACGAGGAGACGCTCGAGCGCGTGGCGGCGGTCTATTCGACCATCGTGTCCGCCGGCATTCACCGCGCGCCCTCGATCGAAGTCGCCGAAGCCGCGAAGGTCATCGAGAACACGCAGCGCGATCTCAACATCGCGCTGATGAACGAGCTGGCGATGATCTTCGACCGGCTCGGCATTTCCACGCGGGACGTGCTGAAGGCGGCCGGCACGAAATGGAATTTCCTCCCGTTCTCGCCGGGCCTCGTCGGCGGTCACTGCATCGGGGTCGATCCCTACTATCTCACCGCGCGGGCGGAGGCGGCGGGGTACTACCCGCAGATCATCCTGTCGGGCCGGCGCATCAACGACAACATGGGCGCCTATGTGGTGCAGCGCTTCGTCAAGCTGCTGATCGGCACGCAGCGCGCCGTCAAGGGCGCGCGCGTCGGCATCCTCGGCCTCACCTTCAAGGAGGACGTGCCCGACCTGCGCAACAGCCGCGTGCCCGACATCATTGCCGAGTTGCGCGGCTTCGGCATCCAACCGCTGGTGCACGATCCGATGGCCGACCGGGCCGAAGCGTTGCACGAATACGGGATCGAGCTTGCCGATGCCGAGGCGTTCAAGGACCTGGACGGCGTCATCTATGCCGTGCCGCACAAGAGCTTCCGCGAGCGCAACGGCGAGCACATTTTCGCGATGCTGACGAAGGGCGGCGTGCTCGTCGACGTCAAGTCGGCGATCGACCGCGCCGCGGTGCCCGAGCAGATCGTCTATTGGGCGCTCTGAGCTAAGTCCGGCGGGCGCCAAGGAGCGCCTCGTAAATCGGCTCGTAACGGGCGCCGACCGCGTGCCAATTCCTCTCCTCGGTCACGAAGCGCCGGCCGGCGGCCGCAATGCCTTGGGTCCCGGCGGGGTCCGCCAGCGCGGCCTCGATCGCCGCCGCAAGCGCGGCGGCGTCGTCGGCGGGGAAGAGCAGGCCCGTATCCTTGTGCCGCACGAGCTCGCGGTGGCCGCCGACATCTGACGCCAGCACCGGTTTCCCCTGGGCCATTGCCTCGAGCGGCTTCAACGGCGTGACCAGCTCCGTGAGGCGCATGCGGCGGCGCGGGAAGACGAGAAGGTCGATCGCCTGGTAATAGCGCGGCACCTCTTCGAGCCTTACGCGGCCAACGAATAACACCCTATCCTGGAGCCGGCGTTCCGCGACCCTATCTTTGAGGCGTTTTTCCTCCGGACCGCCACCAACCAGGAGCAGCCTGAGGTCGCTCCGCCGCACGCGAAGCAGGTCGAGCGCGTCGATCAGAAGGTCGAGCCCCTCGTAGGAATAGAACGAGCCGATAAAGCCAAGCACGACGCAATCGGCAAGACCAAGCTTTTGGCGCAGGTCCCGGCTGTCGCCGGTCGGAGGAACGAGGAACGCCGGATCGACGGCGTTCGGAACGACGCTCACGCGCGCCGGATCGATGCCGCGGCTGACGATCTCCGCGCGCAGCGGCTCGCAGATCGCGACGATCGCGTCGGCGCGGCGGAAGGCGCGCGTATCCATCCACCGGCTCATGCGATAGCGCAGCGAGCCCTCGCGGTCGTGCCCCAGATCAACCGCCGCATCCTCCCACAACGCGCGCACCTCGTAGACGACGGGAATTCCCAACTGGCGCCCGACCGCAAGCGCCGGCAGCGCATTCAGCACGGGCGAATGGGCGTGCAGGACATCCGGCCTTTCGCGCCGCGCAAGCTCGTGGAGCCTCTTGCGCAGCGCGCGCATCTCGGCGAGTTCGCGCACGCCTGAGATGTGCGGCGCTGCGGCGTGCGTCCTGACGAAGGTCAAGCCGTCGACAGTTTCCTCATCGGCCGTTGCCCCGTGGTAGAAATCGTGACGCGGCGAAGTTATGTGCAACGTTTGCCATCCGCGCGCGCGCTGCGCCTCGAGGAGGGCGAGCGAGCGAGTGACATATCCGCTTTGCAACGGAAGCGAATGATCGAAGATATGGAGGATGCGCATTAGCGCGCTCGCACTACCGGGGTGAGGCGACGAGCCTGTCGCGGATGCGGCCGGCGAGCCATCGAACGGCCCGGGTGGCGCCAGCGAACGTGCGTGGATTGGCGGCGTAAATGCCCCATGTTTCCCGGCGCTTCGGTAGCCACAGTTTCTTATAGGGATCATCGCCGCGCCCAAAATTGACCTCGAACGGCCGGTCGTCGTCGAGCACGCGCTCCATCAGCCGCGCGGTCAGAAGCGTTCCGAGCGACAGGTTTGCGAAGCGCTCGTCATGCGCGAGCTTGTAGATGACGGCGCGGCCGCGCCAGATGAGCCAGAACTGGGCCGCCGCCGGTGTTCCGCCGACTCGTGCGATGCCCATGCGCAGCGCGCCAAGGCGGAACGCGAGACGAATTCAGCTCGGGCATGAAGCGAGCGAATGGTTCCGCCTCTTTCCAGCTGTTGCGATAGACGGTCTCGTAATCTTCGATCAGGCGCTCGATGTCGCACCCGGTATCGGCAAAGACATACTCGGCGCCTTCCGCTTCGGCGGCCTTGGTCTTGCGCCGCATGGTATTTCGCAAAACGGAAGGGCGCATGTCCATGTAGCGCCGGAAATCGAGCCCATTCGTCTCCTCGTACCATGTACCGCTGTCGAAGAACGGTTTCACGGCCCAGCGTGCGGAGCGAAAACCATCGACCAGCGCGCGATAGCTCGGCGCTTTCGGATCGAGCGCGGCCATGACGATCATCTCGCGGCGCGGATCCTCGCCCGCCATCGCCTGCGCAAGCTGTTCGAGCGCGGCACAGTCCGCCGCGTCGCCGCCAAGTGGACCGTATTCCATCGTATAGGCGTTCGACACGCCATGCAGCGCGCGCGGGCCATTGGTGCGAAGCAGAAACCCGGTCGAAGCGGGCTCGGCGTCGAGATAGAGGCGAAACTGCGCCTCGTCCGGGCGAGCAAACCGCGCCACGAGTTCGTACCAGGCGGTCTGAGCGAAAAAGCTGCGCTCGCCCGCCATGTCGAACAGCCGAACGACATCTGGTGGCAGGCGTGCAAAGTTCGGTTCAGCGTAGATCACCATCGCGGGCAGGAGATGAGGACTGGAATTTCTCTACCATGCTGGATTTGGCCGGCACCGGCAACTCCGGTATAATTCAAAAATAATGCGGGTCTTAACCTTTACGTCGCTTTATCCCGATTCGACGCGCCCACGGCACGGCATCTTCATCGAAACTCGTCTTCGTCATCTCGTTGCGACCGGCGCCATTTCCGCCCGGGTGGTGGCGCCGTGCCCTTGGTTCCCTGCGCGCGGCGCCATCTTCGGCAGCTACGGCGAATTCGCGCGAGTTCCGCGCTTCGAGACCCGTCACGGCATTCCGGTCTACCACCCGCGCTATCCGCTCCCGCCCAAGATTGGCATGAGCACAGCGCCCTTTCTCATGTATTGGGCGATGCGACCGTTCGTGCGGCGGCTCGTTGCGGAGGGTGGCGATTTCGATGTGATCGATGCCCACTACTTCTATCCGGATGGCGTGGCGGCCGTGCTGCTGGCGCGCCACTTTGGCAAGCCGGTCACGGTGACGGCGCGCGGCAGCGACCTCAATATTCTCTCGCTCTATGCCGCGCCGCGCCACATGATCCGCTGGGCTGCCGAACATGCCGACGGGCTCATCACGGTCTCGACGGCGCTCGGCGATCGTCTTGTCGAACTCGGAATCGCCGCGGAGCGCGTCACGATCCTGCGTAACGGGGTCGACCTCTCGCTTTTTCGCCCCCAAGATCGTGCAACGAGTCGCCAGCGTCTTGGATTGTCCGGTCTGGTCCTGTTGTCGGTGGGAAATCTCGTGCCGCTCAAACGTCACGAACTCGCCATCGAAGCCCTCGCCCATCTCCCCGACGCCAGTCTCATGATCGTCGGCGTGGGTCCCGAAAAACGAACTCTCGAAGACCTGGCACGCCGGCTCGATCTCGGCGTGCGCGTGCGTTTTCTCGACAACATGCCGCAAGAAAATCTGGCGGAAATCTACAGCGCGGCCGACGCGCTGGTGTTGATGTCGCGTCACGAGGGCTCGCCGAACGTGCTGCTCGAGGCAATGGCCTGCGGCACGCCACTGCTCGTGTGCGACATTCCGGGTATGCGCGAAATCGTCGGGCGTCCGGATGTCGGCCGCCTTGTCGCGGAACCGTCCGCGCAACGGATTGCGGCTGCGGTGAGGGACCTACTAGAACGCCCACCGGACCGAAGCGTCATTCGTAAATACGCCGAAGGTTTCGGCTGGAATGCGACGACGCAGGGCCAGCTATCGCTCCTCCAGTCCGTGCTCACTAAACCGACAGATACGAGGCACCATGCCGCTTAGTGCAGATCTCGTCGCACAGCTGATTTGTCCGCGCTGCAAATCCGATGTGCGGGTCGCCGAACATACGGTCATCTGCGCCAATGTGGTGTGCGGAAGCACATATCCTTTCGTTCGCGGCGTGCCGATCCTGATTGACGAGAACGATAGCGTCTTCTCGCTTGAAGAATTCGTTGGCGGATCGGCGACGACGTTCGACTGGGATCGTCTGACCAACCGCACGCGCGGCAACCTCGCGATGCGGGTGGGGCATTTCGTCGCCGACCGCTCGCCCACGTTTTCGCTGTTCGTCGGCGAGCTCGGTGCGGCGCAGGCCATAGCGTCTATTTGTGCAGAGCGTCGCGAGGCGCGTATCCTCGTGATCGGCTGTGGCGACCAGGCATACGACGTTCGCGCCCCGGCCCGGATTTTGTATTCGGACGTGTCGCTCGGCCCCATTACCGAGATCGTCTTCGATGCGAACAATATTCCCTTCAAGGACGAAACATTCGATGCCGTCATTACCGTGGCGGTACTCTGTTGTGCGACCGATCCGCAACGCTGCGTGGGCGAAATTCGCCGCGTGCTCAAACCGCAAGGCTTCGTCTACGATACGATGCCGTTCATGCAGCAAGTCTTCTTGGGCCGCTATGATTTTACGCGCTTCACCTATTTGGGGCACCGGCGGCTATTCCGCGGCTTTGGCGAACTCAAGAGTGGAGTGGCGAGCGGACCTGCGATGGCGACGTGCTGGTCACTCTCCTATCTCGTTGCGAGTTTCAGCGAGAACCTCGCGATGCGCAAATTTCTGAGGCTTGTGTCGCGCCATCTGTTTTTCGGGATAAAGTACCTTGATCGACTCGTTGCCAAAAGGGCGGGCGCCTATGACTGTGCGTCGGGTTTCTATTTCTTCGGGCGAAAGGCCGCCGTCGAACTTACCGACCGAGAGATCATGAAACTTCATCGCGGATTGAATCCTCGATGACAAGAGATGTCGGGCCGCCCGAGGTCCGCAGCGGCGGGATTGAACTTGAAAAACCGCGACAGCTTTGACAATACTCGGTCCTGCTGCGAAACGCTCATCATTGAGATCGGACTTAGGTGCTTGGCGTGTTCATTCTGATCCTGCTCTATGAGGCCTGCCTTCTCTTTGTTGCGGCGCTCGCCGGTTGGGGAATTTCGAACGTAATTAGAATTATCCCGACCGCGATCATCCATTTTCCAGAAATTGCCGTCACCGCGCACGATTTTCTCACGACGAGCCTTGTGCTGATCGCGGCCGTCGAGGCCGTGTTTCTCCTCGGGCGCATGTTCGCCAAAGGCACGCTCTTCGTCGACGCCGCGCGAACGAGCTACGAGATCTATGGGCTGTTTCTCGGCCTCGCGATCGGCAGCGTTTGTCTTTATCTGCTCACGGACGCGGTGTTCAGTCCCGAGCTGCTGCTCGATACCGCTCTCGTTTCGCTCGTGCTGTTCGTCCTGTCGCATGTCATGGGCAGTGCGTGGTTCGGCGGCGACCCGCCCGGGCGCGCGCTGGGGAAGCTCTTTGGCGCGCTCTTCCGGCATCTGCGATCGCCGGCTGCGATCGCGATCATCCTCGTTGCGGTCGCTCCCATGATCGTCGCGCGCCTTTACACGACGAGCCGCGATTTTGCCAATTTCGTGACACGCATCCACGAAACCATCACGGTAAGCGCGAGCACGGAGTACCAGCTTACGAACGCCTTTCCCGGTACGCTCTTCCTGCAACCGATCGACGTTCAGTTCTCGCCCGACGGCACGCCCATCGCGTACGTGCTCGAGCGATCGGGCAAGCTCTGGCGCATCGGGCTCGACGGTTCAAACAAGGAAATGCTGATCGATTTCTCGAATCACGTCGGTGTCGTCGAGGTCGAGAATGGTGCGCTGGGCTTTGCGCTGCACCCGCAATTCGGCCGGACCGATTCGCCCAATCGCAATTTCGTTTACATCTACTACACCGATGCGACGGTGCCGGGGCGCCAGATCAATCGGCTCGTGCGCTTCGACCTCGGCTTGCCGACGCCGGCCGCGCGCGCGTCGAGCGAAACGCCGCTCATCGAATTCAACCGCGATCCCGACGGCTTTCACAATGCCGGCTCCGTGGAATTTGGTCCGGACGGATTTCTCTACATCGCCATCGGCGAAGGCGAAGACCGCGAGAACTATCAGCGGATCGACCACAATCTTCTCGGCGGCATCTTCCGCATCGACGTCGACATGCGCGGCGGCACAATAAGCCATCCGATCTCGCGCCAACCTGCGAACGGTACGACGAAGAATTACATGATTCCCAACGACAACCCATTCGTCGGCGTGCCGGGAGCGCTCGAGGAATACTGGGCGCTGGGATTCCGGAATCCCTTCCGCATGTCGTTCGATCCGAAAACCGGCAAGCTTTGGATCGGCGACGTCGGCAGCGACGAATGGGAGGAAGTCGATATCGGCGTCGCCGGCGGTAACTACCAATATCCCTACATCGAAGGCGTGAGCCCGCAGAAGGGTTTCACCAAGCCCGCCCACATCGTCGGCAAGGAGATCGGGCCGCTCTATTACTATCACCACACGGCGACCGACCGCGACGTGATCGGCGGAACCGTCTATCGCGGCGACAAATTCCCGGATCTCAAGGGCAAATATATTTTTGCCGATGATTATTCCGGCCGCGTCTACGATTTTTCGGCCGATCTTGCCTCCATCTCCGCCGGCGACGTGAAGGTAGTCGCCAGGAGCACGCAGGTCGCACAGTACGGCCTGACGAAGATGATTAATGCGCCCAACGGCGATTTCTTCCTCACCGCGATCGGCTCGCTCTATCAGCCGAATGGACAGGTTCTGAAGCTTGCCCCGGCCGGGACCGCGCCCTCACAGAATCACGACGTCGAGAACATGCCGCAGGTGGCGGTCAACGGCCGCGAGATCTTCAGCGAGAACTGTTCGAGATGCCATGGGCCGAACGGCGACGGGAACGGGCCCGACCTCAAGGGCGCGGGCGTCAAGATGCCCAATTTTACCGATCCGGCCTACGTGAACCGGCGCACGCTCCAGGATGTTGAGAACATCATCCGCAAAGGCGGCCAGGTGTCGGGGCTCAATCCGCTGATGCCGTCCTGGCAGGACATTCTGAAGGATCAGGAAATCGCTGCCGTCGCGCAATATGTGCGCAGCATCGGGCAAAAACATTGACCGATAAAAGCTAACGGGCGAGCCCGGCGAGGATGCGGCCGGCGCGCAGAAGATCTTTCTGTTCCTCGAGGCCGAACGTGCGCTCCCGGCGATTGGCGATGCCGAGCGCGCCAATCACTTCGTCGGCACGAAACATCGGAACGACGATGCTCCCGGCAAGGCCACTGTCGCGCGCGCCGGGACGAACGTCGCCGCTCGAATCGGTCTGGATGTTGCAGGCATCGACCGGCGCCTTGCGCTCGACGGCGAGGCCGGCCATTCCCTTGCCGACCGGAATTGTGGCGACCGCCTTCAAAAGCTCGGGCGGAAGGCCCGGCGTCGCGGCCTTGAGATGCAAGAGCCCGTCTTTCTCCATCACATGAATGGTGCCGGCATCGGCCGCGAAGTGATCGATGACGACCGCAAGCGCTTCGGCGAGCGATGCGGCATTCGAGAGGCGATCGGTTAAAGCCATCAGTCCTTCCCATTCGCGCACGCAAACATCCGATCGGAGCGGCGAAACCAACCTTGCCGCAGCCCCCGTCCGCAACCCGCGGAAATGATTGAAGGGGGCCTATAAATACTGCTTCGTTGACGTTCGAGACATAGCTTTCATCGGGGGCCACCTTTATAATACCATTTACACGGCACATCCCAAGAGACAGCGGGCATCCGGGCCCCGAGATTGCTGAAGATGCTGCGCTGGGCAAAGATCATTCTGTTATATGTTGCGAAGTTCGCCGGGTTGTTTGAAATCTGCAATTTCGCCAATCGCCGCGCACTCAGGATTTTGTGTTACCACGGATTTTCGCTCGCGGAAGAGCACGAGTTTCGTCCCAAGCTGCTGATGGATCCGCGGGTGTTCGAACGGCGCCTGGCTTGGCTCAAGCGCCACGACTATCGAATCGCTCCGCTTGATACGGCCGTCGCCGAATTTGTGCAGCAGAAGATGCCGCCGAGAACCGTCGTGATAACAATGGACGACGGTTTCTACAGCGTGTATTCGCGCGCGGCGCCAATGCTCAAAAATCACGGATTCCCAGCGACCGTCTATGTCACGACCTATTACGCCGAGCATCAGGAACCCATCTTCGGCATCCTTCTCGCCTATCTCTTCTGGAAGAGCGGCAAGACCGAGCTGGACCTGTCCACGGGGCGTCTCGTCGAGGCGCAAATTCCGTATTTTGCCGCGCGCTTCAACGAAACCGAGCGCGCCGCGCTAACCCGCGAGCTCCAGGAAAAGCTCGGCATCGATATTGCCAAGATTGCGCGGAGCCGCGCGTTCAACCTAATGACCAAGGATGAGTTGGCAGAACTTGACGAGTCCGAAATCGACGTACAACTCCACACGCATCGGCACCGCTGGTCGACCGAAGATACCTCGGTCAATGAGCGTGAGATCAGCGACAACCGAGCTGTCCTCGCGCCGATTGCGTCGAGCCCGCTATCGCATTTCTGCTACCCGATTGGGCTCTTCGCCGCCTCGCAGTGGGATTGGCTCGCGACGCAAGGGATACGCAGCGCGACAACGCTCGAGCGCGGCCTCAATCATTTTGGGCGGTCTCCTCTTGGTTTGCGCCGCATCACCGACGGCTCGAACGTCGCTCAGATCGAATTCGAGGCCGAGTTGTGCGGCTTCATGGAGATCTTGCGCTTCATCGCAGCGCGATTCCACGAATTGTGGACGCCCGCCGCTCGGCCCATGCCCGTTCCCACTGGCAAGCAAACGTGGCCATTGGCGACGGAGGCTTCCATGCGCCCCCTTGTGCAAAGCGTCGAGGAGCCGAAGGACGACCGCGCGTCAGGCTTTCAGCCGAGCCGCTATCTCGTGCGCGGCACCGCCTGGATTGTGGCGGCGCGTTGGGCCATTCGCAGCATCGGGCTCATCAGCACCGTCATCCTGGCGCGGCTTCTCACGCCGCACGATTTCGGCCTCGCCACGATGGCGATGCTCATCGTCGGATTTCTCGAAATCTTCACCGATTCGGGCCAGACCTTGGCGCTTATTCGCCATCCGAATCCGACCCGTCAGCATTTCGACACCGCCTGGACAATCAGCGTAGGCGCCGGGATCATCGTCGCCTGTATGGTCGCGCTTGCCGCGCCGGCGGCCAATCTCCTGTTTCACGAGCCGCGCGCGGTGCCGCTCGTCTATTTCCTTGCCCTGCGACCACTGATCGCCGGCTTCGAGAATATCGGCATCGTGAATTTTCGGCGCGATTTCAATTACAGTCAGGAATTCGTCTACCTCGTCATGTGCAAGTTCATGCCGTTCCTTGTGCTGATCGTGGCCGCGTTCGTTCTCCGCACTTATTGGGCATTTGCCATCGGGCTGGTCGGCGGCCGACTTCTGAGTGTGATGTTCAGCTATTGGATCCACCCCTACCGGCCGCGCTTTTCCATCAGCAAGCTAGACGAATTGTGGAATTACTCGCTTTGGATGGTGACGGTCTCGTTCGCCGACCAACTTACGCCGCGCATTGACGAGGTCGCCGTCGGCCGCATCTTCGGAACGCAATCGATGGGGCTCTATAACGTGGCGTTGGACCTCGCATATTCGCCAACCGACGAATTGCTGGCCCCGGTCAATCGTAACCTTTTCGCGATTTACGCCAGGTTCCATAAGGATCTTCGCCAGCTTGCAAAGCACTACACGCAAATTCTGTCGGGCGTGGCCACGGTCTCCTTTGCAACGGCGATCGGCGTCTCCGTCGTCGCCAAGGACATGGTCGCGGTCGTCCTCGGCGATAAATGGGCATCTGCCGCGCCGCTCATCGCGTGCCTTGCGATCGGTCAGGCTTGCGACACGCTGCTCAGCAGCATGTTGGTCGTCTTCAACGTGACCGGGAATGTGAAGCGGTCGGCTCTCCTGACCTGGATCAGACTTCTGCTGATGACGCCCGTGGCATTTGCTCTCGGGATGAATTGGGATACGCAGGCAATCGCGTGGGGCCGCGTCGCCGTCATTCTCGTGATGCTGCCGATCTTCGCACACTCGCTCTCGAAGACGATACCGATCAGCTATTCGAGCATTGGCGGGCAGCTCTGGCGGCCGGCCGTCGCGAGCCTGATCATGGCCGTCGTCGTGCTCTGGGTGCGTGCCAATATAGATTTCATTCCGCCAATCGAGCTCACGCTTTGCATCATGGTCGGCGCCACGTCGTACAGTCTCGGCCTTGCCGCCATATGGTGGGCGTCAGGACGTCCCGACGGGTTCGAGCGTGTCGTTCTGACGAGATTACGATCGAAGGCGCGCAGCCGTCTCCGCGCCGCGAGCGAAGACTAGGCTGTGCGGCCGGGCCCCGGCGCAACTGCGCGCTTGCGCGCGACGAAAAGCATCTGGCAGCAGAGCGGCCTCAGGTTCACGCACCACAGCATGAGGTCATAGACGAGCATCGCCAAATAGAACGGCACGAAGAAATCGTAATAGATCGCCTGATAGTAGCGGAGTTCGCAGCGGACGATTTCGAAACCTTCGGCCTTGAGCAGCCGGCGCATTTCGGGATAGGAGCAGTGATCGTAATAAACCTTAAAGCCGCAGACGTCCTGCCATTCCGGATGGAAGTAGTACAGAAGGCGTCGCGCCACGCTTTCCGGCAGCACTTTGTTGATGATGGCGAACGGCGACCCCCGGCAGGGGAACGTGTTGATCAGATAGCCGCCGTCACGCAGCGTGTCGCGGCAATTGCGGATGAAATGCGCATTGTCTCTGAGGTGCTCCATCACCGAGCGCGATGTAATCATGTCGACAGAATCCGGCGGAAAGGGAAATCCCGTCGTTGCCGCATCCGCCGTCACCCGCATCCCGCAGTCCTGATTCTGCCTGAGTTCGGATTCGTCGATGTCGATGGCGACGATCCGGTGGTTCGCTGCCGTGCGCGTGAATTGGTAATAGGGGCATTCCTTGCCGCCTCCGATGTCGAGGACGGTAAGACCCGCGCCTGCGGCATCGATGTGCTCGGCCACAAGGTACTTGTACGTGGTGAAGAGGTGACGCTTGAACCCCGCCGGAAGCCAGCTGTCGATCCGCATGCAAAGTCTCTGGTTTCCCTGAAAGAAGCGGCGGAACAGGTTCAGCATGCCATCATCCCAAATCCATCGCGGTCACGCGCTCGGCGAGAATTCCCTGCGGCTAGACCTGGCGGCGGGGGAGCGTAGGCATGGCATAGGCAGGCGCAGCGGCGGGTGCCGCCACGGCCTGAGTTGCCTTTGCGGAGGCGAGCACGACGGATTTCGCCGCAGCGACAATGATGAAGAGCTGATAATAGCCTTCATAGGTGGACACGCTGTCGAACGTTCCGCTGACAAGATATCCGACGATGGCGGCGGGAACCATTCGGCCGAGCTGGCCGACCCAATCGTCTTCCTTGGCACTCGGGGCATGCTTGCGGAGCCAGAACCCGTTCATGAGTACGACGGTGACAAGGCTGAAGTAGAGCGCAAACCCTACGAAGCCGTGCTCGCCTAGATTCTCGAAATAGATGCTGTGCGCGACCCCGAGATAGGGCGGAATTTCGTGCAGATTCGCCTCCGCGGCCACCTTGTTGGCGGCTTGCCGATTGAACATCCAATTGAATCCCTCGCCGATGATGGGGCGGTCGAGCACGGCCCGCCAATTGAGCTGCCAAAGATCAAGATCCGATCCTGTGCGGAGCTGTCCTGCGCGTACGTCTGGATCGTATTGAAGCGATCGAACAGCGATTGCGGCGCGAATTCCAGGAAAGCCCCGACCAGGATGACCGCAGTGACGGCGCCGAGCGCCTTCCGTTGCGAGCGAAGCCAAGCCATCGCGGCCATGGCGGCGGCACCCAGCATGGCGCCCCGCGAATAGGTGAAAAGGGTGCCGAGGAGCGTCAACGCGATGAAGATCGACATGCCGTGCCGCTGCCACGCGCGCGTGCACATGGCGCGGCATGCGAAGAGGAGAGGGATCACGGTAACGAGGGCAACGCCGAGATTGTTGTTGTCCTCGATGACGCTATGCGCCGGTCCAAAAACCCGAAATCCGCCGCCGCGCAGCAGCGAGGCGAACCCCCCTTTCGCCCCCCAGAACGCGACACAGATCGACAGCACCCAAAGCGCAATTTTAATCCGCTTCGGATTGGTCAGCAGCGCATACATCACGAGCGCGAAGAGCAATATCTTCGACACTTCCTTGTACCGGGCCCATGCGAAATCCGGCGCGACGCCGAAATACGTCGTCACGGTCATCCAGAAGAGCAGCAGAAGCACGAGGACGAACGTCGTATCGATTGGCGGAAGCTTTCTCTCCTTCGAGAAGAGCCAGCCGAGGAAGGTACAAATCGCAACGAGCATCGCCACCGGAATGGACCGTGGAAACCCGTAGAGCCATTCCGGCTTCATCAGCGCGAACCAGTTGTAAAACATCATGCCGAAGAACGGGCTTATGAAAGCTCCCGGCGTGGCGCAGGCCACGGCGACAAAGACGATAAGCCCTCTCACGGCTTACTCCGGTCGAAGGAAGCGCAGTGCCGTCTCGGCGCGCCGAACTCGTACGCGTGCGCCGGCCAGTCGACTGCGGTTGCCAATGGCCCTTGCTGCACCCTCGAACCTGCCTTTGACCTCGGAAATTCCTCGCGTGACCGGTGCGCGGCGCACAAAAATCTATGGTTTCGCGTGTGCACCGTCAAGAACGCTCCGTTTTTTTGCCTGTTCGACGCGGGTTTCTTCGAAAGGGAGCCGGAGCGTAGTGATTGTCCCGGCAAATCCTTAATTCTTGCCTCAGGTGCGCGGCGGGTCCTCGATTGATGGGCATGTGCTGTTCAAGAATCTCGTCGTGGCGACCGGCTACATCGGGCCGGTCAACCCATGATGTCCTCGCAGTTCAGGTCGTCTGTCGGGCCTCGAAAGTATCGGGGGTGACACTGTTGCAATAGAGCGGGTGATTGAAATCGTGGAGTGCATAGATCTGCGCGGCCCATGACTTCGCGACAAACCCGCGTGAGGATCAGGTTGGTGATCTGGCCGATTTTCAGGAATTGGTTTTCGTCATTGAATTCTCGGATCGCTGCCAATTCTCCGGTGAACTCGGAATACATGGCGCGCTCCGGCCAGAGCACGTCATCAAAATAACAATAGACCCTAGGCAGTCGAGTGCTGGAGGGTCCGAGAAACCCATCGAAGGCCTGCTTGGTGGACGAATAATAGTCGAGATCGAACGAGACGAAACCGAGCGGCCGGTGGAGCTGGCGCGCAAATTCCGGGAAGGTCTTGCCGACATCTCCTATGACGAGACGCGCAGAGGTGAGGCGCTTGCGAAGTGCCGCCTCGTCCATCCTGTAATCGCCGTTTGCCCAGACATAGGGAAGGTCTTTGTAGCAAGTCGGTTCCGGCATTCCGCATCCGCCATCGAAGCCGACAACATCAATGTCGATACCAAGACATCCGCCGATCTCGCGCGCGTGAGATTCCATCGCCAGAAGTCCGGCGCCGGCGGCGACCCCAAGTTCGACAGCGGTAATGCCGGTGATTCCGAGCGCGTTCGCCATCAATCCCGCTTGGTAAATGCAGTAGGCGTAAGCCGGGCGCTGCCAAAGTCCGTAGGTCACGCGCTCGCGGACGCGGTTTCTGTAAAGACCGGAAAGCACAGAACGACCGCCCGGAATGTTGGCAACGACATTTGCCGCACGCGACAAAACGACCTCCCCGATTGCGCCGGGATTTTACTCCAAGAGCTTCGAAAAATGAACTGGATGAACAGCGGGGGAACGTCAGAGATGCGCAGGAACATCGCTGAACTGTCGAACATCAATTACACGAAGGTGCAGGCCTTGTGGGACGGATCGGCGCTGTCCACCGGGCCTGCCGCACTCGCCGCCGGACCTATTGCTGCGTCCCCAACTGGAAACCGTGGCATGATGTTTGGGTAGAAGATGGCGACGGGAATCGGGTCGCGACGCGGGCGCAGATCGCGGAGTACTGCGGCATAATCATCGAGCGTTCAAATTAGGACACTACCCAGGGGCGAGATTAATTGACCTTGGTGCGGCTATCCTTCACATATGAGATCATGTCATCGTCTGAAGTCCTGCCGCGGTCGACCGTCAGCGCCAACGAACCGCGCCATCTCCTTCATATTTTCCCGAGTTTCGGCATCGGCGGCGTGCCGCTCCGCATGGTGCGCATCATTAATCATCTCGGCACGCGCTGCCGGCACACCGTCATCGCCCTGGACGGCAGAATTACGGCGGGAGAGCGGATCGAGCGCGCCATCGATCGCGACCTCGTGCCGGACGCGGCCCCATCGTCCGCGCTAAGCCCGTTCCGCTACGCGCGGCAGATTGCCTCGATCCGGCCGGATTTTCTTCTGACCTACAATTGGGGCTCGATCGAATGGGCCGCGGCCAACCGGCTCTGGGCTCGCGCGCGCCACATTCATCTCGAATCCGGCTTCGGCGTCGAAGAGGCTTCGGGTCAGCTCAGGCGGCGTGTGCTCGCGCGGCGCTGGGCGCTCGCCGGCTGCGAGGCCGTGATCGTGCCGTCGCATACGCTCGAGCGGATCGCGCTCGATATCTGGAAGTTGCGGAGGACGCGGCTCCGCCATATCCCGAACGGCATCGACGTCGGATCCTTCGACGTCGATCCGGCACCGAAGTCCGAAAGCGGCATCAGCGTCGGCACCGTCGCGCCGCTTCGCCCGGAGAAGAATGTCGGCCGGCTCATTCGCGCGTTCGCCGCGCTCGATCCCGCGCTCGTGTGCCGCCTCGTCATCGTCGGAGATGGCGCGGAGCGGCCGGCACTCGAACGGCTCGCCGCCGAACTGGGATTGGCGGGGCGCGTAGCATTTCTCGGCGAGCGCCCCGTCACGGGCGAGCTTCTCGCCGGCTTCGATGTCTTCGCGTTGTCCTCGGATACGGAGCAGATGCCGAATGCGCTGATCGAGGCGATGGCCGCGGGACTGCCGGTGGCGGCGGTCGATGTCGGCGACGTGCGCGAGATGGTGGCCGAAGAAAATCGCACCCTAATCGTGCCGCGCGACGACGGCGCCGCATTCGCACGGGCGCTCGCGGCGCTGGCGCGTGACACGATGTTGCGACGGCGTCTCGGCGCGCTCAATCGGGCGCGCGCCATCGCCGAGTTTCCGCAGGAGCGGATGTTCGCCGCGTACGAAAGCCTCTTTCTTGCGGAGCCATGACGGCGATGGGCGGATTCCTGATCCTGCGCCGCAATGGCTTCACGGATCCGGATGCAGCGATCCGCGAGGCGGCGTTTTGTGCCGAAAAATGGGCTTTCCGGACCCCGTCGTGTGGGACTGGGAGGGATATCATTTTCGCGTCTATCCCAAGATCACGGCGCCACATGCGATCGCCGTCCGCCATTACGCGGATGGCGATTTCGCGTTCTCCTGCGGCACCTTGATTTACAAGGGAAGGATCGGCAACGAAGCGCTCGATGCGCTCCGTGACGAGTGCGATCCCGAAGCCGGCCCGCCGGCGGATTGCTACGGCCATTTCGCGCTCGTGATCGGGCGCGGCAGCCGCGTCTTCGTGCTGGCCGATGCGTTCGGCGGATACCAGGTCTATTGCGACCGCGATCAGCGCGTCGCCGCGTCATCGTTGCTGATGCTTGGGGCGACGCTTTCGACGCTGAGCTTTTCCGTCCAAGCCGTATTCGAGTTCGTGTTCAACGGCGTCGTGTCGGGCGACGAGACGTTGCTGCGCGAAATTCTGCGCCTGCCGTGGGACGGCACTATCGAGCTCAAGAGCGATAGCTTCCTGCTGCGCCGGCGGCACGAGAAGCCGCCCACGTTGTTCGACGAAGCGCCGCTTGCGACGCATCTCGACGGCGTGGCGGCGCTCCTTGGCGGCTATTTTGCGGCGATCGCCGCGATCTTTCGCGACAACGTGGTAAGCGCGCTCTCGGGCGGCTACGACTCGCGCTTATTGCTGGCGCTGCTGCGCAGCCACGGCATCAAGCCGCGCCTCTACGTCTATGGCAAGGGCCGCGAGCCGGACGTCGAGCTAGCCGAACGAATCGCGGCAGGCGAGGGGCTCTCGCTCGACGTGATCGACAAGGACGAAGACGAGAGCTCTGTCGAGGACCTTCCCGACATCGTCGAGCGGAACTACTGGGCGAACGATGGCCATGTCTGGGCCGGCCTCTTCGACAATGGCGCCGAAACCAGCGAGCGTCGGGCACGCGTCGAAGGAAGCGCCATGTCGATCAACGGCGGCGGCGGTGAGATTCTGAGGAACTTTTTCTATCTTCGCGACGCCCGCTATCGGCCGCGCGAACTTCTCTGGAGTTTTTATAGCCAATACGACCCCGAGATTTGCACGCCGATCTTCGACGAAGAGAGCTATTACCGCCGCCTCGAAGAGAAGATCGCCGAGCTCGTCGGCGCGGACATGCGGTTTCTGCCGCGTGCCGCGGTCGAGTGGCTCTATCATCGCCTCCGCTGCCGCTCTTGGGACGGCAAGGTGAACAGCGACAACAGCCGATTCGGCTATACCGCTCTGCCGTTCGAGGAAGGGCGGCTCACGGAGATGGCGAGCCGGATCCCGGTCCGGCTCAAAAACCATGGTGTCCTCGAGGCAATGCTGATCGAGCGGTTCGACCGGCGCCTCGCCGGCTATGCGTCGACCTACGGGCACGATTTCATTGGGCCGCCGCCGCTCAAGCGCAAGATTGCGGATTACAGCACCGTGCTCCGGCCGCCCGCGCTGCGGCGCTTCATGTATCGCCTGAGGCACAAGCTCGCCGCTCCGTCGGCCGAGCGTGGGCCGTCGTCCGACCTTGTCGCGGCCCTACTGCCGGGCCCGCTCGGGTTCGCGGAGCGCTTCTTTCGCCTCGACCGTGTCAGTGATCCGCGCCAGGTGAACAGAATCCTGTCGCTCGAATATCTGGCACGGAAGCTCGGCACGAAACTCCATTTCGCGATTGACTGAGAGAAGAGATGCAGGGGAGACTGCAATTGCTGCCGAAGGCATCCCGGAACTGTTCCTGCTGCGGCTTCGCCTCTCCCCGTGGGCGGTTGGCGCGGCTGCTTCTCCTTGGATTCGGCTGGCCCGTCATTTTTCTTGTCGTGTGCGTCATTTCTCTCGGTCCCATTCGCACAGCGCGCTCGGATTCCGAAGGGCTGCCGCCGGCATCGAGTTTGAAGGGCGAGGTTCGCCGCGGGTCGAACGGTGAAATCATCGTCGTTCCCCCGGGGGTACAACCGGCGCCCGCTGCTGCTCCCGTTCCCGCCGCAGCGCCGCGCACGTCGCCGCCGCCGAGCCCCATGCGTGCCGCTGCGCCGGCCGTCGCTTCGCCCCAGCCCACTCGTCCGGCGAAAGTCGCCGTGGCAAAGCCGAGGAAGCCTGCAAGCCCGGCGACGCCCGCGCAAGAGGACCTCGATTACCGGCAGCGTTGCGCGAGCCCGGGCGTCGTCTTTTGCCACGGCTTCGATGAGACGCTGGCGATAAATCATTTCGAGCCGCAGTCGGGCGCCTTTCCCGACGCGATCGGCGCGACCGATGGCGGCTATGCGCCGGGCGGCGTCGTGACGCAAGACGACAAGGATCCGACTCGGATTGGCGGGCTACGCCGTAAAGATGGCGATGCCGGCGGATTCCTCTTCCGAGGGCGGAGTGGTCTTCGCTGACGCCATCCCGAATACCTCGACGACCTTCGGCACGAATTCCGAATTTTACGTTCAGTTCCGCCAGCGCTGGGACGTAAATGCGCTGGCGTTCACCGACAATGTCCCGGTCTCTGGCGACGGCATCAAGCAATACATCCTCACGCTTTCGGACCGTTATATCGACGAACGCAACTGGGCTACCATGAACTCCTGCACCTTCGCGGAGATCGTGCAAGTGGACCAGCAATTCCTGGGCTATCCGTCGCTCTACTACGCCTGCGGCGGAACCAAGGATCTGCATGGCTATCAGGACCTGTCACCGCATCGCGGCCGCTATGCCTTGCCCGACATCCTTGAACAGTCGGCGCAGGGCTGCGTCTACGCCAAGACAAGCGGCGGTCCCGCGGCGAAACTCGAAAGCCTGGTGCGGCGGTCGGATGTCGTCACGGTTACTATGGCGACCGCGCTCGGGCTCTCGGCCGGTGATACCGTCTGGATCGACAATAACGTACCGATCGCGGACCCCACGAGCGCCAGCAACACCCCTTTCAGCGGCGTCTTCACGGTCGCATCCGTGATCGATCCGACGGAATTCACCTACCGGCAGAATGGAGTCGACCAGTCGACCGCCGGCGGAATGGGAATAGTGCGGCTCGTCGATTTCGACCATTGCTGGCGCTACGAGGCGGACGAATGGGAGACATTTCAGCTTCATGTGAAGATCGGGTCCGATTACCGCAACGACCACAATTATCGGCGTGATTCCGTGATCGAGATGTGGGCGGCACACCAGAATCAGCCGTCCGAGCTCGTGAATGTCATCGACGATTTCGACATCCTCATGCACGACTATGATGCAAGCCTCCCCGGCGCCCCCTGGCCCACGCTCGAGCGGGTGCGGCCGAACATTCAGCCGAGATACAACTGGTGGAAGGAGCACAATCTCGCGCCAGGCTATGGCCGCATGGATCTATTGTTCTACATGACCGACCGCTGTCCTTCGACGCGCAAGGTTGCGTCGCTTGCCCGCTCCGGCGGCGTGGCGACGGTCAAGTTCGACCTTTGGGCCAACGGCGCGGGCAATTCCTGCGTTCAACCCGGTGCCGCCTTCGTGATTTCCGACACGACCGCCGATGGCGGGTCGTTCAACGGCAAATGGGTCGCGAAAGCGGTTACCAGCACGTCTGCGAGCTTCGCGCAGGACGGGCACGACGTTGCGCCGGAGCCGGCGTCCGGACTCTTGTGCGTGAGCCGCGCTGGGTCATCAATTGCAACGGCGGCCTCTGCAACATCGATACGTGGTTTGAGCAGCTCGTCTTTTCGACCAAGCGCATCCCCGATCCGCAGGCGGGACAGGCGGTCCGATTTCCCGATCCGCCCGACAATTGCGAGGTGACCGCGCGGAACGAGCAGACCGGCGCCGTGACATTCCGCTGCCGCAACAACGCCACGGACGCCACGAGTTTTGCCGTGGAGGCCTGCGCTGGGTACGATCGTTACGACTGCTACCGGCAGATCGGCCTCGACCTGTCGGACCCCTGGGCACGGGTCGGGACAGCGCAAGCGGTCGCGCGCTACGCCGACACGAGCTTCACCTTCACGCCCCCGACCACCTGTTCGGGATCGCCGGGGAACAAGCCCGGTTCGGGGTCGCATCCCTGCGATGGGGTGTTGTATTCGCTGCGCATGAAAGCCGTGAACTCTGCCGGTGAATCGACCTTTTCGGCCGCGGTCCAGAACACGCCCGGCCAGCCGAGCGACGTGACCGCTCAGTCTTCCGGCGGTAACGTTACGCTTCACTGGGTACTCAACAAGCCGCGCATTGAGACCGGCGTGATCGTCGAGCGCTGCGACGGCACGGCGAACCAGGGGAGCTGCCTCAACGACGGCGGACACGATAATGCCTGGCAACAGCCGCGCTCCGGCGGGTGTTCCGGCGTCCTACCGCAGGGCACGACGAGTTGCACCGAGTCCGGGCTTTCGCCATCCGTCTATGTCTATCGCGTGCAGGCGATCGATGGCGCCGGCGCGACGGAACCCTGGGGCGGCGATGTCGGCTATGTGGAGCCCTACGGCGGCAACACGCTCGCCGCGACGGTGACGCTGCACTGACTCTCGAACCTATCCGGCCGGAGCGCCGAACTCGAGCCAGCGGTGCTTGAATTCGTGCAACTTATTTTCGATGCGGAATCTCAAGAACGCGCGGCTGATCCGGTGCCAATACATGTCGTACACCGTTGTGGCGAAGCTCCGCTTCAGACGGTTGTCGCCGGCCAGGAGATCGTAGGAGCGCATGCCACTGCGGAAATTGTGATTGATCGCCAGGTAATGCGAAACGTAGCCGGGACGCCAGTGATTATCGCTGTCGTCGAATCCGCTCTGATAGGCATAGATACGGTTCTTGTGCCGAAAATTATAGAGATAGCCGATGATCCAGTCGCCCGAGCTGATGCGCAGCAGCTGTATCTCTCCTTGCGGAAAGCACGCCGTGATGAGCGATCGGTGGAACGTCTCGAAGAAGGGCTTGCTGAACGAGTGCGTCTTTTGTCGCCGCATCCATGATTTGATATGGAGGTCTTTTAAGCCCTCGAAGAACTGCAACGCCGTTTCGATCGTGTCGGCTTCCTCGAGGCGAAGCGGCCCGACACGCTCGTGGCTGCGGAGGATGCGGCGCAACTGTTGACGTGCGTTGCGGCTCAAGATCGGCGCCAGGTCCCCGCCGGTCTCGCGCAGGAGCGACAAATCGACCAGATAGCTTTTCCGGAGCAACGGCTCTGCGGGCGTTATCCTGCCGCTCACCTCGAGTGGCGGCCATGTCACGCCGCCGAGATACATCTCGTCCGCCACGCGCTGCTCGCGTGCGAACCAGTCGAGGAGCGATCGCGTCAGGGCCGGCTGGAAGCGCGCTGGCGCGGCAAAACCGTTGTGCTCGATCGTGATGCAATCGATGTCGGGATCGCCGGTCGCGTTGAGATGCAATGCGCGTGAATGGATGACGTTGTGGCGCCGGCTCGCGCGATTGACGACGATCGCGAGCGCGTCCTGCCGTCCGGCGATCGAGGCGCGCAGCAGAATCGGCTCGAAATGCGTCGGCAAATTCGCAAGCCAAGTGCCGATCCAATTCCAACTCGTGAAGAATCCGACGCCCTCGCCGGTGTCGATGCCCGCCCACAGGCGACGCAAATTGGCGATCGACGAGATGGGTGCAAGGTCCCACGCGATGGGCCCCACCGGACGCGGGGCAGCGCCATCGCTGGCGGACGCGGAAGGGCTGGGTCGGTGCGGCATCGCGTGTCGAACGTTAAATTAAGATAATAATGCCGTGTCATCTTGCGCCCAGACCCCCCCGCAAAGCAAGAAGCCGGAACGAGAAGCTTGATGCCGCAAAATTCGGCAGCTATAAAGCTGTGGGCCGGCGCGATTTCTTGCCGATCGTCAAGGCCTCTCCACGTCGTGGGCCGGCGCACGCCAAGAGATGCGAGCAAGCGACTATCTTCGACTCGTTCCCGTCGAACCTCCTCGTGCCCGTCCGCCGATGTTGACGGTGGTCATCGACACGGAGGAAGAATTCGACTGGTCGCGTCCGCACAGCCGGAAATCGACGTCGGTCTCGGCGATTTGCGAAATTCACCGAGTCCAGGACATCTTCGACGCCTATGGCATTAAGCCCACTTACGTAGTCGATTATCCGATCGCGGCGCAAGACGAGAGCGTGTCGATCCTCGGCGCCATCGAGCGTAGCGGGCGGGCTGAGATCGGCGCCCATCTCCATCCTTGGGTCTCACCCCCTTTCGACGAGTCGGTGAACGCGTTCAATTCCTATCCCGGCAATCTGCCACCGGACCTGGAGGCGAAGAAACTCGCCGCGCTCAGCGACGCGATCCGGCAGTCCTTCGGCGCTGCGCCCCGAATCTACAAGGCCGGACGCTATGGGATCGGGCCGAATACGGCGCAAATCTTAAACGAGCTCGGTTTCGAGATCGATCTCAGCATCGCGCCGCCCTTTAACTATGAAGCGGATGGCGGGCCCGATTTCACCGATATAAGTGCTGGTGCGCACTGGATCGGCGCGCCGGGCGGATTGCTCTCTCTGCCGACGACCGGCGGGTTCATGGGGCCGTTGTCGAAATGGGGCCCTGCATTGCAGGGACTGGCGCAGAGTCATCCCCTCGTCTCGAAACTGCATGTGATAGGCATCTTGAGCCGTCTCGGTATTCTCAATCACGCCCGCCTGTCGCCCGAGCAATATGCATTTCACGAGCTGAAATCGCTGACACGGGCGCTCGTCGCGGCAGGGATTTGGGCGCTGAGCTTTTCCTTTCACAGCCCCACGGTAAAGCCCGCTTGCACGCCCTATGTCCGCGACAAGGCCGATCTCGACCGCTTTCTCGGCGACTGTCGCGATTATTTCCGCTTCTTCCGCGATGAGCTTGGCGGGACCTTCTCGACGCTGCTCGCCGTGAAGCGCGCAATCCCGGCGCCGCTGTCGTGAGCTTTAGTATCGCGAGCCCCGCGCATATGGAGCGAAAGAATCCGCCGACGCCACACAAGCAAGAAAAAGTGCTGCTGATCGGCGATGACACGCGGAGCTTCTTGGCAGTTCTGAGATCGCTTGGACGGCGCGGCATCGAAGTGCACGTTGTCCCGGTGCTGCGGGGTACGCCGGCGCTCGCGTCGAAATACATTTCGGCGTTTCATTCGCTGCCGTATCACGAAGGATCGGGCGAGCGCTGGATCACCGCAACGCGCGAATTGCTCGACCGCGAGCGCTTCGATCTCGTCTTGCCGCTTGACGATCGCTCGATTATCCCCTTTCACGTTCATCGCGACCGCTTCGCGGGCCATCGCATCGCCGTGCCGACGGCCGCCGCATTCGAGGTGATGTTTTCAAAACAGCGCACGAGAGAGCTTGCCGGCTCGCTCGGAATTTCGATCGCGCGCGGCCGCATTAGCGCGCTCGGCGATACCGCGGAGTTGATCGTCGCGGAATTCGGATTGCCCGTGGTGCTGAAGCCGCCAAGCTCGTTCTCTATGGCGCGGCTTTATGAGAAAAGCGTCGTTCGGCGGATCGGCAACAAGGGCGAGCTCAAGGTCCATCTCGCCGGCGAGTTCAAAGGCGGCGGCTTCGTGATCGAGCAAGTCTTCACCGGCGTCGGCGTCGGCATATCCGTGCTCGCCGAGAAGGGCGCGATCCTGGAAGCGTTCGAACATCACCGCGTTCACGAGCCGCTGGGCGGCGGCGGCAGCTCGTATCGGGTGAGCGCACCTTTGCAGGCGGACCGGCTCGCCGCGTGCGCGAGCTTCCTCGCGGCGCTCGATTACACCGGTGTCGCGATGTTCGAATTCAAGCAGGATCCGAGCACGAAGAAGTGGATACTCTTGGAAGTGAACGCGCGCTTCTGGGGCTCGCTACCGCTCGCCATTGCCGCCGGAGTGGATTTCCCGTGGCTCCTCTACGACCTCATGATCCACGGTTCTCTCTCCGAGCAGCCGTTCTATCGATATGACGTCTATTCGCGCAGTCTTGCCGACGATTATTGGTATTATCGCGCCGTGTTGAGCGAATGTCTTACGCAGCGTCGCGGCTTTGGCGCGCTTGCGCGCGACATCGGCCGAGGTGTCGCGCACCTCCTGCGCGGCGTCGAGCACATCGACAGCTTTGCGCTCGACGACCTGCAGCCCGCCTTGCACGACGTTCGCGGCCTTCTCTCGCAACCGTTCCAGAGCTTGTTGCGGCACGTGCTTGGTCGATCGCGCATCTATCGCTCCGTCGAGCGCAGCCGGCTGCGCCGCGCCGTGCGCCTCAGGGGGAACGACACCGTCCCTCTCGTCTTCGTCTGCAAGGGTAATATCTGCCGCAGCCCCTTTGCCGAGGCAGTCGCGCGACAGACGATCGGAAGCGCCGTGGTGACGTCTGCGGGGACGCTTGGCCTCTCGGGGCGCGAAGCGCCGCCCGAGGCGCAGGCTTGCGCCGCGAAGCTCGGGTTCGACGTCGCTGCGCATCGATCCCGCATCATGGAGCCATCCTTTATTGCGCATGATGCGCTGATCTTCGCCTTCGATCTCGAGAACATGAATTTCTTGCGGGCGAATTATCCCGAGGCAAAACATCGGTATTTCCTTTTGGGCGCGCTCAACCGCGAGCCGATGTGCGAGATTTCCGACCCTTATGGCGGGTCCGCGGAGACTTATCGGACCTGCTTCCGCCGTATTCAAAACGCCGTCAAGGAGCTGGGTTTGCTTCTCGACGCGAGCCGCACGCCGCTACCGGCGGAAGAAAAGCGGTAACTCGAACGCAATGACTTCCGGGAAGACATTCATGAGGATCAACGCGCGACGATTTTCGCCGAAATGGTGGGTGATGCTTCCATGGGTTGCGGCCGATATTTATCGCCGACTGACGCCGCCCGACCCGTCGCTTCATGCGATGTCATATTGGTCCTATGGGTCGCTGCCGCGCAAATCGATCGAGCAGATCGCGCGCGATGCGGCGCGCGCGGAGCTCACCATTCTCAATCCCGGCACGCGTGATCCGGGCACGTCGGTCAATCTGTTCGAGTTGAGCTGCATCTTGATGCTGATGAAATCGGCGAACGCGAGGAAGGTGATCGAAATCGGCACCTTCGATGGCAACACGACGCTCAACATGGCGATGAACCTGCCGCCCGAAGGCCGGGTCGTGAGCGTCGATCTTCCGGTCGACGAGCCTGTCGAGCTCGCGCTGCCGGTCGAAAGTGATGTCGAACGCAACGTCACGGACCGAATGCGCGTCGGCGAGCAGTTTCGCGATCACGCGGTCGCCAGATCGAAGATTGTGCAGGTGTTCGCCGACTCCGCGAAGCTCGACTTCTCGACGCTCGATGGTCCGTTCGACTTCGCGTTCATCGACGGGTGCCATGCCTATAACTACGTCAAGAGCGATACGACGCATATCATGTGCGTGATGCGGCCCGGCGGTATCGTTGTGTGGCACGACTACGCGATGATGGAAGCGGTCTCGCGCGCGGTCGATGAATTTCGCGGCGAGTTCGCCGCCCTCGAAGCGGTGGCGTCGACGCGCCTAGCGGTCGGCATCATGCGCCTCTGAAGGTGACGCCGCCGCGCTTCAGTCTCCTTTGACTGGCTGACGCCGCGCCTCGAGCGCGGATTGGAGCGGCGCGACCTTGACGGTGGCGCCTCGGTACCAACCTCGGATGGTGCGCATCGCCGGGCGCTCGACGCCGATCGTGATTACGCTCGCGAGGAAAAGCGCGAGCACGGTCGTTGCCGCAATGGCGGCGGCTTCGTTCCAGCCCGCGTCGAGAAAACCGGCGAGGATCCGGTATCCGATCATCTGATGCGTCAGGTAGAGCGGATAGGAGATGGTGCCGAGCCAGATGAGCGGCCCGCGTGCGAGCATCCGGAGCCGGCCGCCGACGCAGAGCGCAAAGAGCGCAATGAGGCCGGCCATGACAAACGCCGTGGCGAAACCGCCGACCATAGCCTCGGCGAGGATGCAGGCGCCGATGAGCGCACTCCGGTTGCGCGTGTAGCCGCTCTCGCGCACGAGGTAGAACACGATGCCAAGCACGAACCATTGCGCATATTGCAGGACAAAGAGCAGCGTCAGCCGGAAGGGCAGATCGAATCCGATCATCGACATGCCGCGCGCGGCGAGAACGAGACCAAGCCAGCACCAGGCGCAACTCTCGATCCGGCGCAGCCAACCCGCGGTGAAGAGCGCGAGCATCACGGCATAGAAACTCAATTCGATCGTCAGCGTCCAATAGACGCCGTCCACCGAGCCGACATAGAAGAATTCCTAAATCATCGTTGCGTCGACGGCGACCGTGCGCGCGCTGATCGCTTGGTGCGGCAGCGGCGCCAACAGCGCGACCGACACGGTGAGGGCGATCGAGGCCCAGTACGCCGGGTAGAGCCGCGAGAAGCGAGAAACGACGAAATCGAGCGGCCGCGCGCTGTGGCGCAGCGTCATGAAAATGACATTGCCACTGATCATGAAGAAGAGATAGACGCCAAAGACGCCGTCGGGAAACGCGACGTGAAGCAGTGGCGCGCCGCCCGGCCGGTAGAGCCGACCGTATTCGTAGAAATAATGAAAGAGCAGGACCCATGTCGCTGCGATGCCGCGCAGCGCGTCGAGCTCGAAAAAGCGCTTGCCATTGTCTGCCATTGGCGCGACGCCTCAGCTTCCTTTCGGCGCGAACACCGCGAGCGAGCGCGCAAGCGCGTCCATCCACACGCGGTATCCCGCCACATTGAGGTGTATGCCATCGCCGACATGAAAGCGCGCGGCAAGATTGCCGTCCTCATTACGCAAGGCCGGTCCGGCATCGACGAAGACGCAGCCGGTCCGCGCGGCGCAAAGCCGTTCGATCGTGTGATCGAGCCGCGCGATCTCCTCGTTTGTGCGATGGCTCGGCCGCTCTTTGAGCGCCCGCTCGTCGATCGGCAGGACCGCGCTCAGCACAAGCGGCACACTTGGCGGAATCTCCTGAAGCAGTGCGCCATAAGCGCTTTCCGCTCGCTGGGCGTCGTTGAAGACAAGATCGTTGACGCCGATCGCCATGACCATGGCGCGCGCCGCGCCGAGCGAGCGATAGAGCGGCAGGCGGCGGCTCATTCCCACGATCGTGTCGCCGCCGATCCCGTAATTTACCGCATGTGCCGCGAGCGCGCCGACATCAAGGCTTTGCGTGATGCTGTCGCCGAAGAAGAGCACGCCGCCCTCGGCCGTCGGATCGAGCCGCAGATGATATGCGAGCATTTCCTGCCAGAATTCCGATGGCGTCCAGTGATCCGGCCGCGGCAGCAATCGTGCGCGCACGCGTTCGGCGAGCGAAGGATCGAACACTATCGCCAACAGCGCCGCGTGGACGGCCAGGACGTAACCGGCGATCGCCATCCACGCCAGCGTCCGGCGTCCAGACACGCCTTTTTCGGCGACGCCAATCATTTCGGCACATGCGTCATTTTTGACAGGATTGGAACGGTACCATAGGTTATACAAATAACATGCGTGTTGTAACTGATCCAATAAATCGCGGGCGCCGCGGCTTTTTTTGCGAAGCTTCGAGAATTTGGCACATGCGCTTCGCAATACTGAAGGGAGTTTGGCCGGCCGTCAGCCGCTGTGCGGGGCCGATCGCTCTCTTCTTGACGTTGACGGTTGCGCCGAAGGTCTGGGCACAATCTGCGGCGCTACCCGAGGTCCTCGTCACCGGCACGCGCATCCCGGGCGACATCAGCGAAAACGACAGCAACGTCACGGTCATCGACCGGGCGGAAATCGAGGCGCGTCATCCCCGCGACGCGCTCGAATTGTTGCGCACGATTCCCGGGGTCATCTTCGAACAGGCCGGCGGGCGCGGCAGCGTCGCGTCCGTCTTCACGCGCGGCGCGAAGCCCAACTTCACCGTCGTCCTCATCGACGGCGTGAAGGTGAACGACCCGACCAACACGCGCGGTGGCTCGTACGATTTCTCGACCTTGAGCATCGACGATATCGATCGGGTCGAAATCGTCCGCGGTCCCACCTCGGCGATCTATGGCTCGGATGCGGTCGGCGGCGTGATCAATATCATCACCCGCACGGGAACGTCGACGCCGGCAGCCTATGCCGATCTTTCGGGCGGCCGCTTCGGCTATGTGCGCGCGGCCTCCGGAGCGAGCGGTCCGATCGGCCCGGCGACCGCGAGCCTCGGCGTTTCGCACACCGACGACGGCATGCCCGTCGCCGGAAGCGTCTTCCGCGGCAACGCCTTCAACGGCACGTTCACGGCCGCGCCGTTCCCTGGCAGCACGCTCGAGATCACCGCGCGCTATAACCAAAGCCACGCCGAAGCCTTTCCCGATTCGAGCGGCGGCCCGCTCTATGCCGTGTTGCGGACGACCGATCACCGCGATATCGACGAGACGATCGCCGGCGCCAAATTCGAACAGACCTTGAATTCCGTCTGGAGCCAGACGTTGCAGTACGGGCTCTACGACCGCGTTTCCGGCGACCTCAATCCCGGCATCGCGCCGAGCGTGCAGACGCCCTCCGGGATCCCGCCCAGCACCGACAGCGTGCATTTCGAGCGTCAGGAGGGGACCTGGACCAATCGCCTCGATTTCGGCTCACGCGCGCATATCGCGGCGGGCGCCGATCTCCAGACCGAGGACGGCAGAGACGATGGAACGCTGCTGTTCGGGCCATTGGTCATCCCGACCAGCTACGCCCTCGATCGCGTCATCCCCGCCGCATTTGCCGAGGTGGAGGTCGAGCCGCTCGACGCGCTGCAGCTCTCGTTCGGCGGACGCTACGATGCGCCCGATCACGCCGACGGACATTTCAGCCCGAAAGTCGCGGCGTCCTACGCGATCACGCCGAGCCGCACGACGTTCGAGGCGTCTTGGGGCGAGGGCTACCGGCTGCCGAGCTTTTACGCGCTCGGCAACCCGATCGTTGGCAATCCCCGCTTGAAGGCGGAAGCGAGCAGCAATTTCGAGGCCGGCATTAGCCAGGCGTTTTCCGCAAACGACCGCCTGAAGGTCGACTGGTTCGACACGGAATTCACGAACCTCATCGATTTTCAGCCGAGCCCCGTGCCAATGCTGGTCAACCTGCCGCGCGTCCATGCGCATGGTTTTGAGGCGTCGCTCGATGTCCACGTCATGCCGAATCTGACGATCGGCCCTTTCGGCTCGTTCACGGTCACGCGCAACGAGGCGACCGGCGCGAGCCTCGTCGACGTGCCGAAATGGCAAGCCGGCGGAACCGCGTCATGGCAGCCGATCGATCCCGTGACCGTCAGCCTGACCTTCATTCATGTCGGTGAGATGACGGACAATTCGATCCCGACCGGAAACTTGCAGCTCCCGGGCTACGAGCGCGTCGACCTCAGCACGACATGGACCATCCGCACAGGCTTGCGCGTCTACGCCGCGGTGCAGAACCTGCTGAATTCCCATTACGAGGAGTCGATCGGCTTCCCCGCTCCGCAGCTCTTTGCGCGCGCGGGCATCGCCCTGGCGCTATGAATGTTCGCGGCTGGGCTTCACGGGGCGGTTCGACGATATCGTCGGATCGACCTCCGTGCCTTCCGTCAACGTGCCCGTCGCGTCGACTTTTTGCAGCATCGCCGCCGACAGCACGAGGACCAGGACCACGATCGCCGCGAGCAGCAGCGCGCTGCCCAGAAAATGACCGAACATCGGCCAGGACAGCTGCCAGATATGGCTTGAGAGGGCCGCGGCCAGCAGGGCAGCGGCGACCGCGAACAGCACGGCACGAACGATGCCGCGGACCAATTCGCCGATTTCGGCCGGCTCGGAACGCACTTAGTCGCTCTCGGTCGAGGTGCCCCAATGGACTTCCTCAGCAAGCCGCCGCTGCTGGCGCTGGTGCAGCGCATACTGCACGACCGCGCTGATCAGAAGCCCCGTGGAGACGAAGACCAGAAGCGCCTCGGCATCGAGCCGGGTCGTCGATGGGAGGCGCGGAAAGGCGAAATACAGGACGCTGATGGCCGCCAACGCGGTCGCGACCGCGCCACCGCGAAATCCGCCCAGCAGCGCTGCCAGCGCGACGGGGATGTAGAACGTCGCGAACCGATTGCCCGCGAACTCCGGGCCCAGAAGCCAATGCAGGCCCCACCCGCCCGAAATGAGGCCTAGGATCACTACCGCCTGTCCAATGATGCGAATTTGCCGATTCATGGCGCTTATAAATAGCTCTAGCTATGGATTATATCATGCGGATCGGCGCGGGCAAATGACGCGAATGGAATGTATATTTATGTGTGCAAAAAAGTGACCGCGCGGCGTTTCGCACATTTGTTGGTATTGGGAAGCGGGGTGACCGCCCTGACCTTGGCAGCCGGCGCGCCGACCGCGGCCGACGAAGTCGCCGTCCCGAGCGCGCTCGAGCGCGACCGAGGCGCCAATTTCGTCTATCGGCTCGATCGGCCGGCAACCCTGCACGGAACGCTCGAAATCACCTGGACCGACACTGCCGGACGCACGATCGAGCGCGCAACGGTGCCCGCCGACTTGCGGGACAGCGCGGAGATCGTTTTTCGGCTCGATCTGCGCCACGCCGTGACGCTCGAGAACAGGGTGGCGGCCCGCTTCGTGCCGGACGGCGGCAATGCCACGGCAGGCTCGGCGACGGCGACGTTCTATGTCCCGCCCGCGCGCGACCCGTGGTCCGATTATCAGATCATCATGTGGCAGGACGAATCGTCACAAGCCTTGGATGCCCTGCGCGGGATCGGCGTTACCGCCGGCAAAATCGAAGCGCTCGTGACCATCGCCGCGCTTGCCGCGCACGGTCTCGGATTTTATGTCGAGAATATCGCGACCGACTTTTATTCGGCATATCATCGCCATTTTCCCGACCGACCGCCGAACTGGCGCTATGTCGCGCTCAAGGACCGCTACCGCAAGGACCGCACGGACGAGAGCGTCTTCATCCGCAATCCGAGCCTCACCGATCCCGCCTGGCTCGCGCGGATCGAGCAACGATTGGGCGCGGCGGCGGCGACGTTCGATCGCTATCGTCCGCTATTCTACAATCTCGCCGACGAGCCCGGCGTAGCCGATCTCTCGGTCAATTGGGACTTCGATTTCTCGCCATCCTCGCTCGAGGGCATGCGCCTTTGGCTCAAAGAGCAGTACGGCTCGCTGGCGGCGCTTAACGCCGAGTGGGGCGCGCAATTTGCCACCTGGGACGATGTCGTGCCGGTGACGACGGACGAGATCCTCGCGCGCGGCGGCGATGACCTCGCGCCTTGGATCGACTTCCGCACCTGGATGGACGTCGCCTTCGCCCGTGCGGTCGCGGCCGGCACCAGGGCCATTCACGACGTCGCGCCGCACGCGCGGGCAAGTCTCGAGGGCGGCCAAATCCCGGGCGAGGGCGGCTGGGATTACGCGCGGCTCGGCGGCGCCGTCGATCTCATGGAAATCTATGACATGGCCGACAATATCGAGCTCGTGCGCTCGATAAATCCGGCCACGGTGCTGGTGACGACGTCGTTCGCGAGCGGCCCCGGCGAGCAGCATCGCGTCTGGCGCGAGCTCTTGCGCGGGACGCGCGGGCTCATCCTGTGGGACGATAAGTATCAATTCTCCGCCGCCGATGGCGCGCTCGGGCCGCGCGGGCGGCAGGCGGCACCCTATTTTGCAGAAATCCGCCGCGGGCTCGGCGCGCTCCTCATAAACAGCGCGCGCCATCTCGATCCGGTCGCGATCCTTTATTCGCCGGCGAGTTTGCACGTGCAATGGCTGCTCGACCGGCGGCACGACGGCGCCGCCTGGATCGAGCGCAAGGCGTCCGACGAATATGGCGACAACGCGATCCGCGTTGCCACCCGCACGAGCCTGCGCGCGCTCGAGCACATGGGGCTTCAGCCTGTCTTCGTGTCGCCCGCCGAGCTCGAAGCCGGCGTTTTGCGCACGCGCGGCTTCCGCATGCTCGTCCTGCCGCAGGCGATCGCGCTCGCGCCGGAAGACGCTGCTGCGATCCGCGATTTTGCCGCGCGCGGCGGCGCCGTTCTTGCCGAGGGCCTGTCGGGCCTCTACGACCAGCATGGCCGGAAAATGCCGGCGCCGCTTCTCGCCGATCTCATTCGCGAGCACGGCGACGATGCGGCAATAAGCCTCGCGGCGGACGCGCCGCAAGCAACGGCCGTGCGCGCGCTGACCGCTCTTTTGAAGCGCCAAGGCGTCGCGCCGGATTTTCCTGTGCATCGCCCCGATGGCGCGGCCGCGTCCGACGTCGAGACCTACGAGTTTCGCGCTGGCGATGCGACCATTCTCGCGCTGCTGCGGGCCGACGCTTCGGGGCAGCCGGTCGCCGGACGCGACAGCGAAACGCTCGTGCTATCGCTGCCGCGGCGGCAATACGCCTACGATCTGCGCGCGCGCCGAAGCCTGGGGCCGAGTGACCGCCAGACGATCGCCATCCCGCCCTTCGCGCCGGCCATCGTCGCACTGTCGGACGCGCCCCTGTCGCCGCCCCGCCTCTCGGGCCCGAGCGAAGCGGCTGCCGGCGCGTTGGCGCGGTTTGCGGTCCGCGCCGCCACCGCGGACGATGTCGTTCATGTCGAGGTCAGCGATCCGCTCGGCCGGCCCGTGCCGGCTTATTCCACCAACCTTCGCGCTACGGACGGATCGGCTCGGTTTGATCTGCCTTTCGCCGAAAGCGATGCCGCGGGCGACTGGACGATCACGGCGACCGATCTGGCGAGCGGTATGTCGGTGACGGCGCGGGTCGCGCTCCGAAACCGCTGAAATCTCGCGATGTTACTAGTACTTAACCCTTTATGGCGCTATGAGGTGTCGCCGATGAAAACACGCGTGCCATAATGTGCGGGATTACCGGGCTTTGGGATCGCGCGCGGCGGGGCGCCAACGACTCGATCCCGGCGACGGCGCGTGCGATGACGGACACGATGGTGCATCGCGGTCCCGACGCGGGCGAAGTGTGGCTCGATGAGACGGCCGGACTGGCGCTCGGCCACCGGCGCCTGTCGATCATCGATCTTACGCCCGCGGGCGCGCAGCCGATGGTCTCGTCCTGCGGCCGGTTCGTGATCTCCTACAACGGCGAGGTTTACAACGCCGACGAGCTGCGTCCCGAGCTCGAAGCGGCCGGGCGCCGCTTCCGCGGCCATTGCGATACCGAGGTGATCGTCGAGGGCGCGGCGCAATGGGGCGTCGCCGCCACGGTGCAGCGCCTCATCGGCATGTTCACCATCGCGCTCTGGGACCGGCGCGACCGCGTGCTCTATCTCGTGCGCGACCGGCTCGGCATCAAGCCGCTTTATTGGGGCGAATTTCGACGGCCGCGTGCTGTTCGGATCGGAGCTGAAGGCGCTCAGGGCCGACACGAGCTGGACGCCCGTGCTCGACCGCGACGCGCTCACATCCTACCTGCGCTTCGGCTATGTGCCGGGGCCGCGCGCGATCTATCGCGGCGTCCACAAACTTCAGCCGGGCACGATCCTGACCGTGCGCGGCGCGGGCGAGCCGCAGATCGAGGCGTTCTGGTCGCTCGAGGAGATCGCCCGCGCGGGCCAGGCGGTGCGCTACGATTTCTCCGAGGAAGAGGCCGAGGAGCGGCTCGACGCGCTGCTCCGCGATGCGGTGGGACGCCGCATGGTGGCCGACGTGCCGCTTGGCGCGTTTCTCTCGGGCGGCATCGATTCCTCGACCGTCGTGGCGCTGATGCAGGCGCAAAGCCGGCGCCCCGTGCGCAGCTTCTCGATCGGATTCCACGAGCGCCAATTCAACGAGGCACAGTACGCCGCCGCCGTCGCCCAGCATCTCGGCACCGATCACACCGAGCTCTACGTTTCGCCCGATCATGCGCGCGACGTCATCCCGCGTCTCCCGGAGATGTACGACGAGCCCTTCTCCGACTCCTCGCAGATTCCCACATTTCTCGTCTCCGAGATGACGCGACGGCACGTCACCGTGGCGCTCTCCGGCGACGGCGGCGACGAGCTCTTCGCCGGCTACAACCGCTATCTGCGCGACAACATGCTGTGGAACGCGATCGACGCCACGCCCCAGGCGCTGCGCAGTCTCGCGGCCTCGGCGGTCCGCACGCTTTCGCCTTCGAGCTGGACCGCGCTCGGCGCGCTCATTCCCGAGCAGCGCCGGCCGGTGCAGTTCGGCGACAAGATGCACAAGCTCGCACGCGTGCTCGACGGCGAACCCGAGGCGAGCGCATTCTACAAGCAGATCACCAGCCTCTGGGTCGAGCCGACGACCGTCGTCCGCGGCGGCACGGAGCCCGCGGGCCTGCTCGACGATCCGCGTGTCAAGGCGATGGTGCCCGATTTCGTCGAGCGCATGCAGTATCTCGACACGCTCACATATCTTCCGGACGACATCCTCACCAAGGTCGACCGCGCCTCGATGGCGGTCTCGCTCGAGGCGCGCGTGCCGCTGCTCGACCATCGCGTCGTCGCCTTCAGCTGGAGCCTTCCGCCCGTGCACAAGATGCACGGCGGCATCGGCAAGCGCGTGCTGCGCCGCGTACTCGACCGCTATGTCCCGCGCGAGCTCGTCGACCGGCCGAAGCGCGGCTTCGCCGTGCCAATCGATTCCTGGCTCCGGAACGAGCTGCGCGATTGGGCGGAGAACCTCCTCGACGAGCGCAAGATCGCGGCCGACGGCATCTTCGATCCGGCGCCCATTCGCGAGCGCTGGCGCGAGCACCTGTCGGGCACACGCGACTGGCAGTACCCGCTTTGGGCGATCCTGATGTTTCAGACTTGGAAGGCGCGATGGCTGCCCTGAGGGCGGCAGCACTCGCGCTCATCGCCACGATCGGCGCCGGCGCCGGCGCGCCGCCCGCGCGCGCGCAGCAGAGCCTGCCCGAGGCCGGTCCCGACTCCCTGCCGCAAGGATCGGAGGTCACGGCGCCGCTCCGACGCGGCCCCAACGGCGAGATCCAAGTCATCACGCCCGAGCTGCTGCAGAAAAATGGCGAGCCGGTTTGCGCGCCCGATGCGCTCTGCGTCGGCCAAGGCGGCACTTACAAGAGCCTCGCCGCCGCGCTCGCCGCGGCCAAGCCGGGCGCCACGATCGACCTCGTCGGCGGCACCTATCGCGAGGCCGCCACCATCGCCGTGCCGGGCCTGACGCTACGCGGCACCGCGGGGCGGCCGCATCTCGACTGCGCCGGACTGGCACCGGCCGGCGACCGCGCCTGCCTACTGCTCGCCGCCAAATCGATCACGCTCGAGACGCTCGAGATCACCGGCGCGGCCGGTGCCTGCATCGCCAACGCGCTGAACCAGGATTTCACCGTTCGCGACGTGATCTGCCACGACTCCGAGGCGGGCGTTCGCAGCGATGGCGGCGCTGTGCTGATCGAGCGTTCGGAATTCTTCGAGAACGGGCGGGGTGGGATCGGCGATGCCGATTTCGAAGGCAACTGCGCCCTCACGGTGCGCGGCTCCGCCTTCCGCGACGCGGCGAGCGGCGACGAGCTGAGCGCCGCTTGCGCCAAGATCGAGATCACCGACTCGATCTTTCGCAGCATGAATAGCGAGCACACGATCGAGTTTCCCGCGGCCGGCGACGCGCTCGTCTACCGCTCCACGCTCGAGACGCGGCCTTCCGCCGGGAAGGAGATTATCGCCTTACGCGAGCAAGTGCTGCGCGCACCCGGGCAATCTCGTCCTGAAGCAGGTTGGCTATCGCCAATCTGCGGGTTGATGCCGAGATTCGCAATTACGACCTCTGCAAGGAAGGCGAGGTCGCGCTCGAGGGCGTGAGCGTGACCGGGTTCACCGTCCGCACCGAGGGCTTCGTCGTCGACCACGGCGGCAATTTCCTGCGCCCGGCGCGCGACGGCGGAACCGAACAATAGGCGCCGCCTGACCCGTGCTAGTGCCCGTGATCGGCGCGCGGGGCGCCGTGCGACAGCACGTTCTCGAGCGTCAGCGCGGTTGCGCCGTGCGCCACTTCAGGCCCCGCCGCATCGGACGCGGTGACAGTGGCGGCGCTGTAATTCGCCAGGAGCGCCAACGTGTGATCGTCGAACGGCTCTGTCCCCGTGCCGCCGCCCGACGCGACCTGCGCCAATGCCAAGGTGGCGGCTCCGGCGCCTGCCGGGCGCGGGTCACAGTGACTTCGAGCGTCTCGACCGCGCTCGATGCCACGGTAAGGGTCGAGGGCTCCGTGTCGGTCGCCTGCACCAAGAGGGCGTGCGCGCCCATCGCGCCGGCAGGCGGAGTGATGGTCAGTCCCAGCAGTTGCGCCTCGGTGAGCGTGTAGGAGCCGTTGGCATTGTGTGTGCCGTGATTGAGCGTCCCGCTGCCGAGGCCCGACACGGTAATGGTGAGATCGCCGACGGCGAGATAGGGCGAGGCCTGCGCGGCGGTGATTTGGAGCGGTATGGCGCCTCCTACGGTCCCGCTCGCCGCCGCGAGCGTGAGAGTGGGCGCCTCGGCCATGCGAATGGGGTCGATGTCCTGGACGACGGGCGCGATCGCGAGCGTGACATTGCCGCTCTGCGTGTTGGGTCCCTGGGCGATCGTCGGCAGATTGTAGAACTCGTTGTTGTCGATCTGCGCCACGACGGAGGACGCGTTGTAGAGCCCGATGCCGTGCCCGCCGGTGAGCTGATTGTCGATGATGTTGTTCGATATGGTCAGCGAGTTGCTGCTCCATGTCATGCCCTCTTCACCATAGGCGATGACGATCGTGTTGGGATCGTTCACGCCCTTGACGATGGTGTTGCCGGTGATGGTGGCATTGCCGCCGTTCGGCAGGTCGATGTCGTAGCTCGTCTGGCCCATGCCGTCGTCGATGACGTTGTTCTCGATGAGGCTCGTCTCGGCGCGGTCCTTGATCTGGTGGCCGGAGCCGTTGGCAAGGAACAAATTGTTCTCGACCACGGCGCTGCCGATGTTGCCGATATAGAGCTGATGCGCCAGATAGCCCGGCAGCGTGCTCTGGCCGGCGAATTCGCAATTCTTGACCGTGATCGAAGACGCAACGTCGTTGCCGGTCAGGATGCCCATCTGGTTGCCCTGAAAGAGGCAATCCTCGACGGTGAGCTGGCCGCTCTGTGCCTTGATACCGGCCGCATTGGCGCCGTCCGCCGCACTGATGGCGGCGCCCGAGAAGCTCAGCCCGATCACCGTGACATTGATGCTGTCGGACGGGGGCGCTGTAGCCCGACGGTCAGGATCGCCTTGAGGTTGGCCGGCGGCTCGGTCGCGACGAAATTCGCCATGCCGCCCACGCTTTCGATGGTGATGCTGTCCGTCACCGTCGGAAAATCGTTGACGTAGGTCCCGGGCTTCACCTCGATGATGTCGCCGTTGTGCGACGCCGCCACCGCGGCGGTGAGCGTGCTGTACTCCCCGCCGGTGCCGACCGTGAGGACTGCCATGTGTTCTACGTCCTGGCAAGTTGTGCTGTGCGGTAGTAACCAGCGGTTTGATTGAGAGGGTGTTAACGGTCTTGGCCGCGCCCGACAGGAAATGTCGCCGGGTGCGCTATAAACCGGTGGGAGCGTACGAGGCCAAGCGGCGGAGCGAGAGTGGGCCAGGTCAGCGTCGTCGACGTGTCGAAGGATTTCGCGCTCCGCGGCGATGGCGGGGTCGAGATCGTGCATGCGCTGCAACGCGTGAGCTTCACGGTCGAAGACGGCGAGGTGGTGGCGCTGATCGGCCCCTCGGGCTGCGGCAAGACGACGCTCTTACGCATTGCCATGGGGCTCGAGCAGGCCGACGCGGGCCGCGTCCTCGTCGATGGGCGCGAGGTCAAGGGCTGCGGCTATGATCGCGGCATCGTGTTCCAGCATGCCGGGCTCCTGCCGTGGTTGACGGCTCTCGAAAACGTGATGTTCGGGCTCGAGATGAAAGGCGTGCGCGGCAAGGCGCTCCGCCAGTCCGCCATGCGCTCGCTTGGAGACCGTCGGCCTCAAGGATTCGTGGAACCGCCGGCCCAATCAGCTTTCGGGCGGCATGCAGCAGCGCGTCGGCATCGCCCGCGCGCTCGCGGTCGATCCGAAGGTGCTGTTGATGGACGAGCCGTTCGGCGCGCTCGACGCGCAGACGCGCGAGGGGCTCCAGGCCGAACTGCTCGATCTGCACGCGCGCACCCAAAAAACCATCCTGTTCGTCACGCACGATCTCGACGAGGCGGTGCTCCTGGCCGACCGCGTCGTCGTCATGCGCGAGGGCTGCGTGCGCGAGACGATGGATGTGCCTCTGCCGCGGCCGCGCGGCGACGCGGCCACGGTGCGCGGGCAGGCCGCCTTTGCGGCGACGCGCTATCGCATCTGGCGCGCCGTGCACGGGCTGCCCGTTGCCGTGGCCTAGGAGCCGCGATGGCCGAGCGCGTCGAAGAGCGAGGCACGGCGGCGGCGCGGGGGGTCGAGCTCGCGCGCCGCGCCACGGTGCCGCGCTGGGCCATCACCACGCTCTCGGTCCTTCTCGCGATCGGCGCGTGGGAGTTCTTCGGGCGCGACATCAACCCCGTATTCGGCTCCTATCCGAGCGCGATCGCCGTCGCGTTCTGGGAGCTCGTGCAGTCCGGCGCGTTGCAGACCGCGCTGGCGCAGAGCCTGGAGCCGTTCGCCGTCGGCTTCGGCTGCGCCATCCTCGTGGGCGTGCCGCTGGGCCTCGTCATCGGCGGCTTCCGCTTCGCCGAGGCGGCGCTCGGGATCTACGTCACCGCGGGCTACGCGCTCCCTTTGATCGCGCTCGTGCCGCTCCTGATGCTGTGGCTGGGATTGGGCTTCGCCGTCAAGGCGGCGGTGGTCGGCCTCATGTCGATCTTCCCCATCACCATCAACACCTGGCTCGGCGTCAAATCGGTGCCGAAGAAGTCTCATCGACGTCGGCAAATCCTTGGTGGCGCCACCGCACACGATCCTGCGCCGCATCGTGCTGCCGGCGACGCTGCCCTATATCATGGCCGGCATCCGCCTGGCCGTGGGCCGCGGCGTCGTCGCCATGATCGTCGCCGAATTCTTCACGGCGATCTCGGGCCTGGGCGGCATCATCATCAATTCCGCCAATAATTTCGACACGGCGCGGATGTTCGTGCCGGTCGTGGTGCTGATGGTGCTGGCGACGGTCCTGACCGCGCTCATCGGCTGGATCGAGCGGCGCGTGGCGCCGTGGCAGGCCGAGATCGCGGGCCGCGAGCGCGAATGAGTCAGCGCAGCGCGTTGTGGATGAGATAAGCGGCGAAATCGGCGGGCTTCAATTTGATCGGGGTCGCGTCCGTCTCGCCGGCCAAGGCGCGCGTCACCAGCATGTGGTTCTCGACATGGACGGGATCGACCTTGAACATGCCGGCGGCCTCGCGCAGGCGCGGATAGTAGCGCGGATCGACCCACTTCTCCTTTTTCGCGAGCTGCGCGAGCGCGTCCGCCTCGCTGATGCCGTCCGCCGGCTGCTGCGTCACGAGCTGCCAGTCGGTCTCGCCGGCCCACCCGGCCGCGACCAGCGCCTTCACCGGCTCGTCGGTCATGCCGAACTTGTAGATGTGCTTGCCGAGCCCGACATCGGACGCCCATTTGCCGAGCTTGGCGCTCCTCGCGACATAGAGCGTCGCCATGCCGTCCCTCCCGCTCGCGCGCGAGTCTGACGCGCGCGTCTCGGCATTGACAAGGGCGGCGAAGCTGCGATGGTTTTTCTTGATGCCATCCAAAAACATTCCTCATCCTGAGCGAAGTCGAAGGACGCACCGTCGCGCTGCCGCACTGCTTTCGGCGCTCGTGCTTCTGTCGGCGCTGCCGTGCGGCGCCGCGACGTTGCGCTGGGCCGCCCGCACCGACGTGCGCTCGCTCGATCCTTATGCCGGGCGCGAGACGTTCCTCAGGAGCTTCGCCGAGAACATCTACGAGCCGCTGGTGCGGCGCGGCCGCGAGCTGGCGCTCGAGCCGGGGCTCGCACAGAGCTGGAAGGTGCTGGCGGCCGACCGCTGGCGCTTCACCTTGCGCGCCGGCGTCGTGTTCCAGGACGGCGCGCCGTTCAGCGCCGCCGACGTGGTCTATTCCTTCGCCCGCGCCCGCGCGCCCGGCTCGCGCATCGCGCCCGTTCTCGCCTCGATCGGCAGCGTGCGCGAGATCGATCCGCAAACCGTCGAGATCACGACGAACGGCCCCGATCCGCTGCTGCTCGACGAATTGAGCCAATGGCCGATCATGAGCCGCGCCTGGTGCGAGGCGCATGCCGGCGCGGCGGATTTCGCCGCCGAGCACGCCGACGGCACCGGCCCCTTCATGGTCGTGGAGCGCATCCCCGGCAAGGAAACCGTGCTCGTGCCCAATCCGCGCTGGTGGGAGCGGCCGGCGCACGATCTCGACCGCGTCGTCTTCACGCCGATCGCCGATCCCGAGGCGCTCGTCGGCGCGCTCGCGGCGCACGAAATCGACATGATCTACGACGTGCCGCCGCAGGACGCCGACCGCATCGCCCGCATGGAAGGGCTCAAGATCGTCGAGGGGCCCGCGCTCGAGACGATCTTCCTGGGCTTCGACGTGGCGCGCGAGGAGGTGCTCGACGAGAACGGGGCGCGCAACCCGTTCAAGGACCGGCGCGTGCGCGAAGCGTTCGCGCGCGGCATCGACGAGGAAACGATCATCCGCCGCGTGCTGCGCAATCATGCGACGCCGGCGGGCCTCATCGTCGGTCCCGGCATCGAGGGCTACGATCCCGCGCTCGACGGCCGCGCATCGCACGATCGCGCGGCGGCGCGCCGCCTCCTCGTCGAAGCGGGCTTCGCCAACGGCTTCGCGACCGGCATGGACTGCCCCACCGACCGCTACGTCAACGACGAGGCGATCTGCCAGGAGATCGTGGCCGAGCTCGCCGAGATCGGCGTCAAGGTCGAGCTCCATGCCGAGGGCCGCGCCGATTTCTTCGCCAAGATCATGCCGCCCGGCCGCAAGACGAGCTTCTTCCTGCTCGGCTGGGCGCCCGCGTCCGACGATGCCGAGAGCGTGCTCGTCGATCTCGCGGCGACGCGCGATCCGGCCGCGCGCCAGGGCGACTTCAACGTCGCGGGCTATTCCAATCCGGCGCTCGACCGGCTCGTGGCGCGGCTCCGCGTCGAAACCGATCCCGGCGAACGGCGCCTGCTGCTGCGCCGCGCGCTCGCCATCGTCAAGGACGATCTCGCCTACCTGCCGCTGCACCGCCAGAACATCTTGTGGGCCGTGCGCGCCGGCATCGCCGTCGTCCAGCGCCCCGACGACAGTTTCCCGCTGCGCTTCGTGCGCGTGAAATAGGCGCGCGCTCTCTTACGCGCCTTCGGCGATCAGCGTCTCGTAGGCCGGGATGGTGAGCCACTCGGGGAAATTCTTCGCCTCGATCAGCGACAGGAAAAGGCGCGCCGCATCCTGGTAGCGGCCCTTCTCCCACGCCTCGTCGCCGAACGTGGCCTTGAGTTTCTGCAGCTCCTCGTCGAGCACCTTGCGCACGAGCGCCAGATCGACCGTGCGGCCGTCCTGAAGCTTGGCCTTGTGGCGGATCCACTGCCACACTTGCGCGCGGCTGATCTCGGCCGTGGCCGCATCTTCCATCAGGTGATAGAGCGGCACGCAGCCCGTGCCCCTGAGCCACGCCTCGAGATAGCCGATGCCGACATTGACGTTCTGGCGCAATCCGGCCTCGCTGATTGTGCCCTCGGGCACTACCAGCAGGTCCGCCGCGCTCACGTTCACGTCCTGGCGTTTCCTCGCGATCTGGTTCGCTTCGGGCATCGCCTTGTCGAAAATCTCCTTGGCGATCGGCACGAGACCCGGATGCGCGACCCACGTGCCGTCATGGCCGTCGCCCGCCTCGCGCAGCTTGTCGGCGCGCACTTTCTCCATCGCCGCTTCGTTGGCGGCCGGATTGTCGCGGATCGGGATCTGCGCCGCCATGCCGCCCATCGCGTGCACGTTGCGCCGGTGACAGGTCTTGATGAGCGCGAGGCTGTAGGAGCGCAGGAAGTGCGACGTCATCGACACCTGCGCCCGGTCCGGCATGACGCATGATCCGTCCTCGGCGAATTTCTTGATGTAGCTGTAGATGTAGTCCCAGCGGCCGCAATTGAGCCCGGACGAATGATCGCGCAGCTCGTAGAGGATCTCGTCCATCTCGAAGGCGGCCAGGATCGTCTCGATCAGCACGGTCGCCTTGATCGTGCCCTTCGGCAATGCCGAGCCGCTTCTGGCTTTCGACGAACACGTCGTTCCACAGCTTGGCCTCGTGCCGGCTCTCGAGCTTCGGCAGATAGAAATACGGGCCGGTGCCGCGCTTCACCAATTCCTGCGCGTTGTGGAAGAAATAGAGTCCGAAATCGAAGAGGGAGCCCGACATCGGCGCGCCATCGACCAGCACATGCGCCTCGGGCAGGTGCCAGCCGCGCGGCCGCACCAGCAGCGTCGCGGTCTTGGGCTGGAGCGCGTAGTGCCGCCCGGTCTGCGGATCGTCGAATGCGATGGTGCGGCGCACCGCGTCGATCAGATTGACATGTCCCTCGATCAAATTCGCCCAGGTCGGCGTCGAGGCGTCCTCGAAATCGGCCATGTAGACCGAGGCGCCGCAGTTGAGCGCGTTGATCACCATCTTGCGGTCGACCGGCCCGGTGATCTCGACGCGCCGGTCGAGCAAATCCTTGGGCAAGGACGCCACCGTCCAATCGGCATCGCGGATGGCGCGCGTCTCGGCCGGAAAGCTGGGCTTCTCGCCGGCATCGAGCCGCTGCTGGCGCTCGGCCCGCGCGGCCGAGCAGGCGCTGGCGCTCGGGCCCGAAGCTGCGCTCGAGATGGGCCAGGAATTCGAGCGCCGCCGCGCTCAGGATCTGGTCCTGGCCGGGGGCTCTAGCGCCCCGAACCTCCACTCCCTTCACATCCGCCATCGCCGCCCTCGCCCCCTTAGATCTCGAATTGCGCGACCACCATCGGCTCGACCCGCGCCGCCGCGGCCCATTCCTGCAAGGCCGGATAATCCCACACCGTGTCGGCATAGGCTTGCGCTTCGCTGTCGAGCGCGATGCCATAGGTCCTGAGCCGGCTCACCACCGGCGCGTACATCGCATCGGCAATGGTGAAGCCGCCGAAGAGATAGCGCCCGCCCGCGCCATAGCGCCGCCGGCACTCGCGCCACAGCGCGGCGATGCGGTCGAGCTCGGCCCGCACGTCGGGCGCCACCGGCCGGCCGGGCTTGCTCGCGCGCATGTTCATGGGCAAGGCGCGGCGCAGATTGACGAAGCCCGCGTGCATCTCGTGGCTCGCCGCGCGTGCGGCGGCGCGGGCGGCGCGGTCCTCGGGCCAGAGCCGCGCATCGGGCCGGATTTCGGCCAGGTATTCGCCGATCGCGAGCAATTCCCACACCGTGACGTCGCCATGCTCGAGCGCCGGGACCTTGCCCGAGGGCGAATGGCGGCGCAGCTCGCTCTGGCTTCCCTCCTGCCACAGCGGGATCAGCACCTCGTCGAACGCCAATCCCGCGGCCTTCGCCATGAGCCATGCCCGGAGCGACCACGAGGAATAGTTCTTGTTGCCGATATAGATGGTGAACTCGGCCATCGGCTATCCTGACCGCCTTTGCCGCGCCCGGACTCTGCCGATGCCGGCTCCGGTGCGCAACTACCCACTTTGAGGCTCCCTGCAAAACGGGTGCCGAAGCCGGAGGTTAGGGAAGTGGTAGAGGGTCTCATGCCGCCCGGCGGCGGCGCCATCCCGGTCACGCCGGTGACGAAAGGGGAGCTCGGAGCGCGCCTCGAGGCGCTGGGCGCGGCGTGCGAGCGCTGGGCCGAGGCCAGCCGATTCGCCGCCGAGCCCGGAAAACTCCTGCTCGTCCCGGACGAGACCGGGCGCCTGGGCCACGTCCTCGCCGGCATGGCGGAGGGCGAATTCCTGTGGGCGCTCGGCGGTTGCCCCGATGCCTTGCCCGAGGGCAGCTATGCGCTCGACGGCGCCCCCGGACGCGCGGCCGAGACGGCGCTGGCGCTCGGCTGGGCGCTCGGGTCCTACGCCTTCACCCGCTACAAGAAGCGCGAGCGCAGCCCGGCGCGGCTCGAATGGCCGCAAAATGCCGACCGCGCCCGCGTCGCGGCCGTGGCCGAGGGGTTTTCGCTCGCGCGCGACCTCATCAACACGCCGGCCGAGGATCTGGGCCCGGCCGAGCTCGCCGGCGCCATCGAGGACATGGCGGCGCAGCTCGGCGCGCGCTGCAAGGTCATCGTCGGCGATGGCTTGCTGGCGACCAACTACCCGACCATCCACGCCGTCGGCCGCGCCAGCACGCGCGCGCCGCGCCTCGTCGATCTCACCTGGGGCGACGAGAATGCCCCGAAGCTGACGCTCGTCGGCAAGGGCGTGTGCTTCGACAGCGGCGGGCTCGATCTGAAGCCGGCGTCGGGCATGCTGAACATGAAGAAGGACATGGGCGGCGCCGCGACGCTCATCGGCCTCGCGCGCGCGGTCATGGCGCTGCAGCTGCCGGTGCGGCTGCGCCTGCTCGTCCCGGCGGTCGAGAATTCCGTCGCCGGCAACGCCTTTCGCCCGCGCGACATCATCCGCACGAGGAAGGGCATCACCGTCGAGATCGGCAACACGGATGCCGAGGGCCGCCTCATCCTGTGCGACGCGCTGGCCGAGGCCGCGCGCGAGCGCCCGAGCCTCATCGTCGACATGGCGACATTGACGGGCGCGGCGCGCGTCGCCTTGGGGCCCGAGCTGCCGGCGCTCTTCTGCAACGACGACGCGCTCGCCGCCGACCTTCTCGCCGCGGGTGCGGCCGAGCGCGACCCGATGTGGCGCCTGCCGCTCTGGGCGCCTTATCGCGAGCTCTTGAAGAGCCCCGTCGCCGACATCAACAACGTGTCGGAGGGCGGCTTCGCCGGCGCCATCACCGCCGCGCTCTATCTCGCCGAGTTCGTGCCCGCCGACATTCCCTGGGCGCACATCGACACTTACGCCTGGAACGCCAAGACCCGGCCCGGCCGGCCCGAGGGCGGCGAGGCGCTGTGCCTGCGCGCGCTCCTGGCGCTGGTCGAGCGCCGCTTCGGCGGGGCCGGGGGCGGCTGATGCCGGCCTCGGCCGAACGCGAGACCCGTCCGCGCCCGCGCCGCCGCCGCCGCCGAAGCGGCGCCGGCGCGCACGAGCGTGCTCTTCCGCAGCCCGTCGGGGCAGCGCGCGAAACGGGTCAAGTTCGGCTTCGCCTGGGACCTTTTCCTGTTCGCCGGATTTTTCGGCGTGCCGCTCTTCCTGCGCGGGCTCAGCACCTGGGGCGCCGCGGTTCTGGGCTTGTGGCTCGCCGATCTGGGCTTCGGACGGCTCGTGCCGCCGGTGCTGCGCCTGCCGCTCGAACTGGCGCTCTTTGCCGCATTTTTGGGCCTGCAAATCTATCTCGGCCTGCGCGGCAACGCGCTCACCGCGCGCGCCTGCCGGGCGCGCGGCTGGCAGCCGGAAGCGGCGCGCGATCCGGCCGTGCGCCGCGCCCTTGCCGCCTGGGGCCTCGAGTAGCGTCCCTGGTCATCGCCGCGCCGCGCGCGCCTTGCGCCGCTCGAGATAGGCGCGCATCGCGGCCGCGGGCTCGCCGCTGCCTACGGCCTCCGCGAAGCTGTCGATGCCGGCCTCGATCGCGGCGCGAAGCGGCAGATCCTCCCACGCGCGGATGAGCTGCTTCTGCCGCCGCACCGCGCCCGGCGCGCAGGAAAGCAGGCGGCCGAGCCACGCCGCGATCGCTTCATCGAGTTGGCCGGCGCCCGCCACTTCCTCGACCAGGCCCCAGGACAGCGCGTCCTGCGCCGAGAAATTCTCGCCGAACAGAACGACCTGGCGCGTGCGGCCCCAGCCGATCAGCAGCGGCAGAAGCGCCGCCTCGATGACCGACGGAATCCCGAGCCGCACCTCCGGCATGCCGAACACCGCGCTCTCCGCCGCGATGCGCACGTCGCACGACGCGGCGATTTCGAGACCCGCGCCCAAGGCGAAGCCGTTGATGCGGGCGATCACCGGCACCGGGATGGCGCGGATGACCTCGCAGCATCGGTGCAGCCGGGTGATGAAGCGGCGGCCCGCTTCGGCGTCGGCGAGCGCGCTCATTTCCGCAATGTCGGCGCCGCCGATGAAAGCCTTGTCGCCGGCGCCGGTCAGGACGAGCGCGCGCAGCTCCGCATCCGCCGCAAGCGGCGCGAGCTTGGCCGCGAGCTCGTCCATCAGCGCCCCCGTCAGCGAATTGAGACGCGACGGATTGTCGATGGTGACGAAGGCGATCCGCCCGCCCGGCCGCTCGTCGAGGCGCAGCGCGATCTGGCCGTGATTGCTGGACATTGCGGTTGACCGTATCTATGCTCGCGTCGGGTCTGCTGAAGCTCGGGCGGTTCCGTTGCCGACGAACAAGCCGGAATTGACGGCGAAGAGCTATGACGTCGACGATTTCGCCGCCGCGCAGGAAGTCTATCACAGGCAACGGCTGGACCGATGGCTTGCCCGTCGTGCCGCCGACCGCGGCCGCGGTCGCGGCTGCCTCGAATGGGCGGTGATGCCGCCGGATCAGCTTCTCGGCATCGAGCCGGTGCGCGCGCAGGCGATCACGGCCGAGAAGCTCGCCATCAACGCCGTCATGGCCGGCTGCCTGCCGCTGCACTTTCCCGTCGTAGCAGCCGCGTGGCAGGCCATGATGCGCGAGGAATTCCTGCTGCATGGCGTGACCTCGAGCACGGGCGGCTGCGCCGATCCTCGTCATCATCAACGGGCCGATCCGGCTCGAGATCGGCGCCAATCCCACCTCCGATCCCTGCCTCGCGCTCGAATCCTATCACGCGCGCCTTCTCCGGTGCGACGCGGAGGCCCGCTACCCAGCTTCGCGTTCTTGTGATTGAATTGGCGCGTTGGGGTGGGGGTTTGCGATGCGACGCATCTTGCTGATGGCGGCGGTTCTGACCTTGGCGGCGGGGAGCGCATCGGCGCAGATGGCGCCGACCGTGCCGGTCGGGCCGGCGCCCAACAAGCCGTTCGACGAATTCCAGCAGGACAATTACCTGTGCCGCCAATATGCCGATCAGCAGGTCGCCGGGCTCGAGCAGCGCGAGACGAACCAGGTCGTGGGCGGGGCGGTCGTCGGCACGGTGCTGGGCGCGGGGTTGGGCGCGGCGATCGGCGGCGGGCGCGGCGCCGCGATCGGCGCGGGAACGGGCGCGGTGGTCGGCACCGTCGGCGGCTCGGCCCAGGCGCAGCAGACGCAGGCGTACGCGCAGCGGCGCTACGACACCGCCTTCGGCCAATGCATGTACGCGCGCGGCGACCAGGTCGCGGGCTATCCGCCGCCGGCCGCTTATTATCCGCCGCCTCCGCCGCCGCCGCCGCCGCCCGCGGCCTATGCCGCGCCGCCTCCGGGCTATTACCCGCCGCCGGGCTATCCGCCGCCGCCCGCTTCCTACGCGCCGCCGCCGCGTGCCGGGCTATCCGCCGCCGCCCGGCTATTATCCGCCGCCGGGCTATCGCCGCCGCCGGGCAACTGACGCCGCAAGCGGCTAGCTCGCGACCGCCTCGATGTCGAACGCCGCCGCCATGAGCGCCTTGGTATAGGGCGCGCGCGGGCGGGCGAAGATGTCCTGCGCCGGGCCGGCCTCGACGACCTTGCCGTCCTTCATCACCAGCACCGCGTGCGCCAAGGCGCGCACCACGCGCAGATCGTGGCTGATGAAGATATAGGCGAGGCCATGGCGCGCCTGGAGCGCGCGCAGGAGATCGACGATCTGCGCCTGCACCGACATGTCGAGCGAGGAGGTCGGCTCGTCGAGCACGACGAAGCGCGGCTTCAGCACGAGCGCGCGGGCGATGGCGATGCGCTGGCGCTGGCCGCCCGAGAATTCGTGCGGATAGCGCTCGCGCGACTCGGGATCGAGCCCGACTTCCTCGAGCGCAGCGGCGATGAGATCGCGGCGCGAGTCCGCCGAGCCGCCGAGCCGGTGCACCTTCAATCCTTCCTCGACGATCTGCCCGACCGAGAGGCGCGGGCTGAGGCTCGCGAACGGGTCCTGGAACACGATCTGCATCTGCCGCCGCAACGGCCGCAGCGCGGCGCTGCCGAGCTGGTCGAGCGCGATGCCGTCGAAGCGGATCGAACCGGTGCTGGCGATGAGGCGCAGGATGGCGAGGCCGAGCGTCGTTTTGCCCGAGCCCAACTCGCCGACGACGCCCAAGGTCTCGCCCGCGCGCAGCGCAAGGTCGATGCCGTCGACCGCCTTCACATATCCCGTCGTGCGGCGCAGCACGCCGGTCTTGATCGGGAACCAGACTTTGAGCGCCTTCGTCTCGAGCAGGGTCGCGGCGCCGGGCGCCACCGCAAGCGGCTCGCCCTTGGGCTCGGCGGCGATGAGGCGGCGCGTATAGGGATGCTTGGGCGCGCCGAAAATCTCGGCCGTGGTGCCGCGCTCGACGATCTCGCCTTGCGTCATCACGGCGATGCGGTCGGCCATCTTGCGCACGATCGTCAGGTCGTGCGTGATGAGCAGCAGCGCCATGCCGAAGCGCGCCTGAAGGTCTTTGAGGAGCGTCAGGATCTGCGCCTGGACGGTGACGTCGAGCGCGGTCGTGGGCTCGTCGGCGATGAGGATGTCGGGCGCGTTGGCGAGCGCCATGGCGATCATCACGCGCTGGCGCTGCCCGCCCGAAAGCTGGTGCGGATAGGCGTCGAGCCGGCGCTCCGCCTCGGCGAGCCCGACCAGATGCAGCAGCTCGACCGTGCGCGCCCTGGCCGCGCGCGCATCGATGCGGCTGTGCAGATGGAGCGTCTCGGTGACCTGCTTCTCGATCGTGTGCAGCGGGTTCAACGAGGTCATCGGCTCCTGGAACACCATGGCGATGCGGTTGCCGCGGATGCGGCGCAGGTCGCGCTCGCTCGCGCCGACGAGCTCCTGGCCCTCGAAGGCGATGCTGCTGCCGCTGCCGTGACGCGCCGGCGGATAGGGCAGGAGCTGCAGGATCGAGAGCGCCGTCACCGACTTGCCCGAGCCCGATTCGCCGACGAGCGCCAACGTCTCGCCCTTCTCGAGCTCGAGCGAAAGATCGCGCACCGCCGCGACATCGCCCGACGGCGTGCGGAAGGTGACGGAGAGGTGGTTGATGCTTAGAAGAGCCATCAGCTCACACCCCCTTGCGCGGATCGAAGGCGTCGCGCACGGCCTCGCCGATGAAGATGAGCAGGCTCAGCGTCACGGCGAGGACGAAGAAGCCGGTGAGGCCGAGCCACGGCGAGGTGATGTTGTTCTTGCCTTGCAGCAGCAATTCGCCGAGCGAGGGCGAGCCCGGCGGCAGGCCGAAGCCCAGGAAATCGAGCGAGGTGAGGGTGGTGATCGAGCCGTTCAGGATGAACGGCATGAAGGTCAGCGTCGAGACCATGGCATTGGGCAGCACGTGCCGCACCATGATGACCGGATCGCTGACGCCCAGCGCCTTCGCCGCGCGCACGTAATCGAAATTGCGCGCGCGCAGGAACTCGGCGCGCACCAGATCGACGAGCTGCATCCAGGCGAGCGCCAGCATGATGCCGAGGAGCCACCAGAAATTCGGCTGCACGAAGCTCGACAGGATGATGAGGAGGAAGAGCGTCGGGATGTTCGACCACAGCTCGATGAAGCGCTGGAACGCGAGATCGATGAACCCGCCGTAATAGCCCTGGATCGCGCCCGCGGCGATGCCGATCGCGGAGCTCGCGATCGTCAGCGTCAGCCCGAACAGCACCGAGATGCGGAAGCCATAGATGAGCCGCGCCAAGCACGTCGCGCCCCTGATCGTCGGTGCCGAGCCAATCGACCCGGTCGGGCGGCGAGGGGGCGGGGCTCGGCAGCGCGTAGTTGATGGTGTCGTAATGGAACGGGATCGGCGGCCAAACTATCCAGCCGGCCGCTTCGATCTTCTGCTTGAGATAAGGATCGCGGTAATCGGCCGCGGTCGGGAATTCGCCGCCGAACGTGGTCTCGGGATAATCGGCGAACACCGGGAAATAGAAATGCCCCTGATAGGAGACGACGATCGGCCGGTCGTTGGCGATGAACTCGGCGAAGAGGCTCGCCGTGAACAGCGCCAAGAAGATCCAGAGCGACCAGAAGCCGCGGCGGTTGGCGCGGAAATTGGCAAGCCGCCGCCGCGTCAGCGGGCTGACGCGAAGCCCGAGCCAGCGCCCGCCCGGCCGCGCGGCGGCGAAGGCGGCGCTCATGCGCGGCGCGTCGCGAAATCGATGCGCGGGTCGATCAGCGTGTAGGTGATGTCGCGCACCAGGTTCATGGCGATGCCGATGAGCGTGTAGATGTAGAGCGTGCCGAAGATGATCGGATAGTCGCGGTCGAGCACGGCCTCGAAGCCCAGGAGGCCCAGTCCGTTCAGCGAAAAGATCACTTCGATCAAGAGCGCGCTGGTGAACAGGATGCCGATGAAGGCGGCCGGGAAATTGGCGACGACGATCAGCATGGCGTTCCTGAACACGTGGCCATAGAGCACGCGGCGCGGCGCCAGGCCCTTGGCGCGCGCGGTCACGACATATTGCTTGTTGATCTCGTCGAGGAACGAGTTCTTGGTCAGCATGGTGAGGTTGGCGAAGCCGCCGATCACCATCGCCGTCACCGGCAGCGCGATGTGCCAGAAATAATCGAGGATGCGGTGCGGCCACGGAAAGCTCGACCAGTCGTCGGAGACGAGGCCGCGCAGCGGAAACCATTCGGCATAGCTGCCGCCGGCGAACAGCACGATCAGGAGGATGGCGAAGAGGAAGCTCGGGATGGCATAGCCGACGATGATGACGCCGCTCGTCCACACATCGAAGCTCGATCCGTCGCGCACGGCCTTGCGGATGCCCAAGGGGATCGAGATGAGATAGGAGAGCAGCGTCGTCCACACGCCCAGCGAGATCGACACCGGCAATCGCGCGATGATGAGGCTGATGACGCTGCCGTTCTTGAAGAAGCTGTTGCCGAAATCGAAGCGCAGGTAATTGCCGAGCATGAGGACGAAGCGCTTGCCCGCGGGCTGATCGAAGCCGAACTGGTGCCGGAGCTCGTCCAACAGTTTCGGATCGATGCCGCGCGAGGCCCGCGTCTGCGGCGGCGCCGGCCTCGCCCGTGCCGCCGCCGCTGATGCGCGCGAGCGCGCCCCCTTGCGCGCCGCGGATTTGCGCCACGACCTCATCGATCGGGCCGCCCGGCGCCGCCTGCACGATGACGAAATTCACCAGCATGATGCCGAAGAGCGTCGGGATGACGAGCGCGAGGCGGCGAACGATATAGGCGAGCATCGGCGCCTAGTGCGCTTCCTTGGGCGCCGGCTCCTGGCGCGCGGACAGGCGCCCGGCGGCATCCTTGTCGAGCCACCAGGAATTGATGACGGCCGCGGCGGAATTGGCGTATTTCGGGTGCGTCTTGGGCATGCCGAACTTGTTCCAATAGGCGATGCGATAATAGTCCGCGTACCAGTTCGGCACGACGTAGTAGCCGAACAAAAGGACGCGGTCGAGCGCATGGACGATCGGCAGAAGTGCCGCGCGCGATTTCACCTCGATCGCCTTCTGGATCAGATCGTCCACCACCGGGTCGTTGATGCCCGACGTGTTGGCGCTGCCGGGCTCGGAGCCGGCCTTGCTGCCGAAGAAGTCGCGCAGCTCCGCGCCCGGCGCGAGCGACGCGGTATAGTTGAGCGAGATCATGTCGTAATCATAATCGCGCCGCCGGTTCTCGTACTGCGCCGCGTCGATGTCGCGCAGGTCGGCGAAGATGCCGACCTTCTCGAGGTTCTTGAGGAACGGCAGGATGATGCGCTCCGAGCGCGGCTCGTCGTTCAGGAACTGGAAGGTGAAGGGCTCGCCGGTCTTGTCGTTGACGAGCTTCTCGCCCTTGATGCTCCAGCCCGCTTCCTTGAAGAGCTCGAGCGCCTTGCCGCACGCCGTCGCGGATGTTGCCGCTGCCGTCATAGTGCGGCGGCGCGTATTCCGTGGTGAAGACCTCGTCCGGGATGCGCCCGCGATAGGTTTCGAGGAGCTTCAGCTCGTCGCCCTGCGGCAGGCCGCTCGCCGCGAGATCGGAATTGTTCCAATAGCTCCTGGTGCGCGTGTAGGCGCCATAGAGCAGGTTCTTGTTGGTCCATTCGAAATCGAACAGGTAGCCCAACGCGCGCCGCACGCGCCGGTCGGCGAAGATGGGCCGCCGCGTGTTGAAGATGAAGCCCTGCATGCCCTGCGGCACCTGGTGGTGAACCTGGTCCTTGACGACCGCGCCGTCCTTCACCGCGGGAAAATCGTAAGCGGTCGCCCAGTCCTTCGAGGTGTATTCCTCGCGCACGTCGATCTGCCCGGCCTTCAGCGCCTCGAACATCACCGACATGTCGCGGTAATAGTCGACGCGCATCGTGTCGAAATTGTTGAGCCCCTTGTTCACCGGCAAATCCTGCGCCCAGTAATCCTTGACGCGCTCGTAGGTGATCGAGCGGCCGGGATCGACCGCGGCGATGCGATAGGGGCCGCTGCCCACGGGAATGTCGAGCGAGGGCTGGCTGAAATCGCGCCCCTGCCACCATTTCCTCGACAGCACCGGCAGCCCCGCCACCTGCATCGGCAGGTCGCGGTCGCTGCCGTCCTTGAAGGTGAACTTGACGCGGTTGCCGGGCAGGACTTCGCATTTCATGACATTGGCGAGCTGGAGGCGATAGATGGGATGGCCCTTGGTCACGAGCGTGTCGTAGGTCCAGCACACATCCTCGGGCGTGATCGGGCTGCCGTCCTGGAAGCGCGCCGCCCAATTCAAGGTGAAGATGATGGAGCTGCGGTCGGGCGCGAGCGCGACGCTCTCGGCGATGAGGCCGTAGGCGGTGTTGGGCTCGTCGAGCGCGCCCGCCATGAGGCTGTCCCAGATCGCGCCCGCTCCCACCATCGAATCGGCATAGCGCACGAACGCCACGCCGCGCAGGATGAACGGATTGAGGTTGTCGAACGTGCCGATATCGCCGAAGCGCACGCTGCCGCCCTTGGGCGCGTCGGGATTGACGTAGCCGAAATGCGTGAAGCCCGGCGGATAGTTGAGCGGGTCGCCGAACAGCGACATGCCGTAGCTCGGCGGGCCGTCCTCGGACGCGCCCTGCGCCGCTGCCGGAAGCGCGAGCATGAATGCGAAGAGGGCGGCGAGCACGACGCGCATCGGGCGTTCCCTCCGATTGTCGTTGCCGCGCAGTCTAATGGAAAGGCGCCCGAGCAACAGCACGATAGCGAGGCGCCGGCATTCAACCGGCGCCGCCGAGCGCCGCCTTGGCCGCGTCCAGGAGGCGGCGGTCGCCGTACGCGATGACGCGGCCGTCGGAGCCGAGGTCGAGTGCGCGTCCTTGCCAATCGACGATCGCGCCGCCCGCCCCTTCGATCACCGGCACGAGCGCCGAAAAATCGTACGGCTTCAGGTCGCACTCGACGACGAGGTCGATGAAGCCCGACGCCAGCTGCGCATAGGCGTAGCAGTCGGCGCCGAAGCGCGCGAGCTTGACGCGGGATTTGAGGCGCGCGAATCCCGCGGCATCGGCCCCGGCAAACATGTCGGGCGAGGTCGCATAGAGCGTCGCGCGCGCGAGATCGGCGCAGGCGCGCGTCCGAATGGGTTTGCCGTTGAGCGTCGTCGGCTGCCCCGCGATGCCGAGCCAGCGCTCGCCGAGCACCGGCTGGTCGATCACGCCGACGACCGGCCGTCCCCTGCGCACGAGCGCGATGAGCGTGCCGAACAGCGGAATGCCGCTGATGAAGTTCTTGGTGCCGTCGATCGGATCGAGCACCCAGATGGACTCGGCATCCGCGCGCTCGCGCCCTTCCTCCTCGCCGATGATGCCGTGCGCCGGAAACGCTTGCCCGATGAGGCGGCGCATGGCGCGCTCGGCCTCGCGGTCGGCGACGGTGACGGGCGTCAGATCGGGCTTGTCGTCGATCGTGATGGGCTTGCGGAAATAGCGCCGCACGATGGCGCCGGCCGCGTCGGCGAGCTTGTGCGCGAGCGCGATCTCTTCGGGCGCGACGGGTTCATGCGCGCCCGCCGCCATTCGCTATTTGCCGCCGCCGGCGGCGGGAGCGGGGGCGGGGGCAGGCGCGCCGGCCGCAGCCGGGGCTCCAGCCGCGGCGCGCCGCGGGCGCCGCGGGCGCGGGCTCGTCGGAGGCGAGCGGCTTCGGGCTGTCGCTCAGCGAATTGAGATAGGCGATGATGTCGGCGCGCTCCTTGGCCTTCGGGTCGCCGACGAAGGTCATCTTGGTGCCCTTGGCGAGATCCTGCGGCTTGAAGAGCCACTGGTTCAGGAGATCGGCCGTCCAGGTCTTGCCCGCGCCCGCCGTCTTCAGCGCCGGCGAGAAATCGAAATTGCCGCGGTCGTGCGCGATCTCGTCGCCGACGATGCCGTAGAGATTGGGGCCGACGCGGTTGGGGCCGCCCTTGTCGAAGGTGTGGCAAGCCTGGCACACGACCGTGGCCTTCTTGCCGGCATCGGCGCTCGCTTGCGCCAGGAGCGGCCCGATCGGCTCGGGTCCCGCCGGCGCCGCCGCCTGCTGCGAAGGCGCCGCCTCGGGCGCGCCCGCGACCTCATAGACGTTCTTCGCCAGCATTTTCGGCTCGACGAGCTTGTCGGCCAGGATGCCGGAAACCATGGCCACGATCAGCGCAACCAGAATGGCAGCCGCGATCTTGTTCGCCTCGAATGACATGCCACCCCCGAAGTGAGAATCGGCCTTCATGGTTCGCCCGCTGCTCGGAAGCGAGCGTGAGAGAAGCCAATTTTCGCTGACAACTCAAACGAAATGTGATTGAAGCGGGGAACGGCAGCCGATGCGGCATAACGCCGCAAGAGAGAGCATGACCCCGATCGTCGTCATTCCCGCGCGGATGCGTTCGACGCGGCTTCCCGGCAAGCCGCTCGCCGACATTGCCGGCGAGCCGATGATCGTCCATGTCTGGCGCCGCGCCGTCAGCGCGGGCGTGGGGCCGGTCGTCGTCGCCTGCGCCGAGCCCGAGATCGCCGCCGCCATCGCTGCCGTTGGCGGCCGGGCGGTGCTGACGCGCGCGGATCACCCGTCGGGCTCCGACCGCGTCCACGAGGCGGTCGAGGCGCTCGACCCCGGGCGCGCCCACGACGTCGTCGTCAATCTCCAGGGCGACCTGCCGCTCATCGAGCCCGCCGCGATCCGCGCGGCGCTCGCGCCGCTCGATGATGCGCGCGTCGATATCGCGACGCTCGCAGCAGTCATCGACAACGACGAGGATCGCCGCGCCGACAGCGTCGTCAAGGTCGCGGCCGCTTTCGCTGCAGGCACGCGCGTCGCGCGCGCGCTCTATTTCAGCCGTCGCGCCGTGCCGTGGGGCGAGGGGCCGCTCTATCACCATATCGGCATCTATGCCTGGCGCCGCGCTGCGCTCGCGCGCTTCGTCGCGCTGCCCGAGAGCGCGCTCGAGCGGCGCGAGCGGCTCGAGCAATTGCGCGCGCTCGAAGCGGGCATGCGCATCGACGTGGCGCTCGTTGACACCGTGCCGCTCGGTGTCGATACTCCCGACGATCTCGCGCGCGTCCGCGCGCTCATCGCCTCCGCACCATGACCGCCAGCACCGATCCGGCCCGCACCATCGCTTTTCAGGGCGCGCCCGGCGCCTATTCCGATCTTGCCTGCCGCGAGGTCTATCCCGAGCTCGCGACGCTCGCGTGCGAGACGTTCGAGGACGCGATCGCGGCCGTGCGCGAAGGGCGCGCTCAGCTCGCGATGCTGCCCATCGAGAACTCGGTCGCGGGCCGCGTCGCCGACATCCATCATCTGATGCCGGACTCGGGCCTCACCATCATCGGCGAGCATTTCCAGCGCGTGAACCATCATCTCCTGGCCTTGCCGGGCGCCACGCTCGAAGGCTTGAGGACGGTGCGCAGCCACGTCCACGCGCTGTCGCAGTGCCGCGCGATGATCCGCAAGCTCGGCCTCACGCCGCACGTCGCCGCCGACACCGCGGGCGCGGCGGCGGAGCTCGCCGAACGCGGCGACAAAACCGTCGCCGCGATCGCGTCCGAGCTCGCGGGCCAGATCTACGGCCTCGTCTCGCTCATGCAGAACATCGAGGACGAGGAGCACAACACCACGCGCTTCCTCGTCATGGCGCGCGACCAGCGCCCGCTGCCCAAGGACTGCAAGCGCGCCATCACCACCTTCGTGTTCCGCGTGCGCAACGTGCCGGCCGCGCTCTACAAGGCCATGGGCGGCTTCGCCACCAACGGCGTCAACATGACCAAGCTCGAAAGCTACATGGTCGGCGGCCGCTTCACCGCGACGCAGTTCTATGCCGATGTCGACGGCACGCCCGAGGACCGCCCGCTCGCCTTGGCGTTCGAGGAGCTGCGCTTCTTCTCGCGCGAGGTGAAGATCCTGGGGACCTATCCGGCCCACCCCTTCCGCGAGGAATCGAGCCAGCTCGGCGGGGATTAGATCGCCAAAACACCCCTTGACTTCGACTGCAGTTAGATATATCTAAATGCAGTCTGACAATAGGAGTGTAACCCTTGTTCCATAAATACCACCTCGGCCATGGCCACCGCCACATGCGCGGCGACTGGGCCGGACGGCGCGGCGAGCCGGGTTTTCGCCACATGCACGGCGGTCGCGGCGGGCGCGGCCGGGTGTTCGACCAGGGCGACCTGCGCCTCGTGCTCTTGGGCCTCATCGCGGAAAAGCCGCGCCACGGCTACGAGATCATCAAGGAGATCGAGGACCGCCTCGGCGGCGCCTACAGCCCGAGCCCCGGCGTGATCTATCCCACCCTGACGCTGCTCGAAGAGCTGGGCCATACGCGCGTCACCGAAGACGGCGGCAAGAAGGCTTACGCCATCACGCCCGAGGGCGAGGCCGCGCTCGCCGCCAACAAGGCGGCGGTCGATGCGCTCTTCGCCCGCATGACCGAGGTCCGTGCCGCCCAGGGCGGCGGCCCGGCGCCGCAGATCGTGCGCGCGATGCAGAACCTGCGCCTCGCCTTGCGCATGCGCCTCTCGCGCGGGCCGCTCACGGACGCGCAGATCGACGCCGTCACGCGCGCGCTCGACGCCGCGGCGCAAACCGTGGAGCGGAGCTGATGGCCGGCCCCGCGCGCTCCGAGGCGCAGGTCGGCGACGCCCAAGGCGCAGCGCTATCTGGCGCAGCTGTGCAAGCATTTCGAGCACCGGCTCTCGGTCTATCGCTGGGACGTGAACGGCACCATCGCCTTCCCGGCCGGCCTGTGTCGGCTCGAAGCCGCGCCCGACAAGCTCGTGCTCAAGGCCGAAGCGCCCGATCCGCAGCAATTGGCCGAGCTCGAAGGCGTCGTCACGCGCCATCTCGCGCGCTTTGCCTTCCGCGATCCACCCACGGTCGAGTGGCGCCGGCTCAGCGCCTGAGCCAATCCTCGACCAGGCGGCGCGCGATCGAATTGCGCCGCGGCAAGCGCAGAACGTCGTCGTCGGTGCGCGCGAGCAGGAAGCCGCGCTCGTACCATTCGGCGCGTTCCAGTTCCTCGGGATCGACCGTGATGGCGCGGCTTCTGGCGCGGGCGTGAAATCCGAGCATGAGCGAGGCCGGGAACGGCCACGGCTGCGACGAGTGATATGTCACCTCGTCGACCGCGATCCCGGTCTCCTCGAACACCTCGCGCGCGACCGCCTCCTCGAGGCTCTCGCCCGGCTCGACGAATCCCGCGAGCGTCGAATGCATGCCCTTGGGCCATTCGGGCTTGCGCCCCAGGAGACAGCGCTCGCCGTCATGGACGAGCATGATGACGGCTGGATCGGTACGCGGGAAATGCGCGGCGCCGCACGATGGGCCGGTGCAGCGCCGCACGTGCCCGCCTTCATCGCTTGCCGTGGGCTGGCCGCACACGCCGCAGAAGCGGTGCCGCTCGTGCCAGTAGGATATCCCGCGCGCATAAGCGAGGAGCGAGCCCTCCGCGCGCGCCATCAGGGGTCCGACCCGGCGCAGGTCTGTGAACTCGTACGAGGCGCTCGGGCTGAGCGCCGCGAGCGGCGTCTCCTCGCGCGACAGGTCGAGCGCGAAATAGGCGGTATCGCCGTCGAGTTCGAGCAGCACCGGCTCGCCGCCGAACGATTTGATTTCCGCCCGCGCCAGGAACGCGGCGCGCGGCGCGCCGTCGGCGCCGTTCAGCACCAGGTTCTGCCCGCGCCACAGCAGCACGAAGCGGCACGCGCCGCGCTCGAGCAGCGACGGGAGCCATGCGCGGTCCTTCCGCCGCATCCCGGCGCGGTCGAGCGCGCCGCCGGCATAGAAATTCACCCGCTCCATCCGCCGCCTTTTAGGCGCTCGGGGCCGCCGCGTCACGCTCGCGCGCTGCGCACATTCGGGCCGCCCAGCCCGTCCTTGCGCGGTCGCGGGGCCGGTCCTGATATAGTGAGGTCGGGAGGTCGGCGGCGGACGGCGCCTCGCCAACCCGGTCAGGTCCGGAAGGAAGCAGCCGCAACGAGACCCGCTCGGGTCGTTGGTTCGGCCTCCCGCCGTGCCTGTTCGTGGAGGCGCCTAGCGGGCCGCGAGCGCGCCTACCGCGTGCTGGCGCGCAAATACCGCCCGACCCGCTTCGACGACCTGATCGGCCAGGAGGCGATGGTGCGCATCCTGCGCAACGCCTTCGCCATCGGCCGGGTCGCGCACGCCTTCATGCTGACCGGCGTGCGCGGCGTCGGCAAGACCACCACCGCCCGCATCATCGCCCGCGCGCTGAACTGCATCGGCCCGGACGGCACCGGCGGCCCGACCGCCGATCCGTGCGGCGTCTGCCCACTGCGTCGCCATCGTCGCGACCGCGCGCCGACGTGGTGGAGATGGACGCCGCCTCCCGCACCGGCGTCGACGACGTGCGCGAGATCATCGAGGCCACCCGCTACCGCCCGATCCAGGCGCGCACCAAGGTCTTCGTCATCGACGAAGTCCACATGCTGATCGCGCAACGCCTTCAACGCGCTGCTGAAGACGCTGGAGGAGCCGCCGCCGCACGTGAAGTTCGTGTTCGCCACCACCGAACTGCGCAAGGTGCCGATCACCGTGCTGTCGCGCTGCCAGCGCTTCGACCTGCGCCGCGTGCGGGTGGCCGAGCTGACGCAGCACTTCGCCCGCATCGCCGCGCAGGAGGGCGTCGCGATCGAGCCCGCCGCGCTCGACCTGATCGCGCGCGCCGCCGACGGCTCGGTGCGCGACGGGCTGTCGCATGCTCGACCAGGCGATCGCCCGGCGCGGACGGCCGCGGATCACCGAGGCGCAGGTCGCCGACATGCTCGGCCTGGCCGACCGGGCGGCGTGTTCGACCTGATGGAGGCGGTGATGGCGCGGCAAACCCGCCGCCGCGCTGGCGATCACCGACCGCGCGTATGAACGCGGCGCCGATCTCGGCGTCATGCTGCAGGACCTGCTGGAGCTGGTGCACACTGACCCGGCTGAAGTCCGCCCCGGCGCTGCAGCGAAGCCGCGAGCTGCCGGAGACCGAGCGCACCCGCGGCGCCGCGCTGGCCGACCGGCTGTCGGTGCCCACGCTGGCGCGCGCCTGGCAGATGCTGCTGAAGGGCGTGGGCGAGGTGGAAAGGCCGCGCCGGCCACCGGCGCCGCGGCCGAGATGGTGCTGATCCGGCTGTGCCACGTCGCCGACCTGCCGCCGCCCGGCGACCTGGTGCGCCGGCTGACCAGCGGCGCGCCGCAAGCCGCCGGCGCCACGCCGCCACGCGCCGCTGCCGGCGGACCCGGCGACGCTCGCAACGCGCTGGCGGGCGTCCAGCCACCGGCAGCCTGGCGGGCGGCGCGACCGGCACGCTACCGGCCCGCCCGCGGCGGCCCAGCCGGCGGCGGCATGCGCGCGCTGGCCGGAGGCGCGTCGCTGCCGCGGCACCGACCCCGGCCGCGCCGCAGGTTGCCAGCTTCCGCGACGTCGCGCGCTGGTGGCCGAGCGGCGCGAGGCGATGCTGCACGCGCATCTGGTCCACTCGGTGCATCTGGTGCGCTTCGCCCCGCCGGTGATCGAGCTGCGCCCGCAGCCGGACGCGCCGCGCGACCTGGCTTCGAAACTCGCCGCGCTGCTGACCGAGGCGACCGGCACGCGCTGGACGATCGCGCTCTCCGCCGCCGAGGGCGAGCCGACGCTGGCCGATCAAGGCACGGCCGCCGACGCCGCCCGCCGCTCCGGCGCCGCCGATCATCCGCTGGTGCGCGCCGTCATGCGAGCGTTTCCGGGTGCGCGCATCGATCAGGTGCACGACGCCACGGCCGACGCCTATGGTCTGCCGATGCAGCCGCAGGCGGAAGCGCGACGCCCGACGCCGCGCCGCGCCGAGGCGGATTTCGCCGACGGAGACGGAGCCGAGGAATGAAGAACCTCGCCGGCCTGATGAAGCAGGCGCAGCAGATGCAGTCGAAGATGCAGGAGATGCAGGCCAGGCTGGAGAGCATCGAGTGGAAGGCGACGCCGGGCCGGCCTGGTCGCGGTGACGCTGAACGGCAAGGGCGACCTGCGGCGGGTGAAGATCGATCCGAAGACTCGCCGATCCGGCGGACCCGAGATGCTGGAGGACCTGATCGTCGCCGCCCACCGCGACGCCAAGACGCAAGATCGAGGCGATGGCGCAGGAGGAGATGCAGAAGGTCACCGGCGGGCTGCAACTGCCGCCCGGTATGAAGCTGCCTTTCTAGTGATCGGTGATCTGATCCGTGATCGGTGGCGCACGCAGATGCCGGGGAGACGGGCAGTGACGCGTGTGACCGCTCAGCTTGCGGCTGATCACTGATCACTGATCACTGATCACTGACCATGGGCGGTCCCGAGGTCGAGCGGCTGATCGCACTGCTGGCCAAGCTGCCGGGCCTGGGGCCGCGCAGCGCGCGGCGGGCCGCGCTGAAGATGCTGCAAGCAGCCGGAGGCCCGCATGCTGCCGCTCGCGGCGGCCCTGGCCGAGGCGGCGCGCGCGGTGCAGCCGTGCCGCCTGTGCGGCAACCTGGACAGCCAGGATCCCTGCGCCATCTGCGCCGACCCGCAACGCGACCGCACGATCATCTGCGTGGTGGAGGGCGTCGCCGATCTGTGGGCGCTGGAGCGCGCCCGTGTGCATCAGGGCTGTATCATGTGCTCGGCGGCACGCTGTCGGCGCTGGCCGGCGTCGGGCCGGAGGACCTGCGTCGTCACCATTGCTGCACCGGATCTGAGGGCGGCGTGAGCGAGGTGATCCTGGCGCTGCCCGCCACGGTCGACGGCGCCACCACGGCGCACTGGCTGACCGACCGGCGAAGCCGCTCGGCGTGCGGTGACGCGGCTGGCGCAGGGGGTGCCGATCGGCGGCGCGCTGGACGTGCTGGACGATGGCACCCTGGCGGCGGCGCTGCGCGCCAGGCAGTGACGGACTAAGTCAACCTTTGTCGCGCGGGCGCAGCATGATCCACACCATCATGTCCCAGGCGTTGCGGATGCCGGCGAGGAGCAAAAGCCCGAGCCCGCACGCGAGCACGGCCGGGTGCGCGGCGCTGCTGGCGAGGAGCGAGGCCGCGGCGCCCGCGATCACGCAATAAGCGACGACCGGCGCCAGCGCGTACCACACGCGATCGACCGGCGCGAGCGAGGCGGCGAATTCGCTGCGCCTGATCTCGAACACGATGAAGAGGCTGTAGGCGATGCCGCCCAGGGCCTCGGCCAGGAGCGCCACGCCAACGCCCATGCCGCTCGGGAACAGCGCGAGGATGACGAGCGCCGCGCCTAGGATCGCCGCGAAATGCACCACGGTCGGCGTGATGAAGGTCTTGAGCCCCTGCTCGTGGTCGCGCGTCAGGACGCCCGCGCCGATCGAGGCGGCGACGAAGGTCAGGCCCACGAGCGTCGCCGCCGCGGTGCCCAGCAGCACGTAGAAATCGTGCCAGTCCTTGAGCCTGTCCCGAGCAACAGGTTATTCCGCGAGAAGGCGCCGCGCCGGCGCCGGCGCCGCCGGCGGCTCGTCCACTTCCTCGGCCTCGCCCTCGATGAGCTGGTCGCCCTCCTGGCTCATCACCGTGTAGGCGGGGAGGTTCGGCGGCAGCGCCTTCCTCCAGCCGGCACGCCGAGCCCGGCGAGCTTGCGCGCGCGCGGCAGGAGGCGCCCATTCACCGAGCGCGTCGGTTTCGTCGTAACGCGTCGGCCGCCGCTTTGACGCCCTTGCCCA